>NZ_VSFA01000099.1 GCF_008119785.1 Micromonospora sp. MP36 | reverse complement strand
CGCGAACCCGAACATGGCCTCCTACCGGATCAGCGTGGACAACCTCGCCGACTGGATCGCCACCCGCGGCTACTCGGCCTCCTGAGCACGATGAACAACACGAAGGGCCCGACCCCACCCGGGGTCGGGCCCTTCGTCGTCGCCACGGCCGAACTCCACCAGGGGTCGGCCCGTTCGCCGTCTTCGAGTCAGCGGTCGCTACCGGCCCGCACCGGCTCGGCCTGGGCGGCCGGCTCCGCCGCCCGCAGCCGCTGGGCCCGGCGCCGCAGCCACCAGGTGCTGGCCAGACCGGCGAGCACGGCGAGCACCAGACCCGCCCAGGAGATGTCCTTGAGCCAGTGCTCGGCCGCCCGGCCGACGGTGAACAGCAGGTACGTGGTGCCGAACGCCCAGACCAGGCCGCCGGCCGCGTTCGCCAGGAGGAACCGGCGGTACGGCACGTGCAGCGCGCCCGCCAGGGGCCCGGCGAGGATCCGCAGCAGGGCCACGAACCGGCCGAAGAAGACCGCCCAGACGCCGTGCCGGGCGAAGCTCTGCTCCGCGCGGGCGAGGTGCGCCGGGCCGAGATGCCGGGGGAAGCGCCGGCCCAGCCGTTCGAGCAGGGGCCGGCCGCCGCGCCGGCCCACCGCGTACCCGATGGAGTCCCCGACGATGGCGCCGAACGCGGCGGCGGTGGCCACCCAGTGCGGCTCCACCACCCCGGTGGCGGCGAGCAGTGCGGAGCTGACCAGCACGATCTCGCCGGGCAGCGGGACGCCCATGCTCTCCACGCCGATCACCCCGGCGAGGATCAGATAGACCACTCCTGGGGGAAGCGCGGAAAGCCAGTGTTGTACGTCGACCACGCGCCACCCCTTCCCGGTCCGACCTCGAACCCTACCCTCGGATCCCCGGTGGCGGCGGTCCGCTCATCCGGCCACCACCCGGCCGGGCCACCGGACCCCGGACCGGGCCACCCGGCCCGGGACCGGGTCAGGCGGCCGGGGCGAGGAACTCCAGGCGGTTGCCGTGCGGGTCGTGGGTGTGGAACCGCCGCATGCCGGGGATCTCGTCGTCGCCCCAGACCACCGGGTGGCCGGCGGCGGCCAGCCGGGCGGCGAGCGCGTCGAGGTCGGGGCGGAGCAGGGCCGGATGCGCCTTGCGGGCGGGCTGGAACTCGTCCTCGACGCCGAGGTGCAGTTCCGCGTCGTACCCGGTGAACCAGCAACCGCCGCGGGCGGCGAGGGCCGGCGGCTTGGCCTTCTCGACCAGGCCGAGCAGACCGACGTAGAAGGCCCGCGACGTCTCCTCGGAGCCCCGTGGGCAGGCGAGCGCGACGTGATGGATCATGGTGGCACCTCCTCGTCCCGAACCCTGGCACGAGGTTGCGCGGATAGCAAGACGGACGTACGGTTTTATTGAGCGCCGGGCGCGGGTAAGTGTCGCCTAACCAGGGCACCACCCCGGCCGGTGCGACAGACTGCTCAGGACTACTCACGGTCGCTGGTGTGAAGGAGTACGACGTGGCGAGCCTCGACACCTTCGGTGCGAAGACCCAGCTACGCGTCGGAGACGCGAGCTACGAGATTTTCAAGATCGGCAAGGTGGAGGGCCACGACCGGCTGCCCTACAGCTTGAAGATCCTGCTGGAGAACCTGCTGCGGACCGAGGACGGCGCGAACATCACCGCCGACCACATCCGGCAGCTCGGCGCCTGGGACCCCACTGCCGACCCGAGCGTGGAGATCCAGTTCACCCCGGCCCGGGTGCTGATGCAGGACTTCACCGGCGTGCCCTGCGTCGTGGACCTGGCCACCATGCGGGAGGCGGTCCGTGACCTCGGCGGCGACGCCACCAAGGTCAACCCGCTCGCCCCGGCCGAGCTGGTCATCGACCACTCCGTCATCGCCGACCTGTTCGGCCGCGAGGACGCCTTCCAGCGCAACGTCGAGCTCGAGTACGAGCGCAACAAGGAGCGCTACCAGTTCCTCCGCTGGGGCCAGACCGCGTTCAACGAGTTCAAGGTCGTCCCGCCGGGCACCGGCATCGTGCACCAGGTCAACATCGAGTACCTGGCCCGTACGGTCATGGAGCGCAACGGCCAGGCCTACCCGGACACGGTCGTCGGCACCGACTCGCACACCACCATGGTCAACGGCCTGGGCGTGCTGGGCTGGGGCGTCGGCGGTATCGAGGCCGAGGCGGCCATGCTCGGCCAGCCGGTCAGCATGCTGATCCCGCGGGTCGTCGGCTTCAAGCTCTCCGGCGAGATGCCGGCCGGCACCACCGCCACCGACCTGGTGCTCACCATCACCGAGATGCTGCGCAAGCACGGCGTGGTCGGCAAGTTCGTCGAGTTCTACGGCCCGGGCGTGAGCGCCGTGCCGCTGGCCAACCGGGCCACCATCGGCAACATGTCCCCCGAGTACGGCTCCACCGTCGCGATCTTCCCGATCGACGCCGAGACCGTGCGCTACCTGGAGCTGACCGGCCGCGACCCGCAGCAGGTCGCGCTCGTCGAGGCGTACGCCAAGGAGCAGGGCCTGTGGCACGACCCGGCCCGCGAGCCGGAGTACTCGGAGCGCCTGGAGCTGGACCTCAGCACCATCGAGCCGTCCCTGGCCGGCCCGCGCCGCCCGCAGGACCGGGTGCCGCTGGGCAGCGCCAAGACGCTGTTCCGCTCCGCGCTGACCGACTACGTGGCCGAGGAGGCCGCGGGCGTGGAGAAGGAGCTCAAGCCGGGCGTGGCGCGCGAGCAGCTGCCCCGCGGCGCCGCCGGCCCGGCCGACGAGGCCAGCGCCGAGTCCTTCCCGGCCAGCGACCCGCCGGCCAACGAGTTCAGCGACCCGGCCGACGAGCCGCGCGACCTGGAGACCGCGGCGGCGGGTGCCGGTGGCCGCGCCACCAACCCGATCCGGGTGACCAGCGCCGACGGCGTCGAGTACGAGCTGGACCACGGCGCCGTGGTGATCGCCGCGATCACCTCCTGCACCAACACCTCCAACCCGCAGGTCATGATCGGCGCCGCGCTGCTGGCCCGCAACGCGGTGGAGAAGGGCCTGTCCCGCAAGCCGTGGGTCAAGACCACCCTGGCGCCGGGCTCCAAGGTCGTCATGGACTACTACGACCGCGCCGGCCTCACCCCGTACCTGGAGAAGCTCGGCTTCAACCTGGTCGGTTACGGCTGCACCACCTGCATCGGCAACTCCGGCCCGCTGCCGGAGGAGGTCTCCGCCGCGGTCAACGAGAACGACCTCGCCGTCGTCTCGGTGCTGTCCGGCAACCGCAACTTCGAGGGCCGGATCAACCCGGACGTCAAGATGAACTACCTGGCGTCCCCGCCGCTGGTGGTCGCGTACGCGCTCGCCGGCACGATGGACATCGACCTGGCCAACGAGCCGATCGGCGAGGACAGCCAGGGCAACCCGGTGTTCCTGCGCGACATCTGGCCGAACAGCGCCGAGATCCAGGACGTCATCGCCTCGGCGATCGGCGCCACCGGCTTCAGCTCCGCGTACGCCGACGTCTTCGCCGGCGACGAGCGGTGGCAGTCGCTGCCGACCCCGACCGGCGACACCTTCGCCTGGGACGGCGAGTCCACCTACGTCCGCAAGCCCCCGTACTTCGAGGGCATGGAGCGGGACCCGAAGGCGGTCTCCGACATCGCCGGTGCCCGGGTGCTGGCCAAGCTGGGCGACTCGGTGACCACCGACCACATCTCCCCGGCCGGTTCGATCAAGGCGGACTCCCCCGCCGGCAAGTACCTGGCCGAGCACGGCGTCGCCCGGCACGAGTTCAACTCGTACGGCTCCCGCCGAGGCAACCACGAGGTGATGGTCCGGGGCACCTTCGCCAACATCCGGCTGCGCAACCAGCTGGTGCCGGGCGTCGAGGGCGGGTTCACGGTCAACCACCTGACCGGCGAGCAGACCTCGATCTACGACGCCGCCATGGCCTACCAGGAGTCGGGCGTCCCGCTGGTCATCCTGGCCGGCAAGGAGTACGGCTCCGGATCGTCCCGCGACTGGGCGGCCAAGGGCACCATGCTGCTCGGCGTCAAGGCGGTCATCGCCGAGTCGTACGAGCGGATCCACCGCTCGAACCTGATCGGCATGGGCGTGCTGCCGCTGCAGTTCCCGGTCGACACCACCGCCGAGTCGCTGGGGCTCACCGGCACGGAGACCTTCTCCATCGCCGGCGTGACCGCGCTGAACGACGGCGAGACCCCGCGTACGGTGAAGGTCACCACCGACACCGGCGTGGAGTTCGACGCCGTGGTCCGGATCGACACCCCCGGTGAGGCGGACTACTACCGGCACGGAGGCATCCTGCAGTACGTGCTGCGTCGCATGATCGCCAGCTAACGTCGTAACCCCGGAACGGGCCCCTTCCCGCGTATGCGGGGAGGGGCCCGTTCGCGTCCGGGGGATCCGTCACCCGGCGGACAGTTCCCGGGTCGGCGTGGCGACGAACCGGCCCACCCGGGTGACCAGCATCGCCATCTCGTACGCGATCAGGCCGACATCGGCGTCCTCGGAGGCCAGCACGGCCAGGCAGGCGTTGGGCCCGGCCGCGGTGACGAAGAGGAACGACGACTGCATCTCGATGATGGTCTGCTGCACCTGCCCACCGCCGAAGCGCTTGCCCGCGCCCCGGGCCAGGCTCTGGATGCCGGCCGCCATCGCCGCCAGGTGCTCGCCGTCGTCCCGGCTCATTCCCCGTGACGCGGCCATCAACAAGCCGTCGGTGGAGAGCGCCACGGCGTGTTCCGTCTGCCTGACCCGGCCGACCAGGTCATCCAGCAGCCACGTCAGGTCCGCGCTCGAAGCCGTCTGCTGCGCCACTCGTCCTCTTCTTCCCGGCTGGTGTGCCGTGCTCGTCTGGGATACGCCGGTTCGGCGTCCCGTCAGGTCGCCTGCTGGTCTGCGGTGTTCGACCCGCCGCCCGCCGCGCGCGCCCCGCCGCGCGGCCGCGCCGCGCCGGTCCGGTCGGCGCTCGTCGCCGGGCGTGCCGGCGCCGGCGGGCGCGTCGCGTGGTCGTCCCGGTCGGCGTCCGAGGTGGACGGACCGCCCCGCGGAGCGGGGTCGGGCCGGCGGCACCGGATCGACCCGCCGGCGTCCGTCGCCGGCACACCCGCCGGGCTCCGTCCCCAGGGGACGGTCGGGGCCTGCGGTGGTCGCTGTCGGGTAGGCGGCTGCGGGTCCGCGCTGTCGTTGCCCGCCGACAGCCCGAGACACGCTGCGGTCCGGCCGGCGTCCCCGGGCGTCCGGGCGCCGAGCAGGTCGACGCCGTCCCGGACGGGCACCCGGGCCGCGCGGGACCGCGGCGCGGCCGGCGACACGAGCAGGGCGACAGCCCTGGTCCGGGGACTCGTACTGCGGGAACCCATCACACCATCCTGACGGGCCATTCGGTCACGTGCCCGATGGCGAGATCGACCATCCGATCGACACCGGCGCACGCTAGCAGCGTCCGGAACTTGACTCAAGCGAACCTGATCATGGCGGTTGGGCGGGGCGCCGCGGCGCGCAGCGAGGAGAACCCGGGCGCGGCACCGCCCCCTGTGCCAAGCTTCGGGGCATGGACGACAAGACCATCCTGAACCGGATCTCCGAGCTCGTGGACGAGGAGCACCGGCTGCGCGCGGCCGCGCAGGAGAACGAGGCCGGCACCGACGACACGGCCCGGGAGCGGCTGCGGGCTCTGGAGGAATCTCTCGACCAGTGCTGGGATCTGTTGCGCCGCCGCCGGGCGGCCCGCCAGGCGCACGGAGACCCGGACGCCCAGGGCGCGCGCCCGCTCTCGGAGGTCGAGCGCTACCTCCAGTGACGCGCGGCTTGCGGCGCGGTGGCCGCGCCGGTAGCCGGCCCGACGGACCAGGCGCCCGCGTCCCGGGGCGGGAGGCACCCGCCCCGGGACGGGGGACGCTCAGCGGATCCCCGCCTCCCGCAGCAGCAGACCAGTCAGCTCGACGGGGTCGGTGTCCGCGGCGGGCAGGCCTCGGGCGGTGAACCAGGTGCCGACCACCCGGACGTCCCGGGCCAGGAACTCCGGGCCCTGCGGGTTGGCCACCACGTCGACCACCTGCGGCAGGTCGATCATGACCAGCCGCCCCCGGTGCACCAGCAGGTTGTACGGCGACAGGTCGCCGTGCGCGTACCCGGCCCGGGCCAGCACGACCAGCGCGTCGACCAGTTGCTCCCACAGGTCTCTGAGCTCGGCGCCCGCGGGGCGGAGCTGGGCCAGCCGCGGCGCGGCCTGCCCCTCCTCGGCGTCCCCGACGAACTCCAGCATCAGTTCGGTCCCGAGCAGCTGCACCGGGTACGGCACGGCGATCCGCCCGGAGGCGGCGCCGATCTCCCAGAGCCGGGCCAGGGCGGCGAACTCGGCGGCCGCCCACTGCCCGGCGATCATCTGCCGGCCGAACGCGGTGCGCCCGGCCATCGCCCGGTTCTCCCGGGACCGCCGGACCCGGCGCCCCTCCAGGTAGCCGGCGTCGCGGTGGAAGAGGCGGTGCTGGGCGTCCCGGTAGCGCTTGGCCGCCAGCAGGCAGGAGCGGTCGGTGTCCGGTACGGCCCGGCGGACCAGGTGGACGTCCGCCTCCTTGCCGGTCTTCAGCACCCCGAGTTCGGTGTCCTTGGCGGCCAGCTCGGTGACCAGCCACGCGGGGTGGGGTTCGGGCCCGTGCACGGCCTCGTCCCAGGAGGACCAGTGGTCCTCGGGGTCGGGCTCGTCGTCGGGTTCGGCGAGGGCCGGCTCGGCGTGCCGGCCCTGCTTCAGGAAGTACGGTTCGTCGTCGTCGAAGCGGCTCTTGCCGCGGCCACGGCGCTGCGGCGCCGGGAATTCGTGATCACGCACGGGTGGGTTGATCCTTCGATCGAGGCTGGTGGAGGCAGGTGGAGCGACCCTGCAAAGACGGCCATGACCGACCTCCTCTCCTCGACCGGGCTCCGCCCGGCTGCGCGCTCGCGCGGCCCCATGCTGGCCGCCGGACGCGGGCGGGTCAACCGAATTACCCCCGCGCCTGCGGACGGCGCCGGCCCGGCCGGCCAGCCGCGCTCAGCCGGCCAGCACGGCGGCCACCGCGGCGATCAGCCCGTCCACCGTGCGGGTGGGGGCGAACCGGGTGTCCGACCAGCGGCGGCCGCGGTGCAGCCACACGCTGGGCAGGCCGACGGCGGTCGCGCCGCCGATGTCCGCCTCCGGGCTGTCCCCGATCACCCAGGCGCCGCGCAGCGGCATCCGGGCCCGCTGGGCGGCGAGCGCGAAGATCCCCGGGTTGGGCTTGCTGACCCCGGCCTCCTCGGAGATCACCCAGTCGGCGACGTAGCGGTCCAGGCCGGTGCGGCGGATCTTCGTGTCCTGCTGGCGTACCGCGCCGTTGGTGACCACCACCGGCACCCAGCCGGCGTCGTCGGCGATCCGCAGCGCGCAGGCCACCAGCGGATCCAGCCGGGTGTGTGCCACCACCCCGTCGTGCAGCTCCTCGACCAGGTCGATGGACGGGATCCGCAGCCCGTACCGGTCCCGGATGGCGTCCGCGACGTCCCACCGGTCGGTCAGCCCGTCCGCGTCGACGGAGACCAGCCAGTCGATGTCGGTCGGCGGCGCGCCGATGCCGTCCAGGAAGCGCTCGCCCCAGGCACGGAACGGCCCGTCGCGGTCCAGCACGGTGTTGTCCAGATCGAGCAGGAGCAACGGCACGCGGAGACCTTACGGGACCAAGGTGTCCGGCCAACAGATCCCGGCGGCCCCGCATCGTCAGGCGCGCAGCGTCACCCGCGGCAGTCCCTGGTCGGCGGGGCGGTCGGCGAGCATGGTGTGGGCGGCGCGGGTGGCTGCCAGCGCGGCCGGGTCGAGGGTGGCCACCAGCACGTCCTCGCCGGTGTCCGCGCCCCGGGCCAGGGGCCGCCCCTCCGGGTCGTACACCGCGGCGCCGCCGTTGAACCGCCACGGGTCGGCGCCGTCGACCGCGTTGGCGAAGACCACGTACATGGTGTTGTCCAGCGCGCGGGCGGCGTAGTAGAGATCGCGGCGGTGCTCCGAGCCGGCCAGGTAGCCGCTCGGACAGAGGTAGCCGTGCGCGCCGTCGGCGGCCGCGGCCCGGCCGTGCTCGGGGAAGCAGCCGTCGTAGCAGATGCCGAGACCGAACCGCCAGTCGTCGACCAGGAGGGTGGCGCCGCGCCGGCCCGGCTCGAACAGCTCGCGCTCGCCGCTCCAGAGCTGCTGCTTGTCGTACGCCGCCCGCACGCCGCCGGCCGGGTCGACCACCAGCGACGAAATGGTGCGCCGCCCGTCGGGGTGCCGGACGGCCGCCCCGACCACCACGGTCGTCCCGCCGTCCCGGGCGGCCTGCCGCAGCGGGTCGAGCCGCGGATCGTCGACCCGGCCGTCCTCGTCGGCGGCCACGTCGGTGCCGGTCGGGTCCGCCGCGAGGGTCGGCGGGTGGTACGCGGGCAGGAACAGCTCCGGCAGCACGACGATCCGGGCGCCGGCGGCCCGGCCGACGAGGCGGGCGGCGGTGGCGGCGTTGCCGGCGACGTCGCCGGGGACCGGCTCGGCCTGCACGGCGGCCACGGTCAGCGGGTGGGCGGGCGCGATCATGGGCCGATGGTAACCGGCTCGTGCGCCGGCCCGATCATGCGAACGCGCGTCTCAAGCCGTACGTACGGTTTGCGTAAGCCCGAGGCACCTGGGACGATCGGTACGTGCCCAGAGTAAGTCAGGACCAACTCGACGCGCGCCGGCAGGAGATCCTCGCCGCCGCGCGGGCGTGTTTCGCCCGGCACGGCTACGAGGGCGCCACCGTCCGCCGGCTGGAGGAGGCCACCGGGCTGTCCCGGGGCGCCATCTTCCACCACTTCCGCGACAAGGACTCGCTCTTCCTCGCCGTCGCCGAGGACGACGCGGCGGTCATGGTGGAGACGGTCGCCCGCAACGGTCTGGTCCAGGTGATGCGGGACCTGCTGGCCGGGGCTGTCTCCCCGGACACCACCGGCTGGCTCGGCAGCCAACTGGAGGTCTCGCGGCGGCTGCGTACCGACCCGGCCTTCGCCCGGCGCTGGGCGGAACGCTCCGCGGCGATCGCCGAGGCCACCCGGGAACGCCTGCTCCGCCAGCGAGAGGCCGGCGTGCTCCGCGACGACGTGCCGATCGACGTGCTGGCCCAGTTCCTGGAGCTGGCGTACGACGGGCTGGTGCTGCACCTGGCGATGGGCCGCCCCGCCGGCGACCTGGGCCGGGTGCTCGACCTGGTCGAGGAAGCGGTCCGCCGCCACTGACCGCTGCGCCGGATCTCAGTCCGGTAACTGAGCGGACGGGCCGGATGACCGCTGGCGGGCCTGCTCCACAATGGGCGCGAACCCTCGCGACAGGAGCAGAACATGACGGTCCTCGCGGCACCGGGCGACACCTGGGGCATCCCCGGCCCCGTCTTCCTGCGCTGGTACCTCCTCGCCGCGGCCGTGCTGGTCGTGGGCACCCTGGTGCACCGGTTCCGCGGCCTGGCCGGCACACCGGTCGACGGCACCGGGCCGCTCGGGCCGCAGCAGGTCGCGTACCTCAACGGGGGCGACCAGCTGGCGGTCTGGACGGCGCTCGGCGGCCTGCGCCGCGCCGGCGTGGTCGGGGTGACCCCCGACCGGCGGCTCACCACCGCCGGCTCGCTGCCGGCCGGGGCCACCCCGCTCGACCAGGCCATCTTCCACACCGCCGCGCGCGGCGTGCACTCCCGCGAGCTGCGCCGCGACGAGTGGGTGACCCGGGCCCTGGAGCAGCTCCGCGACGGCCTCCAGCAGCGCGGCCTGGCGCTCGGGCCGGACCGGCGGGCCGCCCTGCGGCGCGGGCCGATGCTGATCGCCGCCCTGCTGGCGGTCGGCGTGATCCGCGCCTTCGTGGGCCTGTCCCACAGCCGGCCGGCGGGCTTCCTCCTGCTCAGTCTGGTGCCGCTGTTCATCGCGTTCGTGCTGCTCTCCCGGGTGCCCTGGCGCACCCGGGCCGCCGACCGCGCGCTGCGCGAGCTGCGCCGCCGGCACACCTGGCTGCGCCCCTCCGCCGCGCCCGCGTACGCCACCTACGGCCCGTCGGACGCGGCGATGGGGGTGGCGCTGTTCGGCACCGCCACCATCTGGGCGATGGATCCGGGCTTCGCCGACCAGGCCGAGATTCAGCGCCAGGCGATCAGCGCGGGCGGCGGCTCCGGCAGCTCAGGCAGCTCCTGCAGCAGTGGCAGCTCGTGCGGCGGCGGCAGCTCCTGCGGGGGCGGCGGCTGCGGCGGGGGCGGCGGGTGCGGCGGATGACCGGCCCGTCGCCGGCCCCCACCCCGACCGACCCCGCGACCGGTCCCGGTCCCTACGGCATCGGCATCGGCTGGCGACCCGAGATCGCCGGTTTCGTGGCCGGCCTGCCCGGGCTGCGCTTCGTCGAGGTGGTGGCCGAGACGGTCAGCCCGGCCGGGCCACTCCCCGACGGCCTCGCCGAGCTGCGCGAGCGCGGGGTCACCGTCGTACCCCACGGGGTGCGGCTCTCCCTCGGCGGCGCGGAACCGGTCGACCCGGCCCGGGTGGCGCACCTGGCCGGGGTGGCCGCGGCGGTGGACGCGCCCCTGGTCAGCGAACACATCGCGTTCGTCCGGGCCGGCGGTCTGGAGGCCGGCCACCTGCTGCCGCTGCCGCGCAGCCGGGACGCGGTCGCCGCAGTGGTGGCGAACGTCCGGCGAGCGCAGGCCGAGCTGCCGGTGCCGCTCGCGCTGGAGCCGATCGCCGCGCTCTTCGACTGGCCGGACGACGAGCTGGACGAGGCCGACTTCCTCACCGAGATCCTCGACGCCACCGGGGCGCTACTGCTGCTCGACGTCGCCAACGTGCACGCCAACGCCCGCAACCGGGGCGGCGACCCGCTGACCCTGCTGGACCGGCTGCCGCTGGACCGGGTCGCCTACGTCCACGTGGCCGGCGGCGCCGAGCAGGGCGGCTTCTACCACGACACGCACACCGACCCGGTCCCCGCCGAGGTGCTCGACCTGGTCGGTGAGCTGTGTGCCCGGCGCCGGCCGCCGGCGCTGCTGCTGGAACGCGACGGCCACTACCCGCCCGCCGCCGAACTGCGCGCCGAACTGGACGCGCTCGCCGCGGCCTCCGGGTACCCGGTGGTCACGTGACCCGGGACTCCGGCGCCGGCCGCACCGCCGGGGCGGACCCGGCCGGCGCGCCGTCGCCCGCCGCTCCCCCGGCCGGACGGCCGCCGTCGTCCGGTGCTCCCCCGGCCGTCGGCGGCAGCGGCCTGGCCGCGCGGCAGGCCGCGCTGGTTGCGGCGCTGGTCGCCGGGGGTCCGCTGCCGCCCGGGTTCGCCCCGGAACCGGTGGCGGCGGCCCGCCGGGCGCTGCTGCGCAAGCGCGCGGGCGACGTGGCCAGGCACTGGCCGCTGCTCGCCGCCGGCCTCGGCGCCGACTGGTCGGCCACGTTCGCCGGGTGGGCCGCGGGCCGCCCGACCAACGGATCGCTGCGCGACGGCTGGGACCTGGCCCGGGAGCTGCGCGACCACGGCCGGCTGCCGGCGCTGGGCGCGGAGGAGCTGGCCAGCCGCGAGGCCACCACCCGCTACGACGGGCGTACCGCACCCCGGCCCCGCCGGCTGCCGGCCGTCGCCCGGGCCGGCGGCGCCGTCGCGGTGCAGCTCGCCGGTCGGGTACGCCTGCTCCGCCCGGCCCGCCGCTGACCATCGCTGGCACGGCGTCCCCGGGTACGGCAGGATCGGACGCATGGATCTCGGACTCGCCGACCGGGTGTACGTGCTGACCGGCGCCTCCCGTGGCCTCGGCTTCGCAACCGCCGAGCAACTCGTCGCCGACGGCGCGCGGGTGGTGATCTCGGCCCGCACCGCGGACCGGGTGACCGCAGCGGTCGAGGCGCTCGGCGGACCGGAGCGGGCGATCGGCCTGGTTGCCGACCTGACCGACCCCGGCGCCCCGGAGCGGTTGGTCGCCCTGGCGTGCGAGCGGTTCGGCCGGCTCGACGGGGCACTGATCTCGGTGGGCGGGCCACCCCCGGGCAGCGCCGCCCGGGTGACCGACGAACAGTGGCGGGAGTCCTTCGAGACGATCTTCCTGGGCAGCGTCCGCACCGCCCGGAAGGTCGCCGCCGCGCTCCCCGACGGAGGCGTGATCGCGCTGGTCCTCTCCACCTCGGCGCGGAGCCCGCTACCCGGTCTCGGCATCTCCAACGGCCTGCGCCCCGGTCTGGCCGGCGTGGCCAAGGACATCGCCGACGAGTACGGGCCGCGCGGGGTGCGGGTGATCTCGCTGCTACCCGGACGGATCATGACCGACCGCAACAAGGAACTCATGGCGGCCACCGGCAACCCGGAGCGGGCCCGCGCCGAGGCGGAGGGCGGCATCCCGCTGCGCCGGCTCGGCGATCCGGCCGAGTTCGGCCGGGTCGCGGCGTTCCTGCTCTCCCCCGCCGCCAGCTACGTGACCGGGGTGACCGTGCCGGTCGACGGCGGCGCGCTGCGCGGCCTGTGACGGCCGGGCGACGCCGGTCCGGGGCTGGCCCGCCGGACGGGGCCCGAACGGCGGCGCCCCGGTTCGGCACGGCCGAGGCAAGCCGGGCGGGGGCGTCCCGCGCCGACGGGGACGGCCCGGGCCGGACAGCCGAACCGCCGGCCACGCGACCGTCTCCCCGACCGACGAAGGAACAGCTCGCGGCGGCGGCCGGAAAGCTGCTGCCGGATGTGATCGCGCCCGGCTTGGACGTGCTCTTCGTCGGGATCAACCCGGGCCTCTGGTCGGCGGCCACCGGCTGGCACTTCGCTCGGCCGGGCAACCGGTTCTGGCCGGCGCTGCACCGGGGCGGCTTCACCCCGCGCCAGTTGCACCCGAGCGAGCAGGACGAGCTGCCCGCCCTCGGGCTGGGCATCACCAACATGGTGGCCCGGGCCACCGCCCGCGCCGACGAGCTGAGCGCCGAGGAGCTGGTACGCGGCGCGGAGGAGCTGGCCGGCAAGGTCGGGCGGTACCGGCCGCGCTGGGTGGCGGTGGTCGGGGTCACCGCGTACCGCATCGGGTTCGCCCGGCCGAAGGCCGGCTTCGGCCCGCAGCCGGAGCCGCTCGGCGGCGCCCGGCTGTGGGTGCTGCCCAACCCCAGCGGGTTGAACGCGCACTTCACGCCGGAGACGCTCGGCGCCGCCTTCGGCGAGCTGCACGCGGCGGCGGCGAGCGGCTAGTTGGCGGCAGCGGGGGGCAGCGCCTCCTGCGCCACGTACGTGCCGAGCGGCACCGTGGTGACCACCGGCTCCGGCTGGTCCGGCTCGGCGTACGGGGCCGGCGAGTCGGTCACCGCGAACTGGGTGCGGTAGAGCTCGGCGTAGAGGCCGCCCACGGCGACCAGCTCCTCGTGCCGGCCGCGCTCGACGATCCGCCCCTCGTCGAGGACGAGGATCTGGTCGGCGTCCCGGACGGTGGAGAGCCGGTGCGCGATCACCAGCGCGGTACGCCCGGTCAGCGCCACGGACAGCGCCCGCTGCACGGCCGCCTCGCTCTCCGAGTCAAGGTGCGCGGTGGCCTCGTCGAGGATGACGATCGACGGGGCCTTGAGCAGCAGCCGGGCGATGGCGATGCGCTGCTTCTCACCGCCGGAGAAGCGGTAGCCGCGCTCCCCGACCGTGGTGTCGAGCCCGTCGGGCAGCGAGCGGACCAGGTCCGCCACCTGTGCGCCGGCCAGGGCGGCCCAGATCTCGTCGTCGGTGGCGTCCGGCTTGGCGTACCGCAGGTTCTCCCGGATGGTCTCGTGGAACAGGTGGGAGTCCTGGGTGACCACGCCGATCTCGTCGCGCAGCGAGGCGAGGGTGGCGTCCCGGACGTCGACGCCGCCGACCAGCACCTGACCGTCGCTGACGTCGTAGATCCGGGAGATCAGCATGGACAGCGTCGACTTGCCGGCGCCGGAGGGACCGACCAGGGCCACCATCTGCCCGGGCTCGACGCCGAACGAGACGCCCTTGAGCACCGGCTCGTTGACCGTACGGTCCAGCGTGGCGACCTCCTCGAGCGAGGCCAGGGACACCTCGGCGGCGCTCGGGTAGCGGAACCGGACGTCCCGGAACTCGACCCGGCCGCTGCCCCGGGGCACCGGCACCGCGTCGGGCTTCTCCTCGATGCCGGGACGCAGGTCGAGCACCTCGAAGACCCGGTCGAAGGAGACCAGCGCGCTCATCACGTCGACCCGGACGTTGGACAGCGCGGTGAGCGGCCCGTAGAGCCGGGTGAGCAGCAGCGCGAGCTTGACCACGGTGCCGGCGCTGACCGCGCCCGTGACAGCGAGCCACCCGCCCAGGCCGTAGGTGAGGGCCTGCGCGAGGGAGGCGACCAGCAGCATGGCCACGAAGAAGGTCCGCGAGTACATGGCGGACTGGATGCCGATGTCCCGGACCCGCTCCGCGCGGCCGGCGAACCGGGCCGCCTCCACCTCGGGCGAGCCGAAGAGCTTGACCAGCAGCGCGCCGGCCACGCCGAACCGCTCGGTCATCGTCGCGTTCATCTTCGCGTCGAGGTTGTACGACTCGCGGGTGATCTCGGCGAGCCGCCGGCCGACCCGGCGGGCCGGGATGATGAAGATCGGCAGCAGCACCAGCGCCAGCAGGGTGATCTGCCAGGAGAGGATGAGCATCGCGCCGGCGGTGAGCACCAGCTGGATGACGTTGCTGACCACCCCGGACAGGGTGGAGGTGAACGCCCGCTGGGCGCCGAGCACGTCGTTGTTGAGCCGGCTGACCAGCGCACCGGTCTGGGTGCGGGTGAAGAACTGCAGCGGCATCCGCTGGACGTGGTCGTAGACCCGGGTCCGCAGGTCGAGGATGATCCCCTCCCCGATCCGGGCCGAATACCACCGTTGCGCCAGGGAGAAGAGCGCGTCGGCGACGGCCAGCGCGGCGATGATCAGAGCGAGCCGGACCACCGTCGAGCCCGCGTCGGGGCCGCCGCGGGCGATCGCGTCGATGACGTCACCGGCGAGCAGCGGGGTGGCCACCCCGACCACCGCGGCGATCACCACGGTGATCAGGAAGACGACGATGTCGCGCCGGTACGGCCGGGCAAACGCGACAATCCGCTTCGCGGTGCCGCGCTTGAGCTGGTGGGTGGAGACCTGGTCCCGGTCACGCATGGACCGGAGCATGCTCCAGCCACCCATGCCGCCACCGGCCATCGGGTTGGACACTCGTCACCTCCGGGTCGTCGAGCCGCCCTGGACCGTCGGGTCAATTCTCCCGACGACTACGACAACCTCGCGAGTAACCCGGATCTTCCCGTACGGTCCTTACTATTCTCCCCGCCCGGCCAGGTCCCGCAGTCGGCGGGTCTGCGCCTCCCGCTCGGCCCGCTGCTGCTCCGCGTGGGTACGCCCGGCGGCGCCGGCGAGCAACGCCTTGATCTCCACGATCGCGTCGCGGTTGTTGGCCAGCAGACCGGCGGCCAGGTCCCGCACCGCGGCGTCCAGCTCGGGGGCGGGCACCACGAGGGTGGCCAGCCCGATCCGGTCCGCCTCGGCGGCGTCCATCCGGCGGCCGGTGGCGCAGATCTCCAGGGCGCGGGAATAGCCGACCAGGTCGAGGAGGCGCTTGGTGCCGGCCAGGTCGGGCACCAGCCCCAGGGTCACCTCGGCCATCGAGAGAACGGCGTCCTCGGCGAGCACCCGCAGGTCACAGGCGAGGGCCAGCTGGAACCCGGCGCCGATCGCGTACCCCTGCACGGCGGCGACGGAGATCACGTCCGGGCGGTGCAGCCAGGTGAACCCGGCCTGGAAGTCGGCGATCCGGTCCGCGCACTCCTGCTCCGGCAGCGTGGCGAGCTCGGCGAAGGAGCCCGGGCCGGCGGCGCCGGCCACCGACAGGTCGAGACCGGCGGAGAAGGCCCGCCCCTCGCCGCGTACGACCACAACCCGGACGTCGCCGGGCAGATCGCGGGAGAAGTCGCTCATCGCGCGCCACATCGCCGGGGTCTGCGCGTTGAGCACGTCGGGCCGGCACAACGTCACCGTCGCAACCGGCCCGTCGCAGTCGAGTCGCACTCCGGTCGTTGCGGAGGTCACTGGACCATCCGGAGCACGACGTTGATGGACGACGCTGGCGGGCGGGTCACGCCTTCTTGCGGCGCCGGGCCCCGCCACGCTGCCGCAGCTGCACCCCGGACTCGGTCAGCACCCGGTGAATGAACCCGTAGGAACGGCCGGTCGAGGCCGCGAGCGCACGGATGCTCTCACCCGAGGTGTACCGCTTTACCAGGTCCTTGGCGAGCGTCTGGCGCTCGGCTCCGACGATCCGGCGACCCTTCTCAGGGCTGGTGGCTGTGCCGGTGGCTGCCATGCTGATCCCTCACGTCCCAGACTGTGCGGTTCGGATACGGTCCCACCTATTAGACCGCCTCGAACGATCATGCGCCAGATATCAACTAATCGCCAACCGACACGCTATGCAATGTCAGCTTCCCGATAGAGTGACCCCTCCTGACCGGTCAGGCGGTGCCGTCCGGCTGGATCATGGTGAGCCGTCCGGCCGGCTGACCCGTACGCCTCCCACCTGCTCGCCTGACCCCGCCCGGGCCGGGCGGGATCAGGCCAGTTCGACGAGTTCGAGGAGATCGTCGCTCCAGGCGTCCTCGTCGCCGTCGGGCAGCAGGATGGCGCGGTCGGGCTTGAGCGCCGTCACGGCACCGGGGTCGTGGGTGACCAGCACGATCGCGCCGGGATAGCGGGCGATGGCGTCGAGCACCTGCTCCCGGCTGACCGGATCGAGATTGTTGGTCGGCTCGTCGAGCAGCAGCACGTTGGCGCCGGAGCAGACCAGGGTGGCCAGGGCCAGCCGGGTCTTCTCACCGCCGGAGAGCACCCCGGCCGGCTTGTCGACGTCCTCGCCGGAGAAGAGGAACGCGCCGAGGATCTTGCGCAGGTCGGTGTCCGTCTGCTCGGGAGCGGCGCTGCGCATGTGCTCCAGGATCGTCCGGTCCACGTCCAGGGTCTCGTGCTCCTGGGCGTAGTAGCCGAGCCGCAGGCCGTGGCCGGGGCGCACCTCGCCCGTGTCCGGCTCCAGCAGGCCGCCGAGCATCCGCAGCAGGGTGGTCTTGCCCGCGCCGTTGAGGCCGAGGATGGCCACCCGCGAGCCGCGGTCCACCGCGACGTTGACGTCGGTGAAGATCTCCAGCGACCCGTACGACTTGGACAGGCCGGTCGCGGTGAGCGGGGTCTTGCCGCACGGCGCCGGGTTGGGGAAGCGCACCTTCGCCACCTTGTCCGCGACGCGTACCTCCTCCAGGCCGCTCAGCAGCTTCTCGGCCCGCCGGGCCATGTTCTGCGCGGCGACCGTCTTGGTCGCCTTGGCCCGCATCTTGTCGGCCTGGGCCATCAGCGCGCCGGCCTTCTTCTCGGCGTTGGCCCGCTCCCGGCGGCGGCGCCGCTCATCGGTCTCCCGCGCCTCCAGGTACGCCTTCCAGCCCAGGTTGTAGACGTCGACCACGGACCGGGTGGCGTCCAGGAACCAGACCTTGTTGACCACCGCCTCCAGCAGCGAGGCGTCGTGGGAGATCACGATCAGGCCACCCTTGTGGTTGGCCAGGAAGCCGCGCAGCCAGGTGATCGAGTCCGCGTCAAGGTGGTTGGTCGGCTCGTCGAGCAGCAGGATGCCGCCGCCGTTCTCGCCCGCGTCCCGGAACAGGATCCGGGCCAGCTCGATGCGCCGCCGCTGGCCACCGGAGAGGGTGCCGATGGTCTGCGCCAGGGCCCGGTCCGGCAGCCCCAGGTTGGCGCAGATCCGGGCCGCCTCGGCCTCGGCCGCGTACCCGCCGAGCGAGGCGAACTGGTCCTCCAGCGCGCCGTAGCGGCGGACCAGGCGCTCGTCGTCGGCGCCCTCGGCGAGCTTGGCCTCCAGCTCCTTCATCTGGGCCATGAGCACGTCCAGGCCGCGGGCGGAGAGCACCCGGTCCCGGCCGGTGACGTCCAGGTCACCGGTGCGCGGGTCCTGCGGCAGGTAGCCGATCGCGCTGCGCCGGTCGAGCTGCCCGGCGTACGGCTGCCCCTCCCCGGCCAGCACCTTGAGCGTGGTGGTCTTGCCGGCGCCGTTGCGGCCGACCAGGCCGATCCGGTCGCCCGGCTGCACGCGCAGCGTGGTGTCGGACAGCAGGATCCGGGAACCGGCGCGCAACTCCAGGCCGGTGGCAGTGATCATTTCGAAGTACTCGCTCTCGGGGTCCGGAAGGGCTGATTCAGGGCACGCGAAAGCGCCGGCGGGTCATCAGTTCCCGTCGGCGCGGGGCCGTTCAGCCTTCGCAGCGCAGCACGGGGCCAAGTGTACCGGGCGTGGCGCGCCCGTCCGTCCGGATTACCGGGCAAGATCATCGGGTACGGGAAACGCCGTCCGGACCCATTCCGGTACCGCAACGACCACACACGGAATGATCGGTGATCGGGGTCAACATGGAGCTGAACGAGAACGCGCGGATCGACACCAGCCAGGTGGA
This sequence comes from Micromonospora sp. MP36, assembly GCF_008119785.1. GTDB lineage: Bacteria > Actinomycetota > Actinomycetes > Mycobacteriales > Micromonosporaceae > Micromonospora. The sequence continues at coordinate 7,621 of NZ_VSFA01000099.1, read as the reverse complement.
GGACCGGCGAGGGTCCGGCGGAGGCGGCGGGATGGGCATTCCGATCCCGATCGGCGGCGGCCGGGGCGGCATCGTGGGCATCATCATCGCCGTCCTCGTCGCCCTGGTCGGCGGCGGCTTCGGTCTCAACGCGGCGACCAACGGGGGCGGCTCGGACCAGGGCGACAACACCGCGCTCGAGCAGAAGTGCGCGGCGCAGGACGCGCTGAAGCAGCTCGACTGCCGCAACACCCTCTACGTCAACTCCATCCAGGCGTACTGGCGCAAGGCCATGCCGGAGGTCTTCGGTGAGCAGTACCGGCCGTCCAAGACCGTCTTCTTCAGCCAGGCGGTGAGCACCGGCTGCGGCCAGGCCGACTCCGGCGTCGGGCCGTTCTACTGCCCGGCCGACGACCTGGTCTACATCGACCTCACCTTCTACCGCCTGCTGGCCGACCAACTCGGCGCGGAGGGCGAGTTCGCCCAGCCGTACGTGCTGGCCCACGAGTACGGACACCACGTGCAGGACCTGCTCGGCACCGAGGCGCAGATGCGCCGCCAGCAGCAACGCGACCCGAGCAACGCCAACGCGCTCTCCGTGAAGGGGGAGCTGCAGGCCGACTGCTACGCCGGCGCCTGGGCGAAGAACGCCACCGGCACCTCGGACGAGCAGGGCCAGAAAATCTTCAAGAGCATCACCGATCAGGACATCCAGCAGGCAATCGACACCGCCGAGAAGATCGGCGACGACGCGATCCAGAAGCGGTCCGGCCGGCCGGTGAACCCGGACGAGTTCACCCACGGCACCTCCACGCAGCGCCAGCAGTGGTTCACCAAGGGCTACTCCACCGGCGACCCGAAAGCGTGCGACACCTTCGGCGGCACCCTCTGACGTCACCCGAGACCCCGGCGCCCGGCCCGGTGCGTCGGGGTCCCGCCACGTCCGTCCGGGCAGCGGGCAGACGCGGCACGATGACCGGATGAGTCTGCTACGACCCCGTCTCCGGGTCGCCGCGTACGTCATCCGGCGCGCGGCGGCCGGCCCCGAACTGCTCGTCTTCGACCACGTCGACTTCCCCGAGGCGGGCACCCAGGTCCCGGCCGGCGGGATCGAGCCGGGCGAGACGGTTGCCGAGGCCGCGGTCCGGGAGGTCGCCGAGGAGACCGGGCTGACGGGGGTCGGGGTGGTCGCCGAACTGGGGGTCAGCGACCGCCCCCACCCGGAGACCGGCGGGGCCCGGCGCACCACCTATGTCCAGCTGCGGGTGACGGACGGGCCGGTCGGTGGGTGGGCGCACCGGATCGCCGTAGACGGCGAGGACGACGGGCTGAGGTTCGCCTGTCGATTTGCCCCGCTCCCGCTCTCGGCCCGCCTCGCCGACCGTCAGGACGAGTTCCTCGACCGGATCCAGCCCTAATCCCCGTCAGCCGCTGATCCCTCCACCGCCCCTCCCGCCGATCGCGCCGGCGCCCCTGCTCCCCGGCCCGCCAGCAACCGGCAGCCGGGCGCTGACGACTTCATCGGTCCCGGCCCGCCGTGGTGGGACAGTCGAGAGGGTCGTTCCAGGCGTGACACCGCGCTGGCCCCACCTCAACCGGGCCGGCGACCAGGGCTGCATCTTCACCGACCGTCACATTCCGCAGTGGAGCCCCCAGCCCCACACGCCCCCTTTGCTCTGCAGCCACATGCGCAGCGGCCACGGTGGGTGAACGCTGCGTATGTGGCTGCAGAGCAAAGGGAGGGCGGCGGACTGTTCCGTCTGACCGGGGCGAAAGAGAAACACCTTGTCAACCGACTCGGATCGGGGAGCCCACCACCGAGCGAAAGCACACACCCGGTCACTCTGCGTGCCCAGGATCCGAGCCAGAGGCCCGCCACGTTCTGTCACGATCTCTGGGTAGGCCGGAGGGGCACCGCGAGGTCGCCAGGACATCGCCAGCCGAGCAGGCGGGTGCGCCAGGTGCGTGGCCGGGTCAGTCGCGGTCGGGGTCGCGGACCAGGACGTGCACCGCGCGGGCCGCGGTGATCGCGTTGACCAGCACCGCGTGCCGGGGCTCGGGCACGTCGAGCAGCCGGTCGGCACGCCGGGCGGCGAGCGGGGCCAGCCGGCGGTCGGCCAGCACGGTGTCCACCGCCCGGCGGTCACCGCCGCAGACCAGCGCGGCCAGGGTCGCCGCCTCCGGCAGCAGCAGCCGCACGGCCAACTCCACCGCGTCGCCCAGGGCCGCCTTCGCCTGGTTGTCCCGTCGCCGGGCGAACCGCTGCTGCGACCAGCCACCCGCGGCGGTGCGGCCCTGCACGTATCGGGTGTCCACCTTGGAGACGAGCAGCTCCGTCCCGTCGGCGACGCCGACCGCGACCGCGCCCTTGCGGGCCAGCAGCAGGCCGAGCCGCCGCGGTGCGCCGGCGGCGGCCACGAACCCGGGTACGTCGGCGCTCGGCGGGGCGCCGGGCGGGCGGTGCAACTCGGCGGTCGCGCCGTCCGGGGCGGCGAGCAGCAGCCCGTACCCCTGGATGGTGGTGGTGGTGGGCGGGCCGTGCCGGTCGGCGAAGCCCTGGACCCAGCGGGCGACGCGGGTCGGGTCCAGCTCGACCCACCGGCCGCCGCCGGCCGCGGGTCGACTGCTCATGCGACGACGGTACGACACGGCGGGAAAGGGAACGCGGGAGGACACCGGTTCGGCGTCCTCCCGCGCTCTCCGGTCGGTCAGTGGACGGTGAGGTTCCCGCCCGTCAGGCTGGCCTCGGCGGTCCCGTTCCCCGTCCAGTCGGACGAGAAGAGCAGGGCGCCGCCATGCCACAGGGTGACCGCGACGGTGTCATCCCGGCCGGGGGCGCCCCGGTCGGTCACCGTCACCGCCAGCGTGAGACCGCTGGCCACCAGCTTGCCGTTGCTGTCGTACAGGCTGGCCTGGTAGCGCACCTGGGCGACCTTGCCGGCCGAGGTGACCCCGAGCCCGTCGACGGTGCCGGCCTTGATCGTGTAGGACATCCCGCCGGAGCGGAACTCGATCTGGGCGTCGCCGGAGGCGGCCTTCGTGGTCGTGGCGGGCTTCGCGGTCAGGTCCACCGCGACCTTCGAGTTCGCGTCGGCCGGGTACGCCCCCGCGGAGCGGGCGACGGTGAGCTCGCCGTCACCGGTGAGGAACCCGCCGTCGGAGACGGCGACCGTCACCTGTGCGGTGGTGCTGCCCGTGTAGTGGCCGCCGACCGTCGCGGTGACGGTGTGCGTGCCCGCCGCCAAGCTGGCCTCGCACGCCGCGGACGCGCTGGTGGTCTCCGTGCCGAGCAGGTCCAGCACGCCGGTGCAGAGCGGCACGCCGCCCTCGGTGAAGGTGACCGTCGCGGTGCGGATGTCACCTGCGGTGGTGTCCGTCGCCGCAGGCAGCACCGAGCTGTCCTGCACGACGGCCCGCAGCAGGGCTGTGCCGGGGGCACCGCTGGTCGCGGTGGTCACCAGCGTGTCGCCAGCCCAGGTCGCCGCCGCGTCCTCGTCGGTGACCGCGATGGTGAACGAGGTGCTGCCGGCCAGGCCGGTCCCGTCGGAGACCGTCACGGTGACCGGGTAGTCACCCGGGGCCGCCGTGGTGGTGCCGGTGACCGTCCAACTCCGGGTGCCGGGCCGGGCGTCCGCCGCGGAGGTGTCCGACACGGCCAAGGACAGGCCGGTGGGCAGCCCCGCGGCGGACGCGGTCAGCGCCGCGCCGGCGGTGTCACCGTCGGTCGCCGACACGGTGACCGTCGGGGAGAGCGCGTCGCTGTACTGGACGCGGGCCCCGCCGGCCGGGGCGTCGTGGGAGACCACGGGGGCGGACCGGATGGTGAAGTCGGCGTCGTTGACATCGAAGAAGACGTTGCCGACCGCCTCGATCTTGATCCGGGCCTGCTTGGTCGCCACGTTCGGCAGCGTCACCGTGGCGGTGCCGGTGTTCGCCGTGTTCTCGGCCAGCACGTACGGGAAGGTCAGCCCCCCGTCGGCGGAGAGCGAAATCTTCACCTGGCCGGCGTTCACCGGCGCCGCGTCGGTGCCGGCCACGTCCCAGGTCACCGTCTGGGTCGAGCCACCGTCCAGGACGGCGGCGGTGTCCTGCGAGGTGACCAGGAACGGACCCGCGTTCGGCGCCAGCACCACCGCGACGTCGGCGCTGCCGACGCCACCGCCGCCCAGCCGCCCGTCCCGGGCGGTGAGCTTGAAGTGCATGGTCCGGTCGTTGGTGAAGCCGACCCAGTCCCGGGTGGGCAGGAACTCGGAGTAGCAGTCGACGAGGCCGGCCGGCACGTTCGAGGCGCCCCCGGTGGGCGGCGGCGCCGGAGCGGCCGGGCAGGCGCCCGTCCTGGCGTTGGTGTTGCCCGCCAGGATCTGCTTCATGTCCGGGAACACCCGGGTCGAGTTGGTGGTCACCGCGTTCTGGCCCGGCGAGTGGTACTTGAGGGTGTCGCTCGGCGACACGTACGCCGCCTCGCCGAACACCCGGAACAGCGGGCCGTTGGTCTTGGTGTTGTTCACCAGCGCGGTGCCGGCGCTGCCGCCCCGGTCGTTCTGCTCCCACAGGTACGTCACCGTGTCGCCGTCGGCGTCGGTGGCGCTGCCGGTCAGCGCGAACGGGGTACGCACCGGGATGGTGACGGTGCCCGGCACGGTCACCACCGGCGCGTGGTTGGTGGTCTCCTCGACCAGGAAACCGCCGTTGTCGATGGCACCGCCCTTGGCCGTCTCACCGACGAAACCGGAGGCGCCGGAGGCGTTGGTGAGCTCGAGCGACGCCACGTTGGTGGTGGCCAGCGTGCCGCCGAAGGTCACCTGGAAACCGGTGTCGTTCAGGGTGCCGCTGCCGCCGAAGGCGGCCACGGTGACGGTCGCGCCGGCCGGCCAGCCGGCGATCCCCTCGATGGCGGCCTTGATGCCGGTGGTGGTGTAGTTGGTCCCGCGCACGATCGGCGCCGAGTCGGTGCCGTTGTAGCGGATCGTGAACGAGTCGCCGTTGGTGTCGAGGCCGTACAGCGAGACGGTCTGCACCTCGTTGATCGCCGCGCGGCTCGACGTGACGTACGTGGTGATCTCGGTGTAGCTGCGCTGCGACCAGTACGGGTCGCTGTGCGGCTGGAGGTTGTCCTGCTGGCAGATGCCGGCGTACGCCATGATGGACGACCCGCTGCCCGGCTCGTACGAGTTGGCCGCGCTCCGGTTGCCGCCCGAGCAGTTGTACTGGGTGCCGTTGAAGGTGTGGTTGCCGGCGAACTGGTGGCCCATCTCGTGTGCCACGTAGTCCACCGCGTAGTAGTCGCCGATCGGGGTGGGCAGGCCGGTGCAGCCGCGGGCCTTGCCGTCGCCGCCGATGACTCCCAGGCCGGCCACGCCGCCGCCGTTCACACCGAGTCCGATGTGGCCGACGTCGTAGTTGCTGGCGCCGACGAGTTGGCCGAGCACGATCCGGTTGCGGTTCAGCGTGCTGCTGGCACAGGACTTGAGCTGGTCCGTGGTGAAGCAGGCCGCCGCCCCGCACGGGCCGTTCGGCTCGGTGGCCAGCGCCGGCGTGTTCAGGTTGGTCTTGTCGGTGTCGTTGATCAGCACGAGCCGGATCGCGGTCTCGTCCTCGTAGACCTGGGTGACCCGGTTCATCAGGGTCACCTTGGCGGCGGTGACGTTCTCCGCGCCGAAGAAGTTGGCGTAGGAGGGGTCGGTCACCAGCGCCACCCGGTAGGTGCGCAGCTTCACCAACGGCCCGGCCGGGGCCTCGGCCTGGGCGGCAGCGATCTCGTCCGCCAGGGCGTGCGCCTCGTGCGCCACGTCCTCGCGCTCGACGAACTCGCCGTGCGGGTTCTCCAGGTCACGGGCGAAGTAGCTCGCGTACAGGCTCTGGTCGAGGTGGTAGTAGGGGTCGATGTACCAGTTGCCGCTGGCCGAGCGGACCGAGGCGTGGAAGCCGAGCTGGGTCAGGTCCGCCCGGATGGTCGCGCTCGGGTCGTCCAGGCCCTTGCCGGCGTACGTGGTGATCTCGGGGTGCGCCGCGGCCAGGCCGGCCTCCATCACCGGCGAGTCCACCAGCTCGAAGCGCTGGAACGTCCCGTCGGGAGCGGGCAGCGACACCACCTGCCGCGCGGCGCGCGCCAGCCCGCGGCGCTGCTCCGCCGGAGCCTTGTCGAGCAGGCTTTTCATGCTGCTGCGGTCCAACGTGTACGCCGCCAGCCGTTCGGCGTTGACGGTGGCCTTCCGACCCGCCTTGGTGGGCGCCGGCTTGCCGTCGACCTTGTGCCACGGACCGTTGCCGGACGGCGCGGCGGAGGCCGGCGCGGGTGCCGCGAGGACGGGAAGCGCCGCCGCGGCCAGCGCGGCGACCAGGAGGGCAGCGATCCGCCCGCGCCGCGACCGAGCGTTCGGTTCCGGATCGCGCGGCGGACGTACCAGAGTGATCCTCAAGTCGTCTCCCTGCTCAGTGGAGGGTGGAACCGGCCCGCGCACCGGGGGTGACCGGGCGTACGCGGGTGATCCACAGATTGGTCAGAAACCCTAGGCGTACGACGGACTCCGAGCATCACCCGGAAAGCGGAGGTGGCTCTGCCAGGACGGCGTCCGGCGTCCGCCGGCCGGCAGGCATCGGCACAGGTCACCGTCGGCGCGGGCGGGTGCGACCGGCCCGACGACCGAACATCGGCCGTCGGAGATGGGAACGAGAATCGGGCGTTCGGTGGCCCGACCTGCCGATTCGACCGATGCCGTTGTCACAGACCCGCAGCGCTTCCGTCATCAGACTGTCATACTCATCGTCGTCCAAGGTGGACGATCTCAGCCGCCGAGCAGGGTGGCGACGGCGAGCGCCGCGATGATGGCGCTGGACAGCAGTGCGGTGATCCGGCGCCCACGGGCACCGGTGAGCGCCCGGCCGATCAGCGTGCCGCCCCCGGCGATCAGCAACTGCCAACTGGCCGAGGCCAGGAAGGCGCCGAGGGTGAAGAGCACCGCGGCGCTCGTGCTCGAACCGCCCACGTCGCTCCGGCCGAGGACCAGGGCCGCGAAGTAGACGATGGTGGCGGGGTTGAGCAGGGTCAGCGCGAGGATCGCGGTGAACGCCCGCACCGGAGTGTCCAGGCCGCTCCGCCCGACGGCCGGCCGGGCCGGGCCGGTGGCGTGCAGCGCTCGCCAGGCTCCGTGCCCGGCGAGGGCGAGCAGCACTCCGGCGGCGACCCAGCGCAACGGTCCGCCGAACGGCGCGAGCCGCGCGGCCACCGCCGCGCCGCCGAGTGCCGCGACGGCGGCGTAGAGGCCGTCGGCGGTGGCCACCCCGAACGCGGCCGCCGCGCCGACCCGGAACCCGGTACGCGCGCTGAGCCCGAGGATGAGGATCGCGATCGCGCCGACCGGGATGGCGACGCCGTAGCCGGCGATCAGGCCGGCGAGGAACGCCCCGCTCACGACGGTCGGGGGCGGGTCGAGGCGGGCCGCGGCGCGGTGCGCTGTCGACGCGCGACAATCGCCGCGCGGACAGGAACCTGCTTCGGGTACGCCTCGATCACCCCGCCATGCTGCGCCCCGCTCCCCCGCCCCGCCACCGGATTTCCCGCGCCCGCCCCACCTGGATCGTGAGGCCACTACGTCCTGGATGTAGTGGCCTCACGATCACCGCGATGCCCCTACATCCAGGA
>NZ_VSFA01000098.1 GCF_008119785.1 Micromonospora sp. MP36 | reverse complement strand
CGGGCGTTGCCATGGCCGCCGCGCAGGCAGCCTAACGACGAAGGCGCGCGCCAGACGGTGGCCAGTGCGACCGTCTGGCGCGCGACCGCCTTCATCGCTTCCGAAAGGACCGAGCACGACGTGCCGCACGCGGTGGCCTGCCGGGCCCTCGGGATGTCCGAGTCCTGGTTCTACAAGTTGGCGTGACCCGCGGCCCACCCCCCGCCAGGACCGCCGGGCCCGGCTGGCGGCTAAGACCAGCGCGCCGCAGCCCACCCAGTGGACCACCACCCCGCCCGGAGCCAGGCACACACCGCCGCACGGCCCACCCTCGGCGAACTGTCGTCATGGCGACGCGACTCGTCCCACACAATCCGCCGCGCCGGGTGGCAAGAATCCCGACGAACTAATCTTCGACTGAGGCCCGCCCGGGCTGGTCATTCGATGACCGCTGTGGCCTCAATCTCGACCAGGTGTTCCGGTACGTGCAGAGCGGCGACACCGAGCAGCGTGGCCGGCGGCGCCGGGGTGATCCCGAGCTTCGCGAACGCCCGGGCGGCCCCCATCAGGAACAGGGGCATCTTGTCGGGGGTCCAGTCGACGACGTAGGCGGTCAGTTTCGCCACGTCGGCGAAGGTGGCACCGGCCCCGGCCAGGCCGGTGCCGATGTTGAGGTAGCACTGTTCGACTTGCGTGGCGAGGTCGCCGTCGCCAACCGTGACGCCGTCGGCGTCCCAGGCGACCTGCCCGGCGACGAAGACCAGCTTCGCGCCGGTCGCGATCGACACCTGCCGGTAGGCGCCGATCTCGGGTAGTCCGTGCGGGTTCACCAGGGTGATGGCCATGTTGCCTGCCTCCTCGTCGGGCGAGCGTGCGCACCCGCTCGTGGTCTCTTGCGGTTACTGGGAAACCGTAGGAGAGTGGCCGCTGACATGGAAGAACGCACTTTTTGGTGACGGGGGAACCTCATGGTGACCAAGCAGTTCAGCGGCGCGCCCGAGGACGCGGACCTGATGCGCGCGGACTCCCTCGCGCGGGAGATCTTCTCGGACGTCGCCAACAAGTGGGCGCTGCTGATCATCGAGTTCCTCGGAGAACGTACCCTGCGCTTCAGCGAGCTGCGCGACGTGGTCGAGGGCATCAGCCACAAGATGCTCACTCAGAACCTGCGCATGCTGGAGCGCAACGGCCTGGTCGAGCGGACCGTGCACCCCACCGTGCCGCCCCGGGTCGAGTACACCCTCACCGAGGCGGGCCGGGGCCTACGGGCAACGGTCGACGGGATGTGCGCCTGGACCCGCCAGCACCTCGGTCACATCGAGGACTCCCGCCGCCGCTTCGCGGGCGGGGACACGTGATCTGATCGGAGACGGCCCTTGGGGAGGAATGATCATCCCGCGCGGCACACAGGCGTCACGGCGAACACGGCCGCGACTGGGTGCGGTCGGTGCCGCAGGCCCCGGGCACTCGGGTTTCCGGCGGTGTGGATGCCGACGCTGGCTTCGCCCAGTCGTCTAGCACGACGTACGGCCAGTCCGGCTCGCCGTGCCAGACCAGGTCACCGGGTTGGTACTGGACGCCGGACAGCGGCACCATTTGGTCGCCGCCGTCGTGAGTTCCGCCCGCCCACCCCTCGTATCGAACGGTCACACATCGAAGCGGTGGCGCGGTAAGGAACAACGCTGACAGCGCTGCTGGCAGGCGTTCTTACCGCCGCCGGCGTGGCTGCGTCGCGGTCGTGGCGGTGACGCATGCCGTCAGGGCGAGCGCGGCGGTCGCGATCATCGCGGTGCGTACTCCTGGGATGAAGGTGCCCGGCACGGAACCGGCGGCGTAGATCGACACGATGACGGCCAGCCCGATGGCTCCGCCGAGCTGTTGGATGGTCTGCAGCAGGCCGGAGGCTGATCCCGCCTGCTCGGGGTCAACCTCGCCGAGGACGAGTGAGGCTGCGGGCATGAACGTCAGGCCGGCGGCGACGCCGTTGAGCAGTAGCGGCCCCAGTACCGCGGACTGGTAGCTGCCGGTGGGTGAGATGCCGCTGAGCCACAGGTAGCTGGCGGTCAGGCCGAGGGTTCCGGTGACCAGCAGGGGCGTCTGGCCCAGCCTGGCTACTAGGCGTGGTGTGATGCGGGACATGGCGAAGATGCCGAGGGTCATGGGTGTGAACGCCAGTCCGGCTCCCAACGCACCAAAGTGGAGGACTTGCTGGACGTATTGGACGATCAGAAAGAAGATCGACATCTGGGTGCCGAAGACGATGCCGGTGATCGTCAGGCCGGCGAGCCGGTGACGGTTGCGGAGCAGGCCCAGGTGCAGCAGCGGTTCGCGGACGCGGCGCTCCGTCAGCGTGAGGATTGCCAGGAGTACGGCGCCCAGGGCGAGGCCGCTGATGGTGCGGGGATGCGTCCACCCGTAGTCGGGTGCGCCGATGAGGGCCCAGACGACACTCACGGCGGCAGCGGTCGCTGAGAGGGCACCGATGACGTCGAATCGGTTGGGTCGGCGCTGGGTTTCGGTGATGTGTCGGCGCGACAGCATGACGGCAGTCAGTCCGATGGGGACGTTGATGAACAGCGTCGAGCGCCATGAGGCGTACTCGGTGAGCAGACCGCCGAGGATGAGGCCGAGTGTTGCGCCGCCGATGCTGACGGCGGAGAACAGGGCGAGCGCGCGGTGGCGTCCGGCCTGGTTGGGGGCGCTCGTTGCCAGCAGAGCGAGAACCCCGGGTGCGGCCAGGGCGGCGCCGACACCTTGGATGGCCCGGGCGGCGATCAGCAGCTCTGGGGTTTGGGCGAGCCCGCCCAGCAGGGAGGCGACGGTGAACAGTCCCAGGCCGGCCTGGAAGGCGAGCCGTCGGCCGTAGGTGTCGCCGAGGCGCCCGCCGAGTAGGAGCAGTCCGCCGAAGGCGAGGGTGTAGGCGTTGAGGACCCAGGACAGCGCGGCCGGGCTGAAGCCGAGCCCGGGTCCGATCCGGGGCAGGGCGACATTGACGATGGTTGTGTCGAGGGCGAGCATCAACTGCGCGCCAAGTACGACGGCGACACCCAGTCTGCTGGCTGTGCCGGCGGGCCGGTCGGCAGCGATGGCGGGCGTCGCAGCGGCGGTGTGGATCGAGTTCTGTGTCGGCATGAGGCAGTCCTGTTCTGGCCCGCGTGTGTTCGCAGGCCGTCGTCAGAGGTGAGATCGGTGGCTGGGGGATGTCACACCTGGGCCATGCCACCGTCGACGAACAGTTCGACACCGGTGATGAAGCTGGAGGCGTCGCTGGACAGGAACATCGCCGCCTTGCCGATCTCGTGCGGGTCGGCCAGCCGGCCGGTGGGGTTGCCTTCACCCATGGCCTTGACTGCGGTGTCGACCTGGTCGGCTCCCTGCGCCATGGCGAGGGCGCTGCGCAGTGACGGGGTGTCGACCGCGCCGGGGCTGAGGATGTTCATCCGGATGCCGGAGCCTTTGGTGTCCTGGATCCAGGAGCGGACGAAGTTGCGGACGGCGGCCTTTGATCCGCCGTAGAGGCTCATTCCGCGCGGTGGCTGGATGGAGGCTGTGGAGCCGAGGATGACGATGGTGCCGCCGGGCCGCAGCAGTGGTAGCGCTGGTTGGACGGTGAACAGCACGCCTTTGGCGTTGACGTTGAAGGTGCGGTCGAACTGCTCTTCGGTGATCTCGGTGAGGGGTGCGTGCGCGCCGATTCCGGCGTTGGCCACGACGGCGTCCAGCCGTCCGAAGCGGGCGTGAACCTCGGCGTACATGGCCTGCATGTCGGCCAGCCGCGTGACGTCGGCGACGAGCCCGATGCAGTTCGGGCCGATGGTTGCCACGGCCTGGTCCAGGTCTTGGCGTCGCAGGTCGGTGATGACGACTCGGGCGCCGTTGCCGGCAAACTCCTGGGCGATGCCCAGGCCGACGCCGGATGCGCCGCCGGTAACGACCGCGACCTTTCCGTCTAGTGGCAGGTTCATGGTTCTCTCCTTCTGTGTCGGCGTGCGAGGGCGTGCCGTTTCGAGGCTGCGCGTGCGACGGTTCGGACCGGGCCGCAATGACCACTGAGCGCGGGCAGCGTCGATGGACTGCGCGATGGCGTGCCAGCGCGGGTTGGGAGACGTGTGCGGTCGGCCCTACACTGGAAGTGGAGGCGTCGCCGCTTAGCCACTATAAGTGGAGACGCCTCCACTTATCAACCCTGGAGGACAGGAGAACGCAGTTGGCCGCTGAACGCCCCCGCAGGGCAGACGCCCAGCGGAACCGGGACAAGATCCTCAACGCCGCGGTGCGGATCTTCGGTGAGGACGGCCTCGACGCCCACCTTGAACGCATCGCCAAGGAAGCCGGGGTGGGATCGGGCACCCTCTATCGCAACTTCCCCACCCGGGAGTCGCTCATCGAGGCGGCGTACCGCAACGAGCTCGCCAAACTGTGCGACGCCGCCCCCGCCCTGCTGGCCACCATGCCGCCACGAGAGGCGCTGCGAGCATGGATGGGCCGCTTCATCGACTACGCCACCGCCAAGCTGGGCATGGCCGACGCGCTGCGTGCGCTCGTCGAGTCAGGCGTCAACCCGTACGCGCAAAGCCACGAGATGATGCTCGCCGCGCTCGAATCACTCCTGGACGCCGGAACCACGGCCGGCACCATTCGATCCGACATCACGGCGGCCGACATGTTCGCCGCGCTCACCGGCATCGCTTTGGCCTCCGGCAAGCCCGAACAGCGCAGCCAGGCTGAGCGCCTGCTGGACCTCACGCTCGACGGGCTCCGTGTCGGCGATTAGCCGCTCGGCATACGCCCACAGCCATTGCCCGTTGTCGGCGTCGACACTGGAGGCGACCGGTGTCGCAAGCCGCGGCGGTCCGGTGGTCAGTCGTGCGGGACCGTAGTACTGACCGCCTTCGGCGCCGGGATCGAGGGCGGCGCGTACCGGTGACCATGCGGCCTGGTCCTTGCCCTGCACCAAGCGCCCCACCATCGGGGCGATCGCGCGGCCGAGCCACATCGGTTCGTTGATCCCATCCCGGCGCGGGGTCACCACGTCGAGGGCGCTGCCTGGGTGCGCTACGAGGGAGGAGACCGGCAACCCTGCCTCGCGCAGGCGGCGGTCCAGCTCGAAGCCGAAGATCTCCACCGCGTGCTTCGACTGCGCGTACGCCACCCGCGGCCGATAGGTCTTCTCGCCGAGCAGGTTCGTCCGGTCGAACGGCATCTTGCGGGTCAGATGGCTGCCCATGGGAACGACCCGGCTGCCGGGAGTAGCCGCCATGATCGGCAGGAGCCGCAGTGTGAGCACGAAGTGGCCGAGGAAGTTGGTGCCGACGGTGAGCTCGAACCCCTGCCGGGTCGCCCGACGGCGGGCGCCAGCGGAGATAAGGCCCGCGTTCTCCACGATCACATCGAGCCGGTCCAGCGCGGCCAGCGCATCGGCCGCGCGCGTGACCGAGTCCAGGTCGGCCAGATCAAGCTCGACGGCTTGCAGCGATGCCGACGGGTAGCGGCGGCGGATCTCCCGCTGCGCAACGGTCAGGCGGTTGGCGTCGCGGCCCAGCAGCACCACGTCTGCGCCCGTTCCGGCGAACTGCTCGGCGATGAAGTAGCCGATGCCCGAGGTCGCCCCGGTGACGGTGAACGTCTTGCCGTGCTGCGGGGGGAGAACCCGAGGATCCCAAGCGACCGCGGGCCCCATGCCAACTCCTTCAAGATTTGAAGCATCTAGAGCTCACCGTAGCGCACATGCTTCAAGTTTTGAAGTAGTTGGTAGAGTTCTGCTCGTGCGATCCGATCACCTCCGCGTACTGGAGGCCGCAGTGTTGGCGACCTATGAGGTGACCAAGCAGACCGACGAGCGCGTCGCAGGCATCCTGGCCAGGCATGGGCTGACCCCGGTCATGGCCTTCGCGCTGTGGGCCGTTGACCCGGACGGCCCACCGCCCACGATGCGTACGCTCGCCGAGCGCATGCACTGCAACGCGTCCAACCTCACCTACATCTGCGACCAGCTCGTACGGGCCGGGCTCGCCGAGCGCCAGAACGCCGCAGACGACAAACGGCAGCGAGTCCTCGTCCTGACCGACGCCGGACGCGACGCTCGCTCGCACGTGGTCGACGCCGTGCTCAAGGAATCACCGCTGGCGGCGCTGCCCAAGGAGAATCTCCGGCGGCTTACCGCCATGCTGTCGCAATCGCTGACCTGACCGCCGCGAGGCGCGCGCCCCCGGACAGTGGTGTCGCCGTCACCAGGATAATCTTCGCCTTCTCCGCTGGATGGCGTTGCCCCGACTGTTGTTCTCGGAACTGGGTACGGCTCTTCTAAGGTTGTCCGTTGCCACCGGCTGAACCGTCTGCCATCGAACTCGGCGCAACGCCGGTATGTGTGCCACTGAAGATGCGCCACTGCGGGCCAGGATGCGCGACGGACCTTAACCCGGGTGGCGGGCCAGAGACGCGAGGACGATCTCCCGCGCCGCGCGGACCGTGGCCGCGAAGGCGGCCGGGTCCCGGCCGATGCGTTCGGCGCCCGCGCGCATGACACCGGACAGCAGCTCCACCGCGAGGTGCACGTCGCCGACGTCGCGGAACTCTCCGCGCGCGATGCCGTCCCGGACGACGTTCTCCACCTCGACCACGATCGCGTGGAACGGGCTGTCCGGCTCCTTCGGCACCTCCGCGACCGGCAGGCCGGAGCCCGGCCGGAACATCAGATGCAGGGCCGGGTCCGTGGACGCCTTCAGGACCACCTCGATGATTTCCCGCATCCGTTCCGCGGCCGGGTCCCCGGACCGCGCGGCGATCGCGGCCACACGCTCGATCGCGGGCCGGGCCGCCCGCTGGGTCAGCGCCAGGACCAGCGCGCTCTTGTCGCGGGCGTAGTTGTACAACGTGTTGCGCGCAAGCCCGGCCCGGGCCGCGATGTGGCCCATGTTGATCGAGTCGTAGTCGCGCTCGAGCAACAGCTGCCGCATCGCCTCGGCGAGGTCGGCCCACACCATCTCGTTGTGCTCGCCAATGCTGGCTCCCCGGATCCGCGGCATCCGATCATCCTCCCCCCACTGCGGCTGTCCTTCGCCCCGCGTCTGCCTCCCGCCCCGCTTCACCTCCCGCTCAGCGCGGGGCCGGGCGCCGGACGGCCCGGCGCCTGAGCCGGTGATCGTGTACCGGCTGGAGGCCGCAGTCGGTCATGCCGTGGCTCCCTTCGGGTAGTGGCGGCGCAGGTTGGCGGCGATGACGCGGTCGAGCGTACGGTCGGACAGCACCCGGGTCAGCCGGGTGATCAGGGCAGCATCGCGGCCGATGGTGTAGCGGGTGCGCGGTCTGCGGGTCGTCACGGTCTTCGCAATGACTCGGGCGGCGGCGTCGGCGGTCAGGCCCGATGCAGTGCCCGAATCCATCAGCGTGTTGATCGCCTGGACCAGGCGGCCGTAGCGCTCGTCCTGCTCAGGCGTCATCTGGGCGGCCAGGCGGTTCGCCGTCGCGATCCCGCGGGCGGCCATTTCCGTGCGGACGCCGCCGGGCTCAACCACGACCACCTGTACGCCCAGCGGCGCGACCTCCCGGCGGAGCGAGTCGCTGACCGCCTCCAGGGCGAACTTCGCGCCGGCGTACGCGCCGTAGGTGGGCAGGGCAGCCTTGCCGCCGATCGAGCTGATGTTGATCACGCGACCCTTGCTGCGCAGCAGCGCGGGTAGCAGCGCCTGCGTGACGGCGATGTGGCCGAACAGGTTGACCTCGAACGTGTGCCGCCACTGCGCCATCGGCAGGGCCTCGACCGGGCCGTTCACCTGGATGCCGGCGTTGTTAACGAGCGCGTGCAGCGCGCGCGGGTCGGCGGCGACCCGCGCGGCGAGTGCCTCCACCTGCTCGGACTTGGTGATGTCGAGGATCACCGGCTCGATGCCGACCGATCGGATGGCGTCGGCGTCACGGCCGCGTCGCACGCCGGCCAGGACGTGGAATCTCTGGCGAGCCAGTTCGCGGGCGGCTGACGCGCCCATGCCCGTGGAGGCTCCGGTTACGACGATCAGCTTCTGGGTTCGCTTCGTCACGACTCCCACTCCTTTATGCGACAACCTGTCGCCAAGATTACGACATCCTGTCGCCAAAGCCAGACCGCGAACCTATATGTGACGCCGTTCACTGTGAGGCTGCCCTCGCATGACGTTCGCGACGCCCGCCTCGCGATCACGCATGGACCGCCGACCCGCTCGCAGCATGCTCGGAGCCTCGCAACGCGGTTTCTTGGCCAGCAGATGCGCCGCGGGGACATCGGCGGGTTTGCGTTTGCCGGGGTCCCAGGCCGTGGTAGGTGGCCTTGCGGCGGATTGCGGCGGCCACGATCCCGGCCCGCCCCGCCAACACCTGCCGGGCCGGGCACGCACCCACTGCTCGGCACCCCGGTCGCCTTCTGAGTGGAAGCACCAGGCGGCCTTCCACACCTCACCCGAGCTGCGCACGTCTCACATCGTCTTCGGTCTGCGCCCGAAAGGTCTGTGCCTCTGCCACCGCGAGTTCGCTTAGCGTGGCGATCGCTTGGCGCATGTATCCACGCCAGAAGATCTTTACGATGGGCAGCAACGCTATCGCGGCGAGCCGGTTATGGGCGTTGAACGTGTAGGTCCACGTGATGTCGGTCGACCCGTTCGGCCCGTCGGCGAACCACCATCGGCCGTTCGCATCGGCGGCGAGTCGGCCGAGGAAGTTGTCGAAGTCGCTGACCCGGTAGGCGAAATAGCTCGACCGCTGGTAGCCCGTCACCGACTCGCGAGCGGTGTGGCCGTCGGCGAGGTGCACGGTGCGGCTGTTGCCGACGACGTCCCAGGGGCCGGTCTGTCCGGTGGCCGAGGCGACCGACGGGATCGGGCCGTACTTCAGCAGGATGCGCGGCAGCGGGATCGGGATGAACCAGTCGAACAACGCAGCGCGGGGAGCCGCGACCCGGGCCGTCACCGTGGAACCGATGGTGGTCATGATCGTAATCCTGTTCGTCTCGAGGGTGCTGATGCCTTCGACGATGCTGCGGCCAGTCACGCGATACCAGAGCCCTGCGTTGCCTGGTACTGGCAGGTCCACCCTGATCACGGTCCCGGCCGATGGCGCGGTGCGATGATGGCCGAGTGGACGCCGAGGAACTCGCCAGCGCCTTGCGGTCCTGGCGCGACCGGCTGAAGCCGGCTGCGGTGGGTCTGCCGGCGGGCGGCCGGCGCCGTGCGCCTGGGCTACGGCGGCAGGAGGTCGCCACCCTCGCCGGTCTCACCGTTGACTATCTGGCCCGCCTGGAGCAGGGACGGGCAAGCAACCCGTCGCCGCCGGTACTGGAGGCGTTGTCCCGCACCCTGCGGCTCAGCGAGGCGGAGCACGACCACCTGTTCCGGGTCGCCGGGCAGGCCAGTTCCCGGACAGCCCGCATGAACACACACGTGACGCCCGGCGCGCAACGTCTCCTCGACCGCCTCACCGATGTACCGGTGATGGTGCTCAGCGCGTCATGGCATCTCGTGGTCGTCAACCGGCTCGGCGCTGCGCTGCTCGGCGACCTGTCGGCCGCGCCAGTGCGTGAACGCAACATGATCTGGCGTCACTTCACCGGACTACCGGACCGCTTTTTCGTGATGACGGCCGAGGAACGGCGGGCGCTGGAGGCGGAGGCGGTGGCAGACCTACGCGTGGCGTTCGGCCGCTACCCGAACGATCGCGACCTGCGTGCCTTGCTGCGCGACCTGCGGCGTACCAGTGAACGATTCCGAGAGCTGTGGAAGCGGGCGGATGTCAGCGAGCGCGTCACCTCCCGCAAAACCATCGAGCACCCAGAGGTGGGCCGGCTGACGTTGGATTGCGATGTCCTCACCGTCGCGGGAACGGACCTGCGGCTCGTTGTCTATACCGCCGAATCAGGCTCATCGGACGCCGGCGCGCTCGCGCTGCTCGCCACGATTGGCACCCAAGCGATGTAGGAGTCCGACACTGCCCACGCAGGTTGTCATCGAGGGGGCTCAGCCGGGCCAGGGCGACGCGCTCGCCCAGCCCTACCTTCAAAAGCGCTGGACCTATCTGAACCGGCCCGGTCGCCACGCCGTGGTCGAGCCACTGCCCCTACGGGGATGGCCATCGGTGCGCCGGAGGGGCGCTGGCGGCCAGGCGCCGGTGGAGGCGCCGAGGCTGGTGAACATCGGGCTGAGCAGACCGGTAGGCAGAGTGCAGGGTGCCGTAGCCGATGCTTGAGGTGAGGGTGACGACGCTACGACGCGCCAACCATGGGTGTGATGCCCACCGAGCGTCGGCTCGGCGGCACCATCCGCAGCGTTGGTCATCGCCGCAGCAGCCGCCGATCTGGGCGGTTGCCAAGGTACGGCGGCTGATGAGGTTCAGCAGCGCGGCCACCAGGCCGCCAGACATGCCGGCGGCGAGGCCGCTGGCGATCTAGCTGATCGGTGTGGGGCCGCAGCAACTGACGGTGCCGGTGGAGTCGGCGGCGTTGGCGGTGCGGAAGCCGGTTTCGGGCAGCTCAAGCTGGACGCCGCGGGCGACCGACTAACAGGTGTACGCCGTGGAGCCGGACAGCCGGGGATGCGCTTTCTAGTAGACAACACCGAGGTGTTCTACGCCGGCAAGGACACGGTGGAGGCGACGCGCGGCTCAGGGGTCTTCGACCACCCTTCGACCTGATCCGCAACCTGAGGTGGGCGGCGACTGGCCACGCCCGCCCGACGCGTCAATGCCGTTCCCATCCCGGATGCTTATGGACTACGTCCGCGTCTACCGATGACCGGCCGCGGGCCGGACGGGCCGGTCCCGCCCGGCAACCCGGCACCGACTTGACAAGAAAGTTAACCAATCGCCACCACCCGGTGGGCGGGGCTGGCTGCAGCGTCGATCAGCCCGTCGGCGATGGCCCGGTTGTAGATGGCGCGGGCGGCGGCGATGACGTGCTCACCGGCGTGACGGCCGCTGCGGCTGTTACGCCGTGACCGGGCCGTCGCGGCGATCTGTCGTTGCATGGCCTCGATGTCGCTGGCCGCGATGGCATCCAAGCAGAGGTCACCCCAGGCGGCGGCCATGCGGTTCCAGTTGGTTCCGTAGGTGCGACCGGCGCCCGGTCCGGCCGCCGCGATGACCTGGGGCAGGTACTCAGCGAGGGTCGGCAGGCTCGGGCCGGGATCGGCCTGCAGATCGGCGAGGGTGACGCCGAGGTGAGCCAGCAGCTGCTGGGCAGCGGCGACACGGGCAGGATCAGCTGTCACTACCGCCTCAGATCAGCTGGGCATGCAGGTCAGCCAGCAGCCGCACGACGCGGTCCCGGCCGGATGAATCACCAGCACGTCATGAGCGACCAGGGCGGCCAGCAGCAGCGGCTGCCCAGGCACGATCCCGCACATCCGCCGCGCGCTCGCCGATAGCGGGCAACTCCCCCTGGCTGCCCACCACCTGCGGCCCGGCCAGCGCCGAGGCGACAACCAACATCCCGGCGCGCGGATCGATGCTGATGTGGCCCGCAGGCGATTGCTGGCGGACGCCGTGCGGGTAGCACCGGCATGGGGACCTGGCGGGGTCGCGGACGGCCGGGAAGCGGGGCCGGCACGAGCACGCCAATGAGCCGCTCACGATCGCGGCGGCGAGGTGGTGTCATGGCCGGTCCAACTGCAAACACGCCGCTACAGGCCGGCAGCGACGTACCCGCAGGCGCCCCGCCAGGGGCATCTTCCTTGTAAGCGAGGCGTCGAGGGGGCGGGGGCCTGGTCTGGCCAGCTCGGGAACCCAACGGCCATGTCGCCTCGGTCAACTCCTCAGGAACGCGAGCAGATCACCGTTGACCTGGTCCTGGAGGGTGGACGTGATGCCGTGCGGCGCGCCCGGGTAGTAGATGTCCTTGGCGTTCGCGATGAGCTGAGCCGTCTTCCTCGCCGAGTCCTTGACCGGGACTATCTGGTCGTCCTCGCCGTGCAGCACCAGGGTGGGGATGTCGAACTTGGCGAGATCGTCGCGGAAGTCGGTCTCGGAGAAGGCCTTGATGCTCTCGTACGCGTTCAACAGGCCGGCCTGCATGCTCCACAGCCAGAACTGGTCGAGAATCCCCTTCGAGACCTTCGCCCCCTGCCGGTTGGCGCCGTAGAACATCTGCGCCAGGTCCTGGTAAAACTGCGACCGGTCCTTCATCAGGTTGGCGCGCATCTCGTCGAAGACGGCGATGGGTAGGCCCTCGGGGTTGTCCGGCGTCTGCACCATGATCGGCGGCACGGCGGAGATGAGGACGGCTTTGGCGACCCGTCTCGTCCCGTGGCGGCCGATGTAGCGCGCGACCTCACCACCGCCGGTCGAGTGCCCGATCAGTGTGACGTCGGTGAGGTCGAGCGCCTCGATGACCGCCGCGAGGTCGTCGGCGTAGCCGTTCATGTCGTTGCCGCCGGAGGCCTGGCTTGACCGGCCGTGACCACGGCGGTCGTGCGCGATGACCCGGAAACCGTTCTGCACGAGGAAGAGCATCTGGCCGTCCCACGCGTCCGCGTTCAGCGGCCAGCCGTGGGAGAAAGTGACAACGGGGCCCGCACCCCAGTCCTTGTAATAGATCTCGGTGCCGTCCTTGGCGGTGATGTAGCTCATGCCGCTGTCCTTCCGATTCGTCCCCGTCGGGCATGCCGGCCGGCCGCCGGTACCGCAGAACCGCCGAAGAGTTGCGAGAGAGGTACAGCAGCTAGCGCCCGTTATGTCGGCTTTACCCGATTTTAGGCGGCAGTGCGTAAACCATGGGCCCAGATCGGGAGAACACGGGAAGGACTCCACGAGCCGCGTCAACCGACGCGCAGCGACGCACCCGACCTCGACCTCTCGACCCGTCCGGGATCAGCGCGGACGTGCTGCAAAGAGCTCAGACGGAAGTAGCGTAGGCACGCGCCGAGATGGACGGGTATTGGCCACATCCAGGCAGCCGGGGTGGCGCGCCAGCGGCATGTTCCTCTTGTAAGCGGGCAGTCAGGCCGTGTCACAAGATCCGGAACAGGTACGGAATGATCAAGGTCTCGCTCCCCGGTGACCAACCTGTTCTGCCTGGTAGATCCACCCGTCGGCAGCTTCCCGGCAGGGCGTCTACACCTACCCGCGCTAACTCGCGTTCTCGTTGCGAGGGGGAAGCTTCCAGTTCGGCCGGACGTAGTGGCACGTGTAACCCCCGGGATTTCGCTCCAGGTAGTCCTGGTGTTCGGGCTCGGCCTCCCAGAAGGGGCCGGCGGGGGTGACCTCGGTGACCACCTTGCCCGGCCACAGGCCGGAGGCGTCGACGTCGGCGATCGTCTCTTCGGCGACCTTTCGCTGCTGCTCGTCGCAATAGAAGATGGCCGACCGGTAGCTGGTTCCCACGTCGTTGCCCTGGCGATTCTTCGTTGTGGGGTCGTGGGCCTGGAAAAAGAACTCGAGAAGCTCTCGGTAGGCCAGTTTCGCGGGGTCGAAGACGACCTCGACCGCCTCGGCGTGGGATCCATGGTTCCGATACGTCGCGTTCGGCACGTCTCCGCCGGTGTATCCGACCCTGGTGTCGACGACGCCCGGGTGTTTCCGAATGAGGTCTTCCATGGCCCAGAAGCAGCCGCCGGCCAGGATCGCCTTCTCGGTCGTCTCTGTCATCGTCGCTCCCCGTCCGGGTGCTCGAAAATTCTGCGGTACTCGCCGTAGCCTTCGCGCTCGAGGTCGTCGCGTGGGATGAACCGGAGCGCCGCCGAGTTCATGCAGTAACGAAGTCCGCCCGTTTCTGGGGGACCGTCGTCGAACACGTGGCCCAGGTGGCTGTCCCCGTGCGCCGACCGGACCTCGGTGCCGAACATGGCGTGGCTCGACTCTCGGACCTCGACCACGTTCTTCGATTCGATCGGCCTGGTGAAGGTCGGCCAGCCGGTGCCGCTGTCGTACTTATTGACGGAAGCGAACAGAGGTTCACCCGACACGACGTCGACGTAGATCCCCGGCTCCTCGTTGTCCCAGTAGGCGTTGTTGAAGGCCGGCTCCGTCCCCGCTTCCTGAGTGACTCGGTATTGCTCTGGCGACAGCCGAGAAACTGCCTCGGGGCTCTTGCGGTACTCGTGTGACACCGTTCTTCCCCTCCATAGGTCGGCAAGAACGCTCAGGGCCTACACACGCCTGCCCGAGTGCGTACCCCGCCTAGGATCGACTAACCACGGGGCTGGTAAGCGGACCACGGTCAGGCACATGCGAGGCCCTATTAGGTCGCTGGATCTATCGCACCTCAGGTGGCGGACGAGTGTCGCGGATCAGTTGTCGGATCACAATCACAGGAAGCGCTCTGTCCGTCCCACCGCCACGGTCGCCGCCATGTACCGTCTTGACGTGATGGACGCGGCTGGATCAGCCCACGTCGGCGCTCCGTCACCTCGCCGCGGAATCGCATACGGCCTGGCAGGGCACGCCCTCGCCACCCTCGTCTTCCTTGGCGTATTCCTGCTCGACCCCGAAGACCCGGCCGACCGCGCCGCAGCCGCGGTGGGCCTGTCGGTCCTGACCGGTGTAGTCGGATCAGTAGTCACGCTTGGCCTCGCACTCCGCCGTTCAGCACGAGGTCACCGAGACAGGACCCTGGCGGGAATGCTCACGGCGTGGGCCGTGGGCGCAGTCATCGGAGCCATTGCCGCTGGCTTCGTGCTCGTTACGACGTCGGACTGGAGCGATCATTGCCCATGCGAGGCCCCGATCTCGGTATTTTGACAAAGCTGGCGAGGCCAATCCGCTCTGGGAGCACGGGCCACCCGGAGGCCGGTCATTGGACGACGAAGCCGTGACACGAGAGACCTCCTTGGCCTGGCTGACCTCGTCGTGCACGTAATCCTTGACGCGGTAGGTGATGAGGTCGGCGCGGAAGGTCAAGCCCGGCACCTACCAGACGATCACACACCTCAACGGCGGCAGGGTGGGGGGACTACTACTGGGAACGGACCGGCGCCAACGAAAAATCAGGGCCAACAACTTCATCACCTCCGCGAAGAAGGTGATGGTGACGATCCGGTCCTCCGACGAGATGTTCACGTCCCGCAACTGCGGCAACTGGATCCGGGTGTGATCCGAGCGCGGCGCATGTGGGCTCGAGCTGGCCGGCTGGGAAGAGGAGAATACCGACTACGGCGGACGCTTCGAAGAGTACCAACTCGTGCAGCTCCACATCGGCCTTCGCGCTGGCACAACAACCCGGGGCCGGAGCTGCTTTTCCCGCCCGGGCTTGAAGTGGGCAGGTCACCAGGCATGCCGCCGGCGACGCCATCTGCAACTGTCACATCATTTGGCAGCGGCGCGGTAACGGCAGAGCATGATCAGCGCTGTGGTGGCGGCGCCCACCAGTCCAGCGAGCGTCAGCAGCCAAAGCCCGGCACCGACGCTCACCTGGGTGGCGGCGCGCTGATTGCCTTGCCGATCCCCAGCGGATCATCCTCACCGGACATGCTCTCCCGCATCTCCGCCTCTGTCGCCCGCAGATCCACAATCTTCCACACGTCGATTCCGAACAATGCGAGAGCGGCGAGGCCAGCGAAGATCGGCGCGACGATGGGCACGCTCTGACGCCGCAGACTCAACCCGCCATAGGCAGCCACCACGAGGCCGAGTACAACAACGATCCTGCCGTCCTTTCCGTCCATACCGGACAACGACATACTGCCCAAGATCGGGGCGGCGACCTTCGCCCAGGGCATGAACGAGCCAATGACGGCCGCGATGCCCGCAGCCAGCACGACCCATTCGCGGACCGGTCGCGCTGCGGCCGGCGCCAGGGACGACGCACCTTCGGGGACTGATTAGCGGACGGCGAAAGCCGGAAAGGCTGGTCCGATGTTTCGGACCAGCCCTCTGAACTGCTGTTTCACCTTGTTGGGACGGCCGGATTCGAAACGACGACCCCTTGAACTCCAAACGATCGGATTTATGAGGTGGTCCCGGACCCGTGCGAGCTCGGCGGAGCTACTCTTGGCGTCCTTGTGCAACGGCTACGGCGTCAACAGCGGCTCGACGAACGTCACTGACCGTCCGGATGAGCCGACCGCGGGGAGGCGCTCGACCGCGCCGTCGCGTACCGACAGCCGTATTCCGCTCGCGGGTTCGCGCGAAACGTGCCAGGGGTGGTAGCCGAACAGCAGGTGTCCGGTGTCCTCCCAGACCGGCTCCCGATACGTCCTGTGTGGGGATCCCCGGCGGTCCTCAGGCAACCACCACACCTGCGGCTGCAGCGTAGCTCCGGGCTCGATCTGGAACAGCGTAAGCGCTGGCGGTTTGGTGCGTACCATCCACAGCCGGTCACCGCCGGGCGCGAGTCGGGCCGTCAGGTCGACCGGCATCGTCACCGTCGTCCCGTCCTGCCGGACCACGGTGACCCCCTCCGCCATCCGCGCACTGCCGATGCCGGTGAGCGGGTCGACCTGCTGCACCGGGTGCGCGCACCGCTTCGGATCAGTGCCCGACGTCCACCGCATTGTGGCCCAGCGGGCCTGGTGGTCGGCAAAGAAGACCGTGTCGCGGTACGCCCCGACAAGGCTGATCCCCCGGTCGTCCGGCCACGGCATGGTCTCCACTGGGCCGCCGGCAAGGTCGATCACCCGCAGCCGGTACCGCGACACCCGCCGGCGATGTTCGCTGTCGACCACCGCCACCCGCCGGCCGTCGCCCAGCAGCACGACGCCCGGCATCCGCACGTCGTCGATCTCGGTTACCTCGCCGGCCGCGGAAACCAACCGGGCCGGGTGCCCGTCGCTCAGCACAAGCACACCGTGCCGGGTTTGGAGTGCCCGGCTCCAGCGGGCGGCTTCGAGTCGGGCCAGGTCCACCCGCGCGCCGTCGCGCCACGTGACCACGGTGCCGTTCGCCTCGATGACCCCGGCCCGTGGCGGCGCGCCGAACGGCGGGCCGGGCGGCTCCTCCCGGTTACGCTGCGGGAACATCACTCGCAGCCCGCGACTGTCCATTGCGTCGCCCGCCAACCGCCCCGCCGCGCTTGACAGAAAGCTTCGAGTCGGCGGGCCGCCCGCATTCTGCGCCGGACCGGACAACATCGGCGGGGCCACCGACATCCTGCTCGGTGTCCGCCGCGCGGTCGGCGCGGCTGGCGCGGTCGGCGCGGCTGGCGCGGTCGGCGCCGGTTTCGGGCGTCGGCCCAGCCACAGTCGCAGTGGCTCCTCGCCGTCGGCGTGCAGCAGCCCGGTCCGCTCCGCGAAGGCCAGCCCGTCGTGCAGCGCTGCCTCGCTCACCAGCAGCCGCTCGGCCAGCTCGGCGGCCGTGGTCTCCAGCGGTGCCCGGGATGCCCACCTCAGCACCGCATGGAGATCCTCGGCCAGGCGGCCGTACCGGCTGCGGGCGTCCTGCAGCCGGACGGCCCGGACCCGGTCGGGCGGCAACGACAGCACTGTGTCCACCCGGGCCGGCCGCCCGGCGCGGTAACCGTCCGGGCCCTCGCGAACCAGGATGCCGGCGGCCGCCAGTAGCGGCAGCACGTCGCGCTTGCGGCGCACCGGCGGCACGCCCAGCTCGGCAGCGATCTCGTCAAGCCGGCGCTGCTGCCCGGCCAGTCGAGCCACCACCTCCGCGCGCTGGGCAGCGTTGCGCTGGTCGAGATCGGCGTGGCCGGTAGTCAACGGCTCCCGCGGCGGTTGCCACAACGGCGCGTCGAGCCAACCCTGCGGGCGCGAATGCTCACGGCCCCAGTCGTCGATGTGCTCCGCGGTCACCGGCCCGCCATGCTCACGGGCGGCGGCGTTGACGATGGCAGCCAGCTCCATCGGTTCGTACTGCAGCTCGGACTGCCAGCCGTTGTAACCCGGGCCGACGGCGGGCCGGGCACGCGCCAGCCAGACCGGCGGCTCAGGTGCCTCATCCCGCCAGAACCGCAGCAACCAGCGGTCCCCGAACCCGTCCTCGGTGTCGCCTCGGCGGCGTGCCACCCGGACCCGGTAGCAGCCGGCGCCGCCCAGCTCGAGGTCAACCGGACCGCCGCCGCCGGTCAGCACTGTCAACGACAACCCACCGGAACTCGCGCGATAGGGCGTCTCCAGCACCTCGTCGAAGCCTGCGGGGTCAGCTGGAGGCGGACCATCGTGCAGCTCCAGCCGCACCACGTGATACCCGTCGCCAGCCTGACAGGTGATCCAGCCGAAGCCGGCTCCGGCGAACGTGCCAACCGGCTCATCTTCACGCCCACAGTCGCGCGGTAGCTCCTGATCGTCGCCCGACTCCCCCGGCCCGTCCGGGTCCCGCAGGACGACGAGTCCATATTCAGGAGAGTATTCGTCGTCCTCGAACGCCCGTACGACGGCCACGGCGGTCAACCTAGCAGAATCCGACCGCAACCATGAGCCGGCAGCGGGGCAGAAGGCCTCGCCGCCACGGCGTGACCGAACCATGCGGAGGAACCCCGCGACGACCAGGACCAGACCAAACGCGCCGACCACGCGGATCATCGCTCTCCCGCAACCCTCGGTTGCTAAGGTCCCGGCTTTCCGGTATCGGCAATGGCCATTGGTTATCGGGCCAGACGCCCGAGGTCCCTCCCATCGTGCCGAGTGGGTGCAGTTGGCCGGTCATCGCCGACAGGGCGTCAGCGACGGCATGTAGATCGGCTTTGATGTACGTAGTGGTGGACGATCCTGAGCTGTCGGTGTGGCCGGCGTAGGCACGGGCTACCGGTAGCCGCACCGTGACGCGGCCCCTCCGGTCGGCCGCAACCGCCTAAACTCCCAGCCATGCGGCGGGTTGTGGCGTACCTCGGTGTACTGCTGACCCTGACGGGCTGCACGCTCGGTGAGGTCCTGGCTCCCGGTCCCGACACGTCCAGATGGGCCGATCTGTCCGCGCCTACGATTGTCGGCGTATGGCGCGGCAGCCAGGGCGATCGCCTGGAGTTCACCGATTCCGGCGAGTTCTACGGCGACGACGTCAAGTACATGTTCGCTGGCCACCAGGTCGAGGGCATCATCGATCTCAGTCAGGACACCGCGCCCGGGTCCGGGCGGTGGGAACTGACCGCGGCGTGGGCAGCCGAGGACAAGAAGTCCTTCGTCGACCTCACCTTCGACGGGGTCGGCAGGAATCGGGGCCCGCGAGCGGTAGGCATAGGTGCGGGACCGCACGTTGGCGCGGGGCCGCCCATACCACTGCGGGTGCCGGTCGCCGTCGACACGGTACCGATCTGGCGCGGATAGGCGGTCGAGTCCAAGTGGGTCTCATAGGGGCCAACTCCGTCGTAGCTGGTGGATCAGCACAACGTCGGCACATCGACCGGTGTGACGTTCTGGATCGGCGTGTCGCTATATTCGGTATAGCCGGTGTTGATCTTTCGATCAAACCGGCCTGTCCGAGAGGTGTCGAACGCACCAGGCACCCCCTCGAACCAGGGAGTTGCATGTCCATCCTCCGGCGACGCCCAGGCGCGTCCCTCGCGCTGATCGCCCTATCCGCCAGTCTCGGCGCGGTGGCCACCGCCGTACCCGCGTCAGCCGCCCTGAACCGGGCGGATCTCTCCATCGATCTCACTGTCAGCCCCACGCGGATCCCGCTGAACGGCAAGCTCGTCACCGCTGACATCCACGTCGCGAACGCGGGGGCCGCGATCGCGGACGGCATCGCGTTGACGATCGAGACTCCCGCCCCCATCTCCGGCGAGGGCCTCGCCACGGATTCGCCCTGGCAGTGCGTCCTGGGCCAGCCAATCCAGTGCACCCACCCTGCCCTGGCGGCCGGGGAGAGCGCGACCCCGCTCAGCCTCCCGATCCGGCTCAGCGAGGGCAGCGACGGCCAGTCGGTGGCCATCACCGCGATCGGTACGACCACCAGCCGCGAGTCGTCCACCAAGAACAACTTCGACAGTCAGTCGGTAACCTACGACGCGAGCATCGTCTACCCGGACCTGTACGTCGAGAGCGCCGTACCAATCCCCGGCTACCAGGTGATCGAGGGCGACTGGGTCAAGTACCCGATGCGGTTCGGCAACGCCGGCAACATCGCCGCCGACGACGTACGGGCCCACGTCGTCGCCGCGCCCGGCCTGTTTGGAGGCGTGGGTAACCAGTCCGACCCGTCCTGGCAGTGCAGCACCATCGTGGACGGTCAGGAGTGGGACTGCGTCAACGGCCCCCTCGCGGTCGGCGCGATGACGCCGGTCCTCTCCTTCAGCGGGAGAGTGCCCGCAGGCGGCCAGCCCGGAGAACGGCTGCCGGTTACCGTGACGCTCTCCACCAGCATCCCCGACGAGGACCCGGCCCGCAGCGTGTACGAGGGTGGCTTCGAATACGGAACCCCTGCGTACATCAGCGGGCGGGTCTGGCTCGACGCCGACCAGAACGGCCAGCGGGACGCCGAGGAGAGCAACACGCCAGAACTGGACCAGCTCAGCGTCTCCCTCCTGCCGGCGGACGCCAATGCCCCAGTCAGCGTATCGGTGAATGCCGACGGCACGTACCGGATGCCGGTGCACGCCGGCCAGTATCAAGTTGAGGCCGCTGTCACTGGGGGCTCATACCGCTTCACTACGCCGGACGTCGGCGACGACGCCACCGACTCCGACGTACAGGTCACATACGATTCCTCGGACTACATGACGGCACAGAGTGATCCGGTAAATATCGCGGAGGGCGGCGAAGCGATCCTCGACATCGGCCTCATAACCGTCGGCTGAACCGCATTCCGTCGACCCATTAGCTCGGGCGGCCCCGACGGGATTCGATCCCGTCGGGGCCGTGCCGTCTCAGCGCCTTGGCCCTGGGGACCAGCGGGGCAGGCTGGATCGCGTAGTCGATTGCCAGGCCATCTGAGCTGCGGGTTCATGGGAGGGCTGGAGGCGGGTGAGATCGCATCGGTGCTCATGGAGTTCTCTACGTTTCATGACTCCGAGAAGGACCTCACCACCGATGTCGTCATTGGCGATCCGATAAGGCTACCGCCCAACCGCGAGACCAAAATCGCCCGAAAAATAGAGACGATTATCAACATTGAAGATCGGCGCAGACCAGTCAGTAACACGCGCGAGCTTCGAAACGCGACCCTCGGATGGGTTCTGGCGCACGGCTGACAGGAAACTACTACCCCTTCCGTCCCGATCCCTGACCACAAACAGAACCGCAGCACTCTTATCGTCCCAAACCACTCGTAATCGATCAGAATCGTGAACCAGGGCGGAAGTGGCTTCCGCCCCAATGTCCCTGCGTCAGGGTGTGGCCACCATCGACAAAGGGAGAGAAGTGATGAAAAGCCTCGGTGCGATCGTGAAGCGGTGCGGCTGCCTGGACCCGGTCACGAGGCGCGCACTGGGCAGACGCTGCCCCGGCTTGTCTCGGCCTGGTCACGGGAGCTGGTATTTCCACTGCTCCACCCGCAATGTGCTCGGTCAGGCGGAGCGGGTACGCCGGGGTGGGTACGTGTCGGAGGCGGCCGCGCGGAAGGCCCGCGACGAGTTCCTGGTCCTGTCGCGCGAGCAGCAGGCTGGCAGGTCGTGGACGGTCGACAGGTGGTTGCGGTACTGGTTGTCGACGAGGACCCGGATCCGGCCGACGACGAAGATGCACTACACCCGCGACGTCGAACGCTTCCTCATCCCCTACATCGGGCACCTGATCCTGGGGGAGCTGACCTCCCGGCAGCTCAACACGGCGTTCACGCAGATCGCCGCCACCCGCAACCGGTCCGGACAACCCCAGACACCCTGCACGCTGCAGCACATTCACACCACGCTGCGCACCGCGCTCAACGCCGCGGTCCGTGAGGGCCTGCTCGTGGACAACCCGGCCCGGCGGGTCGAACTGCCCGCCCGGGAACGTCCCCTGGCGCAGCTGTGGACCGAAGCGCGGGTCGCCGAGTGGGAAGCCACCGGCCAGCGGCCGTCCGTCGCGGTGTGGACCCGGCCCAGCTCGCCGCGTTCCTCGACTACGTCCGCGACGACAACCTATTCGCCCTGTGGTGGCTTGTCGCCCTACGCGGCCTACGCCGCGGCGAAGCCGCCGGCCTCCGCTGGACCGAGATCGACCTACAAGCCCGCCAACTAGCGGTCGTGCGGCAACGCACCACCGCCGGCTACGACGTCCACGAAGGCCCACCCAAGTCCGCGACCAGCCGCCGCACCATCGCCCTGGACCGGCACACCGTACGAATCCTGCGCCGCCACGCCGAACGGCAACGCCAACACCGCGCCGTACGCGCCGGCGCTGGGAAGGTCTGCCACGACAGTGGCTACGTGTTCACCAGCCCCGACGGCCTACCCGTCCATCCCGGCTACCTCACCCAGCGCCTGCGGCTCCTGGTCGACCGGGCCGGGCTACCGCCGATCCGGCTGCACGACCTCCGGCACGGTGCCGCCACCCTCGCCCACACCGCCGGCGCCGATCTCAAGACCATCCAGCACCAGCTCGGCCACGCCACCATCCGCATCACCGCCGACACCTACACCACGAGCCTGCCCGTCACCCAGCACAAGGCCGCCGAAGCTCGTCCACGATGCCTATGGTGGCGTGAGGGCGCTGCCCGAATGCCGGACGTTCGTACACCCGTGAACCGCGCGCTACCCAGCGATACGGTGAATCGGCGCGGCCGACGCTCGGACATGTCGACGAGCGTGTGTTCTGCCGCAGGCAGATCAGCCTGGTGGTGATCGACCAGAGCCGTGAAACTCACGGCATGGGATCCCAGGAGCCAGCAGCTCAACATGAGCAGCTCAGGTCGCTCTACGCGGCTTTCAACCGACGGGACATTCCTGCCGTGCTGGCCGCGCTCGCGCCCGACGTGTCGTGGCCGAACGGGTGGGAGGGTGGCATCGTACGCGGCCACGACCAGGTCCGCGCCTATTGGAGGCGCCAGTGGGCAGCGATAGACCCCGTCGTAGTGCCCACCGCATTCCATACCGAGGACGACGGTCGTGTCACCGTCACCGTGCACCAGGTGGTGCGTACGCTGCAAGGCCTTGTTGTCGCTGATCAACTGGTGAAGCACGTCTACCGCTTCACTGACGGCCTCATCGTGGACATGGAGATCCAGGATTGACGGTTCCTTAGGACCTTCTGGCCCTGCTCACAGGCCAGGTGCGTTTTGGTGGTCAGCCCGCCACGGGAACGGCCCAGCGCGTGATCGGCCGGCTCGTCGTGCACCCCACCGGGCGGTTCCTTCTGCAGGTGGCCGTCCTTTCGGGCGGCGGCGGCGTGCTGATGGGCGCGCTGGTCATCGAGTCCACGCTCACCGTCCACCCGATGCGGCCCTGCGCGTCACCGGCGGCCTGCAGCGCCGACAGGAGCTTGTCCCAGGTTCCGTCTCGCTGCCAGCGGCGGAACAGGCCGTAGACGGTGGGCCAGGGCGCGTACTCGGCGGGGACGTCACGCCACGGCGCGCCGATCCGGATCCGCCACCGGACCCCATCGATGAGCTGCCGTTTCTTCCACTTTCGGCGGACGACCGTTACTCGACACGGCAGGCAGCAGCGGAGCGAGCCGCTGCCACTGCGCGTCGGTGAGATCGTGCCGCCTCGTCACCGCTAAGGTGGCCTCAGTGTCACGCTGGCGTGGTCACCGCTTCCGGTGGTAGATCGACTCCGGTCGTGGAGTGACTCCTAAGGTGGCTGCCGCCTCCGGGTTGGCTATCTCGTGAATCGTCCACCACGACCGGAGTCGGTCCGGCCGGCGTGACTTGATAGGAGAACGAGGCCACGTCCTCCCGACTGAGGAATGTCCGCCGACCGGACCTTCATCCGCCATCCGGTGAAGGAGACGAGGTCCATGGTCGTAGTCGGGATCGATCCACACAAACACAGCCACACCGCCGTCGCTGTCGATCACAATGGCCAACGGCTCGCGCAGATCACTGTCGGCAACAGTGTCCCTGAGTTAATCCGGTTGCTGGACTGGACGCGCCGCCTGGTCGCCCCGGTGGGCGGTCGAGGACTGTCCCGGCTTTGACCGCGGCGCCCTCGATGACCACCTCTAGACAGTCGCGGAACAGGTCGTCCACGGTGCGACCGGGTTGGAAGTATTCGGCGATGGCGGCGACCGCGGTCGGGTGCTGTTCGGCGAATGTGGCCATGTCGAAGTTTTTCAGAGCGTCCGCGTCCGGGCGGGGGGCCTGTTCTTCGAGGACGTGGCCGACCGTGAAGCGCTCGACGGTCAGAACGATCACGCGGGCCTGTCGCAGCGGGATGCCGCGTGCCACCAGGGTGCTCATGGCCAGTTCGGAGATCGCTGCCATTGTGAGGGAGAGCTGGGAGGCGGAGATGACCCGGGCGCCGTCCGGATGGGCGAGCAGCGCTCGGCGCAGCCGCTCGGCGAGGCCGCTTAGCCAGTCCTGCCAGTGCTGATCCGGCTCGGGCGGTGACATATCACCGAACTGCTGGTCGAGGATCGCGTCGGCAATCGCGGTGACCAGGGCCGCCTTGTTGGGCAGATGCCAGTAGAGGGTCGGCGACTGCACACCTAGCCGCGCGGCGAGTTTGCGCGTCGTCACGCCGTCGAGACCCTCGGCGTCCAGCAGGGCGACTGCCTCGGCGACGATCCGCTGTCGGTCTAGCGCCAATTTCGGTACCTCCCGTCGGCACTCTATCAGTGCTAAAGTCTCTCTATCATCGATAGAGAGACGGAGACGACGATGACCAACAAGCGCTCGTTCGGCAGCCTGCTGCACTGGGCGACCCATCGCATTCCCGGAGTGCCCGCGCACGCCGAGTGGCTGGCCGGACACCAGGGCACGGCGGTCCACGGCCGCGCGCGGCGCCCCGCCGGCGTCGCGGCTCACCCTTCGCTGAACCACCGGTGGAACCACTGGCCCGCCCGCCTTCCCCGGTTCATGCCGGCGTGGCAGCGTCGGATCGCGGCGTTCTTCAGCCGGGAGCTGTGATGAAGGCCGCGGTGTTGCACGAGATCGGTGGCATCCCTCGCTACGAGGACTTCCCGGACCCCGTGGCCGGCGACGACGAGGTGGTCATTGACGTGAAGGCGGTCGCGGTCGAGAACGTCGACAAGCGCATCGCGGCCGGCACGCACTACGCGAGCCAGTGGGCGACCACCCGCCTTCGACAAGGCGATCTACCGCAAGCGCAATGTGGTGGAACGCTGCTTCAACCGCCTCAAGCAGTGGCGAGACCTGGCCACCCGCTACGCCAAACGCGCATCCCTCTACCGGGCCAGCCTGGTCCTCATCGCC
Source organism: Micromonospora sp. MP36 (assembly GCF_008119785.1). Lineage (GTDB taxonomy): Bacteria > Actinomycetota > Actinomycetes > Mycobacteriales > Micromonosporaceae > Micromonospora. The sequence goes on along the minus strand of NZ_VSFA01000098.1, from coordinate 2,278 downwards.
GCCATCATCTGGCTTCCATGATCGGCAGGACAGGCCCTAGTTGATTGCGGCGGCGGTAGCCGCCGGCCCGGCCCAGGCCTGCTGGCGACCTCCGGCCGGCATCGGCCAAGCATACGAGGGAGCAGCGTGCCAGAACCATGCCAGTCGGTCGGTCGCGCCGGGTGATTGACGGGGACTGTTGGGGAGAGTGACCGCTTGGCCGCACGATCACCGCAGGCTTGCGGATTCGAGAGCCCCTGGCAGTGTGGGGGTCGCCCATCGCATCCGCAGCTGACATCAATCCAGGCGACCATCGGCTAACAACAGCGGACGGATCAGAGGGACGTCGTGGACGGCTGCGGACGCCGTGGCCGTCGCCGGATGTGCCTTGCAATCGAGGGGTAAGGGGAACCGCTTGGTCGGCCCGATGACCAGGCCGACCGGGACTTCCTTACCTGTCGTTGGTGAACTGGCGGGGACGTCAACGAGCGGGACGTATGTCGCTCGATGAGTCGGTTACTTCGATGTCCCAGCGCTTGCCGAAGGCGTTAGTGCCGGCCAGCAGGATCCGGCCGAAGCCCTCCGGCACCGCGGGATCCAGCACGAGTTGCCCGTCGCGGGCGTCGACGCCCAACACCGTGCGCAGAAACAGCAGCGGAGCCCCGCTTGCCCAGGCCTGCGGGTTGTAGGCGGTCGGGTAGCGCACGGGCACCCGGCTGAACTCCAGTTCGTAGCCGGAGAAGGCCTCGGGTAGCCGGAAGTCGGAACATCGGGAGGCGTCGAGCATCGCGGTGATTATGCGGTTGGCCTCGTCGCGGTATCCATAGCGGGCGAGGCCGTGGGCGATCAGGGAGTTGTCGTGCGGCCAGGCGCATGTGGTAGCCGATCGGGTTGTAGCCGCGTTCGGCGGTAGACACGGTGCGCACGCCCCAGCCCGAGAACATCTCGTCGGACATCAACTGCCGGGCGACTCGCCGGTCCGGACCTCATGGATGATCTTCCCGGGCTCCTCGTCCCGGAAGTCATCGACCTCGTCGCCCTGATACTTGGCGAGGGTACGTAGGGCACCGCGGGTCAGGCGTGGGCCGAAGCAGACTGTCTGGTAGGCGGTGATCAGAGAATGCCGGCCGAACATGCCGAGGAATCAGGGCAGGCCAGCGGCCGGGAAATCCATCACCTGGCCACCAAGGTCGGCCTGGATGCGCAGCGCCACCAAGTCGTCGACGGACTTCTCGAAACGTCCTGTAGCACCTGGTAATCCGCCTGCAGGGTCGGCGCGGCAGCCCGCCAGCGATGCGCCGGGTCGTTCCTGTCGCCGTCGAAGACCTCCTGGAACTCGCGTGAGGTCAGATACGTGTTGGGAGCAGGCCCGTGGAAACACGGGATGATCAGCTCGCAGCTCCACTTCTCTCCGGGCTCCAGGCTCAGGGTCCCAGACCAGTTCGTCGCCTTCCACCCGGTCGGCCGCCGGCTCGATCTGCACCTCCACAAGGGCTGCCGTAGGTGCCGCCCGAGCCATCGAAGAGCTTCCTGGCCTCGGCTGCCAGCCGGGCACGCCGATCATCACGGGGCATTGGCGGCCGGTCACGCCATTCTAGAACCACGACTCGGACACCCCAGCGCCCGGCAGGCCACCGCGTGCGGCACGTCATGCTCGGGTCCTCTAGGAAGCGATGAACGGCCACGCTCACCGGCCCGTCAACTCCCTTGACCCACAGGACCACTGATCGCTTGAGGACCTCACGCTCCAACGCCAGTTCGGCGTCTCCTGCCGCAACCGGGCCAGCCCCACCCGCTCATCCTCGGCTAGTTGCCCGGCAGCGGCCTCACCGCGACTCTCGCGGTCCCTCTTCACGCTTGACCATGACCATACTTTGCGAGTTGACCTAAAGTAAGGTTGATGTTTTAGGGTAAGATCATGATCGAAGTCAAGGGGCCAGCATCGAGGGTCGCGGTCATTGGCACCGGGGCCATCGGCCGTGCGGTGGTACATCGACTGCTTGCGGGTGGGCGCGACGTTACGGTGTGGAACCGTACCGAAAGTCGTACGACCGAGCTGGTGGCCGCGGGCGCACGGCCAGGGCGCTCCGTCCGGGAGGCGGTATCGTCCAGCACCCTCGCCCTCCTGACCCTCAAGGACTACACAGCGGTCCAGCAATGTCTCACTCAGCTAGACATGGGCTTGTCCGGGCAGACGATCGTCGGGATGTACACCGGCACCGCCAGCGAAGCGCGACAAGCTGCCCAGTGGGCACCTGGGCGGACGCCTCGGCCGCCTCGTCGAGGATGTCGTGCTTGA
>NZ_VSFA01000097.1 GCF_008119785.1 Micromonospora sp. MP36 | reverse complement strand
GGTCACCGGCCGGCAGGTGCACGCCGATATGGCATACAGCCACCCGGTGCCGAAGGCCCGGCGCGCCGGTCACACGGTCGCGGTCGGCGTGGACTGGGGCCTGAACACGCTCCTCAGCGCGGGAGCCCTGCGACTCCGCGCGGATGGGCGGATCACCGCGTTGGGGGCGGGTGGTCAGTTCCGGGCCGCCGGGGTCCTCGCGAAACAGCACCGCCTGCGCCGGCACAGTGAGCGGCTGCACGCCAAGGCCGACCACTACACGCGGCTCGCCGGCGGCAACGAGCGGCATCAACTCGTCGGTAAGCTTGCGGTCCTGCGGGATGAGATCCGCCGCGTGTCCGATCGCCGGGCGAACCTGAACGCCGCGCTCGCGTGGGCCGCCGCCAGATGGACTGTGGACCAGGCGATCGCCGCCGGGGCGAGCGTCATCTATGTCGAGGACCTGCGGTCCTTGGAAGCACGGGGCATGGGCGCCACCCTCAACACACGGCTGTCGCAGCAGGTGCGCGGGCAGATCGTCGACCGGATGCGGCACCTCGCCGCCGAGCACGGTATCGCCGTTGTTACCACGCCTGCGCGCAACACCTCGAAGCACTGCCCGCAGTGCTTGACCCCGCTACGGCACTGTAAGGCCCCCGACCGCCCTACCACCCCAGGCTGGAAGTGGGCGATCTGTCCCCACCAGTCCTGCCGGTGGCAGGGCGACCGCGACCAGGGTGCCTGGCGGCGGATCGCCGCCCGCGGCCTGACACATCAGGCCAAGACCGTCATCGACAAGACCAGCGGACACATGGTCATCCGCGCCGTGGTCGACAAACTCGAAGCCTCAGCGGTCATCACGAAGACCTACCGGGGGGACCGGTCGAAGACCGGCCCCACCCGGCGCAAACCACCACGCCCCGCGCCCAGGCGACGCAGGGCACCCTCCCCCACCCGGCCTTACAGTCGGGCGGGTAAGCGTCCGGAGGGACACGCACCAACGGACCGGAGGCTGCCCCGCGCAGCCCACCGACACCAGGGCGTGAACACGATCAGCACACCCACCACCGGCCACCAGCCACGAGGAGCCGCGTTAGGCGCAGGGTTCCACTTCCACGCCCATGCGTCCCCACCACGGTGGGAAACGATCCCGGAAACTCAATCCGACTCAGGATCGCTAAGCTGATCAGGGACGCTGAGGCGCATGGCCGGGTCGCGGGTCTCCTGGAAGCCGAGCGAGCGGTAGAGCGGCTGTCCCGCCGCGGAGGCCCGCAGGTCGATCCGCCGCACGCCCCGCTCGCGGAACCAGTCCAGCAGCGCCACCATGCAGGCACGGGAATGGCCGCGCCGGCGGTGGGCGGGATCGGTGCTGACGTTGAAGACGTACCCGACCAGGCCATTCGGGTTGTCCGGGCCGCCGAGCCGGCGCTCGATCGCGCCGACCGCGCAGGCGGCCAGCGTCCCGTCCGGCCCGTCGACCACGAAGGCCGCCAGCGACGGCTCCGGCTCGCCCAGCCACTCCCGCAGCTGCGCCCGCGCGACGTCCTGCCACGGGCCCGGCTGCGGATCCGTGCCGCGCACCGCGGCGAGCATCAGCCCACGCAACCGGACCAGCTCGGCGGCGTCATCCGGCGTCGCCGGGCGTGCGTCGACCATGAACGGCACCGTACCCGGCCAGCGCCGGCACGGGGCGTCCGGTCCGGACGTGTGGCTGGCCACAGCGGGCCGGTCCCGGATTGGACGCGCGGTGGACCCGTCGGGACGGGCAGGTGCGGGTCCGGCCGTGGCACGGGCCGGGCCGGAGGGGCGGTCAGACCGGGTGGTCCTCCCCGGTTGGCCGAGGCGGTGCCGCTGCCAGGTCGCCGACGTGGGGGTGTCCCCCGGCGCCGGACACCCCGACATCGACGACCTGGAGTGGATCAACCGGCCGGCCCGAGCCCGGGCGGCCATGGGTCCACGCCTCAGTCGGCCTGGGCGGCCAGTTCCCGGGCGCGGTCGCGGGCAGCCTCCAGCGCCGCCAGCATGGCCGCGCGTACGCCGTGGTTCTCCAGCTCGCGGATGGCGGAGATGGTGGTGCCGGCCGGCGAGGTGACCGCCTCGCGGAGCTTGACCGGGTGCTCCCCGGAGTCGCGGAGCATCACCGCCGAGCCGATGGCGGTCTGCACGATCAGCTCGTGCGCCACCTGCCGGGGCAGGCCGAGCAGGATGCCGGCGTCGATCATGGCTTCGACCAGCAGGTAGAAGTAGGCGGGACCGGAGCCGGAGAGGGCGGTCACCGCGTCCTGCTGGGACTCGGGCACCCGGATGGTGGCGCCGAGCGGCTTGAACATCTCCTCGGCGAGGGCCAGGTGCGCGCCGGTGGCGTGCGCGCCGGCGGAGATGGCGCTCATCGCCTCGTCCACCAGCGCCGGGGTGTTGGTCATCACCCGGATCACCGGGGTGCCCTCCGGCAGCCGGCGGCTGAAGAACGTGGTGGGCAGGCCGGCGCAGAGCGAGATGACCAGCTTGTCGGCCGGCACCTTCGGGCCGATCTCGTCGAGCAGCGCCGCCGCGTCCTGCGGCTTGACCGAGATGGCGAGCACCTCCGCCTCGTCCACCGCGACGAGGTTGTCCACCACCCGTACGCCGTACCGGGCGGTCAGCTCCTGGGCGCGGCTGGGTCGCCGGGCGGTGGCGAGCAGCCGTTCGACCGGCCAGCCGGAGCGGAGCAGGCCGGAGAGCATCAGCTCGCCGATCTTGCCGGCGCCGATCACGGCGACGGTGTGCACCTTGGGTGCCATGGGCCGTACCCCTCTCCGTCGAGGCGGGGCGCGGCGGGCCCGGCTCGGGCTCGCCGCGCCGCACCGCGTCGATCAGCTGCCGAAGAAGACCTCGGCCTCGGCGTACCGCTCCAGCGGCACGGTCTTCAGCTCCCGGGTGGCCTCGGCCAGCGGGACGCGGATGATGTCCGTGCTCTTCATCGCGACCATCTTGCCCCAGTCGCCCTCGTGCGCCGCGTCGATCGCGTGCAGGCCGAGCCGGGTGGCGAGCACCCGGTCGAAGGCGGTCGGGGTGCCGCCACGCTGGATGTGGCCGAGCACCACGGTGCGGGCCTCCTTGCCGGTCTTCGCCTCCAGCTGCTCGGCGAGCCACTGGCCGATGCCGCCGAGCCGGACGTGGCCGAACGAGTCCAGCTCCTTGTTGTGCAGGACCATCTGGCCCTCCAGCGGGTGCGCGCCCTCGGCGACCACGACGATCGGGGCGTACTGGTGCTGGAAGCGCTTCTCGACGTACCCGGCGACCTGGTCGACGTCGAACTGCCGCTCGGGCAGCAGGATCACGTTGGCGCCGCCGGCGAGGCCGGCGTGCAGGGCGATCCAGCCGGCGTGCCGGCCCATCACCTCGACGACCAGGGTGCGGTGGTGGCTCTCCGCGGTGGTGTGCAGCCGGTCGATTGCCTCCATGGCGATGTTGACGGCGGTGTCAAAGCCGAAGGTGTAGTCGGTGGCGCCCAGGTCGTTGTCGATGGTCTTCGGCACGCCGACGACCTTGACGTCCAGCTCGTGCAGCTTGGTGGCGACGCCGAGGGTGTCCTCGCCGCCGATGGCGATCAGCGCGTCCACGCCCTGGGCGGCGAGGTTCTCCTTGATCCGCTCGACGCCGTTCTCGATCTTGAACGGGTTGGTCCGGGACGAGCCGAGGATGGTGCCGCCGCGCGGCAGGATGCCGCGGACCTCCGCGATGCCCAGCGGCCGGGACAGGCCCTCCAGCGGGCCCTTCCAGCCGTCCCGGAAGCCCACGAACTCGTGACCGTAGGTGGCGACGCCCTTGCGGACCACCGCCCGAATCACCGCGTTGAGACCAGGGCAGTCGCCGCCGCCGGTGAGCACGCCGATACGCATGATCTGCTCATCCTCCTGGAGCATCAGGTGAAGCCCGGATAAGCCCCAGGATAGGTGTCAGATCAGACCATCGGCGCCGTTGCCGGCCCGGGGCGGGCCGTCAGTGCGCACTGTAGTCGGCGCGGGGGTACGGCGACACCGCGCCCCGGCCCCTACCCGCCCGCCGGACGGGCTACGGGCCGTCCGGCTCACGCGAACCGGGCCCGGGACAGAACCGGTCAAACCTCCACCACGCCGCCCGCGCCGGTCACCGCCGCGTCATCGCCCGCCAGCGCGCCAGGTTGTGCCGGGCGTCGACCAGGGCGTCGTGCCGGTCCGCGTCGGCGTCCGGCAGCCTCGGCCGGCCCCGCTCGTCCCAGAGCTGGCGCAGCTCCTTGGTGAACCGCGGGATCTCCCGGGGCAGCGCCGGCATCGCGCCCCACAGCTGGGCCAGGACCACATGGTCGTACGCCGCGTACCAGGCCCAGAGCTCCAACTGCTCGCCCGGGCGGTCCCGGACCGGCTCCATCAGGAACTCGTAGAGGTCGTCCCGGATCCGCTCCCGGGACCGCCACGCCCGGTCGGCGGGCGAGGGGAGCTTGTCCAGCACGTTGCGGCGCACCCAGGGCACCGCCCGGGAGTCGTCGAACTCGGTGGAGACCGCGTAGAACTCGCGGCCGTACTCGTCGACGACGCCGATCGACACCAGGTCGACGACCCGGCCGTCCTCGATGAACTCGCAGTCGTAGAAGTAGCGGTAGACCATCCCCGCCATCCTCGCCCACCGCCGCGGCCGGCCCGTCGCCGGGGCGTCCGCCGAGGTCGGCGCCGTTTCGGACAGGCAGGTCAGGAGTGTCACGGAAGTGTCTCCAGGGGTGTACACCGCGCGACCGGAGCGTCATGATCTGATGTGTACCGCTACCGGACGCCGAACCGGTTCAGATGCCTCGTACCGGGATGTCAGGGCCACCCGGTGAGCGAGTTGTGGTCCTTGACCGGGGAGGGGTTGGGCCGTGGAGGTTCGCCTGCCGGAGCCGGGTGACGCGCTCACTGGCGTGGAGATGTTCGCCGGGCTCGAGCCGGAGGTGCGGCAGCGGGTCATCGCCGCTGCGGTGCCGCGCACCTACCGCAAGGGTCAGTTGCTCTTCGTGGAGAACGACCCGGGTGAGTCGCTGATCGTGCTGCGCCGGGGGGCGGTGGCGGTGTTCCGCACCGCGCCGACGGGCGAGCGGGCCGTGCTCTCGGTGATCCGTCCGCCGGACGTGCTGGGCGAGGTCTCCCTGCTGGACGCCTCCACCCGGTCCGCCTCGGCCGAGGCGATCGAGGACTGCACCGCGCTGGCGCTGTCCCGGCCGGCCTTCATGGAGCTGGTGCACTCCAACCCGCGCATCCTCGACGCGGTGATGCGCTCCCTCGGCGGACTGATCCGCCGGCTCACCGAGCAGAACGCCGACCACGTCTTCCTCGACCTGCCCGGCCGGGTGGCCAAGACGCTGGTCCGGCTGGCCGGCGAGAGCCAGGCGCCGATGATCACCATCGAGCTCAACCAGAGCCAGCTCGCCGAGATGGCCGGCGGCTCCCGGCAGAGCGTCAACCAGGCGATCGGCTCGTTCGCCAGCCGGGGCTGGCTGCGCACCGAGGGGCGCCGGATCGTGGTGACGGACGTGGCCGCGCTGCGCCGCCGCGCCGGGATGAACGATCGTTGAGCCGTGCCGGCCGGTGACCGCAGCGGCCCCAGCCCGGCCGGCAACGGCGGACGGCGCCCCCGTGGAGCGGCGATCCGCCCACTCCGGGCGATGGCCCGGTCCTGCCGAGCGGCGACCGGCGACGAAGCGTCGGTCGAGTTGAATCGCCGGTGACCTCGCGACCCGCCGCGCCGAGGCCCGCGCGGAGCGGGGGTGTCGGGGCGGGGCGTCCATGAGGTCAGCTCCACGGCGCGCCGGCGTCGGCCCGCGGCCGCGCCACGAGGACGCGTACCCGGCCGGGGCCGCGGTGGTGGCACGGACACGCCGCCCCCGCCCCGGTCTCCACACACGGTTGCGCCGGCTGCCTCGGCAGCCGGCGCAACCGTGATACGCGGTTCAGCGGGTCGGACCCACCCAGTAGCCGGGACCGGCCCAGCGGCGGGTCGGCCCCATCCAGCCACGGCCCGGGCCCGCCCAGTAGCCCGGGCCCGCCCAGTAGCCCGGCCCGGCCCAACCGGTGGTCGTCGTACCGGCCGTGGTGTTCGTCGAGGTGGACATCATGCCTCCCTGGCTGTCGTCGTGGTTGCTGGCGCAACACAGACGCTACGAAAAGGAGGGTCGGGATAAAATAGACATATCTCCATAAATCACTACCCGAAGGGCCGTTGTCCTGCCCCCTCGCCCAGCGCCAAGGTTGCCCGGCACGCCCCTGCCCTGGGGTCCCACCGGACAGACCTGCCGAAGCAAGGAGTTGATGGGCATGTCACTGATCCGCGGCAATATGGCCTTTCGTCGTTACTGGTCCGCACGGCTGGTCTCGTACGCCGGAGACCAGCTGGCGCGTACCGCCCTGCTGATCGCCACGTTCGACGCGCACGGCGGGACAGCCGTCGCCCTGCTGCTGTTGGCCACCACCGCGCCGAGGCTGCTCGGCCCCCTGCTGGGCGCGCTCGCCGACCGCTTCGACCAGCGCCGGCTGATCGTCTGCTGCGACGTCGCCCAGGCGCTGCTCTACCTGGCGGTGGCGCTGCTCATGCCGCCGCTGCCGGTGCTGCTCGCGGCGGTCACCGCGGCGACGGTGGCGGCCACCGCCTTCACCCCGGCCGGTCGCAGCCTGCTGCCCCGCCTCGTCGACCCCGACCGGCTGCCGGCGGCGAACGCGCAACTCGCGGTCGGCATGAACATCGGCTTCGCGGCCGGTCCCGCCATCGGCGGCGTGCTCCTGGCCACCACCGGGCTGTCCACGACGCTGCTGCTCGACGCGGCCACCTTCGTCCTGTCCGCGCTGCTGATCGGCGGGGTACGGCCGCTGTCCGCACCGGCGACGCCCCGGACCGAACCGCTCCGCCAGGTGCTCGGCGCCGGGCTGCGCGTCGTGCGCGGCAACGGGGTGGTGCGTGCGGTGTCGGTCGGGTTCCTGGTGCTGGTGACGTTCGCGGCCCTGGACAACCTCGCGGTGGTGCCCCTGGGCCGGACCGAACTCGCCGCCAACGAGGTCATGATCGGCCTGCTCGGCACCGCCTACGGCGTCGGCATGGTGCTGGGGCCGGCGCTGCTGACCCGGACCGGCCGACGGACCAGGATGGATCTGGTGCTCTACGCGGCGCTGCTCGCCCTCGGTGTGGGGACGCTGGCCACCGGCGTGGGCCCGGTGATCGGGGTCGTCCTGCTCGGGCAGGCGCTGGCCGGGGCGGGAGCCGGCTGGCACCATGTGGCCGCGGACACGCTCATCCAGCAGAACGTGCCGACCGAACGGTTGGGTGTGGTCTTCGGGACCGTCTACATGTTCCCGTACGCGGCCGAGGTGCTGGCCTACCTCGCCGGGGCCTCGTTGCTCGGCGCGCTCGGCCCGCGCTGGCTGCTGGTCGTCTCCGCGGTCGGCATCCTGGGCACGCTGGCGGTGGTCGTACCCCTGCTCTCCCGGGCTCTCGGCCTCCGCGCGCGGCGCCGGGCCGACGTCGCGGCGGTCGGCTGAGACGGACTCCGGACGGTCGGTGGGGCCGGCGGGACAACCGCCGGCCCCACCGGACGGTCACTTCTCGGTGTCGTCGGCCGGGGGCGCCGTCGGGCCCGGGCCGATCTTCTGCGGGGGCGCCGTCGGGCCGGGGCCGATCTGCGGCTCGGTCGTGGTGGTCGTGGTCGAGCCGCTGTTCTTTCCCCCGGACTTCTCTGCCATGCCCCTGTCCCTCCATTTGGCAGGCGAGGGCGACGAGGCCGGCCCCGGCCCGGACCGCCCCTGATGGATCGGCCCGGCAGGTCCGGCGGCCGCACGTCGCGACCCTCTCCCGGTCAGTGAATGTGTCTGGTACGGAAGACTAGACCCGGCCGGTCGGCGGTAAGGGCCGCCCGCCCGTCGGGTACCCGACTGTCCGGCCGGGCGGGACACTGGGGACACCTCATGCGTACGGAGCTGGACATCGACCTCACCTGTGGACACTGCTCCCGGGCAGCCGGGCCGGACGACCGCTTCTGCGGCGGATGCGGGCGTCCCCTGGCGGCGATCTGCCCGGGCTGCGGCCACGCCAACAGCGCCGAGCAGAACTTCTGCACCAAGTGCGGGCAGCCGCTGCGCGACCACGGCGTCGCGGTGCAGGAGGACCGCCGCCAGGTCAGCGTGCTCTTCATTGACATGGTGGACTTCACCGCCTACGCCGAGCGCGCCGACCCGGAGCAGGCCCGCAACCTCCAGCAGGCGTACTTCGCCACGGTCCGCCGGCTGGTGCACCAGTACGGCGGGGTGGTCGAGAAGTACATCGGCGACGCGGTGATGGCGCTGTTCGGGGCGCCGGTGGCCACCGACAACGACGCGCTGCGCTGCGTGCGGGCGGGGCTCGAACTCCAGCGCAGCCTGGCCCGGCAGCCGAGCGGTCCGCACCCGCCGCTGGGCTTCCGGGTGGGCATCGCCACCGGCGAAGCCCTGGTCGACCTCTCCGCCGCCCGCGACGGCGGGCAGGCGTTCGTCACCGGCGACGTGGTCAACACCGCCGCCCGGTTGCAGGCGCTGGCCCCGTCCGGCGGCGTGGTGGTGGACGAGAGCACCTGGGCCGCCACCCGGCACGAGCTGGAGTACGCCGACCAGCCACCGGTGACCCTGCGCGGACGCTCAGCGGTCAGCCGGATCTGGCTCGCGCTGCGTGCCCGGCCCGCCCGGGACGCGCACGCGGCCGAGCTGACCCCGATGATCAATCGCGACCACGAGCGCGGCCTGCTGGTCAGCGCGCTGCACCGCACCGTCACCGAGCGCACCTCGCAACTGGTGACCGTGTTCGGGCCAGCCGGGGTGGGCAAGAGCCGGCTGCTGCGCGAGCTGGCCCGGCACGCGGCGAACCTGCCGGGCGCCCGGGTCACCTGGCTGACCGGCCACTGCCCACCGTTCGGCGAGAACGTCACCTACGCGGCGCTGGCCGACATCGTGAAGGCGTGGACGGGCCTGCCGGACTCCGGCGACCCGGCCGCGATGCGCGAGCACCTGCGGGACCGGCTGGGCCGGCTCGCCGACCCGCACGCCGTGCGGCTGGCCGAGGCGCTCGGCCCGCTGGTCGGCGTGCCCGGCGAGCGGCTCACCTCGGCCGAGACCGAGGCGGCGTGGCGGCGTTTTCTGATCGCCCTGGCCGCCACCGGCCCGACGGTCCTGGTCTTCGAGGACATGCACTGGGCCGACGCCGCCATGCTCTCCTTCGTCGAGCAGCTCGGGGCCGCCGCCCGGGGCGTGCCGCTGCTGGTCCTCGCGGCCGCCCGCCCTGAGCTGCGCGAGCGGCACCCGGCCTGGACCGGCACGATCAGCGGCGCCATGTCGATCTCGGTGCCGCCGATGCACGACACCGACATCGACGCCCTCTACTCGCTGCTGCTCGGGCAGGCCACCCTGCCCGCGGCGGCCCGGGAGCCGCTGATCGAGTTCGCCGACGGCAACCCGCTCTACGCCCAGGAGTACGCCCGGATGCTGCTCGACGGCGGGCTCGCCGACGCGGCGGCCAGCGCACTGCGGTTCGACGCGGCCACCGGGCCGGGGATGCCCCGCACCGTGCAGGCGGTGATCGCCAATCGGCTCGACCTGCTCGACCCGGCCGACCGTGCGGTCCTGCAGGCCGCCTCGGTGGTGGGGGTGCAGTTCTGGCCGGCGCCGGTGGCTCTGGCGCTGGGCCGGCCGACGGAGTGGGTCGAGCGTGCGCTGAACCGGCTCCAGCGCCGGGACCTGGTCTACGAGCTGGCCACCTCGACCATGCCGGGCCAGCCCGAGTACCGGTTCCGGCACGTGCTGGTCCGCGACGTGTGCTACCGGCGGCTGCCCCGGGCGGAGCGGGTGGCGCGGCACCAGCGCGCCGCGGACTGGCTGGAGCAGGTCGCCGGCGGCCGGCAGCACGACCTGGCCGAGGTGCTGGCCAACCACCGGTGGACGGCGTACGAACTCGCCCGCGGCGTGGGCCTGGACCCGGCCCCGTACGCCTCGGCCACCCGCGCCGCGCTGCACCGCGCCGCGCGCCGGGCGTACGAGCTGCACGCCCTGGCGACCGCCGCCACGCTGGTCGAGCGGGCGCTCGCCGTGGACTGCGGGCCGGACCCGACGCTGGAGCTGTTCGAGGCGGAGCTGGCGTTCTACCGGGACAGCGACGGATTCCTGGTGGGCGGCGGTACGGAGACGCTCACCGGGCTGGCGGAGCGGCTGACCGAGGCGGGCGACCAGGCGGGCGCGGCCAAGGCGTGGACCCTGCTGTCCACCGCTGCCTGGAGCCGTGCCGACCGGGCGGAGACGCTGCGTTGCCTGGACCAGGCGATCCGGCTGCACGCCGAGCTGCCGGACAGCCAGGACAAGGCGGGCGCGCTGCTCGAACTGGGCCGGGTGCACATGCTCAACGCGGAGACCGAGCCGGCCTGCACGGCAGCCCAGGCGGCGGCCGAACTCGCCGAGCGGCTGGAGCTGCGCGAGGTGCGAGCGAACGCCCGGATCACCCTGGCGGTGGCCCGTTACATGGCCGGTGTCGAGGCGGCGTACGCGGAGCTGGCCGAGGTCACCGAGGACTGCCGGGTGGAGCGGCTGAGCTGCCGCCGTCGCGCCGTCGGCAACCTGGCCTGGGTGCTCCAGGAGGAGGGCGACCTGACCGGCTCGGCCCGCCTGGTCGACGAGCAGCACTCTCTGGACCTGGCCGGCGAGCACGGGCTGACGATCAGCTTCGCCGACCAGTGGAGCCGCTCGTACTACGCCGGCGACTGGCCGGCGGCGCTGGCCATGGCCGAGGGCTCGACCCGACAGCCGACCGCCGAGTGGGACCTGCACATCGTGGCGGTGTCCGGCTGGATCCGCGTGCTGGGCGAGCCGGCGACGCCGGGCGACGGGCGCGGCGGGGCGGACGGCGGTGGGCCGGACCTGGTGGACCAGGCGCTGGCCGCGGCCCGGCGCAGCGGGTTCCACCGGGTGCTGCGCTCGACGGTGGCGCACGCCGCGCTGTGCCGGGCGGTGGAGGGCCGCCGGGACGAGGCGCTGGCCCTCCTGGCCGAGCTGGACGAGGACTGGCGGCAGACCCGGATGATCCCGTTCGCCGAGTGGGTGCCGGCGGTCGGGCACGTCGCCGGGATCCTCGGCGAGGAGGGGGCCCGGCTGGTCCGGGACCTGCTCGCGTACTCCCCCAGGACGACCCGGTGGGCGGAGGCGGCCGGGTGCTCCGCGGATGCGGCGCTGGCCTGGCGGGACGGCGACGCCCGGCGCGCTGCCGACCTGTTCGCCGCGGCGGCCCGCAGCTACGCCGGGATGGCCGACGTCACCGATCAGATGATCGCGTCGGCCCTGCTGGTCGGACCGCTGGCCGAGGTGGATCCGCCCGCCGCGGCCGAGGCCCTGGACCGGGTCCGCACGTTCGCCGCCCGGAGCGGGGCGCCGGGCCTGCTCCGCCTGGCCGCCCCGCGCTGACGGCACTCGTGCCGCCGGCTCGCTCCGCCGGTCGACGGCGCGAGGCGCCGGGGCGGCTGCGCCGGATGATTCGCACGCTCAGGCTGGGACCGGCTCGGGGGACTGGTTCTTGGCCTTCTGCGCGTACATGTCGACGTACTCGCGGCCGGAGAGTTCCATCACCTCGTACATGATCTCGTCGGTGATCGCCCGCTCGACGAACCGGTCGCCGGCCATCCCGGCGTAGCGGGAGAAGTCCAGCGGCGTGCCGAAGCGGATCCGGACCCGCTTGATCGTGGGGATGAGCTGGCCGGGCGGCTGGATCTCGTCGGCGTTGAGCATCGCCATCGGGACCACCGGGGCGCCGCTCTCCAGGGCGAGCCGGGCCACCCCGGTCTTGCCCCGGTAGAGCCGCCCGTCGGGCGAGCGGGTCCCCTCGGGATAGATGCCGGCGATCCCGCCCGCCCGCAGCACCTTGAGCTGAGTGTCCAGCGCGGCCCGGGCCGCCTGGCCGCCGGACCGGTCGACCGGGATGGTGCCGGAGCCGACGAAGAACATCTTCGTCAGCCAGCCCTTGATCCCCTTACCGGTGAAGTACTCCGCTTTGGCGATGAATGTGACTTTTCGCTTGACGATGAGCGGCGTGAAGATCGAGTCCGAGAAGGAGAGGTGGTTGCTCGCCAGGATGACCGGCCCGGTCTCCGGGACGTGCTCGAGCCCTTCCACCTGCGGGCGGAAGATCAGCCTCAGCAGCGGGCCGAGGACGATGTACTTCAACAGCCAGTACAGCACCGGGGTCCTTCCAGGCGGGGGTGGCGGCACCCTACGACGGCTCCAGCTCGGCTGGCGGCCACAGTTCGACCCCCACGCCGCCAGGCGGCGCTCCGGACCGAAGGAGGGCCGGTCCGACGCCACGCAGCGACCTGGAACCGTCGTCGCCGGGGAACCCGGAACGGGCCGCCGGGACGCCGCCCGGGACCGCGCCCGGGGCGCCGTCGGCGAGCGGGACTGTCCGGGAAGAGCCTACGAACCGGGAGCGGCACGCCACAACGCACTCCCGGAACCGGGTCCCGACGTGTCACGATTCAGGGCACGGCGTACGGGGCGCCGGGTCGGGACGCACCGAGGTGCGGCGAGGAGGGGTGTCCGGTGTCAGCGGGTGGGCCCCGCCGGGGACGGCGGGACAACGGGCTCGACGCGGCCGAGTACGCGGTCGCGGGCGACGTCGATCCGCGGATCGGGGAACATCTGCTCGACGTGCTCGCCGCCGGCGGGATCGCCGCCTACCTCCAGCCCTCCGCCGACCTCAACCCGATCACCCGCACCACCACGGTCCCGTCCCGCCCGGTCGACCGGCTCTACGTCGACCGCTCGCACCTGACCACCGCCCGGGACTACCTCACCCAGCTCACCGACGAGGGCGGCCGTGAGCCGGCCCGGGGCGACGAGCCGGACATCGAGGCGGAGTGGGCGAAGATCGTCGCCGGGTTCGACGCCCCGACCGCGGGCAGCCACCCGTGGCCCGCCGCGGAGGACGTGGACGACGACTCCGTCGACCCGTCCGGGCCGGCCGGGGGTGCTGGAGGGCGGGCCGAGGAGACCGGCGGCCCGACCGCCACCGACGTCCGGCGCCTGCCGTACGCGGCGGACGTCTCCGGCATCTCGGTGAGCCGGGACCGGCCCGACGAGCCGTCGCTGCTGGACGGCCTGGACACCTTCGGCGCCGACCTGCCCGACGACGCGGACGAGCACTACACCCCGCCCCCGCCGCCCCCGCTGCCGCGCTTCTCCAAGTACGCGGTGATCGGCGTGCTCTGCATCGTGGCCGGGTTCGTGCTCTTCCTGTCCCCCACCGTGCTCCCGGTCACCGACCCGTCGGTGGTGACGCTGCTCGGCTTCACCGGGATCCTGGCCGGTTTCGTGATGCTGATCTGGCGGCTGCGCCCCGGCGACTCCGACGAGCAGGACCCGGACGACGGCGCGGTGGTCTGACCGCTCCGCCCCGGCCGCCACCCGGATACCGGGACGCCGGTCGCCCCGGCCGCACTCGCGTAACAAGGGTGTAACTTACGGTCAGTAGGAATACCGTACGTCACGTCCCGCACCGGCTGTCCGGTTTGTTCCTCGCTCCGGTCGCCGGCCCTCTGCTGAGCGGATTGCCCGAGATGCGACCGAGTCCCCTCGTGGTGGTGGCCAACCGCCTTCCCGTCGACGACAGCGTGGCGCCGGACGGCGCCTGCGAGTGGCGCCGCAGCCCCGGCGGCCTGGTGAGCGCCCTGCACCCCCTGCTCCGGCACACCCCGGCCACCTGGGTCGGCTGGGCCGGCGGCACCGGCCCGGCGCCGCACCTGCCCGAGGTGGACGGCGTCCGGATGCACACCGTCCCGCTGACCGCCGACGACCTGCGCGACCACTACGAGGGCTTCGCCAACGCGACCCTCTGGCCGCTCTACCACGACGCCGTCGAGCAGCCCGAGTACCACCGCCGCTGGTGGGAGGCGTACCAGCGGGTCAACCAGCGGTTCGCCGACGCCGCCGCCGAGGTGGCGGAGCCGGGCGGGCTGGTCTGGGTGCAGGACTACCACCTCCAGCTCGTCCCGGGGTTGCTCCGGCGGCTCCGCCCCGACCTGCGGATCGGCTTCTTCCTGCACGTCCCGTTCCCGCCGCCGGAGCTGTTCATGCAGCTCCCCCGCCGGGCCGAACTGCTGCGCGGCATGCTCGGCGCCGATTTGATCGGCTTCCAGCGGGCGCACGCCGCGCACAACTTCGCCCAACTGGTGGCCAGGGTGCTCGACCTGCCCGCCACCGACCGGCGGGTCGAGGTCGGCGACCGGACGGTCCGGGTCGGCGCCTTCCCCGTCTCCATCGACACCGCCGAGATGGCCGCGCTCGCCGCCCGGCCCGAGGTCGCCGACCGGGCCCACCGGCTGCGCAAGGACCTCGGCGACCCGGAGCAGGTCATCCTCAGCGTGGACCGGATGGACTACACCAAGGGCATCGAGCAGCGGCTCAAGGCGTACCGCGAGCTGCTGGCCAGCGGGGACGTCAAGGTCCGGGACACGGTGCTGATCCAGGTCGCGGTGCCCAGCCGGGAACGCGTCGCCCAGTACCAGATCCTCCGCGACCGGGTGGAGCACCAGGTCGGCCGGATCAACGGCGAGTTCGGCCGGGTCGGCGAGCCGGCGATCCACTACCTGAGCCAGCCCTTCGACCGCACCGAACTGGTCGCCCTCTACCGGATCGCCGACGTGATGGCGGTGACCCCGCTGCGCGACGGGATGAACCTGGTCGCCAAGGAGTACGTGGCCGCCCGGGTGGACGGCACCGGCGCGCTGCTGCTCAGCGAGTTCGCCGGCGCCGCCGAGGAGCTGACCCAGGCGTACCTGGTCAACCCGCACGACCTGGACGGGCTCAAACAGGCGCTGCGCAGCGCGCTGCGGGCCGGACCCGAGGACGTCTCGGCCCGGATGCGCGCGATGCGGGCGCACCTGCGCCGCAACGACATCCACGCCTGGGCCCGGTCGTACCTGAGCGCCCTGGACGAGAGCGGCTCGCTGCTGCGCCGACTCGCCACGACCGACTGACCGGTGCCGGTGTCACCCGCGAGCGGGCGCCGGGTCCTTCTCCAGCCAATCGAGGATCGCGTCGAGCGGCTCCCGCCAGCGGGCGTCGAGCATCAGGTCGTGGCCCATACCCGGGAAGAGCAGCGGGGCCGAGGCATACCGGCGCGCGGCCCGGGCCAGCGCGGCCGACGGCACCACCCGGTCGTCCGGACTGCCCAGCACCAGCACCGGCGGGCGGCCCACCGCCGGCTCCGGCTGCCGGCCGGTGAGCAGCTGCCACTGCGCCCGCCGGCCGGCCCGGCCGAGCCGCGCGACGTGCCGGCGAGCCTCGCCGTCCGGCAGCTCCCGGCTGAACAGCTGCCGGCGGTTGAGTCGCAGGCGGCCACCGAAGACCGCCGGCAGGGTGCCCACCGGGTTGCGCCGCAACGCCGTGCCGAACGTCCCCCAGCCGCCGAACACCGGCGCCACCAGCACCGCCGCCCGGGCCGGGTAGCGGGCCAGCGCGTGCGCCACCACCCGGGCGCCGGCGCCGTGCCCCACCAGCACCGCCTGCCGCGGCAGGCCCGCCGCCGCCTGGACCACGTCATGGGTGTACGACCGCAGCGTCGCCGCCGGCGCCGGCTCGCTGCCCCCGTGCCCGCGCAGGCTCAGCGCGTACGCGGGGAAGCCGCGGGACGCGGCGTGCGACAGCCAGTGCTCGGCGAACGCCCACGCCCCGTGCCCGAACCCGGGTACGAACAGCAGCGGCGGCTTCCCCTCCTCCAACTCCGGCACCACGGACAGCACCTCCCGGCGGGCCGGGCGCTCCGGGCGGGCCCACTCCCAGGCCCGGACGATCCGCACCCGCTCGCTCACGCCGCCGCCTCGCTTCGCTCCCCGGCGGCGCGAGGCGCCACGCTGCTGAACCGAATGGTTCGCTCGCTCCGCTCGCTCACTTGCCCTCCAGCTCGTCCAGGGCGCGCTGGAGCGCCCGCAGGTAGTCGGCGTGCCCGACCTCGAACCAGTGCCGGCTGCTGTCCTTGACCTTCGGCGAGTACCGCTCGCCGAGGCCGGCGGCGACCCTACGGCCGAACGCGGCGGCCCGGTCCGGCCGGGCGGTACGCAGGGCGAGCAGCCGGGCGAACAGCACGCTCTGCCAGTGCGCGATGGTGAACACGCCGGAGTCCGGCTGCACCAGGCCGACCACGGCCAGCGTGGGGTGCCCGGCGGCGAAGGCGTTCAGCCACAGGCGCGGCCGGCCCGACCCGTCGGCGTCGCCGAGCACCGCGCCGTCGAGGAACTCGAAGCGCGGCAGGTAGCCGGTGGCGAAGATGACCAGTTCCGGGTCGATCTCCCGCTCGTCGCTGAGCGCCACCGTGCGGTCGTGGAACCGGGTCAGGTCCGGCACCGGGGTGATCTCCCCGTGGCCCACGTAGTAGATCAGCTGGCTGTTGGCGATCGGGTGGGTCTCGTAGACCCGGTGGTCCGGTCTGGGCAGGCCGAACCGGGTCAGGTCGCCGACGGTCAGCCGCAGCGTCCGGTGGTAGAGCCACTGGCGTACCCGCAGCGGCACCCGCAGCGCGAGCAGGGTGTCGTTGACCTGGTCGGCGGGCCGGCCGAAGACGTACTTGGGGGCGTACCAGTAGCCGCGGCGGGTGGAGTGCCAGCAGTGGGAGGCCTGCTGGGCCGCCTCGACCGCGATGTCGCAACCGGTGTTGCCGCCGCCCACCACCAGCACCCGCTTGCCGCGCAGCTGCGCCGGGTCCTTGTAGGACGAGGCGTGCATGACCTCGCCCCGGAACTGCTCCAGGCCCTCGTAGCGGGGCAGCTTCGGCGACCAGTTGTGCCCGTTGGCGAGCACCACGGCGGCGTACCGGGAGGTGCGCTCCGGGCCGTAGCCGCCGGTGCTGCGGGTGGTGACGTCCCACCGGTCTCCCTCGACCGGCTCCACCCGGACCACCTCGGTGCCGAACCAGATGTGCTGGCGCAGGTCGAAGTGGTCGGCGTACCGCTCGAAATAGGACAGCAGCTGGGCGTGGTGCGGGTAGTCCGGCCAGTCGTCCGGCATCGGGAAGTCGGGGAACTGGGTGAACGGCCGGGACGAGATGAGGTGGGTGCTGGCGTACACCGGGCTGCGGTCGTGCCGCCAGTTCCACGCCCCGCCGATGCCGGTCTCCCGCTCGTAGCAGTCGACGCCGAAGCCGTGCTCGCGGAGGTTCTTCACGGCGGTGAGGCCGCTGGCCCCGGCGCCGATGACGCAGACGGTGTCGCCGCGGTCGGAGACCGGGCGGCCGTCCCGGGTCAGGGCGACCGTCGGGTCCGGATCGGGGCGGCCGAGGTCGGTGGAGGAGGGCACCGGAAATCTCCTTTGTGCGGCACGAGTGCCGGGTCGGTGCGAAATCCTGCCGACAATGCCCGCGGTTGTCCAGCCCGCCCGATGTTCCCGGCGGGCCGCCGGCTCAGCCGTCGGCGGGCAGCAGCAGATCGACCAGCAGGGGGAAGTGGTCGCTGGCCCGGCGGGTGCGCGGGGTGTCCACCACGTCGTAGTCCACCACGGTGATCCGCGGGTCGACGAAGAGCGCGTCGATCCGCCGGTGCGGGTGGGCGCAGGAGAACGTGTGCCGGTCCGCCCGGTCGGCGGCCACCGCGGCGTCGGTCAGGCCCGCCGCCACCGTCCGCCACGCCGGCCCGTCCGGCTCCTCGTTGAGGTCGACGCCGGCCACCACCGGCAGCGTCGCGGCGGCCAGCTCCCGCTTGAACGCGGCCGCCTGCGCCGGCCGCTCCGCCGGGTCGGTGGCGAGGTGGGAGCCGGCCAGCAGGAAGCGGCTCCCGCCCACCAGGCACTCGGCGTACGCGGCGCCGCGCAGGTGCCGCCCGGGGGTCAGCGGATAGCGCTGGCAGCGGGTGGCCAGCACCCGCACCCGCAGGCTGGTCAGCAGCAGGTTGCCCAGCGCCGGCAGGCCGCCGGCCGCCACGACCAGGCCGAACGAGTCGGCCAGCGAGGCGCACTTCTGCCGCCACCGGAACCGGCGCGGCCCCTCCTGGACGATCACCACGTCCGGCGCGGCCGCCCGGACCACCTCGGCCAGCGCGGCGGTGTCGTCCCGCTGGCTGTGCACGTTGTACGACACCACCCGCAGCGGCACGCCCGGGCCGGGCACCTCAGATCCGCCGAGCCAGGTCGGCGGCGCCGATGACGCCGGCGGTGTTGCCCAGCTCGGCCGGGCGGATCTCGGCCACCGGCAGCCGGCTGCGCTGGGCGAGGGCCTGGCTGTACGACCGGCGGGTCGGGCCCATCAGCAGGTCACCGGCCTCCACCACGCCGCCCCCGACGACCAGCACCTGTGGGTCGAGGATCTGCGCCATGTCGGCGAGGCTGGTGCCTAGCCAGCGGCCGACCTGGGCGAACGCCTCGGCGGAGACCGGGTCGCCGCCCTGCGCCGCGGCGGTCACCATCGGCCCGGTGATCGCGTCGGCCTCGCCACCGGCCAGCTCCAGCAGGGCGGCGGCCCGGTGCGGTTCCTGGCGGGCGGCGGCGCGGGCGAAGCGGACCAGGGCGCTGCCGCTGGCGTACTGCTCGATGCAGCCCAGCCGGCCGCAGCCGCACTGGTGACCGTCCGGCACGGTGAGCATGTGCCCCAGCTCGGCCGCGATGCCGTTGGCGCCGCGGAGCAGCTCGCCACCGAGCACGATGCCGCCGCCGACGCCGGTGCCGATGGTGAACATGACCATCGAGTCGTCGGCTGCCCGGGCCGCGCCGTAGCGGAACTCCGCCCAGGCGGCCACGTTCCCGTCGTTCTCCACGATCACCGGCACCCCGATGGCGTTGCTGACGTACTCGCGCAGCGGCTCGTCCCGCCAGGCCAGGTTGGGGGCGAAGAGCACGGTGGAGCGGGAGGCGTCGATCCAGCCGGCCGCGCCGATGCCGACCGCCTCGACCGGGTAGCCGGTGGCCAGCTCGGTGACCACCTCGATGATGGTGTCCCGGGTCTTGGCCACGTCCTCGGCGGGGGTGTCCCGTCGGGCCTGCACGAGAACCTCGCCGGTGTCGTCCACGACACCGCCGGCCACCTTGGTGCCACCGACGTCGACTCCGATGGTCAGCGTCACCGCCGCCACTCCCCTCTGCTGTGCTCCCTGACCTCGTCCGGCGGGGCCGGGTGAGGTCGGGATGTCCGGTGGTCAGGCCCCGTCGCCTGGTGCCTCCTCGGCCACCTCGCCGGACGCCCGGGCGACGGGCACCACGGGACGGCCGACCGGCGGCCGGTGGGACACCGGCACGTCCGGCCCGGCGGCATCGGCGGGCGGCACGGCGGCACCCGGGTCGGCCACGCCCTCCCCCCGGGTCGCGGCGGACCAGACGTCCTGCTCGGGTGCCGGCTGAGAATCATGCCCGGTGCGGGTGGCCGCGCGCCAGACGTGATCTCCGGCCGGGCTCCCGGCGGCCGGCTCGTCGGCCCCGGCGGGGCCGGCCGGCTCGGCCGGGGCGAACGCGCGCAGCAGGCTGGCCACGCCGGCGGCCAGGTCGCCGGCGCCGGTGGCGAGCCGCTCGGCGAATTCCGGACTCGGGTCCCGCAGCGCGGCGATACCCCGACAGATCGGGCAGACACTGCATTCCGGCGAGCCGGTGGCGAAACCGGCGCCACCCGCCGAGGCGGTCCGGTCGCCGGAGCCGGCGCCGTCCGAGGTGTGACCGAGGACACCCGACAGGATCCCGCCGAGCGGGCCCCACTGGCCGCCCCCGGGCGTGGCCGCGGCCAGCCGGGCGGCGGCCAGGAACATGGCGACGAGGCGTTCCGCCTCCTCCCGGGCCGAACCCGGATCAGTGGTGGCCATGGGTCGGCTCCTCTACCGTGACGACCGGACGCCGGTCGGGTCAGTGGGCCGCACCGAGTGCTTCTACCCGGCGCTTGAGTTGCTTCAACGCCGCATCCATGATCATTTTCTCGGCCTTGCGGCGAAACATGCCGAGCATGGCCACGGAGAGCTCCACCTCGAGCGTGTAGGTCACCGTGGTGGTCCCGTCCGGGTTACCGGTCACGTCGTACGACCCCCGCTGGGCCTTCTGCATCTTCGAGGGCGCCACCAGATGCCACTCGATCCGGGAGACGTCCTCGGCGTACTCGTAGGCCAGTACGTACTCGTCGGCCATCACGCCGGCGTCGATGGTGAACCGGACCTGGCTGGCGTAACCGTCCTCGTACTCCTCGATCACCTCCGCCCGCCGTACCGCCTCGGCCCATTCGGGGTAGCGGGGGAAGTCGCAGATGACCGCCGCCACCCGGTCCGGTGACGCGCCGACGAGGATCGACTGGGTGGAGGAGTCCGCCATGGGGGGAGGCTACCCGGCGGCGGGTCCGGGCGCGCCGCTCCACCCCGGCGCGTGGCACGGTGGGCCCGAACCGGTGTATCCGGCCCGCCCAGCGGGCAACCTCCCCACCTCACCATCACGAACGGGCGGGTAGGTTTCGACAGAGCCGACCCGGCCGGTCGGCCGGTGTGAGCACGAGGGAGTGCCTGTGCGCGAGTTCTCCGTACCGCCGATCGTCACCGTCGGCGACGCGGCCAACCTGACCGACCCGGTCTGGGACAACGCCGAGGTCGCCCCCGACGCGGTGCAGTTCGTCCGGCGTGCCGGCACCGACGGCCGTTGGACGGACGTGACCTGCCGGCAGTTCCGCGACGAGGTCGTGGCGGTGGCCCGGGGCCTGGTCGCCGTCGGCATCTCCCCCGGCGACCGGGTCGCGCTGATGAGCCGCACCCGCTACGAGTGGACCCTGCTCGACTACGCCATCTGGACCGTCGGCGCGGTCACCGTGCCGATCTACGAGACGTCCAGCGCCGAGCAGGCCGCCTGGATCCTCGCCGACTCCGGCGCGGTCGCCGCCCTGGTGGAGACCGCCGCGCACGCCGACCTGGTCGCCGGGGTCGGCGACCGGCTGCCCGAGCTGCGCCAGGTCTGGCAGATCGAGAGCGGCGCGGTGGACGAGCTGGTCACCGCCGGCGGGTCCGTCGACCCGGCCGACGTCGAGGTACGCCGCTCGACCGTCAAGGCCGACGACATCGCCACCATCATCTACACCAGCGGCACCACCGGCCGCCCCAAGGGCTGCGTGCTGACCCACCGCAACATGTACGCCGACATCGCCAACGCTGTGCCGGTGCTGCCGAACCTGTTCCGGCAGAGCGCCTCCACCCTGCTCTTCCTGCCGCTCGCGCACGCCTTCGCCCGGCTCATCCAGATCGGCGTGGTGCACGCCCGGGCCACCATGGCCCACACCGCGGACACCAAGAACCTGGTCGCCGAGCTCCAGGAGTTCAAGCCGACCTTCGTGCTCTCTGTGCCCCGGGTGTTCGAGAAGGTGTACAACGGCGCCCGGCAGAAGGCCGAGGCCGAGGGCAAGGGGAAGATCTTCGACCGGGCCGAGAAGGTGGCCATCGCGTACAGCGAGGCGCTGGAGAACCCGGACGGCCCGGGCCTGGGGCTGCGCGCCCAGCACGCGCTCTTCGAGAAGCTGGTCTACCGCAAGCTGCGGGCGGCGCTGGGCGGCCGGTGCCGGGACGCGATCTCCGGCGGCGCCCCGCTCGGCGCCCGGCTCGGGCACTTCTTCCGCGGCGTCGGGGTGAACATCGCCGAGGGCTACGGCCTCACGGAGACCGCCCCCGCCGCCGCCGCGAACCTGCCCAGCGCCACCAGGATCGGCACCGTGGGCCGTCCGCTGCCCGGCGTGACCATCCGGATCGAGGACGACGGCGAGATCCTGATCTCCGGCGAGCTGATCTTCCGGGGCTACTGGCACAACGAGGCGGCCACCGCCGAGGCGCTCAGCACCGACGGCTGGTTCCGCACCGGCGACCTGGGCCAGCTCGACGAGGACGGCTACCTGAGCATCACCGGCCGCAAGAAGGAGATCATCGTGACCGCCGGCGGCAAGAACGTGGCCCCGGCGGTGCTGGAGGACCAGGTGCGGGCCCACCCGCTGATCAGCCAGTGCGTGGTGGTCGGCGACCGGCAGCCGTTCATCGGGGCGCTGGTCACCATCGACGAGGAGGCGCTGCCGAGGTGGCTGGCCGCCCACGGCCGGCCGGAGACGACCAGCGTCGCCGACCTGCGCGACGACGCGGCGCTGCGGGCCGAGGTCCAGGGCGCGATCGACGAGGCCAACCGGTCGGTCTCCAAGCCCGAGGCGATCAAGGTGTTCCGGATCCTGCCGCACGACTTCACCGAGGACACCGGTGAGCTGACCCCCTCGCTCAAGGTGAAGCGGCAGGTCGTGCACAAGACGTACGCGGCGGAGATCGCGGATATCTACCGACGCTGACTACGATCCGTCACGTGCCCGCCTCGACACCCAGCCAGCCACCGACGCAGCCCCTCGCCGCGCTCGCGCGGGCGGTTCTGCTCGCCCTGGTCGCCGTCCTGACCCTGTTCGCCACCCGGGACGTCACCCAGCTCTGGTGGATCGCCCTGCTGGGCCTCGCCGGGCTGCCCGCCGTGCTGGCCCCGCAGCACCCGCTGCTCGGGCCGCTCAGCCGGTTCGCCGAGGTGGTCGTCCTCGGCCTGGCCGCCAGCAAGATCGCCGCCGACACTCACCTGACCGGGGTGACCGGCGGGCTGGGCGCCTCGGCGGTGCTGCCGTACCTCGCCGTGCCGGTCACCGTGACGGCGCTGCGCCGCCGGTTCCGCGAGGGCGCGGCGCTGCTCGCCGTGGCGGCCGCCACCCTGCTGGTCAGCGCGGCCTTCACCGCGGTCGGCGGCGGGCGGCAGCTCGGCCAGGTCGGCTACCTCGCGGTCTGCGCGCAGTGGCTGATCCTGGCCGCGCTCGGCCTCTACACGGCCGGCACGCTCCAGCGGGTGATGCGGGTGCGCGGCGAGGGCAAGCCCCAGCCGTACGCGGAGGCCACCCGGCTGCTGACCCAGCTGCGCACCGTCGCCCGCCAGCTGCCCGGCGCCACGCTCGACCCGGGCGGCATCTCCGAGCACCTGCTGGAGGAGCTGCGGGTGGTGGCGAAGACCGACCGGGGCGCGGTGCTGTCCGCCAGCGGCGGCGGCCGGCTGGTGGTGCTCGCGCAGATCGGCGCGGACCGGGTGGACTGGGAGACCACGCTCGACGCGGACTCGGCGATCGCCGACGCCTGGGCCAGCCAGCAGCCGCAGACCGCGGCCCGTTCACAGGCCCGCTCCCAGCAGTCCGGCGAGGTGTCGGCGCTGATCGTGCCGCTGGTGGCCGGGGTGCGCACGGTCGGCCTGGTGGTCATCGAGGCGGACACCGCACACGCGTACCCGCCGCCGGTGGTGTCCCGGGTGACCGCGCTGACCGGCCCGGCGGCGCTGCGGCTGGAGGCCGCGCTGCTCTTCGACGAGGTGCGGTCGCTGGCCACCAACGAGGAGCGGCAGCGGCTGGCCCGGGAGATCCACGACGGGGTCGCCCAGGAGTTGGTGATGGTCGGGTACGGCATCGACAACGCCCTGGCCACCGTGCACGAGGACGCCGAGGAGACCGCCGACTCGCTGCGTACCCTGCGGCAGGAGGTCACCCGGGTGATCACCGAGCTGCGGCTGAGCCTGTTCGAGCTGCGCAGCGAGGTGGACCGGCACGGCGGCCTGGCCGCCGCGATCGCCGAGTACGCCCGCACCGTCGGCGCGTCCGGGGGGCTGCGGGTGCACCTGTCGCTGGACGAGTCGACCGCCCGGCTGCCCGCGGCGACCGAGGCGGAGTTGCTGCGCATCGCGCAGGAGGCGGTCACCAACGCGCGCAAGCACGCCGGGGCGTCGAACCTGTGGGTCACGTGCGCGGTGGACCCCCCGTACGCCCAGATTGAAGTGTCGGATGACGGTCACGGCATCGATGACCAGCGCCCTGACGGGCACTACGGGCTTGCGATCATGGCCGAGAGGGCGGAACGTATCCGGGGCCGGCTGGAGATCAGACCGCGGCAGCCCAGCGGCACGACCGTGGCGGTGGTAATCGGCTCCTCGCCCCGGCGCGATAAGGTGCGCGGCAGCGCAGCAGCAGAAGGGGAGTAACCCGAGGATGACCACTAGCCCGACACCGGCCACCCGTACCAAGGTTCTCCTTGTCGACGATCACGACCTGATCCGCAAGGGACTGCGGCACGCCTTCGAGCGGGACCGGCAGTTCGAGGTCGTGGGCGAGGCCGCCACCGCCGCTGAGGGCGTGCGGCAGGCCGGCGCGCTCCAGCCCGACGTGGTAATCATGGACCTACGGCTGCCCGACGGCAGCGGTTTGGAGGCCACCCGAGCCCTCCGCAAGTCCAGCGCGTCGATGGGCATCGTCGTGCTGACCATGTACGCCGGTGACGACCAGCTGTTCGGAGCCCTGGAGGCGGGGGCCAGCGCCTTCGTGCCGAAGACCGCCCCGGCCGACGAGGTGGTGGCGGCCGCCCGGCACGCCGCCTCGTCGCCCAGCGCGTTCACCGCCGCCGACCTGGCCGAGGCGATGAAGCGCCGGCTGGCCCCCTCCGGCCCGCAGCTCTCCCCGCGGGAAGGTCAGGTGCTGCGGCTGCTGGCCGACGGCATGAGCGTGGCCGGCATCGCCAAGCAGCTGTTCGTCAGCGAGTCGACCGCCAAGACGCACATCTCGAAGCTCTACGAGAAGCTGGGCGCCGCCAACCGGGCCCAGGCGCTGATGACCGCGCTGCGGCTCGGCCTGCTGGAGGCCCCGGACGCGCCCAAGTTCTGAGGCGTCCCGTCCATCGGCCGAAAGGCCCGCGTCCGCGCTGCGGATGCGGGCCTTTCGGGCATTCCGGGCGCCTGGTGAACGCGTACGGTGAGGGGCCGACCGCGCAGCGACGGCGGTCTTTGCACCGCGACAGCGGGCGGGCAGAATACCCGGGTGGTCCGTGCGGGTGACGACCCGCGCGTTGTTGACACAAAAGGGGCAGGGGCATGCAGCGGCCGGACTGGGCACCTGACACGATCGACATCGAGCGCCCCAGCGTGGCCCGCATGTACGACTACTACCTCGGTGGCTCGCACAACTTCGCGGCCGACCGGGCGGCCGCCCGGGCGATGGTGGAGGCCGTGCCCGAGGCCCCGCTGATGGCCCAGGCCAACCGGGCCTTCCTCCGCCGGGCGGTGCAGTTCCTGGCCGATTCCGGGATACGCCAGTTCCTCGATCTCGGCTCCGGCATCCCGACGGTGGGCAACGTGCACGAGATCGCCCAGCGGGCCGACCCGGCTAGCCGGGTGGTCTACGTCGACGTCGACCCGGTCGCGGTCGCGCACAGCACGGAGATCCTGGCCGGCAACGACCGGGCCACGGTGATCCAGGAGGACCTGCGCCGGCCGGCCGCGATCCTCGGCCACCCCGAGGTCACCCGGCTGCTGGACTTCTCCCAGCCGGTCGCCGTGCTGGTCGTGGCGGTGCTGCACTTCATCCCGCCCGCCGACCGGCCCGAGGAGATCCTGCGGACGCTGCGGTCCGCGCTGGTGCCCGGCAGCCATCTGGTGCTGTCGCAGGCCAGCGACGACGGCCGCCGCGAAACCGGCGAGCGGGCCGAGGCCGAGCGGGTCTACCGCCGCACCGACAACCAGCTCTGGATCCGCAGCCGAGCCGAACTGGTCACGCTCTTCGACGGGTTCGAGCTGGTCGACCCGGGCGTGATCTGGGTGCCGCAGTGGCGTCCGGAGTCGCCGGAGCAGGCGGAGGACGCGGAGCGGTCGGTCTTCCTCGGCGGCGTCGGGCGGCTCGGTGGGTGACGGAGCCGCCGCCACGATCCGCTCCCGCCCCGGCACCTTCGCCCGGGCGTGGGCCAAGGCGGTCTCCGGCACCAGCTACCTGCCGATGACCCAGGCGCAGCTGGAGGCGCTGCTGCAACGGCTCGCCGAGCGGCTGGCCGTGGCGATCCGATCCGAGCCGTTCGACCTGCGCATCGGCCAGCAGGTCGGGGCGGAGCTGGTGCAGGCGCACATCGCCTCCGCCGAAGGGCTGGGCCGCACCATCGAGGTGATCCAGCTCCGCCTGGTACGCGACCTCGGGCTGGTCGTCGACGACGTCGAGGACCGGATGGCGCGGCTGCTGGCCACGGTCGCCACCGGGTACGCCCGCGCCCTGCGCGACCGCACCCTGGACGAGCAGGAGTCGATCCGGCGGGCCGCGATGATGGCCCGGGCGCAGGCCGAACGGGCGCTACGGGAGAGCGAGGCGCGCTTCCGCTACCAGGCCACCCACGACCCGCTGACCGACCTGCCCAACCGGATCCTGTTCACCGAGCGGCTCACCGCCGCGATCGACGATCCGGGCCGGGGTGCCGCCCGGATCGGGCTCTGCTTCCTCGACCTGGACCGCTTCAAGGTGGTCAACGACTCGCTCGGCCACCAGGTCGGCGACGCGCTGCTGGTGGCGGTGGCGCGACGGCTGCGCCGGGCCCTCGGCGAGCACCTGGTGGCCCGCCTCGGCGGCGACGAGTTCGTCATCCTGATCGAACGCACCGCCTGCATCGAGGACGTGGTCAAGGTCGCCGAGGCGGCCCTCGCGGCGGTGAGCGAGCCGGCTCTCGTGGAGGGGCACGAGCTGACCGTGTCGGCCAGCATCGGGATCGTGGAGCGGCAGGTGGCCGGCACCACGCCGATGGAGTTGATGCGGGCCGCGGACAGCACCCTGCACTGGGCCAAGGCGGCCGGCGGGGCCCGCTGGTCGGTCTTCGACGCCGACCGCAACCGCCAGGAGCTGGCCCGGTACGCCCTCTCCGCGGCCATCCCCACTGCCCTGGACCGGGGCGAGTTCTACCTCGACTACCAGCCGCTGACCTCGCTGTGCGACGGCCGGGTGCTCGGCATGGAGGCGCTGGTCCGCTGGCGCCACCCGGAGCTGGGGGTGCTCCGGCCGGACAGCTTCATCGGGCTGGCCGAGGAGACCGGGCTGATCGTCCGGCTCGGCAGCTGGGTGCTCGCCGAGGCCTGCCGGGAGGCGCAGAGCTGGTCGGCGGGGCATCCCGACGCCCCGTTCGTCAGCGTCAACCTGGCCGTCCGTCAGCTGCACCGGCCCGGCCTGGTGCAGGAGGTGGAGGCCGTGCTGAGGCAGACCGGGCTGCCCCCGGACCGACTCCAGCTGGAGGTCACCGAGAGCACCATGATGAGCACCGTCGCCGAGCCGGTCCGCGCCCTGCGGGTGCTCAAGGAGCTCGGGGTCCGGATCGCCATCGATGACTTCGGCACCGGCTACTGCAACCTGGCGTACCTGCGGGACCTGCCGGTCACCGAGCTGAAGGTGGCCGGCGAGTTCGTGGCCGGGCTGCGCGCCCCGGCCGACGACCCGGGCAGCCGGACCGACGAGCGGATCCTCGCCTCGCTGGTGTCCCTCGCGCACGCCCTCGGCCTGACCGTCACCGCCGAGGGCGTGGAGACCGCCGAGCAGGCGGACCGGCTGCGGGCGATCAGCTGCGACGCCGGCCAGGGCTGGCACTTCGGCCGCCCCGCCCCCGCCGGCCAGTTCCTCGCCCACCCGGCCTGAGCCCCGCGCCCCGCGCCCCGCGCCCCGCGCCCCGCGCCCCGCGCCCCGCGCCCCGCGCCCCGC
>NZ_VSFA01000096.1 GCF_008119785.1 Micromonospora sp. MP36 | reverse complement strand
CACCTCTTCGCGGTGTTCCCGGGCCGCCAGATCACCCCTGGCGCGTCGCCGGAACTCGCGGCTGCCGCACTCGTCTCGCTCAAGGCGCGCTGTGGCGAGCGCGAGGGAATCCCGTTCAGCGAGGCCACCGTGTCCGGCGACAGCCGCCGGTCCTGGACCTGGCCCTGGCGGGCCGCGCTGTTCGCGCGGCTCGGTGACGCCGAGCGGGCGCGGTACATGCTCCGGGGCCTGCTGCGGTACAACACCCTGAAGAACCTCTTCTGCAACCACCCACCGTTCCAGATGGACGGCAACTTCGGCATCACCGGTGCGATCGCCGAGATGCTCCTGCAAAGCCACGAGAAGGTCATCCACCTGCTGCCGGCGTTGCCGAAGGACTGGGCTGACGGCTCGTTCACGGGTCTGCGTGCCCGCGGCGGCTACGAGGTCAGCTGCACCTGGCGCGACGGGCGCGTCACCGACTTCACGGTCGTGGCCGACCGGGCGCGCAACCAGGGCACGGTCATCGTCCGCGTCAACGGCGAGGACGTACGGGTCAAGCCGGTGAACCCGCGCCAGCAGGATCGCTGACCTCCCGCACGCACCACGTTCGCGCCCGGGCCCGTGGACGCCGTCCGGCGTCCACGGGCCCGCTGGCGCGTGATCCGATGAATGCGTAGCCAAGCCGGGCGCCGCCCATTGTGGTCACGGCGTCCGTGAGGGTGTGGCGCTGCTGTTGCGTTTGCCCTGCTGGCGGCCTTGGTGCGCCACGGACGGCCATCAGGGACGATGCCGAGCGCGCAAACCTCCACCGCTTTTTCACCGGTAGGGTGCAGCACGTTTGCGCTTCCGGCGACGAACGGTCCGCCTCGGCCGGTGAGGGCGGCGGATCGATCCCCTATGCCCGCGACACCCTCGGCCCGGTAGCGGCCGGCCCACCGTTTCGCGGCGTTCACGCAGACCTGGAACCGTTCCGCGGCCTGCCGAAGCCGCCACCCCGTCGTCGACCTCCCGTGTCGACAACATCAGTGAACGAACAAATAGATCCTATATCTTGTGCGATCTATCCTTGGCCTCTAGGTTTGGCTGAACGCTGACGGAGTTCAGCCTCATCGATGCGCCATCGCCTGGTGTTCGCGCCCACCTACGGGTAGATCAAGCAGGCGTTGCCAGGAACACTGCGACGCCTCCCCGCACAGCCACGCCGCGGGCACCCAACGCAAGAGAAGGAGGAGAAGTGTTGCCCAAGCGAAACCCGCCCAGGCGTTGGCGACGCCTGCTTGGAGTCGGGGCCTCATCTGTCGCTGTTTTGGTGAGCTCGACGGCGCTCGCCCCGGCAGTGAGCCAAGCGGTTAGCACGCTGCCAGCACTCACAGCGGCGGCGAATGAATCGGCCCAGGACGCCGACCACAGTGGGGTGACGCTGTGGTACGACGAGCCGGCCACGGACTGGCAGTCCCAGTCACTACCGATCGGCGACGGGGCCCTCGGTGCAACCGTCTTCGGGGGTGTCGGTACCGAACGGCTGCAGTTCAACGAGAAGACCCTGTGGACGGGTGGACCGGGATCCGCCCAGGGCTACAACTTCGGCAACTGGAACTCTCCACGGCCGAATGCAATGCAGGAAGTCCAGGACAAGATCAACGCCGACAAGCGAGCCAGTCCCTCGTGGGTGACGGGCAAGCTCGGCCAGCCGAGGGCTGGATATGGCGCCTACCAGACGTTTGGCGAGCTGCGGCTTTCCCAACTCAGTGCTCCAGGTGCGGTCACCGATTATCGCCGTACGCTCGACCTCGCCGATGCCATCGCTGGTGTCACTTACCGAGGCGACGGGGTCCGCTTCACCCGCGAATACTTCGCCTCAGCGGTCGACGACGTGATCGTTGCTCGGTTCGGCGCTGACCGGCCGGGGTCGATCGGCTTCACCACCGCCATCACCGCACCCGACAACCGCAGCAAGAGCATCAGCGCCAAGAACGGCCGGATCACCCTGACGGGCGCGCTGAATGACAACGGCATGCGCTACGAGTCGCAGATCCAGGTGCTGAATATCGGCGGCCAGCGGACTGAAAACGGCGACGGCTCGGTGACGGTGAAGGACGCCGACCAGGTCGTCCTCCTGCTTGCGGCCGGGACGGACTACTCGGAGAAGTCCCCCACGTACCGCACCGTGCCTCCGCACGACGCGGTCACCGGTCGCATTGATGCCGCAGCCGGCAAGTCGTTCGACCAGCTGAAAGCGGCGCACACCGCGGACTACCAAGGCCTGTTCGGCCGCGTACGGCTTGACGTCGGCCAGCAGATGCCGCAGATCCCGACCGATGACCTCCTCAAGGGCTACCGGGACGGCTCGGCGTCGGCGGAAGCGCGTAAGGCGCTCGAGGTGCTGTACTTCCAGTACGGCAGGTATCTCCTCATCGCGTCGTCACGCGGCGGCTCGCTGCCCGCGAACTTGCAGGGGGGGTGGAATAACTCCACCTCCCCGCCGTGGGCGGCGGACTACCACACGAACATCAACCTGCAGATGAACTACTGGCCGGCCGAGACCGCCAACCTGTCCGAAACCACGGCTCCGCTGTTCGACTTCGTTGACGCGCTGGCCGCCCCCGGAGAGGTGACCGCCAAGGAGATGTTCGGCAACCGGGGCTGGGTCGTGCACAACGAGACCAATCCGTTCGGGTTCACCGGCGTGCACGACTGGGCGACCGCGTTCTGGTTCCCCGAGGCCGGCGCGTGGCTGGCGCGGCACTACTGGGAGCACTACCTGTTCACCCGCGACGAGCAGTTCCTGCGCGACAGGGCCTACCCGATGCTCAAGTCACTGTCGCAGTTCTGGCTGGACGAGCTGGTTACCGACCCACGCGACGGGAAGCTGGTAGTGAACCCGAGCTACTCGCCGGAGCACGGTGATTACTCTGCTGGTGCCTCTATGTCCCAGCAGATCGTGTGGGATCTGCGGACCAACACCACCGAGGCAGCGAAGATCGTCGGCGACACGAGCGAATTCACCACCCAGCTCGCCGACACCCTCGCCCGCCTCGATCCCGGCCTGCGGATCGGGTCGTGGGGCCAGTTGCAGGAATGGAAGGAAGACTGGGACAACCCCAACGACCAGCACCGTCACGTCTCGCACCTGTTCGCTCTGCATCCGGGCAGCCAGATCACCCCCGCGAAGACCCCCCAGTACGCCGACGCGGCCGCGGTCTCCTTGCGGGCGCGCGGGGATGGGGAGGCAGTCGGATGGAGCAAGGCATGGCAGGTCAACTTCTGGGCCAGGCTGCTTGACGGGAACAACTCGTACAAGAACCTGTCGGCGTTGCTCAAGGCCAACACCTTCACGAATCTTTGGGACAACTGCTGCGGTCCGTTCCAGATCGACGGCAACTTCGGCGCCACGGCCGGGATCGCTGAGATGCTGCTGCAGAGCCAAGCCGGCACGATTGACGTCCTGCCTGCCCTGCCGGACTTCTGGCGGGACGGGTCGGTCGATGGTCTCCGCGCCAGGGGGGCGTTCACGGTCGGCGTGACGTGGCAATCCGGCATCGCTTCGAAGATCCGGATCGCCTCCGACAAGGGTGGGATCGCCAGGTTGCGCAGCGACATGTTCACCGGCAAGGTGTTCGTCTATCGCAGCGACGGAAAGCCGACCGACTACGAGGTCAAGGATGGCATCCTCACCCTGCCCACCAAGGCAGGCGAGGAGTACCGAATTGTCGCTCAGGCGGCGGTCGCGGTCGCGGTGCCCGACGGCGTGCGTGCGCCCGGCTCCGAAATCCCGGTCACCGTCACGCTGTCGGCTGCGGACCGGCAGGTCGTCGCGACAACCATCACGGCGCTCGAGGTGCCCGATGGTTGGGCCGTCGCGCCGGCGGCAGTTCGTTCCGCGCCCCTGAAGTTGGGTGAGAGCCGAACTCTGAAGTTCACCGTGACGGTGCCGCGCAACGCCGCCGACGGCAACTACCGGATCACAGCCGCAGTCTCCACCGACGAGTGGGCGTTACGGGCACCGACACCCATCGACGTCCTGCGCGAGAACCTCGCGCTCCGTAAGCCCGCAGAACAATCCAGTACCTACCCCTCCGGAGGAGGAGTGGCTTCCCGTGCCGTCGATGGCAACACCGACGGCAACTTCTCCAGCAATTCGGTCACCCACACCAACCTCGACAATCAGCCGTGGTGGCAGGTTGACCTCGGCGCATCCCAGGACATCGGAGAGGTTCTGGTATGGAACCGCACGGACTGCTGCTCCGCGCGCCTCACCGACTTCTACGTCCTCGTGTCCGACTCACCGTTCACCAGTGCGTCATTGGAAACGACACTCCAGCAGCCCGGAGTGCACGCCTTCCGATACGCCGGCACCGCAGGCACGCCGACCCACATCAACGTCAGCAAATCGGGCCGCTACGTGAGGGTGCAACTCACCTCCGCGAGCAACTACCTGTCACTGGCCGAAGTGCAGGTGTACCGGCCCTAGTCAACGGCCAGACGATCACGGGCGCCGTACGAGAGGGCGAAAGGGGCCGGGACCGCTGATCATGTCAGCGGCCCCGGCCCGCGTCCTGCCGCGGCTACCACTCCGATAGGAAGGGCACCTGCTTCCCGTCGATGGTTGCGTCATGGAACTCGAACGGCTGGTCGGGTCCCGGATTCTCCACCTCTGCCATGACGCCGAAACGGGCCTGCCCGAGCCACGCCGCGGAGATCGGTGACCCGATGGGTGTGAAGTCCCGGCCGTCGGTCGACATGGAGGCGATGACCGTGTCGCCGGTACGAGTCAGTCGCAGCCAGAGTTCGGACTGATCCGGGTCGGCGATTCGCCGGCTCTCCTCCGGCTGCCCTGCGGACTCCGTCACGACCGTGACGGTGGGAGTTCCGTTGTTGTGCTTGCGCTGTAGAGCGATGTAGTCGTTGTCGCCGCGGTAGAGCAGCAGGCCCGCCTCCATGTAGCCGCGCTGGGTCTTGCCGACCATCTTCACGGTCGCCGTCCCCTCTCCGCCGCCGACGGGGGTCAGCACGATGTTGCGAGCCGTGTTCGTGCCGGCCCAGAGGAACCCGCTGCCGGTCGGGGTGAGCGACAGGGCTCCGTCGGGCAAAACCGTGCGCTTGCTGGGGGTGTCGCGCAGCACGGCCCAGGAGTCGGAGAGGGCGGGCGCCTTGGCACAATCGGGTGAACTCGGATCGCCGCCGACGGTCATTGTCAGGGCGCTGGAGACAAGCTGGCCGATTTCCGTCTTGACGATCGCTGTCACCTCCGCGCGGCCTGCGGCGACCGCCCTCACCGTGCCATCTGATGCGACGCTCAGTACCTGTGGCTTGTTCGATCGGAACTTTGGTGCCTCAACCACTGGGAGAAGGTTGTCCTGCCCGAACCCGATGTCGTCCCCGTCCACGGTGACCTCGGCGGCTTGGGTCGTCTCGAGGTCTGCGCGCAGGTTCAGTCCGTTGTCGTACCGGTTGTCCTCGATAAGGACGTCACTTGCGCCGCGGAGGCGGAACAGGGGAGTGGTGTAGGGCCCGCCGGCCGCGACGGCGCGGATCTGCGTCGTGGCGCCCACTGCGGGACACCGGTTCTTGGCTTGCACGGCGACGAGCCGGTCGCGGTCGACGCGGCTGACGTCGTTGCCGAGGAACGTGAGGCCGCGGACGCTTTTGGCGTTTACCAGTTGGACGTCGCCGACACGGAACTCGTTGTGCTCGATGCGGATTCCTTGGTGCACCGGGTTATCGGGGTCGAGCACCTGGTTGGTCGGCTCAACGAAGATCACCGGGCTGGCCGGGCGGAGGAAGAGGTTGCGCCGAATGCGTACGTCTCGCACCGGCCCCGACTCGTACCACTGGTAGGCATCTGAGGAGATGAACACGCTCGCCATGGACATGCCGTCGAAAACGTTGTCCTCGATGACAACGGGCCGCCGAGTCGTGACGAGGATTCCCCGGGTCGGCACGTTCCGGAAGGTGTTGCCGGCGATCCGTGCCGAGGGCGTGTACGTCGTGTTCTCGACGACGAAGTTGCCCGCGGTGACGATGTCGAGGATTCTCCGGTCGAACGTCACCGCCATCGTCGTCAAGGGTTTGTCGTGGTCCTGGCCAGAAGGTCCGTCGACGCTGCGGACCGTGGCGGTACCGCCGGGTACGGCGGACATGGTGCGCTTTTCGACGAACTCGACCTGGTCGCCTGGGTGGAACTGGGGAAAGCCCGCGGTCTCGGGGTGCATGTAGGACAGCAGCAACGTGTCCGGCGTGAGCCGCTGGGCCACCTGAAGGTACGTACCGTGAATGTTGATGGGGTCGTCGTGCGGTCCGTCAAATATGTTGTTGGTGATGGTCACGGCACCCTTGACGCCGGACATTTGGATGAAGTCGGCGAAGGCTGCAGTGGTGCGTCCGGTGGCGGGATCGGTGCGGAAGTCGTTGCCGTCGATGGTGATGTTTTCGCTCAACTGCCCGACGATGCCGAAGCCGTGCAGGTAGCGGGCCGCGACCCTGCGGAGGGTCACATTGCTCGACTCCCAGATGAAGCCGGCTGCGGTGTCTCGTGTCGTCTGCCGCATCTGATAGACCAGTCCGCGGTCGGACGGCGCGGTGGCGGACCGGTAGTCGACGCGGATGCGGCCGTCGCCGAGGTCGGCGACCGCGGCCACGTTACGGAAGAGCGGGTTCGCGCCGCGCCACGTGCGCTGCGCTTCGGGGTCGTGGACCTGGGAGTACTGCATCCCGTCGACGCCGCTCCAATAGGGCTGGCCACTTGTCGGGCTCGTCTCGCCGAGCCAGGTCACGTGGTTGTCCGCGACGCGGTAGAGCGTCCCCGGCGGGAGGCCGAGGATCCGGTAGCCCATACCGTTGGCGGTGCCCGCTTCGGTCACCGTCGCGTCGATGACCTTGGGGGTCGTGTAGTCGAAGCTGAAGTTGGTCGCGGTGACGCGTTGCGACCGGACGACCGCGAAGGCGCTCATCAGCCCGTGGAATTGCAGGTGCGATCCGTCACCGTCGATCACGATGTCGGTCATGTCCTCGACGAGCAGGCCGATCTGCTTGGTGCGGTAGCGTTGGTCGGCACCGACGGTGTTGGAGATGTAGAGCTCTCGCGATTCGGCATGCTCGGGATAGAGCTGGTACGTGCCATGAGGAAAGAGCACGCGAACCGGGCCATCGACCGACTTGGCATGCCGTAACGCGGCGGCCACAGCGGCGGCGCTGTCGGCTCGCCCGGTCGGGTCCGCGCCGAAGTCGGTCACTCGGACGACCGTTGCCGATGCATCCTGTGCTGATGCCCCCAGCGCAGGCACGGCCGCAGCGGGCCCGAACAGGGCAACGGTAGCCGCGACCACCCCACCGATCAGATGAGACCTCGGATGTCTGTGGGGCGTTTCGTCTCCGCAACGCATCACTATCTCCCAACAAATCGGTAAACGTAGCGTCGTTCGAGCCTCAAGGTTCTGCTGTCTTTGCGTAAACATCCCATGTCTATGAAGGTGCGTCAACCAGTGTCCAGTCAGCTCTGCAGCGGACCCGGTGGCTGAGGTGCGAGGCTCGTCGTCCTGGTGGACGGCGCCGACGTCTTGGATCGATCGAATCGATCCTATATCTTGCGCGATCTATGAAGAGCCCCTAGGGTTGGCGGCGCGCTAACGAAGCCAGGCCCGTCGATGTGCGCAGCGTCGGGGCGCCCGTCCGCGCAGTGCCCGGCGAACGGCCACTCATCCCCACGGCACCGCCACCCCTGGAGGTACGCATGAGATTGCGGCCAACATGGCTCGTCGGCCTGCTGTCGCTCCCGGCGTTCGTCGCCGGGGGACTGCCAGCCGCGGCCGAACCAGTCTCCGCCGTCAATTCCAAACCCGCCGTCGTGCCCGCGCTGCAGGAATGGGAGGGCGGCCGGGGGGCGTTCGAGCTGCGCAAGCACAGCCGGATCGTGCTTGCCAAGCAGCAGGGCGACGAACTCGGCGCGCAGGGCGCGCAGCTGGCGGCCGACCTTGAACAGGTGACCGGGCGGAAGTTGGACGTCTCCCCGCGGATCCCGCAGGACGGCGACATCGTCCTGTCGGTCGATCCCACCCTCACCGACGCCGAGGGCGGTGCCCGGTTCGCGGAGGAGGGCTACACGTTCACCGTCACGGACGGGAACGTGACGATCGCCGCGCCGACCGTGACGGGCGTCTTCTACGGTACCCGGACTCTGCTGCAGCTCCTGCTGCTCGACGACGGTCGCGACTCGATCTCCGTGGGGGCGGCCGTGGACTGGCCGAACTACAAGGTACGCGGCTTCATGCTGGACGTCGGACGGCGATTTTTCACCGCCGACTACATCCGCGACTACCTGCGGCTCATGGGCTGGTTCAAGCTCAACCAGCTGCAACTGCACCTCAATGACAACGGCTTCAAGGGAGGGCGGCCCTGGAGTGAGGTCCAGGCCGGTTTCCGGCTCAAGACTGACAACCCCGTGCTCGCCGGCCTGGCCTCCACCGATGGCGCCTACGACCGTGCCGACTGGGACTCGTTCGAGGACACCGCCGCCGCCAACGGCGTCACGATCATCCCCGAGATCGACTCGCCGGCCCACTCGCTGGCCTTCATCCGGTTCCGCCCGGCACTCGGCCTCGACAACGGCGACTCCGACCACCTGGACCTGTCCAAGCCGGAGACCACCGCATTCATGAAGTCGGTGTTCGACGAGTTCGTGCCCTGGTTCCGCAGTCCCGACGTGCACTTCGGGGCCGACGAGTACACGGTGGACAAGCCTCGCTACAAGGTCTACTTCAACGAGATGGCCGCACACATCCGTGCCCTCGGCAAGCACCCGCGGGCCTGGGGCAGCCTGTCGGTCATGGCCAGCAGCGCCGAGGGCTACGACCGCGACGTGACCCTCAACAGCTGGAACAACGGCTGGTACGGGCCGCAGGCCATCAAGCGCGACGGGTACTCGTCCTTCATCAACACCAACGACGCCCTGCTTTACATCGTCCCGTTCGCCGGCTATTACCACGGCCACGGTCTGGACGGAAAGTACCTCTACGACCAGTGGGAGCCACATGTCTTCCCCGGCGGGCAGAGTGTGGCCCCCGGCGACCCCCAGTTGCTCGGTGCCATGTCCGCGGTGTGGAACGACCTGACCCAGGCCACCTACACCGAACTTGACGTGCACGGCCTGGTCGAGCCCACGTTCGGCGTGCTTGCCCAGAAGATGTGGAGCGGAGCCAAGTCGGGGGTGCCGTACAGCACGTTCCTCGGCACGGTGCGTAAGCTCGGCGTGGGCACGGGGCTGACGAAGGTCGCCACGACGCTGGCCACGCCGGCGAACGGAGAGTTGAGCCTTGGTCGGGCGGCGACCGCCTCCGCCGGCGGTGCGGCGGCGGCGTTCGACGGGGTGGCGACCACCAAGTGGGTTAGCGGTCCCGGAGACGAGGCCTGGTTGCAGGTCGATCTCGGGAAACCGGCCGTGGTCAGCAAGGTCGAATTGGACTGGGCGCCCGAGCACGGACGGGACTACGCGGTCCAGGTGTCCGGCGACGGCGCGACCTGGACCACGGTCGCCTCGCGTACGGGCCGCGAATCCGCGGGCACCGACACGCTCAGCTTCGACCCGGTCGAGGCCCGGCACGTACGGCTGACCGGCACGCAGGCCAACCAGAAGCAGGACGGATACGCCCTGTGGAGCATGCGCGTCTTCGACGCACCCGACCTGGCGCTGCACCGGCCGACCACCGCATCATCGTCTGAGGTGCCGAGCCTCGGGCCGGAGAACGCCACCGACGGAGACGCCAAGACCCGATGGGCCAGCGCGTACCGGGACGGGGAATGGATCCAGGTGGACCTCGGATCCCCACAGTCCGTCCAGCGCGTCCTGCTCGACTGGGAAACGGCTTCCGGTCGCGACTACGACATTCAGGTGTCGGACGACGCGACGAACTGGCGAACGGTGGCCGCGGTCCGGGACAAGCCGTCGGGCGCCCGTGTCGACGAGCTCACGTTCGCACCGGTGACCGGCCGGTACGTCCGGATGCAAGGGGCCAGACGGGCCACCGGCTTCGGCTATTCGCTGTGGCGCTTCGAAGTCCGCTCCGGTGGGTTGGAGCAGGCCGGCACCAGCAACTCTCCGTCCGAGCGAGCCGAGGTCGACCCGGCCCAGACCGTCGCTGTCCCCGCCCAGGTCAGCAGCGGCAACGCCGGCTCCGATGACCTGATCGGAGCTACCACACCGAACACCAGCGACGACAGCACGCTCACCACCGGCTGATCGAAACCCGGTAGGTAGGGGCAGCGGAAGTCCTCCGCCCCTGCCTACCGAACGCCACCTCGCCCCACGCCTGCCCGCCTACCACCGCACGCCATGGCCGCACGGCGCTTGCCGGGGGGCGGTTCCCAGCCGAGCGCCTGTCGGGACGTGCCGGCGTCCCGACAGGCGCTCCAGCTCCAGCAGTGGAGCTGCAACAGGGTGGTCCGTGCCGGGAAGCCGGCACGGACCACCCATCTCGGCCGCTGGTGTGCCGGGTCAGCGCCTATCGATGCTGATCTCGGCTGCGGAAGGTCCAGGGACCGTCGTTGATCTCGCTCAGTGCGACGAAGCGTACGAACCGGGCACCGGTCTCGGGCAGCGGCACCCACTTCTCACCCTGGCCGGTGTTGCCGAAGCGCCCGCTGGCGAGCGCCTGTCCCCAGGTGTGGCCGTCGGCGCTGAGATAGATCTCGTACCGGTCGACAGTGCCGTTGACGCCGTTCTGCCGGGGCAGGTGGCGGAGGGCGCATCGGAGCTGGCTGCGCCCAGGTCCACCTGGATCTCGTGTGGGTAGCCGGGTGTGGACCCGCGCCATTGGGTGTGCCAGATGATGTCGGGTCACCGTCGATGGCGTTGGTGGCCACGCCGTTCTCGCCGACGGCTTTCTGGCTGTCGACGTACGTGACACCTGCCGGACTGGTGGCGCCGTCGGCGCAGGACAGTCGCGGCGGGCTGCGCAGCCGGACTTCACCGGGGACCGGAGCCTGCCAGGTGACCGTGGTGGTCGACTTGATGGCCCAGGCCCCGGCCAGGGCGAAGGAGACGTCGAAGGTCCGCTGCTGCGTCTGCCCCGCGGGCAGCACCTCAAGCCGCCGGACGGCCGGCTGGACGCCGCTGCTGCCCGGGACGGCCACGAAGATTCATCCTTCACTATGTCCCCCTGTCACGGGGTGAGCGGCTGCCCAGGCTTCAGCCGCCGATTTATGTGCAGAGCCTTGACGCAAAGGTGCGCTGGGTCGCACACTGTGGACGACGATCGAGCCGGGTCTAGAGATCCGATGTCTCAATCGAAGCTGCTCCGTCCGTCGGGGGAGTTGCGCGGTGTGGCCCCAAGCGCGGGTGACGGTCCGGACCTCGCCAGACACTGGTCTCGCTGTTGATTCCGGCCTGCCGCGAGTAGTGACCTTCCGGTCAACACTGATCGACGTGGGTCGTTGCTTCCAGGTGGCGTACCGCTTACGATCCTCAGTCATCGGGTCTTTCTACGTACGGATGGCATCTGCCCGTCTGGTGGCTGCTCGTCCCTGGCTGCTGGGAGCCGCACGCATGAGACGACGTCGAGAGCGCTTGCTTCGGATTGCCGGGTCTGCCGTGTCGGGTGTCCTGGCCCTGGTCATGGCCGGGAGCCCGGCGATCGCTTCCCCAATGGATGGTGACACCGCTGACCGTTACGCCGGTGACTATGCCTCGCTGGAGACGCATCCCACGCCGCAGTGGTTTGACGACGCGAAGTTCGGGATCTTCATCCACTGGGGCGCCTACAGCGTTCCCGCATGGGGGCCCCGGAAGAGCTACGCCGAGTGGTACGGCAACTACCTGAACAACAGGAACTCGGCCACCTATAACCATCACAGGGACACTTACGGTCCGGCCAAGAACTACGACGAGTTCATGGACGACTGGAAGGCCGAGAACTACCAGCCCGACGAATGGGTGAAGCTGTTCAAGGAGGCCGGCGCCAAGTACTTCGTGCTGACCGCCAAGCATCACGAAGGCGTCGCCCTGTGGGACACCAAGCAGAGCACCCGCAGCGTCGTGCACCACGGCCCGAAGAAGGACCTGGCCAGGATGTTGTTCGACGCGGCCGAGGGCTCGGGCTTGAAGCGTGGCTTCTACTACTCCAACTACGAGTGGTACAACCCGAACTACACGGGCCGGCAGCCGACCAACCCGTACACCGGCGCGCAGATCCCCTACACCGGTGTCACCAGCGGCGAGGACTACGTCACCGACTACATGCTGCCGCAGATGAACGAGCTCATCGACGACTACGACCCGGACATCCTGTGGTGCGACGGCGAGTGGGAACGGGACGCGAGCTACTGGAAGATGGGCGAGACGCTGGCCCACTTCTACAACCAGGCCGCTGAGCGACCGCAGCCCAAGGAGGTCGCCGTCGCCAACCGGTGCCGGGTCAAGCCGGGCCCCGGCTACCGCGGCGACCAGCTCGACTTCGAAACCCCGGAGTACGAGAAGGTCCCGGACGTCAAGACGAACAAGTGGGAGTCCAGCCGAGGGATCGGCTTCTCGTACGGGCTGAACAAGAACGAGCCCGTCGAGGACTACCTGTCCTCCGCGCAGATCGTGCACGACCTGGTCGACATCGTCAGCAAGAACGGCAACCTGCTGCTGGACGTCGGACCGGACGCCGACGGCACGATCCCCGAGGCGCAGGCCTCCCGGCTGCGCGATGTCGGGAAATGGCTGAAGACCAACGGCGAGGCGATCTACGGCTCGACGTACTGGACGCGCGCCGAGGAACCAGCCAGCGCCGTTCCCGTTCGCTACACCCTGAAAAAGGGCGACCTGTACGCGACGGCGTTGCAGTGGCCGGGGCGGACGCTGACGCTCGGCGCCGATCTGCCGGTGAGCACCAACACCAAGATCACGCTGGTTGGCGGCGCGTCAGAGGCGGTGCTCAAGTGGCACCGAAACCGCGCGGGCAACATCGTCATCACCATGCCGGACGGCGGGAACGCGGTCGACCCACTCGGTGCCGCCTACTCGTTGCGGATCCACACCCCGAACGCGCCGATCGTGGTTCGGGGGAGGTTGGAGCTACCGGCGCGGGTGTCGCCGGGTGCCACGGTGGATGCCACGCTGTCCTACACCAACGTCGGGGACGGCACGCTGACCG
Organism: Micromonospora sp. MP36; assembly: GCF_008119785.1. Classification (GTDB taxonomy): domain Bacteria; phylum Actinomycetota; class Actinomycetes; order Mycobacteriales; family Micromonosporaceae; genus Micromonospora. Next base: position 14,646 of record NZ_VSFA01000096.1, on the reverse strand, counting down.
AGCTGGCCGTCACCGGCGTCACACCGCAGGGCTGGAGCATCACAGGTGCGCAGCCGGTGGCCTCCCTGAAGCCGCGAGAGACGGTCACGCAACGAGTGAAAGTCACCGTACCGGCTGACACGGTTGCCGGCAGCGTGCCGGTGACCGTCACCGCCTCGGTGGCCGGGCTGACGGTGACCGCCACCGACATCGTGCAGGTGGGGCGGGTCAACCTGGCGTTGGGCAGGCCGGTGAAGCAGAGCAGCCTGGCGTGGGACGGGGTGCCGGAGCGGGCGGTGGACGGCAATACCAGTGGCGTGTACGGGCAGGGCTCGGTCACCCACACTGCGGAGCCGTCGAAGCAGGCGTGGTGGCAGGTGGATCTGGGCGCCGTGGAGAGCCTGGCGGAAGTGCGGGTTTTCAATCGGACCGACTGCTGCGCCGGCCGGCTGAGCAACTACTGGCTGATGAGTTCCGAGCAGGAGATCCACGGGCAGACGCTGGAGGAGGCGAAGTCGTCGCCGGGGGTGACCGCGATCCGGCAGGCGGCCACGGCGGGCACGCCGAGCGTCATCGATCCTGGCGGGGTAAAGGGGCGCTATGTGCGTATCCAACTGGAGTCGGCCACCGACCCGTTGAGCCTGGCGGAGGTGGAGGTCTACCACCAGAAGGCGGAGACGCCGGGGGCGTCGAAGCCGGGTGTGGTGCCGGAACTTGCCAGCTGGCAGGCGGGCGCGGGTAGCTACACCTTCGCCGAGGACGCGCAGGTCACCTATCCTGCCGAGCACAAGGCGCTGTCCACGACCGGTGCGACGATGCCGGGGCTGGCCGACCGGACGCTGGCTGAGGTGGCGAAGACGGTGGCCGCCGACTACACGACGGTCACCGGGCGGGTGATGACGGCCGGACCGGGTACCCGGGGAGGCGATCACGGGATCCGGCTGCGGCTGGTGGCGGAGAACGAGTTGGGCGCCGAGGGATACCGGCTCACCATCGGCGATCGGGTGAGCATCGAGGCGAACACCACCGCCGGCCTGTACTACGGCAGCCGTACGGTGCTGCAGCTGCTGCGCCAGGACGAGAGCCACGACAGCCTGCCCAGAGGGCAGGCGGTGGACGTGCCGAGTAAGCCGCAGCGGTGGTTCGGCATCGACGCCGCCCGCAAGTACTGGTCGCCGGAGTACATCAAGGACACCATCCGCGAGATGGGCTGGACGAAGCAGAACATGCTGCAGCTGCACCTGGTCGAGCCGGAAGGGTTCCGCCTCTACAGCGACAACCTGCCCGGCCTCACCTCCAAGAAGTTCGCCTACAGCCGGGAGCAGATCCAGGAGTTCATCGAGCTGGGGCGGGAGAACAACGTGCAGGTCGTGCCGGGATTCGAGTTCCCCGGCCACGCCGACCCGGTGTCGAACTACTTCAAGGTCGGTATGGGGCACGGGCCCAACCCGGACGGGTCAGGCGCCACATCGGAAAACTCCTGTGGCCAGCAGTACGTCTACGGCTGGGTGACCCCGAACTTCGCGATGAACATCATGCGGCCCGAGGCCGTCACCGCAGCCAAACGCATCCTGGACGAGTTCACCCCGTGGTTCAGCAGCCCATACATTCACCTGGGCGGCGACGAGATGCCGCCGAACCTCGCCCAGTGCCCTGCAGTGCAGGCGTTCCTGGCCAAGAACTCCGACCGCTACAGCACCTTCGGTGATCTGTTCAACGACTACATCAACCAGGTCAACGACCACGTCGTCGGCAAGGGCAAGCGGTCCATCATCTACAACGGCTTCGAACACGCCAACGCGCCCAAGCAGCAGATCGCCACCGACGTCATCGTGATGGACTGGCTCGGCAACGCCAACGATCCCCGGCTCACGCCGTACGATCTGATCCAAGCCGGGCCATCGGGAAACCTCTACGTCACCGCCAACGCGGTACACAGGTTGTACGGCAGCCCATCCTGGGCGCACACGAGCTGGCGACTGAACGAGAGCCCGAAGCTGCTGGGCGGCATCGTGCACGTCTGGAACGACTACCAGATGTGGGCTCCGGACGCCTACTCCGACCAGTGGTCGGCGCCGCTGCGCGACGCGGCCGGCAACACCATGTGGCACAACGCCGCGCCCACCACCACCTACGCGCAGTTCACGCAGCTCAAGGCGGGGATCGGTAAAGCGCCTGGATGGAGCGGGTTCCCAGGCCAGCAGCCCACCACCGACGGCAGACCAATCCACACCTACACCTTCGAACCGGCCGCCTATCCAGAGGGCTGGAACGACGGCGCACCCGGCATGAACGTGCGCCCGGCCCTCGACGGGACCGGATCCCTGCACATGTCGACCCAGATCATCGGAGTGCCCTCCTATGTCGACGGACGCTCGGGCAAGGCGTTGAAGTTCAACGGCCGGGGTGACGGGTTGGGCATCGGCGGCCTCGACATTCCCGGACCGTGGACCTACACCCAGTGGGTACGCAAGGACGGAACGCTCAACGACGCCAACCTGTTCGGCTCCAGAGCCGGCAACATCAAGCTGGAGCAGTACGGCACCGGTGGCAAGGTCGGCTTCACCAAGGTCGGCGTCGGTGACTACGCGTTCGACTACTCGGTGCCGCTCGGGCAGTGGACCCAGCTCACCTTCGTCTCTGACGGTTCGAGCACCACCCTCTACGTCAACGGGGAGCGCCGTCAGACGCTGTCGCAGACCATCCCCCTGCCGCAGGCGTACTTCGGTCAGTTCAACGGCACCACGCTCAACGGGGCGATCGACGACGCCGCCGTCTACGCCCAAGCCCTGACCGACGAGCAGGTCCGGGCGCAGTACGCCGCATCGCTGACCACAACCGGCTGAACCGCCCTTCGACACACCGCCGGGTGGTGCACCGACCCGACAGCCGGTGCACCACCCGGCGGCCCGCGAATCCAGTAGGAGCTGAGATGGCGTACACCGTTCTGCCCCGACCGGCGCTCACCAGAGCGTTCGTCGTGCTGGTCACGGCGGCTCTGGCAGCCTTAGGGGCGCTGACCGTGCCGCAGGCGGCATCGGCGGCCACCCTGCCGACGGACCCGGAGGGAACGCCGACCATCGCACCGACCCCGCCCATGGGCTTCAACGGCTGGTTGAACTTCGGGTGCAACGTGACCGAGGACCGCATCGTCGCCGTCGCCGAAGCGTTCGTCAGCAAGGGGCTACGCGACGCCGGCTACACCTACGTCAACCTCGACGACTGCTGGATGGCCTCGACGCGCGACGCCGACGGGCGGCTACAGGCACACCCGACGAGGTTCCCCCACGGCATGAAGTGGCTGGCGGACCACCTGCACGCGCGCGGCCTCCGGTTCGGCATCTACTCCGCCGCCTCGGCCACGACCTGCGTGGGGTACCCGGCGAGCGGCGGCCACTACGCGACCGACATGCAGACCTTCGCCGACTGGGGCGTGGACTACCTCAAGCTCGATCTCTGCGGCAGCGAGCCGAACAACCTGATCGCCCGCAACTGCGACAACACCACCGCGTCGCGGAACTTCGAGAGCCGCTACGCCGAGGCGGCAGCCGCGATCCGCGCCACCGGACGACCGATGATCCTCGGGGTGTCCGCCCCGGCCTCCATCGCCTGGTGGTGTGGCTACGACAACGTCAGCTACCGGGACGCGATGCGGTGGGCGCCGAAGTACGGCGAACTGTGGCGCACCGCCGTGGACGCCGGGCAGAACTGGCACAGCCTGCTGTCGACGTACACGCAGAACACCCGGCTCGCGGACTTCCAGTCCAAGGGCCACTGGAACGACGCCGACATGCTGATGATCGGGAGCAGCAACGTATCGCTGATCGAACAGCAGACCCAGTTCACCTTGTGGGCCGCGATGGCCGGGCCCCTGCTGGTCAGCACCGACCTCACCACCATCTCCCCGGAATCGCTGCGCATCCTCACCAACGAGGACGTGATCGCGGTGAACCAGGATCCCCTGGGCGTCCAGGGCAGGATCATGCAGACCGGCGAGGGGTACGACGTGCTGGCGAAGCCGCTCGCCGACGGGGACCGGGCGGTGGTTTTGTTCAACCGCAGCGACGTCGCCCGGACCATCACGACCGATGCCGCGACGGCCGGTTTCGATGCATCGGACCGCCGGTACTTCCTTACCGATCTGGTGACCAAGACGCGTACCGAGACGGCGGGCCGGATCGCTGCCAATCTTCCCCCGCACGGTACGGCGATCTACCGCGTCAGCCGGCACGCCGACAGCGACGGCGGACCGTTCGCCCCGGCCGCCGCGCTGACCATCCCGGCACCGAAGTTCGACGGCCAGACGCCCGCGCCGGTGGAGGTCACGGTGACCAACAACGGCACCACGCCGGCCCACGACGTCAGCGTCGCCCTCCGGGCGCCGGACGGCTGGACGGTCAGCCCGTCCTCCCGCGCACTGGGGATGATCCTCGGTGGCGCCTCGACCACGGCGACCTTCGCGGTCACGCCATCGCCGGCCAGGCCCGGCCGGGCCGTCAGCACCCTGACGGCCACCGCCGGCTACGACCTCCCGGGCGGAGGCGACACCTCGGTGGCCGGTCAGGTCACCGTCGTCACCGACACCCCCTTCGACAACCTCGCCCAGGCGTTCGACAACATCGGCAGCACCGACGACAGCGCCCCCAGAGCGGGCAACTTCGACGGCTACGGCAACAGCTACTCCGCGCAGGCCCTGGCCGCCGCCGGCCTGACGCCGGGCGGCACCCTCCACCACGACGGCCTCAGCTTCACCTGGCCAGCGGCGGTCGGGGCGGCGAACAACCTGACCGGGCAAGCCACGGTCAAGATGACCGGCGCCGGTGGCACGCTCGGCTTCCTCGGCAGCGCGATCGGCACCGCGAGCGGAACCGGCACCATCACCTACACGAACGGCAGCACCCAGCAGTTCTCGCTGAGCTTTCCGAACTGGGCCGACGCACAGCCGGCCGACGCGGTCGTCTCCGCCCGCTACCGCAACACCCAGAGCGGCCCGGCCAACCATGGCTACTACTACCGGGTGTTCTACCGGGCGGTGGAGCTGCAGCCGGGCAAGCAGATCGCGACCGTGACCACGCCCGACAACGCAGCCATCCACATCTTCTCCATCGCTGTCGGGTGAGCGCCCCCGCCGGCCTTGAACCGAAGGGACGATCGTGAAACGTAAGCTTCCGCGCTCCGCGGCCGTGCTGGCTGCCGCCACGCTGCTGCTCGGGCTCCCCGCCGGCGGCGTCCGGGCCGCCGAGGAGGAGACCAGACCGGACTACCAGCCCACCGCTGACTCGTTGGACACCCATCCGGTGCCCGAGTGGTTCGACGACGCCAAGTTCGGCATCTTCATCCACTGGGGTGCCTACTCCGTCCCGGCCTGGGGACCGCGGGGCAGCTACGCCGAGTGGTACTGGGCGTACATGAACCAGCGCAACAGCCCGACGTACCAGCACCACCGCGACACGTACGGGATGGACTACAACTACGACCGGTTCATCGACGAATGGAAGGCCGAAAAGTTTGACCCGGGCGCGTGGGTGGACCTGTTCAACGCCGCCGGCGCGAAGTACTTCGTGCTGACCTCGAAGCACCACGAGGGCGTGGCGCTGTGGGACACCGCCACCGGCAGCCGCGACGCCGTGGACCGCGGCCCGCGCCGGGACCTGGCGGGCGAGTTGGTCGCCGCCGCACGCCGCGACGGCAAGCTGAAGAGTGGCTTCTACTACTCGCTCTACGAGTGGAACAACCCGAACTACACCGGCCGGCAGCCCACGAATCCCTTCACCGGCGCGCCCGTGCCGTACACCGGGATCGGCCCGGTGAACGACTACGTCCACGACTACATGCACCCGCAGATTCGCGAGCTGGTCGACAAGTACGACCCGGACATCCTCTGGTGCGACGGCCAGTGGGAGCGCTCGGCGGGGTACTGGGACATGGCTCCGGTGCTCGCCGACTACTACAACCAGGCCAAGAACCGCCAGCACCCGAAGGACGTCGCCGTCGCCAACCGCTGTAAGACCCGCACCGGCGCCCTCGACAGCCCCGAACTGGACTTCCAGACTCCGGAATACACCGTCAAGGCCGACATCGACCCGGTGAAGTGGGAGGCCAGCCGCGGCATCGCCCACTCCTACGGCTACAACGCCAACGAGCCGGAGGAGGACTACCTCACCTCCGACGAGCTGATCGACTCGCTCGCGGACATCGTCAGCAAGAACGGAAACCTGCTGCTCGACATCGGGCCGCGAGCCGACGGCACGATCCCCGAGCTGATGCAGCAGCGGCTGCGTGACATCGGGGTCTGGCTGCGGGTCAACGGAGAGGCGATCTACGGCACCACGTACTTCAGCCACGCCGAGGACCGGGCCAGCAACGTGCCCATCCGCTACACGGTCAAGGACGGCTCGCTCTACGCTACGGCGTTGAGGTGGCCGGGGGAGAAGCTCACCCTGGGCGGCGACCTGCCGTTCGACCAGTCCACCACGGTGCGGCTGCTCGGTGCGGACGGCTCGGCGCTGCCCTGGCAGCGGGACGCGCAGGGCAACGTCGTGATCACCACGCCCGGCGAGGCCGCCACCACCAGCGAACACGCGTACGTCTTCAAGATCTCCACGCCGGGCGTGCACCAGCTCGTCCGCTCCGTGCTGGCTGCCCCGGCCGAGGTGGCCCCGGGCGGCACGGTCAAGGGCACCGTCAAACTGACCAACACCGGCGGCACCAGCTCGCCCGACGTACGGGTCAGCCTGGCCGCGCCGGCCGGCTGGACCGTCGAGCCGGCCCGCACTGTAGTGCCCGAGATCCCGGCGGGACAGACGGTTGAGGTACCCGTGACGTTGTCCGTGCCCGTCGATGCCGCGACGGGCAGCCATCCGATCAGCCTCACCACGGAGGCCGGTCGGATGCGAACCCGGACTACCAAGACACTCGACGTGGTGCTGCCCAACGTCGCCCTGGGCAAGCCGGCGACGCAGCAGAGCCTGGCCTGGGGCGGCGTCCCGAGCCGGGCGGTCGACGGCAACACCGACGGCGCGTACGGGGCCGGGTCGGTGACCCACACCGCCGAGCCGTCGAACCAGGCGTGGTGGCAGGTAGATCTCGAGGCCAGTTACGCCATCGACCAGATCGCGATCTGGAACCGGACCGACTGCTGTGCCAATCGCCTGTCGAACTACTGGGTTTTGGTGTCCGACTCGCCCATCACCGCGGACTCGCTGGACGCCGCGCGCACCGCGCCCGGTGTCACCGCCCTGCACCAGCCGGGCCAGGCCGGGCGACCGACCCGGCTCGACCTGGCCGGCCTGCGTGGCCGCTACGTACGGGTTCAGCTCGAATCGGCCAGCAACCCGTTGTCACTGGCCGAGGTACAGGTACGGGCCAAACCGGATGGAGGCGCCCGATGAGAAGTCAACCCGCCGGACCCGGCCGTTGTCGGGTGCCCGGCGCGCTGCTGGCCACCAGTGTCCTGCTGATGCTCACCGCCATGCCGGCCAGCGCCCGCGGTGACGAGCGCATTGCCGCAGAGCTTCCCGTGGTGTCGCCGGCACCGCAGCAGATGAGCCGGGCGGGGGCAGACGTGGTGGTCCCCGGCAAGGTCGAGGTGGTGGTCGGCGACGACACCGATGCCGCCGCCCGTGACCTGCTGGTCGGCTCGCTCAAGCAGCACGGCGTTGACCGCGTCGACGTGGTGCTCACGGCCAGCCGCCACGCCGCTCTGACGGTGCACCTCGGCGCAGCCGCACGTGCAGACATCGCGGAGGCGCTCGGGTCCACTCCGGCGCCGGCCCACCCGGAGGGATACGCGCTGCGCGTGAGCCGCGAGGTTCCGCTCGGCACGGTCGGGCTCGGCGGTGTGGACCCGGCCGGGCAGTACTACGCAGTTCAGTCGCTGCGGCAGTTGTTCCTGCCTGGTGACGACGGCGGCTGGCGGCTCGCGGGAGCGCAGATCAGTGACTTCCCGTCGATGCCGCTGCGCGGCACCATCGAAGGTTTCTACGGGCCGCCGTGGACCCACGACGAACGGCTCGACCAGCTCGCGTTCTACGGCGATGTGAAAGCCAATACCTACGTCTACGCGCCGAAGGACGACCCGTACCACCGGGAGCGGTGGCGCGAGCCCTATCCAGCGGCGAAACTCGCCCAGCTGCAGCAGCTTGTCGACCAGGCGACTCGCCACCACGTACGGTTCACCTTCGCGCTGTCGCCGGGCAACACGATCTGTTACTCCGGAGACGCAGACCGCCAGGCGCTCGTCCGCAAGTTCCAAGCGATGTATGACATCGGGGTTCGCGCATTCTCGGTGCCGCTGGACGATATCTCGCTGCGCTTCAACTGCGACGACGACCGCGTTCGCTACGGAACCGCCAGCCAAGCGAGCGTGGGCCGGGCTCAGGCGGAGCTGCTCAACTATCTGCAACGCGAGTTCGTCGGGACCCGCGACGGCGTGCGGCCGCTGCAGACCGTCCCGACGCAGTACGGCGATTTGTCGGAGACCCCGTACAAGCGCTCCTGGCGCAGCGACCTGGTTGCCGAGGTGGTGGTGATGTGGACCGGCACCGACGTGGTGCCCCCCAGCATCACCAACGACCAGGCCCGGCGGATCTCCGAACTGTACGGGCGGGAGGTGTTCGTCTGGGACAACTACCCCGTGAACGACTACGGGAACACCCGGGGGCGGCTGCTGCTGGCGCCGTACGCCAAACGCGAGGCGGGCCTGTCGGACCATCTCGCCGGCATCGTCGCCAACCCGATGAACCAGGCGGCAGGCAGCAAGGTAGCGGTCTTCGGGGTCGCCGACTTCACCTGGAACGACCGAGCGTACGACGCGGGGCGCAACTGGCGGGAAGCAATGCGCTATCTCACGGGCGATGATCCGGTCGCGACCGAGGCGCTGCTGGTCTTCGGCGACCTCAATCACCTGGCGCCGACCTTCGGCACCACACCGTGGCAGCCGCAGGCGCCCGCGTTGCGGGCGAAGCTGGCCGAGTTCTGGCGCGTCTGGGAGGCGGGCGACCGTCACGGGGCGATCGCCGCGCTTCGCGGGTACGCCGACGCGATCGCGGGCGCACCGGACGTGATCCGTGCCGGAGCGGTGGTGGAGGGCTTCGTCGCCGACGCGACCCCCTGGCTGGACGCCACCGGTCTGTGGGGTGACGCGTTCGTTGCCACGCTCGATGCGCTCGCCGCCCAGCTCGCCGGCGATGGGGACAAGGCCCGACGCCTCCTCGAGACGGCTGAGGACCTCGTTGACCAGGCGTCAGCGGTACGCGTCGACCCCCCGGACAACTCCTGGGGCCGAGCACCGGTGAAGGTCGCCGACGGCGTCCTCGACACTTTCCTGCCTGCGGCGTGGGATTTGGTGCGGGAACCGATCCAAGCGCGGGTGCCCGCCACGGTGGTCTTCGACGACTCCGGGATCGCCACCCTGCCGGTCGAGGTGACCAATCGCACCGCAGGCTCGGCGACCGCGGTGACGGTGCAACTGCAGGTGAGCGACGGCGGCACTGTCGAGCCCCGCACGGTCGAGCTCGGTGACGTGGCGACCGGTGAGACGCGCCGCGTGGACGCGAGGTTGAGCTGGCCGGGTGACCGGACAGCCCGGGCAGCCACGGTGACGAGCACCGTCAGCTGGCAGGCGGGCCGCACTCAGCGGGTCACCCAGGAACTCCCGGTGCAGGTCACGTGTGCCAGCAGCCCAACCCGTCCGGCGGCGGTCACCTCCGTCGACAGCGAGGAGACGGCTGGCGAGAACGGTGCCGGCGCCAACGCGATCGACGGTGATCCGGGCACCTTCTGGCATACGGCATGGTCGGCGTCCAACCCGCCGCCACCGCACGAGATCCAGCTCGACCTCGGCCGCATGATGGACGTCTGCGCGTTGCGATACCTCCCGCGGCAGGACACCGACAACGGGCGGATTTCCCGCTACGAGGTCTACCTGAGCCAGGACGGCAAAACCTGGGCGAACCCGGTGGCCACCGGTCAGTTCAACTCCGATGCGAAGCAGAAATGGGTTCCGCTCGCGAATACCACCGCTCGGTACGTGCGGTTCGTGGCGCTTGCAGAGGTTCAGGGCCGTCCCTGGACCACTGCGGCGGAGATATCGGTCGATGCCGTGCCGCACTGACCGACGCGGCGTCGGCCACCGGTGGTGAGCTGCCGGACCAGTGACGGGAGCGAGCTCAAGCGGGCCACCCGGACCGGGATGCGACGTGCTCCGTGTCTGATCAGGCACGGAGCACGTCGGAAGGCCGCACCGAGCGCCGGGGGTTGGCCCTTATTCCGCCAGCGCCTGGCGTAGCCACTGCTCGACCCCGGCGACGTGGACGGTGGCCCACGCCCGGGCGATCTCGGGCTGGCGGTTGGCGATGGCGTCGCAGATGAGCCGGTGCTCGTCGAGGGTGCGGGCGACCGAGTCCTTCTGGGTCAGGCCGCGCCAGATCCGCGCCCGCTGGGTGGGTCCGGACAGCCCCTCGATCAGGGAGCACAGGACCTGGTTGCCCGAACCTGCCGCGATCCGCCGGTGGAACTCGATGTCGTTGGCGACGAGCTGTTCGACCGTCGGCGTAGGGCCGAGCTCGTCGAGGAGCTTACGCAGGCATCCGATGTCCTCGTCGCTCATCGTGGTGGCGGCCACCGCCGTTGCGGCGGGTTCGAGGATGCGTCGTACCTCGAAGAACTGCAGCACCGTGTCGTCGCGGTGGAAGTCGACGACGAAGGCCATCGCATCGAGGAGCAGTGACGGCTTCAGGCTTGTCACATATGTGCCGTCGCCCTGCCGTACATCGAGCACGTGGATCAGGGCCAGGGCTCGTACGGCCTCCCGCAGCGAGTTGCGGGACAGCCCCAGGCGCTCGGCAAGATCGGCCTCCCGGGGCAGGCGGTCGCCGGGCCGCAGCTCGCCGCTGGTGATCATCTGTTTGATCTTGTCGATCGCGTCGTCGGTCAGCGACATCGCGGGCGAACCTTCCTGCTGATACATCCGATGACTAGCAGGATAGTTCGACGGGCGGGGAGTCAGCACGGGTGGCTCGACAGCCGCGTCTCTTTGCCTCATCCAGCTGCTTCGGGCGTCAGCAGCACGACCTCCAACCGGCGGGGGCCGTGCACTCCCTCGACCCGGTTGAGTTCGATGTCGCTGGTCGCTGACGGGCCGGAGATCCAGGTCAGGGGTGCTCGTGGGTCGAGGCGGGCGAATGCTTCCGGGACCAGGCCGACGATCTGGTCGGTACGCACGACGCAGATGTGCCGGTCGGGTACCAGCGTCAGGGCCCGTCGCCCCTGGGTCGGGCCGGCGTCGAGCACGATGGTGCCGGTGTCGGCGATCGCCACCGCGCAGCCGGTCAGGACGGCGTCGACGCTGTCGAGTTCGGCCAGCGGCAGTGGGGGCGCGTCGCGGTGCAGCTGCCCGTCGAAGCCGGCCAGCCAGGCCGCGGGTACGTCGGCGGGCACGGCGAGCCGGTCCACCTCGGCGAGGATCCGGGGCAGGGCGTCGCGGTCACGGTGGACGGCGGCCTGGTAGTCCTCGAGACGGTCGACGAGGATCTCCACCCGGTCGGCGGGCTCGGCGGCGCGCCGGTATCGGCGGGGCACCTCGACCGGTGGCGGCGCGTCGGCCAGGGCGGTACGCAGGCGGGCCAGGATCTCGTCACGGGCGTTCAACGCTTCTCCCACCATTCACGGAACGTCTGCGGCGCGGGCAGCGGGGCGTCGCGGGACTGGGTCCATGCCGATCCCGGCCACGGCAGCCAGCGCAGGGTGCGCGCGCCGGTCCGTCGTTGGCGGGACGTCCCGAGGGGGCCGGTGCCGAGCCGGGCGGCGCGCAGGGCGGCGGCGTACCGACGGGGGTTGCGCATGATCCAGGACAGGCCGCGCATGGTGGCCCGCTCGGCCGCCGGGTGTGGTGCCTGCTGGCGCAGGTGGATCAGCACCTCCGGAATATTGATCTTCACGGGGCAGGCGTCGTAGCAGGCCCCGCAGAGGGTGGAGGCGTACGGCAGGGAGGCGTTGTCGGCCACCCCGGTCAGCTGGGGCGACAGGATCGCCCCGATCGGGCCGGGGTACACCGAGCCGTAGGCGTGGCCGCCGGCACGCTCGTACACGGGGCAGACGTTCAGGCACGCGGAGCAGCGGATGCAGGACAACGCCTGCCGGCCGACCGGGTCGGCGAGCACCGCCGAGCGGCCGTTGTCGACCAGGACGATGTGCACCTCCTGGGGCCCGTCGCCCGGTGTCACGCCGGTCCACATCGACGTGTACGGGTTCATCCGCTCACCGGTCGAGGAGCGGGGCAGGAGCTGGAGGAACACCTCCAGGTCGGCGAAGCTGGGCACGATCTTCTCGACGCCGACGACGCTGATCAGCGTCTGGGGCAGGGTGAGGCACATTCGCCCGTTGCCCTCCGACTCGACCACCACCAGCGTTCCGGTGTCGGCCACGGCGAAGTTGGCGCCGGAGACGGCGACCTTCGCCGACAGGAACCGTCGTCGCAGGTGGGTGCGCGCCGCCTCGGCCAGTTCGCGCGGTTCGTCGCTGAGCTCCGGGGGTGCGTCGGCCATCCGGCGGCGGAAGATCTCGCGGATTTGCGCGCGGTTGTAGTGGATCGCCGGTACCAGGATGTGTGACGGGGTGTCGTCGCCGAGCTGCACGATCAGCTCGGCGAGGTCGGTCTCGTAGGCGGCGATGCCGGACTCGGCCAGCGCCTCGTTGAGTTCGATCTCCTGGGTCGCCATCGACTTGACCTTCACGACCTCCGTCGCGCCGGCCGCGCGGCTGAGCTCGACCACGACGCGGCAGGCCTCGGCCGCGTCGCGCGCCCAGTGCACGCGTGCGCCTGCGGCGGTGGCCGCGGCCTCGAAGCGCTCCAGCAGCTCGGGCAGGCGGCGCTGCACGTCGGCCTTGATCGCGGCACCGGCGTCGCGCAGCGCCGCCCAGTCGGGCACCTCGTCGACCACCCGCTGCCGTTTGCCACGGATCGTGCGGGTGGCGCGGCGCAGGTTGGCGCGCAGTTGCGAGTCGGCGACCTCGGGCCGAGCGGCGGTCGGGAAGGGCAGGGGAGCGGTGATCCGGCCACCGCCGTGGGGAGGTGTGGCGCGCTGGCTCATGCGGGTGCTCCGGGCGAGGCGAGGATCTCGGCGTAGTGCATCACCCGGACTCCGGACCGGCCGCGGCCGAGGCCGCCGCCGATGTGTGCCAGGCAGGAGTTGTCGGCGGCGGCGAGCACGCTCGCGCCGGAGTCCAGGACCCGGCGGCACTTGTCGGTGAGCATCGCGGTGGATACGTCGGGGTTCTTCAGGGCGAAGGTGCCGCCGAAGCCGCAGCACTCCTCGGCGTCGCCGAGTTCGACCAGCTGGATGCCCCGCACCTGGCGCAGCAATGCGAGGGGCTTGTCGCCTAGCCGCAGCATCCGAAGGCCGTGGCAGGTCGGGTGGTAGGTGACCCGCTCGGCGAACTCGGCTCCGACGTCGGTGACGCCGAGGACATCGACGAGTAGTTCGGACAGCTCGTAGGTGCGGGCGGCGACGGAGGCAGCGGCGGGGTGCAGATGCGGGTACTGGTCGCGGACCATCGCGGTGCACGAGCCGGACGGGGTGACGATCGCGTCGTAGCGGTCGAAGACGTCGACGTAGTTGCGGACCATCGGCAGCGCCTCGGCGCGGTATCCGGTGTTGGCGTGCATCTGGCCGCAGCAGGTCTGCGCGGTGGGGAAGTCGACGGTGTGGCCGAGCCGCTCCAGGATGCGGGTGACCGCGATGCCGGTCTGGGGGAAGGCGATGTCGTTGACGCAGGTGATGAACAGGGCGATGCGCAAGCTGGCTCCTCGGTGCGTGCCGGCCGGGGGTCAGGGCGCTGGCGCGGGTGGGCCCGCTGGCGGCAGCTGGTCGAAGGCCGGCAGATGCCGCTGTCGGCCGGCGGCCAGATGGTCGCGCATCGCCGCCGTTGCGGCCTCCGGATCGCCGAGGGCGATGGCCTCGGCGATGCGCTGGTGCTCGACGGTGGTGTCCGCGGCCTTGGCGGCCGGGAAATACAGCCGGTGCAGGTGCAGGTGCGCGTGAAGCCGGTTGATGGCCTCGCGTAGCAGCACGCTGCCGGCGACCTCGGCGATGAGGTCGTGGAACTTCGCGTCGAGCGCGGTGAACGCGGCATGCTCGCGGTATCCGTCGCCGGCCTCGATCCCGATGGTCGCGTCGGCGGCTTTGCTGATCCCACGCCGGCCTGCGGCGGAGGCATTGGTGGCCGCCCGGGCGGCGGCGGCGCCTTCCAACAGCATGCGCATGTCGAACAGGTCGTCAAACTCGGCCCGGTTCAGCAGTGGGGTCGTGGTGTAGCCGGACAGCGGGCGTTTGCGTACGAGGCCGTCGGATTCCAGCCGCGCCAGCGCCTCTCGTACGGGGGTGGGGGAGACGTCGAGTTCTCGGGCCAGAGCGTCGATGTTCACCCGTTCGCTCGGGGGGAGGGTGTGGTCCATGACCAAGCCCTTGATCGTCTCGTACACGTCCTCGGTCAGGGTGAGCCGTCGGGCGGGGCGGACCCGGCCACGCGTCGTTTCCGTCATCTCGTCTCCTTCGGCCCCTTGACTGTGACGATGTGAGCAGGTAGACACTAGCAGGCGAACATCCTATAGGAAAGATCCCACTAGATCGGCTCCTGGGGATGCGTACCCTACCACCACCCCCCCTC
>NZ_VSFA01000095.1 GCF_008119785.1 Micromonospora sp. MP36 | reverse complement strand
CTCTCGGATCTGCCGGTCGGCGGTCTCAACCGAGAATCGCATCGACAACGGCTCACTTCCGAACGCGACCGAGCATTCGAGGCGCACGTTGACATCGATCCAGCCGGTACCGCCGGGGCGTAGCAGCCGAGACTTCCCGGTGCCACGTACGAGGACGCCAGGTCCTTGACCAGTAGCTGCACGAACCGTAATCGGCGCAGGGCCGGCGTTGACAACTGCGAGTTGCCCGTCCACCTGGAAGACGTCCTTGACGTCGGAACCCCCGCCACTGACCGAAGCGGGGAAGGCCACCAGGGAGACGGAAGCGTTCCGCTTTCGCTCTTCCCGCGAGTCCCGCAGCTCGCTGACACCGACGCCACCAAGCACAATGCCAATCACGAACGCAGCGACGAGCCGTGCATTCATCTTCTGTCTGGCCACGCGGCGATCAGGGGTGGCGCCAGCCGACGCCGCCGACTGGTGATCGCGCTCGTCCAGGTCAATCACACGCTCCGGCGACATGGTGTCACAGCGTAGGCCCTCTTGACCGCGCCCCCGGCCGGCCGTGCGGCCATCCGTTCCGCAAGACCATCTGCAGAAGCCAGCGCTCCCCGACGAGGAGACCCACAGCGCGTTGATGGTCAGCTCCGCCGGTATGCCTGCAATGCCGACAGAAGCAGGTCCGTGACCATCGCAGGCTTGCGTGACCATCGCCTGGTGATCGGCGTCTCGGCGGCGGAGCTGGTACCCGCATTCTTCCGCCTGGTCTGCGGCGGACTGGTACGCGGCGCTCAGCTGGAGGTAGATGTGCTTGGCGGCGTTCCACGCCCCGCCCGGCGCGGGCAACACCCCGGAGAGGATCTTCCACGGCAGCTCGGGTAGGTCGTGTAGTACCTGGTGCCGCTGGCGGGGATCGGGCAGGAGGTCGTGGATGGAGTTGGCGGGGAACCAGGTGTCCCACGTCGGCAGACGGCCCGACACCGTGGTAGGTCCCTATCGGTCCGCTGGGTTAAGCAGGTACGACAGTCCAGTGATCTCCACGATTCGGCGCACACGTTCACTCGGCGAGACGGTGAGGTGGCGACCTACGTCGTGTGCGGCGTTGTAGGCGTAGACGAGCGTGCCGAGCACGGTGGAGTCGATGAAGGTGACCGCCGACATGTCGATGTGCAGGCGGGTGAGGCCGGGTCGCTGAAGCTCGTTGGTGATCGCTTCGCGAATGTCCCGGTCTGCGGATAGATCGAGTTCTCCGGACAACATGACCGTACTGGTGTCGTCCAGTCGGTCGATGGTGTGTTGCCAGAGCGGCACGTGCATCGGCGCATCGTATCCGCACGACGGCTCCCGCGCCCGTGGGCCGTATTCGAGTCGGCGACCAGACCGCAGTTCTGCCTAACCTGGCACGGCGAAGTCCATCGGCCGGGCCCACCACGGTCGCCACGAGTCTGGTGCCACGCTTGGCTCCAGCCGTCCAGGTTTCGGACTGGCCATCGCGGCGTCATCCCGTCCTTGGAGGCCATCGACGCTGGGGTGGGTGCACGAGCAGTCGGTCGCCGAACATGCCGTACGCGACGTCGGTGTCCCGCTCGAGCACCCGCCGCTAACGCTACCGGCGCCCCGTTACCTCACCGGATCACGAGGTCTGGATCCGTACGTCATGTAGCTGGCGGTTCCAAGGATGAACAGGCCGGTGGCGACAGTCCAGGATGCTCCGCTGCTGGAGGGCTGGACGGGCCAGGCCCAGATCGTTGCGGCCGTGTTGCCGTGGCGGGGTGCGGCGGCGTAGACGGCGGTGATGTAGATGAAGGCTGGTAGCCATGCCAGGCGTGCGCCGAGGAGCGCTGCGGCGCCGGTGAGGAGGCCGACGCATCCGAGTGTGTTGCGGATCAGCGCGTAGGCGCCGAACACGTGCGGCTTGTGCAATCCGGTCAGGCTGAGGGCTGCGGCGATTGCGAGGGCGGCGAGGAGGATGTGTCCGGCACGCCAGGTGCGCCATGGCAGTGGTGTGCTGCGTTCGAGGTCCTCGTCGGCTCCGTTCAGTGTGGGCCCGATCAGCAGTACGGCGAGCAGCGGCGCGAGTGCGACAACCGGGATCCGGGCGGCAGGCCCGTCGAAGTAGGGGCGGCTGGCGAGCCAGCTCCCGCCGGCCCAGGCGAGCAGGGTGATGACGGTGAGGCTGGCCGCGAACGCGGGTCCGCCTCGGGCGGACAGGTGCAGCGCGAGGAGTCTGCGGCTCACAGCTGCCCGAGCCGGATCAGGGATGGACCGTCGCAACGACCGGCCGCGTCGAGATAGGCGGCGAACCAGGCGCGCTGTTCCGGAATTGGCAGTGCGCGGAGCCGAGCGAGGGGCGTGTCGGCTGTCGGCGGCTCGTCGAGCATCCAGGCGGTCGCCAGGGCATCGGTCAGGTAGACCTGTTGGTCGACTTCGCGCCGTCCAGAGGCGTCCATGCAGGCTGGGCGTGTGACCTGGCGGAAGTCCGCGCGGAGTTGGTCGGGGCTGGTCAGGCCACCCAAGGCGGTCGACTGGTAGTTGAGGTTGAGCCAGACCGTCTCGTGGTTCTCTCCGATGGGCTGCCCGTCTGGCTGGGCGGCTTGGTCAACCGCCCGCCTGGGTGCGCCGGGTATTCCGTCGAGGTGGGCGAGGATTGGCTGTGCGACTGCGGTGACGTCGTCGATCAGGAAGGCGTTGATCCTGGACAGGCAGACCTGGGGGCCGGTGGCCGTGCAGACAAGTTCGACGGCTGCTGGGTCGGCCGGTAGGCGACGCGCCGCCGGTCCGGTGATGATGGGTACCGCGACGGCGATGGCGAGTCCGCCTGCGAGGATCGCCGTGCGGCGCAGCCGCGCGGCGGCGGCGAGCATCAGGGCCGCCACTGCCGCCAGCCAGGCGGCCTGCAGCGCGGTGACCCGGACGGGGACAAGCCGGTCGGCGGCCCAGCCGCCGTAGACGGGGGAGAGCCAGGCGGCGGCCCTCCCGGCCCAGTATGTGGCGATTCCCAGTCCCAGATACGCGGCCAGACCGGCGATGGGCGCCACGACCCGCAGCGAGAAAATCCGGCCGACGAACACACCGAGGGCGGCGGCTGCGCCCAGGGCGAGGATGCCGACGGCCAGGGTCCACCACCAGCCGCCGCCGGTGTAGGTCGCGACCCGGGCGACCAGCACCGCCGCCCCGGCGAATGCGACCAGCACGCCGGCGGTGCCGGCCAGCGCGACGGCCAGCCAGGCCACCAGGAGCGGCTGCCAGCCCGGCCGCGGGGCAGAGGCGAGCAGTTCGTCAATGTCGCGCCGTCGTTCCCGCCCGGCCTGCCACGCCCCTGCGGCGATCATGAGCGCACACAGGATCAACATCGACATTCGCAGGTAGTTGGCGAGACCGGCCCACCGGCCGCCCCAGTCGTCCGGGTGCACCGCCAGCATCCACACGCCGGCGCCGAACATCGCCAGCGCGGCGAACGGTGCCGTTCCCCGCCGTACCTCGACCCGCAGCGCGCGCCTCACCGTGGTGCCGTCCGCGCGCCGCGCAGGACCGCTGTGTAGCCGCGTTCGATCGGAGAGTCGCCACTGTCGCTGTCCCCGCCGGTCCCGATCAGCTCGTCGGGCAGGCCGGTGAAGACCAGCCGCCCGCCGTCGACCACGCTGACCCGAGTGCACGCCGCGACAACGTCCTCGACCAGGTGGGTGCTGACCAGGACGACAACGTCGAGGCCCACCTCCCGCAGCAGCGCCCGGAACTGCACCCGCTGTTCGGGGTCCAGACCGGCGGTCGGCTCGTCCAACAGCAGCAGCCGCGGGTCGTTCACGATGGCCTGGGCGATACCAGCGCGCCGCAGCATCCCGCCGGACAGCTGTTTCATCCGGTCGTCGGCGCGGTCGAGGAGCCCGACCCGCTCGATCGCCCGGTCCACCGCGAGGGGGATCCGCGCCGGTGGCATTTCCTTCAGCCAGGCGAAGTACTCGACGAACTCCCGCACGGTGAAGCGTGGGTAGAAGCCGAAGGTCTGAGGCAGGTAGCCCAATCGGCGGCGCGCCTGCCGCAATCCTGAGTGATCGTCGATGCGGTGGCCGAGCAGCCGGACGTCGCCCCGGTCTGGTCGCAGCACCGTAGCCAGCACCCGCGTCAGTGTCGTCTTGCCGGCGCCGTTCGGGCCGAGCAGCCCGTGTACGCCCGGACCCAGCTCAAGGTCCAGACCGTCGAGGACCACCCGCTTGCCGTAGCTGACCCGCAGGCCCTCAACACTCACCGTCGTCATGCCGCTCGTCTCCCCACATGCTCCCTGCGCGCGTACATCAGCGCCGCGGCGACCGCGGTGACGACCAGCCACACCGGGCCGCTGGATACCACGACCGTCACCCCGCCCATCGGCGCCAGGACCACCACCGCCCACAACCCCGCCACCAGCAGGGCGGCGTGCGCGGGCTCGACCAGCGAGCCGAACGCCAGCGTCAGGGCGGTCAACCCGACGCAGGGCAGCAGCCACATGCCCGGCGTACCGGTGCCCGCCGCGGCACCGGCGAGCACCGCGACCGGCGCGGTGACCGCGAGCACCGCGAGGGTGCGCCACAGAACGATCCGCAGCCCACCGTGCGGGGTCCCCGCGACCAACTCGTGCAACGGATCGGTCCGCGGCCCGTACGACGCGGCGGTACCGAGAACCGGCAGGGCCGGCGCGATGAGCAGGAGCAGCCACGGCGGGATCACCGCCGGCACGACAGCCACAGCCGCGGCCAGCAACCCGGTCACGGCAACCGCAAGCAACCACGCCCCCCGAGCCGCGGGCCCGCCACCCACCAGCACCCTGATGCGCCGCCATCGGGTCGCCCGGCGCACGCGCCCCTGAGCCGGCAGCCGGGACCCGAATACCATCCCGACTGTCTGCACCAGCCGCACCCCAGACGCATCGAGGGCGATGCCGGATCGGCAGGCCCCGCACCGGTCGAGGTGCGCCTCCACCGACCACGCGTCAACCTCGGCGAGACGATCCTCGACGTACGCCGCCAGCACCCGGGCATCCAGGTGAAATCCCGTCACGACAACGCCTCCCTCAGCTCGCGGCGGGCCCGCATCGCCCGGGTCTTCACCGTGCCCTCCGGCAACCCGAGCAGCACCGCAGCCTCCCGCACGCTCAACCCGTCGAGCACCGTCGCCTGCAACACCGCCCGCAGCTCCGGAGCCAACCGGTGCAGCGCACGCTCCAGATCCGCGTCGTACGCCCCGGCCATCACCTCCTCCTCCGCCGACGGCGACCACGCCAGAATCTCCTCGCCCGGTGACCCCACGCTCTGCGGGCGGGCCAGCGCACGACGCCGAGCGTCGATCAGCCGGCGGACCGCGACCGCCCACAGCCAACCCACCACCGCCCCGTCCCCGCGATAGCTGGCCGCCGCCCGCCACACCGTCAGGAACGTTTCCTGCAACACCTCCCGGACCAACTCCGGATCCCGGCACCGGCGGCGCAGCCGCAGCACCAACCACGGCGCGTTACGCGCATACAACACGTCGAACGCCCGCCGGTCACCCTCACCGATGAGGCGCAACAGCTCCCCATCGCCCACGTCCATCACGCAAGGTTAGGACGCATCACCGTCCGAAACGGTTCTCTTCGACGACGCCAGGCGCAGCGCGCCACCGCTAGCCGCTCGGAATCATTAAGCTGCACGAATGGCGGCGTGTCCCGAGCTGACCACGCCGCGCCCCCGCACGGGGCGCGGTCACGGTCTCTCCGGGGCAACCCCGGGGACGTCACACTCACCTTGGCACCACACCACAGGTGCGTCGGCACGCTCCGCGAGCCTGTGCACCCGCACGACCGGGCATCGTCGGGACACGCCGCCACCGCACCCGGCCCGGCCGTGACCACCGTCCGCGCCCTGACCACCGCGCTCGCCGACGCGTTCCTCGCCGACGGCGGCTGGCACCGCCCCGATCTCGTGAACCGCGGCGGGCTCGTCCTCGGCGTCCGGCGGCGCTGGCTGTGGCCGATCGCCGACGCGGTCCTGGTCGCCTACCCGCACCCACCACGGGACCGGCCCCGCGAGCTGGCCGCCTTCCTCGCCACCCTCGAACCGCTTCGCGGCGCGGTCACCGCCGCCCGACAACACGGCCGCCCAATCGTCATCCGCGCCCGCCCCGTGGCGCCGACCCGCACCGTACGCCACCCCTGGCACACCCCGGCCATCGACGACATCGGCGCTCTGGCCTCAATGCTCGACCTGAGCACCGAACACCTCGACTGGTACGCAGACCGGCGCGACATGAACCGCCGCGCCACCGACCAGCGGCTGCACCACTACCGCTACCAGTGGACCGACCGAGGGCGGCTCATCGAAGCACCCAAACCCCGGCTGCGCGCCCTGCAGCGGCGGCTTCTGGCCGAGGTACTCGGCCCGATCCCCGTACACCCCGCCGCGCACGGCTTCGTGCCCAGCCGCTCCGCGCACACCTTCGCCGCCGCTCACGCCGGGCAGCCGGTCGTCGTCCGGATCGACCTGCTCGCCTTCTTCACCCACATCCCCGCCACCCGGGTGTACGGGCTGCTACGCACCGCCGGCTACCCCGAACCCGTCGCCCACACCCTCACCGGACTGTTCACCACCCGCACCCCACATACCGTCCTGCGTCACGCGCCCGCCGACCTGCCACACCGGTCGGCGCGACTCGCGGCCCTGCGCACCGGCCATCTGCCGCAGGGCGCGCCGACCTCACCCGCACTGGCGAACCTGTGCGCCTACCGCCTCGACCGACGCCTGACCGGCCTCGCCGACGCCTTCGCGGTCACCTACACCCGATACGCCGACGACCTCGCCTTCTCCGGCGACCTCACCAACCGGCGCACCACCGACCTCATCGCCGCCGTCACCACGATCGTGCGCGACGAGGGCTTCCGAATCCACCCCGACAAGACACACGTCCGCAGCCAAGCCGACCGGCAACTCCTCGCCGGACTCGTCGTCAACCACCGGCCCGCCGCACCCCGCGACGAATACGACCGCCTGCGCGCGATCCTCCACAACGCCACCCGCACCGGCCTCCAAGCGCAGAACCACACCGGCCACCCCGCCTTCACCGAACACCTCACCGGACGCGTCGCCTGGATCGCACACCACCACCCCACGCGCGCCGCAAAGCTAGCCAGGCTACTGGACCAAGCACTCACCGCGCCGGCCTCACACTCTGGGAGGAGGCGAGGTCGGCTCTCCAGCTGAGCCGAAACGTCGGCGGGGCTGCCTACAGTCGATGTTTCTGCTGCCCACCATTGAGGACCTGAGATGGCGTCCGACGTCGATGCATCCGAGACCGAACTGTCCGTACCGATCGACTACGTGCCCGGAGCCCGCGGTCACGGGATCCTCACCGTCGGCCGTGACAGCGACGGCGCCGACGCCCTGGCCATCTGGCGGCTCAGCCCCACCGGACTCGCCGGCGGCGCATGGGTCGTGCGCTTCGAGGAAATCCAGCGGGACCCCGAACAACTCGGCCGGATCGTGTGGATGCTGCAGGACAGGTGCCTAGTCGACTGGACCGCCGATACGCCGACCGGCATCCTCGACCAGATCGCCCACCTGTTGCCGACCGACCTGGTCGCCGCGCTGCGACACCACATCCTCACGATCCCCGATCTCCTGACCGAAATCATCGAGCACCGCGCCAGCTACGCCAAGGCGGTAGAGCGGCATCGCACCGTGACGAAGTCGAAGCTCGCCCCGCTCGCCTGGGCCACGGAGATGCCGGACCCGGAGGTACTCATGCAGCGAGCAGGCACCCAATCCGCGGCCGCGTCGCCGGTCGCCGCAGCCGCCCTGGCGCTGACCTCGGTTGTCGCGACGACGGCCCAGCTGTGGCAGGACACGGAGCAGGCGCGATACCGCCGCACCTATCTGCGTTCCCTTGGTGAGCCGCAGCCGCTGCCCCCGCGGTGGCTGGCGCGACTACGTGCGGCCGTCGGCAGCGCCGCCGTGGCACCGGTGTAGGGGGAGGGCCTTCATGTACGCGGTCATCGACCTCGAAACCACCGGCTTGCGTACAAGCTGGCACGACCGCATCGTCGAGGTTGCCGTCGTGCACGTCAACGAGACCGGTAAGATCACCGACGAATGGTGCAGCCTCGTCAACCCCGACCGGGACCTCGGCCCGCAACTCATCCATGGCATCTCCGCCGCCGAGGCGAGACGGGCCCCCCGGTTCGAGCAGCTCGCCGGCGATCTTGCCGGGCTGCTGCGCGGCCGGGTGCTGGCCGCGCACAACCTGCCCTTCGACGCCTCCTTTCTGCTCGCCGAGTACCAGCGAGTAGGAATCCAGGTGCCGATCGACCCGGCGAACGGCCTGTGCACCATGCGGCTGGCTTCGCACTTCCTGCCGTCGGCCGGGCGCAGCCTGCATGACTGCTGCCGCACGGCTGGGCTACCGCCGTACCGGGCGCACTCCGCGCTGCATGACGCCCGAGCCGCCGCCCAGCTGCTCGGCCACTACCTCACCGCAGCCGGGAACCCACCTCCTTGGGCGGCCGCGGTGACGGCGTCCGCCAGGCTCCCGTGGCCACCCATGGCCACCGAGCAGGTAGTACCGGTTCACCGTCGCGCTGCCGGGCACCGGGAACAGCACTTCCTGGCCCGACTGATCGATCGGCTGCCCCGGCTGCACGAGCCTCAGGGCGATGCCTACCTGGATCTGCTCGACCAGGCGCTGCTCGACCGGCACATCTCGGCCACCGAGGCCGACGCTCTCGTCGCCACGGCGGAGGCGTTCGGGCTCGCCCGCGCCGATGTCGAGCACCTGCACCGCGCCTACCTCGCCGGGCTGGCGCAGGTCGCGGTCGAAGACGGCGTTGTGACCGCTTCCGAGCGCCACGACCTCGACCAGGTGGCCGGGCTGCTCGGCCTGCAACGCACCGACGTCGACGACGCCCTGAACATCGCGGCAGCCAGCAGCATCCCCCAGCAGCGCCGCCGAACCGACACGTGGAGGCTTCAGCCCGGCGATCTGGTGGTCTTCACCGGCGCGATGCAGCCACCACGGTGGGAGTGGGAAGAGGAGGCCAGAGCAGCAGGTCTGCAAGTGGGTGACAACGTCACCAAGAAGACCCGCCTCCTCGTCGCCGCCGACCCCGACACCATGTCCGGAAAGGCCAAGAAGGCACACCAGTACGGCATTCCGATCGTGCATCCCACCGCCTACAAGCGGATGCTCACCAACCTGGCGGCACCGACCTCGGCGCCCTAACTGGCACACCTGCGAGGCAGGCCCCCTCACCGGCGCCAGCCTCGGCCTTGGGAAGGTCAACAGTTGCCGATCCCCGGAGTCGGGCTGCCTGATCTTGGCCTCGGCTGACGATGGGCAGCACTGCGGCGGATAGGATGCGCCGATGCAGGTGCCGTTTTGGCAGTGCAGCATCGATCGGGCCGGGGACACCAGCGCTGTCAGGCTGTCCGGAGAACTTGATCTGGCCGCCGACCGGGAGGTGCGGGAGGCGCTCACCGGCGAGCTTCAGCGGCCGGACGTGACGCGCATGCTCACCGACATGTCAGAGGTCACCTTCATCGACTCGACCGTGCTCTCCACGCTCGTCTACGCCTGCAACGCCGCTCACAAGGCGGGCCGCCCGTTCGTCGTTTCGCCCAGCCGATGGGTGCGGCGACTTCTGGAGGTCACCGGGCTGTCTTACCTGCTCGACCCGGCGGACGGGTAACCGGCATCTCCGCCGGCATCGGCGCCGCAACGGGACCGGAAGCCTACGAGTACTCCCAGCCGCGGCGGTTGTGCGCTCGGCACCACCCTTACCCGTTGCCTCGTTCCTGGCCTGCACGATGCGGCCCCATGCTCAGCTCCCTCGGCAGGTTGCACTGATAGATCGCCGGTTATGCCTCCAATGCCGACAGAAGGAGCTCCGTGATCATCGTGGGCCGCGTGACCATCGCCAGGTGATCGGCGTCCCGGCTCCGGACCAGGTACCCGCATTCTGCCGCCTGCTCTGCCACGGGCTGGTACGCGGCGCTCAGCTGGAGGTAGATGTGTCTGGCGGAGTTCCACGCCCCGCCCGGTTCGGGCAGCACCTCGGCGACGACCTTCCACGGCAGCTCGGGTGAGCCGCGCAGCACCTGGCGCCGCTGGCCGGGGTCGGGCAGGAGGCCGTCGAGGGAGCCGGCGGGGAACCAGGTGTCCCACGTCGGCAGCCGGCCCGACCCCGCCATCGACCGCAGCCACGTGGCCCGCTCCGGCGGCACTGATCCAACCCAGATGGTGCCCGGATGCGGCAGGCGGGCGTCCAGGAAGACGACGTCCAGCCGATCACCGCCGACCGCATCGGCGATGCCGGGCAAGTAGGCGCCCGCGCGGCTGTGGCCGACGACGACGGTGGGCGCACCGGGGGCGACGCTGGCGGCCGCTGCCGCGCAGACCGCCGCGTGGAAGGACGGCGCCTCGACCAAGGGGCGGAGGTCCAGTGCGGCAACGCGCCAGCCCGCCGCTTCGAGGTGCGGGCGCAGGGAGTCCCACATCGCCGGGGTGAGGAGCGGACTGTGGACGAGGAGCATCGTCGGTGCGGCTCCGCGCACTGCGGACCTCCGGGATCAATCGTTGAGCGGCGTTATGGACCTGCGCCCGTTCGCTGCTGGTGCGCCGCTCATGTCCTGGTGAAGCCGAGAGCGCGGTAGCCGGGCATGCGGCGTTGGAGCGAGGCGGCGAGGATTGGGACGTTCTGGTCGTGGTAGTCGTGGACTTCGGCGCTGTCTTTGCCAGGTGCCGCACGGACGACGCGTCCGGCGCATTGGATGAGCAGGCCGTCGAAGGAGATCGGGGCGGCGAGGAAGAGGGTGTCGAGTGCTGGGGCGTCGAAGCCTTCGCCGATGAATGGGGTGGTGCCGATGACGAGCACTCCATCGCCGGGTTTGGTGTCGGCGAGTCGGTGGACGGCGGCGCGCCGGGCGGTGGTGGACATGCTGCCCTGAAGCACCAAGGCGGTATGGCCGTGCTCGGCCAGTAGGGTTGCGAGGGCATCGAGGTGGGCGACCCGCCGGGTGAGCACGAGGCAGTTGCGTCCGCGGGCCAGCGCGTCCGCGATGTCGTTGGCGATCTGCGTGTTGCGGACCGGGTCGGTGACGAGCGCGCGGTGGACCTCGGCGAGGGCGCTTGGAGCGGACAGGTTGAGGTCCTCGCAGCGGAATCCGGTCTCGTGTACGTGTAGCACGCGTCTGGGCCCCGCGTGCGCTGTCCCGGCGTCCATGAGGGTGCCTGGTTCGTCGTGGGCCAGGATGTGACGGACGGGCCCGAGTTGCCAGGTAACGAGTTCGCTGAGTCCGTCGCGGCGGGTGGGTGTGGCAGTGAGGCCTAACCAGAACTGGGCGCCGATGCGTTTGACGGAGTGGTCGTAGGCGGCTGCGGCGAGGTGGTGACACTCATCGACGATGACTTGCCCGTAGCCTTGCGTGAGTTCGGCAATGTCATCGCGGCGGGCGAGGGTGGGCAGCATCGCGATGTCCACGACGCCGGTGAGCTTTCGGCGACCGCCACCGACCTGGCCCGGCTTGGTACCCAGGAACTGTTCGATGCGGGTGCGCCACTGCTCGGCCAGGGCCTTGCGGTCGAGCAGGATCAGGGTGGACGTGGCGCGTTCGGCGATCATGGCGCAGGCCATGACGGTCTTGCCGGATCCGGGGGGAGCGACGAGTACGCCGTCGTCGTGGGCGAGCATCGCGCTGACCGCGACGGTCTGCTCGGGTTTGAGCTGTGCGGTGAAGTCGATGTCGATCTCGTTGCCGGGGTTGCGGGCGTCGGTGACGGCCAGGCGTGACCCGGCGCGTTCGACGATCTGGGTGACGCTGTGACGCAGGCCGCGAGGGAGGATCAGGTGGTCGTCGATGGTGATGTCGTAGCCGCGGACGAAACGAGGAGTGTCCCAGGTGGACTTGCGTAGCCGTTGCAGTTCGTAGAACTTGGGGTTGGCCATCGACGCGGCGTGCTTGAACGTCGACAACGCGGCCGGGGTGAGCTGTGCTGCGTCCAGGCGCAGCCCGGCGCCGAGTTCCGCGTGCACGACCGGGGGCAGTGGAGGCTGGACTTTGGTCGCGTCCGAGCGGCTCATTGTAGCGACCTCGTTGCCGACCATCGCCCGCTTGGCTTGTCGGGCGACGCGTTGCGCGTCGCCGGGGCTGAGCCGATCCAGGGTGGACAGGAATGCCCACTGGTCCTCGTACGGTTCGAGGGTGGCCAGGTCGAGAAACACGGTCAGGCCGTCGCGCCGGCGGCGGCCCTGCAACGGCGCGGCGATGAGGTTGCCGAATCCGCCCTCGGGCAGGACATCCTGGTTCGGGAACAGCCGGTCGTAGGAGCGTAGGTCCATGGAGCCGCGCAGCACCATGGCCTCGTGGATCAGCGCGGTGCCGACTGACCGCGCGACCGCAGCCGGGATCTTGTCGGTGAAGAACACCCACACGTGCGCGCCGCGCCCCGATTGGGAGAGTTCCAGCGCCGCTGGCACGCCGCTGCCGCGGGCGGCCTTGCTGTAGGCCAGCGCGTCGAGCATCGCCGCTGGGCCGTCGAAGTCGGCGACCAGGAAGTGACAGGTGTTGTCGGTCAGCAACGGATAGAGGCCGATGAACGCGTCGCCGATGAGATGCCGGCCGAGGACGTCGGCGGTCAGTGGCAGATGGTTGGCTGCCCGGCGGTCCATGCCCTTGCGCCAGCCGCCGGCAACCGCGGGCATCCATCCGGCATCGCCAGTGCGGCGGTTCTCCCAGCGGACCGCGTGCACGTCGGTGCGGGCGCGGAACCGGTCGGCGTACAGGGCAAGCTTGTCCTGCACCGGCGAGGCCATCGCCACCAGACCGGGCGCTGGAACGGCGAGCTGCTCCGCCGCCGGTGTCGTGTCCTGACCACGCAACTCCAACAGGCGCGACAGGCGGGCATTCTCCGCCCGTAGCCGCTCCAGCTCACGCCTGAGCCGATCGACCTCGCTCGCCGCGACCGCATCGACCGGACCTGCTGGCGCATCGTCCCACGGCGCTGCCGCGGCGGGGGCATGGCTCACGTTGCGTCCGCTGCCTCACGCGGCCGGTGGGCGGTGACGAGCCTGCGGTAGTTCGGGTGCGGTCGGGTCATCTCCTCGACCAGCCCGTAGCGCTGGCACAGCGCGAGGCTTCGATGGTTGTCCTGATGGATGACCGCGAAGACGCGGGCGTCGCGTGGTGGGACCCGGGCGGAGACGTCGGTCATCACGGCGGACATAAGCACGTCGCTGGCGCGTTCGCCGGTGCTGAATCGTCGGCCCTGCCAGGCCCTGGCGACGGCGATGACCTCCAACTTGGTGGCGTCGAACTGCGCGGTGGGGCTTTCGATGACCACCCGCTCGTGGGCGGCCACGCCGAACAACTCCTCGGTGGCGGTGGCGAACGCCAACAGCAGGCGTGGGTCGCCGCTGGTGGCGTGCGGGTCGAAGGTCCAGTCGGTGAGCTGGGTTCGGATGAACTGTTCGACCTCGACCTGCCAGTCCACCTGTGGGTCTGCGCACGCGAATGTGCTGAGCAGGCTTCGGTCGGCTGGTTGACCTGACCGGATGCGCCACTCCGGCTCGGTCATGCCTCGATCCGCACCGGCACGAGAACGCGCAGGGGCTCGGGCTGGCCGCGCAGCAGGCGCTCGTCGGCGGCGGTGATGTGTCGGACGCGAGGATCGCGGCGACCGAAGGGACTGAAGGTGTCGTGTGCCTGAAGGTTATTGATGTCGATGGCGGGCAGCGCCTCGACGACGGCGCTGGCGGCGTCGAGCTTGTCCATCACCAGGGCGAGCAGTTGGCCGACCTTGTCCCGTCGGGCCGCGACGGCCATCCACCGCGGCACGATCGTGGTGGGCCCGCTGACCAGCACAAGGAGCACATATCCCTCGTGGACCTCGGTGATCCGCCCGGCGATCGTCTCGACGAGCGTCGCGAGTGCCGACTCGCCACCACGTAGCTCCTCGGTACGGCGAGCGAGTTCCTTGACCACGTCCGCCAGAGCCGTGGGTGCGTTGTCGGGCAGGGTGCCCGCCACGACGCTCTCCGCATCATGTGCGGGCATGTCCGCCAACATCGTCTGCAGCCGCATGAACTCCGGTCCGGACTCGAGCTCTTCGGCTGCCCGGGCCAGCCGGCCGGCGGCGTCGCGGACCCCTCGCCGGGCAAGGCGGGCTGCCTCGACGTTGAGCGAGCTGAAGATGGTCATCTGGCCGCCGAGGCGCTTGCCGCTACGTCGGGTGACGCGGACTCCTGCTGTCGCCCACTCGTGCGCCCGCAGCGTGCGGAACGGTCCCTCGACGGCGGCCGGCTCGCCAGGCTTGAAGGCGTGCACGACCCGGGTCCTGTCCACCACCGGCCAGAGTGTGATCGTCATTCACCCAGCATACCACCGAGACGTCGAAACAACGCCTCATAACAGAGTGGGCTCTTGATGCGGCAACTCGGGGAGCAGGCCCGGAGCATGGCGGCGTTCCGCACGCGTCGGGGCATACCTGGTTCATCCCAGTTCATCATGCTTCGAGCATATTTCGGCACGTGCGGGAACGTGCCCCTGGTGATGATGGCAGCCCTCAAGGCAGCGAGGTCGATCCCGACCCGAGGCGGATCTCGTCGCGGTTGCGAGGTACTGCCTTGAGAGGGTGTCCGATCATTGGGCTGAGTGGTGCTGCGCGGAGCGGTAAGCGTCGTCGGCCACCGGTGGCTCTCGGCCATCGGGAGCGACGTGGCCGATGGTATCGCCTCCTCCGGTTTTCACCGGCATGACACAACCTTCACGATCGAGCGGTGAACAGGCTATCCGTCCGCTTGTTCCGGCTGCCCTGCCTGCCCGTCCCCGTCCCCGTCCAGTGCCGATGCCGGCACTACCTGCCCGAGTTCAACTACCGGCGGTCGTCAACGCTGCTGAGCTTCTGCTGGGGATGGCTGTCCCCTCCCGCTGCGGCCGAGTGACCGCGCAGCACCTCCTACTGGGGCTGGGCTGGCAGCCGGGACACCGCCTCGGCATCCGGCCGCACCAAGGGGTGCTCGTTATTGCCTCGGCTGGCGACGGCCGGCACAGGGTAGGTAGCCGAGGTGAGCTACCTCTACCGGCTTCCGTCCGACGTATGTGCGGGATTGGGTATGGCGAGCCGGTGTTGCTGGCCGCGCTCGTCGCCCATGACCTGGTTGTTGTGCACCCGGTCGGCGCTGTCGCTCGGCTGCTCGCCGATCTGCACGTCGAGGTGGCGGGAGGCGACCGTGTCTGCTGATCCCGCCACGGTTGCCGCAGCGCTGCAGGTCCTGGCCCATCTCGGCGTCACCCTGGCCGACCTTCAATCCGACACCGGCGCGCCGGCCGCTCTGCCAACGGTCGCCGAGTACCTGCCCCGCGTTGTCGCGGCGGCTGGTCCCGGCGCGAGACGGACCTACGGCACGTACTGGGAGCGCATGGCCACCGCGTGGGGTGATTGGCCCCTGAACCG
This sequence comes from Micromonospora sp. MP36, assembly GCF_008119785.1. Classification (GTDB taxonomy): domain Bacteria; phylum Actinomycetota; class Actinomycetes; order Mycobacteriales; family Micromonosporaceae; genus Micromonospora. Next base: position 12,440 of record NZ_VSFA01000095.1, on the reverse strand, counting down.
CGTCGCGGCCAGTGACATCGAGGCGATGAAACAAGACATGATCGCTACGGCGCGATCGCGGCGTAACAGCCGCAACGGTCGGCACGCTGGCGAGCATGTCATCGCCGCCGCCCGCGCTTTCTACCGCCGGGCTGTCGCTGACGGTCTGATCGACGCGTCGGCCAGTCCTGCCCACCGCGTCGCCAAGCCCCGCCGCCTCCCGAGCACACGCCGCGCCTTGACACCGTACGAGTTGGAGGAGATCAACGCGGTGGCACGGACCAGCGGCAACGATGTCATCCTCGACGCCCTCCTGCTGCGCCTGCACACCGAAAGTGCCTACCGGCGCGGCGGGGCCCTCGCCGTGCGGCTTGTCGACCTGGACCGCCGCAGCGGGCTCGTGCGCCTGGCCGAGAAAGGCACCGTGCGGTGGCAGCCGGTCAGCCTCGACCTCGCCGAGCACCTGTACGAACACGCCCACGGTCGCGGCGCCGTTCTGCCCACCGACCAGCTGTTGCGCTACCGCAACGGCCAGCCGATCAGCAGCCGCCGCTACGACCACCTGTGGAAACGCATCGGCGACCGCCTGCCCTGGGTCGCCGCCCAGGGCATCTCCACCCACTGGCTGCGCCACACCACCCTCACCTGGGTGGAACGCCACTTCGGCTACGGAGTCGCCCGCGCCTACGCCGGCCACACCGACAGCCCCGGATCCTCCACCACCACCTACATCAAGGCCGACCTACACGCGGTCGCTGACGCCCTGTCGGCGATGACCGGCCAACCACACCCACTCGCCACGATGGAAGAAACCCAGGCCGCCTGGCCGGCGGCCACTCGCCGTTGATCGACTGTCTCGGACGAGATCCTGTCGCTTCGTGTGGATGGTGGGGGAGCAGACCCCTGGATCCCGCCGCACGAAGCGGCCGGTCCGGCCGAAAGCCTCTGGGGATGAGCGACACCGGCCCGACTGGGCCCCTCCTCCCAGCAGGAGGCTGAGGAAGTGTGAAACTATCGAGGGTGGCCGAAGTCTTGGACTGAGTGACGGGAGTTGCGGATGGATAGCGCGAACGGCGAGTGGACTCCCGGTGACGTTGCTGCCATGATCGGCAACCCTTTCTATGCCGTGAATATCGACCCTGACCTGGCTGTCGCGCACAATCCGATTATTTCCGAGGAAGAATGGGTCGCGGCGAACGCGAGACTGATCGACGATCTTGGCCCAGAACCGTATCTGCGTAATCTTCTGGCTGTTCTCAAGGGCACGTACCCGAGAGGATGACAACTCCATCACCCCCTTGAAATGGTGCGCCCCCGCTGTCGCTGGCGCCTCGCGGCGCGAACTCCAGTACAGGCTCTGCCTGTCGGAGGCGCCCTACTTCCTGTCCCGATTGGCAAGTGCATTGTCATCGGCGCAGGCGGATCGAGTTGTTTGCTTAAGTGGTGCCACACGGCAGTTCATGCCTGTAGTGTTACGCATCGTAAAGTGCTAGGCTTAACGCATGAGCACCCGTTTGTATAACGGATGCTACATGGGAGTGTGCAAATCCCCTCGGACACATCATTACCACATATCGATCATGGGTAGAGCGGGTTGACCTGCGCGGATTCTCCTGTGGTCGGTGTGCAGTTTCCTTGATTGCACACAATGGTGATCTTGTTTCTCTGTAGGAACGCGGCGAGATCGCGCGGGCGCCAAGCGTCGCTGGCGAGGCCAGCGTGGTCGGCGAGTCTTGCGATGATGTTGTCTTCTCTGACGTAGAAGATCTTGTGGCGGTGGTTGGTGGGCCGCTGGGCGCTGGTGTGGCCGTGGCGGCATCGGTAGCCGGGGCGTTGATTGACCCAGTGCGACTCCATCTTTCGGCCGCACGCTCCGCAGCGCAGTAGTCCGGTGAACAGGTAGTTGCGCGTCGTCCCGTCGTCGGCGGTTCGGTGGGAGCGGACGGCCTGGGTGGCGACGAAGTCCTGTTCGCTGACCAACGCGGCGTGAACCCGTTGCTTGGAGATCACCCAGTCCGCGGTCGGGTTCCGTCGGATGGGTTCTCGGTCGGGGTGGCTGGCATTGGTGTCGGTGTGCGCGGGTTGCCGGTTCCAGACCTGCCGGCCGGTGTAGCGGGGGTTGGCGAGGATCGCCGCGACCGTTCGCAGGGTCCACCGGTCGCCGCTGCGGTGGGGATTGCGGTCGGGATCGATGCCCGACGGGCAGGGTATGCCGGCGTCGTTGAGGGCACGCGCGATGCTGGCGAGACTCCGGCCAGCCAGGCGTTGGGTGAACATCCACCGCACGTGTCCGGCCGTGGCCGAATCCGGTTCGAGGCGCCGAAGCCGGCGACCCCAGCGGGCGTGCGCGGCGTTCGGATGAGGGCCGGCGTCGACGAGTCGGTAGCCGTAGGGCGGCCGGCCACCGAGATACCGTCCCTGCTCCCGCGCTTGGGCCCGCATCGCGGTGACGACCCGGAACCGGGCGCGCTGGACCTCACGTTTCGACTGGGCGCCTAGCATCATGATCAGCGCTTGGTGGGTGGGGTCGTGGTGATCGACCGGCCCGTCCGTCTCGGGTAGCCACAGCTGCACACCGTGCTGTTCGAGCACGGGCGCCAGGTGCTGCAGTTGGTTGGCGGAGAACGCCCGTTCGTACTCGCCGACCACGATCGCGTCGAACCCGCGATCTGGGTCGTCGAGCGCGGCCAGCAGCGCGGCGGCCTGAGGGCGCTGCTGCCAGCCGCGGCGGCGGGAGCAGCCGACGTCGAAGTACTCGGCGACGATTACCCCGTGCCCGGCGATGAGCTCGGTGGCGCAGTCCCGCTGCCAGTGCTGGGACGTCACCCGGTCCTGGTGCTCGACGGTCGACATCCGGCCGTAGAACGCAAACCGCAGACCACCGCGCGGTCGGGCGGGCGGCTGTGCGCTGGCTTGCGGCTGGCTGCTGAGCCATCGGCTCAGGGGATCTTCGACATCGTCACCCTGGTTGTCCCACACGCCCCCCCTTCCTACGAGGAATCCTCGCGCCCGAGTCGGACAGGAAGTCCGCCCGCACTGGTTGGACAGCGACCTTCGTCGACGAGCGATGCCTGCAGTCCTGGCTAGCACGTGCGGCTGCAGGGGGCTCGGCGTGCAGGACCGGACGCGTTCGCTGATCACCCTCGCTGTTCAGGCGGCGTTGACAACGCGGCCATGCAGCACGGCTATCCGGTCTGGCGCTCGCGGACGCCAGCAACCGCCATGGGCGGCGGTGGACGCGTATCGATAGGGGCAACGTGGCCGGTACGGACCTCGGCTGACGCGTGACCTGTGGCGGCGCGCCCAGCTCCGTGGGCTGCGGTTTGAAAGCGGTCGTGCCGCGGACGTCCCGGCAGGCCCGACCGGGTGATCACCTTGGGTGATGTGGGTGACCGTATTCGTCCACCGTTGGCGCATCGTCCTTACCGCTCGTGTTCGGTCTTGACGCCGAAGTTTTGCGATCTTAGCTTTTCGTTTAAGTGCGCCCTTGGGGCCGGATGACGAGGCCCTGAGTTCGCTCGCTGCGCACAACGATTTCCCGGATGTCCCGGTTGTCGATCAGCTTCTCAAGTACTCCGATGACGTGCAGGAAATCGCAGCCGCCGCGGGGGTCGATCCGGCGACCGTCATGGCACTGCTAATCAAGGAGAGCAGCCTCCGCACGATGGGAGGCGGTGCTGCCAGAACTTACGAGTCGGGCCAGGTCGTGCTGGACAAGCTCGGCGTGTGGTCGGCATTGGTCGGGCATGGTCCTTCGATCGGTCTTTGCCAGATGCAGGAAAAAACCTTCAAGGCGACTGCGGACAAATACCCGGGGGTCTTCGAGGGCAGGTCCTGGAACGAGATGATCTACGATGACGAACTTGCCATCACCGCTATGACATATCAGGTCAAGATGCTGCAGGAAACTGCGGAACAGCACCAGAACAACAGCGTGTTGACGACCGATCAACTAGTGGCTGTCGGTTACAACCAAGGTCCTGAAAAGATGGTCGGCATGATGTCTTCCGGAAAACTCAACGAGGATGCGCAGAACTACGTGTACGGCCAGGACATCAGGCCTGGTTATTCGGACTTCAGATCTATCACAGAGTTTGCCTGGGGTGGCTGGATGAATACCTTCGACCCACGTTGGCTGATAGTGTAGCTAAGTGGCCAGCGTTTATCGGGCCCGCGCCGTCCAGCGGACGGCGCGGGCCGCTCACCTCCCAACGGTATGGTTATCGGTGCTCTGCCTGCTTGCCGTCTCCGCCCTCGCTGCTTGCGGTACAGGGGAGCGAAAGGCTCTCGCGGACCTTGAGCGGTGCTCGTCAGGTGTCAGCGTCGAGGGTTACCGGAAGGTCGACTCGTATCCGGAAAGGGCGTCCTGGAATGTTGCGTACGTCGGAAATCCGAACGGCGATCCGCTCAAGCTCCTGTCCGGGCATGCCGTCGATGTCGCCGCCATGGACGAGGTGCCTGCTGGACCTTTCGTGCTGATCGGTAAGGGCAGGGTTGCTCAGGCTGGCAGCGAATGCGTGTTTTTCGTCGAGCGCTGGGGTGTGCCGAATGGTCCAACAGTGGTGAATGTGGATCAGGCGACGTCGGACAATATCGCGAACGGCACCGAAAGACTCCTGCTCCTCTCCTTCGTGTCTCCCAAATAGCAAGGCGTACGTATGTCGCGGGGTGGTGAGTCCTTCGGTCGGGCCGGAAATCGTGGTCGAAAAAAATTCTGTACACAGGAGCAACAGTGCAACGCTGTCGACAAGTCGACGTACCTGCGGGCTAGTTGTTTCTGCGTTGGTGCTCCCTGGCCGACGACGGATTGATGTCACCGAAAATGCGAAGGCGGTCCGACCTCAGTAGTCGGCATGGCGACTGGCGGCCGCTGCGAACGCGATGAGCGCGTTCGCAGCGGCGGCCCCTCGTAGCGGCTGCCCTGGTGGTAAATGTTGCCGTACAGCTCGTACATTGCCGCGCTACGGACCTCGGCGTCGGATGACCGCAGATCACGGATGAGGCCAGGCACGTCCTCGGCACTTCCGTACGCGTGCGTCAACGACGCCCAGTCGATGCTGTCCAGATCAAGTCGCACCCGCCGCATTCTCCATGAGGTGGGCCCACCATGGGGTACCCCTCGCCGGGTGCACCTCGACCCCGCGGGAACATCCGGCCGACGTGGGCCGGTTGCCTAACGGGTCGCGGATGCCGAAACCGATGCCGTACGTACCCTGACCGGCGGCAACTGCCATTATTTCACCCGACTGCTGACCCTGATCGACAAGGTCCCACCGATCCGAGGCATCCGCGGGCGTCCCCGACAACGACCAACGAGCTCTACGCCGACTGCGGCGCGGGGGTCTCATTGGGTTTCGTCGACTTGCGTCGATGTACTAGATCAATATCGTTGAAAGCGATCCAGAAACTCGTCCACCAGGTGCGGCTTGGTGTCATCCATTCGGGTCCGAATCCCCGAGGTGAGGCCACCCGACTGGCCGCCACACGTATAGATCAGCGGAACCGGTGGCCGGTCCGGGTAGCGCAGTACGAACGAATACTCGTGGCTGTACCCGTTCAAGAGGCAGACCTCGCCCATCGGCTCGGGAGCGGCATCTGGCCACCAGCCGCTGTGCCGGCGCTGCCACTGCCGCCAGGCCTGGTTGCGGCTGGGTAGTCGGTTGAGTAGTGAGGCGAAGTCGGCGGTCTCGCCACGCAGCACCCGCTGACGTGGCGGATCCGCCATCCCGGGACGCGGGGTATGTAGCGCCGTGGGTGTGGTGCACAGCAACACCTCCGTGGCGCCGGGCGGCACGAGGGGGCCAGGGGTGTCGACGAACTGGCGCCGCTCCTCGATGATCGGGCAGCCATCCGGTCCGAGTGGAATCTCATACGGATTGCCAGTCACGGCCGGCCAGGGCGACGCGGTGCGGCGGACCCAGGCGATGGCGACCGCGCCGGCGGCCATCGCGACCACGGTCACAACGACGACCAACCAACACCCGCGCGAGTTCCAGTGGGCCACTGGCCACCTCCAGCTCTGCAAATTTCAGCGAGGCTAACCTGACGATCCAGGGAATCTGGTGCAGCGGCAGCCCACACTGGACTGACTACCGCCGTGAGGCTCCGCCAAACGGAGGAACTCCTTGTCGCTGCGGGTCTCGGGCAGGTGACGGAGGAAGGGCTACCGGGCGAAGTCCTGTAGCCCGGCCGCTATCCATCCGGGTCGCAATGCTGAGGTGGTGGGTAGAAGCGTCGGTGAACCGGAGGGATGAACATCAGGAACAGGACGACGATCGCGGCGCCCACGAGCAGCGGAGGTCCCAGCCGGTCGCAGATGAGGACCCACGCTGGCGCAAAGGTATGCCGAGGCGCGATGTTGTTCGGGTCGTCAAGATTTCCCGTGAAGGAATTCCTGCCGTTGATGAACTGCAGGCCACAGCACAGCGCAAACGGGGCAATCAGCATGCTTGCCGTTACATGTGCCCACTTTCTGCCGCGCACGAGCCCCACAGTCGACAGAAGCAGGCCCACCACAGCGAGGCCGGACACTACCAAGGCCAGCTGGTCAAAGAGCGTGAGGGCGAGATCTGCCAGGCCGTTCCGATTGGCAGCCACCTCCGGAGGCGCGTAGTACACGGCACCCCAATGCGTGAGGTCATAGCTGATCGTCGCGGCGTTGAGCACCAGGCCGCACACCAGCAGACTGATCGCGACCAGCGGTGCGAACACGGGCCATCGCGAGGTCGAGGCCACAGCAAGCCTCACCGGCGGCATGCGCTACCGAAGATCACCAATGAACCATACCCAGTCCGCGCTGGGTGTCAGCAGTCCGTCGACTGCCGGGGTGAGTGACAAGCGGATCGGCTGGGGTCGCCGCAGCCGCACGTCTTCGTTGACCGTGATCGGCCATGAGGCCCACATCACCGTCGATGATCACCAGGTTGTGCGAAAGGCTCAGGCACCTGCCTGCTTCCGCATCCTGCTTGGACAGCCCGGCGGCAGAGACCTCTCACCTCGTGCGCTCTACGACGCAGCGCCGCGCCGGTAGACATACTGTTCGCGGACCTCCGGGTCGCTGGTGTAGCTGGCCAGGGTGAGGGTCGCGCCATCGGCGTACACGTGGAGGAGGCGAACCCCGAAAGATCGCCGGCCGGCGACGAGCTTGATGTCCAGCTGGACGTCGTTCTTCACGACCTTCCAGGTGCCGGTCGACGGCAGCGGTTCGTGGCGCAGGTCGACCCGGAGCGGCAGCAGCTTTTCGCTGCCGACGTACGCGAAGCGTAAGTCCTGCGCGGCGTAGGTGCCGTCGCCGTTCAGCGTGAGGATCGAGCCGTGCTGGTCCTTCCACTGCCCAGCCAGCCTCGCAGGATCGGCTATCACCGATATCCCGAGCGGCTTGCGCTTAGGAGCCAGGTGAGCGCAGGAATCGCAGCGCACGTAAGAGCCTGGTAAATAAGGGTTTCCGGTTCCGGCGGGCCCGGTGGAGATCGCCAACCGTGACGGCGGCCGGCGTGGTGGCGTGACATGGGGAAGGGCCTCCGGTACGAGCAAAGGCGACTAAACCAGCACGACCGAAGGCCCAACCCTGTCTGTATACCTTGTCGCCGGCGTCGCCGCATCCACCACCCCGGCCACTCTCGACGATCACCTGCCCACCGCCCGCGGCAAACAGAAGGCGATCGTGGCCACCGGCAACGCGGTTCTGGTCGTCGTGTACCACCTGCTGTCCGACCCTGCTGTCCGCTTCCGTGACCTCGGCGCCGACTATCTTGATACGCGCATCGACAAACAGCGCAGGGCCCGCAACCTGGCCGCACAACTCCAGGCCCTCACCGGTCAAAAGATCACCATCCGTGACGGCAAGGCTCTCATCGCCGAACCCGAAGCCGCCTGACCTCATCCATCCACAACACCCGGCTCCGCTACGCTCCGCCGGGTGCTGCCGCCTGCCCACTCACTATTCGATTTTCGGGTCTGATGGTTAGGGTGGCGCCGGCCCGATCTTATGGGCCCTCTGGCCGAAAGCCCCCGGCTAGAGCGGCCTCGCGCAGTTCTTTACGCCGCCCGCCGGCGACGAGGACCTCCGTGATGACCAGGCTGGCACAGACAGCCGCCAGCAGGCCGAGCGCTACTACCGCCGAAAGCTGGCCAGCGGCCGGGATGAGCGCCACCAGCAGCGCTACGGTAATCAATCGTGGCCAGATAACCCGTCCGAGCAGGCGCGTGATCCGTAGTTGGAAGCCGGCGTGGGAGAGCAGGAACAGGGCCGCGCCACCGTAGAGGGCGTGGAGCCCCAGGCTCTCCAGTCGCGCGGTCGAATGGTGTAGTTCGTTGTCTTTGATGATCGTCACCACTTTGTGCAGTCCGAGGGCGAGCAGCATGATGCCGGCGATCATCGGCAGGTGCAGATAGCTGTAGGCGTCGCGGGCGTAGGCGACCCGGCGCTGGACGGGGTTCTGGATCAGCGTCCGCTCGGCGGCGATCGCGACGACGTCGAAATAGGTCCAGCCCAATGCGGCGGCGGTGACGATGGCGAAGACGAGGGCCGCGATGAGCGATCCAGTCATCGGCACGCCGCTGCTAGTCAGGCCAACCGCTATGAGCGACTCGCCAAGGGCGACGAGCATGATGAGGCCGTGCCGCTCCGCCCAGTGCCGGGCCGAGATGATGTGCAACCCCCACGACCGCAGCAGCAGGGCGCGGACATAGTCGATGATGATGGCGAGCATCCAGAGCCCGGTCTGGCTCGCCTTGACCAGCCACGGGTCGTGGAACAGTCGCTGCGGCACGACGGCGGCGCAGAACAGAAGGACGGAGGCGACAAACAATGGTGCGGCGATCAGCAGGACGATGCGCGGCCTCGTGTCTGGAATGGCGTACCAGCGCAGCGCCAGATGCACCAGCCGAACGACCACGAAGCACGCGACGAACACCACCGGGCCGGAGACAGCAGCGCCCGGGAGGCCGGTGAATGCCTGCCGGACCGCCACCGCCATCACAAGGGTGACCACCGTCACAAACAGCAGCGCGATCCGGATCAGCCCGACCCGGGCTTGGAGGCTGTTGCCCAACCAGGCATAGATGGACCACGTCGACCACAACAGGGTCAGCGCAAGCATCCCGTTCAGCACGCCGTGACTGGTGAAGTCGTCGTCCATCAACGCAACGACCTGGATGAACCCGAGGACGAACACAAGATCGAAGAAGAGCTCCACGCTGGTTACGCCGACGCCCTCGCGTAGCGGTCGAATGCCGCGCGGCGCCCGCGCTGACCTGCCATCGGACGCCCCGTCGTCCTCACTTACCACACGACAGAGTGTGGCAGCCGGCCACACCGAAGATGCCCGAATCACTGATCGCGGTCGACCTCGTCGCCGACGGCCCCCGCCCGACGGCGGGGGGCGCCCTGGGTCGCCGGCGGAGAGCCGCCGACAGCAACCCTGACAGCAACCACGCCGGACGGCAGCAGGGGCTTGACCCCTGATCCTGGACACGGGGTTTATGCGGCCGGGGCCAGCGTCGCTGGCGCTGGCCGGGTGCTCTTCTCGTAGGTGATCGGTGGCTGCTGTCCGAGCCGGGAGTGCCGTCGGAGGGTGTTGTAGCGGTGCATCCAGCGGAATGTGGTCAGCCGGGCTTCGCGTTCGTCGGTGAAGGCGCGGCGGCCTTGCAGGGTCTCGCGTTTGAGGGTGGCGTTGAACGACTCGGCGGCGGCGTTGTCGGCGGAGCTACCGACCGCGCTCATCGATTGCCGGACTCCGGCGGCCTGGCATTCGGCGGCGAAGGCCCGAGAGGTGTATTGAGCTCCGTGATCCGTGTGCATGATCGCCCCGTGCAGGTTGCCGCGGGTGCGCTGGGCGGCGTGGAGAGCGTCGATGACCAGGTCGGTGCGCATGTGCTCGGCGATCGCCCAGCCCGCCAGACGCCGGGAGTGCAGGTCGATGACGGTGGCCAGGTAGAGGAACCCGCGGTCACCCACCGGCAGGTAGGTGATGTCGGTGTGCCACGAACGCAGGAGAAGAGGTGCGCATGTTGAGGTAGGTGCCCTTTTCGAGTGCGGTGCTGCGCGATTGATGAAGGTATGGCCCTTCGGAGCCGCCCTGCGGGGGGAGGCTTCAAACCGCCACATGCTGCGTTGGCTGAAGACCGTCGTGGTGAGCGATGTGGAAAAGGCGTCGTGAGAGGCGTCAGGTGGGGACCAGGAAGGCGAGCGGAAGCGAATCGCTGAGGACGTGTCGAAAACCTATGAGATGGCATCGAAACTGGGGGTGTAGATATGGCTCCAGGACAAGTCTGGCGGAAACCCGTCTACTGGCCAGATGGTGCCCGGCATGGAGGCGACGCGAGCCTGGTCTGCTGCTTTCGCGTGGAACGTGGGAAAGCGAGTCCCGATAGTTCTGCCTTCGGGCAGGGAAAGGGAGCGTCCCGCAACGGCGGAAACCGTGAGGGATTGAGTACCGGGGCGGGGCTCGCTGGCGGACCGGCCTGTAGTAGTGATGAAGCCTCTGTAATGGAGGTGGAGCGAAGGGGCCGGGCTATCCGTGGCTGTGTTCGTTCGATCAACCAGGGGCAGTCCTGGGAGGAGTCGCGTGGACGAGCTGAAGTCGTCGAACAAGTCGTTTGAGATCTCGAAGTGGGAAGTATGGGAGGCATGGGAAAAGGTCAAGGCCAATAAGGGCGCGCCGGGAGTGGACGGCTGCTCGATCGATGAGTTCGAGAAGGATCTTCAGAACAACCTCTACAAGATCTGGAATCGGATGTCGTCGGGCAGTTATTTCCCGCCCCCGGTGCGGGCTGTGGAGATACCGAAACCGCACGGCGGAGGAACCAGGATTCTCGGAGTGCCCACCATCGCGGACAGGATCGCGCAGACCGTGGTCGCGGCCCGACTGGAGAAGCAGGTGGAGCCGAAGTTCCACCCCGACTCCTACGGGTATCGACCGGGGCGGTCGGCCCTGGACGCGGTCGGCAGGTGCCGCGAGCGCTGCTTCAAGACCGACTGGGTCGTCGATCTCGACATTCAGAAGTTCTTCGACAGCGTTCCCTGGGACCTCATGGTCAAGGCGGTCGAGGCCAACACCGACCAGCGTTGGGTAGTTCTGTATGTGGAGCGCTGGCTGCGGGCTCCGCTGCAACTGCCCGACGGAACCTTGCAGCAGCGAGACCGCGGGACTCCACAAGGGTCCGCGGTTTCGCCCGTGCTGGCAAATCTGTTCCTCCACTATGCGTTCGACATGTGGATGGCGCGGAAATTCCCTGCCGTCACCTTCGAACGCTACGTGGACGACGCGGTCGTGCACTGCGTCAGCGAACGCCAAGCCACGAAAGTGATAGAGGCGATCGGGAACAGGATGGAAGAGGTCGGGCTGCAGCTGCATCCGACCAAAACCCGGATCGTTTACTGCAAGGACGCGAACCGGCGTGGCTCATATGGGAACACGTCGTTCACGTTCTTGGGGTTCGACTTCCGTGTCCGCGCGGCGCGCAGCAAGCACGGGGTGACATTCCCGTGCTTTCTGCCCGCGATCAGCAAGGCGGCCCTGAAGAAGATCAGCACCGAGGTGCGCCGATGGCGCACCCACCGGCGCATAGGCCACACCTTCGCTCTACTCGCCCGGGTCATCAACCCGATCGTGCGAGGCTGGATGCAGTACTACGGAACGTTCTACCGCTCCGCGCTGCAACCCCTCCTACGGCGCATCAACGCCTACCTCGTGCGCTGGATCCGCAGAAAGTATAAACGGCTGGCCGGGTTCAACAAAGCCAAGCACTGCTTCCAGGGAATCACGCAGCGATACCCCAGAATGTTTGTGCACTGGCGATGGACCCGCGAGTTCTGGTGATCAGGGTGGCAAGAGCCGTGTAACGGGAGACTGTTACGCACGGTTCTGTGGGAGCCGGAGGGTGAGATTCCCTCCGGCTACCCGACCCGACGTAGCGCTGGTTGACGGCGGGGGCGGTGAAGTCCCGGCCGATCAGGTCCGGGGCCTTCGCCGCGGCCGGGTCCGGCACCGTCGTACGAGTTCGCCTGCGCAGCCGCAGCCCTTGCACGCCGAAGCGGCGCATCACCCGCGCGACCCGCTTCCGGTTGACCGCCAGGCCGGCATCGCGCAGTTCGGCGGTGATCCGCGGTGCCCCGTAGGTGCCATCATGCTCGGCGTGCACCGCCCGGATCCGGCCCACCAGGGCCACGTCCGCAGCGTCACGGGCCGCCCTGGCGGCGACGGTCGACTGCCAGTAGTAGTAGCTCGAGCGGGACACCCCGAGGACCTTGCACAACCGCTTCACGCCGTAGCGCTGCTGATGGTCGGCGACGAACTGGAAGCGGTTGATGGGACTACCTTTCTCACCTGGCACTTCTGGGGAACGCTCTAGCGGTTTGTCCCTTGAGGACTTTGGTGAGACGGCGTCCCCGGGAGTGACCGGTGGAGGCCCGACGCCCACGAGGGTGTTGTCCCGGGAGGACTGGTCCATCAGCACGG
>NZ_VSFA01000094.1 GCF_008119785.1 Micromonospora sp. MP36 | reverse complement strand
AGCACTTGCGGTACCTGAGGCCGCTGCCAGACACCGAGCGTGATGGACAACGCCCGCCATGTCAGCGAGCAGCATCGATGACATGGCGAGGGCGGCCCGTGCTGTCAGACGTCGGCATGTCATTCCGACCGGTAATTACGTCGACGGGCACCGTGGATGCCATTGTCACCTCGCGCGCCGCTGGCAGCGCGCGTCGTGTCATGCCAATCCCGCGCTGTCAGACGCGCCAGCCTGCCGGCACCGCCTCTGTCAGACCGACCGGCTGACAGCGGACTCACTGTCAGTCCGGCAGCGTCTGACAACGGCCCTGGCGTCAGACCCGCCCTGGTCTGACAGGGGGCGTCTGTCAAAGTTCCCGCCGCATTGTCAGATCCCGCGGCGGCGAGGCGGCCACGGCGTCCGTTCGCGCCGACAGACCCTGCCCAGGAGCCTGCCGAGGTGGGTACGCCCAGGTCAGGGCGGCACTGTCAGATCACCGCGATCGCGAACGCTCAGCGCTGCCGCGGGGCCACGTCCCGCGGCCTCAGCGACGGAGGCCGTCGCGGCCACCGGTGTCGACGTGGTGAGCTGCGCTGTCAGAGGTCGGTGAGGCCGTCGTGGCGCAATCACTGTCGCAACCCGGTATGGCACGCATCGACGTGTCATCGGCACCCCTCGCTGACAAGGAGTTGTTGACATGACAGTGTCCGACACCGCTTGGCCTGACTCCCCGCTGGACGCCGTCGACGCCGCCTTCGCGGCACTGACGCGCGACCCCGACCCGATGACACTCGATCTTGACAAGCTGGGCGGTGGCAGCGGCCTGCCCGCGGGTGTCATGACACTGCCGGCGCTACGCGACTGGCTACTGACGCACCCACGCGCCTACACAGCCCGTGACGCCGTGTGGCGGAAGCTGGTCCTGCGCGCACGCCTTGACGGGCCGGCGTGGGTGGTCGCCGCAGCGGGCATGGCAATGCCAGCGCTGCGCCGCTGCGCCGGCCAGCTGCGCGTCGGCTGGTCCGGCGAAGCCCACGACATCGACGCGGAAATCCTCACCGGGTTCCTGGCGGCGCTGCGCGACCGGACGGACCTGTCGAAGCCGGCGCCGTACGCGTCGCTGTGCATGGCCGCCTGGCGAGCCGGATACGAGCTGCGCCAACGCCTCGGCGAAGCGGTGCCCGTTGACGACGTCGAGCGCATCGTCGGACCCCGCACCCCCACTGTCCCCTACGGCCATCCCGACCTACTGGTGCAACGGGCGGTCGGGCTGGGACTCCTCGACGCCTGCGACGAGCAGCCCTACATCGACCTACGCCTCGGCCGACGGGCGATCGAACCGATCGCCGCCGCTATGGGCATCACCGTCGACGCCCTACGCATGCGAGCCCGGCGCATCGACCAGCGCATCGCCCACGCCCTGGCCAGCGGGCTACTGACCGGCGTCGCATCCCCGCAGGCCGCCGCGCAACTGGCCGCGACCGCCACACACCGGAAACGGACCCGCGCCGCGCGTGCCACCGCCGGCGCCCGGACAGCCGCAGCAGCGACAACTGTGGCCGCCTGACCACGCCGTGCCGCGGGAAGGTCTACGACTGCCCGACGAGGAGATCCGCTTCAGCGCTAGCCGGCACGCTTCGCCAAGTCGGTGATGAACGTGCATGGCTGCTCGGCCCCCCGGTCCCAGGCGCTTCCTTCTACGGCGACGGGGTAGCTGACCTCTCTGATTTGTCGGTCGGCGGTCTCGACCGAGAACCGTATCGACAACGGCTCGCTCTCGAACGCGGTAGAGCACTCGATGCGCAGCTGGACATCGATCCAGCCGGTGCCGCCAGGGCGTAGCAGCCGAGACTGGCCGGTGTCACGGACCTGGATGCCGGGTCGTTGACCCGCAGCCGCACGAACCGTGATCGGCGCGGGGCCAGCGTTGATCACTGCCAGTCGCCCGTCCATCTGAACGACGGCCGGGATTGTCGTGATGTCCGTACGCCGGCTAATGCTGGATTCAGGGAAGGCCACGAGCGAGACCGAAGCATTCCGCTCCCGCTCGTCCCGCGAGTCTCGCAGCTCGCTGACCCCGACACCGCCGAGCACAGCGCCGACCACGAAGGCAGCGACAAGCCTTACATTCATCTTTCGTCTGGCCACGAGGCGGTCAGGGGTGATGCCGCCCGACTCCGCCGGCCGGTGATCGTGCTCGTCTAGGTCAATCACTTCGTGCTCCGCCGGCATGGGCGTCAGCCTAGGGCTCTCCCTGGCCACGCGTCGGCCGGCCATACAGCCAAGAGGACCCGCAGACATCGGCGCTACCCGACAACAGCGGATGTACCGGGCAGGGGTGCGAACCCCTTACCCGCCATCCGCGATCTTCTTTTAATGAGAAGGCCACCATGGGCCATCCGTGGGCCAGTAACCGTGGCGCGCAGCGGGCACGAGCGGACACGAGACGCAACCGGGCCGGCCGCCGACCGCAGGCGCTTCGGGTATCACGACCGCTTGAGCGCTTTCGCAAACCTGCGATGGGGTGGGCGAAAACCACCAATAGGGACTGGCTGACCTGTCCAGGGGCTGATGTCCCGCGGGAAGTACCTCTGGCTGTTCCGTGCTCCGGTGCGGTCCTATGCACTGGTGAATGGGTCGGTGCTGATGTAGAGCACCATCCCGGCCAGAGCCAGCACGTCCACCGCCAAGAGGAAGAGGTGGGCATAGCGGTACCGGCGCACCACCGTGCCGGCCGAGAGCGTCGCCGGCGTCTCGTCCAAGAGCGCCGTGATCTCGTTGAAACGCCTGCGGTATCCGCCCGGGGTCAACCGGTTGTGACCGCCCACGCCAGGTATTAGGGCAGCAATCGGAATCGGCGAGTGCCCGGCGACCCGCAGCTCGATGCTGAGCCCATCGATCCCTCGGACGCCGTCGACCAGTGACCGTGGAACGCTGTACCTGACGAGCGGGTTGCCGACGACGACATGCGTGCGGGTCACCGCCACGAAGGCAGCCGGCCCTGCGAGGTACATGAGCAGCACCAGCGTGCCGATCGACGGAAGACCCAGAACCGCCGCCGACGCACCACCCTCCCACAGCCCCCAAATACCGCTCGGCATGAGCATGGCGATCGCCAGCAGGGCGAGCGGGTCCATCCGCCGGATCATGGCCAGACTCCTCACCAGGCCCGCTCAATGTCCCACGTCGACACGGCCCCGGTCCGTCCTCGACCGGCTGGCTTCACGGTTGATGGGTGTCGTACCCGTGGGCGGTGAAGATCGTACCGTTCCAGGCGCGAAGGCCTTGGCCAGGGGCGACAGCCCCAGCCAGGGCCTTCGATGTTCCAAGATCGGGCAATGCGGGCGCGTGCCATCAACCGGCTTGTGCCCGGTCGCCGGCTACTTCTTGGCCTTTCCTGCCGCCCGATCGTTTCTTGCCCTTGGCCCGCCTGGGGTCCGGCACGGGTTCCTGCGCAGCGGGCTCGTCCTCGTTCACGCTGGCCTCAGCACCGCTCGCAGTAGTCCGATCCGCCACCGGGAACCGGCTGTACCTTCAGTCACGCCGCATCGGTCAGCGGTAGCACGTAGCTGACAAGGAGCCCTCGCTGATGTCCCTTCAGCCGATGTTCAACGCCTTCGTGACGGCCCTCGGGGATCAGCTCGCCGGGTACGGCTTCAAACGTGGCAAGGGCCGGGTGTTCCGCCGGTATTCCCCTGAGGGCGACGCGCTCATCATCGAACTGCAGACGTCGGACCACTCCACAAAGTGGGAGAAGATTTTCTACATCAACATGGCCCTGGTGCTGGCGCCGAAGTGGGAACGCGACCGGCAGCAGTACGGGCTGCCCGCCTCGGAGCTTCCCCGGCATTTTCACGGCACCTGGCGGCAGCGGATTGGGTTCAGCCGCCTGTCGCCAGCCGATGACCAGTGGCGGATAGCCGACGAGGTGACGGCGGCCCAAGTATCGGAGCAGGTGCGCCGCCGCCTGGACGAGACGCTGCCGGAGCTCCTGCCGCTGTTGGATCGTGACCAGCTCATCGAGCGGGCTCCTCAGATCCTCGGCGCCGCGGCGTGGCGCGTGCGTGCCTGGCTGCTGGCGGAGCGGGGGCCATCCAAGGAGCTAGAAGATTTACTGTTCGCCGAGCAGCCCGCCCATAACCACAACTCCGTACCGACGAAGGCCATTTGGACCTATGCCAACAGCAAAGCGGCGGCTGAGAGCAGCGGCGAGAGAGCACCTGGCGTGAGCTGAGTCGACGGAACAAGTAGGGGACTGTTCGCGGGCGGTCCGCACAGGGGGTCGGCAAAGAGATGGCGGCTGAGCTGCTCCGTCAGACCCGGCGGCGCTCCTGTGAGGGCCTTGTCAGTTCCGTGTCAGGCCTCGGGGTGTTCGCCAGGGCTGACAGGGACCGGTTTGAGGGTGCGGAAGTCCCCCGACGGCGGCCATGAGGCCGGACCCGGACGGTGCTTCCGCCCGCCGTCAGGGGGCGGGATCATGTCGGCCGCCCGCGTACTGGACGCCTCGGGTGCCGCGCAGTTTGGTGCGCTGACACCTCATCGAACACCGCTACCCGACAAGGGAGGAGAGCTCCTCCCGGGGACGGTCTTGGTTCGTGGTGCTGTCCGTGCCCGCGTCCCCTGGCGGCGGTCTGCCTCTTTGACCGCCCGCTATCGCCCCGCCGCGCCGCACACGGCAGCCGGGGCCGGAGGTGAATCGCCCATGTTCCGCATCCTGGCACGTCTTCGTGCCCTCACCCGCTTCCGATTCATTCGCCGTGCCGCCATGGTGACCGCCATGGTGGCGCTGTTCCTGTCTGCGCCGGTCGCCGTTTACGCCGCGCCCGCCGAGCCGAAGGACGGTGGACCGAATCCGCTGCCGGTCGTGATCGGCAACCTGCAGACCTGGCTGATGAGCCTCCTCGCCGCGCTCGCCACCCTGTTCCTTGTCCTCGCTGGGGTCTATTGGGCGACGGCCGGCGGTGATCCGGCTCAGGTCGACAAGGCCAAGGGGGCGTTGAAGAACGCGCTGATCGGCTACGGCCTCGCCGTGCTGGCGCCGGTCCTGCTGCAGGTCGTCCGCGGCATCGTCGGAGGCTGACCATGGGTTGGCTGCTCGACCAGATTCTTGACTGGCTGGCGGCGGCGATCCTCGCGGCCTTGGACGCCCTGTTCGGGGTGATCAGCGAGGTGCTGCTGGTGACTCCGAAGGTCACGGGCCTGCCGCAGGTGCAGGCGTTGACCGGCCGTTCGGTGCTCGTCGTGGACACCGTCTTCGTCCTGGCCTTCGTGGCCGCCGGGGTGCTGACGATGACCGCCGGTGGTAGCGAGGCCACCCGCTACACCGTCAAGGACCTGTTCCCGAGGTTGATCGTCGGGTTCGTCGCCGCGCACTTCTCGCAGCTGTGGTGCGGCATGCTCATCGACCTCGCCAACGCGCTTACCTTCGCGCTCGCCACACCCGCGGGTGACAGCGACGGCGCGCTGGAGGCGATCAAGACCCACATCACGGCGGGGCGGGACACGACGGCGGTGCTGCTGTTCGTGATCTGCGTGGCGATCATCGCTGTCCTGCTCGCAGGTACCGCGTTCAGTGTGATCGTCCGCTTCGCCGTCGTGCTCGTTCTCACCGCCGCCGCGCCCCTCGCCCTGGCGTGCCACGCGCTGCCGCAGACCGACCCTCTGGCGCGCCTGTGGTGGCGCTCGTACGCCGGGGTGCTGGCGGTGCCGGTGGTGCAGGGTTTCACCCTCTACGCGGGGCAGTGGATGCTCACCGATCCGCAGCATCTGCTGCCTGTGCTCGGACTGCCGGTCGAACCCGGCGGGGTGATCAACCTGTTCGTCGTCATGGTCATGCTCTGGACCACCCTGCGGGTCCCGTCCCTGATGCGCCGCTACGTGGCCACCGGCGGGGGTCGCGGGGGGAACCTGCTTGGCGCGGCGGTGCGGGTGATCGTCGTGCAGCAGGTCACCCGATCGGTGCCCGGCCTCGGCCGGGCGGTGAAGGCGGTGGGTCGATGACCGACCAGACCGATCGGAGCGAGGTGGGGCGGGCGCGGATGCCGACAGCTGCTTCACACTGCGCGGTTTCCGTTTCTCGTTGGGTTGGGCTTGAGCCGGAACGATGCGGCGACTTTGCGCTGGTAGATGGCTTGGGTATCGGGGTCCCAGGGGATGCACCAGCGCCCGCTGGGACCGCGGCGGGCGGGGACCTGGTCGTGTCGCAGCCAGTTGTAGATGGCGTCGGCGGGAATGCCCAGCTCAGCGGCGGCTTGTTTGACGCTGATTTCGCCGTTTCGGATTGCGACGGTGCGGGGCGCGCGGATGGTGTAGTAGTCGCGGACGCGGGCGACGCCGCCTGTGCTCCAGCGGTGACCGCGGCCGGTGCGCAAACCCTGGGCGTTGAGCATGGCGGCGAGTTGTTCGCTGGTGTGGGTGGCGCCGTGGCGGCGGATCAGCGCGAGCGCGGCTTCCGGGGTGCGGCCGGGCCCGATGCGGCCGGCGGTGAGCTCGTCGACGGCACCGGTGTGCCAGCGCACCCCGATGCGGACCTGGTCTTTGTGCTGCTCGGACAGCAGGGTGACGTCGGCGATCAAGGTGCGCAGCAGCCGTTTGCGGTCCCGGGCCTGGGTGTCCGGGTGGTGCCAGAGTCGGGGCAGGTCGGCGGCCAGGGCGAGCAGCGCGTCACGTTCGGGCAGCGGCGGCCGGGCTGCTTGGGCGGTGAGCAGGGCCGCTTCGGCGTCGGCGAGCGCTTGCAGCTTGGCTTCCCATTTGCTTTCCAGGGTGCGGGCGACGAGCCGGTTCTCGGGGTCGACGTTGCTGAAGGCGCGTTCGGCGCGGTCGGCGTCGTAGCGGGCGCGTTCGACGGCCAGTTCGGCGGCGCGGTGGCTGCGGGTGTAGCGGTCGGTCAGCTCGTCGGCGGCTTTGACCGCGAGTTTCAGCTGCTGCGGGGTGACCGCGTCCAGCAGCAGCGCGGAGACGGCGTCGTCGACGGTGACTGCCGCGACGGTGCGGCAGGCGTCGGTGCGGTGCGGGTTGCTGTGCTGGCAGAGGTAGTGAACCCGGCCGCCGTCGCCGTAGCGGGTTCCCATCCGGCCCCCGCAGACGCCGCAGAAGATGATCCCCTGACATAGGGCCGAGCCTTCTCGCGGTGGTCGGAAACCGGCCTTGGTGTTGTTCGCGGCGAGTTTGGCCTCGATGTCGAGGAACTGCTGCCAGGTGATGTAGCCGGGGTGGTGGTCTTGGATGAGCACGGTCCAGTCGGCGCGGGCGCGTTTGACCTTGGTCGCGGCGACGGTGCCGTCCTCGCGGACCTTACGCGCGTCGTAGCTGCGGCCGTAGGCGTACGCGCCGGCGTAGACCGGGTTCTTGACCGCCTGCAGCACCCGGGCATGGGTGAGCCTGCCCCACTTGATCTGTCCGTCCCAGGCGCCGCCCCACTTGCGCTGCGGGAACAGGCGGCCGGTGGTGGCGAACGCCTTGACCACACCCATCGCCGATCCGGTCGCGGTGAACTCGGCGAATAGATCCTCGACGGCCTGGCGGACTTGTTCGTCGGGGTCGAACACGAACCTCGCCGTCGTCGTAGACGAAACCCACGGCCAAGGGCGAGCGCAGCTCACCGCGGTGCGCGGCGGCCAGTTTCGCGCCGTGCAGCCGTCCGGTGAGCAGGTGCAGCTCGGCTTCGCTCATGCTGCCCTTGAGGCCGAGCAGGAGGCGGTCGTTGACATCCGACAGGTCGTAGACGCCGTCGGCGTCGACCAGCAGGGTGTCGGTGAGCCGCGCCAGCTCCAGCAGCCGGGCGAACTCGCCGGACGAGCGCGCGAGCCGGGACACCTCCAAACCGAAGATCGCGCCGACCTCGCCCCGGCAGACCCTGGCCAGCAGCTCGGTGAAGCCGTCGCGGTGGGCGCCGAACCGGCCGGACACACCGAGGTCTGCGTCGATGGTCAGCACCCCGCCCGGTGCCCAGCCCATCTCCACCGCGGTCGCGGCCAGCCCGTACTGCCGCGTCGTGGACTCGCCGTGGATCCTGACCTGCATCACGCTCGACTGACGCACATACACCACGGCGAGCCGACCGCGATGCGACGTGGTGATCTTCGACGTCGCCTTCACCGCGACCCGCCCGCGCCAGCAACACCGCGGCGGCCATGTTCGCCACCGCCATCGCGGCCTCGACCTGGTTCCAGCCGGCGCTCACGTTTCATCCCCGATCGCACCGTCCGGCCGAAGACCCGCTCATTGTCCACAACAGACACGATCATTCCTCATCACCCGCGCTCAACTGCAGCCGGGCTGTCAGTGCGTCGACCAGCGTTCGCGCGGCGGTGAGCCCGTCAACGGCAAACCGGTTCGGTGTCGCCTCCGGGCCGCGATCGGTCCACGACTGCGGCAGGGAGATTCGCCGTTTGCCGCCCTCGATCTCGCACACGAACACCAGCACGCCCTTCGTTCGGGCGGTGAACAGCACCGGCAACTCCTGACCAGCGAATGGATGGAAAGGGTGCGTAACGACCAATGAATCCGAAGAAGAACTCCTACGACGAGCCCTATAGAGCTCGTGTCCCCGCTGACGTCGACGCCCCCGACAAGGTTCTCTACGGGCTGACGTTCCGCCAGTTGGCGATCCTCGCCGTCGCGGCCCTCGCCTTGTACGGCGCGTGGCGCGCCTTGCACGACCTGGTGCCGGTGCCGGTGCTCGTCGGCACCGCCGTGCTGTTCGCCGGCCTCGCCTTCGGTGTGGCCGTGGGCCGCCGTGACGGCCTGCCCCTTGATGTGTGGCTGCTCGCCGCCGTCCGCCACGCCCGGGCACCTCGGGCGCTGTCGACGACCGACACGACGTCGAAGACTCCGGACTGGGTGCAGGCCCCCGCGTCGGCGGTGACGTTGCCGGCGCCGCTGAAGCTGCCCGCCGACGCGATCGACGACGGCGGGGAGATCCGCCTTGGTGGGGCGAGGGCGGCGATGGTCGCCGCCACCAGCGTCAACCTCGCCCTGCGCACCCCCGAGGAGCAGGCCGCCCTGGTGGACACCTTCGGTCGCTGGCTGAACTCGCTGTCCACGCCGACGCAGATCGTCGTGTCGGCGCAGCCGGTGGACCTGCACTCGGCCGCCCGCACCCTCGCCCAGACAGCCGAGGCGCTGCCGCACCCGGCCCTCGCGGACGCGGCGGCCGACCATGCCCGGTTCCTCGACGACCTCGCGACCCGGCGGGACCCGCTGCGCCGGCAGGTCCTCATCGTCACCTCCACCAGCGCGGGTGAGCGGGGCGAGCGCGCCGCCCGACGACGCGCCGAGAACACGGTCCGTGCCCTGTCCGGCCTCGGCGTCACCACCCGCGCCCTCGATGGGGCGGCGGTCACCGCCGCGCTCGCGTCCGCCGCTGACCCCTACCGGCCGCCCCGGCCTGGCGGGCTCGCGGCCCCCGACACCGTCATCACCTCACCCACACCCGATCAGCGCCACCGAACGGAGAGGAGCCGACAGACATGAAGCTGCGCCACCGGTCCCAGCCCGCCGACCGCCAACCGTCTGCACTGGCGGCCACCGTGACTCCCGCCTCCGTGGAAGTCACGCCCCGGTTCCTGCGGGTCGGTGACGGCTACGCCGCCACCCTCGTGGTGACCGGCTACCCGGCAGAGGTCGGCCCCGCCTGGCTCGAACCCCTCCTGTCCTGGCCGGGCCGCCTCGACCTCGCCCTGCACATCGACCCGCTGCCCGCCCCCGTCGCCGCAGCCCGTCTACGCAACCAGCGCGCCCGCTTCGAATCGTCCCGTCGGGCGGACGCGGAGCGGGGCAAGCTTCCCGACCCGTCCGTGGAGGCCGCGGCCGACGACGCCGCGGACCTCGCGCAACGGTTGGCGCGCGGTGCGGCGAAGCTGTTCCGCGTCGGCCTCTACCTGACCGTGCACGCCCGCACCGAAGACGAACTCCGCGAGGCGTGCGCGCAGGTGAAAGCCGCCGCCGCGTCCACGTTGATCGAGGTGCAGCCCGCCACGTGGCGGCACCTGGCCGGCTGGACCACCACCCTGCCCCTGGCCACCGACAGCCTGCAGGTGCGCCGCACCATGGACACCCAAGCTCTCGCCGCCGCGTTCCCCCTCGCCTCCGCCGATCTGCCAGCGCCGCTGCCCGGCGACCCGCCCGCCGACGGCGGGGTGCTGTACGGCGTGAACCCCGACTCCAGCGGGATCGTGTGGTGGGACCGCTGGGCCCAGGAGAACCACAACAGCGTGGTCCTGGCCCGCTCCGGCGCCGGCAAGTCCTACTTTGTGAAGCTGGAGATCCTGCGCAACCTCTACCAGCAGGTGCAGGTCGCCGTCATCGACCCCGAAGATGAATACCTCCGCCTGGCCGACGCGGTCGGCGGCGCCGTCGTCCGCCTCGGCGCCGCCGGAGTCAAGGTCAACCCCCTCGACCTGCCCTCCGGGGACAACCGCCCGGACGTGCTCACCCGCCGCGGGCTGTTCCTGCACACCCTCATCAGCGTGCTGCTCGGGCAACAGCCGCCACCGGCGGAACGCGCCGCCCTGGACCGGGCGATCCTGGCCGTCTACCGACAAGCGGGCATCACCCCGGACCCGGCCACCCACCACCGGCCCGCCCCACTCCTACAAGACCTCGCCAACTGCCTACACGCCGACACCGACCCCGCCGCCCGCCAGCTCGCCGCCCGCCTCGCCCCCTGGGTTGAGGGCTCCTTCTCCGACCTGTTTGACGGGCCCACCACCACCCGCCCCGACGGCCACCTCGTCGTCTGGTCACTGCGGCACCTGCCCGACGAGCTCCGCGCCGTCGGCACCCTCCTCGCCCTCGACGCCATCTGGCGGCAGGTCGACGCCCCCAGCCGCATGACCGCGCGGCGGCTCGTCGTCGTCGACGAGGCGTGGCTGCTCATGCGCGACGGCGAAGGCGCCCGATTCCTGTTCCGCATGTCCAAAGCCGCCCGCAAACGCCACGCCGGCCTGACCGTCATCACCCAGGACGTCGCCGACCTCCTCGGCACCGACCTCGGCCACGCCGTCGTCGCCAACGCCGCCACCCAAATCCTGCTCAAGCAAGCCCCGCAAGCCATCGACGCCATCGGCGACGCCTTCCGGCTCACCGCCGGCGAACGCCGTCTGCTCCTCGCCGCCCGCGTCGGCACCGGCCTTCTTATCTCCGGCACCAACCGGACCAGCTTCGAAGCCATTGCCTCCCAAACGGAGCACCTGCTCTGCACGAGCCCGGCCGAGGTGGCCGACCTCGAGGAGGAAGGAAACGACCTGTGACACCACCCGCCATCTACTACCTCTTCCCACCCCCGCCGGTGCCCAGCCCGTCAGGGCCGGGCACCGACGTCCTCCCGCCTCCGACCGAACCCGCGCGTTGGCTGCTCGACGCCGCCAGCTGGGCGGCGCAGCGACCCTGGCTACTCGCCATCGCCGCGACCCCACTCGTCGCCTACATCGCCGGCCGCAACCTCCTGCAGCTGTGGCGGCACCGCCAGCACGCCCACGGCGCCCGCCTCGTCACGATCGCCCCACCACCCGAGGTTGACCCGCACAGCGCCGCGGCGCTGTGGGCCAACCTCGCCGGCACCCTCACCCCGTCCCGACGCCGACGGTGGCTCTATGGCAGCCCCCACGTGGCCTGGCAGTACACCTGGACCGGCCGACGGCTGCTCATCTCCATATGGGTGCCCGGCACCGTCCCGCCTGGCGCGGTCGAAGCCGCCGTCCGCGCCGCCTGGCCCGGCGCCGCCTGCACCACCGACGACACCCCCGCCCCGCCCATCCCGGTTGACGTGCCAGCGGTGGTGGGCGGGCACCTGCTGCCCACCGCAGCCGAATGGCTGCCCCTGCACATCGACCACGACAACGACCCGCTGCGCGCGCTGATGTCCGCCGGCTCCCAACTCAAGGCCGACGAGCACGCCTGCGTGCAGATCCTTGCCCGCCCCGCCGCACCCCGCCGCGCCCTGCGCGCGCGTCGCGCCGCGACGCGGCTGCGCAACGGCAAGACCGCCACCCCCGGCATCAACCCGGCCGCACCGCTGCTGTGGCTCGTCGAGGCATTCCTACCCGCCAGCACCGCCCGCCCCGCCCAGACGGGCCGCCGTGACCCGGGGGTGGAGCGCGATGTGCGAGCCATCCTCGACAAGAGCTCGCACACCCTGTGGGAGACCGCCGTGCGCTACGCCGTCGGCAAGGACAGCCGACGCGGCGGCACCAACCAGCGGCCACGGCTGCGGGGCGTCGCCGACACCATCGCTTCCTCCTTCGCCGTGTACTCCGGCCGCAACCGCCTCACCCACCGCACCCGCATGCGAGCCCCGGCCGCGGCCCTGGCGCAGCGGCGGCTCGGCGCCGGGTTCCTCACCTCCACACCCGAGCTGGCCGCGCTCGCCGCGCTGCCCCGCGACCTAGCCGTCCCGGGCCTGGATCGCGCCCGGGCGAAACCGATGCCCACACCAGTTGCCGTACCGACTGGCGGGCGCGGCACCAAGATGATCGGCGACGCGCAGGTCGGCGGCCACGGGGTCGCCCTGTCCGTCCCCGACGCCCGATACCACCTGCACGTGGTCGGATCCACCGGCTCCGGCAAGACCACGCTGTTGGTCAACCTCGCGGTCGACGACATCAAGGCCCGTCGTGGCACCGTGGTCATCGACCCCCACGGCGACCTGGTCCTGGACATCCTCGACCGGCTCCCCGAAAACGTCGCGGACCGTCTGGTCATCTTCGACCCGGACCAACCGAACCCGCCGACGATCAACCCCCTATCCGGCGACGACCCGGACCTGGTCGTGGACAACCTGGTGTCGATCTTCGGGAACATCTTCGCTAAGGCATGGGGACCGCGGATGGACGACGTCATGCGCGTCGCCTGCCTGACGCTGTTGCGGCACGCCAACGTCACCCTGCAACACATCCCACCCCTGCTCAACAGCGCCCAGTTCCGGTCGGCGATGACCGTCGACCTCGATGATCCGGCCGGCCTGTCCGGGTTCTGGCAGTGGTACGACGACCTCAACCCCGCCCTGCGCTCCCAGGTCATCGGCCCCGTCCTGGCACGGCTGCGCGCGTTCCTGCTGCGCGACTTCGTCAAACGCACCATGCGCTACCCGCACTCCAGCTTCGACATGGGCGAAATCCTCGACGGCGGAGCGCTGCTCGTGCGCATCCCGAAGGGCCAACTGGGGGAGGACACCAGCAAACTGCTGGGCTCCCTGATCCTGGCGCAGGTGTGGCAGGCCGCCACCGCCCGCGCCCGCATCACCCCCGACCAGCGCCGCGACGCCACCCTGATCATCGACGAGGCCCAGAACTTCCTCACCCTCGCCAACAGCCTGGACACGATGCTCGCCGAGGCCCGCAAGTACCGGCTGTCGATGGTCCTGGCCCACCAGGACCTCGCCCAGTTTCCCAGGGACCTGCTCGCTGCTGTCTCCGCGAACGCCCGCAACAAGATCTACTTCTCGTGCGCGCCGGAGGACGCCCGCGTGCTGGCCCGCCACACTGTGCCGGAGCTCGACGAGCACGACCTGACGCACCTCGACGCCTACACCGCCGCGACGCGTCTCGTCGTCGACGGCCGGCAGACACCGGCGTTCACCCTCAAGACACGCCCGCCCCAGCCGGTCGTAGGGGAGGCCACCGCGATCCGCGAAACAGTCGCGCGGAAGCCGGACCAGCAGAACACCAGCGCCATCGACGAACTGGTCGACCGCTTGTCGAAGCCCACGGACGACAACCGGACCACCAGAGCCAGGGGCGCCAAGGACAGCCGCTGAACGACCCGTCCGCACGCCAGGAGCGGCGGCACCAGCGTCGGTCACCGCCGGATCCGGGCTGCACAGCCCCTTCGATCAGCCCTTCACCTCCCGTTCACCACCGCTGCGCACACCACCACTGACAGACCCACCCGAACACGTCTGTCAGTGCTGCACAGCAGCCGTGACCAGGCGTCACCACGGCCACCGCGGATTCCAGACACCCCTCCAACGGAGGGGTGTCTCCGTCTTCCCCTGAAGGGATCCCGCACATGTCCAGCGAATCCTCCAACTCGCACTCCGACTCCTCCGAACCGAATCCGCCGACCTCGCCCAACTCATCCCCGTCACCGTCGTCTCGTCGCCCCTCACGGCAGGAGCGCCTGGAACACCTGCGGCGGCTGACCCTGCGCGACCGCATGCTGCTCGGCTGGCTCGCCGAGCACTACCTGCTGTCCACCGACCAGATCGCCAAGGCCCTGTTCCCGTCACGCCGGGCGGCCCTGGTACGTCTCGCGGCGCTGCGATCCGTAGAGGCGGTCACCCGGTTCGTGGACATCACCACCGGCACCAGCCAGTACCTCTACGCGCTCGGCCCGCTCGGCGCCGTGCTGCACCCCACCGCCTACACCGACCCCGACCAGCCCACGGCCCGTCCGCCGCGTTCCAGCATCGAGCGCACCGAACGCATCGTCGGCAGCCGCAAGCTGCGCCACCTGCTCGGCGTCAACCAGCTCTTCGTCGACCTGCACGCCTACACCCGCACCGACCCGAACGCGCGCCTGCTGCGCTGGTGGTCCGAGCAGCACGCCACCGCCGCCTACGCCGCCGCCGACATCCGCCCCGACGCCCACGGCGTCTGGTCCGTCGGCGACCGCACCGTCGGGTTCTTCCTCGAACACGACAACAACACCGAAAACCTGGGCCGGGTGCTGCGCAAGCTGCGCGCCTACGAACGTCTCACCGAGTTCGGCCCCCGCTACCCCGTCCTGCTACGTGTGCGCAGCCGTCGACGCGAGGCGAACCTGCTGCGCGCCCTGGCCGGCGTGCCCACCGCCATGCCGGTCGCTACCGGCGTCCACGACGAGCATCCCGCCGGCCCGGCCTGGACCCTGACCACCGACCCGGGGCTGCGCCGCTGGCTGCACGAGCTGCCCAGCGATCACGGGCCCGACAACCCCGCCACCAACCCGCACCGCTACGTCCACCCCGACGACGACTGACACCAACCCGCCCCACACCACGGGCGGTCTAACAGGGCAGGTCACCGCCCAGACATCGAGAAAACCCGGGCGGTGATCCCGCCGCCCCGGGGACATCTGTCAGGCGAGCGACTCCGCTGTCAGATCCGGCCGGTCTGACAGGCCACACGCCTCCATCACCGCTGCAGCCACCTGCACCGCCTAACAGTGCAAGTCAACGCCCTGATCGGCGGCAACCGAGGCGAAAACCGCTGACAGACCGAACCCCTATCGTTTCGGCAACACCACACGTCACCTATCGCTCCACCCGGTTCGGTCCCACCTCAGGGATCCCTCGCCGCACCCCGCGGTACGCGACGCCCACCCGCTCCAGCCGGTCGGCACGCGCCCGCGCGGCGACCCCTTCGAGGTCGCACCCACCACCCGCACCACCTCTTCCCCTTCCGCTCTGACCCGACCCATGCACCCGGTGGGCCGGTCAGTCCCGCGCGCCCAGCGCACCCCACCTGAAGGAGAACCGCGTATGTCCACTCTCAACGGCACCCCGCTGACCCGTCACGGCAGCCGTGTGCCCACCCTCCCGGCGAAGCCGGCCCCCACCCGGACCGCCACCACCGTCCGGCAGCCGAAGACGGCCGCCACGGTCACCCCGCCCGTCGTGGCCAGCCCGCAGGCAGTCGTCCGCACCATGATCGTCTGTGTCTCCGAGGAACTGGCCCAGGCGCTGAGCGCCACCCGGCAACTCGAACGCCACCTCAACATCTCGGGCACCAGCTGCCCCCGGTACTGGACCTGCACGGCTCTGCGCCCCTGGCAGCGGCGGCAGCTCATCGACCTCCGGAAGGCCAAGACCGGACCGTGCTACTGCGCGGGCGGACCCATCCGCCTGCTCGACCTGGCCGGCATGCGCCACGGCGCCTACCTCGGCGCCAGCGTGCGCCACCAGCAGTGGGCCCACGTCGTCGCCGGCACGAAGGCGGCCACCCCGTGGCCGGTCTTCCTGCAGAAGCACCTGTCCGACCCGTCGGGATACCCGATGGACACCGCGACCGCCGAGTTCCACCGGCAGCCGCGCGTGCAGGCCATGCGCATGCACAACGCCGCGACACACGGCCCGGGGCAGCTCGACCTGGGCGACCTGGAGATGTTCCAGGCCGGCACCGCCGCCTACGCCAACTACCACGCCCTGTGGGCGCTGTGCACCGACGCCTTCCTCACCGAGACCGGCGACCGGATGCAACCGGCCAGCGCGTTCTTCGCCGACCGGATCACCTACCTCCAGCAGGCGGCCCACTACCTGGACTCGCTCGACGAGGACCAGCGGCTGTTCGCCATCGACCTGCACCACCAGTGACCGCAGACCCGCCGGGCCAGCCACACCACCCCTCGCACCCGAAAGGGACCGGTGCTGCCCGACCGGTTTCCTCACGGCACGCCACGCCGCCTCGCGCGGCGGATCGACTGCGGGCTTTCCGTACCGCCCGGCCATCGGCGACCTTGTGCCGCCGGGCTGGTTGCGCCCGAGCCTCCGGCAGCCGGGCCCGGCTCGAAGCCCGCCCCGGGCGGCAAACCGCAGTCGCCGGGCGGCCCCAGGCCGGGGCATCCGATCCGAGCCCGGCCGGCAACAGGCCGCCCTTTCCCTCTTCCACCACCCATCTCTCGCTCCCGGAAAACCGCTCCAAGCCCAGCGGCGCACCGCACCCGCCGTACCGGATCTCCAGCTGTGTCCCGAGGTCCGGTCATCGCACTTGATCAGCGCCGCGATCGAAGCGTGGATCAGTGCTGACCTCACACGAAAGGACGATGCCCATGACCGACACACCAGAGCCCGTGCCGGCCCACGCGATGTTCAAGGTCCTCGCCGCGCTCGCGGAACTCGGCGAAGCGACGGCCGCCGCCGTGGCCGACAAGGCCGGGCTCGGCTACTCCACCGCCACCGCGAAGCTGCGCGCCTGGGAACAGACCGGGCAGACCGAACGCATCCACACCGAGAACAAGCGCGCCGTGTGGCGGCTGACCGAAGCCGGCCGCGCCACCGTCGGCACGGACCAGGCCACGTCGCCGGCACACGACAGCCCGCCCGACATGCTGCCCGACGAACCCGCACAGCCCGCCGCCGAGGACGACCCTGTCGAGGTCACCGGCACCGCAGAGTCCCCCGAGGAGCCGCCCGCGCCGGAGCCCGCGAATCCCGCTCACCCGGAGCCCTCGACCTCCGCCAGCGACACGACCGCCCCGGACGCACCCACACCGCCCGACGGTGAGGAAGAACCCGTTGCGGAGACCGACGGCGACAGCCAGCGGTCTGCTTCCACGCCCGAGGGCACCGGCCCGGACACCGCCGCCGCCTCCGATGACCCAGCCATCGGAGGCAGTCGCCGGGCGAAGGGCTCCCTGCGAGGGGCGGTGCTGGACATCCTCGAAGCCCACCCCGACCGGGCCTACAGGACCAGCGAGCTGTGCAAGCTCATCGACGCCGCGAACGAAGGCAGCGGCGCGAAGAAGGCCAGCGCGGGCGCGGTCGCCAACGCGGTGGTCAAGCTCGTCGCCGCAGGCAAGGCCGTGCAGACCGTGGAAAAGCCGGCCACCTTCCAGCTCGCCCCCACCACCGGCAGCCGATAGCCGCCGGCCACCTGTCAGGCAGCCCGAGGGCGGGCGTCGAAGTTGGCGCCTCACGCCCGCCCCCGGTGCTCCTTCTGAGACAAGGAGCGTTCCCAGTGTCTTCCATCCTGCACACGATCGCCATCGCCGTCGGCGGGATCCTCGCCGGTCTCGCCCTCGCCGCCGCACTGCTCTGGCGGCAGCAGCAAGCCCTGCGCGCGGCCCGCTACCAGGCCACCCACGACGAGATCACCGGCCTGCCCAACCGGCGGCTGTTCCTCACCCGCCTGCGCGCCGCCCTGGAGAACAACGCACCGGTCGGGGTGGTGCTGCTGGACCTCAACCGGTTCAAGACCGTCAACGACACCCTCGGCCACGAGGTCGGCAACGACCTGCTCCACCAGGTCGGCCGCCGCCTTACCAGCCTCGGCGGCCCCGTGCGGGTCGCGGCCCGGCTCTCCGGCGACGAGTTCGCCCTGCTGGTCACCGGCGACCGCGAAGACACCGCCGCCGCGGCCGACGCCGCCTGGCAGGCGATCGCCGCCGACTCGATCCGCGTCGTCAACGGCGACCTGCAGGTGACCGCCTCGGTCGGCTACACCCACACCCACCACCCGAACACCAGCACCCGCCAACTGCTCACCCAGGCCGACCGCGCCATGTACGAGGCGAAACGCGTCGACGGCGGCGTACGCGAGTACCTGTCCCAGCTCACACCAGCCGTGCGCAGCCGCAGCCGTCACGACGGCTGACCCCGCACCCCGCATGTCACAGGCCCCGCAGCCACCCGGCTGCGGGGCCTTTCGCCTGTCCACCCTGTAAGGGAGAACCTGGTGCTGTCCTCCAACACTGTCCGCACGCTCACCGATTGCCTCATCGCAGCAGACGCCGACGCCGAGCAGATGGGCTGGGGTCAGCCCCCGACGCTGCTGCTCGTCCACGACTGGCTCCTGACCGACAGTCCGAAGCGACGGCGCAAGATGCGCAGCCTCGAGTTCCCGCTGCACCCCGACGACCTGCTCGCCGACCCGGCCGGTCTGCCCGCGCTGCTGCACCGCCTCGCCGCCGGGCTGACTAACCCCATCGAAAGCACCCCGTACCAGGCCACCCTCGACACGATCATCCGCCGGATCCGCGCGACCACGCCGGACGCGCGGCTCGTGGCCTGGGCCGCCTGCTACGACGACATCCACACCAGCGGCGGGCAGCCACGGCAGGCCCGCCGCGTCGACGCCGTTGACGCCGACGGGCGCGTCTACCAGCTCACCCACCTGCGCGGCGAGGACCACCCACTCGTGCTCGTCGACGACGCCCCCGACCCGGGCGACATCCCCGCCACCTACCCCGGTCTGGTCGCGCTGTTGGCCGCCACCGTCCGCCACGTCGAGACCAGGACCGCCGGGGGCGCGCCACGACCGCAGCGGTCCGGCCTCCGCATCGAGCCCGAGGAACCGATCTTCGGCGTGTGTGGGCCCGACGGCGCATCCATCCGCTGCCGGATCTGCGGCGCCGTCGACGAGATCGACTCCGACGAGATGCCCTCCATGGCCGGCTACGGCGAAGACACCTACACCAAGTGCACCCGCTGCGGATCCGTCGAGACCACCGACCCGATCTTCGGCTGGCGCGCCGAGCCCGCCATCTGGCCGCCCACACCCGAGCCCGACCAGCCGTGACGTCGTCCGCTGAAGGAGTTTGTTTCGTGAGCACCCACTGCTACATCGGCGCCACCCGGCCCGACAACCCGCACCTGGTGCACGCCCGGTTCGTGCTCTTCGACGGCCACCCCGCCGTCGTGGTACCCACCCTGGCCACGATTTGGGCCGGCCACGCCCATCACGACACGATCGCGTTGATCACCGCGATCCTCGCCCACGACTGGGAGTACCTCGACCCGGACACCATCGCCACCACGCTGTCCCCGTTCGCCGGGCAGCGTCCGGTGCCGGGCGTCGGCATGACCCTCGCTTCCGAGGTGGACCCGCCGGAGCCGGTCACGGTGTTCCCGCTGTGCCACGCCGGGCACCTCGACGCGGAGTGGATCTACCTCATCGGGCCGGACACCGACACCATCGCCGTGCACACCAGCGACGGCACCCGCCTCGCCACCTACCCACTGGTCAACTGCCTGCACCCTGCCGGCACCGACCGGGCCGAGCGGCCCTGCAGGTCGCGGGCAGCGGCTGGAGCGTTGCGGTGAGAGCGCGCGCCCTCGCCGTGATCGCCGCCGGGGTGATCGCCGTGCTGGTGCTGTGCGCCGGCGCCGCCGGTGCCCTGTTCACCGGCGGCGGCACCGCATCGACCGCCTGCTACGGCGCGGCCGGTCCGGGCGGTCAGCCGCCGCTGCCCACCCTCACCATCTCCCCACCCGCCCGCCCCGGCGCGGGTGGGTGGGACAACGAGCAGACGACCAACGCCGCCGTGATCGTCGCCGTCGGCGCGGAGCTGAAGGTTCCGCCGCGAGGCTGGGTGATCGCCCTGGCCACCGCCATGCAGGAATCCACCCTGCGGAACCTGCCCGGCGGAGACCGCGACTCCATCGGCCTGTTCCAGCAACGCCCCTCGCAAGGCTGGGGCACCCCTGCCCGACTGCGGGATCCCCGCTACGCGGCCGGGAAGTTCTACGCCGCGCTGCTGGCCGTTGACGGGTGGCAGGCCATGGCGCTGACCGACGTCGCCCAGTCGGTGCAGCGCTCCGCCTTCCCCGGCGCCTACGCCAAGTGGGAGGACGACGCGATCGCCCTGGTCCGCGTTCTCACCGGCGGCACCCCCGCCGGACCCGTCGCCGCCGATCTGGAGCAGGCGATGAGCAACCCGCTGTGCCTGTTCGACGCCGGCGACGGCCAACCCGGCGGCGAGCAGGTTCCCCTGCCGGACGGGTTCGCCCTCCCGCCGGGAACCCCGTTGCCGGTGGCGACCGCGATCGGCTGGGCTCTGACCCAGCTCGGCACCCCCTACACCTTCGGCGGGGACTGCACCGCACCCCACTCCGGGATTCCCGCCCGCCAGTGCGACTGCTCATCGCTCATGCAGCAGGCGTACCGGGCCGCCGGCATCCCCCTGCCCCGTACCACCAGCGAACAGGTCCACGCCGGCACCCCGGTCGCCGACTACCGCGACCTGCGGCCCGGGGACCTGCTGTTCATCCCCGGCAGCCGCGGCAGCACCGCCCGCCCCGGCCACGTCGGCATGTACCTCGGCCAAGGACTCATCGTCCAAGCCCCCCACAGCGGCGACGTCGTCAAGATCAGCCGCCTGTCCGCGTGGGCCAGCCAGCTCGCGGCCGTCCGCCGGATCACCAGTTGACCGGGGCTCCCGCCGTCGGTGTTCGAAAAGGCAATCGCCAGAGCCCGAGCCCACCCCTCGGCCTGCTAGCCGGGGGCAGTGCCCTTCAGAGACAGGAGGAACACGATGGATCCCACTCGCAGCATGCTGCTCGCCCTCGCCAGGCACGCCGAGGAAGCCAGGCTGCGCTGGAACGCCGAACGCGCCGCCGTGCGGGCTCGCGGCGAAACGCCTGCCCACAGCGAGACGTACGCCTACTACGTCCAGGCCAACCTGTGCCTGATCGCCGCGACCAGCGCGGCGAACCTTCCGGCGGACTTCCGCATCTACGACATCACGCTGTCCCGCGACCCGGTCGCGGCGGCCGAGCAGCTGCGGCAGGCCGTTGTCGCCTACGACCACAGCGGTCCGATCGAGGCCGCGCACGAGGCAGCGCGCCTGGCCTACAAGGCGGCCTTCGCCGAACCCGTCACCGCACAGGAACAGCAGTACGTCGACCTGCTCGCCGGCCTTCCCGCCCCACGACGCGACAAAGTCGTCGAACTGGCCGAGGAACGCGCCCACAACGCCGAGGCATGAAGCCCGCAAGCCCGGCGAACCACCAGCCTCATCAGCCGCCCGCAGGGCCACGACCCCTCGTGGCGCGACTCCTGCCGGACGGCTTCGACCGCACACCCCGTGAAGGGATCCCGTGAGCGTCTACACCTTGACACCCAAACCCGGCTTCGAGCGCTACACCATCCAGGTCGGCTGGAATCCGCACCGCACCTTCTTCGCTGCCGTCGTCGACTTCGCCTGGGATCCGGTCACCGACCCCGACAACGAACCCGACACGGTTCGGATCGGCCTGGTCGGGGCGGTGCTCGACCCCGCCGAGGTGCTCCTGGCCGTCGCGCCCTACGCCCACATTCCGGCTGACCTGGCCGCCGCACTGCGCGCGGACCAGGCCGCGCACCCCGTGCGCCGCTAACACGAACAACAGCGGCCGCCGTTCGCGCCGCGACGCCAAGGGCCCGCATCGCCCACGCAGATCGCACCTTCCCGCACGATCCTGCCCGCCGACACGGCCCGCCCGCGGATACACCCTGCAAGCCACTCGAGAACGGACATGACCTATGACCAGCTCAAACAACACGAGGCCGGCGCAGCCGGAGCGCGCCGGCCGGGATCCCCGCTCGGCTGCCGACACCTACCAGGTAGGGAATCGGGTCGCGCTTGAGCACACCAGCGATCCGCACACGCGGCTGCGGCCGGGTGACGAGGGCACCGTGCGCCGCTACGACGCCGATCAGCGGGTCCTGGATGTGGAATGGGACAGCGGTTCCCGGCTGTCGATGCTGCTCGGCGAGGGTGACCGTGTCCGCCGGCTACGCCAGGCCGGCTGGCAGCGGGTGCTTGACGCTCTGCGCGAGGCGGGGGCGGAAGCCGGCCGCAACGCCGCCGAGTGGTGGGCGCAGGACACCATCGGCGGGCGGGCCCGCGGCGACGTGGCGGCGACCGCGCGGGAGGTTCTCACCGAGATCGAGGCCGCCACCGGGCGCGATATCGATGGGCTGCCCGTCTCCGATCGGGACGACGTCGCCTCCGGTCGCGCCCGCTACGCCGAGCACGCCCCGCCCGGCGCCCCCGAGTGGGAGGACCTGACGGGCGCGCAGCGTGACCAGGCGCGGTGGGCGTGGTGCGACGGGTTCGACGGAACGGTCGAAGTCGGGGCGGCCCGGCAGTGCCGGATCGTGCTGCATCCCGATGGTGACGACCGGGACCTGCGCCACGTGTACCCGGAGCGGGTGCGCCTAGGCGGGCCGGGCGTGTTCGCGGGGGACTGGGCGTGGGCGCCGAACGGCGCCGGGGAGATGAGGATCCCGGTCGGGTTCGTCGGCACCCTGGTGGACACGTGGAATGGGTGGGCGGTGTTCATCTGCACGAGGGAGGTCGCCGAGGCGATCGTCGCCGACCAGCAGACTGCGCGTGACCGCTACCGGCTACAGCTCGCCGCAGAGGGTGTCACCGGGGAGCGGCTGGACCGGATAGTCGACGAGTCGATGGGGCGGCTGTGGTTCGACGGCGACGTCATCGTCGCCGACGAAACCCGCGTGCACGACGACCCGGACGCAATCGAACGGATCACGCCTGATGCGGACGGCCGGTACGTCGTGATGGGCCGCGCCTGGACCTGGCTGCCAGTGCACCCCTATGACTGCGACCGCATCGCCGGTCACATCCCCGATCCGCCGTCGGCTGCCTGAGCCGGTTGGCCCGCCTCACTGCTTCGCGACGTCATCAAGGGACAGCCGGTACCAGTGGTCGGCGGTGATCACGTGCAGAACCTCACCGCGGCCGATCACCGTCACATGAGCCGGAAGCGGGCCTCCACCAGGCAGCACAAGCCGGTACTCACCAACGACGCGCATCGCCTGCCCCGCCAGCTCCCCCACGGCAAACCGGTCGCGATCCGGCCCGTACCCACCGAGCAGCCCCACCCGGGTACCGCTGACCACCAATGCCCTCGCCCCGTCGACCTGGTTACGCCAACCAGTGACCGAGTCATCACGGATCTGCACGATCGGGAAGTCGGTGTAGTAGCAGGTCCAGATTGCATCGTCGGTGACGTTGAGGGCGTTGCAGTCGTCGATCGCATCCCAGTCGTTGTCCACGTGGGACGGGAAACGCCACGCTGGCTCCAGCTGCGGTGAGAAACGAACCAGCCCGCTGTTGCCCATCGGCGGGGCGGAGTTGACGTCACCCCAGCCGTAGTTTCCGTAGACGCCCTCATCGAAGTACCCCACCCACACCTCCCCGGAGGCGGTGGTGAAGACGTGTTCGATGCCGTCACCGAGCGTCGCCCTGGCCTCGATCCGTCCGTCGCCGTCGTAGACCTCGGCGTTGTGGTCCGGGCCCTCGGCCCGCCACCGGCATCGAGCCCCGACAACCAGTACCCGCCCCTGCGGCAAGGGCTGGACCGACGGATGGGCCAGCGTCAACCCGGCCAACGGCATGACACCAGCAGTGTTCCCCACCTGCCGGCTCACCCTGGCGGCCACGGGTCGAGCGGCCGTCGGGTCAGGAAACGTCGCCCAGCCCGGTTGAGTGGTGACCGACCGCAGCGCCGCCTCGCCTTCTCCGGTCGACCACAACGCTACGAGGTCACCGGCGGGTCCGATCGACGCCGACACGAGCACGTCACCACGGTCAGGCCGTACGAGCGGCACGCCCTCGTCGAGTTCCCACTTCGGCAGCGCGCGGACGGTCTGCTTTCCCTTCCGCCGGCGGCCCTTCCACCCCTTCACCCCGATACCTGATCACCACAACCCATCTCTACGCCGGCGGATTCGATCCGCTGCCTGCGCCTGACCGATCAGCGGCAGGACGGACGCCAAAGACGCGGCCGCTGCCACGGCAGCCGCTGCCGCCCGCCTGACGGGCGGCGTCGAAGCGACACAATCCCCTACCAGGAGCATCAGCATGTCCAATGACTGTGCCGACGAGTTCGGCGAGTACGCCCACGAGGAAATCCTGCAAGCCCTCGTCCTGAGTCTGCTCACCAGCGGCGACCTGGACCAGCTCTGCGACGACGCCGACCTGCCCCATCTCGTCGGCCACGATGGCGTCCCGGTGACCATCACGTCCGCCCGCGTCTACCGCGACGCCGGGGTGCTGACCCTCGACCGCGGTGTGTGGCTGGAGCTGTCCGACGGCAGCGTGTTCGGCCTGACCATCGGCGTTTCCCGCCGCCCACACGGCGAGGTCACCCTCCGCCGCCCATAGCCCTCGGCACCGCATCGACTTGATCGATCCGGGGCTGGCTGCGTTCCTTGTCGTCGCCTGGTGGCGGCGGCACCCGACCGGGCAGCCCCTGTTGCGGGCTGCCTCTGCTTGATGTGAGCACCTCACGGAGGTTGCCGGGCCGACCCCTGCCACAGGGCGGACCCGTCACCGCCGTCTCCGCCGCGCGGAACCGTACCAGCCGCCCGCGCACCCGGAGACGGGTGCGCGGGCCCCATGACAGGAGGACCCGCATGGACCCTGCAACCCCACCCACCAGCCCGGCCGCAGATGCCGCCGGTGACGGTCGTCGGCCTGGCTACCTGTACCGGCAGGTGGCCGCTCACCTGGCCGCCCATCCCGATCAGGTCTTCAAGGTCGGGGAGCTGACCACGGCGATCACCGCCCGCTCCACCGGCGCGGTGTTCGAAGCCCTGAAGAAGATGGCGGCCGCCGGTTACGCCACCCACCAGACCGGCCCGCACCGGTTCCAGATCACCCAGGCCGGGATCGACGCGGCCGGGGCGATGCCACCGCCCGCCCCGCGCACACCCCGCAGTGGCCGCGGGGCAGGTCGGCGGCAACCCGTCGCGCGCCCCAACGGTGACCTGTACTTCCCGCGCAAGCTCGCGGGCGCCACCGATGTGGACGTGCTGCGCCGGCTGCGCGAGAAGCGCA
Organism: Micromonospora sp. MP36; assembly: GCF_008119785.1. Taxonomy (GTDB): domain Bacteria; phylum Actinomycetota; class Actinomycetes; order Mycobacteriales; family Micromonosporaceae; genus Micromonospora. The sequence continues at coordinate 2,985 of NZ_VSFA01000094.1, read as the reverse complement.
TCCCCGTGCTGCTCTACGGGCCGCCCGGAACCGGCAAGACCGCCCTCGTCGAGGCCGCCTTCCCGGACCTGCTCACCGTCGCCGGGACGGGGGACACGGTGGTGGAGGACTTCCTCGGCAACTTCATCCCCCTCCCCGATGGCGGGTTCGAGTTCGTCTATGGGCCCCTCGTCACCGCCATGCGGGAAGGCAGGGCGTTGCTGGTCGACGACGCCACCCTCATCCCACCGAAAGTCCTCGCCGTGCTCTACCCGGCCATGGACGGCCGCCGGGTCATCAGCATCCCCGGCTACCGCAACGAACGCGTCGAAGCCGTCGACGGGTTTTACGTCATCGCCGGCCACAACCCCGGCGTGCACGGCGCGATCCTCACCGAAGCGCTCGCGTCACGGTTTGACGTGCACGTGGAGGTCACTACCGACTGGGACCTCGCCCGCCATCTCGGCGTCCCCAACCCCGCGGTCCAAGCCGCCATCGCGCTGAACGCCGACCTCGCCGCCGGGCGCGTCGGCTGGGCGCCGCAGCTGCGGGAGCTGCTCGGCTTCGCCCGCGTCCGCAAAACCCTCGGCCTACCCGCCGCGGTGGCCAACCTGGCCGGCCGCGCCCCCGACGAGGACCGCGAACACGTCCTCGCCGCCCTCAGGCAGCAGTTCGGCGCAGAGATCAGCCCGCTGACCCTCGGCACACAACGCTGACCCCTCACCAGGAAGGAAACCCTCATGGCTCATCCCGGCACCCACCGGCAAGCCGGCACCACCACGGCCGTCGGCGATCCGGACTGGCAGGCCTGGTGCGACGCCTGGACCCGCCACATCCCGCTGCTGACCGGCCGCACCGATCTGTCCGTGCTGGTCGCGCCCGGCGCGGGCGGCGGCGCCCCGGCCTGCTTCTACCCCGACGCCCGCCGTATCGAGGTCGACGCCACCCACATCGGCTCACCCGACATCGCCAACCCCCGCCGCCCCGGCCACAAACGCCTGGTCCCGGCTGCCTACGGGCTGCTCGTGCACGAAGCCGCCCACGCCACCCACAGCCAATGGAGGACACCGGCGGTCACCCCGCCGGTCGTCGCCGCCGTCGCCGACCTCCTCGAGGAGTCCCGCGCCGAGAACCGGCAACGCGGCAGACGACGCGGCGACCGCCGGTGGCTGCGCCACACCGTCACCACGCTCCTCGACCCCGGCGACGCGCCCGTCGACGACCCGTGGCACGCCGCCCACCTCGCCGGTCTCCTCCTCGCGCGGGTCGACGCCCGCATCATCACCGCCAAAGACATCAAGGGTGTGCGGGCCGCGGTCACCGCCGTTCTCGGGCGTAAGAAGCTGCGGCAGCTGCGGGACGTATGGCGGCAGGCCCACACCACCGGCGATACCGACGCGGAGCAGATGGTCGACCTGGCGTGGCGGTGGTGCCGCATCCTCGACATCGACCCTCACCGGCAACCCGAACCACCCCAACCGGATCCGGGACAGTTCGCCGGCCAGCTCGCCCAGGCCCTCGCTGACTACCTCGCCCACGCCACCGGCCTCACCCCCGCCGAATACACCGCCCGGCAGATCACCTCTCGGCACGGGACGCCCGCGACCTGGACCCGCCGCGACCCCACGGACAGCGAACGCGCCGCCGCCCGCACCCTCGCCGCCCGACTGCGGCGGGCCCGCACCCACCAGCCCGAACCCGACACCAGGCCAAGCCCGATACCGCCCGGACGGCTCCGCACCCGCCACGCCATCACCGCCCAGGCGCAAGCCGCCGCCGGCACCATGCCCACCGCCACCCCGTGGCAGCGGCGCGCCACCCTGCCGCCGCCGAAGCCGACCCTGCACCTGGCCGTGTTGGTCGACACCTCCGCATCCATGCGCGCCTACGCGGCGCCGATGTCCGCCGCCGGGTGGATCCTCGCCCACGCTGCCCGCACCAACCAGGCCACCACCACCATGATCGGCTTCGGCAGCCGTGCCACCCTGCTCGTGCCACCCCGCCAGCACCCTGCCCACGTCCTGCAGATGCGGACGGCCGGAGGAACCAGCGCGTTCACCGACGCGGTGAAGCTCGCCGACCAGCTGCTGCACCTGCGCCAACCCGGCAGGGTGCGGATGCTCGCCGTCGTCTCCGACGGCGACCTACCCGACACCACACCCGCCCAACGCCTCATCACCACCCTGCACCAGGCCGGTTGCGCGGTGCTGTGGCTGCGCCCCGCCGACCTGCCCGGGCACACCTTCACCCACACCACCACCCTGCTGGTGGCCGACCCGGTGCAGGCCGTCGACGCCATCGCCGACGCCGCCGTCACCGCCCTCGAACACGCCTAACAGCGCCGCTCCCAGCCGCCGCCGGCGTTCCTGATCACGCCGCTCGCGGCCCGCCGCTGATCCCACTCCGTCCGCAGCGGGCGTAACCAACCGCTGCCGGTCCCACCAATCTCGCAGCACACGGCCGTTGCCCGGCCGCCCGCGCACCTGTCGCGCACCCCCGGGCACGGCCATACAGCCGTGCCCGGGTTTCCCACCTGACCTCCCGAAAGGGGGAAACCTGATGACACCGCCACCGCGCACCCGCACCACCGCGCATCCCGCCACCGGCCCCGCCCGCCCCAGTGCCGGTCGGCAGCCGCGGACCGCCGTGGTCGGCGGATCCCTCACCGGCCCACCGGGGCCCTGCACGGCAGGCAACGCCGCCACCTACCGGCCGCGGTCGCCGCCGTCCACCGCAACCCCGTCATCGGCACCCCGCCTCGGCCTCGGCAACCTCCCCGCTCATCGCAGCTGACCGGCCCCCTGACCTGACCGAACTGCCGGCGGCGGCCGCGCGCCGTGACCTGCCGGCTTCACCACCGCGAGCTCCGCACGCCCACCCCGGCGGCTGCGGAGCCCTCTTCTGCAAAGGAGTTCTCCCACCATGACGCACGACCATCCGGCCCGGCTGCCGCTGGCCTCGATCAACGACCTGCTCGCCGCCGTGCCCTACCTGCTCGGCTTCCAC
>NZ_VSFA01000093.1 GCF_008119785.1 Micromonospora sp. MP36 | reverse complement strand
GGCTTCAACCTCGGTCAAACCGAGTGGGACGAGACGGCGTTGACTACTGCGCGGTCGGCAGCGCGCGCAGGACGGTCAGGGTCACGCTGTTGTTCTTGTAGGACACCCGGAACAGGTGCCCGCCCGCGTTCACGACCCGGTTCTCGGGCAGCGCGTGGAAACTGCCGCTGATCGAGCTGCCGCTCATGATCGTCAGCACGGTGCCCGGGGTCAGGCTGCCCCGCACGTCCAGGTCCAGCTCGCCGGACAGAGCCAGCGCGCCCGAGGCCCGGACGCTCGTGTAGTCGGAGTCGCCGGAGATGGTGACGGCGACGCGGCCCTCGTTGCCGACGGTCACGTTCCCGCCGACGTTCAGGGCACTGCCCGCGGTGACCGGCACATCGGTGATCTGCGCCGCCTCGTCGGCCGCGAGACCGGGCCGCAGCACCCCGCCGGTGACACTGACGTTGCCCGCCACGCTGCCGCTGCCGCCGAGCGTCCCGCCCCGCACGTCGATCGAGCTGGCGTGCGAACCGACGACCGAGAGCTTGCCGTCGAGGACGGTGCTCGCCCCGTGCCAGGTCTCGTTGCCGGTGAGGAACAGGGTGCCCGCACCCTGCTTGGTGAGGCTGCCCTCGTAGACGCGGGCCTTGCGGGCCTCCTCGCGGCGGGTCCCGATGGCGTAGTCCGACTTGTCGGCGTCGCTCGCGTCGGCCGGCAGGCCGTTGGTCCAGCCCTTCGCGACCTTGGTCGCCGCCCAGGCGGCCGCCTCGGCGGCGTCCTCCTGCTGGCGCGCCCGGATCGCGACGTCGGAGATGTCGTTCGACCATACGTCGCTGCGCCCCTGCGTGTCGACGACGAACGGCCCCAGGAACTGGCCCGGGCCCTTCATGGCCTCCCGCAGGCTGACCGTGTGCCAGCCGTTGCGCTGGTCGGGCACCTGCACGATCTGACCCCGGGTGGGGTTCGGCACGGCGTTGCCCGCCGCGTCGCTGATCGTGTTGTTCTGCCGGCCCGTGGTGAACATCGTGTAGAGCGCCTGCTCGTTGGTCAGGTACGGGAAGCGCTGCATGATCAGCGCCAGCGCGGCCGCCGAGTGCGGCCCGGCCATCGACGTGCCGGACGAACTCCCGTAGCGGGCCTCCGGCACGCCGTTGACGACCGACACGGTCGTGCTGTTGATCCCGTTGCTCGGCGCCGTCACGCAGGACCACTTCGCGACACCGCACTGGTTGAACGTCTGCTGACCGGGGACCAGCACCGACCCGTCAGGGTTGAAGGTGCGGCCCAGCGTGGGGTTGATGCCCGACGTCGTGTACCAGCGGCCCTCCAGCTCCGGCATGAAGTACGGTGCGGCGCCGCGCGGCGACGGGTTCACGTAGCCGCTGTTGCCGGCGGTGAACTGGATGACCGTGCCGGTACGCGCGGCGTCAATGGCGCCGTTCAGCCAGCGGACGGTGCTGCCGTTCGCGTCGACGACCCCGTCCGGGGTGGACCAGAGGCGCCACGCCGTGTTCAACCCGAAGCTCGCCGGGCTGCCGGGCGGCGCGTCATAGGTGTTGTAGTTCTCCGTGTTGGGCTGGCTGCCCCAACTGCTGGTGATGATCCTGACGGGCTGGCCGTTCGCCGTCTGGGCGCCATTCACGGCCCGGTAGACGTTGGCGAGGTAGGCGTCGTCCGGCTTCTGGGCGGCGGTCGCGGTCGCCGGCAGGAGACCGTAGAGCACGCCGTCCGTCTTGTGGGTGTTGCCCATGTACACGTTGCTGTTGAACGCGACCCCGTGCATGTTGGCGGCGGGTCCGCCCGGTTGCGTCTCGCCGACACCGTCGCGGCTCGCCCCGATGGTCCCGGTGACGTGCGTGCCGTGGCTGTCGTTGTACGCCTGGTTGTAGAACCCCGACGTCGGGCCGGTCTCGCCGCCCTGGGCCTCCACCGAGAAGTAGCGGTCCCCGACTGCGTAGTTCGTGTCCAGGCTGCCGTGCTCTCGGACGTGCCCGGCGAAGACGCCCGAGTCGACGACGCCGACGTTCATCCCGGCGCCGGAGATGCCGGCGGCGTAGGCGAACTCGGCTCCCATCGACACCAGACCGGCGTCCCGGTTGAACTCGGGGGTGCGCCAGCTCGCCGGGTCGCCGAGCCGGCCGGGATCTCCCTCATAGGACTTGATCGGCGGCGCGGACACGTCCGCGCTCGCCGGCTGGGCGACGACGCCGAGCACCACAATCGGTGTCAGCGCCGCGATCAGCCCGGATTTCATACGTTTCGCGGTCGACACTTCAGCCCCTTTCCAAGATCGTTTCGGCGGGGATGCTAGTCCTCCGCCCATATCGGATCAAGGCATCCGCGGCTACGCCTCCGTCTAACCTCGAGGGAACCCGCGCAGGGTGAAACGCTCCCGACGGGCGGCCCGGGGCGGACGCCTCTGACGAGCCCGCCGCATCGGACCGAGGTGGGCCTCAGCAGGCAAATCGTCGCAGGGCACCCGATTTGACCGCGCGGGCCGGGAGCGCGCGCCGAAAAATGCTCTGGTTCGGTCCGTTATCGCCGGCCCCCGAAGTGCTCATCAATCGCATCGCCCGTCATCGCCGCTTGACGGAATCGGCAATGAAACGGCCTGGTTCCATTCACCGATGTCGGCGGGCGATTCAGCGGCCGCGCGACCACCACCGACGCAGCGCGTAGCCGACGGCGCTGGCCAGGAACAGCACGGCCGTGGCGAGCAGCCAGCGGCCGAGGAACGGTCGCTGGTCCTGCCCGGACGCGGCCAGGTAGGTCGGCCGACCCAGCCGCAGGATGCCCGGCAGGTAGACGAGGAACAACAGTCCCGAGGCCAGGGCCGGCACCCGGATGTGGTTCAGCGGTGCGGGGCCTGACGCCGGCACGCCGTAGGTGCCCAGGGCGCGCCGCAGCACCCGGTCGGCCAACCCGTAGATCGGAAACAGCACGAAGTCGTGGGCGATCGCCGCGCCGACGAACCAGACCAGCATCCGGCCGGCGGTCGGCTCCGCGGCGAGCCGCAGCGCCACCCATCCGGCGATCGCGAAGGCGCCGACGAGCAGCAGCAGGTGCCCGACCGGCGCCCCGTACGCCGCCCGGAACCGGGCCGCGAGGTCACCCACCGGTACGCCCCCGGAACTCGATCCGCGCCACCCACTTCGTGCAGTGCACCCCGGGCAGGGCCGGGACGATGACCCGCGCCGGGTACCCGTGGTCGAGGGAGAGGTCGACGCCGTTGACCCGCAGCGCGAGCAGGGAGTCCGCGTCGAGAACCTGGTTGGCCTGCAGGGTCGCCTGCCGGAACAGTCCCGCCTTCTCCAGGGACACCACGTGCGCGGCGGTGATCCCGTCCGCGCCGACGAGGGCGGCGAGGTCGCGCAGCCGTACCCCGGTCCAGGTCTGCACCGTCGACCACCCCTCCACGCAGGCGATCGGCAGCGTGACGGTGTGCTGGGCCATGGCCAGTAGGCCGGCCCGGTCGACCGTGACGCTGCGCCCGCCCGCGCGCAGGGTGAGCCGCCAACCCGGCCCGATGTCGGCGGCCCGGACCCCGGCGGCGGCCGCGGTCCGGTTCACCGGGAAGCCGGTCGGACCCGCGCCGGGCTGCCGGCCCCGGGGCAGCAGCAGGGCGATCCGCCGCCAGGGCCCCTCGAAGTGCTGCCCCACGGTGAGCGCGGCGAGCAGCGCCGACAGGCCACCGACCAGGGCGAGCGCGCCGCGCCGGCTCATCGTGGGCGGTCCGGGCAGGGCGGCCACCAACTCGTCCGGGTCCGGCGGTTCGGGCCGGGTGCCCGCGCGGTAGGTGGCCAGCTCCTCGGGCAGCGAACGGGACCGCAGCCCGGTGAGCATCCGCCGCAGCTTGAGCGCCACGTGCGTGACCAGCGCGGCGACGAACACCCAGGCGCCGAAGTAGTGAGCGGTGTAGAAGTCGAAGCCGAACAGGTACGCGTACTGGATGTCGAGCAGGCCGGTGACGATCTCGAAGAGGATCCCGCCGACCAGCAGGAGCAGGGACAGCCGCTCCAACACCTGCGCCACCGATCGGGCCGGCGGCCAGGCGAACAGCTTCGGCAGCACCGACCAGAGCTTGGCCAGCACGATCGGGATCAGCGTGATCCCCAGCCCCACGTGCAGGCCCTGGGTGAGGCGGAACAGCCAGGACGGGCGGGTCGGCCAGTCGAACGGCGGCAGCCGCAGCCAGCCGACGTCACGCGGGAACGCCTGGCCGAACTGGGGGGAGTAGGCGAGGTAGTCCAGCAGCCCGGTGAGGAACACCAGCGGCAGGCCGACGAGCAGGACCAGGCCGAACACGGAGGTCAGCCACGGGCCGCGCAGCGGGCTGCGCCAGCGCCGGTTCACGGTCGCGGCACCGGGCGGCGGATGCGCGGCCAGGAACTCCCACCACCGCCGGGGAAAACCGTACGCCCGGCGGCCGGGGTGCGCGCGCTCCGACCCGGCCGGGGAACCCCCGGCCGGGGGAGTGCTCTCCGCGCTCACCGGTCCTCCTCGTGCCTGCCGACGCCGGGACGCCCCGGCGGCGGCCGGCCCGGATCCCTCTCCGGCAGGCTACGGGCGGCGCCGACGGCTGGACCCGGTTTGCCGGATTACCGAACGCTTACCGGCCGACGGACCGCCATGTTGCGAGGTCCTTACGGCTTCGCCGACCCGGCCCGCCGCCACCGTCCACCGACCTACCCTGACCGGCATGCGGATACTGGTCACCGGCGCGGCCGGGTTCATCGGGTCGCAGGTCGCCGACCTGCTCGCCGCCGACGGGCACGAGGTGGTGGCGCTGGACGCGCTGCTGCCCCAGGCGCACGGCGGTGAGCTGCCCGAGTGGTCCCGGCGGCACGGCCCGGTCGTCGGCGACGTCCGCGACCCCGACCTGCTCGACCGGCTGCTGCCCGGCGTCGACGCGGTGTGCCACCAGGCCGCGATGGTCGGGCACGGGCTCGACCCGTCGGACGCCCCCGGATACGCCAGCCACAACGACTACGCCACGGCCGTGCTGCTGGCCGCCATGCACCGGGCCGGGATAGGCCGGCTGGTGCTCGCCAGCTCCATGGTCGTCTACGGCGAGGGCCGCTACGAGTGCGCCCGGCACGGCACCGTGCGCCCCGCCCCGCGCCGCCCCGCCGACCTGGCCGCCGGCCGCTACGACCCGACCTGCCCGCAGTGCGCCGGCACCCTCACCCCCGCGCTGGTCCCCGAGGACGCCCCGCTGGAGCCGCGCAGCACGTACGCCGCCACCAAACTCGCCCAGGAACACCTGGCTGGCGCCTGGGCGCGGCAGACCGGCGGCGGGGTGTGGGCGCTGCGCTACCACAACGTCTACGGGCCCCGGATGCCGCGCGACACCCCGTACGCCGGGGTGGCCTCGATCTTCCGGTCGGCGCTGGCGGCGGGCGGAGCACCACGGGTGCTGGAGGACGGCCGGCAACGCCGGGACTTCGTCCACGTCACCGACGTGGCGCGGGCCAACCTGCTGGCCCTCACCACGCCCCCGCCGCAGCCGCTGGTGCCGGTCAACGTCTGCTCCGGCGATCCGCGCACCGTCGGTGACCTGGCCGCGGCCCTGGCCACCGCGATGGCCGGCCCGCCGCCGCTGGTCGTCGGCGGTGCCCGCGCCGCCGACGTGCGACACGTCGTCGCCGACCCGCGCCGCGCGACCGAACTGCTCGGCTACACCGCCCGGGTCGGGTTCGCCGACGGGGTCGCCGCCTTCGCCACCGACCCGCTGCGCGAGCCGGCGGCCGTGCACGCCTGACCGGCCCCGCCGGCGATCCGGCTCGTCAGCGCCGTCGGGGCAGGCGCCCGGCTCAGGAGACCGTCCAGAGCAGGTGGTTGACCGCGAGGGCGGTCGCCGCCTGCCCGGCCAGCCACCAGCGGCGGGTCGCCGGTGGCAGGTGCGCGGTGGCGACCAGCAGCCACACCGCGAACGGCAGCCAGATCCGCTCCACCTCGGCCTTGCTCAACCCGGACAAGTCGGCCGCGAGCACCACCACCGCTGCCGCCACCGGCAGCAGCACCGCCGGCCCGGCGGCGGCCACCGGCCCGGCGAGCCGGACACCCGGGCCGCGCAGCGCGGCCCGCACCGCCGTCACCCCGGCCCGCGCCGCCCGCCCCAGCGCCGGCCCGGATACCGGGCCGGCGGACAGCACCAGCGCCGCCAGGTTCGCCCACACCCAGTAGCCGTACGGGCGCTCGGCCGCCCAGCCCTGGTAGTACCGCTCCACCACCAGGTGGTAGCCGTCCCACCACCGGAACCCCGCCGCCGTGAAGGCCACCACCACCGCGGCGGCCCCGGCCGTCCCGGACAGCAGCGCGGCGAGCCGGTCCGCCGGGCGCAGCGCCAGCACCACCAGCGCCAGCAGGCCGACCAGCACGAAGCCGTACGACAGGTACAGCGCGAAGCCGAGCACCAGGCCACCGGCGACCGGGGCCAGCCGGCCGCGTACCGCCAGCAGCGCCAGCCCTGCCGCGACCACGCCGGCGAAGAGCCCGTCCGCCGACGCCCCCACCCACACGGCCCCGGGCAGCAGCACCAGGAACGGCAGGACCGCGCGGGCCGCGGCGTCGGCGCCGAGCGCCCGCAGCGCCACGGGCACCGAGACGGTGACGCTCGTGCCCACCAGCACGCAGGCCAGCGCAGCCGCGGTGCCCCCGCCCAGCCCGATCCGGTCCAGCCCCACGAAGACCAGCAGCGCACCGGGCGGGTGTCCGGCGGTGTGGGTGGACCACGAGTCGGGCTGGAAGTCCAGGATCCGCCCGGTGAACCCGGCCAGCGTGGCGGGGACGTCCCGGATCCCGGGCACCTCGTGCAGGTACTCCGCCTGCGCGGTGAGTCGGGTGGTCAACCCTGCCGACCAGCCGTCGACCAGGGCCAGTGCCAGCGTCCACGCCGCCGACGCCAACCAGGCCACGCCGAGCAGCCGACCCCACCGGGCGGTCTGCGCCCACCGCACCCCGGATACGACCACCGCGACCGCCACCAGCACCGCCGCCGGCGTGCCCCAACCGGCGTGCGGCCGCCAGGTCGCGTACAGCGGGGCGGCGTCCGCGTGCAGACCCACGCCGCGGGCGTTGAGGACCGCGCCGACCGCCGCGGCGACGGCGACCAGCGCCGCCTCGACGCCCAGCACGGTCAGGTCGGCGCGCCACCGGCGGGTCGGCGCCCGCCCGGGCGCGGCGGGCAGCCTCGTGGTCGTTCTCATGCCGACCGGACCGTACGGCCCATTCCCGGCGGGCGACAGGCGAACCGCCGGATCGTCACTATCCGGTAAGAATCGGTGCGCCGGTAACAGATCCGTAAGACCCGATCTGCCTGCCGGGGGCCGGGTGGCGGCCTAGCGTCGGCGGTATGCCCACACCGATCGACGTGGTCCTGCCGTGCCTCGACGAGGCGGCCGCCCTGCCCGGCGTCCTCACCGCGCTGCCCCCCGGCTACCGGGCGATCGTGGTGGACAACGGCTCCCGGGACGGCTCGGCGGAGGTCGCCGTCCGGCACGGGGCCCGGGTGGTGCACGAGCCAAGGCGGGGCTACGGCGCCGCCGTGCACACCGGGCTGGTGGCCGCCGAGGCGGAGCTGGTCTGCGTGCTCGACGCCGACGGATCCTTCGACCCCGCCGAACTTCCCGCCCTGGTCGCCCCGGTGACCGGCGGCGCCGCCGACCTGACCGTCGGCCGCCGGCGGCCCGTCTCCGCCGGGGCCTGGCCGTGGCACGCCCGCGCCGGCACCGCCCTCATCGCGGCGCTGCTGCGGCACCGGGGCGTACCGCTGCGCGACCTCAGCCCGATCCGGGTGGCTCGACGCGAGGCGCTGCTCGCCCTCAACGTCACCGACCGGGCCTTCGGTTACCCCCTCGAACTGCTGATCCGCGCCGCCGCCGCCGGCTGGCGGATCCAGGAACTGGACGTCGCCTACGCCCCGCGGGCCGCCGGCACCCGCTCCAAGGTCTCCGGCTCGGTACGCGGCACGCTGCGCGCCACCCGCGACTTCGCCGGCGTCCTGCGCAGTGTGGGCGGGCCCCGGTGACCGTGCTGCTGGTGATGGCCAAGGCGCCGGTCGCGGGGGCGGTGAAGACCCGGCTCTGCCCACCGGCCACCCTCGGCCAGGCCGCCCGCATCGCCGCCGCCGCGCTGCGGGACACCCTCGACGCCGTCCGGGCGGTGCCCGGGGTGACGCCGGTGCTGGCCGTACGCGGACGCCTCGCCGACGGCGCGGACGGAGCCGGCCTGACCACGGCGCTCGCCGGCTGGGCGGTCCTGCCGCAGCGGGGCGGGGACCTGGCCGACCGGCTCGCCAACGCCCACGCCGACGTGGCGGTGGCCTGGCCGGGACGGCCGGTGCTGCAGATCGGCATGGACACCCCGCAGTTGGTCCCCGGGCTTCTGCTCGCGGCGGTCCGGCGACTCGACCTGGCCGACGCGGTGCTCGGCGGGGCCGTGGACGGCGGGTGGTGGGCGCTGGGGTTGCGCGACCCCCGACAGGGCGCCGCGCTGCGGGCGGTGCCGATGTCCACTCCGGAGACCGGCCGACGCACCTGGTCCGCCCTCGACCGGCGCGGGCTGCGCACCCTGCCCCTGCCGGTGCTGCGCGACGTCGACGTCTGGTCCGACGCGCTCGCGGTGGCCGCCGAGGCGCCGGAGACCCGCTTCGCCCGCGAGGTCGCGGCGCTGCGTTCCACCCTGGTGCCGGGCGGGTCCCGGTGACGGTTGACGCGCTCGACGCGGACGGCGGGTGGGCGGCCGCGATCGGCGGCGAGGACGTCTTCGGTGCCGCCCTCGATCCCCAGCCGGGGACCCACTGGCTCGTGCACGACGACGGCCGGCGTACCCGGCTGCCGGTCCGGCGCTGGCACGGGCCACCCGAGCCGGCGACCGCCGCCGTGGTCGCCCGGTGCGCGGGCCCGACCCTGGACGTCGGCTGCGGTCCGGGCCGGCTCACGCTCGCGCTGGCCCGGGCCGGGCACGCCGCGGTCGGCGTCGACGTCTCCGCCCACGCGGTGCGGCTCACCCGGGGCCGCGGCGCCGTCGCCATCCACCGGGACGTGTTCGCGCCCCTGCCCGGCGAGGGACGCTGGGCGCACGTGCTGCTCGTCGACGGCAACATCGGCATCGGCGGTGAACCGGTCCTCCTGCTCCGCCGGTGCGGGGAACTGCTCCGGGCCGGCGGCTCGGTCGTCGTCGAGCTGGAACCTCCCGGACCCGGCCTGTGGCGGGGACACGCCCGGCTGGCCTCCCGCTCACCGCAGGGCACGGTGTGCCGCAGCGGGGCGTTCCGCTGGGCCCGGCTGGACACGGTGGCGGTGCACGACACGGCGCCCGCCGCCGGGCTGGTCGTCCGGGACGTGTTCGAGGCGGGCCGGCGCTGGTTCGCCGAACTGGTCCGTCCGCTGTGACGCGTCACCGGGTCGCGGGCTCAAGCCGTCGTTCGGATCCACGACCGCCCCCGCTGGCCTACGCTGCCGTTGAGGCGGAACGGGGGACGGATGGCGCAGCCACGGGTGGCGATGATCGGGCTCGGCGGCATGGGCGCGCCCATGGCCGGGAACGTGCTGCGCGCCGGTCTGCCGACGGTGGTCTGGAACCGCCACCCCGAGCCGGCCCGCCGGCTGGGTGACCAGGGCGCGGAGGTGGCCGCCAGCCCCGCGGACGCGGCCCGTGGGGCGGACGTCGTGGTGACCATGGTGACCGACGCCGACGCCATCGCGTCCATCGCCTTCGACCAGGGGATGTTGGCCGCGATGACCGAGGGCGCGGTCTGGGCCCAGATGAGCACCATCGGCGCCGCCGACACCGAACGGTTCGCCCGGCAGGTCGCGGCGGAGCGTCCCGACGTCACGCTGCTGGATGCCCCGGTGGCCGGCAGCCGCGGCCCGGCCGCGCAGGGGAAGCTGGTCGTCTTCGCGTCGGGGCCGGAGGAGGTCCGCGACCGCGTCGCCCCCGTCTTCGACGCGGTCGGGCAGCGTACGGTGTGGGTCGGGCCGGTCGGTGCCGGCTCCCGGCTGAAGTTGGTGAACAACCTGTTGCTGGCCTTCGTCGCCGAGGGGCTCGCCGCGTCGGTCGCGCTCGGCGACGCCCTCGGCCTGAGCCGCGAGGTGGTGCTGGGCGCGCTGCGGGGCAGTCCGTTGCTGTCGCCGTGGGCCACCGAGAAACTGGACCGGATCGGCCGGGACGACTACGCGGCCCAGTACACCCTCGCTCTGGCGCTCAAGGACGTGAACCTGGTGCTGCGGGAGGTCGAGGACGGCCGGTTCCTCGCCGCGGAGTGCCTGGCCGCGGAGTGGCAGCGCGTGGTGGGCCAGGGGCTCGGGTCCGAGGACCTGACCGTGGTCACCCGGGCCCTGTCGGGGTCGGCCGGGGTCGCGTGACAGCCCGCTGACGGGCGGCCGGGGCCCCGTTCCACCGTCGGGGCCCCGGCCGGGGTCAGCGGCCCTGGAGGGCCTTGACGTTGTCGCCGAAGGTCCAGCCCTTCGACCCGTCCCAGTTGATCGACCAGGTCATGAGCCCCTTGAGGCCGCCCTGGTAGGTGTTCCACGCCTGCGCCACCAGCGACGGCGCCAGGTACCCGCCGCCGGCGCCGGACTGCGCCGGCAGGCCGGGCACCTGCCGGTCGTACGGGACGCGGATGGTGGTGCCCTGCACGACCAGGCCGGTGTTGAGGCAGTTGGTCTGCGCGACGAAGCCCGGCACGGTGCCGGCGGCGTACGAGTCGCCGGAGCAGCCGTACATGGAGCCGTTGTAGTACTGCATGTTCAGCCACCAGAGCCGGCCGTTGTCCACGTACCGCTTGATGATCGGCAGGTACGCGCCCCAGATGGACCCGTAGGTGACGCTGCCGCCGGTGACGTAGGCGGTCTCCGGGGCCATGGTGAGCCCGAACCCGGCGGGCATCTGGGCGAGCACTCCGTCGATGATCCGGACCAGGTTGGCCTGCGAGGTGGACAGCTGGTTGATGTTCCCGCTGCCGGTGAGGCCGGTCTCGATGTCGATGTCGATGCCGTCGAAGTTGTACCGCTTGAGGATCGGCACCACGGTGGCGACGAACCGGTCGGCGACCGCGGTCGAGCTGAGGTCGATGCCGGCGGTGGCACCGCCGATGGACAGCAGGACGGTCAGGCCGGCGGCCTTGGCCTGGCACATCTCGGCGGGGGTGGGCACTTTGACGCCGGCGTCCATGCCGTTCTCCCAGAGCACGGTGCCGTCGGCGCGGATCACCGGGAAGGCGGCGGTGACCACGTTGTAGCCGTGCGTCCGGATGCGCGAGTCGGTGATCGGGATCCAGCCGAGCCCGGGGTGCACGCCGTTGGCCGCGCCGTCCCAGCTCTCCCAGTAGCCCTGGAGCACCTTGCCGGCCGGTCGGGGCTTCAGCGCGCAGCTGTCGGTGCCCGGCGGCGGGCTCGACGTGGTCGGGGTGGGCGACGGCGTCGAGGTGGGCGACGTGGTGGGTGACGGCGTGGGGGAGGGGGTCGTCCTGGTCGGCGTGGGGGACGGGGTGCTGTCGCAGGCGCCGAGGTCCGACCAGAGGGCGGGTGTGGCCGGCGGGGTCCAGCCGGCGCTGGGCGGCGGGGTGTGCGTCTGCAGCGCCTGGTAGAGCCGGCCGGTGTAGGTGGCCCGGCTGCCCGCGGTCCAGGTGACGCCCTCGGCCCAGGCCGGTACGCCGGAGCAGGCCGCCAGCGCGGTCTGGCCGGCGGTCGCGGCGAGGCCGGTGGTGGCCGTCAGGGTGGCGGTGGCGGCGAGTAGCACGGTGCCGCCGAGCAGGGTGATCAGCCCGCGTCGAAGTCGCATGACATACCTCCTCATCGATGCGCCGGAGGTTATCAGTTAACTTTGTTAAATGTAAATGCGCAGTACGCTGTCACCACTTTGTTCATGCCGTGGAAGGCGCCGCCCGAGCGCGGCACCCGGGGAGAGGACGGCGGCGGACGTGGACGCCAGACGCACCACCGTGCGCGACATGCGCCGGGCCAACCGGTCGCTGCTGCTCACCCGGATCTGGCTGGACGGCCCGCTCAGCCGCCACGAGCTCGGCCAGACCACCGCACTGAGCCTGGCCAGCGTCAGCAACCTGGTCGGCGAGATGATCGGGGAAGGGCTGGTCGAGGAGGCGGGCTCGGTCGAGTCCGACGGTGGCCGCCCGCGGGTGCTGCTGCGCGTCGCCCCCGGCTACGGCTACCTGGTCGGCGCTGACGTCGGCGAGACCCGGGCGCAGGTCGAACTCTTCGACCTGTCGATGACCGCCCTCGCCAAGGCCGAGTACCCCATCTGCGCCGCCGAGCCCGACCCGCAGGACGTGGCCACCCACCTGCTGCGTGGGCTGGACGCGGTGATCGAGCAGGCCGGCGTCGACCCGGCCGCGGTGCTCGGCCTCGGCGTCGCCGTCTCCGGGACCGTCGAGCGCACCGCCGACGCCGTCGTGCACGCGCAGACCCTCGGCTGGGACGGCGTGCCGCTCGGGGCGATGCTGCGCGCCGGCACCGACATCCCGGTCCACGTCGACAACGGCGCCAAGACCCTCGGCCAGGCCGAGATGTGGTTCGGCGCCGGCCGGGGCGTCCGGCACGCGGTCATCGCCCTGGTCGGCTCGGGTGTCGGGGCCTGCGTGGTGGCCGGCGGTGTGGGCTACCGCGGTGCGCACAGCAGCGCCGGGGAGTGGGGCCACACCACCATCGTGTACGGCGGTCGCCGCTGCCGCTGCGGCAACCTCGGCTGCCTGGAGGCGTACGTCGGGGCGGAGGGGGTCCTCGACCGGTTCCGGCAGGCCAACCGGGGCCGCCCGGCGGCCGGCGGTGACGAGGAGACCGCCTTCGGTGAACTGCTCCGCGCCACCAGCCGGACGGCGGAGAAGGTGCTCGACGAGACCGTCGGCTACCTCGGCGCCGGCGTGGCCAACCTGGTCAACCTCTTCAACCCCGAGCGGGTGGTGCTCGGCGGCTGGGCCGGACTGGCCCTGGGCGAGCGCTACCTGCCGCAGATCCGCGAGGCCACCGCCCGGCACGCGCTGCGGCAGCCGTACGCCCAGACCTCGATCGAGCTGTGCCGGCTCGGACCGGACGCGGTCGCGATGGGCGCGGCCACGCTGCCGATGGCCCGGCTGCTGCGCGACGGCGGCGTGCCGCGCGAGCCGGTCGCCCGGGTGCTGCCGCGGCCCCGGCCCGTGCGCGGCTCCCGGCCGCGCACCCGCTGAGCCGGGCCGGCGACGGGCGCGTCGCCGGCCCGACCCCGGGCTCACATGGGTAGCGTCCACTTCTGGTTGGCGTCCCCGGTGCAGGTCCAGATCTGCGTCTTCGTGCCGTTGGCCGAGGTGTTGCCGATGACGTCGAGGCACTTGTTCGCCTGCGGGTTCACCAGGTCCCGTCCGGCCGTCCACACCCACTGCTGGGCACCGGTACCGTTGCACGTCCACAACTGCACCCCGGTGCCGTTGGTGGTGCCACCGCCGGAGACGTCGAGGCACTTGCCCAGCGACCGCAGCGTCCCGTCGGTGGCCCGGGTCCACAGTTGGTTCGCCGTGCCCGCGCAGCTCCAGATCTGGATCGGCGTGCCGTTGGCGGTGTTGTTGTCGGTGACGTCGAGGCACTTGCCCCCGATGCCGGTGATCTGCCCGGTGGGCGGACCCGACTGAGTGCCGGACCAGGTGAAGGTCGCGGTCGTCCGGGCCGGCAGGGTGTACGTGAACGACTGCCCGCCCCACGTCACCTTCATCGAGCGGGACGACGTGCCGCCGTTGTGCGCGATCAGCGCCTTCGAACCGTCCGGGTTGCGGTACGCGACGTTCTGCACCGTGCTGTTGGCTGTGGAGTCGATCCGGAACGCCCCGGGCTTGACGAACTTGGTGAGGTGTCCGGTGGTGTAGTACTCGATGGTGTAGTCGACCTGGCCGGCGCGCGAGTCTCCCTCGTGAACCGTGATCAGTCCGGTGCAGGTGCCGCAGCCGCCGTTGTGCGGACCCATGTTCTGGTTGAGCGCGAGGCTCCACTTGACCAGGCTCCGGCTCCAGTTCCGGGCGTAGTTCACGATGTCGGTCATGTCTTCGTTGTGCTGGTTGGTGATCCAGGTGCCGCCGGAGTGCTCGGTGCTGAACTGCGGCACGGCCGGGTACTGGTTGTGCACCTGGGTGCCGACTGCCGGGTCGCCGAAGTAGCCGTGCCAGGCGATGCCGCCGAAGAGCGGATCGGTGCGTACCCCGCTGTCGGCGAGCAGCACGGCGCCGAAGTTGCCGTAGTCGCCGTAGTTGAAGTCGTGCACGAGGACCTTGCTGGTGATGCCGGCGGTGCGGAACGCCGGGTAGACGTAGTTCTTGGTCAGGTTCACCAGGCCGGAGGAGGTCCAGGCCATGCCCGGGTAGTCCATCGCGGTGGGGTTGCCGGCCTGGCAGCAGTTCGGCTCGTTCTGCACGGAGACGTAGTCGACGGGGATGCCCCTTGCGGCGTACGCCTGGATGGTCTTGACGAGGTACTGGGCGTAGGTGGCGTAGTACTCGGACCTGAGCGAGCCCATCTGGTCCATCCGGCCGTTGGTCTTCATCCAGCCGGGTGCGCTCCACGGCACCACCTTCACCCGCAGCGTCGGGTTGAGCTGCTTGGCCTGCAAGGTGAGTAGCTCCACGTCCGTGTTGTAGCCGTTGGTGCCGAAGTCGGACAGATCGCAGCAGGTGTCGTCGAGGGAAACCATGCCGGGGCGGGACAGGTCGGAGGCGCCGACCGGGTTGCGTACGAACGACAGGCCGATGCCGTCGGTCGGGCTGAACAGCTTGCGCATCACGTCGTCCCGGGTGGCGGCGCTGACTGTCCCGCCGCGCAGCAGGTACGCGGTGGTGTCGGTGATCGACGCCCCGCCACCCTCAAACGGCTGGTACTGGGTGTTCTCGTTGACGGTGATGGTGTAGGTGGCGCTGGGGCTGCTGGCGGCGAAGGTGAGCGGGCTCTGCGGTTGCAGACCGCGGGTGACGGTGCGCCCGCCGGAGTCGGAGCTGGTGGTGAGCCAGACGTTGACGGTCTCGCCGGCGGCGTGCGCGGGCGACGGTGGGTACAGGGCGACGGCGCCGGCCGCGAGGCAGAGCGCCGAGGCCGCGCGGCCGGCGCGGCGGGCGGTGGTGGGGGATCTGGTGGACACGGATGCCTCCCTTCGGAGCAATCGACATCCGCGGACGAGAGAACCCCTCACACTTCCTTCTGTCAACGCATAAAAATTGACTTATGTCAAGACGTGAAAAAAATGCGCCACCTGCCCTAACAGGCAGGTCGGGGCGGGCCGCCCAGAACGTCCGCGCGGCCGCCCCGACCGCGCCGGGTCACCGCTGCCCGCGCACCCGCCGGACGGTGTCGCGGTACCAGTGCGCACTGCGCTTCGGTGTACGCCGCTGGGTGTCGTAGTCGACCCGGACGATGCCGAACCGCTTGTCGTAGCCGTACGCCCACTCGAAGTTGTCCAGCAGCGACCAGGCGAAGTAGCCCCGCACGTCCGCCCCGGCCTGCCGGGCCCGGGCCACCGCCCGCAGGTGCTCGGCCAGGTACGCCACCCGGTCGTCGTCGGCCACGAACCCGTCGGCGTCCGGGCGGTCGTCGAACGCCGCCCCGTTCTCGGTGACCACCAGCGGCACGCCCGGGTAGTCCCGGCTAAGCCGCATCAGCAGATCGGTGAAGGAGTCCGGAACGATCTCCCAGTCCATCGCGGTGCGCGGCAGGTCCCGCCGGACGACCCGCCGCACCGGCCGCCCGTCTCCGTCCCGCTCCCGGCCCTGCTCGTCCACTCCGGAGAAGAGCTGCCCGAAGTAGAAGTTGACGCCGAGCACGTCGATGGGGGAGGAGATGACCGCCAGGTCGCCGTCCTCGACCGGCATCCGGACGCCCTCGGCGGCCAGGTCCGCCACCACGTCCCGCGGGTAGCGGCCGTGGCACAGCGGATCGAGGTAGAGCCGGTTGGCCAGCCCGTCGGAGGCCCGGGCGGCGTCCCGGTCAGCGGGGCTGTCGGTGGCCGGGTCGGCGGGGGCCAGGTTGAGCGTGATGCCCACCTCGATCGGGTCGGCCGCGGCCGCCCGTAGGCGCCGCACCGCCAGCCCGTGGCCGAGCAGCAGGTGGTGGGCGGCGGCGATCCCGTCGCCCAGGTCCCGCCGGCCCGGGGCGTGCTGGCCGTACGCGTATCCGAGCATGGCCGAGCACCACGGCTCGTTCAGCGTGGTCCAAGTCCTCACCCGGTCGCCCAGCGCGGCGAAGACCAGCTCGGCGTAGTCGGCGAACCGGTGGGCGGTGTCCCGGTGCGGCCAGCCGCCCGCGTCCTCCAGCTCCTGCGGCAGGTCCCAGTGGTAGAGGGTCACCCACGGGTCGATCCCCCGGCCGAGCAGCTCGTCGACGAGCCGGTCGTAGAAGGCCAGCCCGGCCGGGTTGGCCGGCCCGCGCCCGCCCGGCTGCACCCGCGGCCAGGCCACCGAGAAGCGGTACGTGTCCAGGCCCAGGTCGGCGATGAGCCCGACGTCCTGCGGCATCCGGTGGTAGTGGTCGCAGGCCACGTCGCCGGTGTCGCCGCCCGCCACCGACCCGGGCACGCGGCAGAAGGTGTCCCAGATGGACGGCGTGCGGCCGTCCTCGGCCACCGCCCCCTCGATCTGGTACGACGAGGTCGCCACTCCCCACCGGAAGGTCGGCGGAAGGGTGTCGATCGGGTCGGCCTGCCCCGGCGACGCCTCCGGCTCGGCGTGTCTGACGCCGCGCCGCGACCTGGAGCCGTCGGTGGTCGGGCGGGTGAGGTCGGTGTCCATGGTTCTCCTCGCGGGTGTTCGATCGGGCGGTGGTGGTCAGCGGGGGACCGGCTCGGCGGCGGGATGCAGCCAGCAGGCCACGGCGCGGCCCGGGTGGTCGGCGCCGGGCGGGCCGAGCGGCGGCAGGTCCTTGTCGCAGGGGCCGAACGCCTTCGGACAGCGCGGGTGGAACGCGCACCCGCTCGGCATGGCGCGCAGGTCCGGCGGGGAGCCGGGGATGCCGGCCAGCTCGCGGCGGGGGCCGCGCAGCGCCGGGAAGGAGTGCAGCAGCCCGCCGGTGTACGGATGCAGGGCCCGCCGGTACAGCTCCGCCGCGGGCGCCTCCTCGACGATCCGGCCGCCGTACATGATGGCGATGCGGTCGGAGAACTCGACCAGCAGCGACAGGTCGTGGGTGATGAACAGCACCGCGAAGCCCAGCCGCTGCCGCAGCTCGGCGAGCTGGCCGAGGATCTGCCGCTGCATCACCACGTCCAGCGCGGTGGTCGGTTCGTCCATGATGACGACCTGCGGTTCCAGGGCCAGCGCCATGGCGATCATGACCCGTTGCCGCATCCCGCCGGAGAGCTGGTGCGGGTAGCTGTCCAGCCGGTCGGCGGTGATCCCGACCAGCCGCAGCAGCTCCCGCGCCCGGGCCCGCCGGCCGGTCGCCGTGCTTCTCGGCTCGTGCGCCTTGATCACGTCGAGCAGCTGGGTGGAGATCCGGTGCACCGGGTTGAGCGAGTTCATCGCCCCCTGGAACACGATGGACGTCTCCGCCCAGCGGAACTGTCGCAGCCGGGCCGGGGTCAGGGCCAGTACGTCGACCGGGGGGCCGTCGAGCGGGTGGTAGATCACCTGCCCGCCGCTGATCACGCCCGGTGGCGGCAGCAGCCGGGTCAGCCCGTACGCCAGGGTGGACTTGCCGCTGCCGCTCTCCCCGGCCAGCCCCAGCACCTCGCCGCGGTGCAGGGTCAGGTCGACGTCGCGGACGGCGTGCACCGCCTCGTCGCCGAGCCCGTAGTCGACGCGGAGCTTGCGGATCTGCAGGACTGGTTCACTCATCGCCGGCCTCCTCGGTGCGGGCCTGCGGCACGGCGGCGGCCGGCGCCAGGACGGGGGTGAAACCCACCCGCATCCGCGCGGTGCGCCCGTCGGCCGTGCGGATCCGGGTCCGGCCGCCGCTGCGCAGCCGGGGGCTGACGAACTCGTCGATGCCGAAGTTGATCAGCGCGAGGGCGGTGCCGAGCAGCGCGATGGCCAGCCCGGCCGGGACGAACCACCACCAGGCGCCCTGGGCGAGGGCCTGCTGGCCCTGCGCCCAGAACAGGATCGTGCCCCAGTTCCACGAGGAGACCGACGAGATGCCGATGAAGGCGAGGGTGATCTCGGACATGACCGCGAAGATCACTGTACCGACGAAGCCGGACGCGATGATCGCGGTGAGGTTGGGCAGGATCTCGAACAGGATGATGCGCCAGGTCCGCTCGCCGGTGGCCCGCGCCGCCTCGACGTAGTCGCGGCGGCGCAGCGACAGCGTCTGCGCGCGCAGCACCCGGGCCCCCCAAGCCCACGAGGTGCAGCCGATGATGAGCGCGACCAGCGTGTCACTAGCCTGCTCGACGATCGACGTCACGATGATGATCAGCGGCAGCGCCGGGATGACCAGGAACACGTTGGACAGCGCCGACCCGGCCTCGTCGGCCATCCCGCCGAGGTAGCCGGACGTCACGCCGATGAGGATGGACAGCGTCGTCGCCAGGACGCCGGCGATTAGGCCCACGACGACGACGCTGCGGGTGCCGACCAGAATCTGGCTGAAGATGTCCTGGCCGAGATGGGTGGTGCCGAACCAGTGCCGGGCCGACGGCGCCTGCAGGACGTCGTTGCTGCGCGCGTCCGGGTCGTACGGCGCGACCCACGGCCCGATGATCGCGAAGAGGCCGTAGCTGGCCAGGATGGCCAGGCCGGTCGCGGCCTTGGCGTTGGCCATGAACCGGAACCGGCGCCGCTTCGCCCGGCCCGGCGCGGCCGACGGCTGGGCCATCGCCCCCTGACCGGGGATGACCTGCTCGATAGTCGACGGTGAGATCGTCATCGCTCAGCCACTCTTTCGGGTCCGCGGGTCGAGAAGCAGGTACGCGACGTCGGCGAGCAGGTTCGCCACCAGCACGGAGATCGTGATGATCAGGAAGATCCCCTGCAGCAGCGGGTAGTCCTTGGCGCCGACCGCCTGGAAGAGTTGGAACCCGAGACCCGGGTAGGAGAAGACGATCTCCACCAGCAGGGTGCCGCCGACGATGAACCCGAGCGACAGCGCGAAGCCCGAGACGTTGGGCAGCAGTGCGTTGCGCGCGGCGTAGCTCAGGGCCACCCGACGCTCCGACAGGCCCTTCGCGTGGGCGACGGTGATGTAGTCCTCGGACGCGACGGTGACCATCATGTTGCGCATGCTGAGCAGCCACCCGCTCATCGAGGAGACCAGGATGGTGGCGGCCGGCAGGATGCTGTGCTGGATCGCGCTCGGGATGAAGTACTGGTCGAACGCCGGCACGAGGCCGGGCTCGTAGCCGCCGGAGGACGGGAAGACGCTCCCCGGCCCGGCGAACAGGGCGATCGCGACGAGGCCCAGCCAGAAGTACGGGATCGAGGACAGGAACGTCGTGGCCGGCAGCAGCGCGTCGATCCACGAGCCGCGCCGCCAGCCGGCGCCCACGCCGAGCGCCGTGCCGAGGAAGAAGCTCACGACGGTGGTGATGCCGACCAGGCCGACCGTCCACGGCAGGCTGTCGCCGATGACCGTCGACACCGGGGTCGGGAAGAACGTGAACGACAACCCGAGGTCGCCGTGGAAGAGCTGCTTCCAGTAGTCGACGTACTGCGTCCAGAGGCTCTGGTTCTTGTCCAGCCCGAACAGCACGCGCAGCGACTGGATGGCGTCCGCGCTGATCCGGCCCTGGTTACGCGAGATGAGGGACTGGACCGGGTCGCCCGGGATCATGCGCGGGATGAAGAAGTTGAGCGTGATCGCCGCCCAGGCGGTGAACAGGTAGAAGGCGATGCGTTGCAGCAGGAACCTCATCGTGCGTCCCCCGACCTGGCGGTGCCTTCCGACCCGACCAGCGGGACGGTGCCGGCGGGGTCGGCACCGGCGGAGCCGGGGCCTTCGCCGGCGACGACCGCCGGGTCGTACAGCCAGCAGGCCGCCCAGTGGCCGGGCCGGTCGGCGACCTCCAGCCGGGGCGGCAGATCCACCGTGCAGCGTGGCATGGCGTGCGGACAGCGCGGGTGGAACCGGCAACCGGTCGGCGGCCGGATGAGGCTCGGTGGCTCCCCGTTGCCGCGGTCCTGCTCGGTGGCGTCCGCCGCGCCGGTGATGCGGTCGGGATCCGGCGCCGACTCGATGAGCAGCCGGGTGTACGGATGGGCCGGATGCTGCGTGACCGTCTCGCTGTCGCCGCCCTCGACCAGGCGGCCGGCGTACATCACGATCGTCTCGTCGGCGAAGTAGCGGGCCGAGGCGATGTCGTGCGTGATGTAGAGGATCGCGAGGTTGAGCCGCTCCTTGAGGTCGCGCAGCAGGTTGAGCACGCCCAGCCGGATCGAGACGTCGAGCATGGAGACCGGCTCGTCGGCGAGCAGCACCTCCGGGTCGGCGCCGAGCGCCCGGGCGATCGCGACGCGCTGCCGCTGGCCGCCGGAGAGCTCGTGCGGGAACGCGTCCAGGTAGCGCTCGGGGGGCGTGAGGCTGACCCGGGTCAGCAGGTCGGCGAGGGCGTTGTCCAGGTCCTCGGCGGTGCGCCCGGCGTTGCCGTGGATCCGCAGCGACCGGGTGAGGTGGTAGCGGATCGTGTGCACCGGGTTGAGCGAGGCGAACGGGTCCTGCAGGATCAGCTGGACGCGTCGCACGTACGACCGGAACGGGCGACCGCCGCGGACCCTGGTCGACACGCCGTGCAGGCGGATGTCGCCGGCGGTGCGGCGGTAGAGCTGGGCCAGCAGCCGGGCCACCGTGGACTTGCCCGATCCGGACTCGCCGACCAGGGCGGTCACCTGGCCACGCCGGAGCGCGAACGACACGTCGTCGACGGCGTGGACGGCGGCCGGCGCCCGGGAGAAGAGGTCACGCAGCCGTTTGCGGACGGGGAAATGCTTGGTCAGGCCGACGGCCTCCAGCACCACCTCGTTGACCGGCGCCGCCGCGCCTTCGCTCAACGTCATGCTTCCTGCCTTCGGGGTGTCCGGGTCTGTGGCGGTGGCCGGTCGCGGAACCTGGGAGCCGCCTCCCCGGCCGGTCACGACGGGCCGGGGAGGCGGTGCCGCAGATCAGCTGCCGGCGGGCTTGAGGTGCAGGACCACGTCCAGCGCGTTGGGCTGGGTGGGCTGCATGGCGCCGTACGGGTTTGCGTCGTCCGGCCAGCCGGTCCAGTTCTTCGTGCTGTACGCGCCACCGATGTTGTCCGCGCCGACCGGGATCATCGGCACCTGGTCGACGAAGACCTTCTGCAGTGTGTTCATCGCGGTGGTCCGCGCGGTCTCGTCGGTGGCGTTCGCGTAGGCGATCAACGCGTCGGTCGCCTGCTTGTTGTTGAACCGGCCGAAGTTGCCCGCTGGGGAGGCGGTGCCGATCGGCTTGAGCTGCCGGCCGTCCATGACGGTCCGGTAGATGTCGTACGGCGTGGCCCCGCTCTCGGTCCACCGGAAGGTCGCGTCGAAGTTGCCCTGCTCGACGTTGCGGAACCAGGCGTCCTGGTTGGCCTTGTCGACCGTGGCGGCGATGCCGATCTTGGAGAGGCCGTCCTTCACGATCTCCAGGCTGGTCTGGTAGTCGGACCAGCCGGCCGGGTCGGTCAGGGTCAGCTTGACGGGCTTGCCGGTCCTGTCCTTGAGGGTGTTGCCGTCGAGCTGGTAGCCGGCGCCGGTGAGCAGCGCCTTGGCGCCGTCGACGTCGACCTTGTGCTCCTGGCCCTTGAACTCGCCGGCGATGAACGCGTCACCGGCGGGGCTGGGCAGCCCGGTCACGCTCTTCACCAGCGGGTGGAAGTATCCGGCCTCGGCCGTGGTGAAGATGTCCGCGCGGTCGATGACCATGTTCATCGCCCGGCGTAGCACCGGGTCGTCGAACGGCTTCTTGGTGGTGTTGACGTACAGGCCGTGGATGCCCAGGACCGGCGGCGCCCACACCTTGTGGTGGGCCGGGTCCTTGTCCACGAAGACCGCCTTGTAGTTGGGGATGAAGACGAAGCTCCACTCCGACTCGCCGTTGGCGAGGGCGGTGGTCTGCGCGCTGTTGTCGGTGTAGGACGTGAAGCGCAGCTCCTTGACCTTCGGCGGGTCCTGCCAGTAGCCGCCGTCGCGCAACGTCAGGGTCATGGTGGCCGGAGTGAAGGACTTCAGCGTGTACGGGCCGCTGCCGACGGGCTGCTTGACCGGGTCGGTCGTCGGGTCGCTGATCTTCTCCCAGATGTGCTTGGGGACGATCGGCACCCGCCACAGGACCTTCTGCTGGTTGACGAACTGCGGGCTGGCCATCTTGATCGTGACGTCGTTGCCGCTCGCCGTCGTGTCCGTGTACGGCACGCCCTGGTCGTTCAGCGCCGGGTACTTCTTGACCAGGTTGTAGGTGAACGCCACGTCCTCGGCCGTGAGCTTCTGGCCGTCCGACCAGGTGGCGTTTTCCCGGATGGTGACCTTGACCGAGGTGTAGTCCGGCGACCACTCGGCCTTGGTGGCCAGCCACGGCTTGAACGGGTCGGCCGGCTTGACCGGGTTCCACATCATCAGCGGCTCGGAGATCTGCCAGCGGTAGCCCAGCGAGGCGGCGGCCGAGGTGGTCAGGAACGGGTTGTTGTTCTCGGCCTGCGGGCCGTTCGGCATGCCGAGGTTCAGCACGGTGGCCGCCTGGCCCTTGTTCTTGTTGGCGTTCGGACTGTCGCCACACGCGGCGAGCGTGCCCAACGCCGTCACGCTCGCCAGGGCGAGAGCGAGGCTGCGTCTGACGCGCATGTGTTCCTCCCGGTCGTGGTGGGTGGTCGGTGGGTTCGTCGGCGGAACGGGGGGTGCGCCACTGCGGTGGGGCGCGGGGACGCCCGCCGGGTCAGCGGATCTGCGGGAACGGCTCCGGCTCGGGCCGGCGCGGCCCGACGGCTCGGCGGTCGGCCGGCGAGGGCACTCCGGTCGAGCCGCGGACGATCAGGGTGGTGGGAATGACGCTGGGAGCCTCGGGCAGCGGCACACCCTCGAAGCACGACAGGAGCATCCGGGCCGCCGCCTCTCCCATCTCGCGCATCGGTTGATGCACCGTCGTCAGTGGTGGTTCGGTGTGTGCCGCGTACGGGATGTCGTCGAAGCCGACGACCGCCACGTCCTGCGGGATCCGGCGGCCCGTCGCGCGGATCGCCTGCAGGGCGCCGCCCGCCGACAGGTCGTTGTGGGCGAAGACGGCGTCGAAGTCGATGCCGGCCTCGGTCAGCCGGCTGACGGCGCGGCTGCCGCAGTCGAAGGTGAAGTCGCCCCCGACCACGAGCTGCGGATCCAACGGCAGGCCCGCGGCGTGGTACGTCTCGGCGAACCCGGCCAGCCGCTCCTGCGTGCAGCCGAACTCCTCGCAGCCTTTGATCACCAGGGGGCGGCGCCGACCGAGTTCGAGCAGATGACGGGCGGCGGACTCGCCGCCACCGCGGTTGGTCGTGGCCACGGACGGGAACGGCCGCTGATGAGCGCGGTCGTCGATGAGGACCACCGGTAGGCCACGGCCGTGCAGTTCGGCGATGTAGTCGAGGCTGCCCTCGGGCTCGATGACCAGCAGCCCGTCGAACGACTTCGCCGAGACCTGCGAGGCGAACTGCCGCAGGGACGCCTCGCCGCGGTTGCAGGTGAGGAGCATCAGCCCGTACCCGGCGCTCTCCACCGTGTCGACGGCGCCCTGCAGCACCTCGCCCATCCACGGCCAGGTCAGGGCGGGCACCAGCATCCCGACCACCCGGGTCCGGCCGCGGGCCAGGCCGACCGCGCGGGCGCTCGGCACGTACCCCAGTTCGTCGATGACGGCGCGGACCCGGGCGGCGGTGCGGGCATGGATTTCGCCCTTGCCGTTGAGCACCCGGGAGACGGTCGTCTTGCTCACCCCCGCCCGACTGGCGACGTCGGCGATGGTGATCGGCACGTGACGCTCCCGGGTCGAGGAGGTGAGGCGGGTGTTTCGGAACCGGTTGCGGAACCGGTTGCATCGCAGTGAATCGAAGTGACGCCGGTCACGTCAATCACGGCCAGATAACGAAACATGGCTAAGTTCAAAACCTTAAAAAAATGACCACCGCAGCGCGTCCGGGAAGTCCCGCGGACCTGCGTGCTGAGCAGCGTCGATGCCGTCCGGTCGCCCCGGTGCGTGGCCTACGGGGCTGCGCGGTGTCGGAGGCGATCCTCGGACACGCAGTACACGTCGCCGGAATTGGCCTCGTGCGGCAGCGCCCGCAGGTACGCCGCCACCTCCGCGGCCGGCAGCCAGTCGGGCAGGGCGAGGCCCATCTCGTCGCCGAGCGCCACGCTGAACCGGGTGAACCCGAGCCCGGTGAGCCGGTGGAGGCAGCGCGGGGCCAGTTCGCGGGCGATCGTGGTGAACTCGAACGACAGCGCCGGCACCGGCCGGCTCAACCCCGCCAGCACGGCATCCTCGAACCCCTCGACGTCGACCTTCACGAAGGTCGGTACGCCGTGCGCGGCGATGAGCCGGT
Source organism: Micromonospora sp. MP36 (assembly GCF_008119785.1). GTDB lineage: Bacteria > Actinomycetota > Actinomycetes > Mycobacteriales > Micromonosporaceae > Micromonospora. Next base: position 3,860 of record NZ_VSFA01000093.1, on the reverse strand, counting down.
CGAGCGTGGTGGTGGCGACCTCGATCTCGGCGTCCCAGGTCTCGTGCGCCCAGCCACCGGCACCGGCCGCGGCCCGCACGAAGTGTGGCGACGCCGTGGAGACCGTCGGGTTGGCGGAGTTGACATGCAGCCGGACCCGGCCCTCCCGTGCCCCGCAGGCGGCCTCGACCACGGTGACCCGGGAGTCGTCGCCGTAGAGCGCGTGCAGCGCCCGGACGCAGAGCGGCTGGGGCTCGACGGCCACTACCCGGGCGCCGAGCCGGCGGAAGCTGCCGAGCCGGTCGCCGACGTGTGCCCCGACGTCGAACACCAGGTCGCCGGGGCGGACGAAACGCGCGTAGAAGGCGTCCATCGCCGCCTCCCGGACCGGGTCGCCGTAGTACGCCTCGAGCGACCGGCGCACGCCGGACATGGTGGGATCCGCCTTGAGTGCCTCGATCACCCCGATATGACCGCCCACTGCTCCGACCGTAGCCACGCCGGGAGAAACCCGAGGGCCATTCGGGTAACCCGGCCGTCCGCCGGTGAACCCAGCCTCCTAGGACGCCTTAGGGATGGTGACGCGATGCGCGGCGAACGGCGGTATCCCAGGCCTGGGATACCGCCGTTCGCGTGATCTGGAGTGGGTCGGCCGTGCCGTCAGGGGGTGTCGACGACCTCCTGGCCGAGCGGCCAGAGCGCCGCCGGCACGAGCTTGAAGTTCGCCACGCCGAACGGGATCCCGATGACGGTGAGGCAGAGACCGACGCCGGCGACGAGGTGGGACAGCGCGAGCCACCAGCCGGCCAGCAGGACCCACAGCACGTTCGCGAGGCCGGAGGCGATCCCGGCGCCCGGCTTGCGGACGACGGTGCGGCCGAACGGCCACAGCGCGTACGCGGCGAGGCGCAGTGAGGCCACCCCGAACGGGATGGTGACCACCAGCGCGAAGCAGATCAGGGCGGCCACCCCGTAGCCCAGGCCGAGGACGAGGCCGCCACCGAAGACGAGCCACAACAGGTTCAGTACGAAGCGCAGCACACGTTCATGGTGACCGGGGCGCGCAAGATCAGAACATGCCCGCCGGTGTCCCGCCCAGGGGTGGGTGGGACACCGGGGCCACGGGTCAGGTCTGGTTGCCCGGTATGTTCTTGTAGTCCTGCGGGCTGACGCCCTTCGGGCGCGGGTCCTTCTGACGCTGGCCGCCGCCCTGATTGGCGTTGGCCGACCCGCCGAGCGCCTGGATCATCTCGTTCTTGTTCATCTGGTCGACGTTGTCGAGTCCGGCACGCTCGGCCTGTTTGCGCAGCTCTCCGGTCTTCATCTGGGCGGGATCGCGTCCCATCACTCCTCCTTCGGTCGGGTCCCGGCTCGGTTACCCGCAGGCCGCCGGCACCAACGTGCGCGGGTGCGGTCGCGCCCGGCGGCGGGCCGCCGGTAGCACCAGCGGGGTGCCGGTCTCCGGGTCCTCGATGACCCGGCACGGCAGGCCGAACACCTCCTCGACCAGGTCGGCGGTGACGATCCGGCGGGGTTCGCCGGTGGCGATCACCCGTCCGTCGCGCAGCGCCACCAGGTGGGTGGCGTACCGGGCCGCCTGGTGCAGGTCGTGCAGCACGGCCACCAGCGTCCGGCCCTGCTCCTCGTGCAGCCGGGCGCACAGGTCCAGCACCTCGATCTGGTACGCGATGTCCAGGTAGGTCGTCGGTTCGTCGAGCAGCAGCAGGGGCGTCTGCTGGGCCAGCGCCATGGCGATCCAGACGCGTTGCCGCTGCCCGCCGGAGAGTTCGTCGACCGGCCGGTCGGCCAGGCCGCTGACCCCGGTGGCGGTCATCGCCTCGGCGACCACCCGCTCGTCCTCGCGGGACCACTGCCGCAGCAGCCCCTGGTGCGGGAAGCGGCCGCGGGCGACCAGTTCGGCGACGGTGACGCCGTCCGGGGCGACGGCCGACTGGGGGAGCAGGCCGAGCGTACGGGCGACCTGCCGGGCCGGGCGGCGGTGGATGTCGGCGCCGTCGAGCAGCACCGTTCCCCGGGTGGGCCGCAGCAGCCGGGCGAGCGCGCGCAGCAGGGTAGACTTACCGTCCGGCGATGTCCGCGGCGAGCAGCAGCACCGGGGCGTACACCGCGCAGTACGGCAGCAGCTGGCGCGGGTCGGGGCCGGTGCGGGCACGGACCAGGTGTGGGGCGAGCAGCCCGACGAAGACGATCGGCCCGCAGGCGGCGGTCGCCGCCCCGCACAGCAGCGTGACGGCGGCGATGACGGCGGCCCGGACCAGGCCGGGGCGGGCGCCGAGGGCGCGGGCGGGGTCGTCGCCAAGGGCGAGCGCGCCCAGCGGTCGGGCGGCGAGCAGGGCGAGCAGCAGGCCGGCCAGGACGAAGGGCAGCAGCTGCGGGACGGTGTCGGTGCGCGCGCCCGCGAGGGAGCAACAACTGGTGGTTGCTTCCCTTTCTAGCGCTGTCGACAATGGACTATTGTGCGTACTGTGTATCGGATCGGCGTGTTTGCTAAGCGGGTGGGCCGCTCGGTCGTGCACACCTTCTCTGGCCGGCTGGACGGTCTGCGCCGCTACGAGAAGGAACTGGCAGGGGCGGACCTGACCGTGGGGGATGATCGGTGAAGGTCACCCGCATCGCCTACTCGGCCCGGCTGAATCCGGGCAAGTACGCCGCTCTGGTGGAGCAGGCCTGCCGGTTGGGTCGGGTGCGTAGTGAGGTGTGGCAGCGCTACGGCTCGGTCGCCGGTGTCGGGTCGGGGTTGAGGGACCGGCAGGTGCGCGACCGGTGGCTGGCCGACGGCACGCACGCGTTGTTTGGTGTGTTGGCGAATGCGTGGAAGGAAACCGTCCGCGACGCCATGGCCGACATCGCCGCGAACCTGGAGGCAGCGAAGGTCGAGGTCCGGCGGGCGATCAGCCGACGCACGAGCGATGCGGCCGAGCGTAAGCGGATGTTCGGCGCGTTGAAGGCTGACCAGTGGGCCGGTGATCCGTTCCTGGCGCGGCAGATGCGCAAGCATTGGAAGCGTGGCCACAACCGCACGCACGATCAGATCGTCGTGCGCGCCGACAACTACAACACCATCGTTGACGGGCGCGGCCGGTTGTGGCTGGCGATTCCCGGTCTCGAACCCCGCAGGATGGTCCGAATCCCGCTGTCCACGACGGTCGCCCCGACCGGGACGCTGCGGCTGATCCTGCGCGGCGGCCGGGTCGAGGTGCACTACCAGATCGACTCGGCGCAGATGCGGTCGTCGCAGCGGCCGTGCGGCGACCAGAGGGTCGGGGTGGACAAGGGCTACACCGAAGCCCTGACCGACTCCGACGGCCAGCCCCACGGTGAACAGCTCGGCGTGCTGCTGACCAGTGAGTCGGACCGGTTGAAGGAACGCAACCGCCGTCGGGCGAAGCTGCGCTCGATCGCCAACACCGCCGCCCTGCGTGGTGATCACGGGAAAGCCCAGCGGATCAAGACCAACAACCTCGGCACCGTGAAGCGAGACCGGCAAGCGGCCCGACATCGGGCGCGGGTGCGTACGGAGATCTTCACCGCCGTGCACGAGGTCGTCGACAAAGCGAGCACCGTGATCGCCGAGGACCTCACCAAACGCTTCACCGCACGCAAGAAGCTACCCAAGAACATCAACCGGCGTCTCGCCGCGTGGACCAAAGGAGTCACCGCCGAGGCACTGAAGAGCGTGTCGGAGCGCAGAGGTTCTGCGCTCGTTCCCGTCAACGCCGCCTACACCTCACAAACCTGCCACCACTGCGGCGACTTCGGCCGCCGCAGCGGCGACAGGCTTCACTGCACCCCGTGCGGGTGGTGTGGCAGGCCGACGTGAACGCCGCGATCAACATCCTGCACCGAGCCGGCGACCCCGA
>NZ_VSFA01000092.1 GCF_008119785.1 Micromonospora sp. MP36 | reverse complement strand
GACTCGCAGCACTTCCGAGAGCGCCCGCCCATGCCGCAGGTCGCGTCCGCTGCGGCCACCCGGATCTGCCGCTCCTGGCCGGCGGCGTTCATCACCGGTGGTGACGCACGGTGATGAAGACTACGTTTCCCGGAGGTAGATCGCAGAGAAGCGACTCTGTGGCGGCCTGAGCTCTACGACTAACGAGTTAGCGCGGATTGACGCCCGCGCGCCGCGACGAGGCCGTGGTGGGGATACGACGCGGGCATCGCGCCGCGTGGACCTGACCCACTCCGGAATCAACCTTCCATCGTCGGGCAGGGCGTCCCCGCGTTCGGATCGCACGGCGGGCTGGCAGGGTTCGAAGGAGTCCGTCCCGTTGCGGCAGCAGCTCGACCTGAGGTAGGCAGCAGCGCTCACGCCAGGAGGCGGGCCGGCCGGCAGGGCGGCCCGCCTCCTGGCGCATCACGGCCGTTCCGCGCGGGACGTCTGTGCATCCCGGGTCGGAGGCGGTCAGGCCGCGGGCGGGTCAGTCGTCGGCGATCGGGCTGGTGTCCAGGCGGACGTTGTCGATGGCCCAGTACCAGTTGTTGCCAGCATTGAAGATCCGGAAGTTGACCTTCGCCGACGTGGCCCCGGCCGGGACGGGGCAGGAGAGCCGGACGAGCCGGTTCTCCTGGTCTTGGCCCTGGTTGGTGTTCCCGGAGGTGGCGCTGCTGTAGTGCAGCAGCTGGACCTTGTCGTCCGTGTCGAACTGGACGGTGACCTCGGCCTCCTGGGGGCTTTCCTGCCGGTAGTGGGAGTCGAAGCCCAGGTGGAGGGTGGAGGTGCCTGACGGGATGGCCACTGTCGGGGTGGTCAGGGTCGAGTCGAACCGGCCCCGGCTGGACGGGCTGCCGGTGTCGTCCCAGTCGTCGGGGTCGGCGACCGCGACGACGCCGAGGGACCGGCTGAAGTTGGGGCGGTTTTGCCCGGCGGGGAACCAGAACTGCTTGGACAGGAAGGTCCAGCCCTGCAGCTCCCGGGTGCCCTGCGGCATGGCCGGCGCGTTGGTGATGGTCCAGCCCTCGGGGGTGGTCCGGGTCCAGCCGAGCAGGCCGGGCCGGCTGAGGTCGGCCGCCGGGGCGAGCGCGGTTGCGACGGACTCGAAGTCCTCCGCGAGCAGGTAGCCGGTCATGACGGGTCCGGTCTTGGCGGACAGGGACGCGGTGGCCTGCTGGGCGCTGCCATTCAGGTTCGCCGTGGCGGTCGCCTTGAGGCTGCCGGAGGTGCGTGCCGCCGAGGCGGGCGCGACGACGTCCCATTCCAGGCGGGCGGCGGAGCGAGCGGGAACGGTCGTCGGCGCGTTGCCTCTGGGGGTGGCAGTCCAGCCCGTCAGGAGGGCCAGCGTGGCGGCCAGGCTGGTGAGCGGGGTGCTGCCGGCATTGGTGACGGTGGCGGTCACGGTGACCGGTTTGCCGGGTGAGATCACGGTGCCGTCGGTGCGGGGCGAGCTCGCCGGAGCGGTCAGCGAGATGCTCATCGCGGGGGCGACGCGGGAGCGGACGCGTGCGTCGGCGAGCCTCAGCAGGCCGTTGCCGTCGCCGTGGGCGGCGACCACGAGGGTGCCTGTGGTGGCGTTCGGGGCGGGCGTGACGGTGAAGCGCACATCGGCCGAGTCGCCGGCGGCGACCACGGTCGGCGCTGCGGCGGCCCTCTCGACCGTCCAGCCGGAGGGGGCGAGCAGGGCGACCGAGAGTTGGTCGAGCTTGGCGTCGGTCTGGTTCCGCACGGTGACGACGACATCGGTCGGGTTGCCCTGCACGAACGGGGTGTCGAGGGAGGGCAGCGTCTGCGGCAGGGTGATCGTCGCGGCCAGCGCCGGGGCGGTACCGGTCGCCGGGTCGGTGACGCCGGGCCTGCCGTCGGCCAGGCGGCCGGTCATCCGGCGCAGGAACGCCGGGTCCCGCTGGTCGACGACCACGACGTCGTACCAGCCGTGGTTGGGCAGGCGGATCGGTACGGTCTGGGTCTCGCCGGGCGCGAGGGTGACGGTCTGGACGTGGTCGCCGGGGTTGCGCGGGTAGACCGACTCGCCGACGAGGAGTGTGCGGGTGGTGGTGGAGGGGTTGGCGCACTGGACCTTCACCTGGCCGGGGACGGCCTGCTCGATCAGGTACGCCTCGGCGCCCACACCGGTGCCGCGCAGCTCCCAGACGGACCAGCCGGGGCCAGTGACCTGCAGGTCGTAGCCGTCGGCGCCGTACTCGATGGTGTTGTCGGCGGTCCCGCCGGCGGAGACAGTCCACGTGCGCGGGGCGGTGCCGTCACCGGGGTAGGCGGTGAACGTTGCGGCGGTGGTACCCGTGTTGTCGAGCCGGAGGCGGACGCCGGAGCCGGTGACGTCGGCCCGCAGGGACAGCCGGTAAGGAGAGGTGCGCGTCGGGCGGGTGCCGGCCTCCTGCTGTGGGAGTGACTGGTTCTTCGGCGGTACGGGGTTCCAGCGGCCGACCGCCGACGGCACCGGGTCGGGCTGCTCCAGTTTGGGCTGCGCGTATCCGCGGTTGAAGTCGAAGGCGGAGGTCAGGTCGCCGAACACGCTGCGGCGCCATGCGCTGATGTTGGGCTCCTGAACACCGGTCCACTTCTCCAGGAACCGGATGACCGAGGTGTGGTCGAACGTCTCCGAGCAGACGAAACCGCCCACTGTCCACGGTGAGACAACTGTCATCGGCACCCGTGGGCCGGGGCCGATCGGGAGGCCGTTGAACCAGTCGTCGCTGTTGCCGGAGTCCGGTCGGGGTTCGACCGGGGCGGGCACGTGGTCGAAGTAGCCGTCGTTCTCGTCGAAGTTGATGAACAGAGCCGTCTTCGACCAGGTCTTCGGGTCGCTCGCGATGGCGTCGAGGAGGTCGTAGATGAGGTTGGCGCTGCCGACCGGGGTGGAGGTGCTGGGGTGCTCGGACAGCGCTGCCGTCGGAACCAGCCAGCTCACCTTGGGCAGCGTGCCGTTGTTGATGTCGGATCTGATCCGGTGGACGAGGGTGTTCGGTTCGGAGCGGTAAGCGCCCCGCATGAACAGCTGGCGTTCCGCCTCGGTCAGCGAGTCGACACCCTGCTGGAACTGGGCCAGCGCGGCCTTCCGCTGGTCCGCGGTCTTGTCCCACAGGCCGTCGTAGAACTGCTCTGTGGTGGAGTACCGGCCGCTGACCTTGGAGAGGATCTTCCGGCCGATCTCCTTCCAGGGCCGGAAGTACTCCACCGCGTTGTCGGTGAAGTTGTCCCACTCCTGGTAGATCTGCCAGGAGACGCCGGCGGCCTCCAGGCGCTCGGGGTATGTCGTCCAGTCGTAGCCCGCGTGGGTGTAGGAGTAGGCGGCGTTGGTGACGGCCCGGTTGACGCCGTCCGGCTCGTAGCCGGTCTTGCCGGTCCACAGGTAGTTGCGGTTGGGGTTGGTCGAGCCGTAGACCGAGCAGAAGTAGGCGTCGCAGATGGTGAAACGGTCGGCCAGTTCGTACTGGAGGGGGATGTCGCGCCGGTCGTAGAAGGCCATGGTGCTCTGGCCCTTGGCCGCGACCCAGTCGTTCCACCAGCCGTTCGCCCGGGCCTGGTTGGCGTCGGAGAAGCCGTGCGGGAGCGCGCCGAGGTACTGAATGTCGCTGGCGGGGCGGCCGGCGTCGACCGCCGCCTGCCGGGCCGAGAACGGCAGGACCTTGCCACCGCCGGACCGCGGCTGCTCGAAGGCGGTGGCCCCGGTGGGCAGACGCAGCGGCGTACGGTCGCCGAAGCCGCGCACGCCCTTGAGGGTGCCGTAGTAGTTGTCGAAGGAACGGTTCTCCTGCATCAGGATGATGACGTGTTCAATCGCATCCATACCACCGGGAGGCAGCGGCGCGGCCATCGCCTTCAGCAGTGACGGGGGCAGAAAAGAGAGCGCGGTGCCACCGGCGATGGCACCCAGGAGCCTACGGCGAGAGATGTCAGACATGGTGCGGAGGCTAGGTCGCTCCGGCAACAGAACATAACCCTGAGGCGAATATTCGTTGACTATTCAAGCATCAGCATGAAACGTTCCCCCGGCTGTATGGCCGAGTTCTCCGTCGCACCCGTCTGATCACAGGATGGCGGCCCGCCCGCCGAGCCAGGCCCAGCCATCGCTTCTACGGCGGAGCTGGCATAACAAGGCAACAGCCCATGTCCGCCCCGGGTTGACGCGCGCCCCCGGCCCTCCGGCGGAGGGGACCACCCGGCCGGGGATCCTCGGCCGGACTGTTCCTGCTGCATAAGCGGCATAGTTGCGGCGCCCTTCCTGTCTCTGGAGTGGGGCCGAGGCCAATCAGGCGATTCGCGCGTAGTCGGAGAAGGGGTCCTCGCCTTCGTCAAGGATCAGCGGCACGTCGTACACCGACAGGGCCGGCCTGGGCCGCGCGTACCGCACCCTGTGTCTCCACCGGTGGTGCTCGTAGGAGGTGTCCACCTGAATCTCGGCCACCACGGTTGGCTCGATTTGGACGTAACGCAGCGGCTCGGGCCGCTCGAACTGGCCGAACCATGCGGCCGGTAACGGATCGGGCCAGGGGTGGATGACAACAGGGCGGTCGGTCGGGCGTGGCGGGGACAGCAGCGAAGCCAGCTCCTGGCGCTGCGGCATGGCCAGCGGGTGGGTGCGGCCGGTGTACCGGAGCCGACCGCGCCGGTCGAATCGGCCGAGGAGTGCCGTGTCGGGATTGCGGATGCTGCCGGTGACGCCGCCGATGATCGCCTCGGTGGTGGCACGGGTCCGGAACTTCGCCCTTCCTCGCCGGCCGGGCTCATACCGGCTGTCCAGCCGCTTGGTCACAACGCCTTCGACGCCGGCCGCGGTCCACGAAGTCAGCCATTCGTTGACCTCGGCGACGTCGGCGCTCTGCGGGGTGACGGCCAGCTGCGGCGGGGCGCCGGCGAGCAGCCGCACCAGCCGGGCACGACGCTCGACCAGTGGGAGGTCGAGTACCGGCTCTCCGCCAGCATCGATGAGGAGGTCGAAGGTGACGTAGTAGGCCGGGTGTTCACGGGCCTCGCGCAGCAGCTGTCGGCCGGCGGTGACCCGCCGTTGTAGCAGGGCGAAGTTCGTCCGTCCTCGCTCCCAGACCACCAGTTCTCCGTCGAGCACTGCACCCGACGGGACGAAGGCCCGCACCGCCCGGGTGATGTCCGGGAAGTATGGCGTCAGATTTCTGCCGGCGCGGGACTGCAGGTAGACGTCGGATGCTCCCCGGAAGGCAAGGGCCCGCCACCCATCTCACTTCGGTTCATAGGCCAGGTCTTTACCCTCAGGTACGGAGTCGACCGGCGCGGCCAGCATCGGGGCGACAGGCCGGCCCAGCACTGGCCCACCCCGGCGAGGTCTCCCACCGCCAGGCCGGGCTCACTCCCTCCAGCCCCGTCCGCCCAGACCGCGACCGCCGCTCATATCCCGCCCCTCCCCCGACATCGTCAGGCAGCGAGAGCGCGTCCCGGGCGCAGATCAGGCACAACGAATGCACAGCGCACACGCGCCGGTTTCTCGCTGCTGCTACCCAGCCCGCTCGGCCACTGCTGCGTGGAGGCCAGACCCGCGCGGCACCCCGCCGCTTCTTTATCCGAGCGTGAGCATCGCCTCGGTGACCTCGCCGACCACCGCATCGGGGATCGCAGTGGCAGCCTCCTTGAGGACGAGCAGCCGCGCCCCGGGGATCTCGCGCGCGATCGCCTCGCCGTTGCCGACGGGGAAGAACCGGTCGCGGCGGCCGTGGACGACGAGCGTGGGGACCTCGATCTCGGCCAGGTGCTCACGCCAGCGTGGTGTGCAGTCGAGTCTGGAAAACACCATGCCCATCTGGTTGGCCATCTGGACCGGTGGTGCGGTGCCGGGCGTGCGGTCCCAGATGCGCGCAGCGATTGCGCGCGCGGCGATGGGGTCGTCGCCGAGGATCTCCGCGCCGGCGGCGGCGAACTCTGCAACCGCCTCGCGGTTGGTCCAATCGGGCATCGGACGCGCGAACAGCCGGCTCATCGTCGCCTGGTCATGGTCGGGGAGGTCGTCGTCGGGCGGGCCAGGGGCAACCGCGCGGGTGCCGACCAGGGTGAGCGCCGAGAACGCGCCCGGATGGTCGAGCACGGCTACCTGGGCGACCATCCCGCCGACGCCGATCCCCGCGAGGTGCGCAGGCCCTCCGCCGAGCGCGTCAGCAAGGGCCGCCGCGTCGGCGGCGAGGTCGCGCAGGGTGTAGGCGGGCGCCTCTGGATCCGTCGTTGTCGACTCCCCGCTGTCGCGCAGGTCGTAGCGCACCACACGGCGCCCGCCAGCGGCGAGGCGCTCGCACAGCGCGTCGGGCCAGGAGAGCATCGTCGTCCCGCCCGCGAGCAGGACGAGTGGCGCGTCGTCGTCACCGAACGACTCAATGCCCAAGGTGATCTCGTTGGCGTTGACAGTGGTCATCGGATCACCGGGAGACGTCGTAGGTCAGGTGCGTCGCGGTCGATGTTGAGATCACGCTTCGCTGTACCAGCGTGCGTGGAGCTCCGCCGGTGAACAGTGGTGTCCCGGCGCCCAGCACGATGGGCGCGAGGTGCAGCGTCAGCGCGTCGACCAGCCCGGCGTCGAGCGCCGAGCCGATCGTGGCGCCGCCGCCCATGAGGATGACGTCGAGGTCCTTGCCGCTGTCCGACGACGCCGCCTCGGCTCGCTCGCGCGCGGCGGTGACGGCGTCGGGCAGGCCGGTGGTGACGAACGTCCAGTCGAGGTTGGTTGTCCGCACCGACTCTGGCGGCGAGTTCGTCACGACGACGAACGCGGGCTTGCCGACCTCGCCGGCGCCGTAGCCGGACGTGTCGTCCCAGCCTTTCGGCCCGTCGACCACGTCGAAGAGGTGGCGGCCGAGGACGACGGCGCCCGAGCGGACGGTCCCCTCGCGCAGGACCCGGCGGTCGTCGGGGTCGTCGGAAAACGCCCACGTGTGCAGGGCCTCGCCGCCGGTTCCCAGACCGTGGTCGGGGCTGGGGTCGGGCCCGGTGACGAAGCCGTCGAGAGAGACCGAGATGTCAGCGATGATTCGAGTCATGCCAGGGCAGACCCGATCCGCCGCCCAAACTCATCGCTCACGGGTGAAGCGTGTGGCGGATGCGAACTCGATAGCACGACGCGCGAGGCGGCACGTCGGACGTAGAGGGAAGATCGCCCCGAGTATCTCAGAGGCGCATATGCAGTCACCGCGCCCCGGACCTTGTCCGGATCGGCCCCACCAGCCCTGGCATGGCTACGGCTGCCGACATCCGCACCGTACTGTACACGCCCGTGTTTGACCACCGTGATCACCTCTCGGTCTGGTGATCGCGCCGGGTTTTGGCCTCACGCTGCCCACAATCTCTCGGCCGCACGCCTTCGTACGTATGCTCGACCACCCTGCCGGCATGGAGTAGCGAACACGCTGGCACATCACGATCCGCTGGGACCGGGGCCGCCAACTCTCCCGCCGGCGTGACCGTCGTCGAGCGCGTCGTCGACTCCCCCGTCGACCCGCAGCGCCCTGATCGAGGGGCCCCGCGCCGACTCGCCTGTGGTCGCCTTCCCGTACTGAGCGATCCGCTCGCTGGGGGCGACGAACCGGACGAGTACCACAACGGGCACGGTTACACAGGCGGCTCGGCGACCACGCCGATGCGGGACCGGTGGCCACGCCGACGCGGCGGCCAACTGCTCATCCGGTGCCGGACTGCCTCGTGGCTCGGCTCGCTGATCCCGGACGCTGCGACCAGTGCCGCCACGTCGGGGTAGCGGTCTGCGGGTGCTGCTTGGGCTGCGTGGGTCGCTATCTGGTGTTGGGCCGGGGATCCCCGCCAGCCGTCTGGGGAGTCCAGCAGTTGTTGGATGGTGCGGCCGAGGGTGTAGACGGTGGTGCGCTGGTCGATGACAGCGCCGCGGAGGAATTCTTCGGGTGCCCTGTATCGGCGGGATCCGGGGAGGCGGTCGGTGTCGAGGACGAAGGGGCCGGGGCGGTGGTGCCCTGTCCTGCTTGGCACGTAGGGGCTTGCGTCGATGTAGTTCAAGCAGCTGACAACGTCCGCTCGTCGACAGAAGCGGATGCGGATCGCGCGGCAAACGGTAACCGGTTACAGTCCTCGAACCGGATCAACCACGACCGCCAGGAGGTACCCGGTGACGAACGCCAGCGGACCCGAGCCGTCCGACGCCCGGACCGATTGGGAAGCCCGCATCGCCCGCCGCAGCGACGAAGGCGGCACGGCCGCGCTACCCGACCTGCCACCGCCGGCCGGACTGATCGCCACCCCCGGCTGCGGACACGTCCGCCTCTCCTGGCAGCCCGTCGACGGTGCGGTCGGCTACCTGGTGCATCGTGCAACGCTGGACGGCGACCGGGTGTCCGGGCCGTTCACCCCGGTGGACCACCTCGGCGGAGACGTGCTCTCCGTTCCCGACACCTGGTACGTCGACACCACCGGCAGCCCAGGCGAACGGTACGCCTACGCTGTGGCCGCCGTACCCGAGGTGACCGTGATCGGCGCGCTGAGCGACCCGGTCTCGGCGGCCGCCCTGCCGGCCGGCGGCGACCCGCCCACTGTCACGCTGCACCTCGACTCGGACGCCGCAGGCGCCACCTTGCACCGGCCCTGGCAGCCGATGATCGGCAGCGAGCGGCTGTCCCAACTGCTCTGCCGGGACCGCTCCGGCGGCCGGGAGATCGGTACCGAACTGCTGGCCGCCCTCCGCCAGGTACGCGACGAGATCGGCGTGACCACCGTACGGGCGCACTCGATCCTGCACGACGACCTCGGCGTCTACCGCGAGGTCGACGGCGAGCCGGTGTACGACTTCAGCCGGGTGGACCAGGTCTACGACCTGCTCCTGGGCATCGGAATGACGCCGGTGGTGGAGATCGGGTTCATGCCCCGCGACCTGGCCAGTGACCCGGACCGCACCGTCTTCACCTACCGCGGCATCATCTCTCCGCCGCGCGACTGGGACCGGTGGTCCGGGCTGGTTCGGGCGTTGGTGGCCCACCTGCTGGAACGGTACGGCGAGCAGGTGCTCGGCTGGGACTTCGAGGTGTGGAACGAGGCCAACCTGGAGGTTTTCTGGTCCGGCAGCCGGGAGGAGTGGATGCGGCTGTACGACGTGACCGCCCGCGCCGTCAAAGACGTCGACCCGCGCATCCCGGTCGGCGGCCCGTCCTCGGCGGCCGCCGGCTGGGTGGATGCGCTGCTGGAGCACGCCGCCCGCTCCGGGGCGCCGGTCGACTTCGTCTCCACCCACACATACGGCAGCCCGCCACTGGACCTGCGGCCCACGCTGGCCCGGCTCGGCTTCCCGGGCGCGCGAATCCTGTGGACCGAGTGGGGCGTCACCCCCACCCACTTCCACCCGGTCAACGACGGCACCTCGGCCGGCACCTTCCTGCTCACCGGCATGCGGTCGGCCGCCGGCAGGGTCGACGCGCTGTCCTACTGGGTGGCCAGCGACCACTTCGAGGAACTCGGCCGGCCGCCGAGGCTGCTGCACGGCGGGTTCGGGCTGCTCACCGTCGGCGGCATCGCCAAGCCGCGGTACCACGCGCTGCGCATGCTCGCCCAGCTCGGCGAGACCGAACTGCCGGTACGGGCCACCGGCGACGGCGCCGACGGCCTGGTACAGACCTGGGCCAGCCGGCGCGCGGACGGGAGCCTCGCCGTGCTTGTGTGGGTGTCCACCCTCGATCAGAGCAAGCGGGACGGGGATCCGGCGCTGGCCCGGCGGATCCGGCTGGTCATCGACCATGCCGCCGGACGGCCGGTGCTCGTCACCCGGCTGGACCGGGAGCACGGCGACATCACCACTCTCGCGGACCGGCTGGGCGTCGCCGACTGGCCGACCGACGAGCAGTGGGCGGCCCTACGCGCCGCTGACCAGCTCAGGGCGGAGAAGGTGCAGCCGGAGGTTGAGGACGGAGCCGCGGTGATCGAGTTGACCCTGCCGCAACCCGGGGCGGTGCTGGTCGAGGTCTCCGGGGCCTGAGGGCGGGCCCGTCCCCCGGCGGGTTGGGCTGGGCGGGCTCGTGCAGTCCTCGCAAGATCCTGCTTCGGGAAGTAGGCCCTCAGCCAGTGGGCTGAGGGCCTACTTCCCGGATCAAGCGTGACCAGGGCCTTTGCCTAACCGAACGACGCACGCCCCATGGCACGATCCACGGGTCGGACAGGTGCCTACACCTGCGCCGCGATGCCACTCACCGTCATGAAGCGGCCCCGCGCAGCTGCGGAAGGTCCTGGTCGGCCGGAACGTTGAACGTCTCCTGTGCGATCAGTGGGTGGATCCGGCGTTCGAACTGCGGCGAGACGAATGCGCGGCGGACGAGGTCGTTGGCGAGCTCGTTGCCGAGCGCCCCCATGATCATGGCCTGGTCGAGCGAGAGGTGGCGCTTGGCCACGGTGCCGCTGCCGACCGCGATCGCGTCGTAAAAGCCGCCGGGGCCGTACGAGTCGAAGTTGGCCTTGAGCCGGGCGAGGTTGTCGACGACCGCTGCCTTGGCGTACGGGAGAGCGAGGAACGCCGCGTGCGGGGTCACCACGCCGTCGCCGTAGTCGGGGTCCGGGCCGGCCGGGCGGCAGTCGCCGAACCCGGCGTCGTACTTCGAGCGCTCCATGTCGGACGGGTAGCCGTCGGTGTCCATACCCATCGCGTCGACACCCCAGGCCATGTAACCGCCGGCCGGGTCGCTGGCCGGGGAGAAGCCCCAGTAACCGTATCCGGCGTCGTTCATCCCGTGCTCGATCTGGCCGGCGACCGTCGCGGGGTGGTTGCGGCCCCAGCTGTTGGGTGCCCACCTTGCTTCGGGCACGAACAGGTCGGGCATCAGCGCCTCGAACATGTCGCCGCCCCAGCTGGGTACGAACTGGATGCCGCGGTACTGGTACGCGCCCTCGTACACCGGAACGCCCTCGTAGGTGGTGTTGAAGCCGACCGGCTGCATCTCGTGCCAGCTCCAGTCGCAGGTGGCCGGCAGGGTGCGCATCGTGTTGTAGTAGGCCTTTGGCGGGATCTGGCCCATCGCGATGCCGAGGTAAGTCGCGATGCGCGGTTCGGTGACCGTGATGTCGTAGTGGTTGCAGGTGAACCAGACGCCGTCGCGCTGCCGTGAGCATCCCGGGGGTGGCGCGTCCCAGAAGCCGCCGGCGATCAGGCCGCTGGCCCCGAACGGGGTGGGCGCCGCCGGGTTGTAGTAGAAGCCGAAGTTCATCTTCCGCAGGATCGCGTCGGCCTTGCCGCGCAGCTCCGGCACGGCGCCCTTGACCACGTTGAGCGCGGCCGCGAGCCAGCCGTTGTCCACACTGGACAAGAACGGGTAGACGGTGCTGCCGTTGTCGGGCCAGACCGTGACGACGGAGCCGTCCCGCGGGTCGTACCAGTTGTAGTACATGCCCGACGCGGTGTGGTGCTTGAGCCCGGCGAGGGTGTCGAGGGTCTTGGCGATCCGGTCGCGGGCTTCCGCCTTGGAGATGATGCCGAGCTCGCGGGCGACCACCGCCGACCACATGTAGCCGCCGATGTTGGTGGGGGACGTGTAGGTGGAGCGGCCGCCGGCGGCCAGGTCACCGGTGATGTTGTCGGCCACCAGGCCGGTGCCGGGATCGGTCATGGCGACCATCGACCGCCAGGTGTCCTTGGCGTAACTGAGCAGGGCCCGGTCGGCGCCGCGCTCGTCGGGTGCCGCGACGGCGGCCGAGCCGCCTGCCAGCACGAGTGCCAGCGCGAGGAGCGGTGCGCAAAGACGTCGCATGGGTCTCCTTGTCTCGTTCCGGGATGGATTATTTGATTCCAGTGGTCGCGATGCCGCGCAGGAAATGCCGCTGGAGGAGCAGGAACACGATGAGCACCGGAAGCACGACGACGACCGCTCCCGAGAGAAGCAGACCGTAGTCGGTGCGGTTCTGGCCGACGCTGTAGAGCGCGAGGGCGACCGGCAACGTGTACTTGTCCTCCGTGGTGGCGACCACGAGGGGCCACAGGAAGTTGTTCCAGGAACTGAGGAACGTGAGGATCCCGAGGGTGGCCAGTGCTGGCCGGCACAGCGGAAGCACTACCCGCCAGAAGATCCGGAACTCGCCGGCGCCGTCGACCCGGGCCGCCTCGATGAGGTCGTCGGGGATCGACTGGAGAAACTGCCGCATGAGGAACACGCCGAACGGTCCGACGAGGAACGGCAGGATCAGGCCGGCGTACGTGTTGGTCAGGCCCATGTTGCTGACCAGCACGAACTGCGGGACGAAGGTCACCATGCCAGGCACCATGAGCATGCCGAGCACGGCCAGGAAGAGTGCTCGCTTGCCGGGATACCGCAGCTTGGCCAGCGCGTACCCGACGAGCGAGCAGAACAGCAGGTTACCGACCGTGACCAGGACCGCGACCAGGGCCGAGTTGAAGAAGTAGAGCGGGAAGTCCAGCCGGGAGAACAGCTCGCGGAAGTTGTCGAGCGTGACCGTCTCGGGCCACCAGGTCGGCGGCACCTGGCGGATCTCCCGCTCCGGCTTGAGCGACGAGAGCGCCATCCAGACGAACGGTCCCGCCACGGCGAGCAGCCCGAGGACCAGGACGACGTAGAGCACGGTCCTGGCGACCCGGTCACGGGTACGCAAGGCGGTGTCCTTTGCGACCATCGTCAGTTCCTCTCCCCGAGCAGGCGGAACTGCACGACCGACAGCGCCACGATCGCCACGAAGAGCACGTAGCTGGCGGCGGCCGCGTAGCCGTAGTTGCCGAAGCCGAACTGGTTGTAGATGTGGAACGACACGGACAGCGTCGAGGAGAGCGGACCGCCCTGCGTCATGACGAACGGCTCCTCGAAGAGTTGGAGGTAGCCGATGCCGGTGATCACCCCGCCGAAGAGCAGCGTCGGCCGGAGCATCGGCAGGGTGACGTTGCGGAACTGCTGCCACCGCGTCGCGCCGTCGAGCCTCGCCGCCTCGTAGAGGTCGGCCGGCACCGCCTGGAGTCCGGCCAGAAAGATCACCATCAGGAAGCCGAAGTTGCGCCATGCCGCCATGACGATCAGCGACGGCAGCGCGAGCCTGGTGTCGAACAGCCAGCTCGGCCCGGCGATCCCGACCAGTCGCAGCAGGTTGTTGACCAGCCCGATCTCGGGGTCGAGCAGGAAGCGCCAGACCACCGCGATCGCCACGATGCTGGTCACGACCGGCAGGTAGAAACCGACCCGGAACAGCGCGCGGAAGCGTACGAGCCCGGAGTTGAGCGCCGTTGCTGCGGCCAGCGCCAGCACCATGGTCAGCGGCACCCCGACGACGACGAAGACCAGCGTGTTGACCGACGACCGCAGGAATAGGTCGTCGGAGAACAGGCGGGTGTAGTTGTCGATGCCGACGGCGTTGACGGCGAGCGGGTTGCGCAGGTCGGTGGAGCGCAGATCGGTGAAGCTCATGGCCAGCGACGCCACCACCGGCAGCGCCATGAACACGAGGAACAACACGGTGAAGGGCGCGGAGAAGGCCCAGCCGGTCAGCGCCCGCCGCAGGCGTTGACGCCGCCGGACCGACCCGGCGGGCCGGTCGGGGCTGGTCGCCCCGGCCGGTCGCGCCGGTGCCGTCGCCGCGGAGGCGCCGGTCATGTCAGCTCCCGGTCCCGATGGCGCTCGCCTGCTGCTGGATCGCCTTCGCCGTCGCGGCCGGGTCGGCGTTCTGCTTGCACAGCTTCTCGACCTCGAGGTCGAACGCGGCCGCGATCTGCTCCCAGGTCGTGATCGCCGGCGGCGCCTTGGCACTCTTGAGCTGCTGGCCGAACGCGGTCAGGAAGGTGTCGCCGGTGAGCGTCGAGTCGTTCCAGGCCGACTGCACGGCGGGCAGGTCCTTGACCGCCTGGTACCACTTGACCTGCACCTCGGGCTTGCTCAGCCACTGCACGAACTTCCAGCCGCCGTCACGGTTCTTGGCGTCCTTGAAGACCGCGAGGTTGCTGCCGCCGATGAACGAGGTCGACGACTTCTTCGTCGGCATCTGCGCGACCGCGTACTTGTCCTTGAAGCCGGCACCGCCCTGCTCCTCGACGATGCCCATGTGCCACGGGCCGGAGATGAACGCGCCGATCTCACCCTTGACGAAGCCGGGCTCGAGCGAGCCGTCCGGCAGCGCGGTCGGGGACAGGCCCTCCTTGAAGAAGGACTGGTAGTAGGCAAGCGCCTCGGTCATCTCCGGGGTGTCGAAGCTCAGCTTGTCTGCGCTGGCCGCGTCGGCGCCGTTGGACCAGGCGAAGGGCAGGACCGACTGCCAACTGCCGGTCTTGCCGGGCTGGAGGTTGAGGCCCCACTTGGCGCCGGCCTTCTCCTTCATGCCCTTGGCCATGGCCTTGAGGTCGTCCCACGTCTTCGGGCCGTCCGGGAACCCGGCCTTGGCGGCCATGTCCTTGCGGTAGTAGATCAGCCGGGTCTCGACGTACCACGGGACGCCGTACGAGGTGCTGTCGACGATCGTGGTGTCCCAGGCGCCGGGGAAGAAGTCGTCTTTCTTGATCAGATCCGACGGGGTCGGGTCGAGCGCGCCGGTCTTGGCGAACTCGCCCTGCCAGGTGGTACCGATCATCGACACGTCCGGCGTCTGCTTCGCGGCGATGGCGCTCGCGATCTTCTGGTGCGCCGCGTCCCAGGGCACCGCCGTCACGGAGACCTTGGCGTCGGGGTTCTCGGTGGAGAACTCCTTCGCGAACTCGGCGAGCTTCTCACCTTCCGTGCCCATCGCCCAGACGGTGATGTCCCCGCTCGCCTTGCCTGCGCCGACAGACTTCGCCTCTTCCTGGCCGCCGCCCGAGTCACGGCCACAACCGGCCAACGCGACCGACGCGGCCAAGACGACCCCAGCCGCGGCGGCTAACCGCCTACTTCTCATGTCGTACCTCCAGGGGTTGGTGGTTTCCAGGGTGTGAGCTATTCACCTGCCGGCACTTCCGGTCGGGGCGCCGGGCAGCCGCAACTGCGGCGCAGGACGAGTTCGGCGGGCAGCACGAGACTGCCCGCAGGGGTGTTGCCGGGCTGGCCGGCGGCACGCAGGATCAGCCGGGCCGCCTCGGCGGCCAGCTCGCGGACGGGTTGCCGGACGGTGGTCAGTGCGGGGGTGACGAGAGCGGCGGCCGGCACGTCGTCGAAGCCGGTGATGTGCAGGTCCTGCGGCACCCGCAGGCCCCGACCAAGCGCGCCGACCAGCACGCCGAGGGCGATCTCGTCATTGGCGCAGACCACCCCAGCGGGCCGGGGCGTGTCACCGCCCAGCAACTGGTCGGCGGCGAGCACCCCATCGGCCTGCTGCATACTGACCGCGACCGGCTCGGCGGGCGGCTCGATGCCGAGGTCGTGGTGCGCCCGCCGGAAGGCGGCCCAGCGTTCACTGACGTCGGGCGAGCCCGCCGGGTTGCCGACGAAGACCAGATCGCGTAGGTCGTGCTCGGCGAGCAGGTGTCGGGTGAGCGCCAGCATGCTGCCGACGTTGTCGGCGCGTACCGAGGGAATGTCGCCGGGCCCCTCGCCGGCGACCACCACTACGGGAACCATCTTGGCGAGCCGGAGCAGCGCCTCGTCGGAGATGGTGCCGCCCATGACGGCGACACCGTCCACCCGGCGGCCCATCTCCAGCACCTGGTCATCGGAGTCGGAGCGCAGGTGCGTGCAGAGGATGTGCACGCTGGCCCGGGACGGCACCGCCTCCGACTCGAAGCCCTGGATCAGTTCGGTGAAGTAGGGGCCGGACAGGCCGGGGAAGACCAGGCCGAGAGCGCCGTGCCGGCCCGCGGCCAGGGCCCGACCGAGGTGGTCGGGGCGATATCCGTGCTTCTCGATCGCGTCCAGCACGCGGCGGCGCATCTCCTCCGAGACCTGGCCGGTGCCATTGGAGACCCGGGAGACGGTGGCCACGGAGACGCCAGCGAGCTTCGCAATCTCGCGAACCGTCATGCGGGTGTTGCTCATCGCTCCCTCGATCCGTAACGTGCGCTTAACAGAAACCGGTTTCAGCCGACCATAGGCAGCCGAGACGAAGTTCACAAGTCTCTGATCCACAATCTCCCGTGTGAGGAGCTCTGCCCCATATGACAGAAGTGCTGCTCCGGGATCGCAGGATCCTCGTCGACGGCCGGCCCGAGCTGCTGCTCGCCGGTGAGGTGCACTACTTCCGCCTCGCCCGGGCCGACTGGGCCGACCGGCTCGACCAGCTCCGCGACTGCGGCGGCGACACCGTCGCCACCTACGTGCCGTGGCTGTGGCACGAACTCCCCGACGGGTCGGCCGACCTGACCGGGCGTACTCACGAACAACGCGACCTGGCCGGCTTCCTCGACCTCGCGCACCAGCACGGGCTGCGGGCCGTGGTCCGCCCCGGCCCGTTCATCATGGCCGAGGTCAAGAACGAGGGCATCCCCTACCGGGTGTACGACGAGCACCCGCACCTTCTCCCCATTACCTGGGACGGCGCGCCGATCAGCACCCGCACCATCGACTACCTGGCACCCGAGTTCCTCGCCGCGGCCGACGGCTGGTACGCCCAGGTGATGCCGCTGGTCGCGGAGCGGCTCGCGCCGCGCGGCGGCCCCGTGGTGGCGGTCCAACTGGACAACGAGATCGGGATGCTGTCCTGGGTGACCAACTCCCCCGACCTCACCGACGGCCTCTGCTCCGACTTCGCACGATGGGCCGTCGAGCGGTACGGCAAGGACACCGCCGCGACGCGAATCGGCGCCGACCCGGCCGATCCGGCGGCATGGTCTGCCACGCTGCGTACCCCCGTCGAGGAACGCTCCCTGGCGCTGCACGACGACCTCGGGCGCTACATGCGGGACCGCTACCGCCGGTACGTGACGGCGCTGCGGACCAGCGCCGAACGATACGGGGTGACCGGGGTGCCGTTCCTGGTCAACGTGCACGGCACCGGCGGCGGACGGGGGCGCACCTTCCCGATCGGGATCAGCCAGCTCATGGAGTCGTACCGTGGGCAGCCGCAGCTCACCTCCGGCTCGGACTACTACCTCGGCGACCTCACCGTCACCAATGTCGCCGACCTGTACGTGTCCAACGCGTTCCTGGCCGCGACGCACGACGGCGACCAGCCGCTGACCTGCCTGGAGTTCGAGGCCGGCAACGGCGACTACGGCGAGGACCTGTCGACGCTGTACCCGCCCGAGGCTATCGACCTGAAAACCCGACTCTGCGTGGCGCAGGGCAACCGGCTGCTCAACCTCTACCTGTTCGCCGGCGGCCACAACCCGCCCCTGGCCGAGCCGGTCAGCGACGGCAACGATCGGATCGCGTTCACCGGCGAGCGGCACGGCTTCGCCGCCCCGGTCAGCCCGGAGGGCCACCTCAACCCGACGTACCCCGCAGCCCGACGCGCGCTACACGCCGTACGCGGGGTAGCCGACCTGCTCGCCGACGGCGACGAGGAACACGACGGGTTCGCCCTCGGATTCGTACCCGACCACTACCTGACCGAGTACCACCACCCGGCGTCCAGCAACCGGGCGGAGCAGGTCGCCGAGCTGGAACGGTTCCGCGGCATGGGCGCGCGGGACGTCCTGGCGCGGGCGCTGCTGCTCGCCGGCTACTCGTTCCCCGCAGTGGACCTTCAGACTCGGGCACCCGGCGGCGCAGCACAGGTGCCGGGCGGCATGCCGCCGGTGGTGGTGCTGGCCACCGCCCCCACCCTCGGTTCGCACGTTCAGCAGCGGCTGGTCGACCACCTGCGGGCCGGCGGCCGGCTGCTACTGCACGGACCGCTGCCCACCCGCGACCACGACGGCACACCGTGCACCCTGCTGGCCGACGCGCTCGGGCTGCGGGCGGACGGCTGGCTGGAGGGCGGCCCGCACTACTTCCCATCGGTGGTGGGCCGCGGCTGGGCGGCCGGCCCCGCCGAGGTCCGGGTCGGCTACGCCCAACTGCTCACCGGGCCCGGCGAACGGCTGCTCATTGAGGTCGGCTCCGGCCGGGCATGCGGCGTCGAGGTGACCGTGGGCGCCGGCCGGGTCGTGATGATCGCCACCGACTACCCGTGCCACCTGGACTTCTGGCGAGCAGCGCTGGACCGGCTCGGGGTGCGGCCTCGGCTCCGGCACGACGCAAGCGAACCCGGGCTGCTGCTCACCACAACCGTGGACCGGTCCGGCCAGCGGCTGCTTCACCTGGTCAACGTCGCGCCGTCGGCGATCGAGTTCGGCCTGTGGCATCGGGACGAGCCGGTACTGTCCGGCCGGCGGCTGCGGATCGGCGCCCGCGCCGGGCTGATGCTGCCCGCCGGAATCCGCGTCGGGCCGGCCACGCTGCTCGAGAGCAGCTGCGAACTGGTGGCCCGGAACGGCTCGGAGGTGCTACTCCGGCCGACCCAGGCCGAGGATGTCGCTGTCTTCGCCACCGACCGGCCGGTACACGCCGACCGGGGCGAGGTGACCGTCGCCGATGGTCGGGCCACTCTGACCGCCCGGGCCCCGGATGGCGAACCGATCCGGGTCAGCATCGGCTGACCGCCCGGTGAGTTGGCTGACCTCGATGTGGTCGCCCGCCTGCATAATGCGGCGGGCGGTACCGGCCGACGGCGATTTCCCCCTGCCTGCGAACGGACAACATGATCATCGTGTGCGACCAACACACTTGAGCAGTCGAATCCGAGACCACTGAACCCTCACCTTACCGTCGCCGATCTGTGCAAGGACGGCGCCGCGATCGGTTACCCGATCGCCGCGACGCACCCACGTCGCGGAGCGCCCGTCACGCGCCGGGGCGCCTGGCTGGCGGCAAATGCGTGCGGGTCCAGGCGGGTATGAAGCGGACGTTGGCGAAGGTTGTCCTGACGCTGCCGATGCCGGCGGCGGGTATCGTGCCTGCTGCCGAGAGCTGCGGGTCTTGGGGCACCCGCGTTCGGGATGCTGACCGACCGCTTCGGCGTCACCTGGATCCTCGACGTCGCCGCCCCGTACACCAACGCCTGATCACCGCCCTCTCGCAACGGGACGAGGCGGCCAGCCCGGCGGCCTCGTCCCTCGCCGCGGCTAATGATCCCGGCGGTCAGCTTTCTGGCGGCGTTCTCGCCCACGGTGGTTCAGGCTACGAGCAGGCGGAGACCGAGTTCTGCTGTGTCGAGGGCGACGAGGTCGCGGTTGCGCTCGGCCCACCGGCCTGAGGAAAGGTCTTCGCGGAGTAGGTTGACTGCCCGTTGCTCAGCCTGCGGTCCGACTCTGGTCCACACCGAAACCGCGCGGCGTACATGTTCGTCCAGGTACGCCTCGGGCCGGCGCCAGTATGCCTCGAAGAAGCCGTCAGCGCAGTCCCACGGGACGAGCACCGGTTCCGCGCGTCCTCCGATCGCGTGGGTCAGGTCGCCCAAGGACGGCCAGCCGACGAGGAGGTCTGCGAACTCAGGCAGGTAGTCGCGGGTGAGCCAGAACCGTTGACGCCAGCCGGTGTCATCGGCGTCGTACGTAAACACCACCACGCGGCGGGCCACACGCCGCATCTCGCGCAGCCCGGCGACCGGGTCCGGCCAGTGATGGACGGTGCTGACCGCCATCGCGGCGTCAAAGGACTGGTCCTCGAACGGCAGACTCTCCGCAGCGGCGGCCACGCACGGCGCCGCGCCCACGGGACGCTGCGCCCGCATAACCGCCGACGGTTCTACCGCCGTGACGTCGCGGTCGGGTGGTTCGTAGGAGCCGGTGCCAGCCCCGACGTTCAGCACCGTTCGTGCGTCCCCCAGCGCATCCCAGATGCGCGCGGCGATCCGCGGCTCGGTGCGCCGTGTCGCTGGGTAAGCGGAGCCGATGGCGTCGTACAACTGCGCGCCGAACACTTTCAGTTGCTCCTCTGGCGTCGTCCTGATTCCCATTGCTCGTGCCTCCAGTTCCCTGTCTATGGCCGTCACCATGGCAGCAGCGCGGTCGCGCTGGTCCATCAGCAGGCCGCGCAGCCGGCACAGGTGCGCGACTGCGTCGGTGGCCGGATCGTCAACCAGATCCGCGATCTCCCGCAATCCGAAGCCGAGCCGCCGGTAGGCAAGCACCTCCCGGAGTCGCTCCACATCGCCCGCGGAGTAGGCCCGGTGCCCAGCCGCGGTCCGCGTGGACGGCTCCAGGAGGCCGATCTCGTCATAGTGATGCAGTGTGCGGACGCTGACGCCGGCCAACTCCGCCACACGCCCCACGGTCAAGTGCTCCTCCACGCCACCGACTATGTGCCATGACGCAGCGTGAGGAGCAAGCGCTTCGCAGCTGGCATGATCGAGTTTCCGCTCATCGGCTAAACGTGTGGTGGGCCCAATCGGCGAAGCTGGTCCAAGTAACCTCGGGGTAGGCGGCAGGCAGTGTGGCGATGTCGACCTGGTAGCCCGACCCGTTCAAGAACGCCCACATCGCGTGCATGTCCGGGTTGCCGATCTCGGCCAGCGGCAC
The DNA here is from genome assembly GCF_008119785.1 of Micromonospora sp. MP36. GTDB lineage: Bacteria > Actinomycetota > Actinomycetes > Mycobacteriales > Micromonosporaceae > Micromonospora. The sequence continues at coordinate 8,233 of NZ_VSFA01000092.1, read as the reverse complement.
CCTCTCATGGCGTACTTCCCGTCCCAGGGCCGCGCTCAGCGCCGTCGCCATCTTGGGTGGGGGTAGGGACATCGCTGGCCAGCTCGATACATCGCCCGACGTAGGGGGCGGGGTCGAGAAGCACCTGCGCGGCGAAGACGCCAAGGTCGGTGCGGGCAAGCTGCTGCAGCAGCCGATCCGCCGGCAGCGGCAGATCGAGCGCCCCACTACGAATGCGGTCCGCCCCGCCCGAGGGCGTTGTCGAAGAAGTACGTCGGCCCCAAGATCGTGCAGGGGACATCACCAGCCGCCAGCTCGGTTTCGACGCGCACCTTGCTGTCGAAGTGCGGCACACCGCTTTCCTGACCGGCGCCGGCCACCGAACTGAACACCAGATGCGGCACTCGGGCATCGCCGGCGGCTGCCAAGATCGCCCGCCCTGGGTCACCTCGGCATCCACGCCCGCCTCGAATGGAGTCGTGAGCGCGAAGGTAGCCCATGCGCCCGCCATTGCCGTGGCCAGCGAGGTGCAGTCGTCCAACGATCCCGTGACCACCTCGACACCCTCGTTGGCCAGCCGGCGAGCCGACTCCCGCTTCGGGCCGCGCGCCAATGCCCGCACCCGGGCCCCGCGGCTCAGCAACGCCTCGGTGACGGCACTGCCCTGGCCGCCGGTCGCCCCGAGCACCAAGATCGGTGCATCGGCCATCACAGACGCCTCTTCTCAGCGAACAAGCGCGGCGACCGGTGATCGCCGCGCACCACACTGTCCGCGCGCCTCGGTCACCACCCCGCCCTTGCGCACGTTCGCGCGACGGCGGTAGCGGCCTCCTGGCACTACCTGCCTGCGGCCCGCAGTGAAACCTCGCAGTTCAAACTTTGGCGAGCGGCGCGTCGCGCACCCGCCCAGGTAGTGAGCCTTTTCCAAGCTGATCTTGCAGTTCAGGCTGGGTGTGGCGGGCCCGGAGATCGATGAGGGCGAGGCTCCAGGTAAGACAGCAGTCGACCAAGATGCCCCGACCGGGAGGCTCGCCGTGCTGTCTTACCCCTCCACGATCCCGCTGTCCAGCCGGACGCTGAACCACCCCGCCGACCGCATCCGAGCGCACCGTAGCCAGCATCGATCCCGGTGGCGGCGTCTCGCGCCCGGGCGACAGGCACTGCTCGCCCTGGCCCACCTGCGCAATGGTGACACCTACACCCGGCTCGCCGCGGGGTTCGTCGTCGGTGTCGCCACCGCCTGGCGCTACGTGCAGGAAGCGATCATGCTGCTCTCCGCGGTCGCTGAGGACCTGGCCACGGCGATGCGGCGCATCCGGCGACTGGCGTACGCGATCCTGGACGGCACGCTGATCCCGATCGACCGGATCGCCGACCAGAGGCCGTACTACTCCGGCAAACACAAGAGGCACGGCGTGAACGTGCAGGTCATCGCCGACGCCGCCGGCCGGCTCGTGTGGGCCTCACCGGCACTGCCGGGCTCGGCGCACGACCTCACCGCCGCCCGCATCCACGGCATCATCGACGCGCTGACCACCGCGGACGTGATGACCTTCGCCGACAAGGGCTACCCGGGCGCTCGAGGCAGCGTGCGCACGCCGTTCAAGCGGCGCCGCTTCCAGCCGAAGCTGTCACGCCGGCAGAAGGCAGTCAACCAGGCGCACGCGAGAATCCGTGCTCGTGGCGAACGCGACATCGCCACGCTCAAAACCTGGAAGATCCTGGCCAAGCTGCGCTGCTGCCCGCGCCGCGCCACCGCGATCGTGCAGGCCATCCTCGTCCTGCACCACGTCGAAGTCGAGCGCTAGCCGGAACCAAAGAAACTCAGTGGTGTGCGTGGTCATTCCGGCATCCCTGTCCGTGCTGCTGTCAGGAGAATCCCGTTGAGTCCCTCCTCGAACAGCAGGTCGTCGTCCCATCGGTTGTCGTCGAGATGGCCAGAGGCGTTGAGGGTCGGATAGGCTTTGGCGCTCGCGGCGACATAGTCGCGGGCTGCGGCTCTCGCGTCAGGGTCCGCGGTCTGGTGCCACGTGGCTTCCGTGAGCGAGGCGCCGATGACGTAGTTGGCCAGCATTCGCGTGGCCACCGCAAGCCGAAGTCCGCAACAACCGCCGCGCACCAGCGCCGATTGCAGGAACTCGGTACGGGCTAGGACGTTGGGACCGAGCATCGGACGTCCGACCAGCCTTGGTGCCCAGGGATGGCCCAGCATGGCGCCCCGCCAGCCCCGGACGAGGACGCGGACGTCCTCTAGCCAGTTGTCGCTCACGTCCGGAATTGGCACGTCGCCGAAGATCCGGTCAACGGCCAGGTCCAGGACGTCATCCTTCGTCCTCACGTGCCAGTACAACGCAGTCGCCGTCACGTTGAGCTGTTGGGCAAGAAAGCGCATCGTCAGGCCCTCGATGCCGTGCTCGTCCAGCAAGGTCACCGCTGTGTCCACAATGCGCTCAAGGGTCAGCGGCGGTTTGCGCCGTGCACGCGACGGCTCCGCCCGTAGCCATACCGGCGGCGGAGTGCGGCTGCCCCGTCGCCCCGCCGAGGGTGTCGTCGGCACACCGGCCTCTGCGCTGGTCATGGAGCCACTCTAGTCCAGTGGACAGGCAACTTAACAGCGGTAAGCTAGTCGAACGTGTGAAAGGTTGGCCTTGACGGTCGGCAAGGAGATCACACCATGCCTCTGCTGCGAATCCACCTCGACAGCGACCAGACCACTGCCCGTCGCGTCCTGCAACTGCATCAAGAAGGCAAGATCCATCACGAGTCGCGGGAAGCGGCTCGGGAACAGGTGTGGCGCCAGGGCCGCACCCCGGCCGGTGACCCGATCTTCGTCGGCATCACGAACGGCCGCCGCAACATGCAGCTACTCTACGACGTCGAGGTCTACTCCGACACAGTCCCTTGAGCACCCGCCAAGCTCGCGCCACGCAGACGGTGGTGAACACCTCGATGAAGGCACCAGATCTGCACAAAAGACGGAAGATGAAAACGGCTCAGTGGATGCCTGGCCGGACAAAAAGGCCCTCAAGGGCTGTCCAGAGCGGGAGATGGCTCTGCCGTCACTACCCACATGTATTGACGGGGGGCATAGCGGATATTTCGACTTCCGTCGATTCGTCACCTGCAAACATCGTTCGGGTTTCTCCACGAGCGGCGCTGCTCAGCGCCTGCGGCCCTATCGCGCAGCCACCCACGTGCCTGAAAGGGGCAGTTCATGGTGCGCATTCGTGCCTTCTGGCGAGGCTTGCGTCGCTTTCCGCGACGGGGCGTCAGGGTGGCTTCTCTCCTCGCCCTGCTCGTCGCGACGGTCATCGTCCAGGTGGGAGTGATGAGCACTCCTGGGCTCGCGAACACGAGTCAGTTCAAGGGGGCCAACTGGGCCGACCCCAGGGACAACTACGCCGAGGATCTGCTCTCACTCTCGGTGTTGTCCACGACGGACGGCTATGCCACCACGTACACCAAGGCCACCGGGATCATCTCTGGATTCCAGAACAACCTCGGCGCGAACACCATGCGGCTGCCGATCAACCCGTACACGGTCAACGGGTCGTACTGGGCTTCGTACACCGGGGTGCCATCGATGCCGCTGTCGCCAAGGGCGTCAAGGTCATCCTCAGCTACTGGGAGGGTTCCGCCCACAAGGACGGGCTGATCGACAACACCACCGTCTTCTGGAACATGTGGACCACGGTCGTCAACAAGTACATCGGCAACGGCCTGGTCTACTTCGAGCCGATGAACGAGCCCCACGGGTACACCCAGAGCGCCTGGGCAAACCTCGCCGCCTCGTGGATCAACACCTACCCGTCGGTCCCGAAGAACCGGATCTTCGTCAGCGGCACCGGGTACAACGACAACGTCACCAGCGTATGCGCCGACAGTCGGTTGTCCGGAACCTTCCTCTCGCTGCACTTCTACGGGTTCTGGAACCCGACCGAGGCCAGCTACGCGGCCTGGGCCACCGACTTCCGGAACAGGATCGGTTCGTGCGCCTCCCGCACGGTCCTCGACGAGTGGGGCGCCCCGATGACGAGCGGGCTGAACTACAACGGCCCGGACAACGGCAACGCCTACATCGCCTACATCCAAGCCGTCAGCGACAACCTCCGCTTGCTGGGCATGGGCTCGGTCTACTGGCCGGGTTTGCGCACCAACGACGGCTACAGCATGACGAGGCTGACCAACTTGATTAGGAATCGTCGGTGATCCTAGGTTAGCCGTGTGGATCGTGGCGTTTGCTTTTGGGCTGGTTCGGGGGAGATTCCGGTGATGTGGGTCGGTCGTGATCGCGGGTTCTCTTTGATCGATGGCGGGGCGATGAGTCGGTGACCGGGAAGCTGCCGCTGGCTGAGGGCGAGGTCTCCCGTACCGCTTGCGCCCGCGCTTTGCTCCGATCGGGGGTGGACGAGGAGAGCGGTGAGGTTCTGTCGCAGGCGGTGCTTGCGCAGCGGATCGGCTGGTGTGCCGATCTGGTGGTGGGGATGGTGTCCGGCCTGTTGGCGGAGCGGTGGAACTGCGCGGATGTGGAGGTGTTGGCCTCCGGACACGACGCGGGTGGCCGGAAACTGCCGTCAAATGCGTGGATGGCGCTGCGGCGCTTGGGTTGGACGGTTACCGCGCCGGCGGGTGTGAGGGTCAATGACCGGGTCGTGCGGATGGCGCAGGAGCAGGCGGGGCGCATTCTGCGTGCGGCGTCGTGGCGTGCTGAATTGACCGCCGGGGTGTTGGCGACGTGGCCGGCCGATCCGCGTCAGCGCACCGCGCAGGAGTGGGAGCAGGTACGCAAGGCGGTTCCGGGCGGGGAGCATCTGCCGTCGGGTGTCATCAAGTCCCGCACGCGGCAGGTTGCCAGGTTCCGTGCCGTCAATGGGCGGCTGCCGGTGGACGTGTTCGAGTTGGAAGGCGGTCCCAAGGGTCGCGCGGATGCTGCTGTTGGCCGCGTGTGACCGGCAGCAGGCCAGCATCGAACGCAGCGACACCGAGCCCAGGAGGGTGTTGCTGCGGTTGCAGTTGCCCACCCGTCCGGATCCGCGAGCCTATGCGGATTGGACGTGGGTGGCCTGTCCGATCATGCTGCCGCCCACGGTTCCCGCGGGCGCGGTGGTGCACCTGCCCACCCTCCGCCTCACCGGTGGGCAGGTGCGCGCCGATGTCGCGTACACGCACGCTGTGCCGAAGGTCCGGCGGACCGGTCACACGGTGGCGCTCGGGGTGGACTGGGGGCTGAACACCCTCCTCACCGCGGGGGCCCTGCGGCTCCACGAGGGCGGGCGGATCACGGCGTTGGGTGCGGGTGGCCAGTTCCGGGCGGCCGGGGTCCTCGCCAAGCAGCACCGCCTGCGCCGTCACAGTGAGCGGCTGCACGCCAAAGCCGACCACTACCAACGCCTCACCGGCCGTGACGAGCGGCATCACCTCGTCGGCAAACTGGCGGTGCTGCGCGCCGAGATCCGCCACGTCTCCGACCGCCGGACGAACCTGAACGGCGCGCTCGCGTGGGCCGCCGCCCGCTGGGCCGTCGACCAGGCCATCGCCGCCGCGGCGACCGTCATCTACGTCGAAGACCTGCGGTCGTTGGAGGCCAAGGGCATGGGGACCACCCTGAACACGCGGCTGTCCCAGCAGGTGCGCGGGCAGATCGTCGACCGGATGCGGCACCTCGCCGCCGAGGCGGGTATCGCCGTGGTCACCGTCCCCGCCCGGAACACGTCGAAGCACTGCCCGCAGTGCCTGACACCGCTGCGGCACTGTAAGGCCCCTGACAAGCCGACGGTGGCGGGTTGGAAGTGGGCTGTCTGTCCCGACCAGTCCTGCCGTTGGCAGGGCGACCGTGACCAGGGCGCCTGGCGGCGGATCGCCGCCCGCGGCCTGACCCATCAGGCCAAGACCGTCATCGACAAGGCCAGCGGGCGGATGGTCATCCGCGCCGTGGTCGACAAACTCGAAACGGCAGCGGTCATCACAAAGAGCCACCGGGCCGACCGGTCGAAGACCGGCCCCACCCGGCACAAGCCACCACGCCCCGCGCCCAGGCGACGCGGGGCACCCTCCCCCACCCGGCCCCACAACCGGGCGGGTAAGCGTCCGGAGGGAGTCGCGGTAGGGACCGCCCTCACGGGCGGCCCCCCGCACAGATCCCCGCATGCGGGACTACCGCACGGGGCTCCTGCCTCAGGTCCTGGCAGCGAAGCGCGCCGCCGGGAAGGGATGCATCGTGCGAACCTTGGGTATCCATCGAGCCGCGATCCGGCCCATCCGCGCCCAGGTCATCCGTGTGCGCTGGCTACGACGCCGCAACGCCTTGAACCAGTGTCGGGTCACCTGGTATTGGAAGGTCGACACCGCGTCGGTGTTGCCGGGCACTGCATAGTAGGCCGCGTGGCCTCGCACCACGCTGGCCAGCCACTGCCCCTGCACCGGGATGGGCTGATGCCGGCGACGCTTGAGCTGCTCGTTGACCATCTTCAGCTTCGCCCGCATCCGTTTCGAGACCGTGATGCGCTTGAGCCAGAACCGCCCGCTCTCGGACACCGCGCAGATGTGCGTGAAGCCGAGGAAGTCGAAGGTCTCCGGCTTGCCCAGACCCCGCTTACGTCGTCGTCCGACGACGTGCCGGCCGAACTCGATCAGCCGGGTCTTGTCCGGGTGAAGCTCCAGCCCGAACCGCGCGAACCGCTCGCGAAGCTCGGTCAGGAACCGCCGCGCATCCTGTTCATCCTCGAACCCGACGATGAAGTCGTCCGCGAACCGCACGATGATCACATCGCCGTGCGCGTGGCGGCGTCTCCACCAGTCAACCCACAGGTCGAGGACGTGATGCAGGTACACGTTAGCGAGCAGCGGTGATGCCGATGCCCCCTGCGGTGACCCTTGCTCCGTCGCCGACCAACTCCCGTTCTCGATCACTCCCGCGGCCAGCCACTTGTCGACCAGCCGCAGGACCCGCTTGTCCGCGATCCGGTGCTCCAGAAACTTCCGCAGCCAAACCCGATCAAGCTGGCCGAAGAAGTCGCGGATATCCGCGTCGAGCACCCAGTTCACCTTCCTCCGCTCGATCCCGACCGCGAGGGCGTCCAACGCATCGTGCGGACCACGCCCCGGCCGGAACCCGTAGGAGAAGCCCCGGAAGTCCACCTCGTAGACGGCGTTCAACACCTCGACGACGGCCCGCTGGACGATCTTGTCCTCCAACGCGGCGATCCCGAGCGGCCGAAGCCGCCCATCCGCCTTCGGAATGTAGGCCCGCCTGCTTGGCTTCGCCCGGTAGCGCCCCGACTGCACCCGCACGTGCAGGTCCTGAAGGTTGGTCTCCAAGCCCTGCCCATAGTCGGTCCACGTCACCCCATCCACCCCGGGCGCGGCCTGCGGACGAATCGCCCAGTAAGCCGCCCGCAAGCGTCCCAGACTGACGTGGTGCAGCAGCGCGGTGAACCGCGCATCCTTATCCCGTCGCGCTACTTCACGCACACGGCCCAGCGCACTGGACGCGTCGGTTCCGGCACTGTGTCCGGGACGCGTTTTGCTGCCCGTGTTCCCCTTGACTCATCCCCTTCCCTCCCCCACCTCCGCAGCCACGGCCTTGTTCGGCGGGTTCGCAGGTACTACGGAACGATCCGACTGCCCATGCCCGTCCATCTCAGGCGTACCGCCTCAGCGTTCCCTGAACGGCCCACCCATGATCAACTGGGCGAGCGGGCACGGGCCCTCCCGGTTCTCGCGCATGGAGGTTCCGTACATGCCCTGGTTCTCTGACCCCGCGGGGCCCGCCGACAGCTCGCGAAAACGCCCTCGACAGTGTTGCCTTCCGCCTGCGTGACAGCGTGGGCACCCCAATCCCGTTATTTCGAGGCTCAATAGCCCGGCCTGCACGTACCCCTACCAACGCTTCACCGACACCCTCACGGACGCCAGCGCATGGCTCGGGGCCGCCGTGGGTCGCTAGCCCTTCGACGTAGAGCTCTTCCATCTCCTCCTCCATGCCGGTTTATCCCGGCGCACCACGCACCAACGGACCGGAGGCTGCCCCGCGCAGCCCACCGACACCAGGGCGTGAACACGACCAGCACACCCACCACCGGCCACCGGCCACGCGGAGCCACGTTGGGCGCGGGATTCCACTTCCACGCCCACGCGACCCCACCACGGTGGGAAACGATCCCGGAAACTCAATCCGACTCAGGATCGCTAAGCTGATCAGGGACGCTCGGCCCCAATTACACCCTCGTCAACAACAACGCCTCCGGGGTCAGCT
>NZ_VSFA01000091.1 GCF_008119785.1 Micromonospora sp. MP36 | reverse complement strand
GGGCGTCGTTGGAGGTGGTCGAGGCGCACCCGCACGCCGCCGAGATCTACCAGAACGACGTCAACTACCTGCTGGGGATCGAACGCTTCAGCTACCTGCGCAACGCCGGCCGCCAGGTGCAGGACACCTGGCTCAAGGTGATCGAGGCCGGCGTCGCCGAAGGCGTGTTCCGCGGCGACCTGGACGCGAAGATCCTCTACCGGCTGATGCGGGACGCGGTGTGGCTGTCGGTGCGCTGGTTCAAGCCGAGCAAGGGGTACCCGATCGCCAAGCTGGCCGAGGACGCCACCTCGCTCTTCCTGGACGGCCTCACCGCCAAGGGCGACTGAGCGCGGGCGGCGCCGGGATTACCGGGGCCGCCCGCCCCGCTCAGGAGAGCCGCTCCAGCACCATCGCCATCCCCTGGCCGCCCGCGGTGCACATGGTCTCCAGGCCGAACTGCTGGTCACGGAAGCGCAGCCCGTTGATCAGAGTGGTGGCGATCCGGGCTCCGGTCATGCCGAACGGGTGACCGAGCGCGATCGCTCCGCCGTGCACGTTGACCCGCTCCAGGTCGACGCCGAGCATCCGGCAGGACGGGATGACCTGCGCCGCGAACGCCTCGTTGATCTCGACGAGGTCGATGTCCCGGATGGACATCCCCGCGTTCGCCAACGCTCGCCGGCTCGCCTCCACCGGCCCCAGGCCCATGATCTCCGGGCTGAGCGCGGAGACGCCGGTGGCCACGATCCGCGCCAGCGGGGTGATCCCGAGCTGGCGCGCCCAGACGTCGCTCATCACCACCAGCGCGGCGGCACCGTCGTTGAGCGGGCAGCAGTTGGCCGCGGTGACCGTCCCGTCGGGACGGAACGCCGGTTGCAGGGCGCTCACCTTCTCCAGGGTCACCCCGGCGCGTGGCGAGTCGTCCCGGCTCACCAGGGTGCCGTCGGGCAGCGCCACCGGCGTGATGTCGATCTCCCAGAAGCCGGCGGCCGCCGCCTGCTCGGCCAGGTTCTGGCTGCGTACGCCGAACTCGTCCTGCTCGCGGCGGCTGACGTCGTACCGCTGGGCGACGTTCTCCGCGGTCTGCCCCATGGCGATGTAGACGTCGGGCTCCTCGCCGGTCTCGCGCGGGTCGCGCCAGACCTCGGCGCCGCCGCGGGCGCGTCGGGCGGTTCGCTCCTCGGCGGCGGCGTACCGGCTGTTGTGGGTCCCCGGCGCGCCGTCGGACTTGCCCCGGTCGTAGCGGGAGACGACCTCCACCCCGGCCACCGCGAAGGCGTGTCCCTCGCCCGCCCTGATCGCGTGGAAGGCCATCCGGGTGGCCTGCAGGGAGGAGGCGCAGTAGCGCTGCACCACGGTCCCGGGCACGTCGTCGAGTCCGAGCTGGAGCGCGACCATCCGGCCGAGGTTGTACCCCTGCTCGCCGGCCGGCTGCGCGCAGCCGACCACCACGTCATCGAGGTCGTGCGGATCCAACGCGGGCACCTGCGACAACGCCGCCCGCATCATGGCGGCGGCGAGATCATCGGCCCGCATCTCGGTCAATGACCCCTTGTACGCCCGCCCGATCGGCGAACGGGCCGCGGCCACGATCACGGCTTCTGGCACAGATGCCCCCTACTCGTCGGCCGATCAGTCGCCGTGGTGTCGCGCCCGTCGCCGAAGTGGGCGGGGATCGGGCGGCCTCCAGTCGGGCGGATCAGCTCCTACCCTTAACCTAACAAGCGCTTGGTTTAGGAGTCAACGCGTCCGGCGTCACAGCCCGGCCCGCGCGGCGATCACCCGCCGCAGCGCCACCTCGTCCCCGAGCAGCAGCCGGTTCGCGGTCGCCCGCTTGAAATACAGGTGGGCGTCGTGCTCCCACGTGAAGCCGATGGCGCCGTGCAGCTGGATGCTCTCCGCGGTCACCGCGTAGGCGGCCCGGGTGGCAACCAGCTTCGCCAGCGGCGCGGCGATCGTGAACTCCTCGGTGCCGGCCACCCGCAGCGCGTACCAGGCGCTGGAGGTCGCCGCCTCCACGGCCACGGCCAGCTCGGCGACCCGGTGCCGCAGCGCCTGGAAGTGCGCCAGCGGCACACCGAACTGCTGCCGCGTCCTCAGGTAGTCGACCGTCAGCTCCAGGCTGGCCCGGGCGACGCCGACCGACTCGACGGCGAGCGCCGCCCACAGCAGCTCCACGGCACGCCGCACGTCGCGCCCGACCAGCGACGCCGGGACCGCCTCGAACTCCAGCCGGGCCTGCCGCCGCGTCGGGTCCAGCGTGTCGTGCGGCGTGCACCGGAGGTCCGCGGCGCGGACGGCGTACAGGCCCGGCTCGCCGTCGCAGACCGCGGCGACGACGACCACGTCGGCGATCGCGCCGTCGAGGACGTGCTCCTTGACCCCGTCGAGGACGTAGCCGTCGCCGCTGCGCCGGGCGGTGCAGGCCCAGCGATCCGGCGTCCAGCCCGCGCCGGGTTCGGCCAGCGCCAGCGTGACGATGACGCTGCCGTCAGCCAGCCTGGGCAGCAGGTCGGCGGCCAGCGCCGGGTCGACGGCTGCCGCGGCCGTGACCGTGGAGAGGTACGGCGCGGGCAGCAACACCCGTCCGGCCTCCTCCAGGACGATGCCGACCTCCACCTCGGAGGCGCCGAACCCGCCGTGTTTCTCGTCGATCGCCAGCGCGGTGACCCCCAACTCGCCGGCGAGGCGCCGCCAGAGCTCGGCGTCGAAGCCGTCCGCGGCGCGCACCCGCGCGGAGGTGGCGTGCCGGGTCAGGAAGGCCCGCACCGTGTCGCGCAGGTCCGTCTGCTCGGCGGTGAATCCGAATTCCACCCGCTCCCCCTAGCTCCGCGGCACCCGGCCGAGCAGCCGGTCGGCGATGATGTTGCGCTGGATCTCGTTGGATCCGCCGTAGATGGTGTCGGCCCGGGTGTAGAGGAACAGGCGCTGGGCGTCACTGAGGCCGCCGTCGGCGAGCGTGGCCGTCGGCCCGACCGCGGTCATCGCCAGTTCGCCGAGGCGCTGGTGCCACGGCGCCCAGAGCAGCTTGGAGACCGACGCCTCCACCCCGGGCAGGTCCCCCGCCGGCGTACCGAGGGTGCGCAGCGCCTGGTGGCGCAGGGTCTGCAGGCCCACCCACGCGTCCACGGCCGCGTCCCGCCACACCGGGTCGTCGTACGCCCCACTGGCCCGGGCCGCGGCGAACACCTCGTCCAACTCGCGGGCGAAACCGAGCTGCTGACCGAGGGTGGCCACGCCCCGTTCGAACGCGAGCGTCCCGGTAGCCACGCGCCAACCGTCGCCCGGCGCGCCGACGATGTTCTCCGCCGCGGTCACCGCGCCGTCGAAGAAGACCTCGTTGAACTCCGACGTTCCGGTGATCTGCGTGATCGGACGGACCTCGATGCCCGGCTGGTCCATCGGCACCAGCAGGTACGACAGCCCGCGGCGCTTGGGCGCGTCCGGGTCGGTGCGGGCCAGCACGAAGCACCAGTCGGCGACGTGCGCCAGCGACGTCCACACCTTCTGTCCGGTGACCCGCCAGACGTCGCCGTCGCGGACCGCCCGGGTCTGCACCGAGGCCAGATCGGAACCGGCGTTCGGCTCCGAGTAGCCCTGGCACCAGAACTCGGTGGCAGCGGCGATCGACGGCAGGAACCGCCGCTGCTGCTCCTCGGTGCCGAACGCGATCAGCGTGGGGGCGAGCAGGTACTCACCCATGTGGCTCAACCGCCCGGGGCCACCGACCCGGGCGTACTCCTCGAAGAAGATCACCTGCTGGGCGATCGTCGCGCCGCGCCCACCGTGGGCCTCGGGCCAGCCCAGCCCGATCCAGCCGGCCGCGCCGAGCTCGTGCTCCCAGCGCGTACGCAGCTCGATATTCTCGTGCTCCCGACCAGGACCGCCGGAGCCGACCAGCGCGGCGAACTCCCCGGTCAGGTTTGCCGCGAGCCACTCCCGGACGCGCCGGCGGAACTCGGCGTCCGGCAGGTTGGGGATATCGTCGACCGCAGGCATCTCAGGCTCCGTAGACCGGGGCCGGGACCGGGGCCTTGCGGATCAGGTCGCGGATGACCGGACCCAGCTCGTCGGGGCGCCACCGCCGGCCGGCGTCGATCGCCTCGCCGTGCTGCCAGCCGTCGGCGACGCTGACCGCCCCGCCCGCGACCTCGAAGACCCGGCCGCTGACGTCCCCGGACTCCTCGCCGGCCAGCCAGACCACGAGCGGCGAGACGTTCTCCGCCGCCATCGCGTCGAAGCCCTCGCCCGGCGTGCGCATGGCGTCGGCGAAGACGGCCTCGGTCATCGCGGTCCGGGCCGACGGGGCGATCGCGTTGACGGTGATGCCATAACGCGCCAGCTCCGCCGCCGCGACGACGGTGAGCGCCGCGACGCCGGCCTTGGCCGCCGCGTAGTTGCTCTGCCCGACGCTGCCCATCAGGCCGGCGCCGGAGCTGGTGTTGACCACCCGGGCCGCCACCGGCTGGCCAGCCTTGGCCCGGTCCCGCCAGTACGCCGCGGCGTGCCGCAACGGCGCGAAATGCCCCTTGAGATCGACCCGCAGCACCTCGTCCCACTCCGCCTCGGAGAGGTTGACCAGCATCCGGTCGCGCACCAGGCCGGCGTTGTTGACCAGCGCGTCCAGTCGGCCGTAGGTCTCCACGGCGAGCCCGATCAGCGACCGGGCGTAGTCCCAGTCGGCGACGTCGCCGGTGCTCGCCACGGCGGTTCCGCCCGCGGCCCTGATCTCACGGACCACGTCGGCGGCCGCCGGGCCGACGTCGTTGACCACTACGCGGGCGCCCTCGGCAGCGAACGCCAGGGCGTGCGCCCGCCCGAGCCCCTGCCCGGCGCCGGTCACCACGACCACTCGTCCCGATCCGCTCATCGCCACCCTCCTGTGAGATCCCGCCAGCCCCTGCGCTGCCCGGGCCGCCCGCCCGCCGTCGACGGCGGACCATGGGGTCGTTGTCTTCCGTGAGCCGGGCGGCCCGATTCCGCCGCGCTAGCCTACCAAGTGCTTGCTTGGTAGCCTAGCCCGGTGATCGATGACTTCTCGAAACGTCCCGGCGCCGCCCTGGTGGTCGGCGCGACCGGCGGCATCGGACGCGCCGTCGCCCGGATGCTCGCCGCGCGCGGCAGCGCGGTCGCCCTCACATACCGCCGGAACGCCACCGCGGCGGGCGAACTCGCCGACGAACTCACGCGCGCCGGAGTCTGGCCGCTCGACCTCACCGACGCGCACGCCTGCGCGGCGGTGCTCGCCGAGGCCGCCGGGCACTTCGGGGGGCTGCACACGGTGGTCTACGCCGCTGGGCCGCACGTACCCATGGTCCACCTCAGCCGGGTCGACCCGGCGACCTTCCGCGCCCAACTGGAACAGGACACCGTCGGCTTCTTCCACCTGATGCACGCCGCGCTGCCGCACCTGCGGGACAGCCGCGGCAGCCTGATCGCCGTCACCACCGCCGCCACCCGGCGCTACCCCATCCGCGACGGCCTCTCCGCCGGCCCGAAGGGCGCGGTCGAGGCGCTGGTCCGGGGCGTGGCCGCGGAGGAGGGAAGGTACGGCGTCCGCGCCAACTGCGTGGGCCCCGGGATGCTGACCGACGGCATGGCCGCCCGGCTGATCGCCTCAGGCGACCTCGACGAGCGGGCGCTGGCGGTCACCCGCGGCAACATCCCGCTGCGCCGCTTCGGCACCGCCGACGACATCGCCGAGGCGGTCTGCTTCCTGGCCAGCGACCGGGCCGGCTTCATCACCGGCCAGCAACTCGACGTCGACGGCGGCTACACCGTCTGAACCCCGCACCGGGCCGCGCGGGTAGGGCAGGCCTGCCCGCGCCCCCGAAGACCACCCCGGGCGGGCGGTCCCGGATCAGCCCGCGGTGCCTCAGGTCAGGCCGGTGCGGCCAGCCGGAACTTCTGGATCTTCCCACTCGGCGTCCTGGGGAACTCGTCGACGATCGACACCCGGCGCGGCACCTTGTAGTTGGCCATCTTGTTCCGGCAGAACGCGATCAACTCCGCCGGCGTGAGGGTGCTGCCCCGCTTCGGCAGCACGTACGCGTGGCCCACCTCGCCCATCCGGGCGTCCGGCATGCCGACCACGGCCACGTCCGCGACCGCCGGATGCTCGGCGATCAGCCGCTCCACCTCCGCCGGGTAGACGTTGAAACCGCCGACCACGAACATGTCCTTGATCCGGTCGGTCACCCGCAGATAGCCGTCCTCGTCGAGCCAGCCGACGTCGCCGGTGTGCAGCCAGCCGTCGCGGTCGATCGCCTCCGCGGTCGCGGTCGGGTCCTCGAAGTAGCCGATCATCACGTTGTAGCCGCGCACCACGACCTCGCCCGACTCACCGGGGGCCAGCAGCCGGCCCAGCGGGTCCATGACGGCGACCTCGGTGCCGGGGATCGCCTTCCCGCAGCTGGTCGAGAGGCGATGCTGGTCGGTGTCCGGCGGGCAGACGGTCGCCGTGCCGCAGCACTCGGTCAGCCCGTACGCGGTGATCACGGTCTCGAAGCCGAGGTCCCGGCGCATCCGCTCGAGCAGCGGCACCGGCACCACGGTGGCGCCCGTGACCGCCAGCCGCACCGAGCTCAGGTCGTACTCGCCGAACCGCGGCGACTCCAGGATCGAGGTGTAGACGGTCGGTGCGCCCGGGAAGACGGTGATCCGCTCGCGCTGGATGAGGTCCAAAGCGTGCTCCACGTCGAACACGGCCATCGGCACCATCGTCGCCCGGCGGATCAGGCAGGCGAGCAGCCCGGCCCGGTAACCGAAGCTGTGGAAGAACGGATTGACGAGCAGGTACCGGTCCTCGCGCCGCAGCCCGACCATGTCCGACCAGGCCTCGTCCACCCGCAGGTTGGAGCCGTGCGTGACCATGGCGCCCTTGGGGTAGCCGGTGGTGCCCGAGGTGAAGAGGATGTCCGCGACATCGTCCGCGCGCAGCTCGGCGATCCGCCGGTCGATCTCGGCTGCCGGAGTCGCCTCGGCGCTGGCCAGAAAGTCGTCGAAGGAGACGGCCACCGCGTCGTCGGTGGCGGCCATCGTGACGACGGTACGCAGGTGCGGCAGCGCCGGGACGGGTAGCCCGTCGGCCGGCGGGCGCGGGTCGTCGCCGCGCACCGCAGCGAGGTAGTTGTTGCCGAGGAAGTCGTCGTCGACGATCAGCAGGTCGGCCCGGACCCGGCCGATCGCGTACCGGGCCTCCTCGCCCTTGAACCGGGTGTTCACCGGCACCAGGATCCCGCCGGCCGCCAGGATGCCCAGGGCGGCGATGATCCAGCGGCTGGAGTTCGGCGCCCAAACGACGGCCCGGTCGCCCGGTTGCAGGCCGTGCGCCGCCGCGGCCCGCGCGAAGCGGGTGGCTTCGGCGTCGAGCTGGGCGTAGGTCAGCCGTACGTCGCCGTCGACGACGGCCTCGACGGAGGCGGCGTCGGCCGCCGCCGCCCGCAGACACGCGGGAATCGTCGTCAGGTCAGCTTGATCCGCGGTCGCCACGCACGCCTCCATGCCTCGGGGCCGGGTCGTCGGCACGAGCCTAGCGGGCCAACCAAGCGCTTGCTAGAGTGACTCGGGTGTTGATGCCGCCCACCACATGATCTGCGACGAGGAGCGCCGGTGCCAGACCACGATCAGCTGATCGCCGAGCTGCAGCGCCGGGTACGGGAGCTGGAGGACCGGCTGGCGCTGCTGCAGATCCTCGCCACCTACGGTCCGGCCGTGGACAGCGGATCGCCCGCGCCCACCGCCCGGTTGTGGACCGACGACGGGCTCTACGACACCTACCCGGCGGTCCTGCACGGCCGGGCGGCCATCGCCGGCATGGTGACCGGCGAGCTGCACCAGCAGCTGATCCACTCCGGCGCCGCCCATCTGCAGGGCCTTCCGCACATCGAGGTGCACGGCGACCGCGCGGTCGCCACCGCCTATTCGCAGCTGGTCCTGCGCGACGAGGCGAACGACAGCTACCGGATCTGGCGCACCGGCGTCAACCGCTGGGAGTTCATCCGCACCGCGCACGGCTGGCAGGTCACCCACCGGATCAACCGGCAACTCGACGGCAGCGTCGAGGCACGGGAACTGCTCAGGGCCGCGGTGGACGAACCGTCCGACTGAGGCCCTCCGCACCGGCGCCGAACCGGCGATGATGACCCCGGCCAGGCCCGGCTCACGCCTCGTTGGGCAGGTTGGTCCATCCCTTGCGGTCCGCCCGGCCGTACCAGCCAGAGGCGGCCAGCGTGCCGCCGTCCACCGGGATGGTGTGGCCGGTGACGAATCGGGAGTCGTCGGAGGCGAGGAACTCGACGACGGCGGCGTAGTCGTCGGGCGCTCCGAAGCGCCCGAGCGGGAGCCAGGTGCGCAGCAGCGCCGGGTCGCGCCCGCGGAGCATCGCGGCGGCCGGGGTCTGCGGCGTGTCGGCCAGATCGGGGGCGATGGCGTTCACGCGTATCCCGTACTGTCCGACCTCCACGGCGAGGCTTTTGGTGAACGCGGAGACCCCGGCGTTGTAGGCGGAGTAGACGGCATGCCCGGGAATGCCCCGGAAGGCCTCCACGGTCGAGTTGTTGATCACTGCGCCGGACCGCTGTTCGACCATGACCGGTAGCAGCGCGTGGGTCACCCGCAACACGTGCAGCAGGTTCAACTCGTACAGCGCCTGCCACTGCGCCTCGGTGCTGTGCAGGAACGTCCGCGCGGCCGGGCGGAAGTCGCCGACGTTGTTGACCAGGATGTCGACCCGGCCCCCGCCGACCGCCAGGGCGCGGTCGCGCAGCGCCTCGACCACCGCCGGATCCCGGATGTCACCGACGAGCGTGTCGCACCTGCCACCCAGGGCCGTGATCTCGCCCGCCGCCGCCGCGGCCGCCGCCTCGTCGATGTCGTTCAACACCACCGTGGCGCCGGCGGCGGCGAGACGACGGGAGATGCCGCCGCCGATGCCCAGCGCCCCGCCGGTCACCACGGCGATCCTGCCGGCCAACCGCTGCGTCATGATTCTGCCCGCACCGACCGGCGCCGCTGGCGCACCCGCCGGGTTTCCATCCATTCGATCTGAAGCGCCCGGCGGGCGATGCGCCACCGGCCGCCGTCACGTTGGTAGGTGTCGGCGTAGCGCAGGTACCACACCAGGTCAGCCGTCGTGCCGTCCGGACGATCGCTGACGTGATGCGCGACGCCGGTCACCGAGCCGACCGCCCCACCCGCGCCGTCCGGGTCCACGACCAGGCCGAGGACCGCGTGCAGGGTCACCGGGATCTCGCTCAGCGACCGCAGCGCCCGGACGATCTGCGCCCGGCCCGCGTGCCGCCGGACCGGGCCCAGCTCGGTGGGTGGGTCGGGGAGCACGAGAACCGCGGCGTCCAGGAACAGCTCGGCGACCGCCTGAATCTCCCGGTTGTCCACGAGGTACGCGTACCGGTGGACCAGCTCGCCGATCTCCGCGCGGTCGGCTGCGGTGATCACGACCCGACGAGCCCGAGTCGCTCGGCGCAGGCGGACAGCTCGTCCTTGGCCGCCGCGAGGTCGGTGGTCGGGGTCACGGCGAGGACGAGACGATCGGCGCCCAACGCGGCCAACCGCTCGACCCGCTCCGGGGTCACCTTGGCCACCGAGTGCCCCAGGCTCAACTCCAACCGGTCCGGATCGCGGCCCGAGCGCTCGGCCTCGGCGTGCATGATGTCCACAAGCTTGCGCAGTTCGTCACCGACGACGCCGAGCGGTTGCAGCCCGTCGCCGCGCCGCCCGGCCCGGCGTGCGGCGGCGACGCTGTGGCCGCCGACATGGATCGGCACCCCCAGCGGATTGGCCGGCTTCGGGTAGCTCATCGCCCCCTCGAACCGGAAGAACTCCCCGTGGTGCGTCGCGCCCTGGAGCCCGGTGTCGGCCCACAGGACGCGGAGCACGTCGATGGACTCGTCCGCGCGGCGGCCGCGGCTGGCGAAGTCCGCGCCGCAGGCCTCGACCTCCTCGCGCATCCACCCCGTGCCGACGCACAGACGCAGCCGCCCGCCGGAGAGCGCGTCGACGGTGGCGGCCCGCTTGGCCAGCACGACCGGGTGGTGGTTCGGCAGGACCAGGACGGCGGTGGCCAGGCCAATCCGCGTGGTCCGCCCGGCGAGGAAGGCCAGCAGATCCAACGGGTCGGGGATGGGGCAGTCGTCGGCCAGTCCCATCCGGCCCGACGCGTCGTACGGGTACCTGCTGGAATAGCCGCTCGCCACGATCGCGTGCTCCACGACGGCGATCGATTCGAACCCGCACGCCTCGGCGTGCACGGCGAACTCGCCGATCCAGGCGGGATCTGCCGTGGTGCCGGCCGCTACGGGTGCCTGTATCGCGTACTTCACGCAGCCTCCGGTGTCTCGTCGCGTCCGGAGCGGGTCAGCACCGGCGCTGATTGACCAAGCGCTTGCTTGGAGCATAGGCGATGTCGGACCCGACGCGAAAGCCCTCGATCCGGTGTCTCCACCCCGTCGTTGCGTGCACCCAGCGCCTGCTAGTGCGCTGACCACTAACGTTCGCCGGGTAGGCCACCCCGGGAAATTGTCGTACCCGTCGGGTTGGGTGTGGTTGTGCCTCGTCGTCGGGATCCTGCCGCGCCGCGGGTGGTGTATCGGACCGCTCGTGTTGCTCTGCGGGTGACTGCTGGGCAGCGGCGGCGGTGTTTCGGGCTGCTGCGCTCGGCTGGTGATGTGTGGGCGTGTGTGTTGGAGGTCAACGGATGGCGGCGCCGCCGCCGGGACGTGCCGTTGACCGGTTATCAGGCGTTGTGCCGGGAACTGGCTTCTTCCGGTCCGGGCACGTTTGGTGAGCTGGACTCGGTCGGCGCCCGGTCGGTGTTGCGCCGGTTCTCCGATGCCTGGTTCGCGGCGGCGAAAGCCCGCAAGGATGGGGACGTGTCGGCGCGGTTCCCGCGCCGTCGGCGGGCGTTGATGCCGGTGCGCTGGCATCACGGCACCTTCACCCTCGACGGGCGGCGGGTGCGGGTCCCGACCGCGCAAAACAGCCCGCCGTTGTGGGTCCGGTTGGCGCGGGAGGTGCCGTATCCGGTTGAGCAGGTCCGGTCGGTCACCCTGCTGTGTGAGGGCGGCCGCCTGTTCCTGGACGTGACCGCCGAAGTGCCGGTGGCGACGTATCCGCCGGGTGAGGGACCGGACCCGGCCAGGGTGGCCGGGGTGGATTTGGGGATCATCCACCCCTATGCGGTGGCCAGCCGGGATGGTGAGGGCTTGTTGGTGTCGGGGCGGGCGATCCGCGCCGAGCACCGCATGCACCTGGCCGACACGAAAACCCGCCGCCGCTCTGTTTCGCAGCGGGCGCCGAAGCCGGGCCAGAAAGGGTCACGGCGGTGGCGGAAATACCGGCGCCGGGCACGGCTGGTGGAGGGCCGGCACAAGCGGCGGGTCCGCCAAGCCCAGCACGAAGCCGCCCGCCAGGTCGTGTCCTGGGCCGTGCAGCAGCGGGTCGGGGTGCTGCACGTCGGCGACCCCCGCAGCGTGTTGGACACCGATGCGGGGCGGCGGCACAACCTGCTGCTACGGCAATGGCAGATCGGCCGCCTCATGCAGGTCCTGGAAGACAAAGGCCACCCAGGCCGGCATCACCGTCCACCCCGTCAACGAACGCGGCACCTCCTCCACCTGCCCCGCCTGTCTACGACGGGTACCGAAACCCCGCGGCCGGACCCTGACCTGCCCGCACTGTGAGTTCACTGGGCACCGCGACCTGATCGCGGCCGCCATCATCGCCACCCGCACCCCGGGCGGCGGACCCACCACCCCAGCAGCTGTTCTGCTGCCCAAGGTGGTCACGCACCGTCGAGCAGGCCGACACCTCCCCGGTGCCGGCCAGTCCCGACGTGACCCCCGCCGCCCACCACAAGCGGCGCGAGGATCAGTTGGCCCGCGGAGGCCCGCCCCACCACCACCCGGTAGTGGGGAGTCGCTCGCCCGGAAGGCGAGAATCCACAACAACCACCGGAAACCCGGTGAACATTAGTGGACACCGCACTACGCGAATGCGCCACCGTCGACGCGCAGCACGGCGCCCGAGACGAAGGACGCCTCGGGAGCACCGAGAAAGGCGATCGTCGCAGCGACTTCCGCCGGGTCGGCCTTGCGCCCCTGCAGGCCGGTGGATCGTTTGCGCAAGCTCTCGTCGTAGGCCACCCCGCCGCTGTGGAAGTCCGCCGAGAGCGCGGTCTCCACCCCGCCCGGGCACACCACGTTGACCCGCACGCCCGCGGGCCCGTACTCGATAGCCAGGGAGCGCATGAGCGTCACCAGCCCACCCTTGGACGCCGAGTACACCGCGCTGTACGGCCAGCCCTGGAGGCCGGCGATCGACGACACCGCGACGACGCACCCGCGACTGCGGACCAGGTACGGCATCGCGGCCTGCGCGAGTAGGAACGGGGCGCGCAGGTTCACGTTCAGCACCCAGTCCCACTCGGCGAGGCTCACCTCGGCCGTGGCGCCGAACTGCCCGATCCCGGCGACCAGGGCGAGCAGGTCCAGTCGGCCCCAGCGCTGTACGCAGTGCAGCACCACGGCCTCGGCCGCCTCCGGCTCCGCCAGATCGGCTGGAAGCGTCGCGATTCGCTCGTCCGCACCGACCTCCTCGCGCAGCGCGTCGAGTCCGGCGGCGTCGCGGTCCACGCCCAGCACGAAGTCCCCACGGCCGGCGAGTTTGTGCACGGTGGCGCGGCCGATCCCGGCTGCGGCGCCGGTGACCACCGACACTCTCGCCTCACCCACGCCGGTCCCCCGGCGCGGTCGCGGCGGTGAGCCGGTAGACCGAGAAGACGAAGTCCGGGCAGACCATCTGGCAGGCGGTGCAGCCGGTGCAGCCCGGGGTGAGCTCCGGATACCGGTAGCCCATCTCGTTCAGCTCGCTCGACATCACCAGCACCCGGGGTGGGCAGGCGTCGATGCAGAGCTCGCAGCCCTTGCACCGATCCTCGGCGATGACCAGCGTCCCCCGGCTGCTGCGCCGCGCGCCGCCTTCGTGCTCGCTCATTCTTTGTCGCCTCCGGCCGTCGTGCGGACGATGCCAAGCACCTGAGAGCGGCCCGTCCGCTGCGGCCGGTCGGCGGAATCCGCCGGCGACGCGTCGGTCGGGAAGATCCCTCGCCGCCCCAGTGCCCGAACCGCGTTCTCGGCCGTCATCAGGACGTGGTCGAGCGCCGCCGCGGAGGCCGCCTCCGCGTCCCCGGCCACCAGGGCCTCGTATTCTCGGTGCAGTGCGGCCCGCTCCTCGTCCATCGCGTCCTCGATGGAGAACCGGGCGGCGGCCGGCACCAGCCCGTTGAAGCTGCGCAGCAGGGCCCGCAGGTGCGGGCCGGCGGTCGCCAGGTTGACCACCTTGCGGAACTCGCGGGCGATCCGTTCGAACTCGTCGACCCGGTCGCAGCCGGCCAGCGCCTCGACGAGCTTGCCGAGCGTCTCCCGCAGGTCCCCATCCCCGTTGGTCGCCGCCCGGCTGCTGGTCAACGCGCTCAACATGCCGTACAGCTCGAACGCCTCGCGGATCGTCCCCGCGTCGAAGGCGGCGACGAACGCGCCACGGTAGTGCGGCATCTCCACCAGACCGTCGCGCTCCAGCTGGAGCAGCGCCTCGCGTACCGGGGCCCGGCTGACCCCGAGCGTCGCGGCGATGCCGTCGAGGTCGAGCCGGTCGCCGCTGCGCAGCGTGCCGTCGAAGAGCAGGCCGAGGATGTACTCGGCCACCGCCACGCCCGTCTTCGCCCGCGTCAGTGCCGCCATGTCGTCAGCTCCCCGAGTGGATAGGCCTGCTCCATCGAGTCGCCAAGGTAACCCGGGCCCTCGGATGCCGGCACGAACCAGCCGGTTGGGCACATGGTGAGGATCTCCACCAGGCTGAAGCCGGCGCCGGCGAGCTGGGTCTCGAAGGCGCGCCGCAGCATCCGCTTCGTCTGCGCCACGGCGCCGGCGGTGGAGACCGCTCCCCGCGCGACGTACGCGGCGCCGCGCAGCCCGGCGACCAGGTCGGCGACCGGGATCGGGTAGCCGTGCGTCTCCGCGTCGCGCCCCTCGAGGCTGGTCTTCGTGCGCTGCCCGAGCACCGTGGCCGCGGTCAACTGCCCGCCGGTGTCGCCGAACACGCCGTTGTTCAGCAGC
This sequence comes from Micromonospora sp. MP36, assembly GCF_008119785.1. Taxonomy (GTDB): domain Bacteria; phylum Actinomycetota; class Actinomycetes; order Mycobacteriales; family Micromonosporaceae; genus Micromonospora. The sequence goes on along the minus strand of NZ_VSFA01000091.1, from coordinate 15,344 downwards.
ACGCAGGTGATCTTCTCGCCCCGGGCCGCGGCGTGCAGCACCTCCTGCAGCCCCTCGTTGGCCATGTCACCGTCGCCCTGCATGGTGAAGACCGCGCAGTCGGGGCGTACCCGCTTGATGCCGGTGGCACAGGCCGGCGCCCGGCCGTGCAGGCACTGCAGCACGTCCACGTCCATGATCCGGACGAAGCTGCCGTAGCAGCCGTGGCCGACCACCCCGATGGTGCGCTGGACGATGTCGAGCTCCTGCAACACCTCCAGCAGCACCCGCAGCGCCACCGGCTCGCCGCAGCCCGGGCAGAGCGAGTGTTCGCCGAGCAGCAGCGACGGGCGGAAGTCGGCCACCTTGCGGGCCGGCTCCGAGGGCGGCTGGGAGGTGTCGATGACGGTCATGAGCGTCCACCTTCCGAACAAGCGGTGAGGATCCGGTCCCGGATGACCGGGGCGTCCATCAGGTCGCCGTACGCGAGGCCGGACTCCGCGATGCTCACCCCACCGATGAAGCGCACCGCGGAGCGATCGGCGGCGTGGATGCGTACGTCGTCGAGCATCTGCCCGGCGTTGAGCTCGAAGACCAGCACGCGCCGCACGCCGGCGGTGGCTGCGGCGAGCGCTCCGCCGGGGAACGGCCAGAGCGTCACCGGTCGGAACCATCCGATCCGGTGTCCGTCGGCCCGCAATTCCTCGACCACGTACTCGACGAACTTGGCGGCGGACCCGAAGGCCACCACCAACGTCTCCGCGTCCTCGACGTGGGCCTGCTCGGACCGCGTCTCGATCGCGTCGATGGCGGCGAACTTCTCCGCGATGGCACGCCAGTGCCGGTCGGGGCCGGGGCCGGGGTCGGTGGCCTTGCCCATCGCCCAGGTCCAGACCTGCCGGGATCTGCCGGTGCCGCCGCCGGTCCCGTCGAGCGCCCAGTCCTTCGGCGGCAGCGGGCCGAAGTCCAGCGGCCGGACCGATACGCCGATCCGGGTCTGCGCCAGCAGCGGGTCCCCGTAGAAGATCACCGGTGCCCGGTGCTTGTCGGCGAGGTGGAACGCCAGTTGGGCGTGCTCGACCGCCTCGGGGACGTCCTTCGGTGCCAGCGTGATGGTCCGGTAGTCGCCCCAGCCGCCGCCCCGGGTGGCTTGGAAGTAGTCCTGCTGGTTGCGGGCCATGTTGAAGACCACGAACGGCGTCTCGTTCAGCGCCGCTTCGGCGATCGCCTCCTGCATCAACGCGATGCCCTGCCCGCAGGAACCGGTGGCCGCGCGGGCGCCGGCCGCGGCGGCGCCGAGGGTCATGTTCACGCCCTCGATCTCGCTCTCCGCGTTGAGGCACACGCCGCCGGCCGCGGGAAGCTGGCGCGACATGTTCTCCAGCAGGCCGGTGAACGGCGACATCGGGTAGCCGGCGAAGAAGCGGCAGCCGGCGGCGATCGCCGAGGTGGCGATCGCCTCGCTGCCTTCGAGCAGTTCGAGGGTCATCGGGAAACCTCCGTCAGATCGGCGCCCGGTCCGTCCAGCACGGCCGCGCCGGCCGCGAGCGCCCGCGCGTTGGCCGCGGCGTGCTGCTTCCGGTACGGCGGGAGCAACTCCTGCATGGCGGCCACCAGGGACGCCGGGTCGACGAGCCGGGTCACCGCGTTGTACGCGCCGAGCAGCACGAAGCCGATCGCCTGGGGTGCCTCGACCGACTTGGCGACGGCGCCCGCGTCCACGCCGTACGTGGTCATCGCCGGCAGCGACGCGGGGGCGACCAGCGGCAGATTGAGGATCGCCGGCCCGCCGGGGCGCAGCCGCGCGAGCGCCGGCTCGCTGAACCGGTGGTGGACGACGATCGCCGACCAGGCCGAGGCGAGCACCGGGAGGGCCCGCAACGGACGGTCGCCGATGACCACGCTCGCCTTGGACGGACCACCCCGCATCTCGCCGCCGTAGTCGGCGCTGAGCATGGCGTGTCGCCCCTCCCGGGTGGCCGCGAGGGCGAGGGTCTTGGCGAGCAGTTGGATGCCCTGACCTCCGACGCCGGTGACCACGAGTTCCCGCTCCATCCGGCCTCCCGATCCAGGGTTGACTCGACTTAGATATTGAATACAAAATCTAAATCCACGGTCAAGTCATCGGGGACCACGAGGTTGGGGGGCGCGATGCGCGCGGCTGTGCTGCACGGCTTCGGCGATCTGCGGATCGAGGAGGTTCCCGACCCCCAGCCCGGACCCGATGACGTCGTCCTCGACGTCGCCTGCGTACAGCCGAGCGTCACCGAGTGCATGCTGATCGCCGGAGAGCCGGTGGCGCTGCACACCCACCTCGCCGAAGCCCTGGCCGCCGGCCCGGTCCGCTTCGGCGGGCACGAGTTCTGCGGCGTGGTCCGCTCGGTCGGGCCGGCGGTACGGGGCATCGCGGTCGGCACCCGGGTGACCGCCGTCGAGACCGTCGTGTGTGGACAGTGTCCCGCCTGCCGGCGCGGCCGGTCGGACGCCTGCCTCGCACCCGAGTTCATCGGGTTCACCCGCCCCGGCGCCCTCGCCGAGCAGGTGCTGGTCCCCGCCACATGCGTGGTGCCGGTGCCGCCCGGTGTGACGGCCTCCGCAGCGGCGGCCGTCCAGCCACTGGCCGGCGCCCTGCACGCGCACGCACTCGCCGCCGTGCAGCCCGGCGAGACCGTGCTGGTCATCGGCGCCGGCGTGATGGGGCTGCTCGCCCTGCAGGTGGCCCGGCACGGCAACGCCGGCCTGATCGCGATCAGCGGACGGAGCCCGGCGAAGCTCGCCCTCGCCAACCGGTTCGGCGCCGACCTGGTGATCGACGCGAGCGGCGGAGCGGACGCGGTGCTCGCGGCAACACGGGAGGCGACCGGCGGGATCGGCGTCGACGTCGTGATCGAGACCGCCGGCGGCGCCCCCGAGGTCGGGCTCGCCGGCACGGAGACCCTCGAGTTGGCCGCGCGCTGCGCCCGCCGGGGCGGTCGCGTGGTGGTGGTCTCGGTGCTGCCCGACCGGGCGCCGGCACCGCTCGGCCTGCTGCGGGAGCGCAGCATAGCGCTGCTGCACCCCCGCTCCGGCGCCGGCGGCTACTCCCCCGGCGGCGGGGTCTTCGACCACGCGCTGCGCCTGGTGGCCCGCGGCGACGTCGACGTCGATTCGCTGGTCACCCATCGGCTCTCCGGGGTGACGGAGGTGCCGAAGGCGGTGGAGATCACCCGGGACAAGACCGCGCACGGCGCGATCAACCCGGCGCAGGTCGTCCTGGCCGCCGGAGAGGAGCGCGCGTGGAACTGCTGATCGGCGACATCGTCCGCCAGGCGGCCCGGATGGCGCCGGCGGCGACCGCGGCCACCCTGGCCGGGGAGCGGGTCACCTTCCGCGACCTCGACGAGCGGGCGAACCGCGCCGCCAACGCGCTGGCCGGCCTGGGCGTGCGGCGCGGCGACCGGGTGGCCTGGTGGGCCGCGCCGACGCTGGGCACCCTGGACGGCTTCCTGGGCTGCGCCCGGCTCGGCGCGGCGTTCGCCCCGATCAACCCGACGCTCTCCCCCGGCGAACTGGCGGCGGTCCTGTCCTATCTGGACCCGCGGCTCCTGGTCACCGATCGTCCCGACGCGCCACAGGACGTGCCGCTCGCCCGCGTGGGCTCCGCGCCAGGCCCCGGCGCGGACCTCGACGCCCTCGCCGCCGCCGCGTGCGCCGGGCTGCCCGACGGGCACGACCGCCTCGCCGACACCGACCCGCACATCGTCTACCTGACCAGCGGCAGCACCGGCCGGCCGAAGGGGGCGCTGGTCAGCCACCGCGCGAGCTGGCTGCGGGCGGCGCCCGGCGGCGGCACCTTCACCTCCGGGCTGCGCGGCCGGGGCGGCGTCCTGTGCAGCTTTCCGCTGTACCACTACGGCGGCTGGCACTACGTGCTGGAGGCGTGGCAGAACCGGACCGCGGTGCACCTCGTACGTCGGGCCGACGCCGCGCAGATGATCGACTCGGTACGGCGGGAGCGTCCATCGGCGATCTACTGCATCCCCGCCGTGTGGGAGCGGCTGCTCGACCCCGAGCACCGGCACGCCGACCTGTCATCGCTGCGGCAAGCGGACACCGGCACCTCGGGGATCTCCGTCGAGCTGCTCCGGCGGATCAAGGAGCGGCTGCCGGGGACCGCCACGACCGTCCTGTACGGGTCGACCGAGGCGGGCCGGATGGCGGCGCTGCCGGACGCCGACGTCTTCGACAAGTCCGGCAGCGTCGGGCTCCCGGCCTTTCCGAACGCGCTGTGGGTGGACGCGCCGGCCGGCGAGGTGGGCGAGGTCTGCGTCAGCGGGCCAGGGCTGATGTCCGGCTACCACGACCTTCCCGAGGAGACCGGGGCGGCGCTGCGCGACGGCGTCTACCGCTCGGGGGACCTGGGCTACCTCGACGGCGAGGGGTATCTCCACCTCACCGGCCGTCAGCGCGAGGTCATCCGCACCGGCGGGGAGTCGGTGTCGCCGTTCGAGGTGGAGCAGGCCCTGCGCGACCTGCCCGGGATCCGCGATGTGGCGGTGGTCGGCCTGCCGGACGAACGGTGGGGTGAGGTGGTGTGTGCGGTGCTGGTGCTGGCGCCGGGGGCGGCGGCACCGGAGGTTGCCACCCTCCGCGGGCACGTCGCCAACCAGTTGGCCGCCTTCAAGCAGCCGCGCCGGGTCGCGGTGGTGTCGGAGATCCCGCGCACCCCGGCAACCGGTCAGATCCAGCGCTCCCGGATCAGGGCCGCCCTGCTCGCGACGGCACGCTAGCCGGCGCGCAGCCGGGCACGAAGTTCCGCCTTGGCCACCTTGCCGCCGGAGCCGCGGGGCAACTCGTCGACGATCTCGATTCGCTCGGGCCAGTTCTCTGGTGAGACGCCGCGCGCGGCGAGGTGCGCGCGCAGGTCGTCCAGGTCGAGAGCGGCGCCGGGTCGGAGCACCACCACGGCGCAGACCCGCTCGCCGTACGTCGGGTCGGGGACCGCGACCGCGGCCACCATGGCCACAGCGGGGTGGGTGCCGACCTGCTCCTCGACCGCGGCGGCGCTGACGTTCTTGCCGCCGCGGATGATGAAGTCCGACTTGCGGTCCACCACCCGCAGGTAGCCGTCCTCGTCGAGGGTGCAGATGTCGCCGGTGAGCATCCAGCCGTCCTGGGTGAAGAGCCGCTCGTTCGCCTCCGGGTCGTCGAAGTAGCCGAGGCAGGTGGCGGGCCCGGCGCAGGCGGCCTGCCCCGGCCCGCCGGTGGCGGTGACGTCCGCGCCGTCGTCGCCGAAGAGCCGTACGTGCATCTCGTCGATGATCCGGCCGGCGGTGCGCAACCGTCGCGCCACGGTGTCCGTGGTCCCAGTGCGCGACAGCGCGCCGGTCTCGTTGGAGCCGAAGAACTGCAGCACCTGCGCCCCGGTGCGGCGCTCGAACTCGGCGGCGCGCTCGTACGGCACCGCCTCGCCACCGGTGAACATGCAGCGCAGCGAGCTCAGGTCGTAGCGGTCCGGCTCCGCGTTGAGCATCATGATGAACTGCGTGCTCACACAGCACACCACGGTCACCCGTTCCCGCTCGATCAGCTCCAGCGCGCCGGCGGCGCTGAACCGTGGCATCACCACGGTGGGCGAACCGAGCAGCGTGGGCGTGAAGTTCGCGGTCCACTGGGCGAAGCCGTACGGGGCCGGGATGAGGGTGAGGAAGACATCGTCGGGGGTGAACGCCCCCGACTCCAGCGCGAGCTGGTGGTAGTACAGCCACCGGTTCTGGTTGTGCACCACGCACTTCGGCATGCCGGTGGTGCCCGAGGTGCCGTTGAGCAGGTGGATCTCGCCGAGGCCGAGGGCGCGCTCGGCGAGCCGGGCCCGCTCCTCCGAGGTCGGCTCCGGCCAGTCCACTTCGGCGAGCCGGTGCGGCAGCTCCAGCCGTAGCCGCAGCGGCAGCCCGTCGACCAGTTCCGCGATCGGGGTGTCCCGGTGCTCCGCGTGGCTGATGAGCGCCGTGGCGCCGGCGACGGTGAGCAGGTGCCGGAGTTCGAGGCGGCCGGCGCGCGGGCCGATGCCGACCACCACGACACCGGCCTTCAGCGCGGCCAGGTAGGCGACGTGCACCGCGACGCCGTCCGGGAGCAGCACCCCGACCCGCTCGCCGCGGGCGAGTCCGGAGCGCACCAGCAGCGCCGCGAGCCGGTCGGACACCTCGTCGTACGCGTGCCAGCCGATCCGGTCGTCACCGGCGATGAAGACGGGCCGCTGCGGGATCTCCGCCGCGTGTCGGCGCACCCGCTCCGCGAGCGTCTCCGTGCCCCAGCGGCCGACCTCGGCCAGTCGGTCCGCCACGTATCGCTCGTGCGCGCTGCCGGGGACCGGGGCCGTGCCGGTCGGGAAGAGCGCGGTCACCTCGCTGTACAACAATTCCACCCCTACCTAACAAGCGCTTGGTTGTGGCATTCTGTTTCCGGCACAGTGAGCCTGTCAAGGAGGCGGGATGCGGATCTGGGAGACGTCGGCCGGGGACGAGCTGGTGACCAGCCCGGTACGCGAGGGCGAACGGTCGGAGCGCTCGTTCGAGGTGACGGCCGAGATGCTCACCGGGCACGTACCCGGCGCCCCGTCGGTGCTCTCCACCCCGGCGCTGATCGCGCTCCTGGAGGACACCGCCGCCGACATCCTGCGTCGGCGGCTCGCGCCGGGCGCCGCCTCGGTCGGCACCTGGATCGGAGTGCGGCACCGCGCGCCGGCCCTCGCCGGGCAGCGCGTCGACGTGCGCGCGACGGTGGCCGCCGTGCAGGGCCGGCACGTGACCTTCGACGTCTCCGCACAGGTGGCCGGCCGGACGATCGGCGACGGCCAGGTCAGCCAGACGCTGATCCGCAGCGTCCGCGGCTGAGCCCGGCCGCCGGTGCCCCGGTCCCACCCGCACAGCGCGGGTGAGCCGGTCGGGGTGCCGCATTCACTCCCGCGCGCGCAGCGCCACCTTGTCCACCTTGCCGCCGGCCCCCAACGGCAGGGCCGGCAACCGCACCACCCGCTCCGGCCAGTTGAGCTTGGAGACGCCGCCCGCGGCCAGGTGCGTCCGCAGGTCATCGAGGTCCAGCTCGGCGCCGTCGCGGGTGACCACGAACGCGCAGACCCGTTCCCCCAGCACCTCGTCCGGGTAACCGACCACCGCCACCTGGGCCACCCGCGGGTGTCCGCCGACCGCCTCCTCGACCACAGGCGCGCTGATGTTGTGCCCGCCCCGGATGATGAAGTCGGCCGTCCGCCCGGTCACCGACAGGTAGCCGTCAGCGTCGACCTCGCCGATGTCCCCGGTGAGCAGCCAGCCGTCCGGGCGCAGCAGGATCCGGTCGGCCGCCTCGTCCCGGAAGTAGCCCGGGGCGCAGCCCGGCCCGTGCACCGCCACCTGGCCCGGCCCGTCCTCGACCGGGCTCCCGTTCCGGTCGAAGAAACGCACCCGCATCGCCGGGATGGGCCGCCCCGCCGTGCGCAGCCGCTTCTCGCGGTCGTCGTCGACCCGGGTCACCGAGATCGGGCCCGCCTCGTTCGAGCCGTAGAACTGCAGCACCGTGCACCCGGTGCGCTCCTCGAACTCCACCGCCCGGTGGTACGGCACCCGCTCTCCCCCGGTGAAGAGCACCCGCAGCGAACTCAGGTCGTGCTCGGCGAATTCGGGCGCGTTCAACATCATGATGAACTGGCTGGTCACGGCCGCGAGCACGGTGACCCGGTGCCGCTCGATCAGCCGCAGCGTCTCGGCCGGGTCGAATTCGGCGGTCAGCACAGTCGGGAAGCGGTACCGGGCGGGAACGACATGGGCGCTCCACAGCCCGAAGCCGTACGGTGCGGGCAGCGCGCTGAGGACAACCTCATCGGGACCGAACCCGGCCGCCGCCGCGGCGAGCGGACCGAAGTACTTGCGGGTGTTCATGGTCTGCCGCACGCATTTGGGCCGGCCGGTGGTGCCCGACGTCGAGTTGAGGAAGAAGAGGTCGTCGGGTCCGAGCCCGCGCCCCTTCACGGCCGCGGCGGCGTCCTCCCACGACGGCACCGGCACCGGCTCGCCGTCGCATGCCACGGTCAGCTCCGGACCGACCAGGTCCAACACCAGGTGCCGGCGGGCGCCGGCCGCCCGGGCGACCTCCCAGCCCGGCCGGCCACGGTGCGCGCCACGGGTCGCCAGCGCGCCCGCGCCAGTGTGCCCCAGCAGGTACGCGACCTCGGCGTCCCCGGCCCGAGGCGGCAGCCCCACGGTCACCAGGCCGGCCTTCTGCGCCGCAAGGTAGGCCACGTGGGTGAGCGCCCCTCCGGTGAGCAGGACCGCGAGCAGCTCGCCCGGCTGCCAGCCGGCGAGGGCATACGCCCCGGCCAGCCGGGTGGCGAGCCGGTCGTACTCGCGCCAGGTCAGGGTCGCGTCCGTGGCATGGAACGCGACCGCGTCCGGCGCCTCGGCGGCGTTCCGGGCGACCAGGTCGGCGATCGTATCGGCGTCCCAGTCACCGTCGGCGTAGTAGCGACTGATCGTGGTTTCGGAGAACTCAGACACCTGCCCCGTCCATTCGCATGTTGACGCGGGCGGCGAAGCACGCCGCCGCCCGACCAGGACGGCCGTTGGCGACCGCCCGCACGTTCCGGCCCCGACCGTCGTACCGGCTCACTCCGACGCTCCCCGATGGGCCCGCCGGTACTCGTCGAGCGGGACCGCCACGCGGGCGTCGGTGGTGAGGCTCGGCCGGTTCGGCTCAGCCACCGGCAGCGGCGTGACCGGCCGCAGGGTGGTGCGGCAGCGCTCGGTCAGGCGCTGGTAGGTCCGGGTGCCGTTCGCCTTCCACGCCAACTCGTCGGCGGTCAGTTCCCGGCGGACCGTGGCCGGGCTGCCGGTGGCGAGGGTACGCGGCGGCACGACGAAACCTGCCCGGACGAAGCTGTGCGCACCGACGAAGGCCGCCTCGCCGATGACCGCACCGTCCATGACCACCGCGTTCATCCCGATCAGCGCACCGGTGCCGACGCGGCAGCCGTGCAGCACCGCTCCGTGCCCAACGTGCCCGTCCCGCTCCAGGACGGCCTCGGTGCCGGGGAAGGTGTGGAACGTACAGTGATCCTGCAGGTTGGCGCCGACGGCCATGACGATGCGGCCGAAGTCTCCCCGAAGGCTGGCGAAGGGCCCGACGTAGCAGCCGGGGCCGACGTGGACGTCACCGATCAGCACCGCCGTCGGGTGCACATAGGCGGTCGGGTCGACCACCGGCACCACACCCTCGATCTCATAGGCCGGCATCGGCGCCCCCGGTGTCGTACCTGGTTGTCCGCCCGCTCACGATGCTCCCTCTCCCGCCGCCGGACCACCGGCCACGCTCGGCGCGGGTTGCAGCCCGACCGCCTGCTGGCGGCGAGCGAGGTCCTCGTCGAAGGCCCCGGCCACCGCCGCCACCGTCCATTCCGAGAGCCGAACGGCCGGGAGGGCCACCCCGGGGTGGGTCATCAGCGAGAGTTCCTCGCCGTCCACCCGCACGACCTGCCCGGAGATCCCCGCGGCCGCATCCGAGAGGAGGTAGACCACGGCCGGCGCGTTGCTGGACGGGCTCTTACCCACGTTCTGCCCCCGGGCTCGCTCACCGAGGTAGCGCTCGAAGGTGTCCGCCATCCGGGTGTGCGCATTCGGCGACACGGCGTTGACGCGGACGGGCGTGCCGGCGAGGTCCGCAGCCCAGCAGTAGGTGAGCGACGCGACGCCGCCCTTGCTCGCACCGTACGCGCCCATCGCCGCCGAACCGGCGTGCGAGCCGGAGGTGACGTTCACCAGTGAACCGCCGCCCGGCTGGTCCAGCATGGCGCGGATGGCGTGTAGCCCGCAGTAGGCGGTGCCGAGCAGGTTCACCTCGACGACCCTGCGGAACTCCACCGGATCCTGCTCGCGCGGATCGGCCAACCGGAAGATGCCGGCGTTGTTGACCAGGCCGTCGATCCGCCCGAACGCGTTGCGGCACGCCTCGACCAGCCGCCCGGCTCCCTCCCACGAGGCGATGTCGGAATCGTCGCAGACGGCCCCGATCTCCGCGGCCACCCGCGCTGCGGCGTCCACGTCGACGTCGTTCACCACCACCGAGGCGCCCTCAGCGGCGGCGAGCCGGGCGTACGCCGCACCGAGGCCTCGGCCCGCGCCCGTGACCACGATTGCCTTGCCTGCCAGCCAGCCAGCCACGGCGTTGTCAGCACCCATCACCACAGTCCTCCCACGGCTTGCCGCAGGCAGTCCGCCGGCGGCGCTTCGTTCAGCCCGCCGGGCGCAACTCCCTGGGGCGCTCGACACCGATGGCCGCGCTGTACGCGTCGTCCAACGCCGCGCCGCCGTCGTTCACCTCCGCCACGATCTCGCCGCGCACCAGCACGTAGCCCCGGTCGACGATGCGCCGCAGCACGCCCAGCGCCGGCTCGGCCAGCAGCACCGCGACGCCCTCCCCGGCCAGCGTGGAAACCGTCGCGGCCAACTCGCGGACGATCAGCGGGGCGAGACCGGTCATCATCTCGTCGAGCAACAGCACCCGGGGCGAGCCCATCAACGCCCGGGAAACCACGAGCATCTGCTGCTCACCGCCGGAGAGCACACCGACCAGGCTGCGCAGCCGGGTCCGCAGGATGGGGAACCGATCCACCGCCTCGTCCACGGCGGAGTGGGGCAGCCGGAGCAGTTCGGCCATCACGCGCAGGTTGTCCGCCACGTTGAGGTGCGGGAAGAGCTGCCGCCCCTGCGGAACGACGCCGATCCCCGCCCGGGCCCGCGCCGCGGGCCGCAGCCGGGTGATCTCCTCACCGTCGAGGTACACCTTTCCGGTCGCGGGCACCGAACCGTACGCGGCGAGCAGCAAGCTGCTCTTCCCCGCGCCGTTCGGGCCCACGATCGCAGTGACGGCGCCGCCTTGCGCGGTGATGCTGACCTTGTTCAACGCGCTGGCATGTCCGTAACGGACGCTCAGCCCCTCGATCGTCAGCTCATGACCGGACATCCTGCACCTCCGCCCTCGGGGAGCCGTCCCCGGCGTCATCGTCGTCGGCTTCCGATCCGAAGTAGACGCTCTGCATCTGCGGACTGGCCAGGCACTCGCGCGGATCGCCGTCGAAGACCACCCGGCCCCGGTCGAGCAGCATGATCCGATCCACCAGGCGAGCGACGAGGTCCACGTTGTGGTCGACCAGGATCACGGCATGCCCCCGCCGCCGCACGGTGTGGATCACCTCAGCGATGCCCGCGACGCCGCGTGCGTCGGAGCCGGCGAACGGCTCGTCCAGGAGCAGCACCAGCGGATCCTGCCCGAGCGCTCGGCCGACCTCGACCAGCCGCTGCTCGCCGAGGCTGAGGTCACCGGCCTCCCGGTCCAGGTCGCTGATGCCCAGTTCGTTCGCGATCGCCCGCACGGCGGCCTCATCGGCCGCCACCCTGGGCCGCAGCGCCCCGACGAACGCCCCGGTGATCATCTGCCACAGCGTGGCGTGCCGGCGGGCGGCCCGGCCCAGCAGCAGATTGGCCCGGACGTCCAGCTCCAGCGCGAGCTGTGGGTACTGGAAGGTACGGCCCAGTCCGGCCCGGGCGCGCCGTGACGCCGACCCGCCCAGCTTCGATCCGCGCAGCGTCAACTCGCCGGCGGTGGCCGCCTGCGCCCCGGAGATCAGGTCGACCAGGGTGGTCTTGCCGGCGCCGTTCGGGCCGACCAGTCCGAGAACCTCCCCGGCCCGCAGCTGGAAGTCGACCTCCGACAGGGCGGTGACTCCGCCGTACCGCTTGGTCAGGCCGCGCCCGACCAGCAGGATCTCCTCAGCCACGGTCCGGCTCCTTCCGCAGCAGCGCCCAAGTCCGCGTGCGCAGCTTGTCGGCGTAGCCCACCACGCCGCGCGGCGCGACCAACATGATCGCCAGCACCCCGAGCGCGAGCAGCAGCGTGCCGCTGGTCTGGATCGCCGGGAAGTTGAGCGTCAACTCGACCGCGATCACCGCCCCGGCTACCGCACCCCACGGCGTGCCCGCCCCACCGATCAGCGGCATGAAGATGGCGAGGAAGACGATGTTCAGGGTGAACGTGTCAGGCGTGATGCTGCCGGCCGAGTAGGTGAAGAGCCCCCCGCCGACGGCCGCGATCGCCGCCCCGAGCGCCAGCGCCACGAGGTTCAGCACGGGGACCCGGACGCCGGCCGCCTCAACAGCCCGCGGGGCGTCCCGCATCGTCCGCACGATCACCCCCCACGGCGAGAGCCGCAGCCGATCCAGCAGGAACGCGATGACGCAGACGATGACCGCCGAGCCCAGCACCACCTGATAGTGACTCGGCGTCCAGCCGAACAGGTTGAGCGGCCGCAGGTTGCCCAGCCCGCCCGAGCCGCCGGAGAGCGCCTCCGCGTCGATGAGGAACGCGGTGAACGCCATGCCGAACAGCAGGGTCACCGCCGCGAGGAAGAACCCGGACAACCGCCGGGTGACGAGCCCGAGCAGCACGGCGAGCAGCGCCGCCACGATCGGGCCGACGAGCCACGCCACCGCGAGCGGCAACCCGGTCTTCGAGGAGACAAGCCCGACCGCGTACCCGCCGATCCCGGCATAGGCGCTGTACGCCATCGACAGGGACCCGGCCATCAGGTACGGCACGTACATCCCGAGGGCGATCAGCGCGTACGTCGCCGCGGAGGTGACCAGCGTCTGCTTGTAGCCGTCCGAGCCGACCCAGAGCAGGATCAGCACGGCGGCGATGCCACCGAGGGCGAGACCGCCGATGCCGGGGACTCGACGGATATCCCAGCCGGCGGTCGCGGCGGCTGGCTGGATGGTCTGAGTGGTCATGCGCGCACCGTCCGCACGAACAGGCCCTGTGGCTTGAAGGCGAAGAACAGCAGGGCGATGAAGAGCATGCCGTACACGTGCGCCTGGCCCCCGAAGTAGTACGGAAGGAACACCTCGACCAGCCCGAGCAGCATGCCGCCGAAGAGCGGCGCCCAGACGGAGCCGGTACCGCCCACCACCACGGCGAGGAACCCGGACAGCGACCAGGCCAGCCCGGACAGCGAGTTCACGCCCGCCTTCGGGGCGAAGAGGATGCCGGCCAGCGCGGCGACGAGACCGGCGAGCACGAATGCGATCAGCCGGATCCGGTTGACTGGCAGGCCGAGCAGTGCCGCCGCGCGGTTGCTGTCGCCGACCGCCCGCAGCAGCCGGCCGGTCCGGGTGGACCGGATCCAGACGGCCGACAGCGCGAAGGAGAGCAGCGCCACCACGATCATCAGGAGGGAGCTCGGTTGGACGGTGACCTCCCCGACCGTCACCGGGTCGAAGGTCGCCAGGCTCTGCCCGGGCAGGGTCGGGTATCCGAAGACGTAGCCGGCGAGCTGCTGGATGGCGAAGAGCACCGCCGCCACGGCGACCAGCGCCGGCAGCTCGCCGCCACCGCTGCGCCGCTGTACCGGACGCACGACACCCAGCTCGGTGACGGCGGCCAGCACGACGGTCACCGCCACGGCCGCCGCTGCGGCCGGCCACACCCCAAGGTCGTACGTGATGACGAGCCAGCTGGTGCAGAGCCCGCCCATCATCGCGTACGGGCCGATGGCGAAGTTGAAGAAGCCGGCCCCGACGTGGATCAGGTAGTACGCCAGGGCCAGCATGCCGAAGAAACATCCCATTTCCACGGCGGAGAGCCAGAGCTGCAGGTCTGTCATCGAAACTCCTCGTAAGCACCTACCGGGAGCGGGCGAGCCGCGTCAGCTCGCCCGCTCCCTGCGGGGTCAGTTCGAGCACGGGGGCTGGAACGTCGCCCACGGCCCCTTGGGCTTGTTGTCCGCCCCGAACTCGATCAGCGAGAGGCCACACGGCCCGTCCGCGCCCAGGTGCTTCGTGGCGGAGAAGGACAGCGTGAAGCTGGCCTGCCCGAAGGCCGCCTGGTAACCGGTGATGCTCTGGATCGCCTCGTTGAGCTTCTTGGCGTCGTCCGGCCCGCCGGCCTTCTCGATCGCGAGCTTGAGGAGCTGCACGGAGTCCCAGCCCTGGGCGTCGTACGCGGTGACCTGGTAGTTGTCGCCGTTCTTCTGCTTGAGGAAGTCGACCAGGGTCTTGGTACGCGGGTTCTCGGAATTGATCGAACCCATGAAGATCAGCCCCTCGAGGGCGCCCGGGTTGGCCAGCTTCCAGGAGGACGGCTGATTGCCGATCGACGCGAGCGAGAAGCGCGGCTTCCCCTTCATCTGGGCTGCCAAGGTGTTCTGGGCGAGCACCTCGAACGCGCCGCCGACGCTGGTGACCAGCACCGCGTCCGGATTGGCGTTCTTCAGCCGGGCGACCTGGGCCGAGAGGTCCGAGGCGTTGGCCGCGCCCTTCTCGGTCGCCACCGTCGTCACGCAGGACATCCCGGCCAACAGCGACTTGTTCAATGCCGCGATGGTGGTCGTGTCATCCGTCAGGATGCCGATCTTGTTGATGTTGGCCGCCTTGAACGCCCCGCAGTAGACCTTGGCCCAGTCGGTGGTGGTGTTCGCGAGCATGTAGATCAGCTCGTTGTTCGGCGGCTCGACCAGCGTCGCGGTCACGCCGGTGGGCGCAATCGCCGGCAGGTTGAGCTGCGTCAGGGTGGACTTCGCCTGCATGACGGCGGCGCTGCCGCTCTGCAGGAAGAGCGCCTTCGCGCCCTGGCTGTGCAGCTTCTGTAGGACGGCCGGGACCTTGGTCGGGTCGCTCTCGTCGTTCTCGACGACGAGCCGCAGGGGACGACCCAGGACGCCGCCCTTGTCGTTGATGTCCTGGATTGCCAGCCGGATGGTCTTGCCGGCGATGGTGCTGTAGGAGGCGCCGGGGCCGGTGCTGTCCTCGTCCATCCCGATGATGATGGGTTCGCCCTTCGCGGTGCCGTCGGTCGGCTTGTCACTGCCGCCCTTGCCCCCGCAACCCGCGGCCGCAAGGGCGAGGACGGCCAGGCTGGCGACCAACCGCGCCGTCGCTCCTCTGCTTATAGCCACTTCTCGCCCGCCTCACTCGATATGGCTGTCACTGACTCTTGGTCGTCCTTCTCATCGCGGCTACCTCCCGCCGGAGAGCGCTGCGGCCACCAGCGATGGTCCGCGCCGGTGCCGATCGAGCCGGACAACTGACCAGGACAACCGGCAACCGAGCAAGCGCTAGGTTGTTATAGTGGTGTCGGCCATACGGCGTGTCAAGGGCCACAATGTTGCCCTCGTGTTACGAAGGGATCAAGGAGTGCCCTCCCCGGGCTCCTGCCGGTTGACCTGCGGATCGAGCAAGCGGGCAGCGGTAGGGCAGACCGACGCGCCAGGTTCGCCGCCCGCCGCTCCGCCGGCACCTGCGCCGGAGGCAGCGACGGACGGATGAAGCGTTCGTCAACTACCA
>NZ_VSFA01000090.1 GCF_008119785.1 Micromonospora sp. MP36 | reverse complement strand
CCAGCGACCACGGGGCCCCCCGCGCCTGCCAAAAGCCGGCCCGGCGGTGCCGGGCATCGTGGCCCGGCACCGCCGCGAACGAGCTGGTGTCAGCTCTTGGCCTGGCGCTTGGCATCCTGCGGATTGGCACCCTTGCTGACCTTGTTGAGCGCCTGCCGCAGCTGGCCCTCGGTCATCTTGGAGTTGCCTTCGATGCCAGCGTTGTGGGCCTGCTGGCGCAGGTCGTGAAGCTTCTCGCGATCGGCCATGTCAGCCTCCCGTGTGCTCAAGAGCCTGAAGCGACTCCGGTTGGAGAGATCTGCGTTCCCGCAGCCCCCAGGCCCAAACGGTCGACCCGTCCCGGGATCAGACGCCCGAGGGGTACGTCTCGGCCTCGGCGAGGGCGGTGGGCCGTACCCGCAGCGGCCGGACCGCCTGCGACTCGTCGATCCAGCAGAAGGCGTCGTACCGGTCGCCGAGCACGGTGGGGACGTAGTTGCCCAAGCTCTCCCGTTCCGGGTGGTAGACGACGCCTATCGCCCGGTGGTCGAGTTGGTCGGTGAGCAGGTCCAGTGGCTCGTCGCCGGGGAACACGAACAGGGCCTGCGCCGGTGCGGCGCCGTGCAGGACCTCCTCCAGCGAGTGCCGGCGGCCGGGCGGCACCGGCATCACCTCCATCGGCGCGCCCCAGGCGTCGCCCGCGACCACGGTGCCGTGGTGGGTGCCGAAACCGACCAGCACGACCTGGTCGGCGCCGTACCGCTCCCGGGCGAGTTGGCCGATGTTGACCTCGCCCGCGTCGGTCATGTCGGTCGCGCGGGCGTCCCCGACGTGGGTGTTGTGCGCCCAGACGACCCCCTTGGCCGTCGGCCCGTAGTGCCGCAGGAGCCGGTCGAGGGTGTCGTCCATGTGCCGGTCGCGGACGTTCCACGACTCCCGGCCGCCGCGTGCCATGGTCCGGTAGTAGCGCTCGGCCCCGGCCACGATCTCGGCGTTCTGCCAGGCTCCGAAGCGGCCCGAGCCGTCGGCGGCGGCCCGCTCGCGCAGCCCGACGAGCAGGTCGACGACCTCGTTCTCGCAGTTGGTCGGCACCAGCCGGGTGGCCAGCGCGTACTGCTGCGCGTCCTCCTCGTACGGCTGGAAGCAGCGGTAGGCGGCCAGCGCCGCCGGCACCTGCTCCGGGTCGTGCTCGCGCAGGTAGACGAGGATCTCGCGCAGCGACTCCCACAACGAGTAGACGTCCAGGCCGTGGAAGCCCGCGCGGGCGGGCTCGTCCACCCGGCTGTTGTGCACCCGCAGCCAGCGGGTGAAGTCGACGATCTCCTCGTTGGCCCACATCCACGTCGGCCAGCGCTCGAAGGTGGCCAACGCGTCCCGGGGATCCGCGGGCGCGTCGGGCAGGCATCGTACGCTGCGGTCCACCCGGTCGCAGTCGGGCCAGTCGCCCTCGACAGCCACGAACGAGAAGCCCTTCTCCTCGATCAGCCGCCGGGTGATCCACCCGCGCCAGGTGTAGAAGTCGTGCGTGCCGTGACTCGCCTCGCCCAGCATCACCACGCGGGCGTCGCCCACCCGGTCCAGCAGCGCGTCCAGGTCTCCCGGGTCGGCCAGCGGCGCCGCCAGGCCGACGATCTCGTCGTCGTAGCGTCCCATGGGCGGGCGGTACCCGTTGCGGTAGCAGCCATGCGAGGCGGCCATCGCGAATCACCGGGCGGCGGCCGGTGGCTGCGGGCGGACGAACGGGACGGAACAGTCTGTTGCCGCCCGAACGCCCGGAGGCGTCCCTGGTTGAGATTGCCGCGGTGCGGTGCCCACAATCTCCTGACTGCCGTCAAGGGGCTTCCTGCCGAGCGAGGACGGGCCGGAGCCGCCGGGCACGCTGAAGACCGAGACCGTTCCGGCGGAGGCGGAGTGTGGCCGTGTCCGACACCGCCGGCACGCAACCACCGCGGCGACCATGACAAGGAGAACCCCGGATGCCTGACTTCGTCGGTGCGGTAGACCAGGGCACCACCAGCACCCGCTTCATGATCTTCGACCACGGCGGCAACGAGGTCGGCCGCCACCAGCTCGAACACCAGCAGATCCTGCCCCGGGCCGGCTGGGTCGAGCACAACCCGCTGGAGATCTGGGAGCGGACCCAGACGGTCGTCCAGACCGCGATGAACGCCCGCGGCCTGACCGCCGCCGACCTGGCCGCGCTCGGCATCACCAACCAGCGCGAGACCACCGTGGTGTGGAACCGCCGCACCGGCCGGCCCTACTACAACGCCATCGTCTGGCAGGACACCCGGACCGACCGCATCGCCGCGGCGCTGGAACGCGAGGGCAAGGGCGACGTCATCCGGCGCAAGGCCGGCCTACCGCCGGCGACGTACTTCTCGGCTGGAAAGATCCAGTGGATCCTCGAGAACGTGGACGGGGTCCGCGAGGCCGCCGAGCGGGGCGAGGCCGTCTTCGGCAACACCGACACCTGGCTGCTGTGGAACCTCACCGGCGGGGTCGAGGGCGGCGTGCACGTCACCGATCCCACCAACGCCAGCCGCACCATGCTGATGAACCTGGAGACGCTGGACTGGGACGACGAGCTGCTGTCCTTCTTCGACATCCCGCGCGCCATGCTGCCGCAGATCCGGCCCTCGTCGGACCCGCGCTCGTACGGCAGCACGGGGCGGCACGGTCCGTTCACCGGCCCGGTCCCGCTCACCGGCGACCTCGGCGACCAGCAGGCCGCCACGGTCGGGCAGGTCTGCTTCGCCCCGGGCGAGGCGAAGAACACCTACGGCACCGGCAACTTCATGCTGCTCAACTCCGGCCGGGAGATCGTCCGGTCGAACGCCGGGCTGCTCACCACCGTGTGCTACCAGTTCGGCGACGAGGCGCCGGTGTACGCGCTCGAAGGGTCCATCGCGGTCACCGGCTCCGCCGTGCAGTGGCTCCGCGACCAACTCAAGATCATCAGCAGTGCGGCGCAGAGCGAGCTCCTGGCCAGCCAGGTCGCGGACAACGGCGGCGTCTACTTCGTGCCCGCCTTCTCCGGCCTGTTCGCCCCGTACTGGCGCTCCGACGCCCGCGGCGCCATCGTCGGCCTCTCCCGCTACAACACCGACGCCCACATCGCCCGCGCCACCCTCGAGTCCATCTGCTACCAGAGCCGGGACGTGGCGGAGGCCATGGCGCAGGACTCCGGGGTGCACCTGGAGTGCCTCAAGGTCGACGGCGGGGTCACCGTCAACGACCTGTGCATGCAGTTGCAGGCCGACATCCTCGGCGTGCCGGTGAGCCGCCCGGTGGTCGCCGAGACCACCGCGCTCGGCGCCGCGTACGCCGCCGGCCTCGCTGTCGGGTTCTGGAAGAACACCGACGAGCTGCGGGAGAACTGGAACGAGAGCAGGCGCTGGCAGCCGACCTGGTCGCCGGAGCAGCGCGAGGACGGCTACGCCCGGTGGAAGAAGGCGGTCCAGCGCACCCTTGACTGGGTCGAGGTCGACTGATCCCACCAGTGCCGGCGGCCGGCACCGGGTGGCGGCCGCCCCACTCAGCGTCCGTTGGGCGCCGGGTCCGGGGAGAGGAGCCGCCTGATCTCCGCGGCGGCCGGGTGCGCCGGCGCGACGGCCAGGAAGCGCCGCAGGCTCCGCTCGGCCTCGACGGGTTGGCTGGTCCGCTGCGCCAGCCCCAGCACGAGCAGGCCGTCGGGGGAGTTCGGCTCGCGGCCCAGCACCTCCCGGGCGGTGCGTTGCGCGCCGTCGCTGTCGCCGGAGCGGAGCAGTGCGAACGCGAGCCGCAGCCGGACGGCGTCATCGGGTCGCTCGCGCAACGCCTCCTGGTACATCTGCGCCGCGGCGTCGTACCGGTCCTGCGTCTCCAGGTCGTGGGCGAGCTGGAGGGCGACCGCGACCGGGTCGGCCGGTGCCGGCCGAGCGGGCGGGTCGAGCCGGTAGGTGACGACCGCGACGGACGCCACCAGCCCCACCACGCCCACCGACGCGACCCGCCACGCCCGCCGCGTAGCCCGCGCGCCCGGCGTCCGGGGCGCGGCGGGGCGGGCCCGGCCAGCGCGGGGGCGCAGCGTCCGCACGGCCGCGTAGGCGCCGGCCAGCAGGGCCAGCGCGGGTACGCCCCACAGCAGCAGCCGGACCCCGCGGTCGGGCGGATCGGTCAGCACGTCCGCCCCGTACCGCTGCACGAACCAGCGCCGGATCTCGTCGCGGTCCCGCCCCTGGGCGAGTTGGTCCGCCACCACCTGCCGCATCGCCACCGCGATCGGTGACCGGGAGTCCGCCACCGACTCGCCCTGGCAGGCCGGGCAGCGCAGCTCGGCGGCCACCGCGCGGACCGGGTCCGGGCGGCCACGGTCGCCCGCCGACCGGGCCAGTCCGGCGCCGGCCGCGGCGGCTAGCGCGACGAGCATGAGCGCCACCAGGACGCGGCGCCACCTCATCCGGCCAGCAGCGGCGCGATCCGCTGCTCCAGCCACTGCCGGGTCACCACGCCCTGCCGCCGGTCGACGAGCCGGCCGTCCCGGTCCACCACGAAGGTCTCCGGCACGCCCCGCACGCCCCACTCGACCGCCCGGGTGCCGTCCGGGTCCGGCACCACGGTCAGCCCCGTCGCGCCGGTCTCGTCGAGCAGCGCCCGGACCGCGTCGACGCCGTCGCGGATGTTCAGCCCCACCACCCGGAGCCCGCGCGGGGACCAGCTGCGCTCGGTGTCGACCAGCAGCGGCAGCTCGTCCCGGCACGGGCCGCACCAGGAGGCGAACACGTTGACCAGCACCACCTGGCCCCGGGCCTCGGCGAGCGCGAAGCGGCCACCGTCCAGGGTGGTGCCGGACAGCGCGGGGGCGGGAGCGCCCGCCACGGACGGCGTGCCGCCGGGTTCCGACGCGGCGGGGGCGCGCAGGCCGACCGCGACCAGGGCGCCGACGGCGAGGGTGAGCGCGAGGACCGTCGCGGGCCAGGCGCGCAGCCAGCCGGGGCGGCGCAGGGTCGGGCGCCTCATGTCGAGGCTCCGGAGCCGACCGCTTTCGGGGCGGGCCGGTCGGCGCGGCTGGCCGAGCGCCCGGCTCCGGTACCGGCCGCTGTCGGCGGCAGCCGGTCGGCGCGGCCGCGCGGCCGTCGCGCGGAGCGGGCGGCAGCGAGCAACCCGCCGGCGGCGGTGAGCGCCCCGCCGGCCCAGAGGAGACCGACGAGCGGGTTCACCGCGAGCCGCACCGTGGCGCTGCCGCTGTCCTCGCCGACGGCGATCAGCGTCACGTACGTGTCGCGCAGCGGGCCGGTGCCGATCGCCGGCACGGTCACGGCGGTGTCCCGGGCGGGGTGGTAGCGCAGCGCCGGGGTGATCGTCGGGCCGGCGCGCCCGGACGTGGTGAGCGCCAGCCGGGCCCGTACCGCCATGCTGCCGCTGCCGCCGGTGCGGTCCACGCCGACCAGGCGGACCGAGACGTCGCCCACCCGCAGGGTCTCGCCGACCCGCAGCGTGCGTTCGTCATCCCGCCCGTACGCCGACGATCCGGCGACGCCCACCGCGACCAGGGCGAGCCCGGCGTGCGCGACCAGTCCGGCGAGCCGGCCGGGCCGTCGTCGTGGGCCGGTCCGCAGGTGCAGCGCATCCCCGGCCAGTCCGGTGAGGACGAACGCCGCCGCGCCGAACGCGGTGAGCGCGGCCGGGCCGGGCCGGCTGAGCAGGCCGACCAGGGCCACCGTGCCCAGGCCGGCGCCGGCGGGAACGGCGAGCCGCCGCAGCGCCGCCGACCGGTCGCGGACCCGCAGCGCGGGCGCCACGCCCATCACCAGCAGCACCACGACCGCCAGGGGCACCGCGGTCCGCTGGTAGTAGCCGGGTCCCACCGAGGCGCGGGTCCCGTTCAACGGGGCCGACAGCAGCGGCAGGATCGTGCCGATCAGCACCACCGCTGCGATGGCCACCAGGAGTACGCCGTTGACCAGCACGAGGGTGGGGCGGGAGAGCGCCCGCGGCCGTCCGGCGCGGGCCGGTTCGGGGTCCCGGCGGCCGGTCAGGACGGTCGACACCGCCACGGCCAGCAGCACGAAGCCGAGCAGCATCGGACCCAGCGGCGAGTCGGTGAAGGCGTGCACGCTGGCCACCGCCCCGGACCGGGTGAGGAAGGTGCCCAGCAGCACCAGCAGGAAGCTGGCGCAGGCGAGCGCGCTGTGCCAGGCGACCCGGCCGCGTACCAGGGTGGTGTGCAGGAACGCGGTGGCGGTCAGCCAGGGCAGCAGGGAGGCGTTCTCCACCGGGTCCCACGCCCAGTAGCCGCCCCAGCCCAGCACCGCGTACGACCACCAGGCGCCCAGGCCGATGCCGCCGGTGAGCGCGGCCCAGGCGGCCAGCGCCCACGGGCGGGCCAGCCGCACCCAGCCCGCTCCGTCCCGCCCGGCCAGCGGCGCCGCCAGCGCGAACGCGAAGGGTACGACCAGCCCGAGGTAGCCGGCGTAGAGCAGTGGCGGGTGCACGCCCATGGCCGGGTGCTGCTGCAGCAGTGGGTTCGGCCCGGGGCCGTCGGTCGGCACCGGGCTCACCGGGCGGAACGGGTTCGCGGCGAAGCTGGACAGCGCGAAGAAGAACAGCATGACCACGCTGACGACGACCATCGCGTACGCGTGCAGCCGGGCCGGGTACGCGCGCCGGGCCAGCAGCGCCGCGTACCCGCCGAGGACGAGCAGCCACAGCAGCAGCGAGCCGTCCAGGGCGGACCAGAGGCTGGTCAGCGTGTAGTAGAGCGGGACGTGCCGGCCGCCGTTCTCGGCCACGAACCGCACACTGAAGTCGTGCCGCAGCAGCGCCGCCTCCAGCAGGGCGCAGGCCACCGCGGCGGCGGCCAGGGTGGCGGCGGTGCCGAGCCGGGCGATGCGCGCGGGCGCGTCGAACAGGGCCACCCGCAGCCAGAGCAGGGCGGTCAGGGTCGCGCTGGCCAGCCCGGCGGCGAGGCTGGCGGTGCCGAGGTCACCGAGCATCGACCGGACCCACGGGTGGGGATGACGGCCGGTACTCGTTGCCGTGCCGGACCACCACGTGGTCCGAGCGGAACACGCCGTCCGGTGACAGGGTGCCCTCGACGACCGCCCCCGTGCCCTCCCGGAACGTCTCGGGAGGCGCGCCGCGCTGCTCGACGGCGATCTCCCGACCCCCGGCCGCGAGGCGGAACAGGACCAGGTCGCCGTCGTTGCGCAGCGATCCGGGCACCACGTCGCCGCCGAGGCGGACCCGGTGCCGGGCGAGGTCCGGTTCGTCGAGCACCTCGCCCGGGGTCCGGTAGTAGGTGACGGTGTCGCGGAGCGCGCTGGTGACCAGCAGCCCGCCGGCGACGAGCAGCACCGCGAGGAGGGTGATCCGGCCCGCGCGGCGACGCATCATCCGACTCCGACCCGCGTGCGTTCGGCGGCGGGGGTGGGCTCGGGCGCCAGGCGCCGCTCCAGGCGGACCACCCGGTGCAGCAGCACGCAGAACGCGGCGAGGGTGGCGGCGGCCACCGCGATCAGCAGCGCGGTGGCCATCCGGGGGTCGATCGGGGGTCGGTGCGGGGCCAGCATGGTCGCCTGCTGATGCAGCGAGCGCCACCAGACCACCGAGAAGTGCACCACGGGCACGAGGAGGAAGCCGGCCACCCCGACCACCGCGGCGGGCTTCGCCACCCGGCGGTCGCCGCCGTCGCGCGCCCCCGTCCGCTCCGCCAGTGCCCGGCGCAGGGCCAGGTAGCCGGCGTAGGCGAGCAGCAGCAGGGCCGTGCTGACCAGCCGTGGATCCCAGGCCCACCAGGTGCCCCAGACCAGGTGCCCCCAGACCGACCCGGTGGCGATGGCGGCGGCGGTGAGCACCACGCCGAGCTCCGCCGCCGCCCGGGCGAACCGGTCCCACCGCAGATCACCGCCGATGAGGTACGCCCCGCTGGCCGCGAGCACGACGGTGAACGCGGCGTACGCCACCCAGGCGGCGGGGACGTGCAGGTACATCAGCCGCTGCGCGTCGCCCTGCAGTTCGTCGGGGGGCGCTAGCCAGGCGCCGGCCGCGGCGGCCGCCGCGGCGAGGCCGCCGGCGATCCAGGCCATCGTCCGGCGTGCGGCGGCCGCTCTGGCCGTGTCCGCGACGAGGTCCACCGTGGAGGCTTGCATGATCTCCCTGTCCGCGTCCCGGGGCGCTTGACCGAAGGTGGGGATGGAGCCCACCATAAGACGCCTACTGGCCTATATTTCCCTGTTCGGAATAAAAGGTATGAAAGCGCCTGGTCCGGACTAAGGTCCTTGCCGGTGGAGACGACAGCGCAGACCAGCTCGCGCCCGGCCCGGCGGCAGCGCCGATTCCGGCCGGTGCTGCCGCTGCTGTCCGTCCTGCTGCTGCTCGCCGGCTGCTCCGGCGAGTCACCGTCAGCGTTGAACCCGCAGGGGGCCGGAGCGGCCCGGGTCAACGGCCTCTGGTGGCTGCTGTTCTGGATCTCCGTGGCGGTGTTCGCCGAGGTCATGGCGCTGCTCGCGTGGGCGTTGGTGTTCCGGCGGGGCGGCGCCCGGGTGCGCCACGGCCAGCCGGTGCGCTTCGTGACGGTCGCCGGGGCCGGACTGCCGTTCATCATTCTCGTGGCCGTGTACGGCGTCGGCCTGCGGGACCTCGCCGCGCTCGGCGCCGGACCGGGCCGGGACGCGCTGACCGTGGAGGTGATCGGCCACCAGTGGTGGTGGGAGGTGCGCTACGCGGGCCGATCCGGCGCCACCGCCAACGAGATCCACATCCCGGTGGGGGAGCGGGTCAAGGTACGCCTGCGCACCAACGACGTGCTGCACAGCTTCTGGGTGCCGCAGCTGATGCCGAAGACCGACCTGATCTCCGGCGAGACCCGCGAGACCTGGCTGGAGGCGCGGCAGGCCGGCAGCTACCGCGGCCAGTGCGCCGAGTACTGCGGCACCCAGCACGCCCACATGGCGTTCCTGGTGGTGGCGCAACCCCGCGCCGACTTCGACGCCTTCCTGGACCGGCTCGACGCCCCGGCCCGGGCGCCGCAGACGGATGCCGAACGGCGCGGCCAGCAGACGTTCGTGCAGGGCACCTGCGCCGCCTGCCACTCGATCCGGGGCACCGGCGCGCAGGGGCGGGTCGGGCCCGACCTGTCGAACGTGGGATCGCGGTGGAGCATCGGCGCCGGCGCCGTACCCAACGACGCCGGCCACCTCGGCGGCTGGATCGCCAACTCGCAGACCGTCAAGCCCGGCAACGCCATGCCTCCGCAACCGGTCGACGCCGCCCGCCTGCCCGACCTCATCGCCTATCTTCGGTCGCTGGAGTAGGGGCAGCCATGTCCACGACCACCAGCACACCACCCGGCATCGGCCGCGACGACCTGGCCCGGCTGGCTGAGCACTGGGACGAGCCCCGCTCGCTGCGCGCCTGGTTCACCACGGTGGACCACAAGAAGATCGGCCGACGGTACCTGGTCACCGCCGCGTTCTTCTTCGTCCTCGCCGGGCTCAGCGCCCTGGTGATGCGCACCCAGCTCGCCCGGCCCGAGTCCGGCGTGCTGTCGCCGCAGGAGTACAACCAGCTGTTCACCATGCACGGCACGGCGATGATCTTCCTGTTCGCCACGCCGATGCTGTTCGGCTTCGGCAACTTTCTCGTCCCGCTGATGATCGGCTCGCGGGACATGGCGTTCCCCAGGTTGAACGCCTTCGGCTACTGGGTGTTCCTCTTCGCCGGGCTGTTCATGTGGGCGAGCCTGCCGTTCGGGGCGGCGCCGAACAACGGCTGGTTCGCCTACGCGCCGCTCAACCAGGATCAGCACAACCCCGGCCTGCACATGGACGTGTACGCGCTGGGCCTGCTCTTCCTCGGCATCTCCACCACCTCGGGCGCGATCAACTTCATTGTCACCGCGCTCAAGCTGCGCGCGCCGGGGATGTCGCTCAACCGGGTGCCGCTGTTCGTCTGGGCGATCGTGGCCACCGCCTTCATGGTGGTCTTCGCCCTGCCGGCGCTGAACACGGACAACGCGCTGCTCTTCCTCGACCGCCGGTTCGACACCCACTTCTTCGATCCGGGCGGCGGCGGGAACGTGCTGCTGTGGCAGCACCTGTTCTGGATCTTCGGGCACCCCGACGTGTACATCATCGTGATGCCCGGGCTGGGCATCGTCTCCGCCGTGCTCCCCGCGTTCACCCGCCGCGGCGTCGTCGGCTACCCGCTGATCGTGCTGGCGATCGTCGCGATCTCCATCGTCTCGTTCGGGGTCTGGGTGCACCACATGTTCGCCACCGGGCTGCCCCAGCTGTCGTACAGCTTCTTCAGCGCGGCCAGCACCATCATCACCATCCCGTCCGGGATCCAGATCTTCGCCTGGCTGGCCACCATGATGCTCGGCCGGCTGGTGCTGCGGACCCCGCTGCTGTTCGTCATCGGGTTCATCGTGACCTTCGTGCTCGGCGGCTTCACCGGCGCGATGTTCGCGCTGACCGCCTTCGACCAGCAGGTCACCGACTCGTACTTCGTGGTGGCCCACTTCCACTACGTGCTGCTCGGCGGGGCGCTCTTCCCGATACTCGCCGGCATCTACTTCTGGCTGCCCAAGATCACCGGCCGGATGTACCACGAGGGGCTCGGGCGGTGGGCGTTCTGGCTGGTCTTCACCGGCATGCACGTCACCTTCTTCCCCATGCACCTCTACGGCCTGTTCGGCATGCCCCGGCGCGTCTACACCTACCGCAGCGACCTGGGCTGGGACGTGGGGAACCTGATCAGCAGCATCGGGTCGTACGTGCTGGCGCTCGGGCTGCTGCTGGTGCTCATCGGCGTGGTGCACGCGATCCGGCGGGGCCGGCCGGCCGGGCCGGACCCGTGGGCGGGCGACAGCCTGGAATGGTCGGCCGCCTCACCGCCCGAGGCGTACAACTTCCCGGTCATCCCCCGGGTGCACAGCCTGCACCCCACCTGGGACGAGCGGACCGCGGAGTCGACCACCACGGGCGCGACCAAGGACCGCATCCTCAGCGAGGGCAAGCGCACCCTCTTCACCAGTGAGCTCGACGCACGCCCCGAGCGCGCGGCGCAGATGCCGGAGCCGTCGTTCAAGCCGCTCGTCCTCGCCGGCGTGCTGCTGGTCTTCTTCACCGCCCTGCTGCTGGGCGCGTACCCGGTCGCGGTGGCCGCCGTGCTGGCGGTGGCGGCGACGATCGCGGCATGGCTCTGGCCGCCCCGGCGGCCCGACGAGGAAATCGGGATCGCGTCATGACGGACCGGGGCGGGGTGGTGGCCGCGGCCACCGGTGTCGAGGCGCTGACCACGGAAGAGCCGGTCGGCCGGCCGACCGGCTGGTGGGGCATGGTGATGTTCGTGGCCACCGAGGCCACCCTCTTCGCCTGCCTGCTCGGCAGCTACTTCTACCTCCGCTTCCAGCACGGCCCCGTCTGGCCGCCCGACGGCATCGACAAGCCGAAGCTGCTCATCCCGCTGGTGATGACCGGGGTGCTGGTGCCCAGCAGCCTGCCCGTGGTCTGGGCGGAACACGGCATCCGGCGGGGCCAGCGCTGGCGCCTGCGCGCCGGTCTCGCCGCGACCCTGGTGATGGGGCTGTCCTTCATGGCCCTGCTGGTCATCGAGTACCGCGAGGACCTGACGCACTTCACCATGACCACCAACGTCTACGGGTCGCTGTTCTACGTGATCACCGGGTTCCACGGGCTGCACGTGAGCGTCGGGTTGGCGATGATCGGGTGGCTGCTGGCCGCCTCCCTGCGCGGCGGCAGCTTCGGGTCCCACCGCCACGAACGGGTCCGCAACGCCGCGATCTACTGGCACTTCGTCGACACGGTGTGGGTCGCCATCCTGTTCACCATCTACCTCTCCCCGCGGCTGTGATGACCGCGCGACCCGGCCCACACGCCCGCCTGACCGGCGGGCTGCTGCTCTGGTACGGCGTGCTCGGCGGCGCGGCCGCCTGGGCGGTGCACCTGATCGCCGCCTGGAGCCTGGACGAACTCGCCTGCGCCGCCAAGTCCGAGCGCATCGCCGGCGTACCGCTCTGGCAGGCCCTCAGCGTTGCCGTGTTCGTCCCGGGCGTGGCCACCGTGGGATCGTTGCTGGTCGCCACCCTGGTGCTGAGGCGTACCGGGCAGGCGCGGGCGGCGGGCGCCCACGACCGCGCCCTCGAGCGGTCCCGGATGCTCGCCGTGGTGGGTGTGTGGGCGAACCTACTGTTCCTGACGATCATCGCGCTCGGCGGCGTCGCCGTGCTGGTGTTCCCGCCATGCCAGGGCTGAGCGGCTACCGGGCCCACGGGCCCGGCCCGGGCGACGTGGCCGACGGCCTGCTGACCATGCTGGTCGTCGTCGTGCTCTGCCTGCTCGCCGCCGGCTACGGCCGGGGCGTGCAGGAGTTGTGGGCGCGCCGCGGCCCCGGTCGGGTCGTGCCGGGCTGGCGGGTGGCCGCGTTCGGCAGCGGGCTGCTGGTGGTGCTGGCGGCCGACCAGGGGCCGGTGCACCGGCTGGCGGAGGCCTCCTTCGCCGGCCACATGGCCCAGCACATGCTGCTCCTGCTGGTGGCCGGCCCGCTGCTCGCGTTGGGCGCGGCCGGGCTGCCGCTGACCGTGGCCGCGCCCCGGCCGCTGCGCCGGGTGCTGGCCCGCTGGCGGGCCGCGGCCCCGGTACGCCGGCTGCGCCGCCCGGCCGGGTACGCCCTGCTGGCCGCCGCGGCGCAGACCCTCGTCCTGTGGTTCTGGCACCTGCCGGGCCCGTACGTCGCCGCGGTGGACCGCCCGGTCCTGCACGCCGCCGAGCACGTGAGCCTGGTGGCGGCGGCCTGGCTGCTGTGGGCGCCGGTGCTTGGCCCGGCGCGCCACCGGGCGCCCGCTCCGGTGTCGCTGCTGCTGCTGGTCGGCACCATGCTGCCCGCGTCCGCCCTCGGCGCGGTCCTCACCTTCGCCCCCGAGCCGGTCTATCCCACCCGCGTCCTCGGCCCGGACCCGGTCGCCGACCAGCAACTCGCCGGGCTGCTGATGTGGGCGCCGATGGACGTGGCGGTGCTGGTGGCGACGCTGGCGGTCTTCCTCGCCTGGCTACTGCGGCTGGACCGGGACCGGCCCGACCGCCTGGTTGCCGACCGACCGGGCCGGGACCCGAAGCCGGCGGCGACCGGTGCCGCAACGGACGGGATGGTGCGATGAGCCGTCGTCGCTGGATGCTGGGCGCCGTGCTGGCGGCGCTGCCGGTCGTCACCGTGACCGGCTGCGCCTCGGCGCCGCCCCCACCGCCGCCCGAGTCCCGCGCCGGCCGGCCCGACCGGGGTGCGAAGCTCATCGCCCAGTACGGCTGCGGCTCGTGCCACACCATTCCCGGCATCGACCAGGCCGGTGGGCTGGTCGGCCCGCCGCTGACCCGCTTCGGCGCCCGTTCCTACATCGCCGGCGAGCTGCCCAACAACGCCGACAACCTGCAACGGTGGATCACCGACCCGCAGGCCGTCGAACCGGGCACCGCCATGCCGAAGCTGGGCGTCAGCGCAATCGACGCGCAGGACATCGCCGCGTACCTCTACACGCTGGACTGACCGATGCGGCGACCACGAGCGGTGACGCTGCCCACCCCGCACCCCCGCCGGGCCCTCGCGGTCGGGTCCGTCCTGGCGCTGGCCGCGGGGCCGGTGGCACTCGCGCCCGCCCCGACCCCGACCCCGACCGCCAGCACCCCCGCCGCCGACCAGGGCACGCAGCTCTACCTGGAGCAGTGCGCGAGCTGCCACGGGCCGCAGGGACAGGGGTCGCAGCGGGGGCCATCCCTGATCGGCGTCGGACCGGCCTCGGTGGACTTCCAGCTCTCCACCGGGCGGATGCCGCTCTCCGAGGAGGTGCCGCAGGCCACCCGCCGGGCACCGGTCTTCTCCGCCGACGACATCTCGGCGCTGGTCGGCCACGTGTCCAGCTTGGGCGGTGGGGGCCCGCAGATCCCCCGGGTCGCGCCCGGCGACATGGTCTCGGGCCGCGCACTCTTCGCCGCCAACTGCGCGCCCTGCCACGGGGCGGGCGGCTCCGGCGCGGTCCTCACCAACGGCTGGATCGCTCCGCCGCTGTACGAGTCCACGGCCACCCAGGTGGCCGAGGCGGTCCGGGTCGGGCCCGGGCTGATGCCGGCCTTCCCCAGCCAGGTGCTCACCGACCGGCAGGTGAACGACCTGACCAGCTACGTGCAGCGGCTGCGCTCCGAGCGACTGGACCGGGGCGGCAACCCGATCGGCCGGCTGGGACCGCTGGCCGAGGGGCTGGTCGGCTGGGTGGTGGTGCTCGCCCTGCTGGTGGGCGCTGTGCGATGGCTGGGCCGGAGGGCGGGGGAGTGAGCCGCCGGACTCCGTCGAAGAGCGAGCGGGCCGCGAGCCGCCGGATCGCCGCCGCGTTCCTGGTGAGCGCCGCCGGGGCGGTCGGCTTCGCGGTCACGTACGGGCTGAATGGCGGAACCCAGTGGGAAGGGGTGTGCCTGGCGGTCGCCTTCGCCGGCCTGGCGGTGGGGCTCGCGGTCTGGTCCCGCCGGTTGGTGCCGGTCGGCGGCTATGTCGAGGAGCACGAGGGCTTCGTCCCGCCCCCTGCCGAGCAGGCAATGACCGCGGCGGTGTTCCGCGCGCCGGAGAGCCCGACGCGCCGGTGGGGGCTGCTCGCGGCGCTCGGCTTCGCGCTGACCGCCCTCGGCGTCGCCGCGCTGTTCCCGCTGCGCTCCCTGCTCCCCTGGGACCGGCAACGCCCGACGCGGTCGCTGAAGGACACCCCGTGGGGGCCGGGTGTCCGGCTGGTCGACGACCAGGGACGACCGTTGCGGCCGGACGACGTGCCCGCCGACACGATGGTCGCGGTCTTCCCCGAGGGCCGCATCGACGTCGGGGACGCACCCGCGTTCGCGGTCCGCCTCAATCCGGAGCGCTTCATCCGCCATCCCGCTGGCGGGCACCTGGGCGGCCTGGTCGTCTGGTCGCTGCTCTGTACCCACGCCGGTTGCCCGGTGCGGCTCTACCTCAAGGGCGCCGGCCGCGTGCTCTGCCCCTGCCACCAGTCCTCGTTCGACCTGCTGGCCGGCGCCCGGCCGATCGCCGGCCCCGCGGCACGGCCCCTGCCGGGGCTGCCGATCGAGGTCGGCCCGGACGGCTTCCTGCGGGCCACCGGCGACTTCACCGCGCCGCCCGGCGCCGGATTCTGGAGCCGACCATGATCATGGGTCCGCTGGCCCGCGCGCTGGACGACCGGCTCCGGCTCTCCCCGATCACCCGCCGGGCGCTGGCGAAGATCTTCCCCGATCACTGGTCGTTCATGCTCGGGGAGATCGCGCTCTACTCGTTCATCGCGCTGATCCTTACTGGCGTCTATCTCACTTTCTTCTTCGACGCCAGCTCCGCCGATCGGGTCTACCAGGGCTCCTACGCCCCGCTGGACGGCGCCACCACCTCCGCCGCCTACGCCTCGACGGTGCGGCTGAGCTGGGATGTCCGGGCCGGACTGCTGATCCGGCAGACCCACCACTGGGCGGCCCTGGCCTTCGTCGCGGCGATCGTGCTGCACCTGTCCCGGATCTTCTTCACCGGGGCGTTCCGGAAGCCGCGTGAACTCAACTGGCTGATCGGCGTGACCATGCTGGCCCTCGCCCTGGCCAACGGCTTCACCGGCTACTCCATGCCCGACGACCTCCTGTCCGGGCTGGGTCTGCGGATCATCACCTCGGTGGTGGAGTCCATCCCTCTGGTGGGGACCTGGCTGGCCGCGCTGGCCCTCGGCGGCGAGTTCCCCTCCGACGAGATGATCCCGCGGATGTTCATCACCCACGTGCTGCTCGTACCGGCGATCCTCGTCGCCCTCGTCTCGCTGCATCTTGGCATCCTGGTGCGGCAGAAGCACAGCCAGTTCCCGGGCCCGGGGCGGACCGAGCACAATGTGGTCGGCTCCCGCTTCTGGCCGGGTTACACCCTGCGCACGCTCGCCCTCTTCGCCTGGGTGCTGGCGGTGTTGTTCGCCCTCGGCGGGCTGGTCCAGATCAACCCGGTCTGGCTGTACGGTCCCTTCGCGCCGGCCGAGTCCAGCTCGCCGGCGCAGCCGGACTGGTACGTCGCCTGGGGCGACGGGGCGCTGCGCCTGTTCCCGCCGTGGGAGTTCCGCATCGGCGGGTACCTGGTGCCGGCCCCGTTCTTCCCCGGCGTCGTGCTCGGCGGGCTGAGCTTCGTCGCCCTCTACCTGTGGCCGTTCGTCGAACGATGGTGCACCCGCGACCGCCACCCGCATCAGCTGCTCGACCGGCCCCGGAACCATCCGGTCCGGCTCGGCATCGGCGTGGGCGCGCTGACCTTCTACGTGGTCCTCGTGGTGGCCGCGGGCGACGACATCCTCGCCCGGCTGCTCCGGGTGCCGGTCTACGACCTGCTGGCGCTGTTCCGGGTCCTGGTGCTGGTCCTGCCGATCGTGACCGGTGTGCTCGCGTTCCTCATCGCGCGGGCGCTGCGCCGGGGTGAGGCCGTCTCCCTCGGGGAACTCACCCGGGCCGACCTGCGCCGGGCGACCCGCCCCGCGCCGCGGCGCCCGGCCGGCGAGGACGAACCCGAGGTCCCCGTCCGCCACCGCCCAGGGGAGCGGATCGAGATGTGGCCGCAGGGCGAGTTGTGGCGGTGGCGCTACCGGAACGAGGCCCGACAGTTGGCCCTCACCAACAACCGGGCCGTCACGTCGGAGCAGGAGGCGGTCGAGACCGCCCGGCTGGCCTACCCGGGCGTGGACCGGGTCGTGGTGCCGGGCCCGCCCCCGCCGCCGGCCCGGGCGCTCCGGGTGGCCCTGCGCCGCTGGGGACGCGCGACCGCCGCCGGGTCGCTGCTCGTCGCGGCGCTGCTCGGGCGCAGGCGGGAACGCCGCCGGCGGAGGGACGGTGACGACGAACCTCCGCCGGCCTAGCAGACAGACGCCACCTCGGGCGGCGGCGACCCGACGTGAAACCGTGGGTCGGTGGCGGCGGCTGGGCGCGGTCAGCCCCGCGCGCGGGCAGCGTCGCGCAGCGCGGTGAGCAGGCCGCGCAGCGCCGGTTGCTCCAGCGAGGTCTCCCGGACCGCCGCGTGGATCCGCCGGACCGGCTGCGGGTTCCGGATCTCCCGTACGGCCACGTCGGGGTGGTGGCTGTCGAGGGCGGTTCGCGGGATCACGCTGACGCCGAGCCCGGCGGCGACGAAACCCTGCGCCGTGGGGTAGTCGTCGCACTCCACCGAGGTCCGCGGATGGAAACCCGCCGCCGCGCAGGCGGCCAGCACCACCTCCCGGCACGGCCCGGCCGGCTCGCTGCTGACCCAGGGCTCCGCGGCGAGATCGGCCAGGTCGACCGCCTCCTTCGCGGCGAGGCGGTGATCGCGGGGCAGGACGGCCAGGTACGGATCGTCGAGCAGGTGGACGAGGCGCACGCCGTCGCGGACCGGCGCGCCGGCGCGGACGAGGATGGCCAGGTCGGCCTGGCCCTGCGTCACCTCCGGCAGCGGGTCGTCGGGGTCGGTCAGCTTCAGCTCGACCCGTACGTCCGGATGGTGCTGGCGGAAACGGGCCAGCGCGGGCGGGATCAGGGCGGCGCCGGCGGTGGCGAAGTAGCGCACGGTCAGCAGCCCGGTGCGGCCGGCCCGGAGTTCGGCCAAGGCCGTCTCCGCCTCGGCGATGCTCCGGCCGATGATGCCGGCGTGCTCGGTGAGCAGCCGGCCCGCCGCGGTGGGGCGTACGCCGCGACCGATCCGCTCCAGCAGCCGGACACCGGCCTGCCGCTCCAGCGCGGCGATCTGCTGGCTGACCGCCGACGGGGTGTACCCGAGGTGGGTCGCGGCGGCGGTGACCGAGCCGCTCGTCACGACCGCGCGGAGGACCTGGAGGCGACGTACGTCGAGCATGTAGCACAGCTTAACGGTCAGGTAGGAACCTTCACTTGTTCTGATGGTCCAGGCGGGGGACGGTGGAGCCGGCACGACGCGACGACACGCCCCGACGGGAGACCCATGATCAGCGACGGCGCCCGGAACCTGGTCCGGGTGGGCGTACTGGCCCTGCTGTGGGGCTCGACCTTCCTGTGGATCTCGGTGGCCCTGGACGGGTTCTCACCCGCCCAGGTGACCTTCGCCCGCTGCGTCCTGGGCGCGGCGGCACTCCTGCTGGTGTGCCGGCTGGGCGGTCACCGCCTGCCCACGGACCGGTCGACCTGGCGGCACCTGTCCGTGGCGGCCCTGCTCTGCAACGCCCTGCCGTTCGCCCTGTTCAGCATTGGCCAGCGGACCGTCGAATCGGGCACCGCCGGGGTGCTGAACGCCACGACCCCACTCTGGGCCCTGCTGCTGGGGCTCGCGAGCGGCGCGGAGCGCGACCTGCGCCCGATCCGCCTCGGCGGTCTCCTGCTCGGCTTCGCCGGAGTCGTGACCATCTTCGCCCCGTGGCGGCACGGGGGCCTGGTCAGCTGGAACGCCCTGGCCATCCTCGGCGCCGCGGCCAGCTACGCCGCCGCCTTCGCCTATATGGGGCGGACTCTGGTCGGCCGAGGAGTTCCGACGATCGTGCTGTCCAGCGCCCAACTGCTCGCCGCCGCCGGCTGGAGCGCGCTGTTCCTGCCCGTCGGTGGCCTCGACGCGCCGCAGGTGACCGTTACGTCGGTCGGTGCCCTCGTCGTCCTCGCCCTCGGCTGCACGGCGCTCACCTTCCACCTCACCTACAAGATCATCACCCATGAGGGCGCCACCAACGCCGCCAGCGTCGGCTACCTGCTGCCGGTCGTCTCGGTGGCGTTGGGCGCGCTCCTGCTCGACGAGCCGGTCACGCTCCGGATGACCGCCGGCATGATCGTCGTCCTGCTGGGCGTCGGCATGACGCGGTGGCGACCCCGACGGCAGGTCGCCGCCCCGGGACGAACCGGAGACCGGCTCCCGGAACCGGCCGGCGCCCCGGAGCGCTCCTGATCGAAGCCGCGCAGCCGGGGACCGGCCCGCCCCGTGGCCGCGGTTCGCCGGATCGCCCGCCGCGTGGCCCGTGAACGCATACCGTTGGCAGCGGGCTGGCGACGGTCCTGCCCGCCGATGGGGGGTGCGGGTGGTGACGATCGCAGGTCGACGGCCGACGCCGGCGGACCCGATGCCGACGGAGGGCGCGGAACGGCTGCTGGAAGAGACGATCCGGAAGCTGCCGCCGGCACTGGGCCCGAACGCCATCGCGATCGTCGAAGACGGCTCCTTCATGTACTCCGACGCGGTCGGCGACGTGCCGCCCGGATCGATCGGCGGCCTCGTCTACGCCGACACCCGGTTCATCAGCCAGTGGCAGCTGCACTTGAACGGTGCGTCGCTGCTGGTGCTGGACTCGTCCACCGTCCGTCCCTTCGCCGCCGCCTTCTTCCTCACCAATCCCGAGCTGCCAGGGCTGCCGGCGAACAGCGTCGGGCTGCGCCGGCAGCGCTTCGTCGGGCGGGGCATGCAGGAACGGATCGAGCTGCAGAACCTGAGCGGCAAGCAGATCACCGTCGAGCTGCATCTGGCGGTGGACACGGACTTCGCGGACATCCTGGAGATCAAGGAAACCGTCCGGGACCGCTCGCCCCACATCACCCGCCGGCACGCGGAAGACGGTTCCTGCCTGGTGTTCGACTACCATTCCGGCGACTACCAGGCGATTACCGAGGTCCACGCGCGGCCACCGGCGCAACGAGTGGACAACAACGACTTCGCCTGGGACATCACCCTCGAACCCCGCGACGTGTGGGTCTGCGACCTGACGGTCCCCGCTCTGTATTCGCCCAAGGACGTCGTCATGACGGTTCGGGAGTTCGAGCGGGTGTTCGAGAGCGTCGAGGGGGACCCGGCGCACGAGTGGCGCAAGGGTGCCCCGACGCTGCACGGCGATTCGCCGATCTTGCCGGAGATCTTCGCCAAGTCCATCGACGACCTGGTGTCCCTGCGCATCCAACGCGAGCTGAAGGGCACGCAGATCGACTTCCCGGCGGCGGGGCTGCCGTGGTTCCTGAGCGTCTTCGGACGGGACTCGCTGATCACCGCGTACCAGACGGTCTGCTACGGGCCCAGGCTGACCCGGGGCGCGGTGCTGACCCTCGCCCACCACCAAGGCGACGAGCTGAACGACTTCCGCGACGAGGAGCCCGGCAAGATCCTGCACGAGATCCGCGCCGGCGAGCTGACCCGCACCGGGGTCAAACCCTACGACCCCTACTACGGCACCTCCGACGCCACCCAGCTCTGGCTGATCGCGCTGTCCGAGTACTGGCGTTTCACCGGGGACGACGCGCTGGTGCGGCAGGTCCGGGACAACGTACACGCCGCCCTCCGCTGGATCGACGAGTACGGTGACCGCGACGGCGACGGCTACGTGGAGTACGCGACGCGATCCTCGCAGGGACTGGGCAACCAATGCTGGCGCGATTCCTGGGACGGCGTGCAGTTCGCCGACGGCACCATCCCCGTCCTGCCGATCGCCACCTGCGAACTGCAGGGCTACACCTACGACGCCAAACTCCGGGTGGCCGAACTGGCCGAGGGGCCCCTCGCCGAACCCGAGCTCGCCGAGCGGCTTCGACGAGAGGCCGAGGAGCTGCACGACCGGTTCAACCGCGACTTCTGGATCGACCGCCGGGGCGGCTACTACGCGATCGGGCTCGACGGGGACAAGAACCAGATCGACTCCATGACCTCCAACATGGGCCACCTGCTGTGGAGCGGCATCGTCCCCGCCGACCGGGCCGGCATCGTGGCCCGCCAGCTCATGTCCGACGAGATGTTCTCGGGCTGGGGTGTCCGGACAGTCTCCATGGCCGACCGGGGCTACAACCCCATCGGCTACCACATGGGCACCGTCTGGCCGCACGACAACTCGCTCATCGCCCACGGCCTCGCCCGCTACGGCTTCCGCCACGAGGCCAACCGGATCATCCTCGCGATGCTCGACGCCGCCCGCTACACCGACGACCGCCTACCGGAAGCCTTCTCCGGCTACCAGCGGGCCTGGAGCCGGATTCCCGTGCGTTACCCCACCGCGTGCAGCCCACAGGCCTGGGCCAGCGGGGCACCCCTGATGTTCCTCCGTACCATGCTCGGTCTCGACACCCGGGACGGGAAGCTCGTCGTCGACCCCGACCTGCCCGACAGCATCGGCCGGATCTGCCTGGTCGGCACCAACGCCTTCGGCGGACGCTGGGACATCGAAGCGAAAGGCCGGCAGGCCACCGTCCTGCCCAGCCAACTACCGCCACCACGATGAGCCGTGGGCCGGGGTGAGCCGATGACGCCGGACGGCCGCGCCGTGCGACTCACCAGGGTTGGATGAGGCACATCCCGCCCGGCGCGGGACGGTCCATCATGGCCAACGCGCCGGGCACCTCGGCGAGGCCGATGGTGCGGGTGACCAGCTCGGCGGGGCGCAGCACGCCGGCGGTGACCAGCCGGAGCAGCTCTGGGTAGGCGTGCGCGGCCATGCCGTGACTGCCGCGCAGTTCCAGCTCGTACGCGATCACGAGGTCCATCGGCAGGGCCGGGCGACCCTGGGCGGCGGGAAGGAGCCCGACCTGCACGTGCCGCCCACGCCGCCGCAGGCCCTCGATCGACGCGGCGCAGGTGGCGTGGCTGCCCAGCGCGTCCAGCGACAGGTGCGCCCCGCCGCCCGTCGCCTCGCGAACGGCCGCGGCCACCGCGCCGGGTCCGGCGAGGGCGCGGCCGTCCAGACACACCGTGGCCCCGAAGGCTCGGGCCAGGTCCAGCGCATCGGGGGCGACGTCGACCGCGACCACCCGCGCGCCGCAGGCCACCGCGATCATCACCGCGGACAGCCCCACCCCGCCGCAGCCGTGCACCGCCACCCACTCGCCCGCGGCGACCCGGCCCTGGCCGACCACCGCGCGGAACGCCGTGGCGAACCGGCAGCCGAGCGCCGCCGCGGCCGGGTAATCCAGCTCCTCGGGGAGCCGGATCAGGTTGACGTCGGCGTCGCGCACCGCCACGTACTCGGCGAACGACCCCCAGTCGGTGAAGCCCGGCTGCGTCTGCCGCTCGCACACCTGCTGGTCGCCGGAGAGGCAGGCCGGGCACTGCCCGCACGCGCAGACGAAGGGCACGGTCACCCGGTCCCCGGGCCGCCAACCGCGTACGCCGGCGCCGACCACCGCGACGACCCCGGCGTACTCGTGGCCCGGGACGTGGGGCAGGCGGATGTCGGGGTCGTGCCCCTGCCAACCGTGCCAGTCGCTGCGGCACAGCCCGGTCGCCGCCACCCGGATGACGACGCCGCCGGCCGGCGGCACCGGGTCCGGGACGTCGCGGACCTCGGGTCGGGCACCGAACTCGTCGAAGATCACCGCGCGCATGCGCCGCATCCTCACATGCCCCGGCCGGCCCGCCAACCGTCGGACAGGGGGCAGCGCGGGGCAACGCCGCGCGGGATGATGGCAGCGTGACGGCCGACGACCACCCGGGCGACATCATCGAGATCGGCGGTCCGGCCCGCGACGACCGCCCGCGGCGACCCTGGCGGAAATGGCTGCCGCTGGTGCTCGTCGTCGGCGTCGGGCTGGCCGTGTACGCGCGTACCGGCGCCGACAGCCGCGCGGACCGGCCGCCGGTGACCCGGCCGCCGTCCGCGACCACGGCGGCCGCGTCGCCGAGCGGGCCCACCCCCACATCGACCGCCCCAGTGGTGACCGAGGTCGACCACCCCCTGCTCGGGGTGGACGCCGGATGGCAGCTGCACGGCCGGGGACCGGGCGCGGTGGTCCGCATCGACCTCGCCGCCGGCCGGGTGACCACCACCCCGGTGCCGGCGCTGCTCAGCACCGGCCCGGTCAACTTCCTGGTCGGCCCGGACCGAGTGGTCGTCCGGCCGCTGGACGCGGTGCCCGGCTACGTGGTGCCGGACGGCGCACCGGCGGCCGAGGCGACCGGCGATTTCAGCCATGGTGGAGCAGCGCTGCCCGGCCCGGATCCGACCTCGGTGTGGGTGAGCGACGACGAGGCCGGGCGGATGCTCCTCGTCCGCTTCGACGGTCGGCGCGCCGGGCGGACTCTCGAGCTCCCGCAGGGCACGCGCAGCTTCGCCGAGCCGGACGGCGCCGGGTATCCGCTCGTCGCCGCGACCGGCGGGGTCTACTCGCTGCGCCCCGACGGTGTCCACCGGATCACCACCGGGGAGGTGCTCGCCGTCGGCCCGCGACACTGGCTGGCCCGGGAGTGCGACGAGCGCCTGCGCTGCGGCACGGTGCTGATCGAGCAGCGCGACGGGGCCCGCCGCGCGGTGCCGCTGCGGCTGGACGAGAGCGAGGTCAGCCGCGGGCTGATCTCGCCGGACGGGACGAGGGCGGCGATCTGGGTGACCGCTTCGGGCGGGACGTCCCGGTTCCACCTGCTCGACCTGCGCTCCGGCCGGAACGTCCTGGTCGACCTGGCGGCGGATCCCGGGTTCTTCCAGCAGCGGATGGCCTGGTCGCCGGACGGCCGATGGCTGTTCGTCGCCGGCAGCCAACTGCAAGCCGTCGAAGTGGAGACCGGCCGGACGCGGGAGTTCGGCGTCGCGTTGCCGCAGATCGACCAGATCGCGGTGCGGGCCGGATGACCACCTCCGGCCCGCCGCCCGGCCCTACTGGGAGGCGATCTGGATCAGATTGCCGCAGGTGTCGTCGAACACCGCGGTGGTCACCGGGCCCATGGCCGTCGGCTCCTGGGTGAAGACGACGCCCTTCTCCCGCAGCCGCTCGTACTCCTTGTGCACGTCCTCCACCGCGAACGACGTGTACGGGATGCCGTCGGCGACCAGCGCCGCCTTGAACGGCTTCGCCGCCGGGTGGGCGTCCGGCTCGAGCACCAGCTCGGTGCCGTCCGGCTGCTCGGGGGAGACGACGGTGAGCCAACTGACCCCGCCCATCGGGATCTCCGTCTTCTTCACGAAGCCCAGCACCTCGGTGTAGAACCGCAGTGCCTTCTGCTGGTCGTCGACGAGCACGCTGCTCAGGTTGATCCTCACGAGGACTCCTTCGTCCGGTGGTTGAGCCACCGCTCGACGATCTGTTCGAGCGGGGCGGGATTGATGGAATGGAACTTGTAACGCCCCTCCCGTCGCGACACCACCAGCCCGGCGGCCTCCAGCAGCTCGAGGTGCTGCGAGATCGCCTGCCGGGAGGAGGTGATCTGATGCCGCATGGTCAGCCGGGAGCAGATCTCGAACAGGGTCTGGTCGTCGCGTTCGGTCAGCTCGTCGAGAATCTTGCGGCGGGTCGGGTCGGCGATCGCTCGGAACACGTCCTCCCTCACCGGGCCGAGTATATGCAAGCAGCAGCTTGCCTATCAAGTCTGCGGGGCGCGCGTCAGCCTCGACCCCCGGCTGGCGACTCCGGCCGTCGGTCGACCGGCCGTTGAGGCGCCAGCGGCGTGTGCGGAAAGTCCCGCTCGCCGCTCCACAGCGCCGGCACGGCGTCGACGGCGCGGGCCAGCGCGTAGCCGATGCCCTCGTAGTTGACCCGCCAACCGCGAAATTGCGGCCAGGACTCCTCCGCCGAACGTTCCACGACGAAGCCCGCCTTCTTCACGTGCTCCACCGCCTCGGCGTACTCCTCGAACGTCAGCCGGAGCGGATCGCCGGGATCGGGGTCGGGATCGAACGGGATGCGGACCACCCGGGCGATCTCGCGCAGCGCGGTGAAGCCCGAGCGCAGCATCAGCCGCGCGGCGGGGACGGGCGCCGCGGACGGGGTGAGGGAGATGTGCATGGCGGCGGCGTCCATCACCGCGATCAGGGCGACCACCCAACCGCGGTACGGGCGCGGCGAGCGGAACGACAGCAGCACCGGGTAGTTGCTGTGCGTCTCGCCGATGTCGGCGGCCAACCGCTCCCAGTCCTCGTACAGCCCGCGCAGCTCGTCCACGGTGCCGACGAGGGCCTGCCGGGCCAGCAGCTCAGGCCCCCAGGCGGGCTGCGAGGCGCGGGACTGGAGCAGGGTGACCTCCTGCTCCCGGCGGTTGAACGCGCCGTACAACGTCGGCAGATAGGCGATCTGCAGCGCGATGACCACCGGCCCGCTCGCCGCGGCGATGAAGTCCAGCGGGTTGAGCGCGGACCGTTTCCCGGACGCGAAGCCGAGGGTGAACAGGCTGGAACCGGCCTCGCGGAAGGAGTCCGGCCAGGAGATCCCGGACACCGCGTGCATGAGCAACCCGTACGCGGCGAGCAGCCCGAACAGCCAGGACCACAGCATCCCGATCAGCACACCCGGGGCGAGCCAGGCGAGGAACCGGTCGCGGGCCTCGTAGCTGTCGAAGGGCGCCGCCGCGCGGCGCAGCAACCAGCGCAGCGACCGCCACAGCACCCGCACCAGCGCGGACCCCAACCCGCGCGGCACCACCAGATTGCGCAGGATGCTGCCCGCCACGACCACCAGGACGGCCAGCCCGAGCACCCCCGACAGCCACCGCATCAGGTCCATCCGCGCCGCCGTCCCCACGCCGGTGCGGCGAAGCTCGTCCCCCGGGTCGCCACCCAGCCCACGCCACACCACCGTCCCTCCGCCGACCAGGGCTGTACGTGGGGTTCAACGTCCCGCCACACGACCCGGCTACCGCGCCGCCGGAAATCCGCCCCCCGGCGCCCGGACCCGCCGCGGATCACCGCGGTGTCGTCCGCCGGGCGTGGGGCAGGACGCAGCGGGTAAGCGGGTACCAGCGAACAGTCGACGGGACGGCGGGTGCCAGTGGAGACGACCGAGTTGCGGGTACCGGGCGTCGGGGGAGCGAGCGCGGAGCAGATCCTCGACCGGCCGATCGTGACCCGCGTCGCCGGCGACCAAGACGGGTTCTTCCGCCCGAAGGCGGGCTACGGCGACCCGGCGCGCCGGGCGGGGCGCTCATCGAGGCGTACCGCTGGGGCAGCCTGACCGGGCGGACGGGCGGCCCGCGCCCTGGAGACACCGTGCCGCCACCGGTTCGTGGACACACCCTCGATCCGAACGACGCGAACCACCAGCACGCGGTACGCGACCTCGTCATCCGGCTGCGTACGGGGTGACCTCACGCTCAGCGGGCCGCGGAGATCAGGGCCAGGCCGGTCTCCGGGTCCACCCGTTTCGCCAGTTCCGGCGCCACCTCCGAGATGATGACCTCGAGCGTCGGCCACACCCGGCCGCGTAGCAGGTGCCCGCCGACCGTGCTGCCGTCGGCCCGTCCCAGCACCGCGTGCACATGCAGGGCGGGCTCGCCGTCCTGCGCGGCGACGTCGCCGAGCAGGGAGAGCACCTCGACCTGCTCCGTGACCGGGATGCGCCGGTAGTCGCCGGCCTCGCGGTCGAACCAGCCGACCTCGGCGTCGGCGAACCCGCCCACCGCGGACACCCGGGCGGCGATCAACCCGTGCTCCCGCAGCGCCGCGCGGATGGTGCTGACCGCCTCCTCCTCCTTGTCGCAGACCACCACCAGGACCCGCCCGGTCTGGTGGCGCAGCTCGCGAAGTCTCATCCCGATCTCCCGTGTCTACGACCTCGTGGACTCCGGCCACGCCGAGGCGCGTGCGCGGCGGTCCCGGCCGCCGGAGCATTCCCCCGAAGCGTAGGCAGCCGGCCCCTCCGGTGGTGGCATTCCCGAGCGCACCCTTCTCCGACGCGGTGTCACAGGTTGAGCGGCCCCGGGTCGGTGGCCAGCTCCCGGAACCGCTGGCGTGGGTCGGGCACCAGGCGCCGGGCCGACAGGTCGATGAGCCCACCCACGCCGGTCAGCGTCGCCACCGGGGTGCCGTCCGCGCGCGTGTAGTCCTGGTCGAGGTGGAAGGTCCTGCCCTCGCCCCAGCGGAACCCGCAGGACACGTCCACCTCGTCCCCGCCGCGCAGCTCCCGCAGGTAGCGCACGGTGACCTCCAGGGCGACCGGTCCCACCCCGCTGGCGATGAGCCGATCCTGCGAGATGCCGGCGGCGCGCAGGCACTCCCACCGGGCGTGCTCGGCGTACTGCAGGTAGACGGCCTGGTTCAGGTGGCCCTGGGTGTCGAGTTCGTAGCCGCGGACGGTGATGCGTACCCGGAACGGATCTCCCATGTCCGGGAGCGTAGCGGGCCGTTCCGGCCGCGCCGCTGTTACGTATCGACTCTGGTCACCGATACGGAGGTAAGCCCCGCCGTACCTGAGGAGGCCTCATGTCGATCATCCGGTTGCTCACCGGCGCCGCCGTGGCCACGACGCTCGTCGCCGCCGTCGCCACACCCGCGCAGGCGGCCACCAACGATCCGTTGTACGACAAGCAATGGGCTCTGCGGCAGATCAACGCCGAACAGGCCTGGGCGACCAGCACCGGAGCCGGTGTGGTGATCGCCGTGGTGGACACCGGCGTCGACCTCGGCCACCCCGACCTGAGCGCCAAGCTCGTGCCCGGCGCCACCTTCGTCGACTGCGGCCCCACCTCCTGCGGCAACGGCGACTGGCGCGGCCCCAACGGCACCGCCGACGCCGGCGACGAGCACGGCACCCACGTGGCGGGCATCGCGGCCGCGGCCACCGGCAACGGGGTCGGGGTCGCCGGCGTCGCCCCGGACGCGAAGATCATGCCGATCAAGGTGCTGGAGGCGGGCAGTGGCAGCTTCGCCGACATCGCCGCGGGCATCCGCTACGCAGCCGACCACGGCGCCAAGGTGATCAACCTCAGTCTCGGGGCGCTGCCGGGCTTGCAGGCGCTCACCCTCACCGGGCTCGAGTCTGACGCGACCGCGGCGATCGCGTACGCGCAGACGAAGGGTGTCGCGGTGGTCGCCGCCGCCGGCAACGAGACGGCGCCGCTGTGCGACACCCCGGCCTGGGAAGCGGGCGCGCTCTGCGT
Source organism: Micromonospora sp. MP36 (assembly GCF_008119785.1). Classification (GTDB taxonomy): domain Bacteria; phylum Actinomycetota; class Actinomycetes; order Mycobacteriales; family Micromonosporaceae; genus Micromonospora. Next base: position 2,040 of record NZ_VSFA01000090.1, on the reverse strand, counting down.
CACCGCCACCGACCGCAACGAGGTCAAGGCCTGGTACGCCAACCTGGGCGTGAAGACCGACCTGAAGGCGGTGGCCGCTCCCGGTGGCGCCGGCCTGGTCAGCTGCGACGACGACGTGTGGTCCAGCGTCCCCGTGGGCACCGGCTCCGCGGGCTGCGGCCAGGGCAACTACGACGCGTACGCCGGGACGTCGATGGCGACGCCCGCCGTGTCGGGGGTCGCGGCTCTGCTCTTCGCCCAGGGGCGCAGCCTCGACAACGTGTACTCGGTGCTGATGTCCACGGCCCGCACCCCGGTGCTCGGCCTGCGCGGCGTCTACTCGCCGGTGTATGGCTGGGGCATCGTCGACGCCCAGGCCGCCGTGGCGGCGCCACGCACCTGATGCCCTCCGCCGGCGAGCCGGGCGCGGATACCGGCTCGCCGGCTGCCGGCGCCGGCCCGAGACGCGCCGTCCGTCGTGGACTCCCCACGGCCGGCGCAGCGGCCTGGTCCGCCTACGGTTTCGACCCGACCCGGTCACGCCCGGATGGTCCGGCCGGCTGACCGACCGACCGGCGCGCGGCCCTCCGCCAGCGCGGCACCGCCAGGGCCAGGACGACCAGGACGACGGCGGCGCCGACGCCGAGGGCGACCGGCGACGAGAGCGCCGACAGGGGCACGCCCCGACCGTGCCGCCCGCCCTGGACGGCGGCCTGCGGATGGTCGTCCTTCTTCTCGCCGGGGGTGACCAGGCGGCCGACGGACGCGCCGGGGGAGAGGGCGAAGCCCCAGTCGAGCAGGGCCGCCGCCTCGCCCAGACTGCCCAACGGCGCGGTCTCCGCGCCGAGCAGCGTCACCGCGAGCCGCCGGCCGTCGCGTTCGGCCACGCCCACGTACGTCTGCCGGGCCAGGTCGGTGAAGCCCGTCTTCCCGCCGAGCGTGCCGGGGTAGTGGTCCAGCAGGGTGTTGTCGTGGGTGATGGCGAAGCCCGGGGTGCCCGCCTCGTCCGGTATCTGCGCCACCCGGGTGGCGATGTACCGGCGGAAGTCCTCGCGGGCGTAGGTGGCCCGCGCGATCAGCGCCAGGTCGTACGCGCTGGTGTACTGACCGGGACCGTCCAGACCGGACGGCGTCGCCGCGTGGGTCTGGTTCGCGTGCAGCCGGTGCGCCTCCTCGTTCATCGCCTGTACGCCGCCCGCCCGGCCGGCCGTGCCGCCGCCCACCCGGGCCAGCACGTTGGCCGCGTCGTTTCCCGACTTGAGGAGCAGCCCCAGCCACAGGCTCTCGACCGAGTAACGGCCGCCCGCGACCACCCCCATCAGCGAACTGGCCGGATCGAGATCCTGCAGATCCGCCCGGGTCACCTCGACGATCTGGGTCGGGTCGAGCCGGGGCATCAGGGCCGCGGCCAGCAACATCTTCTGCACGCTGGCCGGGGTGCGGTGCTCGTGCGGGCCGCACCCACCGAGCACCGCGCCGCTGTCGAGGTCGGCCACCAGCCACGAGGTGGCGGTCACCGCCGGCGCCATGGGCGCACCGGCGGGAATGGCCAGTCCCGTGGTGGCCAGCGACTCTCCGCCGACCTCCTGATCGTCGGGACCGACCGGTGGCGGAGACGGTGCGGGGGGCGGCGGCATCGGCGGCTTCACGGCCGGACAGGGCACGTAGGGAGCGGCTTCCGCCCGCGCCGCTGACCCGACCACCACGGCGGGCGCGGTCAGGAAAGCGCTGAGCGCGACGGCGGCAATGCGAATGATGGTCACGTCAATGCACCGTAATCGTTGGCAGGGCGGGCCCGGCCGGGTTGCAGAAAGTGGGCCGGGAACGGCGAGAATCCGAGCCCCGGTGTGGCCTGGCCCAGGTTGGGGTCGTCTGTCCAAGTTCGCGAACCTTTCTCCGGAAGGTCCGGTTTCGTGGCAGTCTAGTCGACAGTGGCGCGCGGGCGGGGAAGCCGGGCCGCCCGTCGTCGACGTGTTCCGGACGAATCGGCGCGGGGTGGCCGAGTCGGACCCGATCCGGATGAGCGGGAATTGGGTGTGGCTTCCGGGCCGAGGGTCACCG
>NZ_VSFA01000009.1 GCF_008119785.1 Micromonospora sp. MP36 | reverse complement strand
TAGGTGGTCGCTGGCGATGATGGCCGACTGGGTGACCACGTTGAAGTTCGGCGGGCAGTCGATGAGCACCAGGTCGTACGGGTCCAGCGCCGGGTCGTGCAGGCCCTGGTCGAGCGAGCCGCGGACCCGGAACAGCTCCGCGTCGTACTCGTCGCCGTCGGCCACGCCTCGGGCCAGGGCCAGGTCGATGTCGACGAGCTGGAGGTGCGAGGCGATCAGGTCGAGCCGCCCGGCACCCTTCAGCTGGGCGTTCGCCGGGCCGGGGGAGACCACCAGCTCCCCGAGGGTCACCGCCGGAGTGTCCCCGCGCAGACCGTCGTACCAGCGCTTGACCGTGCGCTCGTCGCGTAGCCGGTCCCGCCAGTCGTCCGGCTCGTAGAAGCTGAACGTCAGGCTGGCCTGCGGATCGAGGTCGATCAGCAGTACCTTCATCCCCCGGTTGGCCAGCTCGGCCCCGAGGTTGGCGGTCATGGTGGTCTTGCCCACCCCGCCCTTGTAGTTGATCACCGATACGACGTACACGGCACCTCCCCGATCCGGAACGGTAGCGGGCGGGCCGGAACTCCGTGACACCTGCCTGGCGCTCCGGCGTCACCATTCCGAGCGGCTTTCATTTAGAACGCCCGCCCTGCCTCGGCAGCCGTGGTTGATTCGGTGCCGTGGCACCGGCGGTCAGGTTCGTCGCCACGTTGCCCGGGTCGATGTAGGCGATGGCGGCGACGAAGCCCGGCCCCAGCAGGGGCGCGACCCGGGGCCGGGCGGGGGCCGGGCCCCCGGTGCTGGGCCGCTGCGTCTGGATCGTGGTCATGCCGCTGATCGTCCGGCGGGCTCGACCAGCCGCACATCACGCGATCGCGGGGTCTGTTTTCGCCGCCCTCGGCCCGCTCCGGGCGGTGCCGGCAACCCGGGTCGCGGTCGCGCTCGGCATCGGCCGGCTCCTGGGCCGACCAGGCCATCGACCGCAGGACGGCCTGCGGCAATCATCCGTACGGCGGAATGTGACGACCGTTCGTGCCGCGTTTGTGACCTGCCGCCGCTTCGCAACCCACTGTCGCAAGTGGTTGCCTGAAGCCACATTCCCCTGTTCAGCTGCTGCTTCGCGCAGCATGCGCAGGGGACGACGTGTTACCGACGGCGGTGGCCGGAGCTGATCACCGCCTCATCGGCAGGAGGCATCCGCGTGCGAATGAGACGACCGAGCCGGATCGCGGCCGCGGTGGCGGGCGCCACGGCGCTCGCCTTCACGGTCTCGGCCCCGGCCCAGGCCAACGACCACTTGAACCTTCCCGGCGAGCCGACCATCACGCTGCCCATCAACGACAGCGCGGCGGGCGGCACCTACAACCAGGACTTCACCCGGGTGTACGCCAACACCACGCCGGACGGCACCCCGGTCTACATCTACGTCCCGAAGGGCACCCCGCTCGACGGCACCGCGCCGGTCGGCGTAGCCAGCCTCGATCCGCAGTTCGACCACAACCCGGGCGACGGGTTCAAGCCGTGCGCCACCGCCACGGCCGCGCAGTTCACCCTCACCCAGGCGCAGATCAACTACGTTGGCGACAAGCTCGCCAACCAGATCGTCGCCGTGGACGAGGAACACTTCGGCCCGATGGACGCGGCCGACCCGGACGAGCCGGCCAGCGACTCGCTGGTCATGGTGCTCTACAACATCCAGGACGACGCGTACTACGACTGCGCGCAGACCTCGTACACGGCCGGCTACTTCGCGCCGGACTTCATCGACAGCAACGGCATGAACGTGATCGTGGTCGACGCCCTGGACTGGGCCAACCGGGTCGGCCCGAACGACTCGCCGTGGCGCGACAACAACCCGGCCAACGACCGCCCCGAGCTGTACGAGGGCACGGTCGCCCACGAACTGCAGCACCTGCTGCACAACTACAGCGACCCGGGCGAGCTGTCCTGGGTCGACGAGGGCCTGGCCGACTTCGCCATCTTCCTCAACGGCCTGGACGCCGGTGGCTCGCACCTGAGCAACCAGCAGGTCTTCTACGAGGAGACCTCGCTGACCCGGTGGGGCAGCACCCTGGCCAACTACGGCGCCTCGTTCACCTACTTCCAGTACCTGTGGGAGCAGGCCGGCGGCAACGGCGACGGCACCTACACCCCCGACAAGCAGTACGACGGCAAGGCCGGTGACCTGCTCATCAAGAAGATCTTCGAGGAGCAGGCCGACGGCATGGCCGGCGTGCAGAACGCCATCGACGACTTCAACGCGGCGACCGGCGCCCACCTGCGCAGCGCGGCCGACCTGTTCCGCGACTGGTCGGTGGCGGTCTACCTGGACGACGAGAAGTCACCGATCTACGACATCAAGGCGTTCAACTTCGGCGACCCGGCCGACACCACCTGGACCATCGACATCGCCGACGACGTCTTCTGGGGCGGCCGGGGCCACTACCAGGGCGCCACTCCCGAGGCCAAGTGGGCGCGGCTGAAGAACCGCCAGGACACCACCGCCGTGCCGTTCGGCATGTCGGTCGAGCGGTTCCGCAACCCCGGCCCGACCGTGGCGCTGGCCTTCGACGGCGACGACGAGACGGTGATCCCGCCGCACACCGGCACCACCCACTGGTACGCGGGGTACGAGAGCCAGAACGACAACATCCTCGACGTCGACACCTCCGGCGGCGTGACCTCGCTGGACTTCTGGAGCTGGTACTTCATCGAGGAGGGCTGGGACTACGGCTTCGTCGAGGCCCTCGTCAACGGCAACTGGGTGACCGTGCCGGTGCGCAACGACGCCGGCCAGGTCGTCACCACCAACGACGACCCGCACGGCAACAACGAGGAGGGCAACGGCCTCACCGGCACCTCCGGCGGCCGGTACTTCGTCGACGAACCGCAGTACCTGCACCTGACCGCCGACCTGCCGGCCGGCGCGACGGACGTGCGGTTCCGGTACTCCACCGACGCCGCGTACATGGACACCGGCTGGTTCGTCGACGACGTCCGGGTCAACGGCGCCGACGCGAACCTCGCCTCGGCGCCGGGCAACTGGTTCACCACCAGCGGCGTGCAGGACAACAACTGGACGGTCCAGGTGGTCAGCCACTGCGACCTCACGCCGGGCGTCACCTCGCCGGGGGAGACCACCGACGGCGCGGGCAACTGGGTCTACCGGACCACCGGCGACCAGTTCACCGCCAGCGGCCTGACGACGAAGTGCGCCAACGGCAAGCAGGACGACTTCGCCGTCCTGATCTCCAACCTGCCGACCGGTGACCTCACCTTCCTGGACGCGGACTACACGTTCCGGGTGACCAACACCGGCAACGCCAAGTAGTTCCGTACCCCTTCGGGCCCGCGCCGCACGTCGGCGCGGGCCCGTCGCCGTCCTGCGACGGCGCTCACCGGCCGGCCGCGGCGCCGGGCGGTCACTGGGCCCAGGGGGCGACTGGATGTGCCCACCGGCCCGCGCTACCGGCGGTCGCCGTCCCGGTCGGGTTGGCCCGGGACCAGCCGCCAGTACTGCCGCTTCCCGGCGTCGCGGACCACCACCCCGAGCCGGGCCAGCTCTCCGCGCAGCTCCCGCGCCTCGCCGCCACGGTCCGCCTCGACCGCCCGCTGCCGGGCCCGCAGCAGCGCGTCCGCCCCGGCCGGCAGCCCCGGCAGCCCCGCCACCCAGCGCCGGTACGCCGCCCGGTGCGGGTCCTGGTCGAGCCACGGCCAGCCCTGCCCGGCGAACGCGGCGCGCAGCTTCCCCTGGTCCAGGTCGGACTTCTCCCGGGCCAGTTCCCCGCCGTCGGTGTCGAGCAGCACCAGCGCCTGCCCGTCCAGGAAGACCCCCGCGACCTGAGCCCGGGCGACGTCCCGGCCGTGGCCGTCGCGGTGCAGCCGCACCCCGGTCCGGCCCACCGTCACGGTCAGCCGCTCCCGAGTGCCGAGGTACGCGATGACCAGCCCGACCAGCGCCAGCACCGCCGCCCCGCCCGGGTACGCGCGCTCGTCGGGCAGTCGGGCCAGCAGGGCGAACCAGCCCTGGAACGGGAACCAGGGCAGGCTGGCCAGCCAGCCGGACGCGGCCGTGAGCGCCGCGCCCAGCCCGGCCCCGAGCAGCGGGAATCCGGCCCACATCAGCACCAGCTCCCCGGCGCCGCCGCTGACCACCGTGGTGTCGCCGTAACCCGGGGTGGTCACGGTCAGGACACCTCCCGCCGCAGCGTCCGGACCAGCCCGGCGGCCAGCGGCAGGACCAGCCAGACCAGCAGCGACACCGCCAGCCGCCCCCACTGCCCAGCGGTCACGTCCGGCCCGAACAGCGGCTCCATCGTCACCCCGGTGTCCAACCAGCGGGCCGGCCCGCGCAACGCCGAGATCATCCCGCCGAGGACCGACCAGAGGGTGGGCAGCAGCAGGTACGTGACGATCGCCAGCGGCGTGTTGAGCAACAGCAGCCCGAACGCCGCACCCATCAGCACGCTGGCGACCTGCAGCACGGCCGCGTGCAGCAGCATGGACTCCTCGAACGACCAGGCGCCCGCGCCACCAGTGGCCCGCGCCAGCAGCGTGGCGACGGCCGCCACGGCGAGGCTGACCAGCACCGACGCCAGCGCGGCCAGCACCATCGCGGCGAGTTTCGCGCAGACCACCCGCTCCCGCCTCGGCACCAGGGTGAACGTGGTCAGCGCGGTCCGCTGCGACCACTCGGCGGTGATCGACAGGATGCCCAACACCGGCAGCAGCAGCCCGACCGGCAGCAGCGACGGGACGAAGAAGTCGGCGAAGTTCTGCTGCTCGTGGTCGAGGACGAAGAGTTGCACGGCGACGATGCCGGCGGCGAGCAGACCGATGGTGATCAGCAGCCAGTAACCGGCCCGGGTGTCGGTGAGCTTGCGCAGTTCCACTCCGGTCAGCCGGACCAGGGACGGCCGGCGCCGCTCGGCCCGGCGCGCGACGGTGGCCGGGGCGGGTGCCGGTGTGGTGGTGGTCATCGGAGGTCCTCCCTGGTCGACGCGTCGGAGGTGAGGGAGAGGAAGAGTTGTTCCAGACCGGAGCTGCTGGCCGGCCGCAACTCGGTCAGCGCGACGCCCGCGTCGGCGGCGGCCTGCCCGACCGCCTCGGCTTCGGCCCGGACCAGCAGGCCCTCGGTGACCTGGGCGGCGTCGAGCCCGGCCCGGTCCAACGCGACGCGCAAGGCACCGCGGTCGCGGGCCCGGACCAGGGTGCCGGCGCCGGCGAGCAGTTCGTCCTTGCCGCCCTGGGCCACCACCCGGCCGCTGCCGATCACGACCAGCCGGTCGGCGACCGCCTCCACCTCGCGGAGCAGGTGCGAGGAGAGCAGCACGGTGCCGCCCCGGTCGGCGAAGTCGCGGAGCAGCCCGCGCATCCAGACGATGCCCTCCGGGTCGAGGCCGTTGGCCGGCTCGTCGAGGATCAGCACACGAGGGTCGCCCAGCAGGGCCAGCGCCAGGCCGAGCCGCTGCCGCATCCCGAGGGAGTACGCCCGGACCCGGCGCTTCGCCGCGGTCGTGCTCAACCCGACCAGGTCCAGCTTCGCGGCGACCTCCCGCCGGTCCACGCCCATCGTGCTCGCGGCCACGGTCAGCGCCTCCCGGCCGGTGCGCCCGACGTGCTGCGCGGACGCGTCGAGCAGCACACCGACCTCCCGGCCGGGGTTGCCCAACTGCCGGTAGGGCAGCCCTGCGACGGTGGCGCTGCCCGACGTCGGCGGGGTCAGGCCACAGATCATCCGCATGGTGGTGGACTTGCCCGCGCCGTTCGGGCCGAGGAAGCCGGTCACCGTGCCCGGCTCGCAGCGGAACGAGACATCGTCGACGGCCTGGTGAGGGCCGTACCGCTTGGTCAGGTGTGCGACCTCGATCATGCCGACCAGGCTGCCCGCGCCGCCCGGGCACGCGCAGCGGCCGGCGGTCGGCGACCGCACCGACGTTGGTGGTGCCAGGGTGTCGACTTTGGTAGCTGGTTCGGGGCGCGGGTGCCTGCCTAGCATGGGCGCGTGACCAGCGCCGTCGTCCCGGACCATCCCTGGCTGCTGCCCGGGGCGCTGGCCGTGCCGGCCGACCGGGTCCGGGCCCACCCCCGGCGCACCACCCGCGACTGGATAGTCGACAGCCTCTGCTTCCTGCTTTCCCTCGGCTGGGTCCTGCTCGTCACGGCGGACGCCACCGAGCCGCATCCGGAGATGGCCGTGCCGCTGCCGTACGACTGGATGATCGCGGCGGACGCGCTGGTCGGGCTGCTCTGCTGCGGGCTGCTGTGGTCTCGCCGGCGCTGGCCGCTCGGACTGGCGGTGGCCACCCTGCCGCTGACCACGTTCTCGCTCGCCGGGGCGGTGCCGCTGCTGATCGTCTACTTCACCGTGGTGGTGCACCGGCGCACGGCGGTCGCGCTGGCGGTCACGGCGGCTGGCCTGTGCACCAACTTCGCCTTCGGCTACCTGCGGCCGGAGCCGGACATGCCGTACTGGGCGAGCACGGCCTGGGGTGTGGTGATCAGCGGGACCGTGCTGGCGTGGGGGATGTTCGTCCGCGCCCGGCGGCAGCTCGTGCTGTCGTTGCGGGAGCGCGCCGACCGGGCCGAGGCCGAGCAGCAGCTCCGCGTCGATCAGGCCCGGCAGCTCGAACGCACCCGGATCGCCCGGGAGATGCACGACGTGCTCGCCCACCGGATCTCCCTGCTCAGCCTGCACGCCGGCGCCCTGGAGTTCCGCCCGGACGCGCCACCGGAGGAGGTCGCCCGGGCGGCCGGCGTGATCCGCGCCAGCGCGCACGCCGCGCTGCAGGACCTGCGCGAGGTGATCGGTGTGCTGCGCGCCGAACCCGACGGTGCCGAGACCGCCGTCCCGGAGCGCCCGCAACCCACCCTCGGCGACCTGCCCGCGTTGGTCGCCGAGTCCCGGTCAGCCGGCGTCCGGGTCAACCTGGTCGACCAGGTCGTCGACCCCGCGGCCGTGCCGGTGGCGGTCGGGCGCAGCGCGTACCGGATCGTGCAGGAGGGGCTCACCAACGCCCGCAAGCACGCCCCGGGGACGGTGGTGACCGTCCGGCTGGCCGGTGGCCCGGTGGACGGCCTCGCCGTGGAGATCCGCAACCCGTGGCCGGTGGGCGGCCTGGCGCACCCGATCCCCGGCACCGGGACCGGGCTGGTGGGGGTGGCCGAGCGGGTCAGCCTCGCCGGTGGCCGCCTGGAACACGGGCGCGACGCCGACGGCGACTTCCGGCTCGCCGCCTGGCTGCCCTGGCCGGCGTCGTGAGCGGGCCGCAGGCGGCCCCGGTGCGGGTGCTGATCGTCGACGACGACGCGCTGGTCCGGGCCGGCCTGTCGATGATCCTCGGCGGGGTGCCGGACGTCCGGGTCGTCGGGGAGGCGACCGACGGCGGCGAGGTGCCGGCCGCCGTCGAGGCGCACGCGCCGGACGTGGTGCTGATGGACATCCGGATGCCCCGGGTGGACGGGCTGACCGCGACGGAGGCGCTGCGGGCGCTGCCCCGGCCGCCCGAGGTGCTGGTGCTGACCACCTTCGACGCCGACGACCAGGTGCTGCGGGCGCTGCGGGCCGGCGCCGCCGGTTTCCTGCTCAAGGACACGCCACCTGCCGAGATCGTCCAGGCGATCCGCCGGGTCGCGGCGGGGGAGGCGACCCTGTCGCCGACGGTGACCCGCCAGCTCATCCGGCACGTGACCGCCGCCGCCCCAGCGGGAGCGGGCGCGGACCCCCGGCGGGACCGGGCGCTGCGGCTGCTGGACGGGCTCAGCGAGCGGGAGCGGGAGGTCGCGGTCGCGCTCGGGCAGGGCCGCACCAACGCCGAGATCGCGGCGGAGCTGTTCATGAGCGTGGCGACGGTGAAGGCGTACGTGTCGCGGCTGCTGACCAAGCTCGACCTGAACAACCGGGTGCAGGTGGCCCTGCTCGTCCACGACGCCGGCCTGGTCTGACCGGCGCAGGCCCGGTCGCCGGCGGTGAGACGATCATCGCCGTGACCGAGCAGGTGGAGTACCAGCCGATCGAGGCCTTTCTCGGCCCCCGCCCCGAGCGCGTTCCGCTCGACGTCCGGGTGCTCGAGTCGGTGGACTGCGGCAGTTATGTCCGCGAGAAGGTCAGCTACGCCGTCACCGCCGACCAGCGGGTGTCGGCGTACGTGTGCGTCCCGAAGGGCGCCGACCGGTCGCTGCCGGGGGTCTTCTGCCACCACCAGCACGCCGGGCAGTTCGCGCTGGGCAAGAGCGAGGTGGTCGGTCTCGCCGGCAACCCCGACCAGGCGTACGCGCGGGAGCTGGCAGAGCGTGGATTCGTCACGATCGCCCCGGACGCCATCGGGTTCGAGGAGCGGAACTGGAGCCCCGACGGCCGGTCGAACGTGACCTGGTTCGAACTGTCGACCCGACTGGTGCAGGGGCGGACCCTGCTCGCCTCGTGCCTGCACGAGGTGTCCGTGGCGCTCGACCATCTGGCGTCCCGCCCGGAGGTGGACCCGTCCCGGCTGGGCTTCATCGGCCACTCCTACGGCGGCCGGATGGCGTTGTGGGCACCCGCGTTCGACCACCGCATCACCGCGTCGGTGTCGCACTGCGGGTGCATCCCCTACCGGTACTCGCTCAGCCACGACACCGGAGTGCAGGCCGAGTTCGTGCTGCCCGGCTTCGCCGCGCGGCACGACCTGGAAGACGTCATCGCCTGCTTCGGGCGTACCGCGCTGCTCATCTCGGCGACGTCGGACGACCGGTGGAGCCGGGGCGCGGCGGAGGTGTTCGACGGCGCCCGGCGCGTGCTCGGGGACCGGGCCGAACTGGCGATGTACGACGCGGGCCACGTCTTCACCCCGCAGATGCGCGCCCGCGCGTACGCCTTCCTGCGGGACCGCTGTTGAGCGAAAGCCGGGCCGGCAGTATTGCTATCATTCTTGGTTGTATCGCGGATGAGAGTATCGTGGGTGAGCGTATGCGGGGATTCGTGGGACGGACCCGGGAACTGGCAGCTCTTCAAGGCATGCTGGGCAGGGTCAGCCGCGGCGGTCGAGCGGGACGCCCGGGCCGCGCCCTGCTGATGCGCGGACGGCGTCGGGTGGGCAAGTCCCGACTGGTGGAGGAGTTCGTCGACCGGGCCGACCTGCCGTACCTGTTCTTCACCGCCTCCGCGCAGCCGACCGTCGCCGCCGATCTCGCCCTGTTCGTGGAGGCCGCAGCCGGCTCCAGCTTGCCCGGTGCCCACCTCTTCGCCGGCCAGCGCCCGGCGACCTGGGATGCGGCCCTCACCCTGCTCGCCGCCGCACTGCCGTCGGATCGTCCCAGCGTGGTTGTCCTCGACGAGTTGTCGTATCTGATCGCCACAGATCCCGGATTCGAGGGCACCTTGCAGAAGGTGTTCGACCGCGAGTTGTCCCGGTTGCCGGTGCTGCTCCTCTGCATCGGTTCGGACCTCGCCATGATGGAGGCGCTCAACGATTACGGACGGCCCTTCCACCAGCGGGCCACCGAGATGGTGATCCCGCCGCTCAGTCCGGCCGACGTGCGGGACATGCTGGGCCTCTCCGCGGCCGACGCGTTCGACGCCTACCTGGTCTCGGGCGGACTGCCGTTGATTCTCGACGAGTGGCCCACCGACGCCTCGTTGCACGACTACCTGGCCGACGCCGTCACGGATCCCACCTCCGCCCTGTTGGTCAGCGCCGAACGGGCGCTGGCAGCCGAGTTCCCACCGCAGTCCCAAGCCGATCTGGTACTGCGGGCCATCGGCTCCGGCGAACGGACCTTCTCCCTCATCGCCCGAGCCGCTGGCGACCTGCCGCAGGCCTCCCTCAATCGCGCCCTGCGGCTACTGGTCGCCAAGCGCATCGTCGAGGTGGCCACCCCGCTCTCCACCCGGCCGTCCCGGGAGACGCGTTACACGGTGGCCGACTCCTACCTCCGGTTCTGGTTGTCGTTCCTCGGCCCCCACCTGCCGGAGATCGAACGGGGACGGGGTGATCTGACCCTGCGCCGGATCACTACCTCGTGGACGTCCTGGCGGGGACGGGCGGTGGAACCGGTGGTGCGGGAGTCGTTGCGCCGTCTTCCTGCCGATGGCCTGCCGGGGGACACCGCCGTGGTCGGCGGCTACTGGACCCGTACCAATGATCCGGACATCGACCTGGTCGGCGCGGACCGGGCGCCGGTCGCTCGCCGGATCACCTTCGTCGGGTCCGTGAAGTGGCTGGAGAACAGGCCCTTCGACGCCCATGACCTGGGCCGGTTGCTCATGCACCGATCCCAGTTGCCCGGCGCGGACGAGCAGGTCCCGCTGGTGGCGGTATCCCGGTCCGAGGCAGCTGTGGCGGGTGTATCGATCGTCTCGCCGGAGGAACTGCTCGGCGCCTGGCGGGGTTGACCTGCTGCCGCTTCCGGGCCGTACCAGGGGGCGAGGATGTGGTACGACGGGTCGGCCGTACCGGTGCCGAGCTGCAGGAGGCCTGCCGTGCGAGTTGGTGAGCAGTCGACGGATCCCATCGATCAGGTCCTGGGTGAGGTGCCGGTGCCGGCGCAGTTGACCCCGGAGGATGTCCGGCTCGCGGTCCGGGGCGGTGGTGGTGCACGCCGCCGAGGAGTGGCCCGCCGGACCGAAGTGCTGCAACGACGGGGCCGCGTACCCCTGCCGGCTGCACCGGCGGGTGCTGGCGGCCCACGGCCTCAACGAGCGCCAGATCGACGCGCTGGTGCGGCACGGCAACCCATTCGTGCACATGCCCTCCCGTTCGTACCGGCCGCGCTGGTCCCGGGCGAGCTGACCGCTCCAGGTGGTGGCGTGGCGTCAGCCACGCCGAGCCGGAGGGCCGGTTCGGGGGTACGCCCGAACCTGCTCGCCCGGGGCGACGGGACGGCGGCCCGGCCGCAGGAACCCATCCCTGCGTCGGGCCGCCGTCGACGTCGGCTCGGCCGTGGGTCAGATCCCGCAACGCGAGGCGGACCAGACGGTCGTGTTCGCGCTCTTGTCAGCGTTGTTCTCGCGGCGCGCGTCCACGTGGACCTGATTGCTGTGGTCCGGGTAGCCGGGGCCGAAGATCCCGCTGAAGCCGTGGCTGCGGGCCTCCTTGGCTATCTGGCACAGCGACGAGGTGCCCGAGGTGAGGTCGGCCGCGTTGCCGTAGAGGTGTTGGCTGTCCGACGCGCCGCCGACCTGCCGGTTGCAGGCGAAGCTGCGGAAGCCGCTGTTGACGTGGATGGCGTGGTCGCCGAGGCTGTGGCGCAGCGCCTCGAGCTTCCACATCAGACGCAGGGCGTTCGTCCGGGTGGCGCTGGACGAGAGCGGGCCGCCGGTCCAGCCACCCGTGCCGCAGCCGTTGTCCAGCTCGGCATAGCTGAAGTGCTTCGGCGTGCAGTCGTTGTCCTGCAACTCGTAGATCTTGGCGAAGGTCTGCGGGCCGGCAATGCCGTCGACGCGTAGGCCGTACGCCGACTGGAACCGCCGGACCGCGGCCGCCGTCTCGGGACCGTACCGGCCGTCGACGCGGACGATGTCCCGGTACGCGGCCCAGCCGGCCACCCGGATTTGCAGCTGGCGGACGTCCTCCCCGGAGCTCCCCTGGGTGAGGGTCCGATTCCAGGTGTAACAGCTCGCGGCATGGGCCGGCGGCGCGGCGATGACCGTGGCGATCGCCGCCCCGGGCACGGCCAGCGCGAACGCGACGGCGATTCGTTGCAGCGCAGTGAGGCGCACAGGATTCCTCCCGACTGGAGTGTGATTGGGGTGCCATCAGGACATCAGTCCGTTACGTCCTGGCTCATCCATCCTGGCACTGTTTCGACATGCTGGCGGACACTTATCCGAATTGACCTCATAACAGCGGGTCGCGGGGCGCATGCGCAAATTGCAGCGAAGCCGGGAATCACCCATTGGAGTCGGGCGACACGCAGACGGGCCCGGACGTGACGGAAATGGCCTCCCGGCACCGCCCAGGGTGATGTTGCCGGGCCGCCCGCGGCCGGTAACGTCTGCGCCGGGGGCCGGGGACGGCTTCCCGGGCGGCCTTCGCGGGCGGGGGAGGTGGGCGTTGGCGCGGGGTGGCGTCTTCTGCGTCGAGGGGCAGTGGCACCGGGACCTCAACGAGCGCGGCTCCGTCCTGCCCACGCTCGAACTGCTCGAACGGCTGGGCCGGATCCGGTTCATCCACAAGGACGCCGCCACCCGCGACGAGCTCTTCTACTTCATCGACCGCTGGCTGCTCAAGCAGTACGCCGACTACCGCGTCGGCTTCTTCGCCATGCACGGCGAACCGAGCCGGCTGTGCCTCACCGACTGGGACTCGGTGGAGCTGACCGACGTGGCCGACCGGATGGCCGGCCGCTGCGAGGGACGCCGCCTCTACTTCGGCAGCTGCTCGGTGCTGCGCGCCTCCGACACCGCGCTGCGGGACTTCCTCGACGTGACCGGGGCGGCCCTGGTCTGCGGCTTCACCCGCGAGGTGGACTGGGTCGAGTCGGCCGCCTTCGAGACCGTGCTGCTCGACGTGCTCGCCAACGGGCAGCGACACAACGCCGCCGAGCTGCGGATGGGCTCGGCCCACTGGGCGCCCCTCGCCGCATACCTCGGCTTCCGGGTGATCTACGCCAACGGCCGGGCCTGGCGGCCGACCGCCCGGCCCCGGGTGCCGGCCCAGGCCTCCCCGCGCCGGATCGCCAACCGTCCCCGCTGAGCCCGCGCCGATGCTTCGGCCCGCAGGCCTGGTAGAACCGACGCATGGCACGCACCATCGCGACCAACACCCGGGTCGACCGGGACACCCTGATCGAGTTCCTCCGCCCCCGGCACCGGGTCCTGCTGATCACCACCCGCGCCGACGGCCGGCCGCAGTCCTCCCCGGTCTCCTGCGGCGTCGACGCCGCAGGCCGCCTGGTGATCTCCACCTACCCCGAGCGGGCCAAGGTGGCCAACATCCGCCGCGACCCGCGGGTCTCCGCCTGCGTGCTCTCCGACGACTGGAACGGGCCCTGGGTGCAGGTCGACGGCACCGCCGAGGTGCTCGACCTGCCCGAGGCCCTGGAACCGCTGGTGGAATACTTCCGCAGCATCTCCGGCGAGCACCCGGACTGGGACGAGTACCGGCAGGCCATGCTCCGGCAGGGCAAATCGCTGATCCGGATCACCATCGAGCGCTGGGGCCCGCTCGCCACCGGCGGCTTCCCCGCCCGGCTGGCCGACTGACGTCAGTACGCCGCCGTGAACCGCGCGTTGGTGAACCGCGGATTCTCGATCTCGTCGACGATCGCCACCGCCAGATCCTCGTAGGTGAGCACCGACCGGCCCTGCGCGTCCGTCACCGGATGGTCGGTGCCGGTGCGATAGTGCCCGGTCCGCTCGCCCGGGTGGAACTCCAGCGGGGGAGGAGAGACGTACGTCCAGGTCACCCCGTCGGCCGAGGAGCGGTAGACGTCCAGCGCCTCGGCCTGACCCTCCGCCGAGTCCCGGTACTCCTCGGGGAAGTCCGGCTCATCCAGGTAGGAAGTGCCCTTCGGCGTCAGCAGCGTCGCCCCGCCGCCCACGTGGATCACCCGGGGCGCGTCGGGCAGCTCGCGGAGCGTATCGACCAACGTCCGGGCCGCGTCCCGCCACAGGTTCCGCTCGCCGCCGCCGATCGCCACCACGAACACGTCCGCGTCCTCGGCCAGCTCGCGCACGCTCCGCGCCGAGGTGGCGTCCCCGGTGACCGTACGCACGCCGGGCGCCAGGTAGCTGGTCGCCTCCGGCCGGCGCACCGCCGCGGTGACCCGGTGCCCCCGATTCATCGCCTCGTCGGTGATCCGCGACCCCGCGGTCCCACCGGCGCCGAACACGACGATGTTGCTCATGCGGCCACCTCGCTCCGCTCGGCGACCGCATGCTGCTCCGCACTGCGCTCGTTGCGCTCGCTCATGGCTGACCACCTCCCGCCCCAGGTGCCTCGCCCCTCAGGCTAGGGAGCCGGCCGCCCGGCCGGTGCCGGATCGGCCATCCCGTCGCCGACCCGGTCGAAACCGTGCCGTCGGAACTTGCCGACGTCGACTACCTTGCGGAGGGCAAGATCGTCAATGACATGGGGGAACAGATGGCCTCTCCAACCCGACGCCTGCTCGCCTGGACGGCGCCCGCCGCGCTCGCCCTTGCCGCCCTCGTACCGGCCCTGCCGGCCCCAGCCGCAGCGAAGCCGAAGCCCGCGCCGGTCGTCACCACCGGTCCGGTCGACAAGGACCTCAACGGCGACGGGGTGCCCGACCTGATTGCCGTCGGTGGCCCGGGCACGGGGCTCGGCTCCGGCGTCTGGTCGGCGCTCGGCGTGAAGTCCCGCAAGACCGGCGTCGGCACCGGCCAGGTGCAGACCCCGGCGACCAACATCGGCCTGCACGGCAACGGTGTCACCGGGAACAACTCCCCGGCCGACTTCGACGGCGCCCAGGTCTTCACCGGGCGCTTCGCCGGCGTGGACCGCCAGGACTTCGTGTACTACAACCCGGCCGGCGTCTCCGCTGGAAACGGTGGCCTCATCATCGGCGCCGGGGACGGCACCATGACCAACCCGAACCTCAGCGGCAACCAGTGCACGATCGGGTACGACAACCTGATTGACGCCAACGGCAACATCCCGCTGCAGCTGACCAACGCGTTCCAGGCCGACGGCGTCGACAACGGCATCCCGGACCTGCTCGGCATCTCCGGTGACCCCACCAACGGCTACCGGCTCGGCTACCACCCCAGCTGGCCGGCGCCCTGCCTCTACTACGGCGTCACCACGCTGACCAACCCCACCCCGACCGGCGGCACCGACTGGCAGAACTGGAGCATCGCCAGCACCGAGACCTCCTCCGGCGCCGCACTCTTCCTGCGCAACGCCACCACCGGCGACCTCTACCTCTGGACCGGGGTCACCATGGTCGACAACGGCGACGGCACCGGTTCGCTGACCCGCACCCAGTACCAGGTTGCGGCGAACTGGAACACCGGCGTCGCGATCGGCACCCTCGAGGCCGCCGACATCAACGCCGACGGCACCCCGGACCTGTGGACTGTCATGACGGACGGCACCTACCGGGCGTACCTGATCTCCGGCCTGTCCACCAGCGGCACCGCGACGGTGACCGCGACCCGCGCCCAGCGACTGGTCTGACCCGGGTGGGCGCGCCGCCCGCCCGGTGGCGCGCCCACGTCGGGCTCAGTCGATCAGCGCGGAGTAGACCAGCTGGCGCAGCTGCGAGCGCAGCGGGTAGGTGCTGGACGGCATGAGCTGGGTGAACAGCAGCGCGGTGACCTCCTCCACCGGGTCCACCCAGAACGCGGTGCTGGCCAGCCCACCCCAGTAGAACTCGCCCACGCTGCTCGGCACCCGGGACGGCACCGGGTCCAGCACCACGGCGAAGCCGAGGCCGAAGCCGATGCCGTCGAGCACCGTCTCGGCGAAGCCCCCCGGCTCGAAGGAGGCCAGGTCCCGGCCGCCGGGCAGGTGGTTGCGGGTCATGAAGCGCAGCGTCCGGGGCGACAGCAGGCGTACCCCGTCCAACTCGCCCCCGCGCAGCAGGAACTGGGTGAACCGGTGGTAGTCGGCGGCCGTGGAGACCAGCCCGCCGCCCCCGGAGAACCAGCTCGGCTCGGCCAGCGCGGCCCGGCCGATGCCGTCCTGCCGGGTCGCCTGCCCGGTGGCCGGGTTCGGGGCGTAGAGGGCGGCCAGCCGCTTGGCGTCCGCCTCGTCGACCCACCACCGCGTGTCGGTCATGCCCAGCGGGCGCAGGATCCGCTCGGCGAAGAACGCCTCCAGGCTCTGCCCGGAGATCACCTCGACCAGCCGGCCCAGCACGTCGGTGGAGACCCCGTAGTTCCAGCTCGTGCCGGGCTGGAAGAGCAGCGGCAGCCGGGCCAGCCCGGCCGAGGCCGCCGCCAGGTCCGCACCCGGCGGCACGCCCAGGTCGAAGCCCGCCGCCCGGTACAGGCCGTCGACCACCGTGCTCTGCGCGAAGCCGTACGTCAGGCCGGCGGTGTGGGTGAGCAGGTGCCAGACCCGGATCGGCTCGATCGCCGGCACCGTGTACGGCTTGAGCACCGACCCCTTGTCATAGACCCGGGCGTCGGCGAACTCCGGCAGCCAGCGGCTGATCGGGTCGTTCAGCTCGAACCGGCCCTCCTCCCACAGCATCATCGCCGCGACCGAGGTGATCGGCTTGGTCATCGAGTAGATGCGCCAGAGGGTGTCCGCCTCGACCGGCGTGCCCGCCTCCCGGTCGCGCAGCCCGTAGGTCGAGGAGTGGGCGATCTCGCCCCGGCGGGTCACCACGATCTGCCAGCCGGCGAGCCGGCCGTCGTCGACGTACCTGCCGAAGTGCTCGTCGATCCGCGCCAGGCGGGCGGGGTCGAAACCGATACGGGCCGGGTCAGTGCTCACTGCGACGCTCACGCCGCCGAACCTACCGGCCGGTATGCCCACCGGGAAGTGTCGGTGGCCACCACTAATCTGGCGTGATGCCGGAGCCGACAGAAGACGTCACCTACCGCCACGAGGACTGGTACGCCGAGGAGTTGGCCGACCGGCACTTCGTCCGCTGCTCCTTCTTCGACGTCGACCTGACCGAGGCGGTCAGCCAGGGCGCCGTCTTCACCGAGTGCGTCTTCGGCAACGTCGCCTTCAACGCCTCCCGGCACACCGACTCGGCGTTCACCCGCTGCACCTTCAAGCGGTGCAACCTTTTCGAGGCCGAGTTCACCGGCTGCAAGCTGGTCGGCAGCAGCTTCGACCAGTGCGACCTGCGCCCACTGCGGGTCAGCGGCGGCGACTGGTCCTTCATCGCCCTGCCCGGCGCCGACCTGCGCGGCGTGCACCTCACCGACGTACGCATGCGCGAGGCGGACCTGACCGGCGCCAACCTCACCGGCGCCACGGTCACCGGCGTCGACCTGTCCGGCGCCCAGCTGCACGCCGCCCGACTGGCCCGGGCCGACCTGCGCGGCAGCGACCTGACCGCACTCGACCCGACCACGGTCGAGCGGGCCGGAGCCATCGTCGACAGCGAGCAGGCGATCGTGCTGGCCCAAGCGCTCGGCTTCGAGATCCGCTGACCGGTCCGGAAAACACGCCGCACGGTGTCAGCTTTTCCTGCCAGGCTGGCCGGCATGGCATGGTGGCCCGACCTGATGGCATCCGAACCCGACTTCGCGGCGCGCGTACGCGCCCGATTCACCGTCCGCAAGCACGGCACGATGGCGACCCTACGGCGGGACGGCTCGCCGCGGATCAGCGGCACGGAGATCGACTTCTCCGACGACGGTCAGCTCCGACTGGGCAGCATGGCGGGCGCGCTCAAGGCACTCGACCTGCGGCGCGATCCCCGCGTGGCACTGCACTGCCCGACCGAAGACACCCCGGAGGACGATCCGGCCTCGTGGGGCGGCGACGCGAAGATCGCCGGCCGGGCGCACGAGGAGCCACCGGGCGAGGACGGGTCGCACCGGTTCCGGATCGAGCTGACCGAGGTGGTGCTCACCCGGGTCGGCGACCCGCCGGACCATCTGCTGATCGAGAGCTGGCATCCCGAGCGTGGCCTGCGGCGCCGCGAGCGGCGCTGACCGGCCCGTTGTCGGGAACATGCCTCTGCCCGACGGCTTCTCGAAGATCGGCCGTATGCCATTCTCCCTGCGGCGGGCCACGGGGGCGACCGCCGGCACCGGTGGCCGAGGGGGGAATCGGTGGCTGAGGACAAACTCACGCAGACCGGTATCCGGGTGGGCGGCTGGCTGCCCCACGCGCCGGCCGAGCCGGCGCCGGAGCAGCCGGTCACGCTGCCGCGTCGGCTCCCCGCCGACGGCGCGGCCCCGCCCACGCCGCGACCGGCCGCGGCGACCGGCCCGGCAGCGTCGGTCGGCTCGGGCGCGACCGGCGCGCACGCCGATCCGGCGCCGCCACCCGACCACGCCCGTCCCGCATTCCTTCGCGAGCACGCCGACGCGGCGCCGGTTCGCGACGACGCCCGTCCGGCGACCGTCGATCAGCCGGGGGAGACCGGACCCGAACCGCCCACCTCCCCGGCCGTCGAACCAGCCGCGGTCGCGCCGCCGGCAGTCAGCCCGGCGGCGCCCGGCCGACACTCCTCGGAGAGCGTCGTGCACCGCCTCGCCGAGCTGCTCGGACCGGTGGTCGCCAAGGTGCGCACCGCCGTCGGCGTCGCGCCCGACGGGCCAGCCACCCGGGTCGGGCTGGCCCGGGCCCGCCGGCGCCGACGCCGGCTGGTGCTGGGGGCGGCCGTCCTGACCGTGCTGGTGCTGGTGCTCGCGTACGCGGGGCGGGACCCGGACGCCGAAGCGGCGGTCAGCTGGTCACCGCAGCTACTGGTCGGTGACAAACGGTGCCAATGCGCGCATGGTCAGTGAGGTAGCGCCCAGGGCGTCCGGGCCGCGCGTGCCGCGCCTATTCGAGGAGCAGGACCACAAGGTCTATCAGCGAGCCCCCGACAAAGAGGAACAGCGCGGTGATGCGGACCGGGCGTACGGGTCTGGCGAGGAACCGGAGGAAGCGCGCCGCTGTGCCGAGCAGTGTTCCCTCCACCGCGCCGGGCATGGCGAGCGGCATGGCGGCCAGCGTGAAGACCGCAACGACCGTCAAGGCCACGCCGACAAATCCGAGGATCCGCACCGCCTGTCCTTGGGCCGCCAATCCGCTGAGATCGAGAGTATTGGCGGCTACGACCATCGCGATCGTGGCCAGCATCATCAGCACCGCGGCGAGGCCGAAGCTTCGCTCCTTCGCGTCGGTGGCCCTGCTGACCAGCCCCCGTTCGCTCTCGGGTAGCTCGCGTGACAGGAACTCGTCGATGCGGCGTTCCACCAGCGCGGACGCCGCCAGGACTTTCTCGCGACTTTCACCATCGCGCAGGTCGTAGGTGTCCCGGAGCTCATCCATCACGGTATGCCAGAAGGTGACGAAGGCATCCTCGCCCAAGCCGGATGGGGCGGTCTGCGGCGGGGTGTGGACAAGGCTGGAGTGCGGCACCACGCCGCCTACGGTCGCCACAGAGGTGTTCTTGACGAAGAAGCCATGGGCTTCATCCCGCAGCTCAGCGATCCGGCCGATTATCCGGTATTCAGATCTGCGTTGTGCGTACTCGTTGGCGCGGCGACTCCAGTGCTGCAGCTTCGCTGGATCGATGAGATCGACGATCGCGCTCAACCCGGCCAGGAAGAGAGCCAGCTTCCCGGCGATCTCGAAAACCCGCACCGGGGCAGCATAAATACCCCGGACGCGATCAGCCCGGCCAGCCACCAGCGGATACCGCCGCGCTGGCCGACGTGCCGGCCCGCGTCGACCTCAGCGCGGTCGGCTCGCTCGACTAGGTCCACTGGGGACCACCCGACGCCGGCCGGTCGATCCGCAAGCGCGACGGCTCCGGCGCGGTCCGCGACGAGGGCGGCCGCGGCGAGCGGGTGAGCTACGACAACAACCCGGAGTCGTACGCCCGGCGTGACCGCACCCCGGTCGGCCCGGCCGCAGCGGGCTGGCCGCAGAATCGGTGCCAGGCCCTGCGCCGTGGAGTCGGCGCACGTCACCGGGGAGGGACCATGCCCGCGTTCGCGCTCGCCCACCTGCGTACGCCGCAGTTGACTTCCTCCCCACGCCTGAGGACGGGAGGATTCCCGTGGCTGAGGCGTGTTCACGCCGCGAGCCGTTCGGGTGGTTGGCGTTTCACAGACCGCCCAACGGCGAGGTCTCCACGCCCTGTTACCGCCAGCCCGGCGGCGAGTATGTTCTTGGCCGCGTTTACGTCGGCGTGGTCCTGATGCCCGCAGGCGACGCATCGGAAGATCGCTTGGCTCTCGCGGGATTCCGGGGCGACGTGCTTGCAGGCGTTGCAGGTTTGCGACGTGTACGCGGGTTTGACCTTCTCGATGTGTGTTCCGTGGTAGCGGGCGGCGTGTTCCAGCTTGAGTAGGAATCCGCCCCAACCCTTTGAGAGGATGGCCCGGTTCAGGCCCGCTTTCTGGCGGACGTTACGGCCGGGCTGCTCGATGGTGCCCTTCGCGCTCGCGGTCATGTTCTTGATCCGCAGGCCTTCGACAGCGACCATGCCGTGCTCGCGGACCAGCCGCACGGCGGTCTGCGCAGCAAAGTCAGCCCTGCGGGCCCGTATCCGGGCGTGCAGCCGGCCGAGTTGCGCGCGGGTAGCATCGCGGCGTTTCGACCCGCGGTTGCGGCCATGGACCCGTAGCGACCGGGACAGGCGTTGCTGCAGCCGCTTGAGCCTGGCCGCCTCGCCGGGGGTGACGAACTCCCGATCGTCCAGGCCGCCGTCGGAGGTGGCCACCGCCACGGCCACACCCCGGTCCACGCCGACCGGCGGCTTACCGTTCGGGGCCGCTTCGCTCACGCCGTCCTCGACGCAGAACGAGATGTACCAGCGTCCGCCGTCACGGCAGACCGTGGCGTTACGGATGACCCCGCCGGGCGGGCGGGTCCAGCGGAACTTGACTGGCCCGAACTTCGGCAGCCGCACCTCACCCCACCGCCGGTTCAGACGCCGCACGTCGATCTGCTTGGGGTCGGGGAACCGGAACGACGGGGCGGTGCGGGTTTTGGATCGCCAGCGCACCTTCCACGTGCCATGCGTCGTGCATGCCTGGTCCAGGTCCCGCAGGGTTTGCTGCAACGTGTGCGACGGCGCATCGGCCAGCCACGCACAGTCCGGGTCCTTCTTCGCCTCGGCCATCTGCCGGGCCTGCTCGACGTAGCCGATGAACGCGCCGCGGCGGCGGTACTCACGCCGCTGCTCCAACCCGGTGTTCCACACCGCCCGGCACACCGCACCCACCTGCTCGGCGTAGGCGGCCTGCTCGTCGGTGAACGCGAGCAGGTAGCGGCGGCCGGTCAGCACTCAACGACCCTTCTGCCGCTCAACGTACCGCTCCAGGGGTGCCGCCGGTGGTCGCCACGAAGTACGAGTTCGTCCACAGCGTAGGCAGCCGGGAACGCAGCGACGGCAACTCTTCCTGCAACACCCGCGACGTCCGTGCCTTGATCGCCTTGACCAGCTTATGGACACCGAACTCCGGGTCCACCTCGACCAGCAGATGAACGTGGTCCGGCATGACGTCCAGCGCCACCAGCCACGCCACTTTCTCCTCCACCACCTCCCGGAGGAGCTGCTTCAACCGCTCCTCGATCCGGCCGCCGAGCACCCCGCGTCGATACTTCGGGCACCATACGACATGAGAAAGCGCACTGGAAGACAACGTTGCTCGCAACGTAGCCGACACCTGTGCAAAATACAGCATCATGCTGTCAATCGTGCGTCCGAAATAGACGCGCTACCGCCACAGCTAAACCAGGGTCTGCGCGCTACGCATTCCGATCAACGAGGACGTCCTGGAATACCTGGAGAAGATCCAGGCGACCCTCGACCCGTACCAGGGGCGGTTCCGGGTGCACGGCATCACCCCGGAGGTGATCGAAGGGGAGTGGCCGGGCACGGTGGTGATCATCGAGTTCCCGGACATCGAGCAGGCCCGCGCCTGGTACGCCTCACCGGCGTACCAGGAGATCCTGCCACTGCGCCTGCGGCACATCGAAGGCTCGGCCATCATCGTCCAAGGCGTCGGGCCGGACTACAGCGCCGCACGCACCGCCGCCCGGCTGCGCCAGGACATCGGCTGAGCGCGGTCCCCCGTCCGGGGGAGCCGGTCCCCTCCCGCTCGGGAGGGACCGGGGACGCGGCGGCGGCAATGTGGACCCATGACGCTCACCGTGCCGCCGCCGACCGTCGCCACCACCCGGCGCCGTTCCGCCTGGCTGGCGTACGCCGCCGTGGCCTGGGCGATCGGCTACGGCGCGCTGCGCGTGGCCTGGGTGGTGATCGGGTCCCCGTCGTTCGGGCCGCTCGGGGCCGACCTGGTGGTGGTCACCGGCTGGTGGTTCGTGGCGCTCCAGGCCGCCGCGGCGGTGGCCGGCGTCGGGCTGGCCCGGGCCCCTGCCTGGCGGCCGGCGCTGGCCGCGGCCGCCTGGGCGGTCTGCGGCGCCATCCTGCTCTCCTGCGCATTGCTTCTGCTGGACCTGGTCGGTTTCCTCATCCTCGACCTCAGCCCCGCGTTCACCCTGGCCGGGTTCCTCAGCCGGGCCGGTGCGCTCGCCGGCGCCGTGCTGCTGCACGCGGCGGCGCTCGCGCACCTTCGCCGGTTCCGGGGGGACTGCGGTCGGTGCGGCCGGGCCCGTGGGTCCGGTGGAGCCGCGTCGCGCTGGGCCCGGGTCGCGGCGTGGGCGGCGGTCGCCGGCTGTCTGGTGCGGCTCGCCGCCCAGGTGGTGGTGGGCTTCGGGGACGTGCCGCTGGCGCAGGGCGCCTCGGTGGTGGCGTTCGAGGTGGGGTTCCTGCTCGCCGGGGTCCTGCTGCCGCTGGCACTGGTGTACCCGTGGGGGAGGGTGTGGCCGCGGTGGGTGCCGCTGCTCGCCGGCCGTACGGTGCCCCGCCTGCTGCCGTTGGCGCCGGCGGCCGTCTTCGCGGTGGGGCTGGTCGGCTACTTCGGCGTCGGCCTCGCCCAGCTCGCCGTCGAGACCGCGACCGGCAACGTCGACCTGGGCGACGGGCGCTACCCGCCGGCCTTCTTCTGGTTCGCCGAGTCCGGCTACTGGGTGTGGGGCTGGGGGTTGGGCATCGCCGCAGTCAGCTATCACCTGCGGACCCGTCGGGCGTGCCAGCACTGCGGCCGGTGACGCCGGGACAATTTGTCCGTCGGGGGCGCGGTGGGCCGTCGTACCTTACCGAGGTCCCCGTCCGACCATCCCTTGTGGAGGTCCGCCCGATGTGCAGCGTTGCGTCCGTCGTCCGTCCCGTCGCCCCGTCCGCACCGGGTGACCCGTCCGGCGAGGTGCTGCGGGAGATCCCGCTGCCGCCGTACGTGATCGGCGAAGACGCCCAGTTCGCGGTGCGGGCCGTGGTGGTGCACGCGCCGCGGCGGTGGTCGGGCGGGACGGTCTGCCGTAATGACGCCAGCCCGCACCCGTGCCGGCTGCACCGCTGGGGGCGGCGGGTGCTCGCGCTGCACGGGTTGCCGCCCGCCGAGATCGACGCCCTGATCGAGCGCGGCGACCCGGCCGCCGACCCGCGCCGGCCCGGCGCCTGACGGGTGGGGGCCCGGCCCGTCCCGCGGGCCGGGCCCCCACCCGGGTCAGCAGACGATCGGCTTCACCCAGGAGCACTCCCTGCCGTCGGGCACCCGGGGCACCTCCGGCGCCGTCGGCACGGTCAGCCGCGCCGTGGTCGTCCCCTTCTCGGTGTACGAGGCCAGCGCGATCGCGATCTGATCCTCCAGCCCCTTGACCGACGACGTCAGGTAGTTGTTCAGCACGATCGAGAAGGCCAGCAGCCGCCCGTCCGCGTCGGTCACGTAGCCGGAGAGGCCGGACGCCCCGGTCAGACTGCCGGTCTTGGCGTGCACGTTGTTCGCGGCGGCCGTGCCACGCATCCGGCTGCGCAGGGTGCCGCCGACGAAGCGGTCGGCGTTGCCGGCCACCGGCAGGGCCGCGTACCAGGTGTCGAACCAAGGTTCGGCCCGGACGGCGGCGAGCAGCGCCACGAACTGGGCCGGTGGGATCATGTTGCGCCGGGAGAGTCCGGAGCCGTCGCGCTGGCGCAGCGTCCCGGTGTCCACTCCGGAGTTGCCCGCGTACGTGCCGATCGCGGCGAGCCCGGCGGACCAGGTTCCGGAGCCGGACATGACCCGGCCCAGTTCCTTGGTGAGCACCTCCGCGTGGCCGTTGTTGGAGAGCTTGAGGAACGGCACCATCAGCTCGGCCAGCGGCATCGAGTCGTGCCGGGCGAGCGTGGTGGCGTCGCTCGGGGTGGCCTGGCCCAGCACGGTCCGGCCGAGGACGCGGACCCCGTGCCGCAGCAGCGCCGACCGGAAGATGTCGGCCGCGTAGCCGGTCGGCTCCCAGACCGTCATCCAGTCGCTCGTCGGGTCCTCGCCGACGGCGATCTGGCCGGTCACCACGATGGTGTTGCCACCGTGCTCGCGCTCGAAGGAGATGTTCGTCTCGCCGGTGGCGACCGTCTCGGCCCGGTTGTCGATGCGCAGCCAGCCGTTGGGCGGGGTCATGGTGACCACCGGGGGCGTACCCGGCTCGCGGCCCGGGGCGGCGTGCACGATCACGGTGCCGGCGTCGTAGTCGGTGTCCGGTGCCACGGTCAGCGCGGAGACCTGCGCGGCGTAGTAGTAGGACTCGTCGTCCCAGGTCCAGTCCGGGCCCAGCCGGGTGCGGTCGTAGCGGGTGTCGTCGGCGACGAGGGTCCCGGTCACCACCCGTACGCCCTCGGCGGCGACCCGCGCGGCCAGCCGGTCGTAGTCCTCGGCGAGCATGGTCGGGTCGCCCCCGCCGCGCAGGTACAGGTCGCCGGTGAGCACGCCGGCCCGGCGTACGCCGTCGCTGGCGACGTCCGTGGTGAAGCGGTGGCCCGGGCCGAGCAGCTTCATCGCCGCGGTCGAGGTGAGCAGCTTGGTGTTCGAGGCGGGGATCAGTCGGCGGTCGGCGTTGCGGGTGTAGAGGGTCCGTCCGGTGCTGGTGTCCACCACGACCACGCCCGCCTGGGCCCCGCCCAGCCGGGAGTCGGCGAGGACCGCGTCGATGGTCGCGTTGAGCCGGGTCTGCGCGGGCGTGGGCGACTCGGCGGTGGCGGTCGAGGCGCCGGCGGTGGCCGCGGTGGCGACCACCGCCAGCACCGCGAGCACGCGCGGAAAGAGACGACGATGCATGCGTCGATGCTGTCATGGAGTTTTCTTCCAGAGAAGGCTCCACATCGAAAGTTATTACCGGTCGCGGGGCTCGGCGCGGTGTCGAAACTCCAACGCATACCCGCCTTCGGGGCCGGAAAACCCTTGCTCAGCCTCCTGTCACCCGTTCGGGTACGCGGCCCGCGGCCCCGGTGTCGACTGATCCAGCTCTATTTGACGGATGCCCGCGCAGGGGGCACCGTAGGCCATGAGGGCGATGCGACCTGCCCTGATTTGCCCGGCGAGGACTGAAATCGCCGTCCCGGGGTCCGGGCCCGGCCACGTGAGGGCCGCGGTCACCCGTTCCCGATCCTGAACCTGCCACGAGGAGTCCGCCATGCTGACCATGACCGACAACGCCGTCCTGGTGATCCGCGACCTCGCCGAACAGCAGGACGTCGCCGAGGGCGGCGGGCTGCGCATCGCCGCCGACACCGACGCGGGCTCGCTCTCCATCGAGCTGGTGCCGCAGCCGACGCAGGGCGACCAGGTGGTCGACAACCAGGGCGCCCGGATCTTCCTCGACGCCGACGCCGCGCAGCTGCTCAACGACACCTCCGTCGACGCGGTCGTCGACGAGGAGGGCATCGTCCAGTTCGGCTTCACCACCAAGGAGTGACGAGCGCCGGTCACCCGGCCCGACGGTGCGGGTCACCGCGGGCGTGCGGCCGACCGGAACGTCCCTCCGCGTGCCACGGCTCGTCGCGCTGTTCCCGCTCAGCGGGGAGCAGCGCCGCCAGCACGTGCGCCAGGTGGTGCGAGGTGCTCCAGGCGATCCAGTTCGACGGCGAGCCGGCACCCGCGCTCCGCCGGGCCCGGCGCAGGATCTCGTGGTCGCCCCAGGAGAACCCCGCCCCGGCCGTCGGCCAGTGCGGGGCCGCCACCAGGGTGCGGCACAGGTCGGCGAACCGTTCGTCGCCCCGGCCGCCCCGCCGCGACCATCGGTAGACCCACCACGCCTCGTCCGTGGTGTAGCGCAGCGTCGGCAGCCGGTCGCCCGGCCCCTCCGCGCCCGGCACCGCGCAGCAGACGCCGTAGTCGCCGTAGCCGACGCCGAGGTCGGTCAACCGCTGCCAGAGCTGCCAGCCGAAGCGGTCGAGGCGGACCGGCTCGTCGATGGGCAGGCGGGCCAGGGTCGGCGGCATCCCGCCGGCCGCCACGGTGACCGAGCGCCAGGCGTGCCGGCGGGCCCACTCCGCCAGCCGCCGGACCCGGGGTTCGGCCAGCCGGATGTCCGCCGGGCAGCACACGTCCCCCACGTCGATCAGCAGGTCGCACTGCTCCGGCATCAGCCGGGCCAGCCGCCAGGCCCGCTCCACCGCGCTGGTCGTCGCGTCCGGCCCGGCCCGGTCCTGCCCAATCCGCAGCCGCAGCACCGCCCGGTGGGCGTACGCCCGCGCGGCGGCGCCGTGCGCCACCAGCCGCCGGTTGCTCTCCGCGAGCCCGATCACCGGCACCAGCGGTACGCCCCAGCGGACCAACTCACTCTGCGGCCCGTCCGGCAGCGCCGAGACGTCGACCGAAGGAAGCAGCCCGGCCGGTAGCCGGCCGACGAGGTCCACGGTGCACGGCTCCACCGCGTGGACGTCGATGACCGGAGCGAGCAGCGGAGCGGCGACCTGGTCGAGATGGGCCAGTGCCTCCAGCTCACCCCGACGACCCGCCAGCACCGGACGGTAGACCGGTTCCGCCGCCCGACCCCCGTGGGCGGACTCCATACTCCAATGTATCGGCGGATTCGCGTTCGCCCACAATTTTCGCGGAATCGGGAGGGCTGTCCCATGTCGACCTCCCGGTTCCGCCTCCGGCGCTGACACCCCCGGGCCCGGGCCATGTGCCCGGGTCCGGAAGCTGTGCGGGGAGGTGCGTTCAGTCGTCGTCGCGGTCGCGGGGCCGGTCCCCACCGTGGTCGTCGCCGACGTCGTGGTTCCGGTCGTCGCTGCCGGCGCGGGTGCCGCCGTGATCGTCACCGCGGTCGTCGGTGCCCGCGCGGGGCCGGTCACCGCCGTGGTCGTCGCCGACGTCGTGGCTGCGGTCGTCGCTGCCGGCGCGGTCGCGACCGCGGTCGTCGACGAGCTTCCGCTCGACCTCGACCACGGTGCCGTCGCCCCGGTCGACCTTGACCTCGTAGGTGGTGCCGCCCTTGGCGACCTTGACGCTCCACACCCGACGACCGTGCTCCCGCTCGGCCTCGATCTCCACGATCCGCCCGCCGCCGAGCCGGGCGAGCGCGATCTCGCCGGCCCGCTTCCCGCTCACCGTGCCGTCGGCGGTGCCGTTCGGCGCGGCCAACGTCGGGTCGTCGTCCGGCTTGGGGTTGTCCTCGATGGTGGGGCTGGCCGTCGCCGCGGCGAGCGCCGTACCGGGCGCCGTCCGGTCGACGGTGGTCACGCCCAGGGCCACACCGGTCACCGCCAGCACCGCGGCCCCGCCGGCCGCCGCCAGGACCAGGGAAGTTCGTCGCATCCTCTCCACCTTTCCTCGGTTGTGCGATCGAGGATCGGTCCGGAGTGGATAGCGGCGCGCTACCCGGTGGCTAAGCCCGGGTTAAGGCCGAGGCGGCCCGAGCCGCAGCAGCACAAGCGCCCCACCGCCGACGGCGCTGTGCAGCTCCAGCCGCCCGCCGCTGGCCCGGGCGGCCCGGTCGGCGATGTCCAGACCCAGCCCGGTCGACCCCGCGTGGCTGGCACCCCGCCGCACCGTGCCGGACGGCAGTCCCGGGCCGGAGTCGGCGACGGTCAGCGCGACCTGCCCCGCGTCGGGGACGAGCCGGACGGTGAACGGTGTCCCGTCCGGCGTGTGCGCGAAGACGTTGCCCAGCAGCGCGTCCACCGCCGCGGCCAGCTCGTCCTCGGGCACCCCCACGGGGAGCGGGCCGGGCGCCAGATCAAGGGTGACGGTGCGGCCCGTGTCCTCGGCGAGCACCGACCAGAACGCCACCCGCTCGCCGACGACCGCCGCCGCGTCACAGCCGGCCGGGCCGTCCGACGCCGACCTGCGCCACCGGGCCTGCCGGATCAGGCCGGTGACCGCGCGTTCCAGGCCGTCCACCGCGGCGGTCAGCCGGGCCGCGTCGTCGGGGTCGCGCAGCGACTCGGCCTCCAGCCGCAGCGCGGTCAACGGGGTACGCAGCCGGTGCGACAGGTCCGCCACCTGCTCCCGCTCCTCGCGCAGCAGCACCTGGATCCGCCCGGCCAGGTGGTTCAGCGCGCCGGCGACCTCCCGCAGCTCGGGCGGTCCGGCCGGGGTGACCCGGGCGTCGAGCTCGGCGTTGGCCAGGCGGTGGGACACCGCCGAGAGCTCGCCGATCGGGCGGACCAGCGTACGGGCCAGCCGGTCGGCGACGATCAGCCCGACCAGCACCAGCAGCACGCCGAGCAGCGCCAGCACCAGCCAGGCCCGGGCCACCCCGGCGGTGAGTTCCGAACGGGGGACCACGGTCCGGATCACCCCGGTGCCGTCCGGCCGGCCCTGGACCGCGATGACCACCTCCCGCCCGTCGGCCGACTCGGCGGTCAGGCTCTGCCCCCGCGCGGCGAGCGCCACCGCGGGGGTACGCGCCACCGGCGTGCCGAGCACCGTGCCGTCGGGCAGGAACACGCTGAACGACCGGCCCGAGTCGGCGGCGAACTGCTCGACGGTCAGCCGGATGGTGTCCGGATCGGCCGTGCCGACCACCGCTGCCAGGCGCTGCGCGTCGGCGGTGGCCCGGACGGTCGCCCGGTCCGCCGCGACGGTGCGCAGCAGCAGCGCCAGCGGCACCAGGAAGGCGGTCAGGACGAGCACGCTGA
This sequence comes from Micromonospora sp. MP36, assembly GCF_008119785.1. GTDB lineage: Bacteria > Actinomycetota > Actinomycetes > Mycobacteriales > Micromonosporaceae > Micromonospora. Next base: position 119,706 of record NZ_VSFA01000009.1, on the reverse strand, counting down.
CGGCGGCGACGAGCAGCGCCAGCCGCCCCCTCACCGGGCGGTCCCGGGAGCCTCCAGCCGCACCCCGACCCCCCGGACGGTGTGCAGGTAGCGCGGCTGCTGAGCGCTCTCACCCAGCTTGCGGCGCAGCCAGGACAGGTGCACGTCCACGGTCTTGTCGGCACCGCCGTACGGGATCCGCCAGACCTCGGTGAGCAGCTCCCGCTTGCTGACCACCTGCCCGGGACGGCCGGCGAGGTGGTGCAGCAGGTCGAACTCGCGCGGGGTCAGCTCGACCGGGACGCCGTCCAGGCTCACCTGCCGGGAACGCGGGTCGACCCGCAGCCCGCCGACCACGAGCGCCGCGTCCTCCGTCCCGGCGTCGCCGGCCGCGCGGCGCAGCACGGCCCGGATCCGGGCATCCAGCTGCGCCGCGGTGAACGGTTTCACCAGGTAGTCGTCGGCCCCGGCGTCGAGCAGCCGGACGATCTCGGTCTCGTCGTCCCGCGCGGTGGCCACGATGACCGGCACCGAGCTGACCGCCCGCAGCATCCGCACCAGCTCACGACCGTCCAAATCGGGCAGTCCCAGGTCGAGCACGACGAGGTCGGGCCGGTCGTCGAGCGCGTCGCGCAGCCCGGTCATCGCGGTCGAGGCCGCGGCCACCGCGTGGCCGCGCTCGCGCAGGGCCCGGATCAGGGGGGTACGGATGGCGAGGTCGTCCTCGATGAGCAGCAGCCGGGGCACAGGGGCACGGTAGCCCCCGGGAGCCGCCCGGGTCAGTCCTCCGTCCGCTTGCCGCGGCGCGGACCGATTGATCGCTCGTTCGGTCAATCGTGCGGTTCAAGCTGGTCGCCTCGGCGGCTTGGCGGTGCGGACAGTCCGGCCCGGATGATCGTTCCGATTGATCGGGACCAGCGGCTGCCCTGTTGCCACCGATCTTGACACTGGGTGAGAGGCGGATCACACTTCCGCGCAACTGTGGCAGCCGAGGTCGTGCCGCGCACCCCCCACCACGCGGCCCTCGGGAGCCCCCTTGCCTGGAAGGACTCTCATGAGGAGTACGAGAGAAACGATCAGAAGGGGCCGCTGGTTGGCTCTGATCGCACTACCGCTGGCCCTCGCCTTCAGCACGCCCGGCCTCGCCATGACGTCGGACGGTGAGGTGGCCCCCGACAGGTCGTCGACCGGTGCCCAGCACGGCGTCGGGCTGATGCGCATCGTGGTCGCCGACAAGTCGGGGATCGACCGGCTCAACGAGCTGGGTGTCGACCTCGCCGAGTACGTCAAGCCGGTCGACAACGGCATCGAGGTGCACGCGATCCTCAGCCCGGAGGAGAGCCAGGCGCTGCGGGACATGGGCTTCGACGTGCAGGACGCCATCTCCGACCAGAGCGACTACGCCGAGAACGTGGCTGAGCGGGCCGCCACGGTCCGGGCCGTGCAGTCCCTGGCCGCCAGCACCGACACCCTGACCGTGCTGCGGGCCGAGTGGTTATCCAGCCTCGACAACCAGCTCTTCCTCAACATCGAGGTGAAGTCGAGCGCCGGCACCGACTCGACGACGGTGCTGACGGCGAGTTGGGACAGCGGAGCGGGCACCGAGATCGGCTCCGGCGGCACCGCCACGATGTCCCGGTTCACCGACGCCGGCCAGTACATGTACCACCGGTTCAGCAACCCGGTCGCCATCGGCGCCGCACCGGCCAGGGCCACCATCACCAGCAGTAAGGGCGGCTCGGTCACGGTCGACGTGGACAAGTGGCTGGGCAACCCGCGCAAGGTCACCGGTGACCACCCGTACGTGTCGGACTTCGTCGACCACTACATGGACCCGACCGAGGTCACCGCGCGATTCACCGCGCTGGCCGCGGAGTTCCCGAAGCTGGCCCAGCTGATCGACCTGCCGTACAAGACGAACGGCTACCGGCGCCAGGCGCAGGCGCAGTTCGGCACCGCCTCGGCGAGCATCGTCTACGTCACCTCCAAGGCGTACGGCTCCGAGGGCGGCAACGACATCACCATGTCGCTGGTCAACCCGGGCGCGGCGAACGCCCCGCTGACGGTCAACGTGTCCGGCAAGGCCGTCACGGTGAGCCTGGCCACCAACGGTTCCGGCGCGATCAGCAGCACCGCGGCACAGGTCGCGGCCGCGGTCAACGGCAACTCCGACGCCGGCTCGCTGCTCACGGCCAGCACCTACCGGGGTAACGCCGGCGCGGGTGTGGTGGCCGCGGCCACGGCCACCAAGCTGACCGACAACCTGAAGGCGCCGGCGAGCGTGTCCCGCGACCCGTTCCAGATGAAGGTGCTGCGGATCGGCAAGCACCGGGACGGCTCGAAGGTCGGGGTGTTCCTCTACTGCCAGGAGCACGCCCGGGAGTGGGTGACCCCGCTGGTCTGCGTGGAGTCGGCCGAGCGGCTGCTGCGCAACTACGCGCAGGACCCGAACACCCGCAAGATCGTCGATGACCTGGACATCTTCATCCTGCCGGTGGTCAACCCGGACGGCGCGCACTACAGCATGTACGACTACAACATGCAGCGCCGGAACATGACCAACTACTGCCCGGCGTCGTCGGCGGACCCGGCCAACCGCAACAGCTGGGGCGTGGACGTCAACCGGAACTTCTCGGTCGGTTCCGTCTTCGACGGCTACACCGGTGCGTCGGCGACGAACTGCACCAGCGACACGTACGCCGGCCCGAGCGAACTGTCCGAGCCGGAGGCGCGCAACGAGGTCTGGCTGGTCGACACCTTCCCGAACATCAAGCTCTCCATGAACACCCACTCCTACGGCGGCTACTTCATGTGGCCGCCCGGGGCGTACAAGAGCGCCGGGCGGGAGGTGCTGCCGCGGGTGGACCAGGGCACCGAGGCCTACTTCTGGGCCTCCTCGGACTACATCCTCTCCCGCGTGCAGGAATACCGCGGCACCGCGATCTGGCCGGGTCGCACCGGGCCGGTGACCGACGTGCTCTACTCGGCGGCCGGTAACAGCGCCGACGAGCACTGGTACAACCGGGGCATCATCGGCTGGGACTTCGAGGTCGGCGCGGACGTCTACAACCCGACGACCAAGCGGTTCACCGCGGTCGGCTTCCAGCCGCCGTTCGCCGAGGGCCACGAGGAGGCGATGGAATTCGCCAACGGCAACATCGGCATCCTCGAGGTCGCCCGGGCGTACGCGACGGACAAGATCCAGCCGAAGAGCACGGTGAAGATCGTCAAGCAGGAACCGGGCTCGACGTCCTTCACCTTCAGCACCAGCGAGCCGGCGAACGTCTACTACACGCTCGACGGCAGCCGGCCGACCTACAACTCCCCGAAGCTGGCCCTGGCCGGCATGCGGGAGGGCAACCAGAGCATCACGGTCGAGAGCAGCACCACCGTCAACTGGTTCTCGATCGACATCGCCGGCAACGTGGAGAGCAACTACAAGCCGGACGGCGACGGCAAGAACTACAACAAGCAGACCGTGTCCGTGCGGTAGCCAGCATCGATGGGAAGCGGTGGCCGTCGACCCCGGGTCGGCGGCCACCGCCCCGTCCCCAGTACGTCGTCGGAGCCGCGCCGACTCTTTAACGTTCCCCAGTGCCGGCCTTAACCTTCGCTCGGGGAGACTCGGCGCATGGGCCGTCGTCAGATCCTCGCCGCCGTCGGGTGGTTGGCCGCCACCGTCGCCGCCACCCTCGTCGGGTTGGGCGCGATCCGGCTGGTCGGGGAGGGCATCGCCGGCACCCCAGGCGGCGTACGCGACCAGCAGGAGGTCGAGCGGGCGCTCGCGTCCCCCGAGCCGGTCTCCCCGAGGCCGGTCGAGAGGCCGACCGGGAGCCCGACACCGACCGCGGCTGCGGCGAGTCCCCCGCCCACCGGCGGCCCGACCGGGGTCCGGAGCAGTTTCTCCACCCCGGGCGGCACGGCGGTGGCGGAGTGCGGGCCGGCGGGAGCCCGTCTGGTCACCTGGTCGCCCGCCCAGGGCTACCGGGAGAAGGAAGCCGAACGAGGGCCGGACGACCACGTCAAGGTCCGGTTCGTCGGCCCCGGGGGCGAGTACGAGCTGCGGGTGCGGTGCGTCGGCGGGCGACCGGTGGCCGACACCCACGACTGACGGGAACGGGCGCGTGGACGAGCGCACGGCGCCGCTCGACCGGGGTCGTAACGTCGCCGCGCTCTGGCCGTCTCCCACCACCGCAGCCGTACGGCGGTACGACAGCGGGGACCTGGCTCGACCGGCCCCAGCGTGCACCGGTCCTGGCGCAGCAGATGCCCGTCCAGAGGGGATCCAAACCCGGGCTTGGTGGCAAATTCCACCATCTGCGAGTCCCGGTGTGACCGGCGGGTACGACCGGGTATGTGGCCGCCATGGAGCATTTCACGATCGCGACCGTCGCCGAGAAGAGCCCGGACTTCCGGCGGGTGCTCTGGACCGGGCAGCGCACCCAGCTGGTGATCATGACCATCCCGCCGGGCGGAGAGATCGGCGAGGAGGTGCACGAGAACATCGACCAGATCCTCACCTTCGTCAGCGGCACCGGAGAGGCCCGGGTGGCCGGGGAGAAGCAGGAGGTCGTCGCGGGCGACCTGGTGGTCGTACCAGCCGGCACGAAGCACAACTTCGTCAACACCGGCCCCAACCCGCTCGTCCTCTACACGGTGTACGGGCCGCCGGAGCACGCCGACCAGGCCGTGCACCGGACCAAGGAGGAGGCCGACGCGGCCGAGGCCGCCGGACAGGACGAGCCGCCCACCGGGTGACCGGCGCGGTCTGAACCGGGCGGGTCCGGGTACCCGGAGCGGGTGCACCGGCCGGCGATCTCCGAGTACGGATTTCTCTCCGACTGCCGCTCCGGGGCGCTGGTCAGCCGCGACGGTTCGGTCGACTGGTGGTGCCCGGACCGGTTCGACGCCCCGTCCGTCTTCACCCGCCTGCTCGACCCGGCCGGCGGGCACTGGCGGATCGCCCCGCTGGCCGCCAGCCGGGTGGAGCGGGCGTACCGGCCGGACACCCTGGTGCTGCGCACCGTCCACCACACCCCGGAGGGGAGCGTGGCGGTCACCGACGCGCTCGCCGCCGAAGTGGGTGCCCGGGGGCACGAACTGGGGATGAACTCACCCGCCGTGCTGATCCGGGTGGTCGAAGGGCTGTCCGGGCGGGTCCGGATGCACCTCGACTTCGCGCCCCGACCTGAGTACGGGCTGCTCACCCCGTATCTGCATGAGCAGCCGGGCGGCGGGGTGCTGGCGGCCGCCGGGCCGGTGACCCTGACGCTGCGCGGCGGTGGGCAGGCGTTGCGCACCGACCGGGACCGGGTGCGGCACACCTTCGAGGTGGCCGCCGGCCAGCAGATCGGCTTCGACCTGGCGTACGCCCCGGTCTACGGGGGTCCGCCGGCCCGGCTCGACCCGGTCGTCACGCTCAACGAGACGGCGCAGGCGTGGGAGGCGTACCGGGAGAGCCACCACTACCCGGGCCACTACCCCGACCCGGTCCGCGCCAGCGCGACCGTGCTGACCGGCCTGACGTACGCCCGTAGCGGCGCGGTCGCCGCGGCGCCGACCACCTCGCTGCCGGAGCAGATCGGCGGCGACCGCAACTACGACTACCGCTACGCCTGGCTGCGCGACTTCTCGATGACCATGCGGGCCTTCTGGGTGGCGGCCTGCCCGCACGAGGCGTCGCGCCTGTTCGCCTGGGCGGCCCGGTCGATCGGGCGGGTCGGTGACCAGCCGGTGCCGGTGCTGTTCGGGCTGGAGGGGGAACGGGACCTCTCCGAGCACGACTGCGCGCACCTGCGCGGGTACGCGGACAGCCGGCCGGTGCGGATCGGCAACGACGCCTGGCGGCAGCGGCAGCTCGACGTGCCCGGCGAGGTGATCTCGGCGGTCTGGCGGCTGCACCACTACCTCGGCGAGACGCTCGACGCGGAACTGCTGGAGATGGTGGTCGGGCTGGCCGAGCAGGTGGTCGCGACCTGGCGGCTGCCCGACCGGGGCATGTGGGAGACCCGGGACGTCGAGCGGCACTACCTGTCGTCCAAGGTGCTCTGCTGGGCGGCGCTGCGCCGGGCGGTGCAGCTCGCGCCGCAGCTCGGGGACCGGGCCGACCCGCGGCGCTGGGCGGGCATCCGGGACGAGATCCGCGAGACCGTGCTGCGCGAGGGATGGGACGACCGGATCGGCGCGTACACCGGGGCGTTCGGCTCGGCGGAGCTGGACGCCTCGGCGCTGTTCCTGCCGGTGGTGGGCTTCCTGCCCGCCACGGACCCGCGGATGCGCTCCACCATCGAGGTGGTCGAGCGGGAGTTGGGCACCGAGGACGGCCTGGTGCGGCGCTGGAACACCGACCCGGCGGGCTTCGTGCTCTGCTCGTTCTGGCTGGTCGAGTGCCTGGTGATGGCCGGGGAGCCGGACCGGGCCCGGGCGCTGTTCGAGACGGTCCTCGGCCACGCCAACGACCTGGGCCTGTTCGCCGAGCAGATCGACCTGGACAGTGGCGCGCAACTCGGCAACATGCCGCAGGCGCTGTCGCACATCGGCCTGATCAACGCGGCCTGGCGGTTGACCGACCCGACCACCGACTGAGGCGGCTGTCAACCCTGCTCCACCGGTAGGGGTTAAGAAGGTGCCCCTCCTTACACCATCGGCACGCCGGAGACGTCCACCGTCTCCGGGTACTTCAGGCCGGCGCCGGTGTTGAGCACCACCACCCGCTCGCCGGCCCGGATCCAGCCCCCGGCCCGCAGCTGCCGGGCCGCGGTCAGGCAGGCCGCCCCCTCCGGGCAGAGCAGCAGCCCTTCCCGGGCGGCGAAGTCGCGCAGGTCGGCGAGGATCTCCGCGTCGTCCACCGCGATCGCGGTCCCGCCGCTCTCCCGCAGCGCGGTGAGGATCAGCTCGTCGCCGAGCGGGGCCGGCACGGTGATGCCGAACGCCACGGTCTGCGCGTCCTGCCACGGTGTGGCCCGTGGCTCCCCGGCCGCGAACGCCCGGACGATCGGCGCGCAGCCGGTGGACTGGACCGCGACAAGCTTCGGCAGCCGGTCCTCCACCCAGCCCAGCTCGCGCAGCTCGTGCAGCGCCTTGTGGATGCCGATCAGCCCCACCCCGCCGCCGGTCGGATAGATGATCACGTCGGGCGCCTGCCAGCCGAGCTGCTCGACGATCTCGTACCCCATGGTCTTCTTGCCCTCCAGGCGGTACGGCTCGCGCAGCGTGCCGGCGTCGAAGATCCGCCCGCCCGACTCGGCGACCAGCCGGGCCACCCACCGGCCGGCGTCGCTGATCAGCCCGTCGACCAGCCGCAGGTCGGCCCCGGCCGCCAGGCACTCCCGGCGGCAGATGGTCGGCGCGTCCAGCGGCATGGCGATGGTCGCGCCCATCCCGGCCCGGGCCGCGTACGTCGCCCAGGCCGCCCCGGCGTTGCCGTTGGTCGGCATGGCGATCCGCTCGACACCCAGCTCCCGGGCCCGGCTCACGCCCACCGCCGCGCCCCGGGCCTTGAACGACCCGGTCGGGGTGAGCCCCTCGTCCTTCACGATCAGGTCCGGGATGCCGATCTCGTCGCCGTACGCGGGGGCGCGCAGCAGCGGCGTCCAGCCCTCGCCCAGCGTGGTCACGAAGCGTTGGTCGGCCACCGGCAGCAGCTCCCGGTAGCGCCACAGGTCGGCCGGCCGCAGACCGAACTGCTCCGGGGTCATCGACGCGGCCACCGCGGCCAGGTCGTAGCGGGCCATCAGCGGGGACCCGCACTCGCACAGGTTCTGCAGCTTGTCCGCCGGATGCTCCCGGCCGCAGCGCGGGCAGTCCAGGTGCGTCAGGTGCATCGTGATCCTCAGCTCGGGTCGATGCTCAGCCAGTGCCGGCTGCGCCGGCCCGGCTCGTACGGGGAGTCGAGGCGCTTGGCCACCACTCCAGGCAGCCCCTGTTCGCGGGCGGTCCGCAGGGCGTCCGCGCCGACTCCCGGGAACCACGGCGGAGTCTGCCAGTGCTTCCCGGCCAGCGCCAGACCGTCGAGCAGCTCGCGGCGTTGGGCGTACGGCACGTCGAGGGTGATCACGCCCTCCAGCCAGAGCAGGTCGACGGCGAGGAACTGGCCGTCCCGCTTCGTGGGCGCCTTCACCCGCCCGGCCGGGTCGATCCGGACCAGCACCCCGTCCAGCACGGCCTCCGTGGGGGCCAACTCCTCGGCCATCGCCCGCAGCCACGGGTACGTCCCGCTGACGTCCTCGTCCGACTCGTCGAGCAGCCGCAGCCGGCCGCCCGAGACGTACGCGACGGTCCGCACCCCGCCCCAGCGCAGCTCGTACCCCCAGGCCGTCTCGTCCTTCGGTAGGCGCTTGCCGGGGGTGGGGTGCATCGGGCGGACCAGCTCAGGCATCGGGGTCCAGCCCTCCGGAGCGGGGCCGGTGCGGCGGACCATCCAGTCCCGCCCCCGGCCCCCGGTGGCGAAGAGCACGTACCGGCCCTTCGTCCGCTTCCCGTCGAGCACCACGATCACCTCGTCGTCGCGCCACTTCTCCGCGCGGTACGTCCCGGTGTCGTGGATGGTCATCTTCCCGCCGCCGTACTCCCCGGCCGGGATCTCGCCGTGGAAGGTGAGGTACTCCATCGGGTGGTCCTCGGTGTGCACGGCGAGGTGGTTGCGGCCGGGGTCGCGGGGCAGGCCGCGCGGTACCGCCCAGGACGCCAGCACGCCGTCGTGCTCCAGCCGCAGGTCCCAGTGCAGGCTGCGGGCGTGGTGCTGCTGGATGACGAAGCGGGGCTTGCGCCGGGAGGTCCGCTTCCGCTCCGGGGCCCGTTCCGGCACCGGCTCCGGGGTACGCGCCGCGTCCCGCTTCCGCCGGTACTCCTCCAGCCGGTCAGCCACTCCCGCATTGTCCGGTACGCCGAGGTGATCCGCAGGGGTGTCGCGGGGCGGATCGTCCCGTTTCCGCCGTCGCCGCCCGACCCGCCCTCCGGCGGGTCGCGGGCATGGTGGGGCCGATCAGGGGTAGAACAGCCGCCATGACAGGTGTTGACCAGCAGCCCACCGTCCCGCTCTCCGGCGACGTCCGGATCCCGTTGCTCGGGTTCGGCACCTGGCAGGCCACCGGCCAGGCCGGATACGACGCGGTGCTCGCCGCCCTCGACGCGGGCTACCGGATGATCGACACCGCCACCATGTACGGCAACGAGCAGGAGGTGGGGCGGGCGGTCAAGGAGAGCGGGCTGCGCCGGGAGGACGTCTTCATCACCACCAAGCTGCCACCGGAGCGGGCGGGCCGGGAGCGGGAGACCATCGAGGCGAGCCTGCGCGCCCTCGACACCGACTACATCGACCTGTGGCTCATCCACTGGCCGCCGGCATCCCCGGGCGACAGCATCCCTGTGTGGCGGGAGTTCCTGGCCGCCCGGGACGAGGGCCTGGCCCGCACGGTGGGGGTGAGCAACTACAGCACCAGCCAGATCGACGAGCTGATCCAGGCCACCGAGGAGACCCCGGCGGTCAACCAGATCCGGTGGAGCCCGACGCTGTACGACCGGCGCACCCACGCCGCCCACCGGGACCGGGGCGTGGTGCTGGAGGGCTACAGCCCGTTCAAGACCAGCGACCTCTCCGACCCCGTGTTGGTGCGCATCGCCCAGGCCCACGACGTCTCCCCGGCGCAGGTGGTGCTCCGCTGGCACATCGACCACGAGATCGTGGTGATCCCCAAGTCGGTCACCCCGGAGCGGATCCGGGCCAACGCCGACGTCTTCCACTTCTCGCTCACCGCCGAGGAGATGCGCGACATCGACGCCCTCGGCGGCTGACCGCAACCGCCCCGGCTTCCCCCGGTCGGCGTGGGACTCCTGCCGGTGGGATCGTGCGCCCGCGCCGACGGGCGGGCCCGTCAGGGCCAATGGGCCCTTTCGCCCCTCGATTGCGGGGAGTAGTGTCGTGCCTCCAACGCGTGCCGAACCCCTCCGGAGGCGTACCCCACCATGGGTGGTTCACCCCTGCGCATCCTCGTCGTCGGCGCAGGCATCGCCGGTCTCGCCGTGGCCCGAGCGCTGCGGCTGGCGGGGTTCCGGCCCGACGTCACAGAGAAACTGCCGCCCACCGAGCGCGCCGACACCGGTCTCTACCTGCCGGGCAACGCGGCCCGGGCGCTGCGCCGGCTCGATCTGGACGGCCCGCTGCGCCCGCTCGGCGAGGTCATCCACCGCCAGCGCTTCCTCGACGCGTCCGGCGCCCCGCTCTGCGAGGTGGACCTCGACGCCCTGTGGGTCGGGGTCGGGGAGTGCCGGGCACTGCCCCGCGCCGAGCTGCACCGGGTGCTGCTCACCGGCGCCGGCGGCGCGGTCCGGCACGGTGCCGAGGTCAGCGCCGTCGAGCCGCGCCCCCACGGCGTCACCGTCGGCTTCACCGACGGCACCTGCGCGGAGTACGACCTGGTCATCGGCGCCGACGGGCCGCACTCCGCGGTGCGTACCCTGGCCGCGCTCGGCGGCCCGCCCCGCCCCGCCGGCCAGGTGGTCTACCGGGCCATCGTCCGCGACGGCCCGCGGGTCACCGACTGGACGGCCCTGCTCGGCCAGCGCGCCGGCTTCCTGGTGGTGCCCATCGGCGCCGGGCGGCTGCACTGCTACGCCGACGAGGCCGGCACCACCGTCCCGACCGACCCCCTGGCCCGGCTGCACGAGCTGTTCGGCGACTACGGCGGCCCGGTCCCCGAGGTGCTCGCCGCGCTGCACGGCGTGCACGCCGAGATCACCGAGGAGGTCGAGCTGGGGCGTTGGTTCCACGGCCGAGTGCTGCTCGTCGGTGACGCGGCTCATGCCACCGCGCCGACGCTGTCCCAGGGCGCCGCCATGGCGCTGGAGGACGCCGTGGTGCTCGCCGAGTCGCTGAAGGCCGCCAGCGACGTGGATGCCGCGCTGGTCGCGTACGAGAGCCGGCGGCGGCCGCGTACCCGTTGGGTGCGGGACCGGACCCGGGACCGCAACCGGACCCGCGACGTGTCGCCCGCGCTGCGCGACCCGTTGCTGCGTGGTCGTGGCGGACGCATCTTCCAGGAGCACTACCGACTTCTCGTGGGCCCGCTCTGAGGGCCCGACGCCGAGCGGCGGTGATCGTAGCCGCCGACCCCCGGAGGCGGTGCCACCTGCCGGGGACTATCCTCCTTGCGGATGACGGCTGCGCAGATGACCAGCGCGTGCCGAGCGGGACAACCCAGAACCGGAGGCCACTCGTGACCACCGTCGCACCCAAGCCGGTCGTGACCCGGCCCTGGCCGGTCCGCCAGCCGGTCAAGGGGTCGGCCATCGCGCGGCTGCTGCGTACCACGGACGCGAAGCAGATCGGGATCATGTACATGGTCACCGCGTTCGCGTTCTTCATGATCGGCGGCCTGATGGCCTTGATCATGCGCGCCGAGCTGGCGCGGCCGGGCCTGCAGTTCCTGTCGCCCGAGCAGTACAACCAGCTCTTCACCATGCACGGCACGATCATGCTGCTGTTCTTCGCGACACCGATCGTGTTCGCCTTCGCGAACTACGTGGTGCCGCTGCAGATCGGCGCGCCCGACGTGTCGTTCCCCCGCCTGAACTCGTTCGCCTACTGGCTGTACCTGTTCGGCGGCACCATCGCCACCGCCGGCTTCATCGCCCCCGGTGGCGCGGCCGACTTCGGCTGGACGGCGTACACGCCGCTGAGCAACGGCGAGCACTCGCCGGGCGTCGGCGGGAACATGTGGGTGGTCGGCCTGGCCATCTCCGGTCTGGGCACCATCCTCGGCGCGGTCAACCTGATCACCACGATCCTGACCCTGCGCGCCCCCGGCATGACCATGTTCCGGATGCCGATCTTCACCTGGAACATGCTGGTCACCAGCCTGCTGGTCATCCTGGTCTTCCCGCTGCTGGCCGCCGCGCTCTTCGCGCTCGCCGCGGACAGGCTGATCGGCGCCCACGTGTACGACCCGGCCACCGGCGGCCCGATGCTGTGGCAGCACCTGTTCTGGTTCTTCGGCCACCCCGAGGTCTACATCATCGCGCTGCCGTTCTTCGGCATCATCTCCGAGATCATCCCGGTCTTCTCCCGGAAGCCGATCTTCGGTTACAAGGGTCTGGTCGCCGCGACCATCTCCATCGCCGCCCTGTCGATGAGCGTCTGGGCGCACCACATGTTCGCCACCGGCCAGGTGCTGCTGCCGTTCTTCAGCTTCCTCAGCTACCTGATCGCCGTGCCGACCGGTATGAAGTTCTTCAACTGGATCGGCACCATGTGGCGGGGCCAGATCACGTTCGAGACGCCGATGCTCTTCTCCGTCGGCTTCCTGGTGACCTTCCTCTTCGGTGGTCTGACCGGTGTGCTGCTGGCGAGCCCGCCGCTGGACTTCCACCTGCAGGACTCGTACTTCGTGGTGGCGCACTTCCACTACGTGCTCTTCGGCACGATCGTGTTCGCCGTGTTCGCCGGCATCTACTTCTGGTTCCCCAAGATGTTCGGTCGGATGCTCGACGAGCGCCTGGGCAAGGTGCACTTCTGGCTGACCATGATCGGCTTCCACACCACCTTCCTGGTGCAGCACTGGCTGGGCAACGAGGGCATGCCGCGGCGGTACGCCGACTACCTGCCCGGCGACGGCTTCACCACGCTGAACACGATCTCCACGCTCGGCGCGTTCATCACCGGTATCTCGACCCTGCCGTTCATCTACAACTGCTGGAAGTCGTACAAGGCCGGTCCGGTGGTCGAGGTCGACGACCCGTGGGGTTACGGCAACTCGCTCGAGTGGGCCACCACCTCCCCGCCGCCCCTGCGGAACTTCGACCGGATGCCGCGGATCCGCTCCGAGCGCCCGGCGTTCGACCTGAAGTTCCCGGAGCTGGCCGCCGGGCAGAGCCTGGCCGGCCCGCCGGAGGGTGGCGCCAAGCCGCTGACCAGCGAGTCCAACGGTGGCGCCAGCTACCAGGAGGACACCTCCGGCAACCTCGACCGGCGCTGACCCGCCGCCGACACCGCGCCACGGGCGCCGCACCCCAAAGGGTGCGGCGCCCGTCGCCGTTGCGGCCCCTGCCCCCGAGGGCTGTCAGCCCGCGCGTCGAGAGATGACTCCCCAGCCGCTACGAACTTGATGACGTAAACGATTCGCTCAGCTCATCGGTGGTGGCGACCTGCACCCTCGTGGACCTGAAGGCGACTTCCACCCTCGTGCGGCCGACTGACGCGGCCGGGCCCGCTGCCCGGCGCGGGGCCCATCACGGGCCGCCAGGTTTCCATCGAAACTGGAGCTCCGGCTCGTCGCGGCACTCCAGGACACCGGCCATCACCAGAGCGCGAAGCATCTGATACAACGCGTCGCCGAGCGGGTTCTCAGTCCAGAAGACACTCTTTGCCTGCAGGAACGATCTGTCCGCGAATAGGCCTATCGCTCGCCCCAGATAGAACTGGGCGTAGTCAACGTCCACCCACTCCGCGAGGTCGTCAGCTAAGCCCATAGCCAGGATCCCCCCACACGAGATGACTTCGCCACCGATCGCAGCACCTGGGTAAGCGGTCCGATCATCACTGGTAGCAGGACCAGCAAGGATCGGTCATGACCTTGCGTCAAGCATTCTGCGACGCCGTGTCGTCAGCGATCCTGTGAGACCAGGCAGACAGTCCCCGGTGATCCGTTCACGTCATCAGGTTCGTAGGCGCGACGAGGGCCGGTCGGCCCGGGAAGGCTCCCCGCCGGTGCCGGGGCGCCCGGGCGGGGAGACGGCGACGGATCAGAGGGTGGCGGGGGCCAGTTCCGGGGTGGCCGGTTCGGCGGTGGCCTGGCGGCGGTGACGCAGCTCGATCGGGAGCACCGCCAGGGCGACCAGCACGCCGATCGCCCCGGTGACCGCGAAGCCCCACGGCGGCGTCGAGGCGTCGATCACGGCGCCGGCGAGCGGCGCGCCGAGCGCGATGCCGACGGTGACGGCGGAGCCGTGCAGGCCCATCGCCTCACCGCGTACGCCGGCCGGGGCGAGCCGGCTGACCGCGTCGGCGGTCGAGGCGATGGTGGGCGCGCAGAGCGCACCAGCCGGGATGAGCGCCAGGCAGAGCAGCCACCAGTGGGCCCCGCCCAGGCCGACCGGGATCGTGGTGAGGCTGAGCACCGCCATCAGGACCAGCGGGGAGAACGAGCGGGTGACCGCCCCGTACGCGAAGCCGCCCACCAGCGACGCCACCGCCCACATGGTCAGGACGGCCCCGGTCCACCCGACCTCGCCGCCGGCCCGCAGCACGGCGACCACGGCGACGTCGGTGCCGCCGAGCACCAGGGTGGCAGCCAGGCTCACCGCCAGCACGGCGAGCAGCCGGGGCGTCAGCCACTCGCGGCGGGGCACCTTCCGGTGCGGGCCGGCCGGCTCGTCGGCGCTGCGGGTCGGCGGGTCGAGCAGCCAGAACCCGATCCCGGAGGCGACGATGCCGACGCCCACCGCCCACATGGTGAGCCGCGGGGAGACGGCGGTCGCCAGGGCCACGGCCAGCGCCGGGCCGACCATGAACGACAGCTCCACCGACATCGAGTCCAGCGCGTACGCCGGGCGGCGCCGCTCGGCCGGCACCAGCGCGGCGACCGACTGGCGGACCACCGAGAAGACCGGCAGGGTGAGCAGCCCGGCCAGGAACGCGGCCGGCAGCAGCACCGGGTACGACAGCTCAGGGGCGCTGGCCCAGAAGATGCCCTCGGCGATCGTGGTCAGCAGGAGCACCGGGCGTAGCCCGCGCCGGTCGACCAGCCGCCTGAGCAGCGGGGAGCCGAGCGCGGCGCCGACGGTCGACGCGGCGCCGACCAGGCCCGCGGCGCCGTACCCCCGGCCGAGGTCGAGCACGACGTGGAAGGTGAGCGTCACCCCGGTCGCGGTGAGCGGGATGCGGGCGAGCACCGACACCAGCAGCAGCGACCGGAGACCGGGCAGGGCGAGCGCCTCCCGGTAAGGCTTCAAGTTCACGACGGTCCGTACCTCCGGCGCCCATCCTCGACGGGGGGTACGACAGTCGGCAACCGGTTACCTGGTCAAGCGGCCCTGATCACAGGCGCGCCGACCATGGTGACCCCGGCCCCGTCCATGGCCCGCAGCGCCACGTCCAGCGTGTCGGGTGCAACGGCGGCGGTGAGGTCCAGCAGCACGGTGGTCCGGAACCCCTCCCGGGCGGCGTCCAGGGCGGTCGCCCGCACGCAGTGGTCGGTCGCGATGCCCACCACGTCGACCCGGTCGACGTCGTGCCGCCGCAGCCAGTCGGCCAGGCACTCGCCGTCCTCGGCGTGCCCCTCGAACCCCGAGTACGCGGCCGCGTACTCGCCCTTGTGGAAGATCGCCTCCACCCGCCCGGTCTCCAGGTCGGGGTGGAACTCCGATCCGGGGGTGCCGACCACGCAGTGCCGGGGCCAGGACTCGACATAGTTCGGCGGATCGCCGAAGTGCGGGCCCGGGTCGACGTGGTAGTCCTTCGTCGCCACCACGTGGTCCCAGCGGTCCGGCTCGGCGGCGAGCAGCCGGGAGATGCCGGCCGCCACGCCGGCCCCGCCGGCCACGGCCAGGGAGCCGCCCTCGCAGAAGTCGTTCTGCACGTCCACGATGATCAACGCGTTGCTCACGCCGGCGTCCTCCTCAGGTCGCGGGTACGACGGTCACCGGGATGGCCGGGTCGCCGCCGGAGAGCTTCAGGCCCTCCCACGGGATGGAGATCAGGCACTGCCGCAGGTGCTCCCGCGACTCGTCGAGGGTGGGCAGCGCGATCGGCTCCCCGCCGACTATGAACGAGTGCTGGAGCAGCCGGTCGTTCGGCTGCCGGTCCGGCAGCCCCTGCGGCACGATGATCTCCTCGGTGGCGGTGCCGGTCGGCTTGTGCCGGCGTACCGCCACCTTCCGGCCGCCGATGGTGGCCTTGCGCTCGGAGCGCTTGACCACCGGGCGGCCCTCGACCTCCACCAGCTTGTAGACCAGGCCGGCGGTCGGCGCGCCGGAGCCGGTCACCACGGCGGTGCCGGCCCCGTACATGTCGACCGGCTCGGCCGCGAGCGCGGCGATGGCGTACTCGTCGAGGTCGCCGCTCACGATGATCTTCGTCTCGGTGGCGCCGAGCGAGTCGAGCAGTTCCCGGGACTGCTGGGCGATCACCGCGAGGTCGCCCGAGTCGATCCGGATGGCCCGCAGTTCGGGCCCGGCCACCGCGATGGCGTTGCGGATGCCCTCGCTGATGTCGTACGTGTCGACCAGCAGCGTGGTGTCCTTGCCCAGCGTGGCGACCTGCGAGGCGAACGCCGCCCGCTCGTCGTCGTGCAGCAGGGTGAAGGCGTGTGCGGCGGTGCCCGCGGTGGGGATGCCGTACCGGTGGCCGGCGGCGAGGTTGGAGGTGAACCGGAACCCGGCCAGGTACGCGGCCCGCGCCGCGGCCACCGCCGCCCCCTCGTGCGCCCGCCGGGAGCCCATCTCGATCAGGGTCCGGCCGCGGGCGGCGGTGACCATGCGGGCGGCCGCCGCGGCGACCGCGCAGTCGTGGTTGAGCACCGACAGCACCAGCGTCTCCAGCACCACGCACTCGGCGAAGCCGCCGGAGACGGTGAGGATCGGGGAGCTGGGGAAGAAGAGGTCGCCCTCGGCGTAGCCGTCGACGTCACCGGTGAAGCGGTAGTTGGTCAGCCATTCGGCGGCCCGGTCGTCCACCACCCGGCTGCGGCGGAGGAACTCGATCTCCTCGGCGTCGAACCGGAAGTCCCGGATCAGCTCCATCAGCCGCCCGGTCCCGGCGACCACCCCGTAGCGGCGGCCCGCCGGCAGCCGCCGGGTGAACACCTCGAAGACGCAGCGGCGGTCGGCCTTGCCGTCGCGGAGCGCGGCGCTGACCATGGTCAGCTCGTAGTGGTCGGTCAGCAGCGCGGGGCGAAGGGTGCTCACCGCTCCACCCTAAGAGTTCAGGTCGGATCCCCGCCGTCGTGCCCCGGCATCGACCGCAGTGCGGCCCGCAGCTCGGCCCGGCCGGTCACCCCGAGCTTGCTGTAGACCCGCTGGAGGTGGTTCTCCACCGTGCGGGTGGACAGGTAGAGCTGTTCGGCGATGGCCCGGCTGGTGACCCCCTCGGCCGCGAGCCGCGCGACCTCCCACTCGCGGTCGGTGAGCGCGGGGCGCAGCCGCCGCAGGGCGGGGGTGGAGATCTCGTCGCAGCGGCGGAGCAGGCCGGCGAGCCGCTCCCGGGCTGGGGCGGCCGCGCCGGTCCGGCTGCGGCCGAGCCGGTGCAGGGCCATCGCGGCCGCCTCGGCGGCGTACACGATCAGGTCCCGGGCGGCGAAGCCGTCCGCGACGGCCAGCAGTTCGGTGGGGGAGCCCTCGACCGCGGCGCGGGCGTACCGGGCGACCAGCGGCGGTAGCACCCCGTCGATCCGCTCGGAGAGCTCGGCCAGGCGCTGGGCCACCGTGCGCCGGCCGCCGTCGGTGCACATCGGCCCGACCAGGGCGGCGGCCTGGTCCAGCCGGACCAGGTCGAGCAGGACCAGCAGCTCGTGGCCGGCGAGGTTGTCCTCGCGGAGCCGGTCGGCCAGCGCGCACAGGTGCTTGCCGGCCGTCGGCAGGTCACCGGTGGCGGCGTAGACCGCGGCCCGGGCCTGCTCCAGCCACGGGTACAGCATCGCCATGCCCGGGGCGTGGGTCCGGTCCGCCTCGGCCATCGCCTCGGCCGCGTGCGTCGCGTCGCCGCGCAGCGCCGCCGCCTGGGCGCGTTCGGCGTGTGCCAGCCCGGCGTACACCCGGCTGGTGGCGAGCACCGCGCAGGCGCCGAGGCTGGTCTTGAGCGCCTCGTCGCCACGCCCGCGCAGCCTCGCCGCGTACGCTTGGAGGATGGCCAGGTAGCCGGTGCCGAGCCGGAAGTCGCCCGCGCCGGCCTGGTCGGCGAACTCGTCGGCCACGATCGCGTCGATGCCGGCCAGGTCGCCGGAGAGCGCCAGCCGGGTGCCCCGGGCCAGCTCCATGGCGAGCTGGAGGTAGGGCATGTCGCCCCGCCAGCGCGCCGCCTCCGTCTGGACCCGGGCGATGGCGGCGGCGCTGCGCAGGTACTGCCCCTGCGCGGCGTGCAGGTGAGCGATCGTGCAACGGGCCAGCTCCCGGGCCGCGATGGGGGCGGCCGGGCGGTCCAGCACGGCCTGGGCGAGCCGCAGCGCCCGGTCGGTGTCCAGCCGGTGCAGCCGCATGATCGCCTCGAAGGCGCGGACCCGGGTCTGGTCGGCCGAGTCGGTCAGCTCGTCGCCGCGTGCGGCGATCTCCTCCACCGTGGACTCGCGGCTGAGCCCCCAGTAGCTGACCATGCCACGGACCGTCAGCCAGCGGCTGCGGCGCCGGTCGGAGCCGATCTCCCCGGCGACGGAGTCGAGCACCTGGATGGCCTCGTCCGGCCGGTCGCCGAACATGAGGATGGTGGCGAGCAGTTCGGCGGCGTCGAAACCGCCGTCGGCGTCCAGCGCGGCCCGGGCCAGCCGGGTCGCCAGCGGCACGTCGTACCGGCCGAAGGCCTGGGCGGCCGCGTCGAGCAGCAGCGCCGGGTCCTGCGCGGTGCCCGAGTCGAGCCGCCACACCGCCACCCGGAGCAGGTCGTCTCGGCGGCGCTTGCCGACCTGCTCGAGCAGCCCGGCCAGGGTGGCCTGGAGCCGGCGGGTCCGGCTGACCGGGCACTGCCGCCGCATCACCTCGCCGTACAGGGGGTGGGCGAGCCGGACGTTCAACCGGCGGTCGTCGTGGACCAAGGTGATCAGGCCACGCTCCTCGGCGACCTCCACGTCGGTCGGGTCGACCGCCTTCTCGAGCAGTTGCAGGCCGAGCGGCTCGCCGAACGCGACCAGCTCGACCACCGACCGTACGCCGGGGGTGAGCTGGCCGATCCGGATGTCGATCAGGTCGGTGAGGTTGGGGGCCAGCTCCAGCCGGCCGGTCCACTTCCAGATCCCGTACGTCCGGCGCAGCTCGCCGCCCCCGGAGGCGGCCAGCACCAGCTCGCGCAGCAGCAGCGGGTTGCCGGCGGAGAGCTGGAACAACCGCTCGGACGTCTTGGCGTCGACCGGGCCGTCCAGGATCGCGGCGAGCAGGCCGGTGGTCTCGGTAGGGCCGAGTGGACCCAGCTCGACCAGGTCGACCAGGTCGTCGGTCCACAGGGCGCGGATCGGCAGCGGGATCTGCTCGCCGTTGCGCAGGGTGCCGATCACGGTCGCGTTCTCGACCCGGGCGAGCAGGTGGACCAGCGCGGCCGAGGGCGGGTCGAGTAGGTGCGCGTCGTCGATCGCGAGCACGATGGGCCGGCCGGCGGCCTGCTGCTGGAGCATGTCCACGGCCCAGCGGAGGATGCCGGCGGGGGAGAGCCCCTGTGGCTGCTCGGCCGGGAGGACCTGCACCAGCCCACCGAAGGGCAGCGCGGCCGTGGTGGCGCTGGCCGAGACGGACCAGACCGCGTACCGGTCGGTGGGGAGGGCGGCCACCCCTTCGCGCAGCAGACGGCTTTTGCCGACCCCGGCGCTGCCGCTGAAGAACAACCCGCGCCCCTCGGGGCCGCCCACCGTGGACAACAGACGGTTGAGCTCATCCGTCCGGCCGACGAAGTCCCACCGACTCATCCGAGCAGCATATCGACGCTAATCCCCGCGCACCCGCAGCGTCACGGAGGGAAGTTGAGTAACCGGCCGATTAGCCCTGAGTATCGGGAGTGTTCGCTGTCGGACTTGCGACAGAAGTAGGCTTCCGGCACCGAGAGTCACCCCCCGGATTTCCCACGCGACCGGACCACAGCCGGCCGCCTGGTTGGGAGGCCACCTGATGAAGCAGCGCCCGCTGCCCTCGATCGACGTGCCCGATCCGGGTGCGCCGGCCGAGCCACCCCGCTGCGCCCCGCTGCCCACCCGCCTCGGGGTGACCGAGCCCGGCCCGGAGGAGCCGCTGGCCGTCGTCGTCGCGGGTCCGGCCGGCGCCGGGCGGCGTGAGCTGCTCGCCGGCCTGCTCGGGCAGGCGCCCGGCATGCTGGCCGTGCCCGCCGGCAGCTACCTGCTCGTCAACCACGCCAAGGTGCCGACCCGCGCCGCGTACGTGCCGGGCTACCGCCAGCCGCACTCGTATGGCGCGGATCCGCTTGCGGCCGGCCCGGCGCTGGCCCGGCCGCCGCGCCGGGTGGAGCTCAGCCTGCCCGACCCGCTGCTGCGCCATTTCGCGGTGCTCGACACGCCGGACACCGGCTCCCTCGGCGTCGCCGGTGACCGGGTGCTGCTCGACGCGGTCGGCCGGGCCGGCGCCCTGCTCTTCGTGATCTCCGCCGACCAGGCGTTCACCGCCGCCGAACTGCACCTGCTCACCGAGGTGGCCCGGGCCCGGGTCGAGGTGTTCTTCGCGGTCACCCCCGGGGCGGCCGGCTGGGCGGCCCCGGCGGACGGCCCGACGATGCCGGAGGACCCGTGGGCCTTCGTCCCGCCGGCCGGCCGCACCGGGCCGCCCGCGCCGCGTTCCGCCGGCCACCGGGTCGACCCGGTGGAGGTCACCCTGGCGGCGCACCGGGCCGCCCTGCTGTCCGCGGTGCCCGGCCTCGCCCCGGCCCGCTGGTACCCGGCGCGGCAGGAGGACCACTCGGACCTGCGCCGCGCCCTGGTGAGCTGGGCGGCCGACGAGGGACTACGACGGGCCAGCGCCGACCCGCCCGAGCCGCCCGGCGCGCACCAGCGGGTGGCCGTCTTGCCCGGGCTCGACCCGGGCGACCTCACCGAATGCCTCGACCGCCAGGCCCGCTCCTGCGCCCAGCGGATCCGTCAGCACCTCGCCCTGGAACTGGCCAACATCCACCTCCGGGTGGTCCAGGAGGTCGTCTTCGGGGTCGGCTGCGCGGGCCTGCCGCAGCTGCTCGACCGGGAGATGGAGGCGCTGTCGCTGCTCGCCACCGCCCAGTGCGACGAGGCGGTCCGGGGCATCGTCGACGACCTGGCGGCCCGGGTGTTCGGCGCGCCGCTGGCCGAGGGGGTCCGGCGCCGGATCACCCACGCCGTCCGGTGGGGTCTCGCCGACCAGCCGGCCAGTGGGGACCTGGACCGGGTGTTGCTGGTGACCAGCACGGCCGGGGTGGCCGGCCTCAGCGGCACCGGGGCCATGGACGCCCTGGCCGGGTTCCCCGGCGCGCAGCGCGACGAGGTGCTGCCACCCGTCGGGGTGGCGCTCTCCGGTGGCTGCTGGCAGCATTGGCGCGCCCCCGTCAACGACGACCCGAACGGCGCCCGCTCCTGGGCGCAGCGGGCGCTGCGCGAGGTCGAGTTGGACCTGTCCCGCGAGGTGTCCCGTCGCTTCGAGGTGATCCGGCTCTCGCTGGGCGCGGTGCTCACCGATGCTGTCGACCACGGCATCCTGCTCGCCTGAGGTCGGGGTCGCCGACCGGTCGACCTGGTCGCCGTACGCGGCCCGGGCGGGTGATCCGGACCGGGGTGGCGTTCCGGTTCATCGGTTCCCCGGATCCGGTGGCACGATGGGGGGCATGGCGGCTCCACAGGTTGCGCCGGTCGAGACGCCGGACACTGACGAGGTGCCGGCTTCCGACCGGCCCTGGGTGACCATCGTCTGGGACGATCCGGTCAACCTCATGACGTACGTGACCTGGGTGTTCCAGAAGCTCTTCGGATACAGCCGGGAGAAGGCCGAGCAGCTCATGCTGGACGTGCACCACAAGGGCAAGGCGGTCGTCTCCAGCGGCGCCCGGGAGCGGATGGAGCATGACGCGTCGCAGCTGCACGCGTACGGCCTCTGGGCGACGGTGGACCGGTCGTGAGCGAGCGAACCATCAGGCGCAACGCGACGACGCCGTACGCCGGCGCCGGCCGCGGGGAGGCGGTGGCGTGAGCATGTTCCGTCGCCAGGGCGACCGCTACGTGGCCACCTTCGCGGTGGACGAGGCCCGGGTGCTGCGCAAGGTCGCCTCGGAGGTGGTCGGCCTGCTCACCGACGGCTTCGACCACGGCGACCCGGTGGTCGGCCGGCTCTTCCCCGCGGTCTACCCGGAGGACGCGGCGGGCACCGCGGAGTTCCGCCGCTACACGGAGGGCGACCTCAAGACCGCCAAGATCGACCAGGCCGGCGCGATCCTCGCCGCGCTGCCCGACGGCGAGGTCGGCGGCGAGGTACGCCTCGACGCGGAGGCGGCCGAGGCGTGGCTGCGGGCGCTCAACGACGCCCGGCTGGCGATGGGGGTCCGGCTGGAGATCAAGGACGGCACCGACCTCGGGGAGGAGCTCGACGACGCGGTCGCCGAGGACCCGACCTCCTCCCGGGTGTTCCAACTGTCGGTCTACGCGTACCTGGGGTATCTGCAGGAATCCCTGCTCAACGCCCTGATCGACTGATTCGTGACGGCCACCACCTCGCCGCCCCGCACGGCCAGGCGCTAGGCTGGTCGGCGTGCTGAGCATCGACCGGTCGATCATCGACGCGATCGTGGCCCACGCGCGTCGGGACCACCCGGACGAGGCGTGCGGCGTGGTCGCCGGTCCCGCCGGCAGCGACACCCCGACCCGGCACATCCCGATGGAGAACTCCGCCCGCTCCATGACCTTCTACGAGTTCGACTCGATGGAGCAGTTGCGGGTGTGGCGGGAGATGGACGACCGCGACGAGGAGCCGGTCGTCATCTACCACTCGCACACCGCGACGGAGGCCTACCCGTCCCGCACGGACATCTCCTTCGCCGGTGAGCCGGGAGCGCACTACCTGCTCGTCTCGACCCGCGAGCCCGACACGGAGGAGATCCGCTCCTTCCGCATCGTCGACGGCGTGGTGACCGAGGAGCCGGTCCGGATCGTGGATGCCGCCGTGGACCCGCACGCCGTCCAGTCCTACATGTTCGGGCAGAGCCCGGCGACGGTCGACTACGAGTGTTCCGGCCGCTGACCTTCCAGCACCGGCACCTCTTCCTTTCTCCCGTCACCTGGCACGACCCGTTCAAGGAGCACGAGACATCATGGCCATCGAGGTTCGCATCCCCACCATCCTGCGCAGCTACACCGGCGGCGCGAAGGTCGTCGAGGGCGCCGGCGACACGCTCGCCGACCTGCTCACCGACCTGGACTCGCGGCACGCCGGCCTGAAGGCCCGGCTGGTCACCGACGCCGGCGCGCTGCACCGGTTCGTCAACGTCTACGTCAACGACGAGGACGTCCGTTTCCTCGGCGCGCTCGACGCCAAGCTCAGCGACGGTGACAGCGTCACCATCCTGCCGGCCGTGGCCGGCGGCGCGTTCGGCTTCGCCGCCGCTGCGGCGATCGCGCAGCACAGTGCGGCTGCTGCCGGCGTGCGCGCAGCGCGCGCCCGCTGACGGCGGTCGGCATGGCGCGGTACGACAGCCTGCTCGACGCCTGCGGCGGTACGCCCCTGGTCGGGTTGCCCCGGCTCTCGCCGACGGTGCCCGACGGGGCGCCGCCGGTGCGGCTCTGGGCCAAGTTGGAGGACCGGAACCCGACCGGCAGCATCAAGGACCGGGCGGCCCTGTTCATGGTCCGCGCCGCCGAGGAGGCGGGCCGGCTCCGTCCGGGTGACACCATCCTGGAGCCGACCAGTGGCAACACCGGGATCTCGCTGGCCATGGTGGCCAAGCTGCGCGGCTACCGGCTGGTCTGCGTGATGCCGGAGAACGTCTCCACCGAGCGGGTCCAGCTGCTCCGGATGTACGGCGCGGAGATCATCTTCTCGCCGGCCGCCGGCGGCTCCAACCAGGCCGTCGCCACCGCCAAGCAGATCGCCGTCGAGCACCCCGACTGGGTGATGCTCTATCAGTACGGCAACGAGGCGAACGCCCGGGCGCACTACGAGACGACCGGGCCGGAACTGCTGCACGACCTGCCCACGATCACCCACTTCGTGGCCGGTCTGGGCACCACCGGCACCCTGATGGGCACCGGGCGCTACCTGCGGGAGAAGGTCGAGGGCATCCAGATCGTCGCGGCGGAGCCCCGCTACGGCGAGCTGGTCTACGGCCTGCGCAACATCGATGAGGGGTACGTCCCCGAGCTCTACGACGCGGGAGTGCTCTCCCGGCGGTTCTCGGTGGGCACCCGGGACGCGGTGCTGCGTACCCGGCAGCTCGTCGAGGTGGAGGGGATCTTCGCCGGCTTCTCCACCGGCGCGATCCTGCACGCCGCCTTGGCGGTGGCGCACGAGGCGGTCCAGGCGGGGCGTCCGGCCGACGTCGCGTTCGTGGTCGCCGATGGCGGCTGGAAGTACCTGTCGACCGGGGCGTACGGGGGCACCCTGGCGGATGCCGAGGACGCCCTCGAGGGTCAGCTCTGGGCCTGACGGTCCGCGGTTCGGGCCGGTCGGCGGCGCCGGCCGGCCGGCTCGACCGCGCCGTGCCGTCACCGGACGTGTACGGGTGTCACGTTGATGACAACTTCCGTTGGATCATTCTTGCCCGCCCGGACCGACGCGTAGGCTGCGCAGCGTGGCGTACGCGTCGGTTGTGATCATCGGCGGGGTGACTGCCGACGTGTCGACTACGAAGCGTGACATCGGGGCGACCGGATGCGACTGACCGTCCTCGGCTGTGCGGGCAGCTTCCCCGGCCCCGAGTCCCCCTGCTCCGCCTACCTGGTGGAGGCGGAAGGCTTCCGCCTCCTGATCGACTTCGGCTCCGGGGCGCTCTCCACCCTCCAGCGCTACGTCGGGCTGCACGCCCCCGACGCCATCCTCCTCACCCACCTGCACTGCGACCACATGCTCGACGCGGTGTCCTACGTGGTGGTCCGCCGGTACGCCCCGGACGGCCCGTACCCACCGATGCCGGTCTACGCCCCCTCCGGCGCGCCGGACCGGATCGCCACCGCCTACGGGCAGGAGGACAGCACGGTCGAGGACGTGTACCAGTTCTACGGGCTCCAGCCCGGCACCTTCCCGATCGGCCCGTTCACCGTCACCGTCGACCGGATGAACCACCCGATCGAGACGTACGGGGTGCGGCTGGAGCACGGCGACCGGGTGTTCTGCTACTCGTCGGACACCGCGCCCTGCGACGCGCTCCTGCGCCTCGCCCAGGGCGCCGACCTCTTCCTCTGCGAGGCCAGCTACCTCGACGGCGTGGAAAACCCGCCGGACCTGCACCTGACCGGCCGGGAGGCCGGCGAGGCGGCGACCAAGGCGGGGGTGGGCCGGCTGCTGCTCACCCACCTGGTGGCCGCCTGGGGCAGCGAGGCGCACACCGTCGAGTCGGCGTCGGGGGCGTACGCCGGGCCGCTGGACGTGGTGCGCCCCGGCGCCTGTTACGAGGTCTGACCACGACGGCGGCGCGCCGCGTTGCCGTACTGTTCGCCGATCCGTCAGCGGCTGGTCGCCTGACGCACCCGTCCGGCCCGCACCCTCGGGCCATGCGGATCGCCATCGTGACCGAGTCGTTCCCGCCGGACGTGAACGGCGTGGCGCACTCCGTCGTCCGGACCGCCGAGCACCTCGTGGCACGGGGACACGAGCCGCTGGTCATCGCGCCGGCACCGGCCCGCGGCCGACACCGGCCCGCCGAACGGCACCCCTGGCCCGTGGTACGGATCCCCAGCCTGCCGCTGCCGCGCTACCAGGGCTTCCGGCTCGGCGTGCCGACCGCCGGCCTGGCCGCCGCGCTGCTCGGCCACCGGCCGGACGTCGTCCACCTCGCCAGCCCGTTCGTCCTCGGCGCCGCCGGGGCGACCCTGGCCGTCCGGCACGACCTGCCCATCGTCGCGGTCTACCAGACCGACGTCGCCTCCTACGCCCGCGCGTACCGGGTGGGCTGGGGTGAGGCCGCGGCCTGGCGCCGGCTCCGCGAAATCCACAACTGCGCCCAGCGCAACCTCGCGCCCTCCACCCGCGCCGCCGCCGACCTGATCGCCAACGGGATCCAGCGGATCTGGCTCTGGCGGCGGGGCGTGGACGCCCAACTGTTCCACCCGACCCGGCGCAGCGACCCGCTACGCCGGACCCTGGCACCCGGCGGCGAACTCCTCGTCGGCTACGTCGGGCGCCTCGCCCCGGAGAAGCGGGTGGAACTGCTCGCGGCGACCGCCCGGCTGCCCGGCGTACGGGTCGTGGTGGCCGGTGACGGCCCGGCCCGCCGGCAGCTCGAACGCGCCCTGCCCGGGGTGCGGTTCCTCGGCGTGCAGCACGGGGAGGCGCTGGCCCGCCTCTACGCCAGCCTCGACGTCTTCGTCCACACCGGTCCGCACGAGACGTTCGGGCAGACACTGCAGGAGGCCGCCGCTAGCGGGGTGCCCGTGGTGGCGCCGGCCAGCGGCGGCCCGGTCGACCTGGTCGAATCCGGCGTGACCGGGCTGCTGGTCCCACCCGACGACGGCGACGCGCTCGCCGCCGCCGTGGCCGAGCTGGCCACCGATCCCGACCGCCGCGCCCGCTACGGCGCCGCCGCGCGAACGGCGGTCAGCCGCCGCAGCTGGAGCGCCGTCGGGGACGAACTGCTCGGGCACTACCAGGCCGCCGTCGCCGGCACGCCACTCGCCGGCCTGCGGGCTCCCAGGTGACCGGCGTACGCATCGTCCGGCTGGCCAACTTCGTCACCGGCCGCTCCGGCGGACTGCGTACCGCCCTTCGGCACCTCGGCGCGGGCTACCTGGCCGCCGGCCACGAACCGGTGCTGGTGATCCCCGGCGAGCGGTACGGCGACACCCGCCAGCCGTGGGGCCGGGTGGTCACGCTGCCGGGACCGGTGCTGCCGGGCAGCGGCGGATACCGGCTACTGGCCGACCGGCGCCGGCTGGCCGGCGTGCTCGCCGACCTGGCGCCCGACCGGCTGGAGGTCTCCGACCGCAGCACCCTGCGCTGGACCGGCCGGTGGGCCCGCGCGCACGGCGTGCCGTCGGTGATGGTCTCGCACGAGAGCCTGACCGGGCTGCTCGGGCAGTGGCGGCTGCCGGACGGCGCGGCCCGGCGGGTCGCCGACCGGCTCAACCGGGAGACCCTGCGCCACTACGACCGGGTGGTCTGCACCACCCGCTGGGCGGCGGAGGAGTTCGACCGGCTCGCCGGCCCGCCGGTGGACCTGGTGCCGCTCGGGGTCGACCTGACCACGTTCCACCCGGGCCGCGCCGACCCCGTGTTGCGCGAGCGGTACGCCGACCACACCGAGGTGCTGCTGGTGCACTGCGCCCGGCTGTCGGTGGAAAAGCGCCCCGAGCTGGCGGTGGCCGCCCTCGCCCGGCTGCGCCGCGCCGGCGTACCCGCGGTGCTGGTGATGGTCGGCGACGGGCCGCTGCGGCCCGCGCTGGCCCGGCGCGCGGCCGGCCTGCCGGTGCACTTCGCCGGTTTCCTGCCCGACCGGACCGCGCTCGCCGCGCTGCTGGCCACCGCGGACGTGGTGCTCGCGCCCGGCCCGGTGGAGACCTTCGGCCTGGCCGGGCTGGAGGCGCTGGCCAGCGGCACCCCGGTGGTGGCCAACGCGGCCGGCGCGCTGCCCGAGGTGATCGGGCCGGGCGGGCTCGCCGCCCACGGCACCCCGTCGGCGATCGCCGACGCGGTCGTCCGGCTGCTGGAGCGCCCGACGGCGGCGCGGCGGTCGGCCGCCCGCCGCCGGGCCGAGGAGTTCGGCTGGCCCGCCGCGGTCGCCGGCCTCCTCCGCGCCCACGGCGTCGCGCCGGCCGACTCCGCCCCGGCGGCGCCCGGCACGCCCTGACCCGCGCCGCGCCGCCCGTTCGGGCACACCCCGGAACGCCTCGATCAGGGCACCGCATAAGGTGCAGGCATGGCGCGACCTGACGGGCGGCGGCCCGACCAACTCCGACCGGTGACCCTGACCCGGGGCTGGAGCACCCACCCCGAGGGCTCCGTCCTCGTCGAGTTCGGCGCGACCCGCGTGCTCTGCACGGCCAGCGTTACCGAGGGGGTGCCCCGCTGGCGCAAGGGCTCCGGGCTCGGCTGGGTCACCGCCGAGTACGCGATGCTGCCCCGCGCCACCAACACCCGCTCCGACCGAGAGAGCGTGCGGGGGAAGATCGGCGGGCGGACCCACGAGATCTCCCGGCTGATCGGCCGCAGCCTGCGGGCCTGCGTCGACCTGAAGGCGCTCGGCGAGAACTCGATCGTGCTCGACTGCGACGTGCTCCAGGCCGACGGCGGCACCCGGACCGCGGCGATCACCGGCGCGTACGTGGCGCTGCACGACGCGGTGACCTGGCTGGCCGAGCGCAAGGCCCTGACCGGCAAGGTGGAGAAAGTGATGCACCGCTCGGTGGCCGCGGTCAGCGTCGGCATCATCGCCGGCGAGCCGCGCCTGGACCTCTGCTACGAGGAGGACGTGGCCGCCGAGGTCGACATGAACGTGGTCTGCACCGGGACCGGCGACTTCGTCGAGGTGCAGGGGACGGGCGAGGCCGGCGTCTTCGCCCGTGAGCAGCTCGACGCCCTGCTCGATCTGGGCGTGGTGGGCTGCCTGGATCTGGCCGAGGCGCAGCGGAAGGCGCTCCAGTGAGCGCGCGGAGCGTTGCGAGCCCCGCAGTCGCGAACGAAGGTGATCATCGATGAACAAGGTCCTGCTCGCCACCCGGAACCGGAAGAAGCTGGTCGAGCTCCAGCGCATCCTCGACGGTGCGCTCGGTGCGCACCGCATCGCCCTGCTCGGCCTAGACGACGTAGAGGAATATCCGGAGCTGCCGGAAACCGGCCTGACCTTCGGCGAGAACGCGCTGATCAAGGCCCGGGAGGGCTGCCGGCGTACCGGGCTACCGACCATCGCCGACGACTCCGGGCTCGCCGTGGACGCGCTCAACGGCATGCCGGGCGTGTTCAGCGCCCGTTGGTCCGGCCGGCACGGCGACGACCACGCCAACCTGCAGCTCGTGCTGGACCAGATCGCCGACCTGCCCGACGAGCACCGGGGCGCCTCCTTCGTCTGCACCGTCGCGCTGGTGCTGCCCAGCGGCAAGGAACACCTGGTCGACGGCCGCCAAGCCGGCCAGCTGCTGCGCGCACCGCGCGGCGACGGCGGCTTCGGGTACGACCCGATCTTCCTCGGCGACGGCCAGGAGCGGACCAACGCGGAGCTGACCCCGGAGGAGAAGGACGCGGTCAGCCACCGCGGCAAGGCGCTGCGCGAGCTGGCCAAGCTGGCCGCCAAGGTGCTCCCGCAGCCCTGAAACCGGGGGCACCAAACCCGGCCACCGGTCACCAGGGTTTGGTCACCGTGTTGCCCAGCTCGTCGACGGCGACCCGGTCCTCCGTTGCCAGGATCGTGATCATACGGGCCGCCTCGGCGAGGCTGACGTGCCGGCCGGTCACGGTGGCCGTCTCCGGGTGCGGCGTCTCCAGCCAGAGCCGGTCCGCCTCCCAGCCCATCTGCACCACACCGCCGGAGCGGCCGAGGCAGGAGAGGAAGTCGCGGGTGTGCGGTTGCAGGCGATGGGTGATCGCGATGGCCTCCGCGGCCTCCAGTGCCACCGCGTTGCCGCGCCCGGTCGAGTGTTCGTAGGTGGCATCGACGTAGTCGGCGGGCGAGGGGACGGTGGCCGGCGGTCCGCCCAGCAGCGCCAGACCCTCGTACCGACCGACGGTGACGGGGCGGCGGTCCGGATCGGCATACTCGCCGACCAGCGCGTCGCCCGCACGGCGGACAGTGACGGTCAGCGACTCGGTGGACAGGCGCAGCCGGGCGTCCGCGGGCATCCACGGCAGGTGCAGAGCGCTCAGCCGCGCCGCGGACTGCACCCCGTCGCGCGGGGCATGCACCCCCGTCCAGGCGCTGAGCAGCCCCACCTCGACGTCGACGTCGTCATCCAGGGTGGGCGGCACGGCGGCGAGGCGACCCACCCGTCGACGCCGCCACACCATCGGCACCTGGATCCGGCTGCCGGTGTCGCCGTTCCACCGCACGGTCAGCCCTTCGGCCCGCAGCGCCGCCGCCACCTCCTCGCCGATCTCCACCGACGGCGGCTGCTCGAAGAGCCCGTACGCGAGGAACACCGGTGACCCGTCCACCGCCCGCTCTGCGTCCTGCTGGTGGTAGAAGGCGTATCCGCGCGGGGTGACCTCACGCGGCACCTCGGCGCCGATCTCGCCGAGACCACAGTTCTGGCAGCAGGCGAAGCTCTCCCGCGCCACGATGCCGGCGGCGGACAGCGCCCGGAACGCGGCGGCCAGCCGGTCGCTGTCGGTCCTCGCCGGCCAGCTCTGCTGCGCGGTCAGGTGCGCGGTCAGTTCCTCGGCCACCACCGGCCAGGCCAGCTCGGCGATCCGGACCCGGTCGGCCTCGCCGTCCAGGCACTCCACCGTCTCGGCGACGATCGCCGCCGCCGGCAGCTCGGCCAGCGCCACCTGGCGGCGGACGAAGGCCCGTATCTCGTCGTCGAGTGCCAGCCCGTCGTCGTCCGGGGCGCCGGCACGGCCCGGGGTGTCAGCCGTCACCACGGCCTCGTCGTCGGTCACGGCGCGGAACGGTAGCAGGGGCGACCGACAGCCACCCGGGCATCGACGTCAGCCGGCGGCCCGAATCCGGTCAGCCGAGCGGTCCGACCTCCCGTTCGATCGCCGCGCGCAGCTCCGGACCGCGCACCACGTCGCGGGCGGCCTCCATGACCGGGGCGAGGAACACGTCCGGCCCGGGCTCGCCCACCACGTCGCGCAGCGCGGCCAGCGCCGCCCGGCCCGCCGGCGACGGCGTCAGCGGGGCGCGGAGCTGGAGCCCGCGGACAGCGGCCAGCAGCTCCACCGCGAGCAGGCTGGTCAGGTTGTCCAGCACGGTACGCAGCTTCTTGGCCGCCGCCCAGCCCATCGAGACGTGGTCCTCCTGCATGCCGCTGGTGGGCAGCGAGTCCACCGACGCGGGCGCGGCCAGCCGCCGGTTCTCGGCGACGATCCCGGCCGCCGTGTACTGGGCGATCATCAGCCCGGAGTTGACCCCGGCGTCGGGGGAGAGGAACGCGGGCAGATCCCGGGAGCGGGTGACGTCGAGCAGCCGGTCGACCCGCCGCTCGGCGATCGCGCCCACCTCGGCGGCGGCGATGGCCAGGTAGTCGGCGGCGAAGCCGAGCGGCGCGCCGTGGAAGTTGCCGGTCGACTCGACCCGCCCGTCCGGCAGCACCACCGGGTTGTCCACCACGGACAGCAGCTCCCGCCCGGCGACGGTGGCGGCGAAGTCCAGGGTGTCCCGGGCCGCGCCGGCGACCTGCGGGGCGCACCGCATCGAGTACGCGTCCTGCACGGCGTGCGCCAGGTCGTCCCGGTGCGAGTCCATCACCGCCGAGTGCTGCAGCAGCTTGTGGATGTTCGCCGCCGACTCCGCCTGGCCCGGATGCGGCCGGATGGCGTGCAGCTCGGGCAGGAACGGCCGCTCCGAGCCGAGCATCGCCTCGATCGCGAGGGCGGCGGTGACGTCGGCCATCGCGAACAGGTGCCGGGCGTCGTGGATGGCCAGCAGCAGCATGCCGAGCATGCCGTCGGTGCCGTTGATCAGCGCCAGCCCCTCCTTGGCGGCCAGCTCGATCGGCGCCAAGCCGACCCGGCGCAGCGCCTCGCCGCCGGGGATCCGCTCCCCGCCCGGGCCGAGCGCCCAGCCCTCCCCGAGCAGCACCAGCGCGCAGTGCGCCAGCGGGGCCAGGTCGCCGGAGGCGCCGAGCGAGCCGTGCTCGGGCACCCACGGGGTGACCTCGTGGTTGAGCAGGTCCACCAGGGCCTCGGCGACCAGCGGCCGGACCCCGGAGCGGCCGAGGGCGAGCGAGCGAACCCGCAGCAGCATCATGGCCCGGACTACTTCGCGGGGCATCGGCGCGCCCACCCCGGCGGCGTGCGAGCGGATCAGCGCGTGCTGCAGCTCGGCCCGCCGCTCCGGAGCCACGAAGGTGTTGGCGAGCGCCCCGAAGCCGGTGGAGACGCCGTAGACGGGCCGGCCGGCCGCCTCGATGCCGTCCACGATGGACCGGCTGGCCGTCATGGCGTCTACGGCTGCCGGGTCGAGGACGACCTTGGCGGTGCCGCGGGCCACGGCGAGCACGTCGGCGGGGGAGATCCCGGTGGGCTGGATGGTGACGGTCATCAGGTATGCGGCGTGGACACCCGGTCGTTGGGGGCCGGGTGGAAGCGCCGTTCCTCCTCTCGTGTGTAGGCCCATCCGTCTGCGCGTTGCAGCAGGTGGACGTGTCGGTGGTGCACGCTCTGTACGAGGGTGTGGCGGGTGCGAATGTTGAAACGGCCGGTGGTTCGGACAGCGACTCGGCCCTCATGCCGGCCGGTGTTCTTGCCGGTGGGTACGACAGCGCGTACCAGGTCGCCGGTTTGGAAGCCGCGTATGGTTTTGGTTCGGGGTAGTCGTAGTCGGGGGAAGCCGTGTTGGTCGGCACGGGTGCGGGCATAGCTTCCGCGCCCGGTGGCGGTGGCCACGAGCACCTGCTTCGGACAGGACCACACGGTGGTGAGTACGCCGACGTGGAGGGCGTCGAGGGTGTGGCTCTTCGGAGCGCCGGTGCGGTGTCGATTCCATTTGGTGCGCCCGCCGGTGGCGACCTGCACTGGCAGGCCAGTGGCCACAAGGGCGTGCCACAACGCCCACCGAGTCGTCGAGACCGCTGCGGCATCCCGGAGTGGCAGTTTCTGTTGTCGTCGGATCCGGGCCAGCACGGCGGGCTGGTCCGCGAGGAAGGTGCCGATGGGGATGGCGGCCTTGGCCTGGTTGCAGGGGATGCAGGCCAAGGTCAGGTTCGACACCCGGTCGGAGCCGCCGCGTGAGCGGGGCACGATGTGGTCGATGTTCAGCGGCACTCCGACTGCCCCGCAGTAGGCGCATTTGCGTCCGTGCTTCGCGAGGAGGTACTCGCGGACTTCGTAGCCGTGCAGGGTGCCGTGCTGGTACTCGACGCCGGAGATGTCGGGGTTCTGCAGGAGTTGGGTGTCGAACGCGACCCGCTCCACATGCAGCCGGGTCACGGGTGCCCAGTGGCAAAGCCGCTGAACCCAGGACATGGTGTTGTCGACCCGGTGCCGCAACGATGGCGCCAACCACCCTTGCGGCCTACGCCGATTGGCGTATCGGGATGACCGGTAGCGCAGGTTCCGCGACCGACGGCCACGCCGTAGATCGGCGCGGGCGGCCAACCTGTCCCGGATCTGCCCACCCCGATGGCGAACCTCAATTCCGAACAAGCCGGTCCGGACCATGTCGTCATCCGCGTTCTCTGTGCGGAAGACCGCGATGCCGGTGAACTTCGACCCCGGATCGATCCCGACCTCAACCCCGTCCACCTGCGAGGAGGCGAGCTCGCGGTCTTTGAGCCGGATCACGAACGGGGTGTGCCGGTGGACCACGGCACGCCCGCCCGCGATCAGCTTGCGTGCTCGTGCCGGCGTGCACGGCTGCAACGGCCGGTGATGGCGGTCAACCACGAACACCGCCGGGTGGGTTTGGGCCTCACGGCCCGCTCCGGTTCCCGCCGAGGCAGGTTCCGGGTGACGCCGGCTTGCGCCGGTCTCCCCTCGCCCATGTCGCACACCGGCTGCCGGGTGGCGTCCGCGTCCCGTTTCGTGGCTTCTCGGGGCCGTGTCTGCTGACGCGGATTCCAGGGTCCGGGGCTGAGGAAGCACCCCGGAGTGGGTCTTCTGACCTGTGTACAACGTAGATCCCTCCCTTCAGAGGTTTCTGGGGCTGGTCAACCACCCTGTAGGACCGAACAAGTACGGTCCCTCAGGGCCGAGAAGTTGACTGCGGCACTCCGGTGTGCAGAACCTGGCGGATCAAGGGAACCCCCGGCCGGTAGGCCAGGTGCAGGTGGGACGGGGCGTCGAGGATCAACAGGTCGGCCCGGGCGCCAGGCGCCAACCGGCCGACGTCGCGGCGGCGCAGCGCCGCCGCCCCGCCGGCGGTCGCGGCCCAGACCGCCTCCGCCGGGGTCATCCGCATCTCGCGTACGGCCAGCGCGATGCAGAACGGCATCGACGACGTGTACGACGACCCGGGGTTGCAGTCGGTGGCCAGCGCCACGGTCACCCCCGCGTCGAGCAGCCGCCGGGCGTCCGGGTACGGCGACCGGGTGGAGAACTCCGCCCCGGGCAGCAGGGTGGCGACCGTGGTGGTGTGCTGACCCTCGGCGCACATGCAGTCGATGCGGTGCGAGGCGAGGGCGTCGACGTCGGCGTCGGACAGGTGGGTGCAGTGGTCCACGCTGGCCGCGCCCAGCTCCACTCCGAGCTGCACGCCCGGGCCGGGGCCGAGCTGGTTGGCGTGCACCCGTACGCCCAGCCCGACCGCCTGCCCGCAGGCGAGGATCGCGCGGGCGTGGTCCACGTCGAAGGCGCCCCGCTCGCAGAACACGTCGATCCAGCGGGCGTACGGGGCGGCGGCGGCCAGCATCGGCCCGCACACCATGCCGACGTAGTCGTCGGGGCGGTCGGCGTACTCGGCGGGGACGACGTGCGCGCCGAGGAACGTGGTGTCCTCGGTGAACTCGGCGGCGATCCGCAGCGAGCGGGCCTCGTCGGCGACGGTGAGCCCGTACCCGCTCTTGATCTCGATGGTGGTGGTGCCCTGCCGCATCGCCTCGCCGCGCAGCCGGTGCACGGTGGCCCGCAGCTCGTCGTCGGAGGCGGCGCGGGTGGCGCCGACGGTGGTGCGGATGCCGCCTCCGGTGTACGGCTCGCCGGCCATCCGGGCGGCGAACTCGGCGGCCCGGTCCCCGGCGAAGACCAGGTGGGCGTGGCTGTCCACGAACCCGGGCAGCACGGCGGCGCCGGCGGCGTCGATCCGCCGGTCGGCGGCCGGGGCGCCCCGGGCCGGCCCGATCCAGGCCACCACCCCGTCCTCGACCAGCAGCGCGGCGTTCCGTCGGATGCCGAGCGGCCCGCCCTCGCCCTCGCCGAAGCTGTTGGTGACCAGCTCGCCGATGTTGTCCACCAGCAGGCTGCCGGTGTGGCGCACCGCGGGCCGGGCCGGGTCGCCCGGTCGCACCGGCCGCTGCGGGAAGCCGGTCATGAGGTCACCTCCGCGATGGCGGCCTGCAGCTCGGCGGGAACGTCCACGGTCAGGTGCCGGCCGTCGGCGACCACGGTGCGCCCGTCGACGACCACGTGCGTGACGTCGGCCGCGCCGGCCGCGAAGATCGCCCCGACCGGCGGCACGGCGGCGGTGCGGGCGCTGTCCAGCCGTACGGTGACCAGGTCGGCTCGGCCCCCGACGGACAGCCGGCCGGCGTCGCCCCAGCCCAGCGCGGCGTGCCCGGCGACGGTGGCGGCGGCGAGCAGCTCGGCGGCGGTGAAGTGCCCCCGCCGGCGGGTACGCAGCCGCTCGTCCAGCTCCACCGCGCGGGCCTCCTCGAAGAGGTCGACCACCGCGTGGCTGTCGCTGCCGAGGCTGAGCGGGCTGCCCGCCTCGGCCATCCGGCGGGCCGGCCCGATCCCGTCGGCCAGATCCCGCTCGGTGGTGGGGCACAGGCAGATCCCGGTCCGGCTCTCCCCGAGCAGGGCGATGTCCGCGCTGGTCGGGTGGGTGGCGTGCACCGCGGTGGTGTGCCGGCCGAGCACCCCGTGGTCGGCCAGCAGCCGGGTCGGGGTGCAGCCGTGCACGGCCCGGCAGGCGTCGTTCTCGGCCGGCTGCTCGGAGAGGTGCACGTGCAGCGGCACGCCGTTGCGGTCCGCCCAGCCGGCCACGGTGGCGAGCTGCTCCGCCGGCACCGCGCGCACCGAGTGGATCGCCGCGCCCACCCGGGCGTGGTCGTTCTCCGGGCGGAACGCGCTCACCCGCTCCGCCCAGCGCAGCGCGTCCCCGTCGCCGAACCGCCGCTGCGGCCCGGTCAGCGGCGCGCCGTCCACCCCGGCGGTCAGGTACGCGGTGTCCAGCAGCGTGATCCGGATGCCCGCGTGCGCAGCCGCCTCGACCAGCGCCGCCGACATCGCGTTCGGGTCGGCGTACGGGGTGCCGTCCGGGCCGTGGTGCAGGTAGTGGAACTCCCCGACGCAGGTGATCCCGGCGAGCGCCATCTCCGCGTACGCGGCCCGGGCCAGGGCCAGGTACGACTCCGGGTCGAGCCGGGGGGCCACGGCGTACATGACGTCCCGCCAGCTCCAGAAGTCGCCCCGCCCGTAGTGGGTACGCCCGCGCAGCGCCCGGTGGAAGGCGTGCGAGTGGGCGTTGGCCAGGCCCGGCAGGGTGAGCCCGGGCAGCCGTACCGCGTCGCGCAGCACCTCGACCCCGGCGGCCGGCGTGCCGCCGCCGACCAGCGGGGTGACCGCGGTGATCCGGCCACCCTCGGCCTCGATCAGCACGTCGGGCGTGGGTTCGGCCTGGTCGGGCAGCCAGGCGTACTCGGCCAGCCAGCGGGTCAGCGGCATGCCAGCTCCTCCAGCACCCGGGCCAGGGCGGTCACCCCGGCGGCGCAGTCGGCGTCGGTGGCGGATTCGGCGGGGGAGTGTGACACCCCGGTCGGGTTGCGGACGAAGAGCATCGCGGTGGGCAGGTGCGCGGCCAGCACCCCCGCGTCGTGCCCCGCCCCGGTGGGCAGCACCGGCGCGTCGAGCAGCCGGGCCAGCCGGTCGGCCAGCCCGCCGTCGAACGCCACCAGCGGGGTGGCCGACTCCTCGGTGCAGGTCAGCTCGGTGCCGTCCCGGCGCGCCCGCTCGGCGGCCTTGGCCCGCACCGCCTCGACCAGGCCGTGCAGCGTCTCCGGCTCGGCCGCCCGGGCGTCCAGCCAGCCGGTCACCCGCGACGGGATCGCGTTGGTGGCGTTCGGCTCGACGGCCACCCGGCCGATCGTGGCGTGCGCGTCGCGCAGCCGGGCCTCCTTGTTCGCCGCCAGCACGGTGAACGCGTAGGTGAGCATCGGGTCGCGGCGGTCGGCCATCCGGGTCGTACCCGCGTGGTTGCCCTCGCCGTGGAAGTCGAGGCGCCAGCGGCCGTGCGGCCAGATCGCGCTGGCCACCGCGACCGGCGCGCCCTGGTCGACCAGCGCGCGGCCCTGCTCCACGTGCAGCTCCACGAAGGCCGCGAAGCGACCGAGCAGGCCCGGGTCGGCGCCCGCCGGCCGGTCGCCCAGCGCCTCGGCGAAGCTCACCCCGGCCGCGTCGCGCAGCCCGGCCGCGCGCTCTACCGCGATCTCCCCGGTGAGCAGCCGCGACCCCAGGCAGGGTACGCCGAAGCGGCCCCCCTCCTCCTCCACGAACGCGGCCACCGCCACCGGCCGGACCGGGGCGACGCCGGCCGCCCGCAGCTCGTCCACGGCGAGGAACGCGGTGACGATCCCGAGCGGCCCGTCGTACGCGCCGCCGTGCGGCACCGAGTCGAAGTGGCTGCCGGTGAGCACCGCGTCCCCGGCCGCCGGGTCGCCCCACCAGGCGAACAGGTTGCCGTTGCCGTCCTCGGTGACCGGCATGCCGCGCTGCCCGGCCTGCTCCCGGAACCACGCGCGCAGCGTGAGCTCCGGCTCGGTCAGGGCGTACCGCAGGTAGCCGCCGCTGCCCGCGTCCCGCCCGACGGGGGCCAGCTCGTCCCACAGCTTGCGGAACCGCACGGCGAGATCGCTCACGCCGTACCCTCCGTGCCCTCCGCCATGGGCACCCGGACGCCGGTGCGGGCGGCGACCTCGCGGGCGTCGTCGTAGCCGGCGTCGACGTGCCGGATGACGCCCATGGCTGGGTCGTTGGTGAGCACCCGCTCGATCTTCTGCCCCGCCAGGGCGCTGCCGTCGGCGACGCAGACCTGCCCGGCGTGGATGGACCGGCCGATGCCCACCCCGCCGCCGTGGTGGATGGACACCCACGACGCCCCGCTGGCCGTGTTGACCAGCGCGTTGAGCAGCGGCCAGTCGGCGATCGCGTCGGAGCCGTCGGCCATCGCCTCGGTCTCCCGGTAGGGGCTCGCCACGCTGCCGCAGTCCAGGTGGTCCCGGCCGATCACCACCGGCGCGCTCAGCTCGCCGGCGGCGACCATCTCGTTGAACCGCACCCCGGCCTTGTCCCGCTCGCCGTAGCCGAGCCAGCAGATCCGGGCCGGCAGGCCCTGGAAGGCCACCCGCTCGCCCGCCATCCGGATCCACCGCGCCAGGGACTCGTTCTCGGGGAACAGGTCGAGGATGGCCCGGTCGGTGGCCGCGATGTCCTTCGGGTCACCGGAGAGCGCCGCCCAGCGGAACGGGCCCTTGCCCTCGCAGAACAGCGGCCGGATGTACGCCGGCACGAAGCCGGGGAAGTCGAAGGCGCGCTCGTAGCCGCCGAGCTTCGCCTCGCCGCGGATCGAGTTGCCGTAGTCGAAGACCTCTGCGCCGGCGTCGAGGAAGCCGACCATCGCCTCGACGTGCTTCGCCATCGACGCCCGCGCCCGGTCGGTGAACTCGGCCGGCTTCGCCGCCGCGTAGTCGCGGGCGTCGGCCAGCTCCACCCCCTCCGGCAGGTACGACAGCGGGTCGTGCGCGCTGGTCTGGTCGGTGACGATGTCGATGGCGACGCCCCGGCGCAGCAGCTCCGGGAAGACGGTGGCCGCGTTGCCCACCACCCCGACGCTGAGCGCCCGCCGGTCCCGTTTCGCGGCGAGCGCCCGCTCGACCGCGTCGTCCAGCGACTCGGCGATCTCGTCCAGGTAGCGGTCGTGCGCCCGGCGCTCCAGCCGGCTGCGGTCCACGTCCACGATCAGGCACGCGCCGCCGTTCATGGTGACCGCGAGGGGCTGCGCCCCACCCATCCCGCCGCAGCCGGCGGTCAGCGTGAGGGTGCCGGCGAGGCTTCCCCCGAAGCGCTTCGCCGCCACCGCGGCGAACGTCTCGTACGTGCCCTGGAGGATGCCCTGGGTGCCGATGTAGATCCAGGAGCCGGCGGTCATCTGCCCGTACATGGTCAGGCCGAGCTGCTCCAGCCGGCGGAACTCCGGCCAGGTGGCCCAGTCGCCGACCAGGTTGGAGTTGGCCAGCAGCACCCGGGGCGCCCACTCGTGGGTACGCATGACGCCCACCGGACGGCCGGACTGCACCAGCATCGTCTCGTCGTCGCGCAGGTCGGTCAGCGTCCGGACCAGCGCGTGGTACGACGGCCAGTCCCGCGCGGCCTTGCCGGTGCCGCCGTAGACCACCAGGTCCTCGGGGCGCTCGGCCACCTCCGGGTCGAGGTTGTTCATCAGCATCCGCAGGGCGGCCTCCTGCGGCCACCCCTTGGCGGTGCGTGTGGTGCCGCGGGCGGCGCGGACGGGCTGGTGCATTGCGTACTCCTCTCAGCCGAGGAACAACTGACGGCGGGCGGCGGACGACTCGAACGCCTCGAGTCGGGCCTGGGTCTCGGCCGGGGTGGCGTCGCAGATCGCCTGGAGCACCACCATGGCCAGGGTCATCGGTGCGGTGTGCAGGTCGAAGACCAGGTCGGTGCCGACGGCGGCGGGGAGCACCACCTCGGCGTGGTCGGTGGCCGGGCTCACCGGGGAGTCGGTGATCGCCACGACGGTCAGCCCGGCGTCCCGGGCCTCGCGCAGCGCGTCCAGGGTCTCCCGGGGATAGCGGGGTAGCACGAACGCGAGCAGCGCGCTCGCCCCGGCGGCGGCGGCCTGTTCGAGCCGGTCGGCGAGGAGGCTGCCCCCGTCGTCGAGCACCCGCACGTCCGGGTGCACCTTCGCGGCGAAGTACGCGAAGTACGCGGCCAGCGGCGCGGCGGCGCGCAGCCCGAGCACCGGCAGCGGGCGGCTGGCCGCGAGCAGCTTCCCCACCTCCGCGATCCGGTCGGCGTCGGCGAGTTGGGTGGCGAGCCGGTCGAGGTTGCCCATCTCGGCACGGACCGCCCGCTGCAGGGCGTTGCCGGCGTCGGCCGGGTCGGCCGCGCCGGTGGCGGTCAGTTCCCGCAGTCGGCGGCGCAGCGCGGGGTAGCCGTCGTGGCCGAGCGCCATCGCGAACCGGGTCACCGACGGCTGGCTCACCCCGGCCAGCTCGGCGACCTCGGCCGCGGACAGGTACGCCGCCGCGGCCGCGTGCTGCACCAGGCAGTGCGCGATCCGGCGCTGGGTCGGGGTGAGCCGCACGCCGTGGAACAGGTCGAGCAGCGGCTCGCCGGACGCCGCTCCTTCATTCATGCCGTGACTCTATGCATGAAAACTTTCAGAACGCAACCTCCGGCCCGCCGACGGGACCCGGCCGGGCCAGCCGGTGCCCCTCGACCGGAGGACGAGAGCGCGGGCGGGCTCTCTGTACTATCCGCACGGCGAGTGAACAGAGGAGTTGGGCATGCAGCCGGTTGGTCCGTACAGGTTCACCGAGGCGCTCGGCGTCTGCCAGGTGGGTACGGCGTGGTGGGCCGTCGACGGACAGGACCGGCTGGTGACGGTGGCCGTGCTCGAGGGCGCCGCGGCCGCCGACCAGCCCTGGCGGCAGGCGTTCGCCAACGCGGCCAACGCGATGGCCCAGGCCCCGGGCGGGCAGCGCTACGTCAACGCCGACTTCGCCGCCGCGCGGCCCTGGGCGGCGTACGCGTCGGAGGAAGGGATGGGCGCGCAACGCCTGTTCCAGACCCTCGGCATGGAGCTGCAGCCGGCCGAGTCGGAGGCGGAGGTGCTGATCCCGGCCACCGGCACCGTCGCCCAACCGCCGCAGCCCGTCTCCGGGGCCCCGGTCTCCGGCACGCCCACCCCGACGTCCGGCGCTCCGCTGCCGTGGGCGATGCACGCCACCGCGGTGCCGCAGCAGCCGGTCGAGGCCGCGCCGATCTCGCCGGCCCGGCCCGTGCTGCCCACCGAGGCGCCGCCGGCCGACCCGTTCGCCGACCCGTTCGCCGACCCGGCCCGCCGCATCCAGCCCTCGCCCGCGCCGACGCGGTCACGTGGACTGCGGGCGGCGCTCGTCGCCGGGCTCGTCGTCCTGTTGGCCGCCGCCGGCACCGGCGCCCTGCTGTGGGCGAACTCGGGCGAGGAGTCGTCCCCGAACCGGCCGGACCCGGGCACCGGGTTCGCCACGACGCCCGCGACGGCGTCGGCCAGCGCGCCCGGACTCAAGCCCTGGGCCCAGGCGGCGCCGTACAGCCCGGAGGAGCGGGCGCTGGCGATCGCCGCGCCGTCCCTGGTGTTCGTCGAGGCGAGCTTCACCGGCTTCCTCCGCAACACCAAGACCGGCGCTCCGATCAGCCCGACCCCCGTCACCTTCAAGCGGCGCTGCTCCGGCTTCGTGGTGAACTCCGACGGCACGGTGCTCACCAACGGCCAGTGCGTACGGCCGACCGACGAGTCGGCCCGCGAGCGGGCCCTCTACACGCTGGGCCGGATCCTCGTCGACCAGAAGCGACTCGCCCCCACCGGTCTCGACGGTTACGTCCGGTCCAAGCTGGCCGTCACCCGGTTCACCGGCACCGACCCCGCCGCACCCTTCACCAGCCAGGTGTCGGCGCAGTTCAACGTTGCCCGGGGCGACCTGGCCACCAGCCCGGCGATTCCCGGCGAGGTGGTGCGGGTGCTGGAACCCGACGCCGGCAACCTCGCCGTCGTCAAGCTGCCCCAGGCGAAGCTGCCCGCTGTCGAACTGGCCACCGCGGCCCCGCCCGGTCCGGGCACCGTGCTGCTGGTGCTGGGCTACCAGACCACCGACACCGCCTTCCGTGGCGCCCGGTTCACCCTTGACTCCAAGGTGGTCCAGGTGACCGGCACCGGCAACCAGGGCAGCGTCGCCGTCCAGCGGGTCAACGACGGCCTCGGGATCTACTCACACGGCGGCATCGCCGTGGACACCGCCGGCCGGGTCGTCGGCGTGCTCGACAGCGACCGTGCCGCCGACGGCGGGGCGAACCGGGCCCTGGTGCCGGTCTCCACCGTCACCGGGCTGCTCACCGAGGCGGGGGTCGACAACACCCTCTCGGCCACCGACAAGCTCTACCGCAGCGGCCTCGACGCCTGGTTCAGCGGGCGGACCGCCACCGCGGTCTCCCACCTGGACGCGGTCGCCGACGCCCAGCCGACGAACCTGCTCGCGCAGGCGTACCGGCAGAGCGCCGCCGACCGGGACCGGCTCGAGGCCGACGAGCCGAGCCCCTCCGCGCTGCCGGCCGTCATCTTCGCCGCGCTGGGCGGGGCGCTGGTGGTCGGGCTGCTCGCCCTGCTCCTGCGGCGTCGGCAGCGCTGACCGCCCCGGCGGCGGGCTGCGGGACCGTCACCGGGTGGAGTTGTCCCGGCCCCAGCCGTCGCGTGGATGGCGGCGAGCCCGCAGCGCCGCAACCAGGGTCAGCGTGACGTAGATCGCCGCCGCCGGGGCCAACCACGGCCGAGGCAGCACCACGTCCCGCAACCACGACGAGCGGGCGGACGAGCGGACCCCGGTGTGGGTGGCGCGCAGCATCGTGTTGCCGGCCCGGACCCGGGCCAGGGTGCGGACCAGGTCCGGGGTCCGACGGGGCGCCTGCACGTACGACGTCGCGGCCGTCACCTCACACTTCTCCGTCGAGGAGAAGAGCGAGTCGAGGAACAGGTCGTCGGCGATCTCCCCGGGAAAGGCGTCGAAGCGGGCCCGTCCCGCCGCGGACACCCCCACCGTGCCGCGACCGAACAACGCGTCGCCGAAGATGGGCAGCCGGGTGTTCACCGCGTAGTAGGCCCGCACCGGCAGGGAACGCCCACCGGTGACCATCTCCCGGCGCGGGGTCACGGCGAGCGGCGCCGGCCCGTCGACGGTGAGCGCCTCGGCCATCCGGCGCAACGCGCCCGGGCTCAGCACCACGTCCGCGTCCATATAGAACCGCGGGAATCCCCGCGCGACCGCGTCGCCGGCGTTCAGCGCCCGGGCCTTGCCGGCCTCCGCCAGCTCCACCACCCGCACCCCTTGGCGGGCGGCGGCGACCTCGGCGGTGGCATCGGTGCAGCCGTTGGCGACGACGACGATGTCCAGCTCACCGGGCTCGGCGTCGGCGAGCAGCGCGTCGAGGCAACCGCCGATCACGGTCGCCTCGTTGTGCGCGGCGATCACCACGCTGATCGATCTCGGCTCACTCGGTTCCGGCACGCGTCCACACTTTCGCGAGGGGCGGCCCGGGTGGGATCCGATCCGTCGGTCGCGGCGGACCCGGGCCGTGAACGGCTGCCAGCTTGCCGGACCGGTCGCGCTGGCCGCAAGGCGTGTGACGTATCGGGCAGAGAGCGCGCCAAGCGGGAAAGTCGGATCAGCCGGATCGGTCGGAAGTGCCTGCTGAAAGCCCAGCTCGGCGGCCGGAGATGCGGTCTGGGCCACACTGTGCGGGGCATCGCGGTGCCGTACCCCGCTGATATCGTCCTTCTGTTTTCCGGGCCCGAACACCAACCAGACACCATGGACGGTGGTCAGGTGCCTACCGCCGCCGCCACGGCGTGGTCGTGGGCCCGACACCGACCGGGCCGACGACGGATCGACCGCACCGGCGGTCGGGTCGTGGCGACAGACCATGGGAGACACACGCCCGATGGAGACGCTGACCCACCCGGCCCGGGATCCGGCACCGGCCACCGTGCCGCCGGGCACTTTGGCGTCCCGGATCGAGCGCCTCGCCCGCCTCGCCGTCATCGGGGCCCTGGCGCTGATCGCGGTCAAGCCCCTGTTCGACCTCGGTGAGTCGAAGGCGGGCGACAGCGTCGACCTCGGCGTCATCACCACGGTCGTGGGTGCCCTGCTGATGCTGGCCGCGCTCGCCGCGGCAGTGCTCGCGGGTCGCCG
This sequence comes from Micromonospora sp. MP36, assembly GCF_008119785.1. Taxonomy (GTDB): domain Bacteria; phylum Actinomycetota; class Actinomycetes; order Mycobacteriales; family Micromonosporaceae; genus Micromonospora. The sequence continues at coordinate 76,153 of NZ_VSFA01000009.1, read as the reverse complement.
GCTGCCCGCCCGTGCCCTGCTGTTCATGCTGGTGGCGCTCGTCGCCATGCTCGTCATATCCGGCATCGCCTACCTGGCTGCCCCGGCCCGCGCGGACCTGCTCGCCCTCTTCGACGTCCGCCGCTACTCGATCTACGGGCCCCACCTGGAGCCCACCTCGGCCATTCCGGCCGAAGCGCTGCGGCTGGTCGTCGGGTTCGCCCCGCTGGCCCTGCTCGGCCTGATGCTGCTGCAGCGGGACTGGATCCCGCAGCGCTGGCTGGCCCTGGTCGCCGGGGTCGTGGTGGCCGGGGCGGTCGTGCACTGCGTACTGGCCTGGCTGCAGGTGGCCGGGGTGATCCCGTACTCCTTCTACTTCGAGCTGCCGGGGCAGAAGATCGGCCGGGCGTCCGGCGGCTACTACCACCCGATGTCGCTCGGGCGGCTGCTCATGTTCGCGGTGTTCATGATCTACGTCCTGGGTCCGCGACTGCGCGTGCGTACCGCGGTGCGGTACGCACTGATCGCCCTCTTCGTCGCCACCGGGATCGTGTCGCTGCACCGCTTCACCATCGTGTGCCTGGCCGTCATCGTGGCGGCGTTCGAGGCGAGGCGGCTCCGCGGGTGGCGGGCCGGCGCGGCACGCCGGCGACTGCCCCTGGCCGTCGTCGGGGGAGCGGCCGTCGTCGTCGGGCTGGCCGGGGCGTTGAGCAGCGCCACCATCCGGAACAAGGCCCGGGTGACCCTCACCGAGGTGGGGTCGCTGGACGTCCGCTCCGACACCTTCATGCACGGCCGGGGCGCCATCTGGAACGACGTGGCCGAGATCCTCCACCGCTCCCCGTTCGACGTGTGGCTGTTCGGCTTCGGCTACGAGCCGTGGGACATGCACAACGACTGGCTGCGGGTCCTCGTCATCTGGGGCGTGGTCGGGGTGGGCCTGACCCTCGCCGTCCTGGTGGGCCTCTACCGGCTGGTCGGGGCCCGGATCAGCCGGGCCGGCCGGCTGCCCCTGGTCGTGCTGTTCGCCACCCTGGTCCTGTTCGGGCTGACCCAGAAGCCGCTGGCCTACCCGTACTTCCTCTGGCTCTTCGTCTTCGGCCTGCTGCTGATCCTCAGCGTCGACCAGGAGACCGGCGAGACGGCGGCGGAGCACGGCGCGCAGCACCGCCCCACCGCGCAGCACGGCGCCGACGTCGGCCCGGTGACGGAGGAGGCAGGCCGATGAGCTCCTGGTCCTCGACGTCGCTGCGGGACCACGGTGAGGAGCTCCCCGACCGCAGCCTTACCCGCCCGCTCGGTCGGCAGCTGGCCTTGCCGGTCGACAGACCGCGAGTGGTGCCCACCTTCTCGGTCTGCATCGTCGTCCGGGACCGCGCCGTCCTGCTGGTCAACGCGGTGCGGTCCGTGCTCGCGAACAACTTCCCCGACTTCGAGGTCGTCGTCGTCGACGACGGCTCCCAGGTGCCGGTCACGCAGGTGATGGACGAGGCGATGCTCTCCTCCGACGCCCGGGTCAGAGTGGTCGCCCAGCCACCCACCGGCATCGCCCAGGCCCGCAACCTCGCCCTGCGCACCTCGACCGGCCGGTACGTCACCGTGCTCGACTCCGACGACGAGCTGTCCGTGGACGCGCTCGCCCGGCTGCACCACCTGATCACCACCACCGGGGCGAGCTGGATCTACACCGACTATCGCGAGGTCAGCGGGGGGCGGAGCCAGGTCATCCGACTGCCCGAGTACGCCACACCGGGCCGCATGCTGCTGGGCGTGCTGACCCGGCCCCGGCTTCCGTTCAAGCACTCGGGCACCACCATCGATCGGCGGGTGCTGGACCACATCGGCGGATACGACGAGAGCTTCCGGCTCTTCGAGGACATCGAGCTGGTGCTGCGCGCGCTGCGGGCCGGGGTTCACCCGCGCCGGTTGGCGCACCCGGTCGTGCAGTTCCGCCGCCACGACGGCAACGTCACCCGGGGCCGGATGGGCGGGCTGGGGTTCTGGTTCCGCCTCGTCGACATGTACCGGCCCTCGCGGGTGCCCGGGAGCGGCCTGGGCATCAAGGCCCTGCGTACGCTGAGCGAAGCGGGGAAGTGGCTTGTCACCCTCGGCCGTTGAGCTGCGCACCGGCGACCCGGCCCGGCCCCGACGGGCCCGCAACCGGCTGGTCACCATGCTCGTGCACCTCGGCATGCTGGGGCTCAGCCAGGTCGGGGTGACGATCGCCGCGTTCGGCACGCAGATCCTGCTGGCTCGCAGCCTCTCCCAGGCCGCCTTCGGCACGTTCACCACCGCGCTGGCGCTGATCTCGCTGACCGCCCCGCTGGCCGTGTTCGGCGTCTCCGAACTCTGGTTGCAGCAGTTCGGGCAGCAGGGCACCGGGGCGTACCGTTGGGTGCGCCCCGCCCTGCGCGCGGTCGCCGGCTGCTGCGCACTGATCGTCGCGGCGGTGCTGCTGTGGGGTGTCGTCGCGCTGCCCGACTCGCGGACGGCGACCGTCCGCGTCCTGCTGGCCGCCGTCGTGCTCGCCCAGGCCGCGCTGGGGCTGGTCGCCTCGGTGCAGCAGTTGCGGGGCGACTATCGGGGGCTCTCCGCGCTGCAACTCGCGCCGCACCTGGGCCGCGTGGCGGTGGTGCTCGGGGTGTGGGCGTTCGGCCTCGGCGTGGTCGCCGCGGCGGCCGGCTACGCCGCCGTCGCCCTGTTGACCGTGCTGGCCAGCCTGCTGGTGATGCGCCCGTTCATCCGCGGCACGATGCCGCTGGAGGGCCATCCCCGGCCCGCCGGCCCGGCCCCGGCGGCCCAGCCGGTCGCGGTACGCGCCGTGCTCGGCGCCGCCCTGCCCTTCGTCCTGGGCAACGTCTTCTACCTGCTCGGCATGTACCTCGGCACGGTGGTGGCCGGCGAGTTCCTCAGCCCCGAGGCGGCCGCCCTGCTGTCCGTGCCGATGTCCGTCCTGGCCGCCGTCTACCTGGTGCCCCGGGTCGTCTACCAGCAGTACTTCCTCGCCAAGCTGCACCGCTGGGCCGGCTCCGACCGGGACGCCATCCTGCTGGCCTACCGCTACGGCGGGGCCGGCATGGTCGTGCTCGGGGCGGCCGTCGCGGCGATGGTGGCGGTCGCCGCCGGCCCGGTGCTGCCCCTCCTGCTCGGCCCGGAGTACGCCGACTCGGCGGACGTCCTCGCCGTACTGGCGCTGGCCATCCCGTTCCGGTTCGGTGGCGCGGCCGTGGCGTCCCTGCTCACCAGCGGCGGCCTGCTCCGCCGCAAGGTCGCATACCAGGGCGCCGGTGCGGCGGTCTACCTGGCCGCCCTGGCGGTCGCCACGCCGCTGTGGGGCATCATGGGTGCGGCGACCGCCACCGTCGTCGCCGAGGTCGCGCTCTGCTGCCTGTTCTGGGTCGCGGTGCGCCGGCGGGTGGTCCGAGACGCGGCTCTACCGTCCTGGCGGGACGTCCGGCGGCGCCTGACAAGGGAGGGTTCCCGTGCGTCCTGAACCGGCGCCCGCCGCCCGGCGTCCCCTGGTCGTCGGCTACTACGGCATGGACAACGTCGGCGACAACGCCTTCTGCGTGGTCCTGGACTGGGCGATGCGGGTCTACTGGGGAGCCCGAGAGCCCATCTTCGCCGCGCCGCCGCTGGTGGACCTGCCCGAGGACCGCACCGGGATGGACCCCCGCTGGTACGCCCGGTCCGGTGTGACCGGCCGGGCCGGCACCCTGCTCAACAAGGCCGCCCTGCTCCGGCACTCCTCGATGGTGGTCTTCGGCGGCGGTTCGGTGTTCCGCGAGATGGGCCCGCTCAGCGAGAAGAAGCTCTTCTCGCTCTTCTCCCGGGTGTCCGGCCACCCGATGGCGGCCGTCGGTGTCTCCGTCGGGCCGTTCCTCTCGTCGGCCGCCGAGCGGCGGCTGCTCGAGGTGCTGCGCCGGATCGACTTCATCGGCGTCCGCGACCTCGCCTCCGCGGAACTGCTGCGCGGCGCCGACTACCCGGGCCGGCTCGTACCCGCCGGGGACCTCGCAGGCCTGCTGCCCGAGGCGCTCGGCGAGCCGGTCCCGACCGGCGCCCCCCGCGCCGCCCCGCGCGGCCGGGCCCGGCTCGGGGTGACCCTGCTCGGGGTGGACTACGAGGCCGCCGACGAGGAGTCGCGGCTGCGGGAGGACGCCCTAATCGAGGGCGTACGGGCCCTAGTGCTCAAGGAGCCGGTCGACCTGACGGTGTTCGTGTTCAACACCCATCCGGTGCACGGCGACGAACGGGTCAGCCAGCGGCTGCAGGCCGCCGTGGACGGGCTCTGCGACGTGCGGACGGTGACCGCCCGGGACGGCGTACGGGCGTGCTGGGACGAGATGAAGCGGTGCGACCTGGGCCTGCACATGCGGCTGCACGGCGCCGTCTTTGCCTACCTGGCCGGCGTGCCGTTCACCCTGGTGCCATACCAGAAGAAGTGCGACGACTTCCTGGACGAGATCGCCCAGCCGGCGGCGCGGCGACTCGCGCGGGTGCCCCGGGACCCGGCGGAGGTGTCCCGGATACTGGCCGCAATGCTCACCGACGACGCGGTGCCCGGCCTGGCCCGGGCGGACTTCGCCGACCGGGCCCGGCTGAACTTCACCCGGGCGCCGTGGGCGCTCGACGCCGCCGCGGACCCGTCGACGCGGTGACGGAGGCTCCCCGCCGCCCCGGCCGGCCGATCCTGATCCTCGCGGCGACCCTGGTGGTCAGCGCCGTCCTGCTGGCGGCCCTGGTGGTCGTCACCGCCAGCGGGCACGAGCGCTCCGCCGGCCCGTCCGCCGCCAGCTCCCCGACGCCCTCGGCCGCGCCAACTCCAGAACGCGACAACTTGCGCGACCTCATGCCGCCCGGGGTCCGGATCGGCACGGCCATCGACGGCCGGGCGCTGAACCTCGACCCCGCCTATCGGGACGTGCTGGCGTCCGAGTTCGACACGGTGACGGCCGAGAACGCGATGAAGTGGCGCAACCTGGAGCCGTCGGAGGGCGTGTACACCTGGGTCGGTGCCGACCAACTCGTCGACCTCGCCCAGCGCAACCGGCAGTCCGTGTACGGCCACACCCTGGTCTGGCACACCGACGTGCCGCAGTGGGTCTCGCCGGACTGGTCGCCGGAACGGCTCCGCGCGGTGCTGCGGGCCCACATCACCGCCGTGGTCTCCCGTTACCGGGACCGGGTGTGGGCCTGGGACGTGGTCAACGAGGTGCTGGCGGAGGACGGCACCCTCCGGGACACCCTGTGGTTACGCAAGCTCGGCCCCGGCTACATCGCGGACGCCTTCCGGTGGGCGCACGCGGCCGACCCCGGCGCGCGCCTGTTCATCAACGACTACGGCGTCGAGGGCCGGACCCGCAAGGCCGACGCCCTGCTGAAGCTGGTCCGGGACCTACGCGCCCAGGGGGTGCCGGTCGACGGGGTGGGCTTCCAGAGCCACCTGGAGTGGAACCGGCCGCCCAAGGACTTCGCCGGCAACCTGCAGCGCTTCGCCGCGCTGGGCGTCTCCGTCGCCGTCACCGAACTCGACGTCCGGATCAAGCTGCCGGCCAGCCCGGAGAAGCTGCACCAGCAGGCCACCGTCTACCGTGACGTGCTGGCGGCCTGCCTGTCCGTATCCGCCTGTGTGTCGCTCACCGTCTGGGGCTTCACCGACGCTCGCAGCTGGATACCTGGCTACCACCGCGGCTATGGCGCGGCCTGCCTGTTGGACGCCCAGTTCCGGCCGAAACCTGCGCACCAGGCCATGATCGAGTTGCTCGGCACGCGTCGGCCCCGCGGCCTGCCGGCATCCCCCGGCGGCTGACCGCCGGGGGACACCAGCCGGCCGCTACGGTCACTGCCGCGCGCTGCCCACGATCTCCTTGACGGCGTCGCGCCGCACCGCGTCGTAGAACGACTGCGCCTTCGCGGTGTCCGGGAACACGACGCTCTCGCTGCCGACCCGGCCGGTGCCCTTCGTCGGGCTGGTGAAGAAGAACAGGTTGCCGCCGCGCAGGTTGCGCAGGTCGGTGGCCATGTCCAGCAGCGACATCCCCTTGTCCACCGACACCGCTGACGACGACGCCCGGACGAAGTCGTTGAGCTTGCCCGGGTTGGTGAGGATGCCTCCGGAGGCGGCCTTGTCGAGGATCGCCCTGATCACCTGCTGCTGGTGTCGGATCCGGGCGAAGTCGCCGTCCGGGAACTGCTTGCGCTGCCGCGAGTAGTCGAGGGCGGTCTCCCCGTCCATGTGCTGCGGGCCCTTGGCGAACTTCCGGAACGGCGGGTGGATCGAGGTGAACGCCCGTTCGGAGTCGATCTCGACGCCCCCGATGGCGTCGATGATGTCCCTGAACCCGGCGAAGTCGATGATCGCCACGTGGTCGATCCGTACGCGGGTGAACTGCTCGACGGTCTGCACCATCAGCGGCACCCCGCCCCAGGCGTACGCGGCGTTGATCTTCGCGTCGCGGTCGCCGTGCTTGCCGTCCTTCGACCGCGGCACGTGCACCCAGGTGTCCCGCGGAATAGCGATCAGCTCCGCGCTCTTCCGGTCCTTCGGCAGGTGGGCGATGATGATCGTGTCCGACCGGGAGCCCTGGGTGCTGTCCGGGTCCCGCGAGTCGCTGCCCAGGACCAGGATGTTCATCGCGCCCTTGGCGGCGACCGGCGGCCGGGCCTCCTGCGGCACCCCCTCGAAGGCGTCGACCCGCTCGACCCGCGAATCCACCGAACGCAGGTAGAAGGCGCCCGCCCCGACGCCGCCCAAGCCCAGCAACGCCACCACCAGCAGCGTGATCAGCGCGATCCGCCGGCCCCGTCGCCGGCGCCGCGGCGGCGCCGGATCCCTCTCCGAGCCCTCGTGTTCCACTTCGGACGACTGGGCGGGCTCGTCCGGCGCGGCGACGACAAGCTGCTGCTGATCTGACATGTGGGCGATGCTACTGAGTCACGTTCCGGCGCGCGGGCCCCTCCTCCGACCGGCCACCCACCGGCCATCCGGACGGCGACAAAACTTTCCTCGCCAGTCGTCCCCCAACCTGGTACAACCGCACAGGTGGACGCAACGAAGCTCCGTCGGGCCATCGCCCGCACCCGGCTGGCGCCGGTCGCCGCCTTTCCGACCCGCCTGGCCAAGGTCGCCAAGCACGACGCCAAGGTGCTGCGCACCTCCGCCCGCTGGCTGCTCACCTCCCGGGAGCATCACAACTACACGTACGACCTGACCACGCTCAGCCGGCACCACCTCGCCTGGTTCGTCAGCGTGGTGTGCGACGTCCCCGTCGGGCAGGTGCGCGCCTGGTTCGCCGAGCTGGAAGGCGACGACAAGCTACGCGGGCACATCGAGACCGCCACCGCCACCGCGTCCCGGCGCGGCCTGGCCGACCGGCACGTCCGCTACGCCCGCCGGATCGGCTGGTACGCCATCGTCCGCGCCCGCAAACCCGCCCACGTCGTGGAGACCGGCGTGGACAAGGGCCTCGGCAGCTGCGTCCTGGCCGCCGCCCTGCTCCGCAACGCCGCCGAAGGACACCCCGGCCGGCTCACCTCGCTCGACATCAACCCCGAGGCCGGCTACCTCGCCCGGGCCACACCCTGGGCCGAGGTGGTCGACCTCGTCATCGGCGACTCCATCGCCTCCATCAACGCGCTGGACCGGCCGGTCGACCTTTTCCTGCACGACAGCGACCACAGCCGGGTGCACGAGCAGCGCGAGTTCGAGACGATCGAGGCGAAACTCGCACCCGACGCGATGCTGCTCACCGACAACGCCACGGCCACCAACGTCCTGGCCCAGCATGCCGAACGCACCGGCCGGCGCTTCCTCGCATACCGGGAGACCCCGGCCCGGCACTGGTACCCGGGCGACGGGATCGGCGTCGCCTGGTGACCCGGCCGCCCGCCCGGGCGGCCGGTCCGGCGCGGTCAGGCCGCCGCGACGTCGGCGTCCAGGTCGAGCCACATGAAGACCTCGTCCCGGTCGTCGCCGGGGCCGAGGCGCAGCGCGGCGGGCAGCCGCCCCACCTCCCGGTAGCCGAGCCGGCCGTAGAACGCGCCCAGGCCGAGGCCGTCCCGGAGCGTCACGTGCAGCGCCGTCAGGCCCAGTTCCCGGCCGATCCGCTCGGCCTCGCGCATCAACGCGGCACCGTGCCCCCGGCCCTGCGTGTCGGGGTGCACCATCACCCGCTTGAGCACCCGCCAGTGCGTCTTCAGGTGGAACCGGTTGTCGGAGATGATCAGGATGCCGACGAGGCGGTCCCCCTCGTAGCCCGCCAGCAGCCGGTCCGGTCCGTCGACCAGACCCGCGAAGGTCTCCTCGGCGAGGGGGCGGACCTCGGCCGCGGTCACCGGGGCGACGAAGCCGACTGCGCCGCCGGCGTTGGTGACGTCCACCCAAAGGGCGACGATCTGCTCGCGCAGCTCGGGGGTGAGATCGGGGTCGAGGACGAAGCGCAGGTTCACGCCCGCCATCCTGCGCCGAATGGCGCGGCGTGAACCCACCTTCGTGACCTTCACGACAGTGCTGCTGGTGCGGGAGGGGGGTTTCGAACCCCCACGTCCTCTCGGACACAGGCTCCTAAGGCCTGCGCGTCTGCCGTTCCGCCACTCCCGCCGACCCGATGAGTCTAGAGCGTCGCGCTGAGACGGTGTGCAGTCCCGCCCGCCGGCGGCTGGGTCCGACAGCCTCAGTCCAGGCCGAGGTCCCGGCGGAGCTTGGCGACGTGCCCGGTGGCCTTGACGTTGTAGAGCGCCCGCTCGATCTTCCCGTCCTCGTCGATGACGAAGGTCGAGCGGATCACCCCGGTCACGGTCTTCCCGTAGAGCTGCTTCTCGCCGTACGCGCCGTACGCGGTGAGCACGGCCCTGTCGGTGTCGGCGACCAGCGGGAAGGTGATGGCGTCCCGGTCGCGGAACTTGGCCAGCTTCTCCGGCTTGTCCGGGGAGATGCCCACCACCTCGTAGCCGGCGGCCTGGAGTGAGGCGAGCGAGTCGCGGAAGTCGCAGGCCTGCTTGGTGCAGCCGGGCGTCATGGCGGCCGGGTACGCGTACAGGATGACCTTGCGGCTGCGCAGGTCGGCCAGGGAGAGGGTCCCGCCGCTGTCGGTGGGGAGGGTGAATTCGGGGGCGGGGTCACCGGGGCTGAGGCGGTCGGTCATGGCGGAGACGATACCGCCGCGCGGCCGTACGGGGGCGGTGGCGACGCGCGGCGGAGTGATGATCACCATGGCTTGTTGCAAGGGATTGGCAACAACGATCGGCTGCCAATAAGCTCACCGGTGTCGGCATGGAGGAGGTCGAGTGGACACGCTGGCGATGCACATCTCGAACGGGATCATCGACGGTCCCGTCGCCGCGATCTTCGCGGCGTTCGCGCTCGCCGTGCTCACCCTGTGCGTGCTGCGCGGGCGCCGTGACCTCGACGACCGGCTGGCCCCGATGGCGGGCCTGGTGGCCGCGTTCATCTTCGCCGTGCAGATGCTCAACTTCCCGATCTTCACCGCCGGGGTCAGTGGCCACCTGCTCGGTGGCGCCCTCGCCGCGCTGCTGGTCGGCCCGTGGGTCGGAGCGCTCTGCGTGGCCGTGGTCCTGGTCGTGCAGGCCCTGGTCTTCGGCGACGGCGGGGTGGCCATGCTCGGCCTCAACATCACCAACATGGCGATCCTCGGCACCGCCGCCGCGTACCTGCTGATCGCGCTGCTGCTGCGGGTGCTGCCGCGTACCCCGGCGGGTCTCGGCGTCACCGCCTTCGTCTCCGCGCTGGTCAGCGTGGTGGTTGCCAGCCAGGGCTTCGTCCTGCAGTACTGGCTGGGCGGCACCGTCGACCTGGGCGGCAACCTCGCTGGCCTGGCCGGCACGATGGCCGGCGTCCACCTGCTGATCGGGATCGGCGAGGGCCTGATCACCGCGACCACCGTGGTCACCGTCGCGAAGGTCCGTCCGGACCTGGTGTACGCGCTGCGCGCCCGCAAGCCGGTCGTGCCGGCTCCCGCCGTCCCGGCCACCGGAGGTGTCCGATGAGCAAGCGTCCCTGGCCCTTCGTCCTCGGCGGTCTGCTGGTCGCCCTGCTGCTCGCCGGCGTGGTCAGCAACTACGCCTCGTCGCACCCGGATGGGCTCGACTCGTCGCTGCTGAAGGGCTGCACGGTGAACGCCGAGGACGAGATCACCGGCGGGAGCTGCCCGGCGCAGCGGGCCAAGGACCACGAGTTGGCGGACAGCCCGCTGGCCGACTACGGCGTCCGCGGGGTCGGCAACGGGTTCCTGTCGACCGGGCTCTCCGGCGTGATCGGCGTGCTGCTCACCTTCGCCCTGGGCGGCGGCCTGTTCTGGCTGGCCCGCCGCCGCGGCACCGCGACGGCCGGCACCCCGACCGCCCCGGCGGGCGGCACCGCGACCGGCCCGGCGGACGGCTCGTCCGAGCCGGCCGGCGACCGGGATGCCCGCGCGGCCGGCGCCCGCTGAGGGACCCGCCGTCATGGGTGCCGGGCACGCCCACGTGCTCTACCGCGAGTCCGCCTCACCGGTGCACCGCCTCGCGCCGGAGGTGAAGATCGCCGCGATGGTGCTCTTCACCGTCGCGGTGGTCGCCACGCCCCGCGAGGCGTACTGGGCCTTCGGCGCGTACGCCCTGCTGGTTGTCGCCGTGGCGGCGCTGGCCTGGGTGGGCCCGCGCTGGCTGCTCAGCCGGGCGTTGATCGAGCTGCCGTTCGTGCTCTTCGCGTTCGCGCTGCCGTTCTTCGGCACGGGGGAGCGGGTCGAGGTGGCCGGGCTGAGCCTGTCGGTGGACGGGCTGCACGGCGCGTGGAACATCCTGGCCAAGGGCACCCTCGGTGTGCTCGCGTCGCTTCTGCTGGCGGCGACCACGACGACGCGGGATCTGATCGTCGGCCTGGACCGGCTGCGCTGTCCGCAGATCCTCACCCAGATCGCCACGTTCATGCTGCGCTACCTGGACGTGCTGGTGGGCGAGGCCCGGCGGATGCGGGTGGCCCGGGTGTCCCGGGGCGACGACCCGCGGTTCCTCTGGCAGCTCCGGGGTTTCGCCGCCGGGGTGGGTGCGCTCTTCCTGCGTGCCTTCGAGCGCGGCGAGCGGGTCTACCTGGCGATGGTGTCCCGCGGTTACACGGGGCGGATGCCGGCGGTGTGGCAGGGCGCGGGGGCGGCCACCGCCGGGCAGTGGGCGGTCGCCGCGACGGTGCCGCTGGCCGCGGCCACCATCGCCGCCGTCGCGGTCGTCCTGAGATGATCGGGTACGTGCAGACACCTCCCTCCCTGGACGTACGCGGCGTCCGGTACGCCTACCCGGACGGTCACGTCGCGCTGCACGGGGTGGACCTGACCGTGCCGCGCGGGGACCGGGTGGCCCTGCTCGGGCCGAACGGGGCCGGCAAGACCACGCTGGTGCTGCACCTCAACGGCATCCTCACCCCGACGGACGGGACGGTCAGCGTGGGCGGCCTGACGGTCGGCCGGGACCGGGACACCCTCGCCGAGATCCGCCGCCGGGTGGGCATCGTCTTCCAGGACCCGGACGACCAGCTCTTCCTGCCCACCGTGGCCGAGGACGTCGCGTTCGGGCCGGCCAACCTGGGGTTGCGCGGGGCGGAACTGGCCGCCCGGGTGGACGAGGCCCTGGCCGCGGTGGGGATGAGCGAGCACCGAAACCGCGCCCCGCACCACCTCTCCTTCGGGCAGCGCCGCCGGGTGGCGGTGGCCACCGTGCTCGCCATGCACCCGGAGATCCTGGTCCTCGACGAGCCGTCGTCCAACCTCGACCCGGCGGCCCGGCGGGAGTTGGCGGAGATCCTGCGTGCCCTGCCGGTGACCCTGCTCATGGTCACTCACGACCTGCCGTACGCGGCGGAACTCTGCGACCGCTCGGTGATCCTGGACGCCGGCCGGATCGTCGCCGACGCCCCCACGGTCAACCTCCTCACCGACGAGCCCCTCCTGGCGAAGCACCGCCTGGAGCTCCCGTACGGCTTCAACCCCCGCACCGCTCCCCGCCACCTCTCCTGACCACCCCGACCAGGGCGCCCAAGATCCGTAGAAACACGGCAAGGTGCCCCTGCTGGCGTGGATGGCCACTCTTTCCGTGACTGAGTGCCACGCCGGGTGCGGGCGGGGCGTGGGTCAGTGACGTGCGGGCGCGGCGGCGGCGGTGGGGCGTGGGTGGCGGGGTGCCTGCCGCGCGGCGCGGGAGGCGGCGTGCAGGCGCAGCAGGCCGGCGGCGACCGCACCGGCCCCGGTGGCCAGGATCAGCGTCACCAACACCCGGGCCAGGCTCGCCGGCCAGAGCACCGGCACCACCGAGCGGGACAGCACGGCCAGGTTCGCCACTCCGGCGAAGAGCGCCAGGCACGCCCCGGCCAGGGCGAGCGTGAAGTCGGCGGCTTCCCGGCGGGCCAGCGCGTACCCGCCGGCGGCGAGCGCGCCGAGCCCGGTGAGCAGCGGCCAGGTCTGTCCGCCGACCAGCCCGAGCAACACCCCGCCGACGCCCTCGGCCCCGGCGTCGAGCGCCCGGCCGACACTGAGCGCCACGGTGGCCAGCCCGCCCAGGGCGAGCAGCGCGCCCACCCCGCGCAGCGCGCGCCCACCGGCCGCCGAGCCGCCCGGGACCAGCCCGGCCGCGCCGACCAGCAGGAAGCCGAGCGTGGCGGCCGCCCACCACGGGTACGGGTCGGGCGGCGGCACCCAGTCCAGGGTGCCGCGTACCTCGATCGGCTCGCCGCCGGCGCGCACCGGCACCACCCAGTCGCGGACCCGCTGCTCCCGGGTGGGGTCGGCGGTGACCTGCGGCGGCAGGTCCGACTCCAGCCAGAGCGTCCGCTGGTCGTGCCAGCGGGCCGACGGCCCGTCGGAGACCCGCCGCCAGGAAGGTGCCGCCGCCGGGTCGGCCTGCGGGGGGAGCTGGGTGTCACCGGTGATGGTCCGGTTCAGGTAGGTGGCGGGGGAGCGGGTGTTCTCGTACACCCCGCCCGGCCCGACGCGCAGGTACGGCTCGCCGGAGTAGCCGAGCACCTCGACCTCCGGCCCGGTGCGGTTGGTCAACTCCAGCCGGGCCCCCGCCTCGACCATGCGGGCGGTGAGCCCGGGCCGGGCGGGGCTGAGCGAGGTCACCTCGGCCCGGTAGTCGGTGCCGGCGGGGGCGTCCGCCCCGTGCGCGGCGGCCGGGGCGGCGAGGGCGAGGAGGGCGGCGAGCGCGGCGGTGACCACCACCCCCGCCCGGCGCAGCGGTACGCGGCTCACTTGCCGGCCGCCGCCACCGCCGCCTTGATCCCCTCGGGGCTGCGGTCCGTGAGCTCCTTGCCGTTGACCTTGACGGTCGGGGTGCCGGTGACGCCGGACTTGGCGGCGTCGTCCGTGACGTGTGCGGTCCACGTCTTGTACGTGCCGTCCCGGACGCAGGAGCTCATCGCGTCCCGGTTCACCCCGACGCTCGCGCCGATGTCGATCAGCTCGTTGTCGCTGAGCCCGGCGCTGTTCTCCGGCGGCTGCTTGGCGAAGAGCGCGTCGGTGAACTCCTTGAACCGCGCGCCCTGCGCGGCGCAGCCGGAGGCGGCCGCGGAGCGGGTCGAGTACTGGGTGCTGGAGAAGCGGTTCAGGAAGGCGACCGGGTGGTAGACCACCCGCACCTTGTTCTCGTTGATCAGCTGGGTGATGGTCGGCCCGCTGGTGTCCTGGAACTGCTTGCAGACCGGGCAGAGGTAGTCCTCGTACAGGTCGATGGTGACCGGGCCCTGGCCGAGGACGATGCCGGTGCCGGTGTGGTTGGCGTTCGGCGGGGAGGTGAAGGACTTCGACTTCTGGCTGGAGTAGACGGTCCAGCCGATCAGCCCGGCGATCACCAGCAGCACCACCGCGGCGATCGACGTGATGATCGTGCGGGTGCGTCGCTTCTCCCGGGCGATCTGCGCGCGGACCACCTGGGCCGCCTTCTTCTGGCCCTTCCGACTACTCATCCTCGCCCTCCTCGGGTGCCGCGCCCGCCAGCCAGCCGTCCACGGAGAACGGGGTGCGGGGCCAGATCAGCAGGAATCCGGCCATGACCAGGAATCCCAGGTCCCGGAGGATCTCCGGGAGGTAGGTCGGGGCCTGGCCGGCGGCGAGCTGGCCGCCGCTGCCGAAGCACCCGCAGTCGATGGCCAGGCCGCGCACCCAGGCCGAGGCGATGCCGGTGATGAAGACCACCAACAGGGCCGCGGAGACGCCGGCGGCCAGTCGGGTGGCCAGCCCGACGAGCAGGAGTACGCCCAGCGCCAGCTCCACGAAGGGCAGCGCGGCGCCGATCACGGCGGCCACGTCGTACGGCATGACCTGGTATGCGTTGACGGCGCGACCGGAGGCGGCCAGGTCGCCGACCTTGGTGGCGCCGGCGAACAACCAGACGGCGGCCAGCCCGAGCCGGACGGCGATGCCGAGCCAGGGTCGGACGGCGGGCCAGCGGATGGCCCGGGTGCTCGGTGCGGTCACGGTCATTGGTCGCCCCGGATCCGAGAAAAGTTCCACCATCATCCGGCGAGGGCGTCGCCGACGGCGTCGATCAGCTCGCTGCGGGCCCGGGCGACGCGGGACCTGATGGTGCCCACCGGGACCCCCTCCACGGCGGCGGCCTCGGCGTAGGACAGGCCGAGCAGCTGGGTGAGCACGAACGCGCCGCGCCGCTCGGTGGGGAGCCGGCGGACCAGGTCGGTCGCGCCGAGCTGCCCGGCCGGATCCGGGTACGGCCGCTCGGTGACCGCGTGCGCGGCGAGCCGCTCGTCGAGCCGCCGCCGGCGGACCACGGTGCGCAGGTGGTCGGCGCAGGCCCGCCGGGCGATGCCGAGCAGCCAGGTACGCGCGGTGGACCGTCCCTCGAAGGCGGGCAGCGCCCGGAACGCCCGCAGGTACGTCTCCTGGGTCAGGTCGTCGGCACTGTCCGGGTCGACCAGGGCGGCGGCGAAGCGCCACACCTCGGCCTGGGTGGCCCGGACGAAGGCGGCCTGGGCCACCGGATCGCCGTCGCGGGCGGCCAGCGCCCAGTGCGTCGCCGGATCCGGCGCAGCGTCGAGCCCCGCCGCACGGTGGCCGGCGGAGCTGTCGCGCGGGGCGGGGATCACGACTGACGAGGTTACGCGGCGTACCGGGGTCGGGCAGGGTCCTTCGGCCCTTTCCGTGGTCCCGCCCACGTCGGGAACTTTTCCCCTCGGCTCTCCGACTACCCGCTCATGACGTGCGACGACGTGCGCGTGGCGCTCTCGGCCCGGCTGGACGGGGAGGACCCGCAGGCCCCGGCCGCGGCCCTGGCGGCGCACACCGGCTCCTGCCCGGGCTGCCGCTCCTGGCTGGCCCACGCCGAGCGGGTGACGCGGCTCACCCGGTTGCAGGCGGTGGACGTACCCGATCTGACCGCCCCGGTGCTGGCCGCGGTCGCCGCGGACCGGGCGGCGGCGCGCTCCGGCGCCGCGGCCGCCGTGCAGGCCCGCCGCCAGGTGCTCCGGGTGGCCGTGGCGGTGGCCGCGGCGACGCAGTTCGCCATCGCGCTGCCGATCCTGCTGGCCGGGCTGGGGGTCGCGGCGGACCCGCACACCAGCCGGGAGATGGCCTCCTTCGACGCCGCCCTCGCCGTCGGCTTCGCGCTGGCCGCCTGGCGGCCGGAGCGGGCCCGGGCGTTCCTGCCGGTGGCCCTGGTGCTGGCGGTCTGTCTGGCCGGCACCAGCCTGGTGGACATCGCCGCGTCGACCACCGCCGCCGTGCACGAGCTGGGCCACCTGGCCGCCGTGGTGCAGGCCGGCCTGCTCTGGGCGCTGGGCCGGGTCAGCGGCGAGCCGGACCGGCCCCGCTCCACCGCGCTCGCCGCCGGACGCGGATGATCAGGGGTCGCCGATCGCCGGTCGCGTCGGGAAGCATGTTGGTCATGACTGCTGCCGTACGCCGCCGGCCCGTGCCCGCCGCCGACCGCCGCCGGGCCGACCGACGGGCCGCCGCCGACCGCCACTGGGCCGCCCGGCTGGGGACCGTCGCCGGCCTGCTGGTCACCCTGGTCGCCCTCCTCCTCGCCCCGGCCACCCCGGCCAGCGCCCACGCGGTGCTGGTGAGCACCAGCCCGACCGCCTCCGCCGTGGTGCCGAACGCGCCGGCCGAGGTGGTGCTGACCTTCAGCGAGGGGGTCCGGAAGGTCCCCGGCAAGATCCGGGTGATCGCCCCCGACGGTTCCCGGGCCGACCGGGGCGAGCCGACGTTCAAGGACGCGGTGGTGACCATCCCGGTCGACCCGTCCGGCGCGCGCGGCACCTACCTGGTCAGCTACCGGGTGATCTCCGCCGACAGCCACCCGGTCTCCGGCGCCTTCACCTACTCGGTGGGCGCCCCGTCGACCCCGCCGACCGACACCGGTACGGACAGCCGCGCCAACCCGGTGGTGGAGAACGCGGTGAAGGTGGCGAAGTACCTCAGCTACCTGGGTCTTCTGCTGCTGGTCGGCGCGGCGCTGGTGCTGGCCGCGCTGTGGCCGCGCCGGCTGTCCCGGCGCGGGCCGGCCCGGCTGGCGTGGTCGGGGCTGGGCCTGCTGGTGGCCGCCACGTTGGCGGAGCTGTGGTTGCAGGTGCCGTACACGGCCGGCGGTGGCCTGTTCGCCGTGACCGGGTCCGGTCTCGGCGACGTGCTGGGCAGCACGTACGGCACGGCGCACCTGGTCCGGCTCGGCCTGCTCGCCGCGGCGGCGTTCCTGCTGCGACCGCTCTTCGCCGGGCCGCTCGGCCGGACCGACGGAATCATCCTGGCCGTCCTCGGCGGGGCGGCGCTGTTCACCTGGCCGCTGGCCGGCCACCCGGCCGCCTCACCGGTGCCGGCGGTCTCGGTGGTGGTGGACGCGGTGCACCTGGGCAGCATGGCCGTCTGGCTGGGCGGCCTGGTGATGCTCGCCGTGTTCCTGCTGCGCCGGGCCGACGAGCGGGAGCTGGACGCGATCCTGCCGATCTGGTCCCGCTGGGCGGCCCTGGCGGTCGCGGCGCTGCTGCTCGCCGGCACCGTGCAGGGGTTGATCGAGGTGGCCACCCCGAAGGCGCTGCTGGACACCACCTACGGGCAGCTGCTGCTCACCAAGATCGGTCTGTTCGTGCTGGTGATCGCGGTGGCCACGTACTCCCGGTCGCTGGTGCGGCGGCGCACCGCGGCGGGCCGCCCGGGGCTGATGCGGCGCGCGGTGGTGGCCGAACTGGTGATCACCGCGGTGGTGCTCGGCGTCACGGCCAACCTGGTGCAGACCACCCCGGCCCGCACCGAGGCCGCCAACGTGGCCGGCACGTCCACCGGCTACTTCACCACCACGCTGACCAGCCCGATCTACTCGCTGCAGCTGGAGCTGGACCCGGCCGAGCGGGGCAACAACTCGATGCACCTGTACGCGTACACCACCGACAACCGACCGCAGCCGGTGAAGGAGTGGAAGGCCACCGCCGCGCTGCCGTCGGCCGGGATCGAGCCGATCGACATCCCGATGCTGCCACTGACCGACAACCATGCCACCGGTGAGATCAACCTGCCGGCGGCGGGGCAGTGGGAATTCCGCTTCACCGTCCGTACGTCCGACATCGACCAGGCCACGGTGACCGCCACCGTGCCGATCAAGTAGGAGAGGCTCCGCCCATGTTTCGTCTCCGGCGTCCCGCCACCGCGGCCACGCTCACCCTCGCCGCTGTCGCCACCGCCGTGCTCGGCCTCGCCGGCCCGGCCTCGGCGCACGTCACGGTCAACCCGAAGGAGGCGACCCAGGGCAGCTACGGCCGCTTCGCCTTCCGGGTGCCGAACGAGAGCGACACGGCCTCGACCACCAAGGTGGAGGTCTTCCTGCCGGAGGACGCGCCGGTCGGCTCGGTCTCCACCATGCCGGTACCCGGGTGGACGGTGCAGTCGGAGAAGCGCAAGGTGGACCCGCCGATCGAGGTGCACGGCAGCCAGCTCACCGAGGCGGTGGCCAAGCTCACCTTCACCGCGGCGGCGGGCGGCGGGGTCAAGCCGGGCGAGTTCCAGGAGTTCCCGGTGTCGATGGGGCCGCTGCCGCAGGTCGACCAGATGGTGTTCAAGGTGATCCAGACCTACTCGGACGGCAACGTGTCCCGCTGGATCGAGGTGCCGACGCCGGGCAAGGAGGAGCCGGAGAACCCGGCCCCGGTGCTCAAGCTGACCGCCGCGTCGCCGTCCGCCTCGCCGGCGGCCAACGTGGCCGCGAACGCCTCGCCGGCCGCGTCGGGCGGCGACGACGACTCCGACGGGGGCGCCGGCACGGCCCTCGGCGTGGCCGGTCTGGTCGCCGGCCTCGCCGGTCTGGTCCTCGGCGGGCTGGCCTTCCTGCGTACCCGTCGGGAGCCCGCGGCGAAGTCCTGACCTGCGCGGTTGCCGCCGGCCCGTCGGATCTTCCGGCGGGCCGGCGCGCTTTCCACAGTCCTCGGGGTGCTTGCCGTGGATATCCGGCGATTGTGCGGTTCCCGTCGGTAAGGTCGGCCGGGTGGTTGGCTACCGAGGGAGAGGACCCGAATGCGGTTCGTGCGAACGATCGCCGGCATGCTGCTGTTGGCCGTGGGAATCCCGGCGCTCCTCGCGGGTGCCGGGCTCTGGACCGTGGCCCGGCACGCGGACCCGGACGGCGGCTTCGGCGCCCGCTTCGAGACGGTCCGCACGTCCGGGCAGGCCGTCGTGGTCACCGACGTGGACGACCTGCTCCGCGCCGAGGCGCCGTTCGTCCGGACCGCGCAGGCCCGCCTGCGGCTGACCGCCCGCACCGCCGACGGGCCGGCCTTCCTCGGCCTGGCCCCGAGCGATGAGGTGGGCCGCTGGCTCGAGGCCGTCCCGCACGCCACCGTCAGCCGGGTCGCGCTGGCCCGCGGCCCGCTGCCGGTCCGCCTCGAGCCCGCCGGCCCGGTCACCACCACCGCCACCACCGTCCCGGCTGGTCAGGGCTTCTGGGTACGCGAGGGGACCGGCGCCCTGGAGTGGAGCCCCGCCGAGCTGGCCGGACGGTCGCTGAGCCTGGTGGTGATGCGGCCGGACGGGCGCGGAGACCTGGCCCTGGACCTGCGCGCCGAGCTGCGCGCCGGCTGGTTCCCCGGGCTGGCCTGGGCGCTGCTCGCCGGTGGGGTGCTGCTGGTGGTCCTCGCCGTGCTGCTCCTGCTGCGCCCGGTCCGCCCGCGCGAGGTGGTCTTCGTCGTCGAACCCGACCAGGTCCCGGTGCTCGCCGGGCGGCTCGGGGTCACCTCGCTCAGCGGGCTGGGCGCGCCCGAGGTGGCGGGGGAGCGGCCGGTCTGGCCGGAGCGGCAACTGGTCGCCGTCGGATCGGCGGCCCCCGCCCGGTCCCGGGCCGCGATCGAGCCGGTGCCGAGCCGACGCCCGGAGACCCTGGCAGACCTGCCGGCCGACCCGAGCTGGGCCTGGCCCACGGCCACCACGCCGCAGACCCCCCGGCCGGTGGACGTCCCGCCGCGGGCGGCGGCGTCACCCGGGGACGCAGGGCTGGACTCCTAGGGCCCGAACGGCGGGTGGCCCTCCGCGCTGCCGACGCGAAGGGCCACCGTCACCGGGGGATCGGTGCTACCTGGGAGAAAACTGAGGTAGTTGTGACCAGATTAGCGCCGAACAGCGCCCGTCGCGACGTCTGTCCATTTGGTGCAACTTTCAGGCTGTGCCGGTCCGGTCCCGATCGGCCGCCCGGCGCGCGGGCAGCGCCGCCAGCAGCACCAGGCTGAGCAGCACGTACGCGTTGCGCGCGACGAACTCGCCGAAGCTGTCGGTACGCGCCGGCGCGACGCCCCAGTCCTGGAACGTCACCACCCCGTAGATGATCACGAAGGCGGTACCGATCGCCAGGGCGAATCGCCAGCGGCGCCGCCGGACACCCGCCACCGTGTCCCGGTCCGCGTCCAGCCCGGCGTCGACCAGCACCACCACCGCGGGGATGAACCAGTACAGGTGGTGCGTCCAGGTGATCGGGCTGACCAGGCCACCCACCAGGCCGGTCAGCGTGAGCCCGGCCAGCGCGTCCCCAGCCCGGGCGGCGCGGGCCGCCCGCCACAGCCCGTACCCGACCACCACGACCACCAGCAGCAGCCAGGGGAGCTGAGCCGGCTTCTCCGGCGCGGTGATCCGGCTGAGCAGGCCGAACAGCGACTGGTTACCGGTGTAGTCGGTGCGTCCCACCCGATCGGTCGCCCACAGCTCGTGGGTCCAGAACCGCCACGAGTCGCCCGGCGCGAGCGCCGCGGCCAGCAGGGTGGCCAGCGCCGCGGTCCCCGAGGCGAGCGCCGCCGCCCGCCAGCGCCGGGTGGCCAGCAGGTAGAGCACGAAGATGCCGGGGAAGAGCTTGAGCGCCGCCGCCAGCCCCACGCCCACCCCGGCCCAGGGCCGCCCCCCGGGTACGGCGAAGAGCAGGTCGGCCAGGATCAGCACCACCAGCAGCATGTTGATCTGGCCGAAGGTGAGCGTCTCCCGGGTGCTCTCCACCGCGAACACCAGCAGGACGGCCACCGCGAGGGTGAACAGCTTGGGCAGGTCGTGCCGCGCGATGACCGGGAGCACCAGCCAGCGGGTCGTCACCACCACGCCCACCACGGTCAGCACCGTGAAGATCGCCACGGTGGCGCCGAGCGGTAGCAGCGCGAACGGCCGCAGCAGCAGCGCGGCGAACGGCGGGTAGGTGAAGTAGAGCGCCCCCTGCACCCGGTCCGCCTGGACGTAGTCGTAGAGCGGGTGGCCGGCCGCCCACCAGTCCATCGCCCGCATGTAGATCTTCAGGTCGAAGAAGTCGTGGACCGTGCCGGGCAGATAGAGCGCCGGCAGCACCGCCGCGAGCGCCACCACCGTGACGAGCCGACGGGCCCTACGGCCGCCCGGATCGTCGTCGGTGACGGCGGGTGGTGCGACGGGTTCGGCTGGCACGGGGCAAACCCTACTGGTCCACGTCGGCCATGGTGCCGAGGCGCGGGCGGGTCGGCGACGCGTAGTCTGGTCCGGTGGCTGATCTTCTCGTCTGGATCGACTGTGAGATGACCGGGTTGGACCTCGGCCGGGACGCGCTGATCGAGGTCGCCGCGCTCGTCACCGACCCCGACCTCAACGTGCTGGGGGAGGGCGTCGACGTGGTCATCCACGCCGACGACGCGGCGCTGGACGGGATGCCGGAGATCGTGCAGACCATGCACGCCAAGTCCGGGCTCACCGAGGCCGCCCGCCGGTCCACGGTCACCCTCGCCGAGGCCGAGGACATGGTGCTCGACTACATCACCAAATACGTCAAGGACTCCGGCGGCGCGCCGCTGTGCGGCAACTCGATCGCCACCGACCGCGGCTTCATCGCCCGGGACATGCCCCGCCTCGACGCGCACCTGCACTACCGGATGATCGACGTCTCCTCGATCAAGGAGCTCTGCCGGCGCTGGTACCCCCGGGTGTACTTCGGTCAGCCGCAGAAGGGGCTGGCCCACCGGGCCCTGGCGGACATCCGGGAGAGCATCCGGGAGCTGGAGTACTACCGCCGGACCATCTTCGTCCCGCTGCCCGGCCCGGACGTGGAGAGCGCCAAGGCGATCGCCGCCCAGCTCTGACGCCCCGCCGGAACCCGGTGGACGGGGGCGGCAGGGGTGTGGCTATTATTAGTCCGCGCCCCGCCCGGCTCGACCGGCGCGGAGAGCATGGTGGCTGTAGCTCAGTTGGCAGAGCACCGGGTTGTGGTCCCGGTTGTCGTGGGTTCAATTCCCATCAGTCACCCCAGCAACGAAGCCCCCTCCTCCGGGAGGGGGCTTCGTTCGTCACCGGGCCCGGACGCGCCAGGAGCCCTCTCCGTCGGGAGAAGGCTCCTGGCGGTACGCCCCGGGTCAGGCGGTCGGCGTGGCGCTGGGCTGGTCGCTCGGGCCGGCACTCGGGCTGGTGTCGTCACCCGGCTGCGCCGGCGGCTCGTACGGCAGGGCGCTGCCCTTCACGTACTCCTCCCAGCTCATGTTCCAGTCCGTCCAGCCGTTGCCGTTCTGGAGCTTGCGCTCGGTGCCCTTCACCGTGATCGGATCGCCGATCCGGGTGTTGGTGAACAGCCAGGCCCCCTCCGCCATCGAGACGTTCACGCAGCCGTGCGAGACGTTGACCTTGCCCTGCACCCCCTCCGACCAGGGCGCGGCGTGGATGAACTCGCCACCCCAGGTGAGCCGCTGGGCGAAGTCGATGTCGGTGCGGTAGCCCTCCTGCGGGCCCAACTCCTCGCGGGTGTCGAAGACCGTCTTGCGCAGCTTCTCGATCACTACCATAGTGCCGCTGGACGAGGGGGTGGTCTTCTTGCCGAGACTCACCGGGATCGTGCGGATCACCTTGCCGTCCTTGGTGACCGTCATCCGCTTGGTGCGGTTCTCGACGGTCATGATGAACGACGGGCCGATCTTGATGTCGACGGTCAGGTCGGAGCGGCCGTACCAGCCGTCGCCGAGCGGGAGCCCCCCCGCCTGCACCCGGTACGACACCGTGCTGTTGGCCTGCCAGAACTTCTTCGGCCGGTAGCGCACCTCGGTGGGACTCACCCAGTGCCAGATGCCCTCCTGGACCGGCTTCGCGGTGACCGTCATCCGGCGCTGCACGTCGTCCCGGTAGTCCTGCGGGATGGCCCGGCTGAACTTGACGATCAGCGGCATGCCCACGCCGACGGTCTGGTTGTCACCGAGGAAACTGCTGACCCGGATCTGCTTGGCGGGCTTGGCCATGGTGGTGAACTTGCTGGTCGCCGTCGCCGGCTTGCCGTCGTCGCCGGTCGCGGTCACCGTCGCGGTGTACGTCTCGCCGTACTTGAGGGCGCCGGCGGGGAGCCAGCTCTTGCCGTCCTCCGCGAGCGCACCCTCGACCGCCGTGCCGGCGGAGTCCTTCAGCTCGACGGTGGTCTCCTTCGCCTCCTTGGTGGTGAAGGTGATGGCGGTCGAGGCGGCCACGTCCTTGGCATCGGCCGCGGGCTCGGTGATGGTGGCGGCGGCCTTCGGGCCGCTCTCCTCGCCCCCCTGCCAGCTCGACGGCTTGTCGTCCCCACCACCGCCGGTGCAGGCGGAGGTCAGCGCCATCGCGGCGGCGAGCACCGCGGCCGCGAACACGCGCCGCCGCGTGCCGTGCCGGGCGCCGCGCCGGATCAGCTCGTCCTGGCTAGCTCGCATGGTTCCCCCACAGTCGTCATCCCCGGTCCCATCGTCCCCTACAGACGCGCGAGTACCGATACCCGTTGCCGGAAGTGAACCGAAACACGCCGAACGCGATGTAACGATTCGGGAATGTTGCAGCGCTGCCCGAACGGGCCAGTCTCTGCCCTGGTCCGGCGCGGCCCGGCGGCCACCGGCGGTGGCCCGGCAGGTCACCGAGCCACCTCGACCAGGCTCAGAAGGTCGGCTCGGACCCGCCGTCGGGCACCGGCAGGGCGCTGCCCGCCACGAACTGCGACCAGCTCATGCTCCACGCCGTCCAGCCGTTGCCCGGCACCAGCTTCCGCTCGGTGCCCTTGACGGTGATCGGGTCGCCGACCAGGGTCTGGCCGAAGAGCCACCGCCCGTTGGCCATCGAGACGTTCACGCAGCCGTGTGAGACGTTCTGCCGCCCCTGCACCCCCTCCGACCACGGTGCGGCGTGGATGTACTCGCCGCCCCAGGTCAACCGCTGGGCAAAGTCGATCTTCGTGACGTACCGGTTCCGCGGATCCGGCTCATCCCGGGTGTCGAAGACCGTCGACTCCTTCTTCTCCATCACCACCATGGTGCCGCTGGAGGAGGGGGTGCTCTTCTTGCCGAGGCTCACCGGCAGGGTGCGGACCAGCGCGCCGTTCTCGTACACGCTCATCCGCTTGGTCGCGTTGTCGACCTTCATCTCGAAGGCCCGGCCGATCTTCGCGGTCGCGCTCCGGTCGACGTTGCCGTACCGGCCGTTGCTCAGCGGGATCCCGGCCAGCGCCAGCCGTACCGTGATCGTGGTGCCCGGCTGCCAGTACTCCGGCGCCCGGTAGTACGCCTGCGTGCCGTTGTCGACCCAGTGCCAGGCGCCCGGCTGCGGCGGGTCGGTCTGGACGAACATCCGCTTCTGCGCCGCGGCCCGATCCTTCTTCGGGATGCCCGGCGAGAACTCGGCCACCACCGGCATCGCCACGCCGTAGGTCTTGCCGCTGAACAGGTACAGCCCAGACCCGATCATCGACTTCGGCTTGGCCATCGTGGTGAAGGTGCTGGTGCCCTGGTGGGTCCGGCCGTCGGTGCCGGTGCCGGTGACCGTGGCGGTGTACCGGGTGGCGTACTTCAGCGGAGCGGAGGGCACCCAGGACGAGCCGTCGCGCCGCATCCGGCCGGCGACGCTCGTGCCGTTCGCCGCGGTGAGGACGACCTTCGACACCTTGCCGCCGCCGGGGATCGTCGCGCTGATCTCGGTGCTGACCGGGCGCCGGGTCGACCCGTCGGCCGGGCTCACCGGCAGCGGCAGCGGGGCCTCGTTCGCGGGTTCGCTCGGCGTACCGCCCGCCGGGATGTCCGTCCCGGCCTGCTGCTGCCCGCCGCTTGCGGCCGGCGGCTTCTTCTGGTCGTCCCCGCACCCGGTCAGTGCCAACGACGCCGTGAGAACCAGGGCGCCCATCATCGCCCCGGCCCGCCCGAACCTGCCCATCCCCACCTCAGCTCTCGCGTGCCTGGCGCACATCGTGCCGTATCAACGCCATGACCTTGGGCCCTTCGGAGCCGCGGATGGCGGTTTTGGGGAACTTTGTCCCTTAAGCTCGGCCGAAGGGGGGAGCCGGGGATCGGATTGGAACCCGGGTCGGGGGCCATGCTAATGTTCTCCCCGTTGCCAGCGAGCGCCGCTAGCTCAACTGGCAGAGCAGCGGACTCTTAATCCGCGGGTTCGGGGTTCGAGTCCCTGGCGGCGCACCAGCAGTAACACCCTCAGGGCCGGTCGTTCAGACCGGCCCTGACCCCTTTTGGTGGCCCCTACGTCAGGCATCCAACAGATAACTCGCGACAGTCTTCGAGTATCGGGGCGGGCGAACGGTTACGACGTTGTGCGCAATTGCCGGGGGTTCGTGGCTGCTGTGATGTGGATCGGTTACCAGGTGATCATGCGGTCGGATACCAGGCCGGCGACCGCGTCGATGGTCTCGGGCAACAGCTCACGGCGGCCGGTGAAGCGTTGAAGCTGCCGCCACCACTTCAGCTCCGCGATGGCGTGTTCGACCGGGATGCGTTGTGAGGAATGGTGTTTACGCTCTGCTTCCCACGCGTGCTGACGTGCGGGTGGTGCGCCGGGGCGTAGTTTCAGCGGCGGAGCGGTGACCTGGTCGGGGTGGTCCTTGGCCAGACCTTGATAGCCGGCGTCGACCAGCACCGTCACCTGCGGGTAGGCGTCCAGCAGGGCGTCGATGCCCTCGACGCGGGCGGCGGTGGTGTCGTGCACCCGCCCTGGCCGGTGTCCACCGCACCACAGGGTCGCCCCGTACTCGTCGGCCACCAAGGTGGCCTTGATCGTGTTCTGCTTCGCCTTGCCCGACACGAACGCCTTACGGCCAGGCCGGCCTGCACGGGGCCGGCGGACCCGGATCTCAGTGGCGTCCAGCCGCAGTGTCACACCCTCCGCGGCGGCATAGGCGAACACATCCGCCAGGGTGCGCAGCCGGATCCCGCTCGGGCGGACGAACCCGCGACGGGCCAACAAGGGCCGCACCTGCCCGATCGCCCGAGTCACGGTCGACCGGTCCACCCCGAACGCCACCGCCAGGGCCTCGTGCGGCACCCCCAGACGCAGATGAGCGAGGGTAACGACAAGCCGATCAGTGAACCGCAGCGTCAAACGCCGCCCGGCTCCAGCCGCCCGCCGCCGATGGCCACCCCGCCGGGCATACAGCCGGCCCTCCCGCCCGGCCAGCCACACCACACGCAGCTCGGTTCGCAGCAGTTGCAGATGACGGCGGGAGATCCCGGTGAACGCGGGATGACTGAACACACGACGCGCCCACCGGATCGACACCCGGAGATCATCACCTACGCCGCACGGACACCACCAATCGTCCTCCTATTGCGCACAAGATCGTTAGTTCTGTCGGCGCCGGATCCACCAGAAGCAGGTACCGACCAGCGCCCCGGCGAGCACGATGAAGATCCCGGTTTCCATCCACTGCAGCGGCCAGTAGTGGCTCGCGGGGTGGTAGGTGACTGTTTCGTGGAGGTCGTACTTGGCGAGGCAGGCGCCGATCTGACTCAGGTCTGGGGCGTCGCCCTGGCTATCTGGGAAACATTCGGGGTAACTGTCGATGCGGACCACCTGGCCGGCCGAGTTCTTCACGGGCGGCTGGGATGTCAGCCAGGCGCCTCGCGGTGTCGGCAGGTCGAAGTGGAATTCCGTCTGCGTGCCCCGGAAGTCGTGGAACTGGCTGGCGCTGGCCTGGTTGATCGGGAAAGTGGTTGCGGTCGACGGCAGCAGGTGGGGTCGGATAAGGGTGGGTACGAGAATCTGGATGGCGATGAACACGGCCAGGGTGATGGCCATGGCCGGCAGAGTGCGGCGCACCAGCAGTCCCAGCGTGGTGCCCAGGGCGAAGGCGAACGCGGCGTAGCCGAGCGGGACGATGTCGCGTGAGGCGAAGGTCATCGCCGCCCACAGGTTGCCGTTGAGGTTGTCCAGCGGCCCGGCCCACCAGGTCAGCAGCCAACTGAGCATCGCGGTGGTGGTGACCGCGGCGACGCCGACGACGGTGAGTTTGACCGCGAGCCACCGGGTGCGCGTGACGGTTTGGTTCCAGGCGAGTTGGTGCGTGCCGGTTTCGAGCTCACGGCCGATCAGCGGCGCGCCCCAGAAGATGCCGATCACTGCCGGTACGGCGATCACGAGGAGTTGCAGGAGCATCAACATGGGCTCATAGCTTCGCGGCAACTGGCTGAGCTGGGCACCCAACGCCCGCGCCGCGGGGGTCGCGCCGTCGCAGGCGTGCAGCGGGGCGCACGCGGCCAGGGCCGCGGTGTAACTGTGGTGCATCCGCAACCCGGTGACCAGGAACACGGTCGCCGCGGCGGCGAGCAGGGCCAGGCCGGTGAGGGCCTGGGCACGGAACTGCCGCCAGGTCAGCCAGATCATCGCGCTTCTCCCGTCGGTTGCATCGCGGTATCGGCGCCGTGGTCGACGGGCCGCTCCAGGTAGGTCAGCACGAGGTCCTCCAGTTCGAGGTGTTCGGCGGACCAGTCCCCGGCGGGCAGTTCGCTGTCGCTTCGCACCACGAACGTGGACTGCCGGTCGGTGTGCTCCGCCGAGATGACCTTCAACCCCGCGGGCAGTTCGGACTCCTGGCGCCGCGTGCACACGATCCGGTGGTGCTGCGCGAGCAGATCATCGGTTTCGCCGGCGAGCTGTACGCGGGAGGAGACCAGCACGATCAGGTAGTCGCAGACGCGTTCGAGGTCGGAGACCAGGTGCGAGGAGAGGATGACGCTGGTGTCGTGCTCGGCGACCGACTCCATCAGGTGGCGCAGGAAGTCGCGGCGGGCCAGCGGGTCGAGGCTGGCGACCGGCTCGTCGAGGATGAGCAGTTCGGGTCGCTTGGCCACCGCGAGGGTCAGAGCGAGCTGGGCGCGCTGCCCGCCGGAGAGCTTGCCCGCCTTCTGCTTCGGGTTCAGGCCGAGTTGCTCGATGCGGGCCTGTGCGAGCTTCGCGTCCCAGGCCGGGTTCATCTTGGCGCCGAACGTCAGGTGGTCGGCGACGGGCAGGCTCGCGTAGGTGGGGGTGTCCTGGGCGACGTACCCGACCCGGGCCAGTTGCGCGGGTGCGCCGTTGGGCTGCTCGCCCAGCACCTCGATCCGCCCGGTTGTCGGCGCGAGCATGCCGCAGGCGATCTTCAGCAGCGTGGTCTTGCCCGCGCCGTTGGGCCCGACCAGGCCGACGACGTGCCCCGGCGGGAGCTCCAGGGTGCAGTCGGCCAGCGCCTGGCGCTGGCCGTATCTCTTGCCGAGCGCGTGGGCTTGCAGGATCGCGTTCATTTCTCCTCTTCGGCGCTTCCGCGCAGGGTGTTCTGGAACATCGCCTCGATGCCCGGCTCGGTCAGGCCCGCAGCGCGGGCCTTGTCCATCCAGGCGCGCAGCTCCTGCTGCAGCGGACCGTGTTCGGTGAGCGATGCGTGGCCGAGCGATTGGGTGATGAAGGTGCCCACCCCCGGCTTTCCCGCGGCCAGGCCGAGGTGTTCGAGTTCGCGGTACGCCTTGCTCACGGTGTTCGGATTGATCGCCACCTTGGCGACCACCTCCTTGACCGTGGGCAGCTTGTCGCCCTCGGTGAGCAGCCCCAGCAGCAGCGCTTGCCGTACCTGCCTGACGATCTGCAGGTACGGCGCCATGCCCGAGCGCGCGTCGACGTGGAAGTCGATCACCCATAATTCCGTTTCACTAGGTTACTAGTGAAATTAGGATGTATGAATGCCGGGTGCGTGTCAAGCGGTGCGCACCTGAGCGCCGCCCAGGCCCAATCCGCTCCTGTCGTCGCCGAGCTGCTTGCCGCCGTGCTCGTCGAGAGCCTCGACGAGCACGACAACACCGCTCTGGCGTGCCGTGCTCGATCACCGCACCGAGCCCGCGACTCCGGTAGACGCTGGCTGTTCGGGCTTGTTCGCGCACGTTCGGGACGGTGGACATCCCGCGCCCCACGAATCGACGATCTTTTCCATGGAGCAGTTGGCGGTGAACTTGCTGGGCCCCTTGGAGGTGCGGCAGCAAGGTCGCCTGGTACCCATTCCGACCGGGAAAGCCCGCACACTACTGGCGATGCTGCTGCTCGATCGGGACCGCATGCTGCGTCGGGCGACGGCCTATGCCGAACTCTGGGGCAACTCCGTGCCCGCCTCGGCCGCCTCGAACTTCCGCAGCTATCTTGCCGAGCTGCGGCTGTGGGTGATGGACCTGGGCGGGCAACTCTTCCAGGGGCGCTACGGCTGGTCGTTGACCATCGCGGGCAGCGTCGACGCGCTGCAGTTCCAGGCCATGATCGACGAAGGCCGTGGTGCGCGGCGCGGAGGCGACCGGGCCACGGCGGTCAGGCTCTTCGCCGATGCGGTCTCGCTGTACCGCGACTCCCCGATGCTCGACGTGCCGCAGGGGCCGGCCCTGTTTGGACACGCGCAGGCACTGCTTGTCCTATGGCAGTCCGCCGTCGAGGAGTACGCCGAACTGCTGATCGAGGCCGGCGAGCCGGACCGTGCACGCCTGCTGTTGCATTACTTTCTCGGCCGTCAGCCGTATCGCGAACGGGCCTGGGGTCATCTCATGGTGGCCTGTAGCAGCAGCGGCGATGTCGCGGCCGCCGTTGACGCGTACCGGCGCGCCTGTGGGTATCTGGCCAACGATCTCAAAGCGCGGCCGAGTCCGCTGTTGACGTCGCTCTACGAGGCCATCCTGCGCGGAGATCCGCAGGTACGGCTCAGGTCTGCTCCGGCGCCGCACTACCAAGGCGGTTGGTGCCGGGACACCGGCGTGGTGTGCGCACCGAAATGCGCACGGACGTGCGGCGCTGGCCAAGCCTACCCGCATGAGAGAACGAGTAAGGGGATGGCGCTCGGTTGTGGCGTCAGCGACCGGGGCGGTGTTGGCAGCGACAATGCTGGCCGTGCCGGCGCAGGCCAAACCGGATCGCCCGCTCCGTCCTGACCTACCCAAGCCGACATCGACGCCGGGCACCAACGCCGCTCAGACCGCCGGACACCGGCCGGGTCGCGAGGAGGCCAGATTCCTTCGCACCTCGCCGGCCGCAACCCGGCAGGCCACGGTCGCCGCGCCCACCGGAGTACGCGCGGAGGTGCTTGACCGGGCAACCGCCACCCGTGCCGGGGTCAGGGGCCTGCTGTTGCGAATCTCCAGCGACGAGGCCAAGACCGCGCCTGTCGAGGTCGACTACGGCGACCTGAGGCATGCCTACGGCGGTGACTGGGCCTCGCGCCTGCAGTTCGTGCGGCTCCACGACGGCAAGGTGTTCCCGGGCCGAAACGATCTGAAGAACGGAAGGCTGCGGGCCGATCTTCCGCTGCCGGCCAGGTATCACCTGCCGAGCGGGCAGCGTGCGGATGACGGTCCGACCTTCGCCCAAGCCAGCCTGTTCGCGGTGACCGCCGCATCCGGCGGCCCGAACGGCAGCTTCCAGGCCACGACCCTGACGCCGTCGCTGAGCTGGCAGGTCGGGTTGAACTCCGGGGACTTCAGCTGGTCGTACCCGGTCGGCGTGCCCGACCTCCCGGGGTTGACCCCCGATCTGGGCCTCAACTACTCCTCCGGCAGTGTCGACGGGCGGATGGCCGCGACGAACAACCAACCGTCGATCATCGGGGAGGGCTTCGACTCGCAGGCCGGGTTCATCGAGCGCTCCTACCAGTCGTGCAAGGAGGACGGGCAGGCTGCCTCGCAGGAGTTGTGCTTCGCCTCCCAGAACGCGACTGTGGCGCTGCCCGGCATCAGCGGCGAGCTGGTCCGCGACGACGCGACCGGGGTCTGGAAATCCGAAGAGGACAGCGGATGGCGGGTAGAGCTGCTCACCGGCGCATCCAACGGCGATAACGACGGTGAGTACTGGCGGCTGACCTCACCGGATGGCACGCAATACTTCTTCGGCCGGTCGGCGTCGGCGAAGTCGGCCTGGACGGTGCCGGTCTTCGGCGACGACGCGGGGGAGCCGTGCCACCAGTCGGTGTTCGCCAACGCGTGGTGCACCCAGGCGTACCGGTGGAACCTCGACTACGTCGTCGACACCCACGGCGACGCAATGGCGTACTACTACGACACCGAAACCAACTACTACAGCCGGGCGCAGTACGTGCGGGCAGGACAGTTGAACCGGATCGAGTACGGCTTCCGGGACGGTTCGACCGCCCCCGCTCCGGGCCGGGTCATGTTCACCACGGCACCGCGCTGCATCCCCGGCACGGTCTGCGACCCGGCGACCAACCCGCAGAACTTCCCCGACGTGCCGTTGGACCAGCAGTGCACGAGCACGACGTGCGACATCACGACCCCGACGTTCTGGACGACGAAGCGGCTGGCGAAGATAACCACCCAGGTCTATCACGACTCCGGGTACCGCGACGTGGCGTCGTGGACGCTCACCCACCAGTTTCCCGCGAACGGTGACGGCACCGCTCCCGGCTTGTGGCTGGAGTCGATCGTCCACGCCGGGCACGTCGGCGGGACGGTGAGCATGCCGCCCGTGCAGTTCGACGGGGAGCCGCGCGACAACCGGGTCGACGGGCTCGACATGGCGTACCCGTTCAGCAAGTGGCGCCTAAACGCCATCACCAACGAGACCGGTGGCCGAATCGACGTCACGTACGCGGAGCCGGCGTGCGATCGATCGAGCCTGCCAGTGCCGGACGGCAACGCGATGGCCTGCTATCCGGGGTACTGGCTGATGGGTGGCTCCACCGAGCCGACGCTGGACTGGTTCCACAAGAGCATGGTCACCAGGGTTGTCGAGCGGGACATGACCGGCAGCGGCAACGCGGCGGAGGTCACCGAATACGAATACCTCGGCGGCGCCGGGTGGACCCACGACACGGGTGAGCTGACGCCGACGCGGTTCAAGTCGTGGGGACAGTTCCGTGGCTACCAGCGCACCCGGGTCAAGCACGGCGATCCGCTGGCCGGGACGCAGCGCGTCGAGGAGCACCTGTTTCTGCGGGGTATGGACAACGACCTGCTCTCCAACGGTACGCGCCGTGACGTGTGGGTGAGCGACTCGCAGGGCGGCACCATCGAGGACAAGCCGGTGCGGCGGGGCTTCACCCGCGAGATGACCGTCTACCAGGGCACCGACTGGCTCAGCAAGACGATCTCGGAACCGTTGGAGATCCGCAGGACGGCCATCCGCAACCGGCCCGTCGGGCCGCTGGAGGCGTACCTGACGGAGGAGCGGTCCGAGCGCGAGTACACCAAGCATCCGGCCGGGGTGTGGGTCACCGAAACCCTCTACTCGTATGACGAATACGGCCGGGTGATCCAGACCCACGATCGCGGAGACGTGTCGACCCCGGATGACGACACGTGCGCCCGGACGTCGTACACGCAGAACCTCACATCGTGGATCATCGACACGTTGGCCCGGATGGAAACGGTCAGCGTGGGATGCGACGTGCCGCCGAAAGACGCTGACCTCATCGGCGACCAGCGTCACTACTACGACGGTGCGACCAGCATCACCACACCCCCGGTGAAGGGCGATCTGACGAAGTCGGAGGAGGCGTCCGAGCCGGGTGTCTACGTGCCGATGGGTTCCGCGCGGTACGACGTGCACGGCCGCCCGATCGAGTCGACGGATCCGTCCGGTGACAGGAGCAGGGTGACCTACCGCCCGGAGACCGGTGGGCCGCTGACGTCGGTCGCGGAAACCAACGCCCTCGGGCACACCAACACCGCCTCGGTCGATCCGTTGCTGGGCTCCGTCCTGTCCACGCTCGATGCCAACGGGGTACGTACCGACATGACCTACGACCCGCTGGGCCGGCTCACCGCGGGCTGGGCTCCCGGGCGCAGCAAGGCAGCCGAGCAGTCACCTTCGGCGACCTTCTCCTACCTGGTGCGCGGCAACGCGCCCTCGGTCGTCACCAGCAGCGCGCTGCTGTCCAACGGTTCGTACCTGGTCAGCCGGAACCTCTTCGACGGGTTCCTGCGGCTACGCCAGACGCAGAGCCCGTCGCCCTACGGCGGGCGGGTCATCACCGACACCTTCTACGACAGCCAGGGCCGTGTCTCCAGAACCAACGACGACTACTGGAACGCCGACTCCGCCCCCGCGACCTCGTTGTTCAAGGTGTCGGAGACCAACGTGCTGGCGCAGACGCGGTACCTCTTCGACGCCACGGGGCGGGAGACTGACGAGATCCTCCTGTCGGAGGGCGTCGAGAAGTGGCGCAACAGGACTTCGTACGGCCCGAACTGGACGGCGACCGACCCGCCGGCAGGCGGCACGGCGACCATGGAGGTCTTCGACCTCGAAGGTCGTACCGTCGAGTTGCGGCAGTTTCACGGCGACTCGCCGACCGGTGCCTACGACGCGATGAAATACACCTACAACAAGGCCGGGCAGAAGGCGAGTGTGACCGACTCGGCTGGAAACGTCTGGCGCTCCTTCTACGACCTGCGTGGCCGGGTGACCCGCGACGAGGATCCGGACTCCGGGGTCACGGTCAGCGCCTACGACGACGAGGACCAGTTGGTCTCCAGCACCGATTCCCGCGGCAGCACGGTGACCAGCACCTATGACGCTCTGGGGCGCAAGACCGGCCAGTTCAAGGGGCAGACGAAGCTGGCCGCGTGGACGTACGACACGCTCCCCAACGGCAAGGGGCTGCCGGTGGCCTCGATCCGGTACGTCGACGGAAACGCCTACTCCAGCGAGGTCACGGGCTACCAGCAGGGAACTGGCCGCGCGCTGGGGTCGAAGGTGACCATCCCCGGATCGGAGGAAGGTCTGGCTGGTGCGTACACCACCAGCCTGACCTACGACGGGTTCGGGCGGCTCACAAAGACTGAGCTCCCGTCCGCGCCGGGGCTGCCCGCCGAGGCCCTCACCCACAGGTACAACGAGTTTGACCTGCCGCAGCAGCTGTCGGGGCTGGACAGCTACGTCAACGATACGTCGTACGACGAGTTCGGCCGCGTCATCAGCACCGCACACGGCACGTCAGGGCATCAGGTCTGGTCCGGGTTCGGGTTCGACCCGGTGACCGGGCGGCTGGAGTTCGCCTCGATGGACCGGGAGGACGAGTCCGACCCGAGCGTGTCGGCGGTGACCTACACCTACGACCCGGTCGGCAACGTGCTGTCCAGCGCGGACGCCGTCTCCGGCGACCAGCAGTGCTTCGGCTACGACTACCTGACCCGGCTGACCGAGGCCTGGACCCCGTCGTCCGGCGACTGCGGCGACGCCCGATCCGCAACCGCGCTGGGCGGGCCCGCGCCCTACTGGCACTCGTTTGCCTACGACAAGACCGGGAACCGCCTGTCGGAGGTCCGGCACGCGGCGGGTGGGGACACCACCCGGGCGTACACCTATCCCACGGCGGGCTCGGCGCAGCCACACACCCTCAAGTCGGTGACCACCACCGGCACCGGGGGGTCGAAGACCGACACCTACACCTACGACAGCACGGGGAACATGCTGACGAGGCAGGGGCAGGACCTCACCTGGGACGCGGAGGGGCAACTCGAGAGGATCGGGGACACCTCGTTCCTCTACGACGCCGAGGGCAACCGGCTGATCCGTCGTGACGCCTCCGGCACCACGCTCTACCTCGGCGGGCTGGAGATCCATCGCGGCACCAGTGGGAGCCTCTCCTCGACCCGCTACTACGGCAACTCCGCCGTACGCACCTCGGCCGGGTTGAGCTGGCTGGTCTCCGACCACCAGGGCACCGCCAACATCGCCGTCAACGCGTCGGACCTGTCGGTGACCAGGCGGTACCAAACCCCGTTCGGGCAGTCACGCGGCACCGCCGTGAGCTGGCCGTCGCAGCGCGGCTTCGTCGGTGGCACCAACGATCCGTCGACCGGGCTGGTGCATCTCGGCGCGCGGGAGTACGACCCGGACATCGGCCGCTTCATCTCGATCGACCCGATCATTGACGACACCGACCCACAGCAGATGCACGGGTACGCCTACGCGAACAACTCACCGGTCACGTTCTCGGACCCGGACGGGTTGAAGTACAAGTGCTCCAACCCGCGGCAGTGCGACGGCAGCGACGCAAAGCAGAAGGCGGACGCAGCCAAGCGCAAGAAGTGGGACGTGGCTCAGAAGAAGAAGCGCGAGGCCCAGGCGAAGGCGAATCGGCCGCGGTACGACAAGGAAGACCAGGTCTACGGCAAGCGCAACCGCGAGGACGAGGCTGCGCGGAATCGAGAGAAGGCCCGCAAGAAGTCGACGCCGCGGCCGCGGCAGGACAAGGAAGACCAGGTTCACGGCAAGCGCAACCGCGAAGACGAGGCCGCGCGGAAGAAGGCGAAGGATGCGTTTGATAGGTTGCGCAACCCCTTCGGCGGCAAGTGCGTGGTCTTGAAGAGACAGTGCATGAGCCCGGAGGAGCGCCGAGTCGCCGACAAGAACAAGCCCATCGAAAGGGAGCATGCCGTGCCGCCGGTAAAGTATCTTCCCTCCGGTGGGTTTACGGCGGCCAAGGTCTGTTTCGGCGTCTGCCTTGCGGGGAAATGGGAGGCCAACGGTAAGGGCGGCAGTGACATCGGTGCAAAGGTCGGCTACGACGCGAGAAACCACCTCGAAGCTAAGAGCGGGATAAGGGCAGGCCTCAAGGGTGGCGTGGGTTTCTCGGTTTCCCAGGGCGCCTATAACACTCCAGCGAACGACCGTTCCTGGGGTGGGGGGGTCTGCTACTACGCGGGTATCGGTGGCTGTGTTCACGCCGGGTGGAAGAAGTCGGGCGGCTTGTGGTTTGGCGGCGAGGCCGGGTACGGAATCAACGTCGGAATCGACTTCGAATACAAGTCGTCATAGTCGTCATAGCGATCCCATCGCCGTCGGGCGGTCGTAGCTCGGCATCTCCCGAGCGATGTACGTCGCGGCGTGCGCCCTGATGTGCGGGGCATAGCGACACTGTTGCCGGCCCACCTCTCCGGTGGGCCGGCTACTCCTTGCTGGAGGCTGGTTGTGCGACGTTTCGGCTTGACACTGCTGTGCGCCCTGTCGCTCACGGCGCTACCCCTTCCGGTGCAGGCCGCACCGGACGGGGCGACCGGGCGTTCGGCGCTGAGCAGGCAACCCGGGCCGGGCGTGCCCGCCCAGGCACCGATGAACGACCCGGCGAGCAGGAACGCGTGGCGCAAGGCGCCCCCGGTCGCCTGGCCGGCACCCGGCGTGGCGAAGGTCGAGGTGCCGGCGCGTGACGTCGAGAAGGTCGACGCGGAGGCTCCGAAGCTGGCGCGGGCCGGGACGCTGCCGATCTGGCTCGGGCGGTCGGCGACTGTGCGGCTGATGCGTTCCGGCAAGGATTCCGGCCTCGTCTTCAGCGTCACCGGCGTGGGCGGGCGAGCGCCGATCGAGGTGGACTACACCGGGTTCCGGCACGCCTTCGGCGGCGACTACGCGGCCCGCCTCAAGCTCGTACGCCTCGACGGCCAGGCAGTCAGCAGCCGCAACGACCCGACCCGGGGCCGGGTCACGACGACCGGCGGTGATGGCGTCTACGCGCTGGCCGCCACATCCGACAGCAGCGCGGGCAGCTACCGGGCGACAAGCCTGGCGCCCTCGGCGACCTGGCAGGTGGGCCTGGGCTCGGGCGACTTCACCTGGTCGTACCCGATCACGGTGCCCCAGCTGCCGGGTCCGGTCCCGGACCTGAGCCTGTCCTACAATTCCGGCGCCGTCGACGGGCGCCTTGGGTCGACCAACAATCAGCCGTCGGTGGTCGGCGAGGGGTTCGACCTGCGGACCGGCTATATCGAGCGCTCCTACCACGCCTGCGACCAGGACGGCCAGGCCGGCGTCGCCGACCTGTGCTACCTGTCGCACAACGCCGTCGCGGTGCTGCCCGATCTGACCGGTGAGCTGGTGCGCGATGAGGCGACCGGCAAGTGGGCGACGCAGCGCGAGAGCGGCTGGCGGATCGAGCAGCTGTTCGGCGCGGCCAACGGGGACAACGACGGCGAGTACTGGCGGCTGACCTCGCCCGGTGGCGTGCAGTACTTCTTCGGCAGCAGCGCCGCCGCCAGCTCAGCCTGGACGGTGCCGGTCTACGGCGATGACGGCGGCGAGCCCTGCCACCAGTCGACGTTTGCCGGTTCCTGGTGCCAGCAGGGCTACCGGTGGATGCTGGACAAGGTCGTCGACCCGCACGGTGACGTGATCGCCTACACCTACGAGAAGGAGACCAACAACTACCGCCGGGGCGGAGTGATCGCCCCGTACGTGCGCAGTGGCCACCTGGCCGGTGTCGAGTACGGCGGTGGTGCGGCCCGGGTGGTGTTCACCGTGGCGGGGCGCTGCCTGCCCGGGTCGACCTGTGCCAGCAGCGAGCCGGCCAACTTTCCCGACGTCCCCTACGACCAGGAGTGCGGCACCAGCAGTTGCGCCTACACCGCGCCGACGTTCTGGTCCACCAAGCGACTGGCGAAGATCACCACGCAGGTCAACGACGGCGGCGGCTTCCGCGACGTCGACTCGTGGACCTTGACCCACTCCTTCCCGGCCACCGGCGGCGGCGGTAACGACGCGGCACCCGCGCTCTGGCTGGAGTCGATCGTCCATGCGGGGCACGTCGGCGGCACCGTCACGCTCCCGCCGGTCAGGTTCGCCGGGGACATGCAACCCAACCGCCTCGAGGCGATCGACAGCAAGGTGCCACTGAGCAAATACCGAGTCAAAGGCATCATCAACGAGGCCGGTGGGCAGACCAAGATCAACTACTCGCAGGCCGACTGCGTGGCAGGGAGCACCCCCAGTCCTGATGCCAACGCGCGCAAGTGTTTCCCCGTCTTCTGGAGCCCGGGCGGCACTGGACCCGCCCTGGACTGGTTCCACAAATACGTCGTCAACGAGGTGATCGAGGAGGACCTGGTCGCCGGGCGCGCGGCGAAAGTCACCCGGTACGAGTACCTCGACCCCGGGGCCGTGCTGTGGAGTCACGACGACTCCGAGATACTGCCCGCCACGCAGCAGTCCTGGGGGCAGTGGCGCGGGTACCAGCGGGTGCGGGTGCGCAGCGGCGGCCAGTCGGCGACCGAGTACCTCTTCCTGCGCGGGCTGTACGACGACAAGAAGGCGGACGGCAGCCGGCGACTGATCACGGTGGACGGCGTCGACGACCGGGCGGCGTTCAGCGGGATGGCCCGGCAGACCACCGTGTTCGACGGAGCCAACGTGGTCAGCCGTACCACGTCCCAGCCGCTGCTCCTGGCTACCACCGCGACCCGGGTACGCGCCTCCGGCACGCTCGAGGCGACCCTGGCCGACGAGGTGTCGGTGCGGAGAGTCATCACGCTCACGGGCGGCGGAACGCGGACCGTGGAAAAGCGCTTCGGCTACGACAGCCGGGGCAGGTTGGTGCACACCAGCGACCTCGGCGACACCTCGACCACCGCCGACGACAGCTGCGTGCGCAACACCTACACGGAGAACACGACGACCTGGATCATCGACACCGTCGGCCGGGTGGAGACCCTGGATGCGGCGTGCGACGCGACCGCAACGACACTGACCGATGTCAAGAACACCTACAGTGACGCCGGTGACCTCACCAAGGTCGAGGAGTGGAACGGCACCGGCTTCGTCACCGCCTCCCGCACCGTTCCCGACCGCCACGGCCGCCCGCTGGAGCAGTACGACGCGCTGGGGCACGTCACGCGGACCGAATACACCCCGGCGAGCGGTGGCCCGGTGACCCGTACCGTGGTGACCAACCCGCTGGGCCACACCGTGACCACCGACTACGAGCCGCTGCGCGGGACCGCCTCGGCCGCGGCGGACGCCAACGGCAACGTCACGCGCACCGCGTACGACTCGCTGGGCCGCCTCACCGCGGTCTGGCGGCCAGGCCGGGCCACCACTGCGGCCCCCAACGTGCGCTACGAATACCTGGTACGGGCGAGCGGACCGTCGGTGGTGACCACCCGCCCGTTGATCGGCCCGGTCAGCCACGAACTGTACGACGGCCTGCTGCGCCCGGCGCAGAGCCAGACGAGCTCCCCGAACGGCGGCCGCATCGTCAGCGACACCATCTATGACAGCGCCGGCCAGATCTCCCGGGACGTCAGCGACCACTGGGACGCCGGGGCGCCAGGGACGAGCCTGCTGGCCGCGCCCACGGCCCCGGATCGGGAAACGCGGTACACCTACGACGGGGCGGGGCGGGTCATCGTCGAAGCCCTCTACTCGGGTGGGGCGCAGCAGTGGCGCACCACGACCGCGTACGGTGGCGACCGAGTGGACGTCGACCCGCCGCCGGGTGGGACGGCGACGACCGCCGTGCTGGACGGACACGGCCGGACCGTCGAGCTGCGGCAATATGCCGGTGGCGCACCGACCGGCGCGTACGACGCCACCCGGTACACGTACACGAAGCTGGGCCGGCTCGAGACGATCACGGATCCGGCCGGCAACGTACGGCGCGACACCTACGACAGCCGCGGGCGTCAGATCAGGGCCGAAGCGCCGGACACCGGCGCGGTCGTCCTGGGCTACGACGACGCCGACCGGCTCGTCTCCCGTATGGACGCACGTGGCCGGACCGTCACCTACGCCTACGACGACCTGGACCGGCGCACAGCTGTCCGCGAGGGCAGCACCACGCTGGCCGAGTGGGTCTACGACACCGCACCGGGCGGCAAGGGGCTGCTCGCGTCATCGACGCGGTACTCCGGCAACGCGGCGTACGTCTCGGCCGTCACCGGCTACGACGAGCGGGGCCGGCGCAAGGGCGTGGCCGTGACCATTCCGGCCGTCGAGACCGGGCTGGCCGGCACGTACACCACGACGTTCACCCACCACGAGGACGACCAGCCCGCCACCACAACACTGCCGGCGGTCGGCGGCCTGGCGCAGGAGACCCTGACCCACGGCTACGACACACTGGGCAACCCGGCGACGCTGACCGGGCTCGCGCCCTACGTCGCCGACACGGCCTACGACGAACTCGGGATGCTGTACTCGCGCTCGTCCGGTCCCACCGGGCGGCAGGTCCACCGCCAGTACGGCTGGGACCCAGCCACCCGACGGCTGTCGTACGCGTCGGCGTACCGCGACGTGGCAACGCTGGCCGACCGGGCGTACACCTACGACGCCACGGGCAACGTCACCTCCATCACGGACAGCCTGGACGACACCACCGACCGCCAGTGCTTCCGATACGACCATCTCCAACGGCTCGTTCAGGCCTGGACGCCGACCGGTGACTGCACCGCTTCGCCGACGACCGGTGGCCTCGACGGCCCCGCGCCGTACTGGCACGACTACAGCTACGACCGGATCGGCAACCGGCTCGGCGAGGTGTGGCACGAAGCGGCCGGCGACACCAGGCGGACCTATACGTACCAGGCAACCCAGCCACACCTGGTGCGGTCGGTGACCACCGGGTCCGCGACCGCGAACTACGGCTACGACGCGTCCGGCAACACCACCTCGCGGCCCGGGCAGACCCTCACCTGGGACGCCGAAGGACGCCTGGCCAGCAGCGGTACCGAGGCCGCCGTCTACGACGCCGACGGCAACCGGCTCATCCGGCGGGACGCGACCGGCACCACCGTCTATCTCACCGACACGGAGGTGCACCGGGCCGCATCCGGGTCGGTCACCGCGACACGCTACTACCGGCAGGCCGACAGCGTCGTCGCGGTACGCACACCCTCGCGGCTGAGCTGGCTGGTCGACGACCACCAGGGCACGGCCACGACCGCGGTCGCCGACCAGGCCGGGCAGCCCACCGTCCGCCGTCACCAGCTTCCGTTCGGCGCCACCCGCGGCACCACGCCCGGCTGGTGGGACGGCGAACGGGGATTCGTCGGCGGCACCGCCGGACCGGCCGGGCTGGTTCACCTGGGCGCACGCGAATACGACCCGGAGATCGGCCGCTTCCTCTCCGCCGATCCGGTCGTCGACACGGCCGATCCGCAGCAAATGCACGGCTACTCGTACGCCAACGGCAGCCCAGTGACGATGTCGGACCCGGACGGGCTCAAGGCCAAGAAGCCGACATCGTTCCCCGGCAAGAAGGTCGTCGACAAGCTGCGCAACGTGGTGATCGACGGGCTCCTGAGCCAGCCGTACGACGACTACTTCGTGTGCGAAGGCTGCGGCTGGGAGTACTACGGCGACACCATCTGGGACTTCGGCGGCTACGACGACGACAGCTACGACGAGCCGCAGGTCCGGTACACCTACCAGCAGACCGACTGCGGGGGATGGGGCGGCCAGTGCGTGACGCCGCGACCGTACGGGTGGGTGGCCGACTACGGCGACGCGACCGCGGTCTCGTGGTCCCCGGCGACGCGCATCGGGACTTCCTCGTCGTCCTCGGGGACATACATCGGGACCTCCGTCATCGGCTACTCGTCCTCGTTCTCGTCGTGGTCCCCCGCCGCGTCCTCGTCCTCCTCGGGATCGAGCTGGGGTAGCCTCCGCCCCGTCACCTCGGTCTCGCTGGACCGATGGCCGTCGATGATCTGGGACCCGCCACGCCACTCCGGTACGTTGCCGGGCATCGGATGGCTACCCGGCCTCGGGTCGTCGTTGCTTCGTCACCGGTAGGCGGCGCGTCGTGAAACGTGGTGTGGCGGCGGCCCTGTCGGGTCTCGTTGTCCTGGGCATCCTTACCGTCCCTGGATCCGGCGGCACCGCGCCCGCCGTATCCCCTCCGGCCCGCGAGCCGGCCGCGGGCCAGGAACCGGGCCCGGTCGGGGAGGCCGTCGGTCTGGCGGCCGCCCGCCGCACCGGCCGCCCGGTGGAAGTGACCGCGCTGACCACCCCGACCAGGCAGGTCTTCGCCCGCCCCGACGGCACCATGTACGCCGAGGTGAAGACGAGCCCCGTACGGGTCAGGCGGGGCAACGGCTGGGCACCCATCGACACCACCCTGACGCGGCAGGCGGGCGGGTTCATCGCACCGAAGGCGTCCCCCGCGGACGTACGCTTCTCCACCGGCGGTGACGGCCCGCTCGCCAGCCTCACCGACAGCGCCCGGCGGGTCGAGCTGAGCTGGCCTGGCCGCCTCCCCGGGCCGCGCCTGGCCGGCGACTCCGCGACGTATCCGGCCGTGCTGCCCGGGGTCGACCTCGTCGTCACCGCCACGCCCACCGGGTTCACGGAGAAGCTGGTGGTGCACACGCCCGGGGCCGCACGGCACCCGGCCGTGTCGCGGATCCGGTTCGGCCTGCGTACCGAGAACTGGACGCTGACCGGCGACCGGCTGCCCGCCTTCATGTGGGACTCGTCGCCGCGGGCCCGCAAGCATCCCATGAAGGTGGCGGTCGGCCGGGACAGCCTGACCGTCGTCCCGGATCCAGCGGTGCTGTCCGACCCGGACCTGGTCTACCCGCTGCACCTGGATCCCGAGGTGCCGACGCCTCGCCCGCACTGGGCGATGGTGTGGTCGGCGTTGCCCAACCAGAGCTACTACGACACGTCATGGCACGCGCAGGTGGGTATCGACCCGGCCGACCCCGCCGGCGGCCGATGGCGCTCCTACTTCGAGCTCGACACCTCGTTCGCCGCCGGCAAGCACATCATCAGCGCGACCTTCCGGGCCACGCTGCTGTACTCCCACAGCTGCGCCGCCGAACCGGTCTATCTGTGGCACACCGGCACGATCAACTCCGGTACCACCTGGAGCAACGCGCCGAACAAGATCTCCCAGGTGGGTGCCCCGGTCACCACCATCAAGGCCGGCCACGAGGCCTGCCCGGGGACGCCGCTGGCCGAGTTCGACGCCACCTCGCTGGTCACCACGGCCGCCGCGCAGTCATGGCAGCACGTCACCCTGGCACTCGCGGCCGACGAGGCCGGCGTGGGCGGCAAGGTCTTCGAAAACGACGCCCGCTACGCCCACAAGGTGCCCGGCATCGGTGTGGTGTACAACTCGGTGCCGGAAGCACCCGTCGTGCAGCCGACCACGACCATGCCCGGATGCGCCGGCACACCGGCGATGTGGGTCACCACGCTGGCCCCCGAGCTGTCGGTGACGGTCGCTGACGCCGACACCGGCGACCGCCACGGCATCGATTTCGAGATCCGCACGGCCGGTGCCGCGTCGCCGTTCCACACCCCACCGCGGACCGTGCCCGGCACGTACGTGTACGACGCCATGCCCGAGGGGGTGCTGGTCGACGGTGGCCGGTACGAGTGGCGGGCGCGGGCGAGCGACAGCGTCGACACGGGCCCGTACAGCCCGTGGTGCCCGTTCACCGTGGATGTCACCGGCCCGACCACGGCGCCGACCGTCACGTCACCGCACTTTCTCCCGGTCAGGTCCGGGCAATACGGCATCCGGGTCGACCAGGTCGGCCAGTTCACTTTTGGCGCAAGTGGGGACCCGGACGTGGCCGGGTACGACTACGAGATCCGGGTGCCCAAGCAGACCCCGGTACAGGGACGCGTCATGGCCCCGTCACCGGGTGCCGCCGCCTCGCTGTCCTACCGGCCGC
This sequence comes from Micromonospora sp. MP36, assembly GCF_008119785.1. Classification (GTDB taxonomy): domain Bacteria; phylum Actinomycetota; class Actinomycetes; order Mycobacteriales; family Micromonosporaceae; genus Micromonospora. The sequence goes on along the minus strand of NZ_VSFA01000009.1, from coordinate 33,063 downwards.
TGGTCGGCGGACTGTCGATGACATACGAGATATGGGTGTGGTGCGTAGACGCCGCGGGCAAACGAGGCCCGAGGAACCCGCGATACCAGTTCCGCGTCAACGAGCTGCCGGCAGTCGTCGACCTGCACTTCACCGACACCCCGGGAAACACGGCATCCGACGAGGCCAAGACCGGCGCCGACGGTACGTTGACGCTCAATCCCGGGGTGTCATGGGTGGACGGCTACGCCGGGCAGGGCGTACACCTGGACGGCACGCCCGGCGCCGGGGGCGTGGCCGCGCACAGCGCGGTCGACACGGCGCAGAGCTTCACCGTCATGGCGTGGGTACGACTGCTGTCCGACGACGTCGACAACGATGAGGCACTCGACATCGTCGGCCATTCCGGCAACGGGTTCGCCCTGCGATACCAGAAACGCGGCAAGCGCTGGCAGTTCGCCCTGCGAACGGGCGAGGCGGCCGACGCTCCGGAAGTCGTCGCGGCCTCCGGCACCCTCGCACAGGTTGGCGTGTGGACCCACCTGGCCGGAGTGCACGACCCAGCCTCCGGCCAGATCCGCTTGTACGTCAACGGCAGGCTCAGCGGCGCCGTGCCATTCACCACCCCGTGGACGGCCAGCGGCCCCTTCCGGATCGGGCCGTTGCAGGACAGCCCGGCGTGGATCGGCGACCTCGACGAGGTGACTGTCTTCGACACGGCCGTGTCGGAGGCGATGATCCGCAATGACATGGGCTGGCTGGAGCAGCCCGGCAGCGAAGGGCACTGGCGACTCGATGAGAGCAGCGGCATCGCCGCGGTCGACAGCTCCGGAAATCGCCACACCGCGGTGCTGTACTCCCAGGCCGGGTGGACGAGCGCTCGGCACGGCGGTGGGGCCGGATTCGCCGGTGGCTGGGCGCACACGGACGGTCCGGTGATCGAACCCAACGCCAGCTACACGGTTTCCGCCTGGGTCAAACTCGACCGGCTGCCAGCGCAGGACCAGTACATCGCGGTCAGCCAGGACGGCCGCTGGGACAGCCGGTTCAAGCTCGGCGTCTCCCGCGGCTGGGATATGCCCAACGGGTGGGTGTTCGCGGTGAATGCCGCCGACACTCCCGACGATCGTGTCGCTGGTAGTCAGCCCGCCTGGGTCCAGAGCGACATCGCGGAGCAGGTCGGTGTCTGGACCCACCTGGCCGGCGTGTACGACCAGGCCGCAGGACAGATCCGGCTCTACGTCAACGGCCGGCTCAGCGGGACCGCGCCGTTCGCCGGCCCCCAACCCGCCGTCAGCTCGCTGGTGTTCGGGCGCTGGCAGGACGAGGGTTTCCGGGTCGGCACCTGGCCTGGAACGATCGACGATGTCCACGTGACGCAACAGGCATTGTCCGCCCCTGAGATCAAGACGTGGATGGACTGGCCCAAGTGGGGTCCCAACGCACGGTGGACCTTCGACGAGCCCAGCGGCACGCTGGCGGCCGACATGAGCGACAACGACCACACGCTGGCCTTGGTCGAGCGGGCGAGCCGGATCGACGTCCCGTCCGGCAAGGCACTGCGCCTGGAGGGGCAGACCAGACCGGACTGGGTCTACGACGGAGCGCATGGCCGAACCGGCGGACCGGTCGTACCTGCGGGTCGTAGCTTCACCGTCGCGGGCTGGGGGCGCCTGGACAACCTGAACGCCTCCGCCGCACTGCTGAGCCAGGATGGGATCAACGACAGCGGGTTCAGCCTGCTCTATGACAAGAGCGCGAACGCGTGGTCGTTCCGCATGGCCAAACAGGACAACCTGACCAGCGACGAGTACGCCGCTGCCCGCGGCGGCAGTCCGCAGGCAGGCGTGTGGACCCACCTGGCGGGGGTGTATGACCATTCGGCCGGAACCTTGAAGCTCTATGTCAACGGTTCACTGGTGGGATCGACCAGCTACCGGGCGACCTGGTTCGCCGACCGGGCATTCATCGTCGGCCGCGAGTTCGGCGGCGGCTATCGGGCGCCGATGTACTGGTGGAAGGGCGAGGCCGACGACGTGCACGTCCTGGATCATGCCGCCGCAGCCAGCGAGGTCGGGCAGATCAAGGGGAGTCCGCCGGTGCCGCCGCCGACCCCCGTGGTCAGCGCCTCCGGCTTCTGTGAGGCAACCGGCCATCCAGGCGGTTGGGGGGTCTATGTCAGCGGCAGCATCGCGGATACGCCGCTGAACATCAGCAGCGCGTACGTGTCGTACTCCGCAAGCGGTGTCGACCCCAGCTATGGATCGCCGTCGGGCACCGTTTCGCTGAGCACAAGCGGGCGCTCCTTCACCGGTAACTTCCCGAGCAGGTCAGGCTGGGAGTTCGTCGGCGGTAGCGGGGCCAGTTGGACCGTGACGGTCACGTTGAGCGATGGCAGGTCCTACAGCAGGTCCGGCTACACCAGCAGGTGCGGTTGATCGCGGCCCTGGCCGGCAGTGCCGGCCCGGGCTCAGGCAGGTGGCAACAGGTCGATCAGGAACTGCTGCTCCGGCCCTTCAGTGCAGTCTTCCTGCACCACGGTCGCGCCCGCCATGGCGGTGCCGTCGAGCAATCCGATGCACCGCCCGGTGTACGCGGACCGTAGGCGGTAATGGTCGGCCGGATCCCGGTCGAGCCGCTCGAACCGGAACAGCTGTTGGAGGCGGGCTTCGCTGCAGTCGTTCCACGGCTCGAGCATGTCCGCGGCGACGCCGTCGGTCAGCAGCGTGAGGCAGCCGATGCCCTCCGTGGGGCTGTGCCACTTGATGAACACCAGTTCGGCGCTGATCGGTTCGAGGAATGTGCGAGGGGGCGCGGCCGGGCAGGGTCGGAGGGCGGCGACCGCGTTCGGGTAGCGGTCCCGCTCGTCGCGCCCTTCGCTGAGGCACAACTCGGGGGCTCGCGCCGCCCGGATCTGGACGAAACTACCGGCATCGCCGATGGGTGGGCCCAGCCCAGGCGCCGCGACCTCCGCAGCCGGCGTCCGCGCGGTCGCCGGCCTGTCGTTATCGGTGGACAGCGCGTACCCGCTGGCGCCTAGTCCGGCCAGGAACAGGCCCCCGACAAGCGTCAACAGCACCGGCTTACGTGGTCGGCGGGCGCGCGGCAGGCCAGGTTCGGAAGGCGTCGACGAGAGAGCAGCCCCGGACTCTGTCGGCTCCAGCGCCACGGTCTGGGCGTCCGCTTGTGGGGTGCCCTCGTCCAGCATCGCGATGCGCTTGCGTGCGGCGAGCCAGCGGTCCACCTCGGCGTCGCCGCGACCGCAGGCCCTGACCAGCGTCTCGACAAGTTGTTCGCGGGGCAGTGTGGGGCGACCCAGGGCGGTGGCGACCGTGCTGCTCGGCAGCACCGCACCAACCGCCGCCGCCTTACGCTCCAGCTGGCGGTACGTCAGCCCGGACCACAACCGCAACCGGCGTAGCGCCGCCACCAGCTCCGCGGCGTCCTGTGCCTCCTCGGGGCGGGGAGGTCCTGCCATGGGATCAACTCGTTCCAGAGGAGCGCCTGCAACCACGGAGCCAGCATGCATCATCCAGGGCGGCCGTGCGGGGCCCGTCTCATCCTGCCGTGCCTCATCGCATCGCCGTCACCGGACCGCTGTGCGGCAAGAGCGAAGGAAGCGCATTTAACTATATGGTTCCGTCATGCGAGCATCCCGTCCCACTCGTCTTCGCCGCCGGGTGGTCGCACCTCTCGCACTGGTTGCCCTGCTCGTCGCGGGTTGTACGGCCAGCAAGGTGCCGGACGACGCCGAGGTGACCGTCTCCGGGCGGCTGACCCGAGCCGATGGTGCCCCGGCGGCCGGGGTGAGCGTCGTGCTGTACAAGGAGCCGGACGCGGCGGAGGTCGTCGGTGGCGTCCTGGCCACGGTCACCAGTCTTGGCCTGCTGTGCCTCGCTCGCGCCGTGGAAGTGTGCAAGGGCGCCCGGAAGGCGAAGACCGACAGCACTGGCACCTACATGTTCCGGCTCACCGGTCGAGATACCCAGGGCACGTTCGGTACCGCGTCGACAATGGCACTCAGTGCCCAACTCCCCGGCGAGACGGCGGGCCGGCCCGCCGTACATGCCCGATTCAAGATCCAGCGCACCGAGCTCGCCGTACCCACCCTCGCCTTCTGGGAGCCGGCGGACCTGGCCGTCCGTCCGGACCCCAGCAAGGTCAGCGTGAGGTGGGCCGACCGCCCGACCCAGCAGGGTCGGAAATCCCCGCAGTACACGGCCACGGCGATCACTGACGACGAGGCCGGTGATGTGGTGTGGGTGGCCGAGGGCGTGCGGCCGGGCCAAGCGTTGGACGCGCGGGCAATCGGGGACCTTCGCGGCTACCTCTACGTCACCGCGACCGCCGAGATCGAGGACAACGGCACGAAATACACCACCCGCCAGGACAGTCAGCGGGTCAGGCTGGTCGGGGCTCTCGGACCGCCCCGATCACGTGACGAGGAGTGCGCGGTCGCCGACCAGCGAGGCCGGGCGACACCCCTCGTGCCGTGTTCCCTGACCGACGGCGCCTACGGACAGTCCTATCGCCACCAGGGATGCCAGGAAACGGGTCCCTCCGGCGCTCCGCCAACTCCGCCGGCGACCCGATCGGCCAGAGCCTGCCGGTCCAACACGTTTCTCCAGGTCGACCTCGGCGCTCGACGTCCGGTCGCGGCGGTGTTCGCGCATGGCCTGTCCGTGTCGAGCCCGGTCGTGATCGAAACGAGCGACGACGGAACCACCTGGTCGCCGCGGGCGGAGGCCCGCCGAGTGCGCTTCCTCAAAGTCACCCTGCCGACCGGGACCAGCGCCAGATACGTTCGGCTGTCCCAGCAGAGCGGTCAGGAGATAACCGAGCTGAACGAACTCGCGGTGTGGTCGTAGCGCACCGCTGACGCGCCACGACGGCCGTCAACCGGTGGTTGACGACCAGGATGCGTCAACCTATGGTTGACGCATGACGGAGCCCTTGAAGATGACCCACCCCGTACGCCTCGACGACCTGATCGAAGGCATCAAGAAGGCGCACACCGACGCGCTGGACCAGCTCGCCGACGCCGTCCTGGTCGCCGACCACCTGGGCGACATCGCCGACCACCTGATCGGGCACTTCGTGGACCAGGCCCGGCGCTCGGGCGCCTCCTGGACGGAGATCGGCCGCAGCATGGGGGTCAGCAAGCAGGCCGCCCAGAAGCGGTCCGTCGCGAAGGCCGAGACGGCCGCCGCGCTCGACCCGAACGCCGGGTTCGGCCGCTTCACCTCCCGGGCGCGCAACGTGGTGATGTCCTCCCAGCAGGAGGCCCGCACCGCCGGCAACGCCGAGATCGGCCCCGAGCACCTGGCACTCGGCCTGCTCGCCGAGCCGGACGGGCTGGCGGCCCAGGTGATCGCGGCGCAGGGCGTACCCCTGGAGCGGCTGCGGGAGGTCGTCACCGCGGCCCTGCCGGCGAAAGTCGACCAGGTCCCCGACCTGATCCCCTACGGTGCCCGCGGCAAGAAGGTCCTGGAGCTCACCTTCCGGGAGGCGCTGCGGCTCGGCCACAACTACATCGGCACCGAGCACATCCTGCTCGCCCTGCTCGAGGAGGAGGACGGCGACGGGGTGCTGACCGGCCTCGGGCTGGAGAAGGGTGCCATCGAGACGGCGGTCGCCGCCGCTCTGGCCGAGATCACGCGGCAGCGCTGACCGCCGGCGCGGGCATGGGTCGGCGGTCGGCCGGGTGGCACCGCCGGCCGGGCACGCGACGCGTACCCGGCCGGTCCGGCGACGTCAGCCGGCGGTGGGGAAGCCGTACCGCTCGGCGTGCTCCGGGTCGGCCGGGTCGATCTGGCGGATGCCGGCGTCGGCCAGGCGCTTGTTGACCTCGTCGAGGCGCTCGCGCACCAGCCGCGCCTCCTCCTCGGTGACCCGGCCGCGATGCGGCTTCCCGGCGTGCTCGAGGGTGCCGTAGTCGATCTTCTCCGCGCTCCGCCGAGCCTTCGGCGGCTTGACCCGCTCGGCGGTACGCAGGAGCTGCGCCATGGGCACGTCGGTGGCCATCGCGTCGAACTCGCTGGCGGTCAGCACCACCCGGCGCGGCTCGCCGCCGCCGTGCCTGTCGTGGATCTCCACCACGGCCACGTCCAGCGCCGCGTCGTCGATGCTCTCCACCTCGACCGGGGTGGCGTCCAGCTGCACGGGCCCGGCGACCAGGTCAGGGTGCTCCAGCACGACGACCTTGACCACCTCGTCGTCGGCGCCCAGCACCGTGCCACTGAAGTCGGAGACGTGGATCGTCTTCTTGCCCATGCGCGGAGCTTCTCCTGTCGTAGACCGGGATTTCGGACCACAAGACGCTACCGCACACATGTGCGAAGAGCCCGGGTGGAGCGCCCGGGTGTGTCGTCGCTTTCGCCCCCGTCCGCCGGTGGGACGTCAGCGGGTGTTGAGGCCGTGCCGGGTCGAGGCGCCGGCCGGCAGCGCGTTCAGCTGGGCCCAGGAGAGCCGCCCACCGCTCCGCGCCTCCCGGTACGCGGGCTGCGCCGGAAACTGCCCGGCCGGCCCGTCCGCCGGCCAGCTGCGCTCAGTGTCCTGCTGGTACCGGTCATTCGGCTGATTCGGCATGACCATTACCGTCCCAAAGAAATTTGTACATGCATGGAAATGGATATGACGCAGCGCCGATGCGTCAGGTTCCCGCCGCCGGGAGCCGGACGATGAATCGGCAGCCGCCGGCGACGTTCTGTACGTCTACCCGCCCGCCGTGCGCGTCAACCAACCCACGGACGATGGCCAGCCCCAGCCCGCCCGTCGCCTCGACAGCGCCGTTGCCCGGGCGCGGGGTACGCGCCGGTTCGCCCCGGAACGCCACGTCGAACAGGCGGGGCAGGTCCGCCTCGGGGATGCCGCCGCAGGTGTCCGTCACCGCCAGCCACGCGGTGTCGGAGTCGCCGCCGGCATCCACCCGGACGGTGCCGTCGTCCGGGGTGTAGCGGACCGCGTTGAGCAGCAGATTGCCCACCACCCGGGCCAACTCCGGCTCGCTCGCGGTCACCGTCGGCCACCCCGACTCGGCGGCCACCAGCCGGATCCGCCGGGCGGCGGCCAGCGGCGCGGTGCTGGCCAGGGCGTCCGAGACCACGTCGCCGAGCGGCACCGCGGACAGCGACAGCCGCAGCGCGCCCGCGTTGATCCGGGAGAGTTCGAACAGGTCGTCCACCAGCCGGGTCATCCGGTCGGTCTCCACCCGGATCCGGCGGTGGTACTCGGCCACCGTCTCCGGGTCGCCGACCACCCCGTCCTCCAGCGCCTCGGCCATCGCCCGCAGCCCAGCGAGCGGGGTGCGCAGGTCGTGCGAGACCCAGGCGACCAGGTCCCGGCGGCCCTTCTCGATCCGCCGTTCCCGCTCCCGCGCCTGATCCGCCCACACCGCCGCGGCGGCCAGCCGGCGGCCGAAGAGCCAGCCGACCGCGAGGCTCACCACCGCCGCAGCCGAGACGGTGATCAACACCACCTCCAGGTCGTGCGGGGAGAGGAACATCGCCTCGGCGACCACCGCTACCCCGGCGACCACCGCCCCCACCGTGACGGCCAGCAGCACGACGATGTGCCCGGTGATCGACCGGCCGCGCAGCAGCCGCAGGGCGACCGCGCCGACCAGCCCGACGCCGAGCGCCGCGAGCAGCGCCACCCCGAAGATCAGCGCCAGGTCACGCATCGCCCGACTCGTACCGGTAGCCGACGCCCCAGACGGTGACGATCCGGCGCGGGTTCGCCGGATCCGCCTCGATCTTCTCCCGCAGCCGTCGCACGTGGACCGTCACCGTGGACTGGTCGCCGAAGCTCCACCCCCACACCCGCTCCAGCAGCTCGGCCCGGCGGAACGCGCGCGCCGGATGCCGCATCAGGTGCACCAGCAGGTCGAACTCCCGCAGCGTCAGGGTCAGCTCCCGGCCGTGCAGCCGGGCCACCCGGGGCCCGGTGTCCACCACCAGGCCGTCGTCGGCCAGCACCTCCGGGGGTACGTCGACCGGCTCACCGCCGGCCCGCCGCAGCACCGAGCGGACCCGCAGCACCAACTCCCGGGGGGAGAACGGCTTGCTCAGGTAGTCGTCCGCGCCCAGTTGCAGGCCGAGGATCCGGTCCGCCTCGTCGCCACGCGCGGTCAACATGACGATCGGTACGTCGTCCGGCCGCTCCCGCAGCCGTCGGCACACCTCCAGCCCGTCCAGCACCGGCAGCATCAGGTCGAGCACCACCAGCTGCGGCGGCTGCCGGGCCACCGAGGCGAGCGCGCTCGCCCCGTCCCCGACGTGGCTCACCGCGTAGCCCGCGTGCTCCAGGTACCGGCAGACCACGTCGGCGACCGTCCGATCGTCGTCGACCACGAGCACCCGCTGCGCCACCGCGTACCTCCCGTCGTCGGGCCAGCGTATCGACGGGTCGGGTAGTCGATCTATTGCGGGTTCCTTACGAACGGATCGGCCGGGCGTACCGTGATCACGACAGGGCGTGCGGCCGGGCGAGGAGGTGTGGCCCCGGTGCTGGACCGGCGGTTGTTCCTGCACCTGGCGACCTGGCTGGGGCAGTGGCCGGCCGGCCCCGGGCTGCACGTGGTCCGCTCACACCGCCGGGCCCGGCCGGCCTGGGACGGGCGGCTGCGGCCGGCCCTCGCGGTCGCGTCGCCCGACTGCGCGATCCTCTCGGTGCCACCCGACCGGGTTCCGGCGGTCCGGGCCCTGGTGCCCGCGCGGTCGGTCGAGGAGCTGCTGCCGGCCCTGCCGGCGGCGGTCGGGCTGCCGGAGTTCACCACCCACGCCGGCCGGTTCCGGTGGAGCACCGCCCCGGCGCCGCTGCCCGACGCCGGCGAGTGGATCCCGCCGACCGCGCCCGGTCTGCCGCCCTGGCTGCGGCTCTTCGACCAGGAGGTACTGGTGGTCCGCGACGCCGGCGGCCGTTACCTGGCCGGCGCGGGGATCAAGCGGCACGACGCGTACGGGCACGAGCTGGCCGTCGGCACGGTGCCGGGCGCCCGGGGCCGGGGCCTGGCCCGGCGGCTGGTGGCGCAGGCGGCCCGGCGGGTGCTCGACGAGGGGGCGGTGCCCACCTACCTGCACAACTTCGACAACCACGCCTCGGCGCGGGTGGCCGAGGCGGCCGGCTTCCCGGACCGGGGCTGGACCTCGTACGGCGTCTTCCCCCGCTGACCGGTGAGCCCGGCGCGCGGGTGGGCGCGGACCGTGGATCCCGGGCCGGATCCACGGTCCGCAGCCTCTCCTCCCAGGTCCCGTCATGGGTAACGCTAAGTGTCGGCGAGGTGCCGGAGCAAGTGGTGATCGGCGGTTCGGTGCTGTCCGGTAGTGGACTTGACCTGCGGGTTTACTCCGGGCGGGCCGCCTCGGCGGGTCAGTGACGCAGGGTGTGGATGAGGGTGAGCACCTGGCGGGTCACCGGACGCAGCACGCGCAGTCGGGACAGCCCGACCAGCCGGTCGACCAGCGGCACGGCGCCGTCGATCAGCTGCCGCGTCTTCAGCTGCCCCGGCGAGCGGTCGTGCACCCAGTAGAGCACCACACCCATGTACGCGAGCCAGAGCAGCTCCGGCAGCGCCGGCCGTAGTTCGGCGTCCACCCGGGCGGTGGAGCCCTCCACCACCTCGCGGAAGAGCGCGATCGACGCCTCCCGGGGCTCCGACGACTCCGCCGAGAACGGGCTGAGTGGCGAGGTCGGCTCCGCCGCCGTCTTGAAGAAGGTGGCGGCGAACGAGTGGTACGGCGTCAGCACGTCCACGCCGGCGTGCAGCACCCCGGCCAGCCGGGCGGCGAAGTCCCGCTCCCGGGCGAGCACCGGCGCGGCCGCCGCCCGGTGCTCGTGCTGGGTGCCCGTGTAGAACTCCTGGATCAGGTGTTCCTTGGAGCCGAAGTAGTAGTAGGCGTTGCCCACCGCCACGCCGGCCTCCTGGGCGATCGCGCGCATGGTGGTGCGGGCGTAGCCCCGCTCCCGGAACAGCCGCATCGCGGTCTCCAGGATCAGCTGCCGGGTCTGCTCACCCCGGGCCGTCGCTCCGGTGGTCGGGCCATCCGCACCGGTCGTCGCCGCAGTCTGCTCGGTCATCGTCGTCACCGTATCCCGGGTCCGGCCAGGGCTGGCGGACCAGTTCGCGTACCGAGGAGGCGGTCGCCACCACCCGCCGGGCCAGCGGCAGCAGGTCGCGGCGGGCCAGCCGGTCCGCCGTCCGGCGATGGTCGGCCAGTGCCCAGAGGCAGGCGAACCAGGCGCCGTCGCCCGCGTACACCGCGCCGGTGTCGGCCACCACGGTCAGGTCCCGCAGGGTCGCGTCGTGGTCCAGCCCAGGGAAGCGCCGCCGGGCCTCCGCCGAGCCGGCCGGCACGAACTCCAGGGGTACGAGCTGAGCGCGCGACGCGAGCCACTGCCGGGCGGCCCGGCAGAGTGGGCAGTGCGCGTCGTAGAGGACGGTGAACCAGCGGATCCCACCGGCCCCGTGCCCGGTGGGATCCGCCGGTTGCCCGCTCGGCAGGAGCGTCATCGCACCGGAGGCGTCGGGCCGGCCGGTGGCGTGGGCCCGGTGGGCGGCGTCGGGCTGGTCTGGGGCGCCGGGCCGGTCTGGGGCATCGGGCCGGTCTGGGGCATCGGGCCGGTCTGGGGCATCGGGGTGGTCTGGGGCATCGGGGTGGCGGGGTTGACCGGCCGGGCGCCGGGCTGGGCGGGCAGGTAGCCCACCGGGGCGAGCGGCGGGTGGGCGGCGGCCTGCTGCTGGCGGAGCCGGCCGCGCCGGTACCGGCCGAGCGCGAAGACGTTGAAGAAGTGCAGCGCGCCGAGGACCAGCAGCACCCAGCCCACCTTCATGGACAGTTCCTCCAGCGCCTGGCTGGTGGTGCCCACCGCGTCGGCCTCCTTCATCGCCACCGTCACGTAGCCGAGGTTGAGCAGGTAGAAGCCGACCACCAGCAGGCTGTTGACCGCGTCCGCCAGCCGCTTGTCGGCGAAGACGTCTTCCAGGAAGACCAGCCCGTTGCGGGACAGCGCCCGGGCCACCCAGATGGTCAGACCGATGCTGACCGCGAGGTAGGCCAGGTACATCCAGACCTTCACGTCCATCTCGTCGCCCTTCTTGAACGCGTTCAAATCGAGGTCGCGCTCAGCGTACGACAGAATTTGAACGCGTTCAAGAGAGGGTGATACCAGGGCCCGGCCGCGGGGACGGGTCGCCGGCCGCGCCGGAGCGGGCGGCCGGCGAAGCGGAACCAATCCGTCAGCGGGGTTCCTGTCGCGGCGCTACGAACTTGATGACGTGAACGCATCGGCCCGACGGAGGTTGTCCTCGTCGGGCCCTGTCGAGCTGATGGCGTGAACGACTCGGCCACGGCGACCGGGCTGAATCGTTCACGCCATCAGGTCTGTAGGGGCCGAGCAGGGACCCGACCGGCGGCCGGCGTGCTCGCCCTCGGGCTGCTGGTGGCCGGGGTGGCGCGTCGCCCCACGAACGCTCATCGGGCTGGCGCCCGCGAACCGCGGAGGCGGCGGCCACGCCACGTGGGTCGCCCGACACGACGACGCTCGATCCCGGCTGCGCCGACGCGGCGGCGCGGCGCCGGGCGGGGGCGACATCGCAGTTGCGGTGGCAGTTGGCGCGTCTGGTCAGCCTGGTGGTGCTCACGGACCGAGCAGCGGGCCCGGTCCGCGCTCGGCGACGACCGCTGCGGTGAGGCGGCTCAGCCGGCCAGGCCGAGCCCCCACCGCTGCGGTGGGGCCGGCTCAGCCGATCAGCCCGAGCACCTCCGCCGCCGCCCGGCCGTTGGCGTGGCTGGCGCCGTAGGTGGTGACGAAAGCGCGGGCGCCGACGGGCCGCCAGGCCCCCGGCCAGCCCATCTCCACCACGGTCACCGGGTGCGCGGCGGCCAGCGCCTCGACCAGTTCCCGCGCTCCGGGCAGTCGGTGCAGGTGGCGGCCGACCAGCACGATGGGCCGGTCTCCGGCCTGCCGGCGCAGCTCCTCCGGGTCGGTCTCGCCCGCGACGGCGCGGACCTCCTCGGCTCGGGCGAGGTGCGGCCCGAGGCCCCACGGCACCCGCCCTTCGGCGATGGTGGAGGCGGCGTGCACCTGCACCACCAGCGGCGCGGTCAGGCCGGTGACGTCGCCCTCGACGCGTACCGCGCGCAGCGCGGCGGCGTAGCCGAGGCCGTCCGGGCCGGGGGTCGGCGTGCCGGCGGCGCCGGTCCAGGCGGCCAGTTCGGCGGCCCGGCCGGCCGCCTCCTCGACCCGGGCCCGGTCCAGCCGGCCGTCGCCGAGCGCCCCGACGATCTCCTCGACCACCCGTTCCACCAGGTCGGCGTCCACCTTCGCGCCGATGCAGAGCAGGTCCGCCCCGGCGGCCAGGGCGCGTACGGCGGCCGGACCGACCCCGCCGGCGGCCAGCGCCGCCCCCTTCATCTCCAGCGCGTCGGTGATCACCGTGCCGGTGAAGCCGTACTCGTGGCGCAGGAGGTCGACCAGGACCGCCCGGCTGAAGGTGGCCGGACCGTCGCCGGTCAGCGCCGGCACCCGGATGTGCGCGGTCATGATGGCGCGTACTCCGGCGTCGACCACCGCGGCGAACGGCGGCAGGTCCCGCTCGCGCAGCACCGCCGGGGGCACGTCGACGGTGGGCAGTTCGTAGTGCGAGTCGGCGACGGTCGCGCCGTGGCCGGGGAAGTGCTTGGCGCAGGCGGCGACCCCGACGGACTGCAGGCCGGTCACCGCCGCCGCCGAGTGGGCGGCCACCCGGACCGGGTCGGCGCCGAACGAGCGGGTCCCGATCACCGGGTTCTCGTCGGCGGTGTTCACGTCGACGGTCGGCGCCAGGTCGAGGGTGATGCCGAGCGCGGCCAGTTCGGCGCCGATCGCCGCGTACACCTGCCGGGTCAGCGTCGCGTCGTCGACCGCGCCGAGCGCCGCGTTGCCCGGGTACGGGCTGCCGGTGGCGTGGGCCAGCCGGGTGACGTCGCCGCCCTCCTCGTCGATCGCGATGATCGCGTCCGGGCGGCCGGCCCGCAGTTCGACGGTGGTCGCCGCCACCTGGGCCGGGTCGTGGATGTTGGTGCCGAAGAGGGTGTGTCCGGCGAGTCCCTCGGCGAGCAGGTCCACCGCCCAGTCGGGCGGGACCGGGCCGGGGTACGCGGCCAGCAACGTGCCCAGCGCCAGCCGGCGAAGTCCTGGATCCAGGCCCACGAGTCTCCCCTTTCCCTGCCGGGTCGTCCGACGACTCCGGATCGGGGTGGCCGATACGCTAGCGGACACCCTCGGCAGGACTTTTGTGGTTAGCAAACTTTACTGAAAATAGAGGACCTGGCATGAGTGCGACCCGGCTGCCCGGCACCCCCCGCCTGTTGCGGGCGCTCAACGACCGCGCGGCGCTGGAACTGCTCCTCGAACGCGGGCCGCTCACCCGGGCCCGGCTCGGCGAGCTGACCGGGCTCTCCAAGGTGACCGCGTCCCAGCTCGTGGAGCGGCTGGAGGAGCGCGGTCTGGTCACCCGGGTCGGCGAGCAGGCCGGCGGGCGGGGCCCGAACGCCCAGCTCTACGCGGTCCGCCCAGGCAGCGCGTACGTGGTGGGCGTCGACGTAGACGCCGAGCGCGTGGTGGCGGCGTGCGCCGACATCACCGGCGCAGTGATCGGCCGGGTCGAGCAGTCGACGAAGGACACCGACGACCCGGTGGGTGTGGTGCACAACGCGGTGGTCGAGGCGGCAAGCAGCGCCAGCGCGGAGCTGTCGAGCGTACGGCGGGTCGTGCTCGGCACCCCCGGCCTGGTGGACCCGGGCACCGGCGACATCACCTTCGCGTTCAACCTGCCGCGCTGGCACCGTGGCCTGCTCGCCGCGCTCCGCGAGGACCTGCACACCCCGGTGGTCTTCGAGAACGACGTCAACCTGGCCGCCGTCGCCGAGGCCCAGTCCGGCGCGGCGCAGGGCGTCTCGGACTTCGTCCTGGTCTGGGTGGGCGCGGGCGTCGGCCTGGCGATCATGCTCGGTGGCCGGCTGCACCACGGCAGCAGTGGCGCGGCCGGCGAGATCGGCTACCTGCCGGTGCCCGGCGTACCCATTCCGCGGGACGTCTCCAAGCGGGCCAAGCCGGCGTTCCAGCAGCTCGCGGGCGCCGACGCGGTCCGCGCGGTGGCCGCCGAGCACGGCTTCGCCGCCGCCTGCGCGGCCGACGCGGTACGCGCCGCCATCGCCGCCGGCACGACCGGCGGACCGATGCTGGACGAGCTGGCCCGCCGGCTCGCGCTCGGGGTGGCCAGCACCTGCGTGGTGCTCGACCCGCCGCTGGTGGTGCTCGCCGGCGACGTGGGCCAGGCGGGTGGGGCGGCGCTGGCCGAGCGGGTGCAGCACGAGGTCGCCGCGATCACCCTGGTCCGGCCGCGGGTGGTCGCCACCGGGCTCACCGAGGAGCCGATCCTGCGCGGCGCGCTGCGCACCGCGCTGGACGCGGTGCGCGACGAGGTGTTCGGCTCGACGGTCGGCTGACCTTCCGCTCGTCGTCGCCCACCCCGCCATGTGAAGGAATTCTTCACCAGCTGGCGAGCGTCTGCAAGGAGTTGCCGGTGCGGCCCCGCCGCCGGGTCCGCACCGGCCGACTCAGATCAGGTCCCGGCGGCGGAACGCGGCGAACGCGGCCCCGACCAGCACCACCGCCAACCCGAGCAGCACCGCCAGCCCGGGCCGCCAGGTCAACGTGTACAAGCCCTCGCAGAAGCCGGCGGTGTCACCCTGGCAGGCGTGGTTGTCCCAGAACTCGACCTCACCGCTGAGCCAGGCGCCCAGGTAGCTCGAGAGCATCCACCGGTCCGGCCGGGCCGCGTCAAGGATCTGCAGCACCAGCCGCGCGCCCAACTCCCACACCACCACGTACGCGGCCACCGTGCCGAGCGCCGCGGCGGTGTGCCGGCCCAGCGTCGCGATGGCGAAGCCGATCGCCGCGGCGAGCAGCACCAGCACCATCCCCCGCCCGTGCTGGGCACCCAGCGACGCCCAGAACGATCCGTTCACCAGGCCGGGATGCCCGACCGTCTGGCCGATCAGCCAGAACACCGTCAGGTACGCCGCCGAGGCCACCGCGGAGAACACCAGCAGCCCGCCGAGCAGCGTGCCGAGCTTGGCGCCGAGCACCGCCCACCGGCGCGGCCGCCACAACAGCAGGTTGACCACGCCGCCCGAGTTCAGGTCGGCGCCGATGTAGGAGGCCCCGACCAGGAAGCCGAACAGCACCAGGAACGCGACCAGGAAGTAGAGCAGCGGCTTCGCTTCGGTGGCGAAGACGAACACCCCGCTGAGGTAGTCCGCCGTGGTCGGCAGCTTCTCCATCCGCGCCGGGTCCACCTCGGCGCAGTCCTTGGGCACGTAGTCGTGCTCCTCCGGTTGCACCGTCCCGGCCTTGATGGCCAGGCACCGGTCGTGCGTCGCCTCCAGCTGCGCGATCTGCTCCGCGGCCTGCGTCCGGGCCCGACTCAGCTCCTCCGTCGAGGGCTTGTGCGAGCCGGCCAGCGTGGTCGCGGCGGTCACCGCGAAGGCGACCAGCAGCAGCACCACCATCAGTTGCACGAAGCGGCGGGCGGTCAGCCGCTCCAGCTCGGCACGGACCAGGTTCACGCGTCCACCTCCTGGTTCTCGCGCGCGTCCAGATCGATCACCACGTCGTCCGGGTGGCCGGCTGGGCGAACCGACCCGTCCACCTGCCGGGGCACCGCCGGGTGCGGGGTGGTCCCGGTCAGCTCCAGGAAGACGCTCTCCAGATCGGGGCGCAGCGGGATCAGCTCGCGCACCCAGAGACCCTGCTCGCCCAGCGTGCGAGTGATCAGCTCCGGCTCGTCCACCCCGGCCACCACCAGGTGCTCCGGGTGGACGGTGACCGCCATGCCAGCCTCGGCCAGCAGCTCCACGGCCCGCTCCGGCTCGGCCACCCGGACCTGCCACTCGTGCTGGTCGAAGCCGGCCAGCACCTCGTCCACCCGCCCGTACGCCACCCGCCGGCCCCGGCTGATGATCGTCACGTGGTCGCAGATCAGCTGGATCTCGGCCAGGATGTGGCTGGACAGCAGCACGGTCACCCCGGACGCGGCGAGGGAGCGCATCAGGTCCCGCATCTCCCGGATGCCGGCCGGGTCCAGCCCGTTGGCCGGCTCGTCGAGGATCAGCAGCTCCGGGTTCTTGAGCAGCGCCGACGCGACCGCCAGCCGCTGCTTCATGCCCAGCGAGTAGCCCTTGACCCGCTCCTCGCTCCGGTCCCGCAGGCCGACCTGCTCCAGCACCTCGTCCACCCGGCTGGTGGGCACGCCCCCGGCCACGGCGAGCAGCCGCAGCGTGCGCCGGGCAGTGAAGTTGCCGAAGAACTGCGGGCTCTCCACGATCGCGCCGACCCGCCCGGACACCTCCGGCAGCCGCTCCGGGGAACTCGCCCCGAGCACGCTCATCCGGCCGCCGTCGGCCCGGACCAGCCCGAGCAGGGCGCGGAGCGTGGTGGTCTTGCCCGAGCCGTTCGGCCCGAGGAAGCCGTGGATCTGCCCCGACTCGACCAGCAGGTCGAAGCCGTCGACGGCGACCCGGCGCCCCTGGCGCAGCGAGTGGAACGCCTTGTGGAGACCGGCGATCTCGATGACCGCGGTCATCCCCGCGGCTCCTGGAAGGTGTCGGGCATGAACCATCCTCCGGGTGTGGTGACCAACGACACGGTGCCCCACCCTATGGCGGCGACCCCGCCCGTGGGGGGCACCTCGCGGGCCGCGTGGTTGGATGGACCGGTGACTGATGACCTGGATCTGGTGGTCAGCCTCGACGGGGTCGGTGTCAAGCGCTCCGGCAACGCGCTGCTGCACGACGTCGACTGGCGGGTCGAGCTGGACGAACGCTGGGTGGTGCTCGGCCCGAACGGCGCCGGCAAGAGCACCCTGCTCAACCTGGCCGCCGGCCGGCTGCACCCGACCACCGGCGCCGTGCACGTCCTCGGCGAGCGGATCGGCCGCACCGACGTCAACGAGCTGCGCACCCGGATCGGCCTCTCCACCGCCACCCTGGCCGAGCGGATCCCCGCCGACGAGCGGGTCACCGACGTCGTGGTCACCGCGGCCTGGTCGGTGGTGGGCCGCTGGCGGGAGAGCTACGACCGCACCGACGAGATCCGCGCCCAGGCGTTGCTGCGCCAGCTCGGCGTCGCCCACCTCGCCGAGCGGGCGTACGGCACGCTGTCGGAGGGGGAGCGCAAGCGCGTGCAGATCGCCCGCGCCCTGATGACCGACCCGGAGCTGCTGCTCTTCGACGAGCCGGCCGCCGGGCTCGACCTGGGCGGGCGCGAGGACCTGGTCGCCCGGCTCGCCGAGCTGGCGTACGACCCGGACGCCCCGGCCCTGGTGCTGGTGACCCACCACGTCGAGGAGATCCCGCCCGGCTTCACCCACGCCCTGCTGCTGCGCGAGGGCGGGGTGGTGGCCCAGGGCCTGCTCGCCGACACGCTCACCGCCGACAACCTGTCGAAGACCTTCGGCCTGCCGCTGGTCGTGCAGCGCGTCGGCGATCGGTGGACCGCCCGCGCCGCCTGAGCGGAGGAGGGAGCAGCGTGCCGCAGACCCGGGTCGCCGTGGTGGGCAGCGCCAACATGGATCTGGTCGGCACCGCCGCCGCGCTGCCCCGCCCCGGCGAGACCGTGCTCGGCAGCGACTTCGTGATGCTGCCCGGCGGCAAGGGCGCCAACCAGGCGATCGCCGCAGTGCGCGCGGGCGCGTCCTGCGTCTTCCTCGGCGCGATCGGCTCGGACGCCTTCGGGGTCACCCTCAAGGCCCGGATCACCGCGGCCGGCGTCGACACCGGCCAGCTCCGGGTGGTGTACGGGGCCTCCGGCGTCGCCCTGGTCATGGTGGGCGGGGCGGGGGAGAACGCCATTCTGGTCACCCCCGGCGCCAACGGCGCGTTCACCGGCCTCACCGAGGGCGAGCTGGACGCCGTACGCGCGGCGGACGTGCTGGTCGCGCAGCTGGAGGTGCCGGTCGAGACGGTGACCGAGGCGGCGGTCGCGGCCCGGGCGGCTGGCACCCGGGTCGTGCTCAACGCGGCGCCGGCCCGGCCGGTGCCGGCGGAGCTGCTCGCCGCGGTGGACCTGCTGGTGGTCAACGAGCCCGAGGCGTACGCCCTCACCGGGCGGGGCCGGGACGAGCCGGACGCGCTGCTCGAGCTGGTGCCCCGGGCGGTGCTGACCCTCGGCGCCGACGGCGCCTGGTACGGCGACCGGGACGGCGCGTCGGTGCACGTCCCCGCGGTGAAGGTCGACGTGGTGGACTCGACCGCCGCCGGGGACGCCTTCACCGCCGCCCTCGCCGTGGGCTGGGGCGAGGGCCGGGACCTGCTCGACGCGGTGCACTGGGCAGCCGCGGCCGGGGCGGCCTGCGCACGCCGGCTCGGCGCGTGGGTGGCGCTGCCCCGCCGAGTGGAAATCGACGAGTTGTACTCCCCGCCCGCCTGACCGGCTACGCCGCGCCGGCCCGGAACGCCCGCCGGTACGCCGACGGCGACGTGTGCATCGCCCGGCCGAAGTGGTGCCGGTAGGTGACCGGACTGTCGAAACCCACCGCCGTGGCGATCTCCGCCACCGGCGCGTCGGTCGTCTCCAGCAGGGGCAGGCTGGCCCGGACCCGCTGGTCGATCAGCCAGCGGATCGGGCTGACACCGGTGGCCCGGGCGAAGTGTCGCAGGTAGCTGCGGGTCGACATGTGCGCCTGCCTGGCCAGCGCCGCCACGGTCAGCGGCTCGGCCAGGTGGTGGACCGCCCAGGCCACGCTGGCGGCGATCCGGTCGTCGTCCGGGTCGACGCTCACCGGCGCCTCGATGAACTGGGCCTGGCCGCCGTCGCGGTGCGGCGGGATCACCAGCCGGCGGGCCACCGCGTTGGCGACCGCCGCGCCGAAGTCGCGGCGGACGACGTGCACGCAGAGGTCCAGCCCGGCGGCGCTGCCCGCGCTGGTGAGGATGTCGCCGTCGTCCAGGTAGAGCATGTCCGGGTCGACGGTGACCGCCGGGTGACGGCGGGCCAGCAGATCCGCGTACCGCCAGTGGGTGGTGGCCCGCCGACCGTCGAGCAGACCCGCGCCGGCGAGGGCGAACGCGCCGGAACAGATCGACATGAGCCGGGCGCCCCGGCGGTGCGCCCGGCGCAGCGCGGCCACCAGCTCCGGCGACGGGTCGGCGGTGACGTCCGGCACCCCGGGCACGATCACCGTGCCGGCCTCGGCGAGGGCCGCCAGCCCGTACGGGGTGTGCAGCGCGGCGCCGCCGACGACCGGCACCGGCCCGGGACGTTCCGCGCAGACGATGAGTTGATACCAGTCGACCTCCAGCTCGGGCCGGGGCAGCCCGAAGACCTCGGTCACGATGCCGGTCTCGAAGACCGACATCCCCGGGTACGCGAGCACCGCCACGGTCCGGTCCACGGGAGCCATGGCGGGATGTTAGCGGAGGACGGCGATCACGCCACTCCCGCCACTGCCCGCCCAGGCCGCAGGATCACCGCATGACGTTCTCCGTACCGCCGGCCGACCCGGCGACCGCCGCCGCCCACTTCCTCGCCCGGCTCAGCTTCGAGACCGACGTCAGCGACGTGCACACGGCGCTGGAGGCGGGCACGCCCGGCCTGGTGGTGGTCGACTCGCGGGGCGCCGCGGCCTGGCGGCAGGGCCACCTGCCGGGCGCCGTGCACCTGCCCACCGCCGAGACAGCCGCCCGGGCCGCCGAGCTGGTGCCGGCCGGATCGACGGTCGTGACCTACTGCTGGGGGCCGGGCTGCAACGGGGCCACCCGGTCGGCGCTGGAGTTCGCCCGGCTGGGCTGGCCGGTGAAGGAGATGATCGGCGGCTTCGAGTACTGGGCGCGGGAAGGCCTGCCGGTGGTCACCCCGGAGGGGACCGTCCGCCGCCGGGTGGACGAGCTGACCGCGCCCCGCGCCGCTGCCGTCTGCGCCTGCTGACCCGTCCGCCCGGCCTCGTCCGGTCGGCTCCAGCGGGCGGCCCGGCTCAGTCGGCCACGCCCTCGCGATCGGCCGGCTCGTCGCTGCGGCGTTCGCCCCGCCGGCGCAGCATGTTGAGGCCGGGGATGCCGGCGACGGCCAGCTTCAGGTCCCGGGTGACGGCGAGCAGGTCGTGCAGGTCCGGGCCGACCCGGTCCAGGGTGGCCAGGATCGGCAGGACGTCCGAGGTCAGGTGCTCCTTCAGCTTCGGCAGCTCGTCGACCAGCCGGATCGCGGCGGTCACCTCCTCCGGGCTGAGCTGCTCGACGAACCGGGCCGCCATCGGCGCGGCCCGCCGCAGCGCCGGCTCGTACGCCGCCAGCAGCTCACCGGCGGTGCCGGCCGCCGCCTCGGCCGCGACCACCGTGCCGGCTGCCCGCCCGGCCACCGCGTCGGCCTCGGCGACCACCGTGCCCGCCGCCCGGGTCACCCGCTCGGCCTCGCCGACCAGCACGGCGGCGGCGGTGGCGACTCCGGTGGCGGTCTCCACGGCCTCGGTGGCGGCGGCGCTGATCACGGCGACCTCCTTGACCGCCGTCTCCGCGTCGGCGAGCACCCGGTCGGTGCGGTCGAGGGTGCCCTCGATCCGGTCGACCACCGCGTTGATCCGCCGCAGTAGCGCCTCCACGTCGTCGAGCACCGCGAAGGCGCGGGCCGGCACGGCGGCGAACGCGGCGGCCGAGCCGAGCGCCTGGTCCAGGGCGGAACGGGTGAGGCCGACGACGGCGCCGGGGCGGGGGAGGGGAATTGCCATGCCCACAGTGTGCGTCGCCGCAGCCAGCACCGCCGGGTGGCGGCGGCCGGTCACCGTCGGTCGCCCTGCTGCTCGACGGCGCGTTGCACGGCCCGGTAGATCTGCCCGAACCGCAGCGCGTCCGGCGTACGCAGCAGCATCACCTCCCGCCCGTGGTGCTGCACCCACAGCTCGTGCACCCGGTTGCCCCGGTCGTACGAGCGGTCCAGCCAGCCGAGCGGCACCTCCAGGAACGGGGCGAGCGCCAGCGCGGCGACCGCGCAGCCCGCCAGGACGACCAGGGCCAGCTTCCAGTTGCCCCGGTCCTGCGCGGCCCAGGCGAGGGACAGCACGCAGACCACCGCCACCAGCGGCGGTAGCGACAGGAGCAGGACCAGCACACCGCGGCCGAGGACCCGGGACCGGACGGCCAGCGTGGTCGGGCCGCGCGCGTGCCAGACGTACGTGATCTCGGCGAGAGCGACGACGTGCCCACCCGCACGGATGGCCTCGGAGGTGACCTGTACCGCGTCGTCCCGGTAATAGAGGGCCATCATTAAGGCTAACCACCGCGGTTCAAGTGTCTGTTGTCGGCGACAGGCCGGCGGCCAGGTTGATGCACGCCTCCCGTGGAGCTGAATCGCTTGCGATATCGACTCGACCCGGCAGCCGCTGGGGCAGCGGAGGGACGACCAACCGGGTAGCGTCCGGGCCCATGACGGACCGGAACGGCGCCGGCGGCCCGGCGGGGGAGAGCGAGCGGGAGCGCAACGTCGAGGTGGTCCGGCGGTACCTGCGGACGTTCGTCACCAAGGACCTGGCCGAGTTGGCCGAGGTGGTCGCCGAGGACGTGCAGATCTACGGCTCGGGCGCGGCGGTGCGCGGCCGGCACCACGTCGAGGGCGCGATCTCTTCGCCCGGGCTGACCGTGGTCGACCAGGAGATCCTGGAGCTGTTCGCGGCGGAGGACCGGGTGGTCGTCTCGATGGCGCAGACGTATCGCCGGGACGCTACGGGGGCGACCGCCGTGCAGAGCGCCTGCAAGATGTACCGGCTGGCCGGCGGCCGCATCGTCCAGTTCTGGGGCGAGCAGGACCTCTACGGCCTGCTGCGCGGCCTGACGATGCTGCCGGACGAGTCGCTCGCCTTCTGACGCCGGGGCGCCGGCCCGCTCTCCATGGCGCGCTGCACCGCCCGGTAGATCTGGCCGAATCGCAGCGCGTCGCCGCTGCGCAGCAACCGCACCGGCCGGCCGCGCCAGCGCGCCCACATCTCCAGCTCCCGGCTGCCCCGGTCGTACGACCGGTCGAGGTGCTCGAAGAGGACGTCGGCGAGCGGCCCGACCCCGAGGCCGACCAGCACCGAGGCGCCGACGACGGCGACCATCACCACGGGCGAGGGCCGCAGCCAGATCGCCAGCCCGACCCCGACCAGCGCGGCGGCCACCGGCCCGGCGAGGGCGGCCCCGATGGCGCCTCGGCCGGCGAGCACCCGCCAGGAGCGGCTGCCCCGGCGGTGCCACACCACGCTGATCTCGGCGAGCGGGAACGTCCGGCCGTCGACGCGCACGGCGGTCGAGGTGACCTGCACGGACCTGTCGTCGTAATAGGTGATCATGGCCGGACTCCCGGTGGCGGGGCGTGTACCAGACTACTTGCCCAACGACCCGGGTCGTAAGGTTGGCACGCGACTTCGACGAGGAAGTGAGGGCAGCGTGGGCGAGTTCGTCAGGCTGGAAGTGAAGGACGGCATCGGCACCATCCGGCTGGAGCGGCCGCCGATGAACGCGCTCAACACCCAGGTGCAGGAGGAGTTGCGCGCCGCCGCGGCCGCGGCCACCGCCGACGCAGAGGTCCGCGCGGTCATCGTGTACGGCGGCGAGAAGGTCTTCGCCGCCGGCGCGGACATCAAGGAGATGGCCGACATGTCCTACGTGGACATGGCCGCGCGTGCCGCCGACCTGTCCAGCGCGCTGGGTGCCATCGCCCGGATCCCGAAGCCGGTGGTCGCCGCGATCACCGGATACGCCCTCGGCGGCGGCTGCGAGCTGGCCATCGCGTGCGACTGGCGGATCGTGGCCGACGACGCCAAGCTCGGCCAGCCGGAGGTCAAGCTCGGCATCATCCCGGGCGCCGGCGGCACCCAGCGGCTGGCCCGCCTGGTCGGCCCGGCGCGCGCCAAGGACCTGATCATGACGGGCCGGATGGTCGACGCGCAGGAGGCCCTGCGGATCGGCCTGGCCGACCAGGTCGTCCCGGCCGCCGAGGTGTACGACGCCGCCGCCGCCTACGTCAAGCCGTTCCTGACCGGCCCGGTGCAGGCCCTGCGGGCCGCCAAGCTGGCCGTCGACGGTGGCCTGGACATGGACCTCAACTCGGGCCTTGCCTGGGAGAGTCAGCTCTTCGCGGCGCTCTTCGCCACCGACGACCGGCGCGAGGGGATGGCCGCGTTCGTCGAGAAGCGCAAGCCGGACTTCACCGGCCGCTGAGCCCCGGTCCGGGTCGACGGGCCACCTGCCGCCGTCGACCCGGGGCCGGTTCACATCCGGGCTACCGGCCAGTAGCGTGTGACTCCGGTCCTGCTACGAAGGGAAGCGGCGATGACGGAACGGGTCGAGGGGCACGGCGGCGAACTGGCGCTGGCGGCGCTGCGCGCGCACGGCGTACGGGAGATGTTCACCCTCTCCGGCGGGCACGTCTTCCCGCTCTACGACGCCGCGCACAAGACCGGCTTCCCGATCTACGACGTCCGGCACGAACAGTCCGCCGTCTTCGCCGCCGAGGCCGTGGCGAAGCTCCAGCGCCGCCCCGGCCTGGCCGTGCTCACCGCCGGCCCCGGCGTCACCAACGGCGTCTCCGGCCTGACCAGCGCCTTCTTCAACGCCTCGCCGGTGCTGGTGCTGGGCGGGCGGGCCCCGCAGTTCCGCTGGGGCTCCGGCAGCCTGCAGGAGATGGACCACCTGCCCCTGGTCGCCCCGGTGACCAAGCACGCCGAGACGGTGTTCACCGCCGACGACATCCCGCGCGCGGTCACCGCCGCCCTCACCGCGGCGCTCACCCCGCATCGCGGCCCGGCCTTCCTCGACTTCCCCCTCGAGGCGGTCTTCTCGGTCGGCGACGCCGACCTTCCGGCCGTCGCTCCGGTCGCCCCGCTGGAGGCGGACCCGGACGAGCTCACGCGGGCCGCCGGGCTGATCGCCGGTGCGACCCGCCCGGTGATCATCGCCGGCTCCGACGTCTACGCGGGCGACGCGATCGACGCCCTGCGCGCCGCCGCCGAGTCGCTCCAGGTGCCGGTCTTCACCAACGGCATGGGCCGGGGCGCCCTGCCGCCGGAGCACCCGCTCGCCTTCGCCAAGGCCCGCCGGGTCGCCCTCAAGGGCGCCGACGTGGTCGTGGTCATCGGCACCCCGCTGGATTTCCGGCTGGGCTTCGGCGACTTCGGCGACGCCGAGGTCGTGCACATCGTCGACGCGCCCAGCCAGCGTGCCGGGCACGTCCAGCCGGCCGCCAGCCCCGCCGGTGACCTGCGGCTCATCCTCACCGCATTGGCCGAGCACCCCGGCGAGCGGGCCGATCACGCCGACTGGATCGCCCAACTGCGGGTCGCCGAGGACGCCGCGAAGGCCCGCGACGCCGAGGAGATGGCCGCCGAGACCGATCCGATCCGCCCGGCCCGGGTCTACGGTGAGCTGCGCCGGGTGCTCGCCGCCGACGCGATCACCATCGGCGACGGCGGTGACTTCGTCTCGTACGCCGGGAGGTACCTGGAGCCGGCGCAGCCGGGCACCTGGCTCGACCCCGGCCCGTACGGCTGCCTCGGCACCGGCATGGGCTACGCCATGGGGGCCCGGGTCAGCCACCCCGACCGGCAGATCTGCGTGCTGATGGGCGACGGCGCCGCCGGTTTCTCGCTGATGGACGTGGAGTCCCTGGTCCGGCAGCAGCTCCCGGTGGTCATCGTGGTCGGCAACAACGGCATCTGGGGTCTGGAGAAGCACCCGATGCGGGCCATGTACGGCTACGACGTGGCCGCCGACCTCCAGCCCGGGCTGCGCTACGACAAGGTGGTCGAGGCGCTCGGTGGCGCGGGCGAGACGGTGGAGAAGACCGCCGACCTCGGCCCGGCCCTGACCCGCGCCTTCGACGCCGGCGTGCCGTACCTGGTCAACGTGCTGACCGACCCGGCCGACGCGTACCCCCGTTCGTCCAACCTGGCCTGACGGCCGGACTGCGACCGCCGTCGCCGGGTGACCGGCGCGGCGGTCGCGTCGTTTCTGCCCGCAGGTAAATCAGCGGTTTGTCAGCGGTTGTCGCCGTAACGTCAGCGCCGTCGCTCAAGGTGGGGTGACCAGCGAGAACGACAGGAGTTGTCGATGACGTACGCGATCCGCGCGGAGGGCCTGGTCCGCCGCTTCGGCGCGACCACCGCCCTGGCCGGGGTGGACCTGGCCGTCCCGACCGGGACGGTCTTCGGGCTGCTCGGGCCGAACGGGGCGGGCAAGACCACCGCCGTCCGGGTGCTGGCCACCCTGCTCGCCGCCGACGAGGGACACGCCACCGTCGGCGGGTACGACGTCCGCCGCGACGCCCACCGGGTGCGCCAACTGATCGGCCTCACCGGCCAGTACGCCTCGGTCGACGAGAACCTGACCGGCACCGAGAACCTGCTGCTCATCGGCCGGCTGCTCGGGATGTCCCGGGGCGACGCCCGGTCCCGCGCCCGGCAGCTGCTCGCCGATTTCCAGCTCACCGACGCCGCCGAGCGGGCGGCCAAGACCTACTCCGGCGGCATGCGCCGCCGCCTCGACCTGGCCGCCAGCCTGGTCGGCCGGCCGCAGGTGCTCTTCCTCGACGAGCCGACCACCGGGCTCGACCCGCGCAGCCGCAACGAGCTGTGGGACATCGTCCGCAACCTGGTCGCCGACGGGGTGACGGTGCTGCTCACCACCCAATACCTGGAGGAGGCGGACCAGCTCGCCGGCGAGATCGCCGTGGTCGACCACGGCCGGGTCATCGCCCAGGGCACGCCGGAGGAGCTGAAGGCCCGCACCGGTGGCCAGGTGCTCGCCGTGCGGCCGATCGACCCCGCCGACCTGCCCACCGTGCTGGCCATCACCGGCGAGGTGACCGGGGCCGCTCCCGAGGTCGCCCAGTCCACCGTAGCGGTGCCGGTGAACGACCCGGCCGTGCTGCCGGCCGTGGTCCGCCGGCTCGACGCCGCCGAGATCGCCGTCGCCGAGCTGGCCCTGCGCAGCGCCAGCCTGGACGAGGTCTTCCTCTCCCTGACCGGTCACCGGGCCGAGCAGGACGCCCCAACCGACGCTGACCTGGAAAGGATCCTCGTATGAGCAGCGCAACCCTCGCCGCTCCGCTCGCCCCAGCCCGCCGGCCGAGCCTCGCCGCCGGGCTGCGGCACACCTTCACCCTGGCCTGGCGGAGCCTGGTACAGATCAAGCACAACCCGATGGAACTGCTCGACCTGAGCATCCAACCGGTGATGTTCGTGCTGCTCTTCACGTACGTCTTCGGCACGGCGATCGCCGGCTCCCCGGGCGACTACCTGACGTTCGCGCTGCCCGGGATCATCGTGCAGAACGCCTTCTTCGCCACCATGACCACCGGCTTCGGGCTGAACAACGACCTGACCAAGGGGGTGTTCGACCGGCTCCAGTCGCTGCCGGTCGCCCGCTGGGCACCGCTGGCCGGTCGGATCGTCGCCGACACCGTCAAGCAGGCGTGGTCGGTGGCGCTGCTGCTCGGCGTCGGGATGCTCCTCGGGTTCCGGGTGGGCACCGGGTTCGCCGGGCTGCTGGCCGCCTTCGCCCTGCTGCTGGTCTTCTCCCTGGCCGCCTCGTGGATCTCGGTGCTGGTCGGGGTGCTGGTCAGCGAGCCTGACAAGGTGCAGATCTTCGGCTTCATGGTGATCTTCCCGCTCACCTTCACCAGCAACGCGTTCGTACCGACCGACAAGATGCCGTCCTGGCTGCAGCGGTGGGTCGAGATCAACCCGGCCACCATCCTGGCCGACGCGCTGCGCGGCCTGCTGGTCTCCGGCCCGGTGGCCGGCCCGGTGGCTCGCTCGCTGATCTGGGCGGCCGTCCTGCTCGCCGTGTTCGCCCCGCTCGCGGTCCGGGCGCTCAGGCGTCGAGCGTGACCCGGACCACCTCACCAGCGGTCTCCAACCGGTAACCCAGCCCGCCCGCGTACGCCTCGGCGAAACCAGCCTCGCCGAGCGCGGCGCGGGCGGCGGCCTCCACCCGGGGATGGTCGAGGTTCGCGCGATCCGGGCCGCCCCGGACGCCGCTCGCCGCGCCGAGCAGTCGGGCTGCGGCGGCCGGGCGGCCCAGCCGTACCGCCAGGTCGGCGAAGCCGACCAGCACTGCCGCCACCACCGGGGCGTCCTGCGAGCCGAGGGCCAGTTCGAGTGCCCGGTCGTGGTGGGCCCGGGCGCTCACCAGGTCGCCCTCGACCGCGTCGAGGGCGGCCAGGTTGTTGGCGTGCAGCGCCCGCCACTGCGGTACGGTCGCCGAGCAGCCCGATGCTCTCCGCGAGACACGCCCGCGCCCCGGCCCAGTCGCCCTGGGCCCGCAGGATCTCGGCCCGCCCGTGCACCACCGCCGCGCGGGTCTCGTGGGAGCGGCTCAGTTCCGCCTCCCGTTCGGCCCGGGCCAGCACCGCCAGGGCCCGATCGTGGTCACCGCGCCGCCACAGGTTCTGCGCCAGGCGCAGCCGCATCTCCGGCACGTCCTCCTCGAGCCCCAGCTCCTCGAAGTACGCGAGGGCCTCCTCGTGGAACGGGGTGGCCCGGGCCGCCTCACCCCGTCGGTCCAACAGGTCGGCCAGCGAGGTCAGCCCGAACGACATGCCCCAGCGGTCCCCGACCGTGCGGTAATGCTCCAGCCCGGCGAGCAGGTCCGCCTCGGCCGTCTCGTCGGACAGTCCCGCGTTCAGGTACGCGTGCGCCTGAAACAGCCGGGCGGTGCCGGCCACCCACGGGTCCGGGTCCTTGAAGAGCGCGACGAGCATCTCCGGTGCCTGCGGCGGCAATCCGTTGCGGAACGCCGCGACGACCAGTCCGACCAGCCGCAGCACCGGATGCCTGGCCTCGTGCCCGACGGCCAGCTTTGCCGCGCGCTCCAGCCAACCCATGCCGGTGGCGGTGTCCTTGTGGGTGGAGACCAGGTTGAGCGCAGCCATGGTGAGGGTCACGGCGAGCCGGTCGGGGTCGGCCTGCTCGTCCACCCAGGGCAGCGCGAGCACCTGAGCGGCCAGCTCCGCGCCCTCCGCGCGCTGGCCGCTCAGCCACCAGGACCAGCCGAGCGCGGCGGCGTACCGGACCGCGACCGGGGCGTCCCCGGCGGCGATGGCATGCCGCAGCCCGGCGTGCAGGTTGTCGTGGTCGGCGGTGAGCCGGCGCAGCCAGTCGAGTTGCTCCCGGCTGCGCAGCCGTGGCTCGGCCGTCTCAGCGAGGGCCAGGTATTCGGTGGCGTGCGCCCGCCGGATCCGGTCCGCCTCGCCCGCCTCGGCCAGCCGCTGCAGGCCGTACTCCCGGATGGTCTCCAGCATTTGGTAGCGCGGCTCGGCGTCGCCGCCCGCGACCACGAGCGACTTCTCCACGAGCGCGGAGAGCCGGTCGAGCACGTCCGCGACGGCTCCGGGCGGTTGCCCGGCGGCAGCTGCGGCGAGCGGGAGTGGTGGCGAGCGGGAGTGGTGGCGAGTCAGCGCAGACCCGCTCGACCGCGTCCGCGGTTGCCCCACCGGCGAAGACGGCCAGCCGCCGCCACAGTGTCCGCTCCCCGTCGTCCAGCAGGTCCCAGCTCCAGTCCACCACCGCCCGCAGCGTCTGGTGCCGGGGCAGCGCGGTCCGGCTGCCCCAGGTCAGCAGCCGGAACCGGTCGTCGAGCCGGGTGTCCACCTGCGCGGCGGTCATCGCGCGCAGCCGGGCCGCGGCCAGCTCGATGGCGAGCGGCATGCCGTCCAGCGCGCGGCAGATCCGCACCACCGGGCCGACCGTGGTGTCATCCACGGCGAAGCCCGGGCGGACCGCGCCGGCCCGGTCGGCGAAGAGCCGCACCGCCGGATACGTCAGCGCGGTCGTCGGGTCCGCGTCGGCCGGCGGCAGGGCCAGGGACTCCACCGGT
Organism: Micromonospora sp. MP36; assembly: GCF_008119785.1. GTDB lineage: Bacteria > Actinomycetota > Actinomycetes > Mycobacteriales > Micromonosporaceae > Micromonospora. The sequence continues at coordinate 4,201 of NZ_VSFA01000009.1, read as the reverse complement.
CGCAACGCCTCCCCGGTGACGCCCAGCGGCTCCCGGCTGGTGGCCAGCACCCGCAGCCAGGGGCCGGCGGTGAGCAGCCGCTCGGCGAGGCCCGCCGCTGCGTCGAGCAGGTGCTCGCAGTTGTCCAGCAGCAGCAGGGCGGAGCGGCTGGCGAGCGCGTCGATCAGCCGGTCGACCGGCTCGACCGGTTCGGGGGCACCCCGGCCGACGCGGGCCAGCAGCGCCTGTTCGCGCAGGCCGAGCGCGGCGAGCAGGGCCTGCGGCACCTCGGCCGGGTCGGTGACCGGGGCGAGCTCCACCAGCCAGACCCCGTCCGGAAAGCGGTCCGCCACCGCCCGGCCCGACTCGACGGCCAGCCGGGTCTTGCCTGCCCCGCCAGGGCCGGTGAGCGTGGCCAGTCGGTGCCGGTCGAGCAGCGCGGCGACCCGCTCGACGGCCTCCTCCCGGCCGACGAAGCTGGTCAGCGTGTTGGGCAGGTTGCCCCGCGCCGGCGCGGGGAGCCGGCCGGACCCGCTGGTCGCGGCGCGGTGGTCGCTCGCGGCCGGGCCGGTGCTGACCACACGCGAGGCTGCTGCTGCACCGTTCGCCTCCAGCGCCTCCGTCGGGTCGGCCGGGAGACCACCGTGGGGCCGGGCAGGCCGGCGGGTGGGGGCCACCCGCACGGCGGCGGCTACCGGCGGAGCGCCGGTAGCCGGGTGCGCCGGCTCCCGCCCGCCGCGCAGGATCTCCAGGTGCAGGGCGGCCAGCTCGGGTCCCGGGTCGGTGCCGAGGGTGTCGGCCAGCGTGGTGCGTAGCCGCTCGTACTCGGCCAGGGCTTCGGCCGAGCGGCCGGCTCGGTGCAACGCCCGGATCAGCAGCGCGGTCGGCCGTTCCCGCAGCGGGTGGGCGGCGGCCATCTCGCGCAGCTGCGGCAGCAGCGCGTCCGGCGGCTCCCCGGCCAGCCACGCCTCGAGCAGGTCCTCGGTGGCGGCGAGCCGCAGCTCGGTGAGGCGGGCCACCGGCGCGCGCGCGAAGTCGGCGTCCGCGACGTCGGCCAGGGCTGGCCCGCGCCACAGCGCCAACGCCTCGGTCAGCCGCCGGCACCCGTCGGCGGGATCCTCCGCCAGGATCGCGCAGCCGGCGCGTACCGCGTCCTCAAACCGGTGCAGGTCCACCTCGTCACGCGTCAGGGCCAGCCGGTAGCCGCCGGGTCGCGCCTCGACCGGCAGCCCGGGGGCACTGCGGCGCAGCCGGGAGACGAGGGCCTGGAGCGCGTTGGCGGTCGGCGGGGCATGCGGCCAGACCGCTTCGGCGAGCCGACCGACGGTGACCGTCCGGCCGGGCTCCAAGGCGAGCAGGATCAGCAGCCGGCGCAGCCGGGCGCCGCCGAGCGGCAACGGCGCACCGGAGTCGGCGCGCAGCTCCAAAGGGCCGAGCAGGCTGATCCGCACGCCGTCGATTCTGCCCGGCCGGCGCTCGGTCGCCGTGTTCAGACCTCCGGCCGGTCCTTGTCGTTCTCCCGGCGGCGCAGCTCCTCCTCGCGCCGGCGCAGGTCCTCCTCCCAGCGTCGGAGCAGCTCCTGGTCGTCACGGCGGGACCGCTCGGCCAGGGAGGACAGGAAGGCCGGGTCGTCGTCCGGTGCCACCGGCCGGCGGCGGTCCTGTTCGGAGAACCCGTTGCCCATCGGCCAGGCGGTGCGGGGCCGGCGGGCGGTGTGCTCCCGGCCGGCGGCGAACCAGGCGACCGAGCCGATCAGCGGGAAGAACAGGATGATCAGCACCCAGGCGATCCGGGGTAGCACCCGGATCTCACCCTCCTCGGCGGAGAGACAGCTGATCAGCGCGAAGATGGCGAGCACGATCTGCGCCATGAACAGAAGCCCGTACAGGCGAACCATGCCGCACATCATGGCCCACCGTCGCGGTTCAGCGCAGCCCGGCCACCACCGCCACGACGCCGAGCAGGGCGAGACCCGCGGCGGTCAGCGCGGCGAGCGGGAACGACCAGCGCTGGCCCCGCGACGGGCCGGTGCCGGTGGCGCGGTGCCAGGTCGCGGCGAGCGCGGCCAGCCACGACAGCACCGCGAGCCCGGCCAGCAGCGCGCCCGGGCGGCCGCCGGTGAGCGCGAGCCGGACCAGCAGCAGGGTGACCCCGGTGAGGGACAGCAGCGTACGCCGCCAGGCCAGCCGGGTCCGTTCCGGTTGGAGCCCCGGGTCGCCGGTCACCCGACCCCCCGGGCCAGGACCGCGACGACGAGCAGCAGCGCGCCGACGGCGACGGCGAGGGCGAGGATCGCGGGGAACCGGGACGCGGGCAGTTCCTCCCCGAGCCGGATCGCCCGCTCGGTACGCGCCCAGTGGTCGACCGCCCGGACCGCGACCGCGGCGCCGAGCAGCAGCAGCGCGACGGCGATCACCTCGCGCAGGTGGGCCAGCGGCAGCCGGGGCAGGAACTGCGCGGCGGCCAGCCCGCCGGCGATCAGCGCCAGGCCGGTCCGTAGCCAGGCCAGGAAGGTCCGCTCGTTGGCCAGGGAGAAGCGGTAGTCGGGCGTGGTGCCGACCGACCGCAGCTCGCGCGGGTCGAACCAGCTTCGGATCGCCTTCCACACGTCATCGATTATCCGCTTTGCCCCGTGCGTAGCCTGGTGAGATGACTGATCTTGACGCGCGCGGTCTGCGCGATATCTATGACGCACAGATCCGCCCGGAGATCCCGAACCCGCTGCCGGCCGGCGTGACCGTCGACCGGGATGGTCCCCTGGTCCGCATCCTGGGCCTGGACCACCGCGGCTTCATCACCTACCGGACGCTGGACGGGCTGGCCGGCGCGGAGCTGGACGCGCTCATCGCCCGGCAGGTCGAGTTCTTCCGCCGCCGGGGCGAGGCGGTCGAGTGGAAGCTCAACGGCCACGACGAGCCGGCCGACCTGGGCGACCGGCTGAGTGCCGCCGGCTTCGTCCCGGAGGATCTGGAGACCGTCGTGGTCGGTCCGGTCGCGGCCCTGGCCGCCGCCGTTCCGGTCCTGCCCGAGGGGGTACGGCTGCGTGAGGTGACCGCCCGCGAGGATCTGGAGCGGATCGCCGCGATGGAGGAGGCGGTCTGGCACGAGGACCGCAGCCACCTGGTGATCGGGTTGGCGAAGGAGATCGCGGCCGACCCGCAGTCGATCACGGTGGTCGTCGCCGAGGCGGACGGCGTGGTGGTCAGTGCCGGCTGGGTGCGCTATCTGCGCGACACCAGCTTCGCCACGCTCTGGGGTGGCTCGACCCTGCCAGAGTGGCGGAAGAAGGGCATCTACCGGGCGCTGGTGGCGAACCGGGCGCGGCTGGCCGAGCAGCGCGGCAAGACCCTGGTGCAGGTGGACTGCTCGCCGGACAGCCGCCCGGTCCTGGAGCGGCTGGGGCTCGTTGCGGTCACCACGACCACTCCGTACGTCTACACTCCGTGATCATGGAATCGTTGACGGGGGATGAACGGCTGACCCTCAAGACCGGGGCCTTCGGCGCCGTATTCCTGGTCTCCAACGCCGAGCCGGGAATGCTCTCCCTGGTCCGGGAGAGCTTCGCGGCGTCCGGGGCGCTCGGCGAGGCCAGCGGGGTGGTGAAGGAGGCACTCACCAACGGCCCGCTGCCGCAGTTGCCCCGGGACTCCGCGCTGGAGGTCGAGGCGACGGTGCTGCCCGCGTTGCGTCGGGCGGTGGAGATCCTCCGGGCGAAGTCCCCGGCGGACGTCGAGGCGTACCGGTCGGTGGTGCTGGCCGCGGCGGACCAGGTGGCAAAGGCGCACCGGGGGGTGTCGGGCAGCGAGGCGGCGGTGATCGACAAGATCAGGGACGCGTTGGCCGGACCCGCCTGATCGGCTCGGCGGACCAGAGTGCGCGGACGCTGGCCCGTACGCAGCGGTCGCGGACCCGGCCGCAGGCACACCGGTAGGTGTCCGGGATCATCCGGCGACAGGCCCGGCGGGAGGTACGCAGGCCTCCCGCCGGATCGCGCCCGCTCATCGAAGCCCTGTCTCCCGACATGTACGTCACCTCCCGATTTGGGAGCCTACCCGCCGTAGCGACCCTCCGTGACCTGTGTCACTCTGAGCCCCCAGAGCGCTGATGCTACTTGCGGGTAACATAGGCCCGTGGGCAACTGCACAGCAGCCCGTGGTTGACCGATCGTTAAGTCACGCGGGAGGCTGCGCCCGTGACCGGGCGAGTGATCGCTACACCAAAC
>NZ_VSFA01000089.1 GCF_008119785.1 Micromonospora sp. MP36 | reverse complement strand
TGGATCAGCCGCTACCGACGCACGGTGCGCGACTACGAACGGAAACCCGACCACCATGCGGCGTTCGTCCAATGGTCAATGATCATCATCATGAACCGACGCCTCGCCCGCTACCAGCGGTGATCCAGTTTCCGGACTGGCTCTCAGGGCACCGTCGAGACTCAGCAGCCGGGCGAGGACGTCGTACTCCACGTCGACGACAGCCGCGACGCCGTCGCCCTGGCTGCGCAGGTCGACCGCGACCGAGGTCGCGCGAACGTGCGCCTGCGCCGGAGCGGCGACGAGGAACACGGCAACAAGGGCGGCAAGGTACGCCAGTAGACGCACAGGCAAGCACTTCCGTCGTGGGGGGAACGGCGATCGTTTCCCAACCCTGCAGTGCTCGCTCCACACCGGGCAACTCAAGTCGGCCCAATTCACCGAACCTTCCGCTGCCGGTCGCCCACCGGCCGAAAGCCGGGTTTCTGGGCGCCGAAAGCCGGGCTTCGGGGCCGCTACGAGGCCCGCGCACGAAGCCGGGTGAGCCCGGCGGCGATCCCAACGCCCAGGGCGCACCCGCACGAGTTGAGCATGACGTCGTCGACATCGGCGACGCGGCACAACAGCAACTGGCCGAGCTCGATGAGCAGCGACAGGCCCGCAGCCGCCGCGACCGCCCGCCCCCTGCGGCAGCACCACGCGCAGCAGCCATCCCACGGGGACGAACATCGCCGACCTTCCGACGATGTTGACAATCCCGAGCGCCCGGTTGATGTTGTCCCATGCGTCGTGGATCCCGCCACCGGGGCGCAGGTTCACCGTGCCACCCCCGGAGTCTGGTCGCAGGCCCGCGACCACGACGGCCGCGACGACCAGCCCGAGCAGGAGGTACGCCGTCTGCGCGGTCCGCCACAGCGGGGTCACCCAATTGGAACCCGGTCGTGAGCGAACGTCGTGGAGAGGGCGCGGAGTTCGTCCAGGACAATCTGGCTCGCGGCGGTGAGCGTCGATCGGCTGCGCACTGCCGCGTAGACCTGCCGGGTCAACGGTCGGCGCAGCGGGCGGGCGGCGACGCGGTAGCGGCGGTCCACGGCCAGCTCCGGCAGGAGCGACACGGACAGGCCGGCCTCGACGTGTGCCAGCAGCAGCTCGTAGCTGGCGAAGCGGCCGGCCACGATCGGCTCGAAGCCGGCCTGCCGGCAGGTGCTCGTCACCAGGTTGGACAGGTAGGTGCCGGGCATGTCGATGGACCAGGCCGCCTCGGCGAAGTCGGCCAGATCTGCCGGTACGTCCGATGCGGCCGGCGACTGCGGCGCCACGAGCACGATGGCGTCGGTGAGCAGAGGGATCGTGTGCACGTCAGGATGCAGCGGCAGGGACCCGTCGATGAAGTCCGCGGTCACGATGATGTCGTAGTCGCCGCGGCGCAGGGCCGGGTGGCTGGCCTGCGGGTCGAGTTCGGCGACCTCAAGATCGATCCGTGGATGCGCCTCGCGGAGCCGCGCGGCGAGTGGAATGACGACGGCGCGGATGGCGCTGGAGAAGGCCGCGAGGCGTACCGGCCCCGTCGGTTGTCCGGAGAGGCCCTGCAAGTCGGCCTCGGCGGCCTTGATCTGGTCGAGGATGATGCGGGCGTGCCGGGCGAGCACCTGGCCGGCAGCCGTGAGCTGTACGCGGCGGCCGGTCCGCCGGAGGAGTTCGGTGTGGGTCTCCGCCTCCAGGACTGCCAGCTGCGCTGACACTGCCGATGGACTCATGTGCAGGGCCGCGGCGACCGCCCGCATGGTGCCGAGGCCGTCCAGCAGGCTCAGCATCTCCAGCCGTACGGTGTTCAGCCGCATCAGGACCCCCTGTGCAGGATTTCCGCACAGCGTAGCCAGAAACTTCAGCTTTTCGTGCACTACGAACGGTCCTAACGTGAGCTGTATGACACTGACTACTGAGCAGAGCGCTGCCGAGCAGTTCTGGTCCGACGTCGACCGCCATCTGGTGCGCTACGGCGCTTCGTTCACGCCCGAGATCATCGAGCGCGCGGCCGGTAGCTTCGTGTACACCGCCGACGGCCGGCAGATCCTGGACTTCACCTCAGGTCAGATGAGCGCGATTCTCGGGCACTGTCATCCCGCGATCGTCAACACGGTCCAGCGGGAAATCGCGAGCCTGGATCACCTGTTTAGCGGCATGCTGTCGCGCTCGGTCGTCGACCTCGCGCGCCGGCTCGCCGAGTCCCTCCCCCCGCCGCTGCAGAAGGCGCTGCTGCTGACGACCGGCGCCGAGTCGAACGAGGCGGCCATCCGGATGGCCAAGCTCGTGACGGGCAGACACGAGATCGTCGCCTTCGCCCGGTCGTGGCACGGCATGACGCACGCCGCGGCCGCCGCGACGTACAGCGCCGGCCACCGGGGCTACGGGCCTACGCCGCCGGGGAACTTCGCGATCCCCACGCCCAACCCGTACCGCCCCGACTTCACCACCTCCGACGGCGAGTTGGACTGGCAGCGGCAGCTCGACTACGCCTTCGCGCTCGTCGACGCCCAGTCGTCGGGGAGCCTCGCGGCGTGCATCGTCGAGCCGGTCCTCAGCTCCGGCGGCATCATCGAGCCACCGCCAGGCTACTTCGCCGCCCTGGCGCGTAAGTGCCGAGAGCGCGGCATGCTGCTGATCGTCGACGAGGCGCAGACCGGCCTGTGCCGCACCGGCACGTGGTACGCCTTCCAACGCGACGGCATCGTGCCCGACATCCTCACGCTGTCCAAGACGCTGGGCGCCGGCCTGCCGCTCGCCGCGGTGATCACGACCGAAGAGATCGAACAACGGGCACACGAGCGGGGTTACCTCTTCTACACCACACACGTGTCCGACCCCCTCGTCGCCGCCGTCGGCAACACCGTGCTCGACATCCTCCAACAGGAACAGATGGACGTACGGGCACGGAAGCTCGGCGAGTTCCTGCGCGCCGGCCTGCTTGACATCAGGGACCGGCACCACGTGGTCGGAGACGTACGGGGGCGCGGCCTGCTGCAGGGGATCGAACTCGTCCTCGACCGGGAGACACGAGAAGGCTCGGACGTCCTCGGCGCCCACGTCACCCGCCGCTGCCTCGAACTCGGCCTCCACATGAACGTCGTTCAACTACCCGGCATGGGAAGCACCTTCCGGATCGCACCACCCCTCACCACAACGCGAGAGGAACTGGCCCTCGGCCTGGAAATCCTCGACCAGGCGATCGGCGAAGCGGCTCCGGCCTGACCGGCCGCGTCAGGTGCGGGGCCATGCGATTAGCGTCGGGCTGGAGCGCCGGGCTGGTCGAGAGTCCCACACAAAGACCAACGGCCTTAGCGCCGCCAGCACACCCGGCCGGGTCTTCTCCTTCTTGCCGGTGAAGCTGACGACCGGGATGTCGTTAGCCTCAGCGAACGACATCACCGCCCGGCGGAAGGTCTGCCCGCGGCGTTCCAGCAGCGCAGGAGACGGCACCGGCATGCCCTCGTGCTGGTTGAGGAAGCTGACCACCTGCCCACCTGCCACCAGGTTCGGCACCGACGTGGTCAGATAGACCCGGTCCAGGCAGTCGATCTCCAGCAGCTTCTGCCCATTGAGCACGTCGTTGACCGTGATCGCATTCGTTCTCGTCGGACGTGAGGCCATGACCGAACCTCCGCATCCACGTCTACGAATGCGAGGTTGCGCCCACCGACACCGGTCCGACCAGCCCAACCACCCACTTCGGCGGTCCGAGGCGGAGCCTCTCTGGTGCCGTATCAGCCCAGGGCCCCGACGTTGTTCCATGATGTCCGGTTACATCATGGAATCGCCGATGTTGAGGGCTTGGCCCGGTGGGAGGATCCTGGAGCCACTCACCAGATCGCGTGATTGCCAGGCAGCCGACGAGTGACGCGGGCGTCCCCCAGGGAGGCCGTTCCCGGTGTTCCCGCCAGGGTGGTGGCCAAAGGGTGGCAGTTATGCGGGCGCGTCAGCCCCGGATCAGTTCCCCGTACGCCCTAGGTACTTGTCAAGTTTCTCTTTCATTCCCTGTCCCCGTGTCGGCTCAGAAGGCCGCGTCCGCGGAGGTGGTGGATGAAGGCGCCACCACCTCCGCGGACGCGGCCAATCTCACCGCTGCGGTTCACGCGGACACAGTGCTCCGTACGGTGAGCTCTCGCCGCTGCTCGCACGAATAGTTCATTTTCGGATCACATGACCGAAGTCCGCTGGACAGGCCATCCAAAGATCATGTGCCGTCGGAGGAGCACCCCCTGACGCCCCTCCGTCTCAGTCCACTTTCGAGGCGAGTAGGGCCAACCGAGCTGAGGAGAACAGAAGTGCAGACTTCATCGACGCGCAGGTTTACCAGGATCCTGGGCGCCGTGACAACCGGCCTGCTGGTGACTGGCGTGGCTGGCACCGGACCTGTTAGCGCCGCCCCCGTTCCCGGTGACTACGACGTGTCGGTGGGTATCGACTACACCAAGATCGAGCAGGTGGCTCCAGGAGTGGAGTACAAGGCGTTCACGGTCACGACATCGCATGGCTCGTCCGAGGGTCACGTTCTGAACGTCGACCTGAGCAACCCGCGCACGTCGCTGGAACTGCTCCACGCCGACAAGGTCGCCCAGGGCACGACCCTCACCGACATGGCCAGCGACAAGGGCGCCTTCGCCGCCATCAACGCTGACTTCTTCAACATGGCGTACTGGGAGAACAACCCCGGCCTCGCCACCGAGTCAGCCGATGGTCCCGAGATCACGAACGGCGAGTTTCGGAAGGCCGCAGTCCCCGCCGCGCAACGCATCGGTCCCAAGATGACCACGGGCTCCACCGGTCGGGAGGTCATCGGTGTCAGCGAGGATGGGCGCGGCCGCGTGGACGAGGTGTCGGTCGATGGCTGGGTGAGGTCGCCCATGAAGGTGCGCGCCCGGATCCGTGGCTACAACCAGTTCGCTCTCCCGCAGAACAGCATTGGCGTATACGACGCCAAGTGGGGGGCCGTCACTCGCAAGCGCGCTACCTGTGGCAGCGACATGAACCGCTTGGACCCATGTGTGGAAGACGTGACGGAGGTCATCGTCCGCAAGGGCCGCGTGGTCTCGGTCAGCGACGAGGCGGGGAGCGCCCAGCTGGGCAGCGATGAAATCGCACTGCTCGGGCGCGAGAGCGGTGCTGCCGAGCTCGCGAACCTGAGCGTCGGTGACCCGGTGAACGTTCGCTGGTTCCCGGTCACGTCAGCAAGCAAGGTGCCGCTGCGCTGGGCGGTCGGCGGGTTCCCCACCCTCGTGGACGGTTGGCTGGTCGCCGGCCTTCGCACCGACCTCGCACCCGGCACCACCGCCGGGGTCAGCCGTGACGGCCGTACCTTCACGCTCGCCGTAGTGGACGGCCGCTCCGACGTGTCGGTCGGGGTCAACCTGGTTGAACTCGCGGAACTGATGCGGCAGTTCGGTGTCGATGACGCGATCCAGCTCGACCGCGGTGGCAGCACCGAGATGATCATGAAGCCGAGCCTGTCGGCCACGGACTACGACATCCTCAACGTCCCGTCTGACGGACGGGAGCGCCCCTTCCCCAACGGGATCGGAGTGTTCGTCAAGTAAGCCATAACTCAGTGGCCCCTGCTGGAGCAGGGGCCACTGACCGTGTTGGAGGCAATGAGCCACGGCAGCTACCCGCAAGCCGTCACCCTCAACCAGCTCCAACCGCCGAACCCGAAGGCACGCCCGGCTCGCATCGTTGGCTGGCTGGTTACGAGCGGGCCGTGGTGGTCGAAGTCGATCTGCCGGCCGGCAAATCGCTGCGCTACACCATCTGCGCCCTGGCGCGGGCTCGGGTCAACTGGCGTCGTTGGCACAGGGGAATCCGTTGTTTGTTGCCCGCGCGTAGACCTGCCGATTTCCCCGCCCTCGCGCCTCGATCTCAGTCGAGGCATCGATGGCGACGACCTGACATGTCTGGTGTCCGCCAGGGGCAGCCCATAGCGCGCCGCCCCGGTCTTAACGAAGCTTTGCCCCACCGGTACGGACCCCTGGTACCGGCAGAAGGAGGCCAGACCAATGCCAATAAAGAGACCGACGTTGCTCGGTATCACGCTCGCCGCCACGCTCGTCGTGGCTGGCGGCACCAGCGCGTACGGCCAGCCGCCGGCGCCCGTGGCCGGGGTCACCGGCGTACCGGCGTCGGCAGCACCCGCCAAGCAGGTCACTCTCGTCACCGGTGACGTGGTCACGGCAACCAATGTGGACGGCAAGCCGGCGGTCACGGTGAACCCGCACAGCCCGGACAGCCTCTTCCGCAGCTACTCGGTCGGCAGCGACGTGTATGTGGTGCCGTTGGCGGTTCAGCCGTTCCTCGCGTCCGGCCAGGTGGACCAACGGTTGTTCAACGTCACCGGGCTGATCGCGCAGGGCTACGACGACGCGAACAGCGCGACGATCCCTCTGATCGTGCGCTACCCCAAGCAGGCGGCGGCCAAGGCCGCGGCGCCCGCCACCCCGGCCGGCAGCCGCGTGACGCGGAACCTGCCCAGCGTGCGGGGCGCCGCCGTCGCCGCCGACAAGAAGCAGGCCGCCACGTTCTGGGAGGCCGTCGACGACGACACGGCCAAGGGCCGCGGCCCCAAGGCGAAGCTCTCCGGTGGCATCGAGCGCATCTGGCTGGACGGTAAGGTGCACGCCCTGCTCGACGCGAGCGTGCCGCAGATCGGCGCGCCCGACGCCTGGGCTGCCGGGTACGACGGCACGGGCGTGAAGGTCGCCGTGCTGGACACCGGAGTGGACCCGAACCACCCTGACCTGGTCGGGCAGATCGCCGACACCCGGAGTTTCGTGCCCGGCGAGACCGTTCAGGACGGGCACGGGCACGGCACCCACGTCGCCGCCACGATCGCCGGCACGGGCGCGGCGTCCGGTGGCAAGTACCGCGGTGTCGCGCCGGGCGCCAAGCTCCTGGTGGGCAAGGTGCTGTCCGACGAAGGCAGCGGCGGCGAGTCGGAGATCATCGCCGGGATGGACTGGGCGGCCCACTCGGGCGCGAAGGTTGTGTCGATGAGTCTGGGCGGCACGGTCCAGGACGCGTCCGACCCGATGGCCGAGGCGGTGAACGAGCTGACGGCCGAGACCGGCGCCCTGTTCACCATTGCCGCCGGCAACTCGGGGCCGGAAGCGACGACTGTCGGCTCGCCCGGCATTGCCGCGGCGGCCCTGACCGTCGGCGCGGTGGACGACACCGATGCGGTCACCTACTTCTCCAGCCGTGGTCCGTTGACCGATGGACGCCTCAAGCCGGAGATCACCGCGCCGGGCTGGCAGATCGTCGCGGCCCGGGCGGCCGGCACCTCCATGGGCACGCCGGTGGACGACCACTACACCTCCGCCAGCGGCACCTCCATGGCCACGCCGCACGTGGCCGGTGCCGCCGCGATCCTGGCCCAGCGGCACCCCGACTGGACGCCGGAGCGGCTGAAGAATCACCTGGTCAGCACGGCGAAGACCACGCCGGACACGTCGGTGTACGCCCAGGGAGCCGGCCGGACCGACGTGAGCCGCGCGGTGCGGCAGCCGGTGTCCGGGCCGGGCGTGGTCGACTTCGGTAACCAGGAGTGGGACTCGACCGGCCAGGTCGTCAAGCCGATTACCTACGTCAACGACGGCGACCAGGCGGTCACTCTCGCGCTGACGGTGAAGGGCGCTGGCGGCGACCTGCCGGCCGGGACGCTGGCGCTGGGCGCCGGCACGGTGACCGTGCCCGCCCATGGCACCGCCGCCGTGAACGTGACGCTCGACCCCAGCACGGTGGCGTCCGGAGCGTACGGCGCCCACGTCGCCGCCGCCTCCGCCGACGGCGGGACGGTCGTGGCCACGGCGGTCGCGTTCGTCAAGGACGTCGAGCGCTTCAACCTCAGCGTCAAGTTGATGGACATCGACGGCAAGGCACCAGCCTCGACCTACAGCGTCGTGTGGGTATTCGACCTGGACACGCCCCGGCCCGCCGACATGTACTTCATCCTCGGCGCCGAGGGCACCGTGGACCTGCGGCTGCCCCGCGGTCAGTACGCCTTCGCGTCGGGGACGTACCGCTTCACCCCTGACTACAACCAGGTGCGGGATTACGTCTACGGCGCCGAATCGGGGGTTCACCGCGATTCCGACCGGACCATCACCTTCGACGGACGCAAGGCCGACCTGGTCACCGTCGAGACGCCCAAGCCGAGCCAGCCCAAGCGGACCCTCATGGGGCTGACGCTGCTGAAGGACGACCGGTCCCTCGGCTACGGGCTTCAGGACGGTGCTTACGGCTACACGAGGATGCACGCGATCCCGTCACAGCTCAAGAAGGAGAACCTGGCGCACCGGCTGAGCTGGTCGCTGAGCGCGCCGGAGCTGTCGGCGCAGATCGTCAGTCCCGGAGCCTTTCCGATCGTGCCGGAGTACGTCGACGGATGGATCGGCTCGGCGCGTCTCGACGGCACGCATGTGCTGCACGTCGTGAACGCCGGCATCGGACGGCCGCAGGACTACGCGGGCAAGGCGGCCAAGGGCAAGCTGGCCTTGGTCCGGCGCAGCGACGACCTGACGTCCGGGGCGCAGATCGCCAACGCGGCGGCAGCCGGCGCCAGCGCGATCATCATCTACAACGACGCGCCCGAGGGTTGGGGCATCAGCAGCTACGCGAGGACGCCAACCGCGATCCCGGCCATGACCCTCGCCGGTGAGCAGGGTGCGCGGCTGGCCGACCAGGCTGTCCACGGCGACGTCATGATCCAGCTCAAGGGAACGGCGGTCAGCCCGTACACCTATGAGGTGCTCAAGCACCAGGAGGGCATCCTGCCCGACCAGAGCTACCAGGTCAGTGCCAAGGAACTGGCCACCGTGGACGCCGCCTTCCACGCCTCGACGCCCAACACTGAGGGCGGGTACGGCCGATTCATCATCGGGCCGCAGCAGACCTTCCTGGTCATGACCTTTGCCCGGATGACCCTGCCCCGGTCCGTCACCGAGTACGTCACCGCCGGCGCGCCGACGCTCGAGCTCATGTCGCCGACCCCGGTATGGGAGGCGCTGCCCGCCTACCAGCAGACCGGCCTGACCGTGCTGCAGCCGGGCCAGCGGGTGACCCGGACCTGGAACAAGGCGGTGGTCCGGTCCGCGATAACGGCCAACCATCCCGGCGGTGCCCTCCGCAACCGTGATGCCGGGGTGGTCCTCCCGGTCGGGCTCCTCGACGAGGCGACCGGCCAACTGTTCGGGTACCGCCACAACGCCGACAAGGAACTGACCACCGTGTACCGCGACGGCCAGTCGCTGGGATCGGCGCCCTCCGCGCAGGTGGCCTTCCCGATGACGCCCGGGCGGGCTCAGTACCGGCTGGTGACGGAGGTGCAGCGGAACCAGCCGGCGTGGACGACCTCCACCAAGGTCAACACCGCCTGGACGTTCCACTCCGCGTACGACGGCGACGGCGAACAGACGACTGGGCTGCCGGTGATCTCGATCGACTACGGCCTGAACGTCGACCTGAACAACAGTCTGCAGGCCCAGTCGGCGGTCGACATCCACCTCGGCTTCCGCTACCCCCAGGGCCTGGACGGGCTGCGGATCGCCGAGACGAAGATGTGGGTCTCCTACGACGACGGCGCCACCTGGCAGCAGGCGGCGGTCACCGCCAACGGCGACACCGGCGCCACGGGCACCATCAAGAACCCGGCGCTGCGCGGCACCAACGGTTTCGTCACCCTGCGGGTGCAGGCCACCGACGCTGACGGCAACACCGTCGAGCAGACCGTGACCCGCGCCTACCAACTGCGGTAACCCCGCCGCACCTTGAGAATCGTCCCCCGTCCGCGTCGCGGACGGGGGACGATCCGCCCCACCGACAGTCAGGACGGGATCAGTCCGGACCGGGCGGCGTACCAGGCCAGTTGCATCCGGCTGTCGGTCCCGGCCAGCTTCATCAGCCGTTGAATGCGGCGCTGCACGGTACGTTCGCTGGTCCCGAGCCGGCTGGCCACCGTCTTGTCCGGCATGCCGGAAAGCAGGTACGTCAGCAGCGTGACGTCGATGTCGTCCCAGGCCGGCATCCCCTCGGTGACACCCGCGCCGGTGAGCCGCAACGGCGTGGCGGTCTGCCAGACCCGCTCAAAGAGCGCCACCAGCAGGCGCACCAGCGCCTGCCCCCGGACCAGGAGGAACCCGGGGTGGATGCTGGTCTGGTCGGGCAGCATCGGCAACAGCACCGCCGCCCGGTCCACGATGATCATCTTGCTAGGCAGTTCCGCGGCGATCCTGATCTCGTAGCCGTGCTTGAGGAACCTGCTGATCTCGTCCGGGGTCCGCGGGTCGTCGAGGGCGGCACGTTCGTACACGTACCGGTAGCTGGGCACCTCGACGGAGACGTCGAGCTCACCGTCCAGCACGTACGGCGGCCGGAAGAACGCCAACACCTCCCGTCGGGCGCCCCGCTCCATGTTGTCGATCCACGTCGCAAGCTGTTCCGGGGTCGTGAGCGCCTCCACCTCGCCCACCGCAGCGGCCGCCCCCGTCTGGTACACCTCCACCAGCTGGGCCAGCCTGCCCTGGACCTGCTGCAGCGCGGTCTGCCGTTGCACGATCAGGGCGCCGAGCCCGACGTCCGGCGGTACGACCGTGTGCAGTTCGCCGTCCTCGCGGGTCACCAGGCCCAACGCGACCAGCCGCGCCAGCACAGACGCCGCAGCCGACGCCGGCAGCGCGAGCACCTCCGCCACCTCGGCAACGGTCGCCCGACGTCGCCGTAGCAGCTCGACGTAGACGGCCTCATCCTGCTCGCTGATACCCAGCCCGTGCAGCATTCGTCACCCGTTCCAACCCCTCGTTGCGGCACTGACCGGGAACACTATGCCGCACACCAACGGCTGGAGGCAGCGGCGGGAAAGCGCCATCCCCTCTGGTCAGGGCCGACTCGACACAGCGACCGAGCCGCGATGGCTTCCGAGCGACTCAGGATCACCGAGCCGATCAGCGGCGCTGTCCTGCCGCGACCTGAGTCGACAGTGTCGTAGCGACCGTGGCGGCATCGGCTGGACGCCGGAGCCGGAGCAACGCCATGACCCGGGTCGCCAGCGTGCCAAGGTTCATCGCGGCGGCGACGGCCGCCCACAGCACCAGCGGCAGGGCGGCGTAACAGAGCTGCCGGAAGGTGATGTCGCGGCCGCCGGCGTACCACAGCCCGAGCGCGTCCGGCAGGCCCACCAGCAGCAACGCCGGCACGACGCGGGGCAGCAGCCGGAGGACGGTCAGCCACCTCGGTCGGCGACGGGCCTTCGCCGCCCAGGCACGGGTACGCCGCAGCCGCCGGACGCCGAGCGCGACGCTGAGCAGGGTCAGCCCGGCCAGCACAAGGTCGGTGACCAGCCGGATCGGGGCGGGCGCCGACGGCTGCCCGCCGGTGACCAAGAGCGCCAGCGCGTCGGCGAGCTGATCGGTTCCCTCGTTGGCCAGACCCAGGCCGCTGTTCCCGAGCACGGCGATGCCCCAGCCGGAGGGCAGCAGTAGATGGCTCGCCGTGTAGGTGAACCAGACCCCGTTATGGCGTACCCGGCCGTGCCCGTCCTGTTCCCATCCCATGCCGTAGGTCGACCCGGGGCTGCCGCGCATGTGCATCGCCGCGGCGCTCGCGGCCGAGACGAGGCGAGTGCCGTTGGCGGCCACACCGCCGCGCGACTGCATGATCAGCCAGCGGGCCATGTCCTGTGCCGTGGTGATGACGCCGTCGGAGCCGGCGACGAACCGCTTCGGCTCGGTCACCGGCACGGTCGCGCCGTACGCGTACAGGTAGCCGGCACGGACCTGCGACGGCAGGTCCCGTGGCGTCTGGTCGATGCTCGTGCTGTCGGTCATGCCGAGCGGCGCGAAGACATGGTCGTGCAGATAGGCGGCGAACGGCTGGCCGGAGACGACCTCGACCAGCCGGCCGGCGAGGTGATAGTTGGTGTTCGTGTAGGCGTACTTCGTGCCGGGGTCGGTGGCAAGCGTCGCCGACCGTGCCCGATGCACCGCGTCGGCGAGCGAGTCCGGCTGCGGCAGGCTCTTCTCGGCGAGCGTCCGGTCGGTGATGCCCGAGGTGTGGTTCAGCAGCTCGCGTACGGTGATCTGTGCCCCGCGCGGGTCGGCGAGCTGGAGGTATGGAAGATACTGCTGCGCCGGCGCGTCTAGCGCGATCTTTCCGGCCTCCACCAGCTGCATCACGGCCAGCGCGGTGAACGACTTGCTCACGGATGCCACCGGCATCGGCGTGTTGGCGGCCATCGCGGCCCCCGACGAGTCATGCCCGTATCCGGCCACGTGGACGACCTGGTCGCCGTGAATGATCGCGACAGCGATCCCCGGATACCCCGCCCTACCGGCGAAACTCTGCACGACCTGCTGGATCCGCGCGGTGTCGAGCTGCTCGTCCGCGGCGGCCGCCGGGCCGGGTGCCGCGGTAAGGCTCAGCCCGGTAACCGTCGACACCATTGCTGCGAGCCGTAGCCACCTGTTGTGCTTCACAAACGCTCCCGTCGTCTCAATGAGCGACGGCCACGCTACGAACCCGGACAGCCACGCCACAGGACCCGATCGGCAAGGGCCACCCCTGACCTTCGTCAGGTCCAGCCGCCAACCGCCGCCGCGACCGCGCATTGGAGAGGGCGAAAACCGCCGCCGTTACCCGGTAAGTGCTTCTACAGGTCGCAGACTGTGCCGGTGGTGGCGAAGAGCCCGACGGCGTCACGTAGCCGGTCGAGAAAACCGGCCAGATTCTCCGCCACCACGTCGAAGCGCGGGTCTTCGCTGCGGTAGACACCGGCGGCGATCTCGCCGACAGGAAGCCGGTACACCGGCGAGCCGGTCACCGCCTCCACCGCGAACAGGGTGCCGCCGCCATCACTGGCGAACACCACCACATCAGCAGTGAAGCGGCCCCGGACAGACGTCACATCCCGGCGCGCGACCAGGCCGGGTTCGTGAAGGAAGTAGCCGTTGCCTATGTCCGGCAGGTTCACGTCGCGCACCTGCCCGTACCACACGAGAAGATCATCGGGCGGGTGCATACCCACCAGCGAGGCGAGCTCCTCCTCCCTCGCCGGGCCGCCGACCGTATGCCGGTCCGCCGGGTAACCACAGCAGACTTCAAATCCCGGCAGCAGCCGGTCCAGGCAAGCGTTGACGTCCTCGCGCCAGCGCCGGACGTACGCCGCGTCCATCTGGCTACCAACTCCGCCCATCAATCCGCCGATGCCCTGGCGTGTGCGCACCTGTCCCTGCAGCCGCCGGTCATCCGATATCCCAGGAGGCCAGGTGGACGCCGCAGTGCAGGCACCGAAACAGGTACGCCGTCGGCTCACCGGTCGGATCCATCCGCCGCAGCATCTGCTCGGCCTGATCCGTCGACCACCCGAGCCGGTGCAGATCGTCCCGGATCATCTCCAGCGCATCAGGGTGGGCGCGCAACTCCTCGTATCCGGCAGCGCCGAGAAACGCGGCACCGTCGCCGCAGTGATACAGCCAGCTCGGCTGCTGCCAGGAGACGAACCCCGGTGTACGTTGCGTGATCTCCTCGACGACGGCGAACGGAACATCCTGGGGCACGTCGGTCGCATCAGTGAACATGCAGGGCCAGTCGGCCTCAGCCGTCAACCCCCGCGCCGCCTCACCTGAATCGATGCAGTGTAGGCACAACACATCGATCTGGCGGCCGTAGATCGGCCCGGCATACCGCCAGCCGCGCACAACCCCGCACAGATCACATGCCTCGACGGTCGGGACGGCCGACCCGGTCGCGACCGGATCGGGATGGTAGCGGAAGCGCGTCTTTGTCACTCGATCACCTCTGTCAGACCTGGGTCATGAGGTACCGGCTGGGAGAGTAGTCGATCTTCCAGCCCGCATAGAGGTCAAGGACGCCGTCGGCGCTGCCATCCTGCTCGGCTGACAGCCACCCACCTGGTTCGAATGGAGTCCCTGGGTTGGTCAGTCGTCGCGCAGGGCGGCGATCGTTGCGCGGATGCGCTCGGTCAGCAGTTCGTCGGCCCAGACCAGGTCATCGGCGGAGCTGGCGACGGGAAGGCGGTCGTCGCCGTCGGCGAGTTTCTCAAGACCGGGGATCGTCTCGACGGCGCGTAGTTCCAGGATCGTTGCCAGGCCGTACCGGCCGGCATAGTCGGTGACGCCGTTGACGAGCGGTGCGGTCAGGTTCGCGGTCGGCATGCCGAGCCGGGCGAGGGCACGGGCCGCCGCTACCCGGCTCCACCGGTCTCCGAGCCGATCGTGTAAGAGCTGGTGGAACTCGCTGAGGGCGTCGCGGTGGGGCGGCGCCAGGTCCGCGACGAGGTCTGCGGCGGATCGGGCCGGGGTCTGCCCCGCAGCGAGGACCGCGCGCACGGTTGCCAGGACGGGCCGCACGCCGTCGAGGGTGGCGACCACGCGGGCGGCGAGGATCTGGGCCTCCCGCTGCGGGTACGTCCGGGCTGCCGCGCCGGTGAGCTGGGCTCGGGCGGGCGGCGGGCAGCAGCGGACGCAACGCCTCACCTAACTCGTTGACGAATGTGCGCGTGCCGGGCGGCGACTGCCGCCCTCCGGTCAAGGCCACGTCGATGAGGTCCAGCAGCGGCTGCACGTCGCCGGTGATACGCCGGATGGCCAGGGCGGCTGCCGCGTCGCAGCCCTGGGCCGCGCGTGTGCGCAGGTGCGGCACGACCTCCGGATCGTCGTGCCCGATCTCCAGCAGCGCCCACGCCACCTGCGGCCCCGCGTGCGGCAGCGCGGCGAGCAGTTCCGGAACTGCTTCCCCCGCGCGCCAGCGGCCGAGCACCCCGGCCAACACATCGGCTCGGGGCGGCTCAGCGGCCAGGCGTCGACGGACCGCGGCCAGCACCGCGGGCGTGAAGCGGGCGCGGTCGAGCAGCCGCGGCGCTGGGTGCCCGGCGGCCGCCGCGGCGCACACCGGTTCGATCCAGCGGGGATCACCGAGCCGGGTGAGAGCGGCGACCGCCTGGTACTCGGCGGTGAATCCGCCGCCTGCGCGTATCCGATGGCGAGACCGGCCAGCAGATCCGCGTACCGTCCGGCTGCCGCGCCGGCTCGGGTGAGCGTGTCGAGGGCAGCATGCCGTACACCCGGATCTGGGTCGTGTAACGCGGCCACGACCAACGGAACAACTTGCGCCGGCGCGGAGCGTCTGGCGTCGCACCGTTGCGATGCAGCCCATAGGCCGATCTTGCGCGTCTCCGGCTGGCGGGCTTGCAGCAGGTGGCGGAGCAGGTCGAGCGCGACCGTCGCGGACGGCGCCACGATCAGCTCGTCGGACCAGTCTCCGCCGGGCGCCCAGCAGTATGTGACGGTAGCGCCGTCGTCGATCGCCGAGACCATCGCAGCGATGCTGTCCTGCGGCCAGGGCGTCCCGGCGCACAGGAGCGCAACCCCGGCGGCCACCCGTACTCGCGGCGCGGCGTGTAGGACCCGTTCGGCCAGCACCGGCCCGGCGGCGGCCGGGTCGATCAGGCCCAACGCCAGCGCGAGCGACGCCTGCACCGGCTCGCTGGTTTCCGTCTGCCAGCGCTGCCACAGCGGTTCGGCTGCCGTGCCCGCCTGAGCTGCCGCGTAGGCCGCGGCTTCCCGTACCTCCTGGTCGCCGTCTGCGAGCAGCGTCAGCAGCATCGGCAGCTGCGTGGCGACCGCGGCACGTACATCTGGGAAGTCCTCGCCGTACGCGTGCCGCCGGTCGGCCAGTTGCCCGAGCATCCAGACGAGCTCGGCCCGCCCGTGCGGCGCGGTCCGCGCCAGCTCGGCCAGGAACGGCACGGCCGCGACCGTGGCCGGGTAGACGGTGCCCTGGTGGAAGATGCTGCCGTACAGCTCAGAAAGCGCCTCTTTCGCGGCCTCCCCGTCCGGCGAGCCCACCTGCCGCACCAGGTCCGCGGTATCCAGAGCCTGACCGTATGCATGGCTCAGCTCATCCCAGCCGACATCGTCCAATCCCCGCAGCACGGCGGCAGCATATGCAACCAACTGCGTGGCCAGGGCTCCGGCTTCCCCGAGCGGCATCGGTCATCCGACCGTCGTTCGGACCCCACGACCGGCGGGTCATCGAACTCAACGCCCGAGCCGCAGTGCCCGCGCCGCCCACCACCACGCGGAGGCCCTGCGGCAGCATCGCCCGCAGGCTCGACGGCACCGGCGTGCCGTGCCCGTCCGGCGCCGACCCGGGGCGTAACCTTCACCGCAGCGGCCACCAATAGAGGCTGGCCACCGTCGCGGCGATCCTGGGCAACCCCGCTACCCCGGCCGCCAGGTCGGGAACCGTCAGCGCACCGACCACGATGTCCAGCGTTGAACGCTCCGTCGGACGGGATCCGCGGCCGGCCGATGAGTTTGGGATGCTGCGCGGGTCTACCTACCGACACCACCTGAACCGAAGGGATCACCCCGATGGCAAAGGTCATTTCCACGCTGTTCATCTCGGCCGACGGCGTGGCCGAGATCGACCCCGATTGGCACTTCCCGTACTTCGACGAGAACATGGGCCGCGCCGTCGGCGAGGACTATGACACCGCTGACGTGCTGCTCATCGGCCGCGAGACCTACGACAGCTTCGCCGGCGCCTGGCCCGACCGCGAGGCCGCGGGCGGGGACGACGCACCGTTCGCCAAGCAACTCGGGGACATGCGCAAGGTGGTCGTCTCACGCCAGCCGCTGGAGTTCCCCTGGCGCAACTCCGAGCTGATCAAAGGCGATCTCCTCGATGCCGTCACCTCACTCAAGGCCGATGCCGGCGTCAGAGGCATCCTCATCCCCGGGTCGATCTCCGTGGTGCAGCAACTGCTCGCCGCCGGGCTGGTCGATGAGCTGCGCCTGCTGGTGCATCCGGTGGCGGCGCGTAAGGGCCGCAGGCTGTTCGACGAGGGCGACGCGCCGTACCACCTGAGAATGACGGCGACGGAGGCGTTTCCGACGGGCGTGATCCGCGTGATGTACTCGCCGACCGCGGCACCCGCCAAGGTCGGCTACGACGAGGTCAAAGACCAGGTACCCGCGGGGAAATAGCCCGCCCTTCACGGGGACTGCGCAGGTCGGGGTGCCCGGGGAGGCCGAATGCCTGGTCCCCGGGCACCCCGCGGTGCGGGCTGAAGGGGCGTAACCGGTATCGCGCGGGTTGCCCAGGCGACGAGGTCGGTCGGCATCGACGTCACGTACCGTACAGCGCCGATAATCGCCGATTTTCACCCACGGCAACCACCGGTCAGATCGGCGGTAATCTCCGTCCCGCAACCTGGCTGCCGTGACGTACACATTGAACGCCGTGGTCGCGGTGGGCAGCATCGTCGCCGCGCTGCTCGCCCCGCCCCACGCCAGTGCCGCCACCACACAGCCCGCGGTCGTGACCACCGACAGCGAAACCCCGGCCCTGTACGACGACGAGGCTGGCGGGAACGCCTCCGGCGACGACCCGGCAATCTGGGTCCACCCGGCCGACTCCCACAAGTCGATCGTGATCGTGACCGCCAAGGAAGGCGGCCTCCGCGTCTACGACATGGGCTCGCGAGAGCTCCAGGCGCTGCCCGCCACCGAGGCACCGCGGGTCGACACCGCCGCGGGCCGCTACAACAACGTCGACATCGCGTACGGCGTCAGCCTGCCGGGTCGCCGGGTCGACGTCGCCGTCGTCTCGGACCGCTACAACGACCAGCTTCGGTTCTTCGTCATCGACCCGGCCGGCGCAACGGCGCGCACCCCGCTGACCGAGGTCACCGCAACCGACCAGAGCTTCCTCTTCAACCCCGACCGTCAGACCGTCGACGACGAGCACACCGCGTACGGCCTGGCCATCTGGCAACCGCGGCCCGGTGAGACGTACGCCGTCGTCACCCAGGAGGGAACGACGACCATCGCGACCGCCCGCGTCATCGAGATCGGCGGCAAGCTCGGCTACACGGACATCCAACGGCTCACCATGCCGAGCACCTTCCCGCTGCCGGACGGGACGACCTGGGTTCCCTGCGAGGAGCCAGGCGTGCTGCCGCAACTCGAGGGCGTCGCGGTGGACCAGGCCTCGGGCGTGCTCTACGCCGCGCAGGAGGACGTCGGCCTGTGGCGGCTGCAACTGCCGCTCGGCTCGGGCAGCCAACCGAAGCTCATCGACCGGATCAAAAACTTCGGAATCCACGACGTCTACGACAGCGAGACCGAGGAATGCCAGCCGGTCGACCCGAACGCCAAGGGCTACGGCGGAAACCTCCTCACGGCTGACGCCGAAGGCGTCGACATCTACTACGGGCCGGGCTCGACCGGGTACGTGCTCGTGTCGAGCCAGGGCGACGACACCTTCGCGGTCTACGAGCGCCAAGGCGCGAACAGCGGGCTGGGGCGCTTCCGGGTCAAGGGCGCCGGCGGCGCCGACGACATCAACGGTTCCGACGGACTCGCCGTGACGAACCGTCCCGTCGGCGGCTACCGGCAGGGCCTGCTCGTTTCGCATGACGAGCCCGAAACCGGGCCCGACGTGGACGACGAGCGCGACGCCACCAACTTCTCCTACGTCTCCTGGGGTGACATCGCCCACGCGATGTCCCTGACCGTGAACACGCGAGCGGGAAACGACCCGCGCTTCGGCTGACCCACCCGCGTGACCGGCCTGCTCGGGGAACTCCTGAGCGGGCCGGTCACCTACGCATTCCCTCACCGGTCCCCTGAGCGCTCCGGCCTGGGCGGTGCCGCCAGCCCCAGATGCCCAGACCGACTGGGTTTGGCCACCTTCGCGGCCGCACTGGTTCACCTTCCGGCACGCCCGACGAACGCTCCGTCAGCGCGACCGCCTGCGTCCACGTCGGCATCGCTACCCCGACCGCCTGCCGCTGATCGTGCAGCGCCGCACCAACGCTGCCGCCTCGCGCACCATGTCCTGCTCGAGCTGAACGCGCTCTGCCAGATTGTCCTCCCACAAGTCGGCCAGGAAGGCGAACGTGGCCAGGGGCCCCGGGAACCCGAGAGAGCCGGCATGCGAAGCGATGGCGTGCGCGCCGTTCACTGGGGCGACAGCTCCGGATACGATACGCCGCGCATACGAACCGACCACCTCCCAGACGGCTTGGTCGGCGTCTGGGAGGTTAGGCAAGCCCAGTTCGTCGACCACTTGGTACAAGAGCTCACGCGCCTCGCGGTACTCGCCTCGCGAGAGCCCAGCGAGTTCCCGCAACGATGGGCTGTCCAGCCCTTCGGCAAGCGCTTGCGCCGCAATCATCGGCAACTCCTCGCTAGCCAGATCACCGGCCAGCACGCGCACCCCGACGTCCCGCATGTCGATCACGCCCCGAGTGTCGAGGCTCTGCTGATCCCCGTCCACCGTGTTCCGCTGGACCCCTCGCTTGTAGTACGGGCGACCGACCGGAACCTGGCCGCCATCGTCGCCCGACCTGGTCCATCAAGAGGCTGGCATCGTCAGCAATGACGCCGCAGCGGGCTGTTGGGGGTGTTTGAGGAAAACCCCATCGTCCGAGGAGATCGAGAGAGTACGCAAGCTGCTGTCATCGGCCGGTCAAGAGGCCGATGACGAGCAGCGCAAGGGATAGTCGATATCGCGCAGTACTCGCGATGCGGGCCGGGGAACCGACGGGCGAGGGTGCACCCTGACGGGGGTGACCCGGCAGAGCGTGCATGTCTGGCTGCGGGCAATGACGAGGCTGCTCTGGCCGGGTTGTGTTCCACGATGATTTCCCATGTACGGCGCGGCAGAGGCCGAGAGCCGGGGTTGACCCTCTCCCAGGGGGAGGGTCGAGGCTGTTGGAGGCGCAGATGACGGGGTTGATGCCGATCGGAGTGTTCGCGCGGGCGACCCGGTTGTCCGTTCGAGCGCTGCGCAACTACGACCGGCTGGGTCTGCTCGTTCCGGCGTGGGTCGATCCGGGTACCGGTTACCGCCGGTACGGCGTCGACCAGTTCCCCCGAGCGGGGCTGATCCGACGGCTACGAGAGTTGGAGGTGCCGTTGCCTGAGATCGCCGAGATCCTGGCGGCCGATACCCCGGAGCAGGCACGCGCCGTTATCGAGCGGCACCGGGAACGCGTGGCCGCGCGGGCGGCCCGGCTTGACGAGATTGCTGGGCGGTTGGGGGCCGTGCTGGCCGAGCCGGGGCGCGTGCCGGGCTGGCTGCACGTGTACGAACGGTGGCGCCCCGCCCAGCCGACCGCCCGCGTGCTGGTGCGTACCCCGCTGAGCGGGCTGGCCGAGGCGCTGGCGCCCGGGTTCGCGCGGCTGTTCGCCGGCCTCGCCGCGCAGGGGATCGCACCGACGGGGCCGGCCGGGACCCGCTACCTCAGCGACGACCTCGACGCGGCGGAGTTGGAGGTGGAACTGTTCGCGCCGGTGGGACGCCCGCCCCAGCCGACCGCGACGATCGCGGCCGGGGAACTGGCGGGCTGTCTGCTTGCCGCGACCGTCCACGAGGGCGGCTACGACGACATTGAGACCGCGTACCGGTCGTTGGGGCGCTGGATCGCCGAGCAGGACCGGGTGCTGGCGGGCCCGGCCGAGGAGCGCTACCTCGTCTCGCCCGCGCCCGGCGTACCCACGGCCGCGCTCCGCACGGAGATCGCCTGGCCGGTCCGGCCCCCGACCAGCCCGGCCCATTCAGCAGATCAGGAAACGAAATGATCATCGAGAATGCGGCGTTCCCCGCCGGTCAGCACTGCGAGACCACCACACTCGGCGCCCTGCTGCGCCACGAGGGTCTCGACCTGTCCGAGCCCATGCTGTTCGGCCTCGGCGAAGGTCTGGGCTTCGTCTACTGGGACGCCAAGGGCATGGACTTTCCATTCCTCGGCGGCCGCACCAAGCCGGCCACGATCACCCGGACGGTGGCCGACCGGCTGGGCCTGGCGCTGCACATCCAGGAGACCGCCTCACCCCGTAAGGCCTGGCAGAACGTCGCTGCCGCCCTCACCGCCGGACGCCCGGTCGGCCTGCAACTGGACTGCTACCACCTGGAATACTTCACCGCGAAGGTCCACTTCGGGGGCCACTTCGTCGCGATGTACGGCTACGACGACACGCACGCCTACCTGATCGACACCGCGCAGCAGGGCGGCGCCGTGGCGACCACGCTGGCGAGCTTGGCACGGGCCCGCAACGAACGCGGACCGATGACCGCCCGCAACCTCTCCTACACCATCGCCAGCCCCACTGGCCGGCCCGATCTGGGCGACGCCATCCGGGCGGCCATCCGCATCAACGCGCACGCCTTCCTCAACCCACCCATCGCCAACCTCGGCCACAGCGGCATCGCCAAGGCGGCCCGACAGGTGGCGCGGTGGCTCGACCGCTCAAACGACCCTTCCCTCGACCTCCCGCTGGCCGCGTCGCTGATGGAACGCGGCGGGACTGGCGGCGCCCTGTTTCGCGCCATGTACCGCGACTTCCTCGCCGAATGCGCCACGATCGTCGACGACGACAACCTCCGCCTCGGTCACCAGCTGTACGCCGAGATCGCCCCGTTATGGACCGAGGTCGCCCACCACATCACGGCCGCCGGAGAAGCCGGCGTCCCAGACCACCTGACCCGCGCCTCGGCAATCCTCACCGAACTCGCAGACAGGGAACGCCACGCCATGCAGATCCTGATCGGGATTCGCACCGACTGATACGGCAGTCGCACTTCGTGATGTTGCCGGTCCGCCGTACACAGTCGTCCGGCAACTCCTCGCCCGCAGCCACGGCCCGGACGACTCGCCCGTGTTCGTCAACTCGAACCGGCAGGACGCGCCCTGGTCCTAGGCGACAGGGAACGCAGGCATCCTCGCCTTCCTCCGTCGGCTCTACCGCCCCGACACGCCGGAGGTCGTGCCCTACAGCCACCTTCCCGTACGCACGGCGGGTCTGGCGGACGACTCACCTCGTCCACGGTTGACCTCCGGCGAACGGTCACCGGGGTGGAAAACGGGGTGACCTGCTGCCCACGGCCGGTCAGGATGGGTCATGTTGGTCGATTACTTTCCGCTGGTCGGGTTGCGGC
The DNA here is from genome assembly GCF_008119785.1 of Micromonospora sp. MP36. Lineage (GTDB taxonomy): Bacteria > Actinomycetota > Actinomycetes > Mycobacteriales > Micromonosporaceae > Micromonospora. The sequence continues at coordinate 8,065 of NZ_VSFA01000089.1, read as the reverse complement.
TGGCAACGCCACGGCTGGAGTTGCGGCTGCCCACGCCCGAGGAACTCGGTGCCTTGGCGGGCCTGGCCGCCGAGGGCATTCACGAACCGGACGTGATGCCGTTCACTCAGCCGTGGACCGACCAGCCACCCGCCGACCGCGCCCGCAGCGTGATCCAGCACCACTGGCTGCGGCTTGGCAACTGGGTGCCACAAAGCTGGTCGCTGAACCTCACGGTCCTGAACGACGGTGTCGTGGTCGGGCAGCAAAGCATCAGCGCGGACAACTTGGAGGTCACCCGGGAGGTGGCCACCGGCTCGTGGTTGGGACTACGCCACCAAAGGACAAGAGCTCGGCACCGAGATGCGCGCCGCTGTGCTTCACCTTGCCTTCGCCGGGCTGGGTGCGGCCGAGGCCGTCTCCGGAGCGTTCGAACACAACCTGGCCTCCCTCGCCGTCTCCCGCAAGCTCGGCTACCGGCCCGACGGCATCGAACGCCACGCCATTCGCGGCTCCGTGTCGATCCTGCGCCGGCTACGGCTCACCCACACGGCATGGGAGCAGCACCGCACGGTGCCCGTCACCATCGAGGGGCTCAGCCCCTGCCTGCCCTTGCTCGGCATCAGCGCGGCGTAACCATCGGCGGCCAGATGGCTCCCGCTCAGTTGCCCGAACGCTGCGGTCTTCCCTTGGTGCCGGGTTTGCGGATGCCGTCGAGCGCGAGTTGGAGGTGGCGTCGCCAGTCGGCGTTGCCGCCGGGTTTGAAGTACATGGTGGAGATGACCCCGCTGGCCACGAGGGTGAAGTCGGCGAGGGTGAGGTCGGCGCGCACCCGACCGGAGGCGACGGCGCGGTCGATGATGCGGGTGACGGCTGCGGCGAACTCGGCCTTCTGCTGTCTGATGCGTTCCCATTCAAGGTCGTCGGAGCCCATCAGTGCCAGTTGGAAGCTGGCGTCGCCGTCGGCGGCCTCGAGGTAGTTGCGCAGGATCGTCTCGAAGGCATCGCCGGCGTCGGTGATCTGTTCGGCGGCGCGTGCGAGCTCTGCCATGCCGTGGAAACGCTCGCCGACCATCGCGGTGAGCAGCGCTTGTTTGTTGGGAAAGTGGCGGTAGAGGGTACCCATGCCCAGGCCGGCGCGGGCGGCGATCTCCTCCATCTGGGCTTCGCGCCCCCGCCGGGCGAACAGTTCACCAGCGGCGACCATGATCCGCTCGCGGTTTCGGCGCGCGTCGGCGCGCAGGGGTCGTTCGGTCTCAGTCATCGCTCACACGTTTCGGGCACCGCTTGACAAGCGGAATCCTAGTTCCGTAACGTGCGCCAGGCCAACAGGAATCGGAGTTCCGCTTCCGCTACGCCCAGCGCGAGGTTCGGGTTTCATGATCGTCATCACCACTCCCACCGGCCAGATCGGCCGCCAACTCCTCGACAATGTCCTTGGCAGCGAAAAGGCGATCCGGGTGATCGCGCGCGACCCGTCCCGGCTTTCCCCACGGGTGCGCGAGCGCGTCGAGATCGTGCGGGGATCAACGGATGACCTCGACGTCGTCAACGAGGCCTTCGCAGGTGCCGACACTGTGTTCTGGCTCGTGCCGCCGAACCCCCGCGCCGAGAGCATCCCCGGTCACATCCTGGACTTCGTCCGGCCGATGTGCGATGCGATCAACAACCAGGGCGTCAAGCGCGTGGTCGGCGTGTCGAGCCTGGGCCGCGGGACAGCCAAGAACGCCGGGCAAATATCCGCGATCTTCGCCATGGACCATCTGGTCGAAAGCACGGGTGTCAGCTACCGCTCACTGTGCCCGCCGGGGTTCATGGAGAACATGCTCTGGCAGATCGCGCCGATCAAGAGCCAGGGCCTATTCTTTTCGCCGGTGTCCGGGGAGCGCAAGGTCCCCATCTGCGCCACACGCGACATCGCCGCCGTCGCGGCCGATCTGCTGCTCGATGACTCCTGGAGCGGACAGGACAGCGTGCCGATCCACGGCCCCGAGGACCTGTCCCACAATGACATGGCGGAGATCATGTCGGCGGTACTGCGGCGGCCGATTCGCTTCCAACAGGTCCCCGCCGAGGCCTACAAGGCCACCCTGACACAGCAGGGGATGACCGAGGCGTGGGCGCAGGGCATTGTCGACATGGCGACCGCGGTTGATCAGGGCATCTACAACGCCGAGCCGCGCACCCCGCAGTCCACCAGCCCCACCAGCTTCCGCCGCTGGTGCGAGGAAGTACTCAAGCCAGCCGTCCTCGGTTGAGCATCACCACCTGAGACTGGTCCGTGTCAGTGTCCCCGCTCGCCGCGCCATGAGCGGGCCGGGACATGCACAGGTCAGCCCCATCGGCGACTCCTCGCAAGCCCCACCATTATCGGGCGTCGATTGCTCGGACCGTGCGGAGCAGGAAGCCGGGCAGAATGAGCTCCCGGCCGTCGGTCGACGCGGCCACGTCGATGTCCTCGACCTCCGTGTCGACCCACGCCGGCTCGGCGAAGCCCGCCCGCAGCAACTCTTCGGTCACGCCCCAGCCCTGGCCCGCCTGCAGAGCTACCGCCAGCACGAAGACGGTCGCGCCCGGCGCGGCGAGGCCGGGAAGTAGTGCGAGGTATTCGTCGACCTCGCCACCGCCGCGCCGGTTGAGGCTGTGCAGCAGCCCCGAGTCGAAGACCGAGTCGAACGGCGCTGACGGCAACGACAGGTGCGTGGCGTCCTGGACCTCGAAGTGCACCGTCAGGCCCTCGGCGGCGGCCTTGGCGCGGGCCATGTCGATCGCCACGCGCGAGATGTCGATCGCCGTCACCTCGTAGCCTCGTCGGGCGAGGGTGATCGCGAGATCACCCGTGCCGCAGCCGATGTCGAGCACTTTCGGGCCCTTCACGCCGTCGTCGAGCACCCGCGCGAGTGCCGGCTGCGGACCGCCGATGTCCCAGGGCGGCCCGCCCGAGTCGGCGGTGTCGCGGTAGAGCCCGTCGTAGTCGACGTCATAGGGCTCGTCGCCGCCGACCTCGGCGTTGCCTCCGCTCACCGCAGACCCCCTCTGGTTGGCCGCCGGCGGGAACCTCGGCTCGACCAGCACGTTCACCGGCGGGTAGGAGGCGATCCTACGTCGCGACAGTGAAGTAGGCCGTACCCGAGCGCGGCCAGGGCGGCGGCGGCGACGTCGAAACCCCGGCGGAGGAGGCGGTGCCGCCTTCGGCCGGTGCTGAGGTGCAGGCGAGGCATGGCGGCGAGCATGCCCGGACCGGCTCTCCATCCTGAAGGTTTCCAACAACTTCGCGGCCGGATCTTGTAGCTTGTTTTCGGAAACAGATACCCTCCGATGGAAGATCCACCGTCCACCTGGGAGGTACTGGACCATGCGCAAGCTGATGTCAGCGCTCGGAGCAGGGGCAATGCTGACGGCCGGCCTGTTCGTCGGCGCCGCTCCGGCGCAGGCGGCGACCTGCACCCTGGTGCAGTCCGAGATCTACAACGGGGCAAACATCATCTCCTGGGCGCAGGGCCTGGAGGGCTGCTCCGGCGACGTCTACTGGGAGATCCAGTCGGGTGACAGCGGCACCTGGCAGGTCGCGCAGAGCGGCACCACTCACTACGACAACAATGTCCAGAGCTACTACGGCGACGTCGACCTGCCGTGCTACCTGCGGGTCTACGCGAAGTTCGGCTCGCAGGAGAAGCTCACGCAGCCGGCGCGCAACAACAACTGCGGCGTGGGCTGAGGCGGAACGCCGGGCGGGGGCATCTGTCCCCCGCCCGGTTCGACCTGCTCACTCCGCAGATGACGAAACGGCCGGACCTGGCAGGTCCGGCCGTTTCGGTTGGTAGCGGGGCAGGATCTGATGGTGCTCTGCTCGATGTCAGGGCGTCATGAAGCGCTCGCTCTCCGGCCGCTGGGGGCCTGGAATCCGGTGAGGCCGGGTGTGTCGTTCGTGGTCAGGACGATCTGGTTGAGCACCAGCCCGGCTTCACGAGGCGCCAGCGTGATCGTGTGCTCACCCGGCTTGAGCGCCAACGCGGCCCCGCCGAGGTTCGTGCTGCCGTACCAGGTCTCGAACCCGGTCTCCGGCGAGCTCTTGCCCGACTGGTATCTCCACTGCCCGTCAACGATCACATGGTAGGAGTCGGCGTCGGGGTTCGGGTTGCTCGAGTTGACGAACAGGTAGTACGTGCCACCGGTCTGGACGTCGACGGTGAAGTCGAGCCGTGGTGGTGCTCCTGCCGCGGAGCTTCCGTTGACCTTCTGCGTCGGGCCGGCCCTGAACAACGCCTCGGCCTGGGCCGCCGAGGTCGCCAGCCACTGCGCCTTCGCGCTGGCGTCGGCCGGCGGGACGACCTGCAGGCCGTTACGAGCCAGCGCCCAGCCGTGCGTCCCGTTGTTGCTGTCGGTCGCGTGGGCGGAGGCACTGTTCTCGAGCGCGTCGGCCGCATCAAGGACGACCAGACCGTCCTGCTCCAGGTACGGGCCGACCGGCGCACCGTCCGCCCGCCGCACCGTGACGGTCAGCACCCAGACCTTTCCGCCTCCCGCGGTGATGGAGACCTCGGCTCTTCCGACCCTGTGCCCGGTGATGCTCAGCTCACCGTCCTTGACCGCGACCGAGACGGCGCTCTCGTTGTCCGACTCCGCGGCCGCCACGTCCGCCACACCCTCGACCGTGCTCGTCCGGCCCACCGACGTCTCGATCGCGGGCAGCCGGCGAAGCTCCGGCATCACGCCGGGAAGTGGCGCAACGGTCGCCCTCTGGGCTGCGGCGATGTTGTTCGGGCTCTCGGGCGGGCCGACCAAGCCGTCACCGACCGCGCCGTCGCGAGTCTCGATGATGATCCGGTCGAAGAGGATCGCCGCGTCCGAGCGGTAGACCGTCAGGTTGTGCCAGCCCCGTGTGGTCACGTCGACGGTGAAGTTCAGGGGTTCGATCTGATGCATGATGTTGAATCCCCAGGTGCTGGTGCTCGTGCCGGCGACGGAGTTGCCGCGCAGCAGGCTGGGGACCTGGTCGTCGAGCCCGACCGCCGTGCGCGCGGTTCGCGGCGTGCCGTCGTCCTCTGTGCCCTCGTTCAGCGTCGGAATTCGGTAGAAGGTCCCGGTGAACCTCCCGGTGGAGGTGAAGTACACGCGGTATCTCAGGCGGGCGGTCGTCTCCAAGCCGGAGTCGACCCGGGGCGCAATCTCCGGAAAGCTGCCCATCGATGCGCCGCGCTGGCCCACGCCCTCAAGGGGGGCCCACCGGCTGCCGTCGGCGCCGGGCACGTTCTCGGAGAAGTGCTCGGCCTCCAGGGCCACGTATCCGTTGGCCTCCAGGTGCGCCGGCTCGGCGACACGGCGCAGATCCACGGCAGCCCGCTGCGCGTTGACCGTGAACGTCGCGACCGGGTCGCCGAGCTTGGCGCCGTCTGCGGCGTTGAAGACCCGGATCGTCCCCGTCGTGGCTGGGTGGTCCTTGGCGACCGTCACCGTTATTCGTTGCTCTGTTGCGGTCGTGCCCGAGCGCCGAGAAAGGGTGATCCACGGGGCGTCCGCCTCGGCGGCCCACTCCTGCGGGCTGGCTACGTCGTCGCGGGAGAACACGTCGAAGAACCGCTTGTCGTCGGGCGCGGCCGAGTTGAAGGTCAGCGTGCCGCGGCCGGGCTCCTTGCTCCCCTCGGCGGCGGCGCCCACCGCATCGGTCGGTGTGGCGACCCGGGCATACCGGTCGTTGGTGAGCATGACGGTGCCCTCGTTCGGGAAGCCTTCGGGATGGCTGTGGCCGATGGCGTGGTCCCACTTGCCGTCGCTGATCGTGTTCCAGTAGGCCTCGTCGGTAAGGATGCGCTCGCGGGCCTGCTTTGAGAGCAGCTCGTAGCTTCCCGCGCTGGCGTAGCGGCCTTGGGCGGCAGCGAGCTGGTTCTTCCAGTAGTAGCCGATCTGCTCCGCCATGTTGCGGTAGGACCGGACTCGGTGAAGCACCTGCTGATAGAACGCGGAGCGATAGCGCGGGTCGAGCTTCGCGGAGACACCCTCGAGGATTCCCACCAGCTCGTTGGACTCGTTGATGTAGCGCTGGAGCTCATCCCCGTCCGAGGTCGCGCTGAAGGGGAAGACCTGACCGTTGTGGATCCTCCCCGAGCTCGCGTTGGACGAGTTGATCTCCCCCCAGAACTCGGCGCGCTTGGTGTTCTCGAGCGCATCGAACCGTTCCAGCGCGTTGGCGACGACGGCAGCGTTGTTGCCCCTCAGCCGGAAGTCTCGCTGCACGTGCTCGGTGAGGAACTTGCTCCCGATGTTTGTGTCGTCATAGCCCTCGACGTCCCACGCGAGCTTGGCGAACAGGTCCAGTTTGATTTCGCCGGGCTTGATGTCTCCGACATTGAGGATCCAGTAGCGCCCCGCACCGGAGTTCCACGCCCGACGCAGCTGCTGCACCATCAAGGACATCGGCGTCGAGTTCAGCCACAGATAGCTCTTCGGCTCGCCCCAGTAGGAGATGTGGTAGTAGACGCCGTTCCCGCCGGACCGGGCGGCTTCGGTCCGCGTGGGCACCTGGCGCAGATAGCCCTGGTTGTCCTCGGCCCACATCAGGGTCACGTCGTCGGGGATGTGGTCCTTCAGCCCGGCGTTGTAGAGATCGTTCATCTCCTTGTAGGGGATGAACACCTGCGGCACAGCGTCGGCTTTGCCGTAGACCTCGGCGATCAGCTTGCGCTGCTCGCGAATGACGTCGGCCTCCATTTCGACCTTGTCCTTGAACCCGTACGGATTGCCGGGTGTGAACGCCGCATCGCTGTCGTGCACACCGCGGATGCCCAGGGCAAGGATGTTCTCGAAGTCGGCGTTGGCGACCACACGCTGACGCCAGTACTCCAGGATCGCGGGCTTGTTGATCGAATAGTTGAAGGCCGCCACGGCGTCCGAGCCCTTGATGTCGAGCGCATCCTTGTTGCGGTCGTACCACTGTCGCCACTCGCCCTCGTTGTTGCGCAGCATCAACTCCGCGTGGGACGAGGATGCGACCACGCCGAACGCTGCCGCCTCGCGAGCGTTGATCGGTGTCCCCTTGTCGTACCTCCCGGTGTCGGTGACCGCGTTGAACGCCGTCGAGGCCAGGTGCATCGCCGGCCACAGCGTGTTCAGCCTCAGCCGCAGCATCAGCTCATAGACGTGCCGGTAGAAGTTGACATCAGGCGTGCCGTTGCCGGTGGGGAACTTCCTCTTCGCCCACGCGACGGTGCGTTCTTCGTCGTTGATGAAGAATCCGCGGTATCTGACGTCCGGCCCGTCGTCGACCCGGGTCTTGCCTTTGACCTCGACGTCGTCCCGCTGCTTGACCGGCACGTCGCTGTACCAGTACCACGGCGAGACGCCGATCTCCTCGGAGATCGAGTAGATCCCGTAGATCGTCCCCCGGGCGTCACTGCCCGCGATCACCAGTGCTTTGTCGACCCCAGGGATCGGGTCCGTGATGGTCTTGGCCGCATACGCCTCCCACCTGCCCTCGATCCCGGCGGCCTCGTCGAACTTGCCGGCTCCCACGATCTCGTCGATCAGCCGGCTCTGACCGATCTGGCCGACGATGATCGCGGTCCGCTGACCCACGGCCTCGGTCAGCAGGGCCGGCAGCTTGCTCTGGTCGGCCTTCGCCAACCGCGCTTCCTTGGCCGACTCGCCGTCGACGAACACGCTCTGCACCGCACCGGGATCGATCGCCCCGGTCACCATGGCGACGTCCTGCCGCAGGTCCTGCACCGCGCGGCGCACCTGCGTGTAGTCCCGATCGCCGTGATCGCCGCCGTACGACGGGTCGATCAGGATCGGAGAGGTCGCCTGACCGTCAAAGATGGTGAAGTCACCCGAGGATGCGTCCGCCGATGTCACCCCCACCGACGTCAGGGATGCGGCCAGCACAACGCCGGTCACGACAGCCGCGGACCACCGCCTGGCCCGACCCGCGAATCTGCGCTCGTCGAGCTGCACACCTCGACCTCTTAGTCCGGGCTGCGACATCCCTCGCTCCTCTCGTCCGACACGTCATCGAGTGGCCGGCACGGTCGCAACGTAGGGAGCAGGCGACAACTTCTGCAAGGTATTGCCAGAATTGCCATTGTCGTGG
>NZ_VSFA01000088.1 GCF_008119785.1 Micromonospora sp. MP36 | reverse complement strand
GCCCCATAATAAGGGACAAATGCCCGCCGGGGCGGGGAGAGTTGCCGTCTCCAGTACGGCGGTGATGACGACTGCGGTGGTGCCGGAGACGGCGCCGAACGCCAGTGTCTCGGTGGCCTGCATGACCAGTGCCTCGGCAGGCGATGTGCCGCTCAGTGCCCAGAAGCCGGCGATGACCGGCTCGAGGCTGATCCGCAGGGCGGTGATGCTGTGCCGTGCGAGCCACTGTGCGAACCTGGTCACCGGGTCCAGGCGGGTGCTGGCCGTCGTCCGGCTCGACTACGGTGGCTTCCGCGAAGGACTTATCGGCGCCACGCCGGCCACTGGGCGTTGGTCACGGCCCGGAGGATCCATTCGACCGGGCCGTACCGGTGGGTCCTCATCCAGCGAGCGCTCAGTACCAGCTGCGCGGCGAAGATGCCAAATGCGATGGCCAGTACGCCGGCCGGCGGTACCTGGCCGATCAGCCCGAGACCGAGCCCGGTGAAGATCAGAGCACAGATCAGGGACTGGCTCAGGTAGTTGGTCAATGCCATCCGGCCGGCCGGTGCGAGCGCGGCCGATCTGTGACGCCCCGCCGGTGTGTGGAACAGCCGCAGCATCGTGGCGGCGTACGCGGCCGCCAAGGCCGTCCCGGTGAGGGTGGCTAAGGCAAGGCCCTCGACCGTGACGCGGCCGCCCAGCGCTACGACGGCAAACGCGCCGGCGAGACCAACCGGGTATCCAACGCGCTGGATCAGGCGCAGACCGCGAGTGTGTGCCGACACGTCGGCCAGCATCCGGCGACGGCCGGCGGCGAGCCCCAAAAGGAACATGGCCAGGGCGACCGGCCCTTGCAGCCTCGCCGTCCCGACGATCATATGCGGTATCGAACGGACGTTCTGGGCGATGACGGAGGCCGGCCCGCCGGCCAGCGCCGCTGTGACGCTTTCCCCGGCCTTGAGGGCGGTCGACGGATCGACCGACGGCGCCTCCGCCAGGGCCATCGAGCCGAAGGAGAGTACGACGGCCCCCACGAGCAGGCCGGTCAGGATCACCGCCGTGCGCGGCCGGATCCGGTGCACGGCGAGCAAAACCAGCCCGAGTACGGCGTAGGTGGTGAGGATGTCGCCGTGGAAGAGCAGCACGGCGTGAAGCCCGCCAAGCACGAACAGGCCGGCCATCCGACGCAGGAATCGCGGCCGGAAGGCGGTGTCCCGGCGCCGCGCCGTGTCGAGTTGGAGTGTGAAGCTGTAGCCGAACAGAAATGAGAAGAGCAGGTAGAACTTCATCTCGAACAGCAGCGCCACGCTGTCGTGGATCCGGTGGTCAAGCCAGGAGGGGTACGCCGGGTCAGGGATGCGGTGGAACGCGTAGCCCGAGGCGAAGTACCAGATGTTGACCAGCAGGATGCCGAACAACGCGAATCCCCGCAGCGCGTCCACGTCCAGGATCCGGTCGAACGCATCACTGCTCGGTGGCGTCCGAGCCATAGGCCTCTTTACCCAGGGGACAGCGGTGTTCACCACGGCCCGAGCGGGACCCACGGGCCGCCGCCTGCCGCCTCACAACGGCCGGCCCCAGTCGCCCCGGTCTTTCTTCCCGTCCGGGATGTCGGCATAACGGGGGCATCACCAAGGGTTCAAGATCGTTCGCCCGTCCAGTCTTCCCCTCACCTGTAGTCGCCGGACGGAACGGGCACCCTTGGGCATCCCCGAGCTTCACTCCCAACTGGGCAGGGCCCAGCCGCTTCGGGGCTGGGACATCACGAACACACTGACTGGGGACTTCGCGGGTCAGGCAGCCAGCGTCACGCGCGGGCGAGCCACAGCGGTCCTCGGAGGCGATACCGGACGAACAGTCGGGGACCTGTTGGGTTCGTGCCGGCTTGGTCGACTCGGAGCGTTTCCTGGGTTTTCCTGGCCTGGGCCGCGGTATTCGCATTTGCCCTCGCCCGGATCCAGGGCACGGAAATCGGTGACTGGCCGGGTCAGGTGGGTGTATCGGCGGATGATGTGGCACTACGCGGACGAACGAAGCAGCTGCTCAAGATCGCAGTGTTAGCGCCCGCACACCTACCTTCACCGAGCAGCACCTGTCGCCAATGGGCCTCCAACCTGTTCGTGGACTCACCCGGCGACGAGCGCAGGCACAGCCGCCCAGCGGCCGGCGTCGCCGCGCTACCCATGAACGCAGCGGTCGAGATCGAAGCCATCTTCGAAACCGGCTGAAGCGGTTCCGCTTCCGAGTTCTGACTCATCCACGGCCGGAACAACGGCCAGTTCGGTCATAGGTGCTGCCTATGACAGTGGTCCGGGGATGATCGCTACCGGGAAACGCCGCGCGGGCGAAGCCTGGAATGATGATCGTTCTTGCTGAGGTGCCCACCCGCCGCCGCGTACCCGTCCAGGCTGCCGGGCTCGGCGCGGCGGTGTTGCTGGGACTCGCCGCGACGGTTGCCGGCACGCTGGTCCCCGTGGTCGGTGCGCCCGTCTTCGCCGTGGTCGTCGGGGTCTTGCTGAGCCCGCTGGCGCGGCGCCGGTCCGAGGCGCTGGCGCCGGGGCTGAGCCTGGCCAAGGGCCTGGTGCTGCAGTTGTCCGTCGTGTTTCTCGGCGCTGCGCTGTCGCTCGACGAGGTGCTGTCGGTGGGCGCGGGGTCGTTGCCGGTCATGCTGGGCACGCTCGGGGTGTGCCTGCTGTTGGCCTGGTTGGTGGGCCGGTGGCTCGGCGTTCCCCGCGATCTGCGCACGCTGATCGGTGTCGGCACCGGTATCTGCGGTGCCTCGGCCATCGCGGCCGCGACACCGGCGATCCGGGCGAAGAGTAACGACGTGGCGTACGCGATCTCGACGATCTTCCTGTTCAACGTGGCCGCCGTGCTGGTCTTTCCGCCGCTCGGGCACGCGCTGGGGTTGAGCGCGCACGCGTTCGGGCTCTTCGCGGGCACCGCCGTCAACGACACCAGTTCGGTGGTGGCCGCCGCGGGCGCCTACGGCCAGGACGCCGCCGGATACGCCGTCGTCGTCAAGCTCGCCCGCGCCCTGATGATCATCCCGGTCGTCCTCGTCCTCACCACCCTGAGCCGCCACGCCGAGCGGCCGGAGACGTCGAAGGCCCGGCTCGCGGCCTCCCTCGTGCCCTGGTTCCTGGTCGCATTCCTCGCCGTGGCCGCGCTGAACACCGGTGGACTGATCCCCGCCGCCGCCCAGACCGCTCTGCACCAGGCGGCGCTGTTGTTCATCGCGATCGCCCTCGCCGCCGTCGGCCTCTCCACCGACGTGGCCGCCCTCCGCCGCGCCGGTGCCCGGCCGCTGCTGCTCGGCCTGATCCTCTGGGCCGCGGTCAGCTCGACCAGCCTGGGCCTGCAATACCTGCTGGCCCGATGACCAGGCCCGGAACAGGCCGAACACCCCAGCACGTGTGACAGACTGCGCGCGATGCCACTGCCGCCCTGGATAAGCGATCTGCCGGCGCTCGACCTGCTGCTGTCCGTCGCCGAGACGGGAAGCGTCGGGCGCGCGGCGCAAGCGCACGGAATCACCCAGCCCAGCGCCAGCGCCCGGCTTGCGAAGCTGGAGCGCCGGCTCGGCGTACCGCTGCTGGTGCGTTCGCGGCGCGGGAGCCTGCTCACGCCCGCCGGCGAGGCGGTCGTCGCCTGGTCGCGCAACGTCATCGACGCCGCACAGAACCTCGCCGACGGCGTTCTGACGCTGCGCGCCGACCGGCAGGCGCGGCTGCGTATCTCGGCGAGCCTCACCGTGGCCGAGTACCTGCTGCCGGCATGGCTGCTGAGCCTGCGCCGCACCCATCCCGAGCTGGACATTTCGGCCGACGTCGCAAACAGCCACGGCGTTGTCGAGGCCGTCCGCTCGGGCACGGTCGACCTTGGGTTCGTCGAGTCACCCGACATCCCTGCCGACCTGAGTGCCCGCATCGTGGGCGACGACCGGCTCGCCCTGGTCGTCGCCGCCAGCTATCCGCTCGCCGCGCACGCCTGGCGCGCACTGCGGCCGACCGACCTCGCCGATCAACCACTGCTGCTGCGTGAACCCGGCTCCGGCACCCGCGACACGTTCCTGAACGCGGTCGCGCACGCCCTCGGCTTCGCGCCGTCCCTGCCGCACGCCATAAGCCTCGGCTCGACCACCACGATCCTCTCCACGGTCCGCGCCGGTGGTGGCATCGGCGTGATCAGCGCGCGCGCAGCCGCACCCGCCGTCGCCGCGGGAGAGTTGGTCGAGCTTCGGGTCGAGGGCCTCCCGCTGACCCGTCCGCTGCACGCCCTCTGGCTGGGCCGTACCCCAACCGCCCTCGCAGCGGAACTGTTGGCGATCGCCGCTGCTCCTTCCGCAGGGCGATAGCAGTTCCGGTAAATGTCCGGCCAGGATCGCTTGCCTTGGCGGACCCACCGGACGAGGTCGGGGCCAAATGGGCGGTGCGCTGGAAGCCCGCCCTCAGCCCCTCCGCCATCACCTTCGAAGGCCGCAATCACGCGAGCACACCCAACGCGTGTACGTGATATGCGACCCGGTCCAGGTCGGCGAGGGGGAGCCGCACAATGCGCTGCCTGGGTACGGGCACTTCAAACCTGAGCGGATTGGCGGGGCAGTCCGGCCGTTGTTCCCCGAGTGGGGTCGGTGCTGCCGCCGGCGCCGGAGCCGGCCGAGGACGCAGCCGCGGCACGACACCGGCTCTTCCGGGCCCGCGAGGAGATCCTTGACCGGCTGGGCATCGGGCTGCTCTCGGTCCGTCAACCGGGCCGTCGTAGCTGACCAGGATCACCGGCGGTGGACGGCGAGGTGGCCGGCTCGTCCCGTCGCGCCGCCCCGGGCCGACCGCGCCGCCCCAGCCGACCGCTCCCTGTCCTCCTGTATGTTCGGGCCGGATCGCAGCGGGAACGAGGGCCCGCTCAGCGCGCCGGCGTCGGTCGCCGCGAAGTAGGGCGTCATGTGCGGCAGAATCGGGTCGGTGTGAACGGCCGACCAGGTGGCGCGGTGGGCCGCCATACCGGATTCAGTTGGATCGCCAGAACTGGGGCATGCCAGGCATCCCCCAGTTGCTGGAGCGGGCCGAACTCGCGGCGGGGGTGGTTGACCTCGGCGCCGGCGAGGAAGCTGATCAGCACGTCGTTGGCGCCCATCCGGCCGATGATCCCCGCGTGGAAGCTCGGCACCTCGACCACCGGAATTCTGATCTTCTGGCCGGTCGGGGCCTCGGCGGCGCTCACCGTCGGCAGGAAGGCGACAACGCGTACGCCCGGGATCGGGCACAGGATCTGGTAGCGGTAGAAGGGCGCGTTGTCCAGCATCGAGCGGACGAACGGTTCATCGGGTGTGCTGGCGGCCCGGTTACCGATGGTCGTCACCTTGAACATCACTCGCAGTAGCCACCCCGCGGCCAGCCCCCATCCGCCATTGGCATCCGCCGGCGGGTAGTACGCGTTCGCCGCGCGGACCAGCGGGCTGAACATCGCCAGGGCCCGCACCGGAGAGTCGGGCCGGTCCCGCAGGTAGGTGCGGGCCACCGTCACCCCTTCGCTCTGTCCGACGAGGGCGATCGGCCGGCCGGTGCGCTGGTGGACCGCCTGCACCTGCGCGGCGAGCAGCTGGGAACTGGACTCCAACGATCGATGGGTGGCCTCTGGCCGATACGGCAGCGGCCGACCAGCCGAGTCCAGGCCAACGTACGAGAACAACTCGACGTTCGGATCCGCCGCGGGCCGGCCGTCGTACGCGGAGTCGTGTCCGGCCAGCAGGATCACCGCGTAGGGCACCTGCGGCGGCAGCGGCCGGGTGAAGATCGGCGGCGTGAAGGTGTTGGCCTGGTTGCCGGGTTGGGAGAGCACCTGCGACGCCAGCGGAACGGCCAGGGCGAGCACCACGACGATCGGCACGACCGGCACCCGCGCCCAACGTACCCGCTGTTGCAGGACGGCGGCGTGCACCGTTTGCCGCCAGAGCAGACCGTTGAGCGCGCCGGCGGCGATGGTGACCAGGGGCGTCCACACCTCTGGAGTGCGCCACACCAGCGCGCCGAGAACGGTGATCACCACGAAGTCGAGTAGCGACCAGCCGACCAGTTCGATCGACGGCAGTCCGCGCCACCACCCGGGGCCCACCGACATCCGCTGCAGGAAGGGGGCGAGCAACAGCATCGGAATCAGCGAGGCGAACAGGAACCAGGACAGCGAGACCACCGACGCGGCGACCGAGTAGGCGGCGAGCGGCAGGACGAGGATCGCCCCGAACGCGGCCACCCCGATGTTGCGCAGCACAAGCGCTCGGTACGGCGGCCGTTGCGCAGCCGCCGGCCAGGCCAGGCTGACTATCGTCGCGGACAGCAGCCCACGCAGCGCGATCAGACTCAGCAGGCCGGAGCCGAACATGAGCCAGGAGTTGTGGTAGACCAGCAGCCAGCGCATGTCGTGGTAGGAGTCGTACGGCCAGACCGCCGTACTCTGCGGCGCCAGCCCCTCGGCCGGGAAGAACCCGACCAGCACCAGCACGAGGACCTCAGCCAGCGGAACCGCCGCGGCGATCCCGAGCAGCGCCAACAGCCGCCGGTGCGTTGGTGCCACGAGTCCTCCTCCGGTACGTGCAGTTCTGCGCCGACATCCCGCGTTTGGCGATTACATGGGGCTGAACGATCAAATGGATCCGTCAGTTGCCCCGTTACCTAGTGAGGCCAAACCGCCCGCCGGGCCCGCGGGATGCCTGCCCGTTACCGAGCTCTTGAGGTCTCCCAAAAGATCGGCAGCCCGCGGTGCTGGCCATGCCATCGCACCCACGCCGATACTGCGGCCAACTATCCCAGTCTCGCATCGCGGCCGCGCTGCGACGCGACGGCCGCCAGCACGGTGTTGCGGACCAGGCCGCCGAGATGCAGAGCTCAGAGGCCGTTTCCCTATGCGGGAGGCGGCCGCTTGGATCTTGTACGGCACCAGCGTGCCAGGCGTGTAGCGTCCTGGTCGATGATGCACGGCGGCTGGAGGTGTAGAAATGGCGGTCTATGACGTCATCGTCGTGGGGCTTGGCGGGATGGGTAGCAGCGCCGCCTACCACCTGGCCGCGCGGGGGCAGCGTGTGCTTGGTCTGGAGCAGTTCGGGCCGGCGCACGACCGCGGGTCCAGCCACGGCGGCTCGCGCATCACCCGGCAGTCGTACTTCGAGGATCCGGCCTACGTGCCGCTTTTGCTTCGAGCGTACGAGCTGTGGGAGAAGCTGGAACGTGATGCCGGACGGGAGATCATTTCGCTCACCGGCGGGGTGTTTGTCGGCCGCCCGGAGAGCCACACCTTCGCCGGCAGCCTGCGCGCTTCGCGCGAGTGGGACCTGCCGCACGAGATCCTCGACGCAAGCGAGCTGCGTCGCCGCTTCCCAACCTTCAGTCCCCGGGATGAGGAGGTGGCGCTCTTCGAGGCCAAGGCAGGCTTCGTCCGCCCCGAGGTGACCGTGGCCGCCCACCTCGAGCTGGCCGGGCGGCACGGCGCCGACCTCCGCTACCACGAGCCGGTACTGCGATGGCAGGCGCTGCCCGACGGCGGAGTGCGAGTGACGACGGAGGAGGGCTTCTATACCGCTGGGCGGCTCGTCGTCTGCCCCGGGGCATGGGCTCCGGAACTCCTCGCCGACCTCGGTGTGCCGTTCACCGTCGAGCGGCAGGTCATGTACTGGTTCCAGCCGGAGACCGGGGTAGGCCCCTTCCAACCCGAGCGGCATCCCATCTACATCCATGAGGACAGCGCCGGCATGCAGATCTACGGCTTCCCGGCCATTGACGGTCCCGACGGCGGTGCCAAGGTGGCGTTCTTCCGGCGCGGTCAGGTCTGCACCCCGGAGACCATCGATCGGCAGGTGCACCCGGAGGAGATCCAGGACATGCGGGAACACCTCGCCGGAGTCCTGCCCGCCCTTCCGGGTCGGTTGCTGCGGGCGGCGACCTGCATGTACACCAACACGCCGGACCAGCACTTCGTGATCGCGACGCACCCGGAGCACCCGCAGGTCACCGTGGCATGCGGATTCTCCGGCCACGGCTTCAAGTTCGTCCCGGTCGTCGGCGAGATCCTCGCCGACCTGGCAACGAGCGGCTCGACAACCCACCCCGTCAGCCTGTTCGACCCGCGACGCGACTTCCAAGGTCACGTCTGAGCCGGCGGGCGCTGACCACTGCAAGCCTCGTGCGTCGGACCTGCCTCGTATGGTGGTGGGGTGGCTGAGCGATCCCTGACCTTGATGGCGGTGCATGCGCACCCCGACGACGAGGCGACGAGCACGGGCGGCATCCTCGCCCGGTATGCGGCGGAAGGAATCACGACAGTGCTCGTGACCTGCACGGATGGGCGGTGCGGGGACGGGCCCGGTGGGGTCAAGCCGGGCGACCCGGGGCACGACCCGCAGGCCGTGGTGGCGATGCGCAGCGCCGAGTTGACGGCCAGTTGCGAGGCGTTGAAGGTCACGCACCTCGAGACGCTCGGATATGCCGACTCCGGAATGATGGGTTGGGCGGCCAACGACGCGCCCGGCGCGTTCTGGAATACCCCGGTGGGGGAGGCGGCCGACCGGCTGGCCGAGTTGATGCAGCGCTACCAGCCCGATGTCGTCGTCACCTATGACGAGAACGGCTTCTACGGCCACCCGGACCACATCCAGGCCCACCGCATCACCATGGCCGCGGTCGAGCGTACGGACATCCCCGCAAAGGTGTACTGGACCACCGTGCCGCGCAGCGCCTTCCAGGAGTTCGGCCGCGTCATGAAGGAGATCGGCGTCGAGTTTCCGGAGCCGGACGGGCCGTCGGAGGAGATGCCGGAGCTCGGCCTGCCGGACGACGAGATCACCACCTGGGTGGACACGAGCGCCTACGGCGGGCAGAAGTTCGAATCCTTGGCCGCACACGCCAGCCAAGCCGAGAACATCTTCTTCCTGCAACTCGGCCAGGAGCGGTTTGCCGAACTCATGGGCATGGAGACCTTCGTCCGGGTCCGCGACACCACCGGTACGCCGACGCCGGAGGACGACCTGTTCGCCGGACTGCGCTGACCCGCACGGAGTGGGCAGCCGGGCCGGTCCTGGTGCCGGCAGTGCCAGCACCCAGGGCCCGAGTACGAGTAGTTACCGTGGGTGCCTCGGTAGCCCCATGAGCTGTTCTCGGGTGTCCTTCCTCGGCCCCCTATCCTGTGCGGGTGATCAGCACCAAGGTGCGCGTGGCGGTGGCGGTCTTCGCGGTCGGGTCAGCGTTGGCCGGGTGCGCTACCGAAGGCCGCCCGGCGGCCGAATGGAAGCCCCCGGCCACGACCACGTCGAACGCCACGGCATCGCCGAGCGCCACCGAGCCGGGCGCTCCGCCGGTCGAGCTGCGGCTGGCCTTTGCGGGCGACGTGCACTTCACGGGCCGCACGCTGCGTCTGCTCGACGACCCGCAGACGGCATTCGGCCGCATCGCCTCGGTGCTACGCGACGCCGACCTCACCTTGGTCAACCTCGAGACGGCGGTGACGAACCGCGGCACCCCGCAGCCCAAGCGCTTCCAATTCCGATCGCCGGAAACCGCATACTCGGCGCTGCGCGCGGCGGGGATCGACGCGGTGTCGATCGCCAACAACCACACCCTCGACTACGGCCAGGTGGGGCTGCTGGACACCGTCGACGCGGCGGCGGACGCGAACTTCCCGGTGTTCGGCGCGGGGCGCAACGCCGACGCGGCGTACGCACCGTGGCTGAGCACCGTGAAGGGTGTGCGGGTCGCGGTGCTGGGTATGTCGCAGGTGCACGAGCTGGCCACGCAGTGGAAAGCGACGGAAACCCGGCCGGGAATCGCGATGGCGTTCGACGGGGTCCGGGCCACCAGCGCCGTGCAAGCAGCCCGCAAACAGGCCGACCTCGTGATCGTCTTCATGCACTGGGGCGTCGAGGGCAACTCCTGCCCGACAGGGGAGATGAAGACGTTCGCGCGCCAGCTGGCCGCCGCCGGAGCGGACATCGTGATCGGAACCCACGCGCACACCCTGCTCGCCGACGGCTGGCTGGGTAAGACCTACGTGCACTACGGGCTCGGCAACTTCCTCTGGTACAGCGAGTCGCACAGCACCGACTCCGGGGTCCTGCGGCTGACCGTGCGTGGGCGGACGGTGGTAGGCACCGAGTTCCTGCCGGCGACGGTGTCAGGCACCGGGCAGCCCGTGCTCGTGTCCGGCGCGGCCCGGGAGCGGATCGAGGACAAGATTGCCACGGCGAGGAGGTGCACCGGCCTCACGACGAAGCGGCCTTGACGGCGTCACCGAGCTTGTTCCCAGCGACTGCTCCTCGGGGACAGGGCCGGGCCGGCCGTTGACAGCGTTGCCGGCGGGGACAGTTTGTTGGCTGGGCCAGCGTGTGGGCGATGATGGCCAGATGGCCGAACCTGTCACCCTCCGCGCGATCACTGACCACAACCGGTCCGCAGTGCTGGGCCTGCGGGTGGCCGCCGGGCAGGAAGGCGTCGTCGACGGCGTGGCGCGCTCGCTGCGCGACGCCGCTGAGCACCCGGAACTCGCGCCCTGGCCGCGGGCGGTCTACGCCGGGGAGCGGCCGGTGGGTTTCGTGATGCTTGCCGATGGCGTGGCCGAGGGCAACTCGGACGTGCCCTGGCCGTTCTACCTGTGGCGGATGTTGATCGACGGGCGGTTCCAGGGCCGCGGGCACGGGCGGGCGGCCCTGGACGCGGTGGTCGCGCACCTGCGGTCCAGGCCGGGCGCGCGGGAGTTGGTGACCAGCGTGGTGCCGGGGGAGGGGTCGCCGCTCGGCTTCTACCTGCGGTATGGCTTCGCCGACACGGGGAAGATGTTCGACCACGAGCGCGTACCACGCCTGGCCCTGTAGGAGGCGCCAGGCCCGGATGAGCGGGAGCCGGCTCTTGCTGCATGCGGTGGTGGCGCCGCAGTGCGTGCCGCCCACGTCGATACACTGCTGTGACGCCCCCGCTGAGTGGGGGAGTAACGGCTTCGTCGCCGCGCCACCGGGGACGAGGTCCGGTCGCCGGTGTCCTCGCTTCAGCTCGGCCATGGTACGTGTACCGTCACCCGCTCCCGCAGTTGTTCGTTGATCAGCCACAGCTCGCCGGTGGCGGGCCAGTACGACAGGTTCTCGGTGTTCTTCGGCGCCTTGGTCCAGACGGTGGTCGACTGCCCGCCGACGCCGCGGTGTAGGCAGCTCGGGTAGTCGACGCCGTCGCCGATGTTGTCGGCGTACTCGGGGCAGACGCCGGCGATGACGAACTGTCCACCGTGCGACACCGCGCCCTGCATGCCCCATACCGGCGACCCGAACGCCTCGACGGCACGCACGTAGCCGTCGGCGTCGCGGCGGGGCAGGCCGGTCGCCGGGTCGATCGGCCAGCGTACGATCCGCCCGCCGCCGCGGGTGGTGTGCTCGACCGCGACGAAGGAGCCGTCGGTGCGGTCGAGCGCGAGGCTGGCGAAGCACGGCCGGTTCCCGGTCGTGTTCGCGCAGCCGCCGCCTTCGTACCAGAACGCGCCGACCTGCGGCAGTGCGAAGGCGTGGTAGCGGGCGTGGAAGTTGCCGTCGGCGCCCAGCCCCACCTCGGCGCTGGAGGTGTCGGTGCGCCAGATGTGGGCGAGGTCGAACACGCGCAGCACCGCGCCGCCGGTGGCGACGACGAGTTTGTTGCCGTACCAGTACAGGCCGTGCCCGTGCCCGCTGATCGCCTGGAACGTCCCGGTCGCGGTCGGCTCGACGAGCAGTACGTGCCGGTACCGCAGGGTGGCCAGGTCCAGGAACGACACCCGGATGAACGAGTCGTCGGTGTAGTGCCAGGTGGCGGCGATGACCCGCCGCCCGTTCAGCACGGTGCCCGCCGATTGGGCGTCTCCGGAGCCGGTGACCCCTTGCGGGATCCAGACGTTGGCGGTGTCGTCCTCGCCGGTGTCCCAGCAGAACCCGGCGGGGGACAGCGACGCCGCGAGGTTGGTCGGGTGGCACAGTGGGCGCCCCTGCCGGTTAGCGCCGTCGAGCACGGCCGCCAGCCCGGCCGGCGCGAGGCGAGGGTCGCGCTCCAGCGCGGTGATTCGGCTGCCGTAGGTGGCGAACGTGTCACCGGCCACCAGGCGGAAGCCGCTGGCGTCGATGCGCGGGAAGGTGACGGCGGCCGTGGCCGGCGCGGGGCTGGCCACGACGGTCCCCGCCGCTGCGAGCGGCAGTGCGGTGAGTGTCATCAGGATACGAGCCAGGCGGTTCGTCATGGTCGGCGTCCTCGGTTCCCAGAGGGGTACGGGGTGTGGCGCCAGGTCCACCGCGCGGGGCGGTCCGCCGCGCGCGGTGTGACCGGCCAGGTCAGCGGGTGGCGATGTCACCCGGTAGCGCGTTCACCGCGTCGGTGATCTCGGTGAAGAACTCGGTGCACGAACCGCCGCCGCCACTGTGGACGCCCTTGGCGTGCACCTGCCCGTTGCTGTCTGTGTAGTAGATGGCGCCGCCGGAATCCCCGCTGTTGGTGCAGGTGCCGCTCTTGGTGCCACGGGTGACGTTGCGGGCGACCTCGCCGCTGACGTACTTGACGTCGTAGCTGGCCTCCTGCGCGGTCCAGCCGCACAGTTCCCCGGTGCGGGCGCCGCTGGTGCAGTATTTGTCACCCGCGACCGACTTGCGGTTGTAGCGGGTAATCACGTTGCGCCAGTCGGTGGAGTTGGGGCCGTAGACGTAAACCCGGGCGTCGCTGGCCGCGGCGCCGGCGGGGATCTGCGCCAGACCGAGGTCGCCCCGGTCGTACGGGTCGTTGGGGTAGCGCACCGTGCCGACGCCGTCGTTCCAGTTGTTGCTGATGACCGGACCGATGGTGGCCCCGGTCCCGCTGGTTATGGTGCCGCCGTTGGAAACGCAGTGCCCGGCGGTCAGCATTCCGTGGTAGCTGCCGTTGCGCCAGGCGAACGCGGTGCTGCACCAGCCGCCGCCGGGGATGTTGATGTAGGCACCGCCGAGGAACGGGCTGGAGTCGTTCTGTCGGCCACCGTACTGAAGGCTGGGCAGTTCCTCGTTCGGGGTGAGGTGGATGGCGACCCGCGACACCCCGTAGCGGTCGGCGAGGGCCTTGCGCAGTGCCGGGGTGGCCGCCTTCGCCTCGACGACGACCCGGTTCTTCTCCTCCTGCACGAACGTGCCGTAGACCGTCTCGCTGCCGGGCAGTTCGGCTGGGCTGAGCCCGATCGCCTCGTGCTGGATGCGGGTGAGCGTCGCGTGGCTGTTGGCGACCTGCTGTGCCCGTGCCCGGCCGGTCAGGCCGGCAGGGAGGCTGGCGGCGGTCCGGTTGCCGGCGGGGGTCACCGCCTGCGTGACCACCGCACCGGTAGCGCGGTCCAGATAGGCCCCGGCGAGATCGTCGGGGTGCTGCTCGACCCGCTCCTGGGCAGCGGCCAACGCCGTGGCGACCTGCTCCGGCAGCGTCGTGAGGTCGCCGAACACATCGCCGGTGAACACCTCGACGCCGTCCGGGCCGGCGGCCGCGATCACGCGCGTCCCGGACGGCTCGGCGAGGGCGGGTACGGCGGGCACGGTGATCGCCGCCAGCCCGCCGAGCGCCAACACGGTCAGCAGTCTCCTCGGATACCGCAATTGCATCTGCACTCCTAAGGATGGGGTGGAGTCCAGATCATGTGCCGCGCCGGTATCGCCGTGGTATTGCCGTGATATCGCCGACCATTGACTACTATCGCTGCAACATCGGTGACACGGGGGAGGGTAACGGGCAGGTCCGGGCGGATGGTGTAAGAGACGGCCATCGCGAGAGCCAGCTGGCCGGCTGACTCGCTCCACTCCTGGAGCCGCCCGCCGGCTCCGTACCCGGCATCCACATCCGGCCTGCCGATGGTGGTCGTCGCATGCGCCTTAACCCTTCAGTTGCGAAAAAGCGTCCGCACCGTTTCCGCTTGACTTGGTGCCTACCATCGGGCAATGACCGTCCCGTCAGGCCCTTCCGCGTCGCTCCCACCCGGTCACGCGGACGGCACGCCCGCTGATCCGGGGCGGTCCAAGCCGCGGCCGGCCCGTCGGCGTCGTCGACTTGTTCGGCGGGTCCTCGTCGTCGGGGTGGGGCTTGTGCTGCTCTTCGCCGCCCCGGCGTTCTGGGTCCGGGCGAATTCCGCTGGTCATTTGCACACGGCCGGTGATGCGCCTGAGGCGCCGGTCGCGATCGTGTTCGGCGCGCAACTGGCACCGGGAGGCACTCAGCCGATGCCGTTCCTGAAGGGGCGGCTGGATGTAGCGACCGAACTGGTCATGGACGGCAAGGCCCGCGCTGTGCTCGTTTCCGGCGACCGTGATGGTGCCTCCGGCGACGAGATCGCGGTGATGACGGCGTACCTCATCGCCGCGGGTGTGCCCGCCGAGCGCGTCGTCGGTGATCCGTACGGTCTCGACAGCTACGACACCTGCAAGCGCGCCCATGACGTGTACGGGGTACGCCGGGCGCTGCTCGTCAGCCAGTCACTGCACCTGCCCCGCGCGGTGACGCTGTGCCGGCGCCTCGGCATCGACGCGAGCGGAGTCGCCGCCCGCTGTGATG
The DNA here is from genome assembly GCF_008119785.1 of Micromonospora sp. MP36. Classification (GTDB taxonomy): domain Bacteria; phylum Actinomycetota; class Actinomycetes; order Mycobacteriales; family Micromonosporaceae; genus Micromonospora. The sequence continues at coordinate 16,057 of NZ_VSFA01000088.1, read as the reverse complement.
GTTGCCGAACGGTGACTCTGGCAAAGAACAACGCACGCGAGGTGCCGGCGGCGTGGAAGGTTGCCTACGACCTGGTGGCCGCACGCCCTCCCGCGGTGTCTTCAGCTCCGGACCCGGCGCTTCAGCAAGCCCTCGACCGGTAGACAGCCACAACCCGCCCCTATCGGCCGACCGCTACGGCGAGCCTTCGCAGCGCTGTCTTCCACGACACGATGGAGCCGACGATGACCGGGCACTCGGGCCATTACACGTTCGTGAATGGACGCGCTGACGATGAAGGCCCGTGAGCACGGGCGGGCGATGACCGTCCACGCCCTGATCGCCCAGCGCACTGCCCCTCTCGCCAACGGTGATCGTGTGCGGTCTCTCGACAGTGCTTCATTGGCAGGAAGGCTAATGGAGGAGGCCATCCTCTACCCCTGCGAGCCAGAGGGCGCGGCGACAGATCGCCGACCACCGGCCGGGCCCGCCGCCCTGCGGCTGTCGATCGTGTACCAGTCGCAGGTCGACGCCGCCCGTTTCAGCGTCGTTAACAAACCATCGTTTCTTGGCGATACGCCCGAAGACCCTCGAATCGGCCGTCAGCTCCGTCAAAAACCCGGCGACCATCGAACAACCTTTTCTGACAACATGAAGGGGTGCAGGATGCGACGCGGCACCTGGGGCTGGGACACGGCAGCGCGTTCGGCGAGCGTGGGGTAGCCAAGAGGCTGGGCACGCTGGGCCGGCACACCCCACTGACCGGCCGGCGGCTGCTCGAGATCGGATGCGGGGACGGCACCTACACGATGCGGCTGGTCGACGCGTTCACGCAGATCGAGGCAGTCGACATCCAGCAGGATCGGCTGGAGCTGTTCCGGGAGCGGCTGGCCGCCGACCCGGTGGCGGCCCAGAAGATCAACGTGCGGGAGCTGTCCGCCACCGAGCTGGACTATCCAGATGAGAGCTTCGACCTGGTCACCGCCATCGAGGTGGTGGAACACATCGACGATCTCGACCGCGCCCTCCGGCAGGTCCACCGGGTGTTGACCCCCGGTGGCAGGTTCGCGCTCACCACACCCAACCGGTGGTTCCCATTCGAGACGCACGGCTTCCTCATTCGCGGCAAGCGCTACCGGCCGGCGCGAGGTCCGTTCCTGCCGTGGATCGTGCCGCTGCACCGGCGGCTGGCCGACGCCCGTTCCTTCACCGCCCGTGGCCTCTCCGCACAACTTCGCCGGGCCGGGCTGGAGCCGGTGGCGGTGGACTATCTCATGCCGCCGTTCGACCGGTCCGGCTTCGGGCGCCGCATCCGGCCGCTGACCGACGCGATCGAGCGATCGCCATTCAAGTTTTTCGGCATGGCCCTGGCGGTGGTCGCCCGCCGACCGGACTGACGAGCCTCGCAACCGGACGGAGGGAGCCCGGCGGCCACGGCCACGTCGGCCGGCCCATCGGTGCCGCGCCCGGGGGATTGCGTGGCCGTGGGGTACGCGCGGGCGGTTGAGCGGGTCATTCCGAGCTGTCGCTTGCGGCGCTGGCCGTCGAGGAGGAACACCAGCGCGGCGGCTGGCGCGACCGCCCGAGGCCGTAGTAGGGCGTGACGAATCCGTTGATCAAGGCGGCGTTCGACATGATCGCCTTCCGATCGCTATTCGTCCATACGGTATGTATGCTTGCTGACCGAGACCTGCCCCTCCAACTCATGCCATCCCGCCCATTCGCCTGGGTGACGCTGGCCAGATCGGAGTGACATGGGCTGCTCACACGCTCAGGACTGCCCCCTCTTCCCGCTGCTCAACGCGAGCTTGAGCGCCTGGCGTAACAACTACTGCGACAGTGCGGAGGGTTGGCTGACATGTGCTCGGTACCAGCTGTACAGGACAGGCCAGCTCGTGCCGATCACGCTCCTGCCGAATGGAGTCGACGCGTTCAACCGCCGGCGGCCCGTGCCTGCGGCAGTACCCAGGTCCACTCAACCGGTGAACGCACGCCGCCCATGGACATCAGCAACATCGCGAGAGGTGTCGGATGGATTACCGGCTGCGGAAAGCGCACGTGCTACGGAGCCGGCTCCACCGGTAAACCACCCGGATCGGTCAGACGCGCGAGACAAGGTCAGCGATGCATGGGTGCTTGCCGTCGCCGATGATGCGAAACGCCGCGGCGGTGAACGGCTGCACGTGTGGGTGACGAGCCAGGATAAGCCGTCGGCTGCTCCTTTTCCCATCCCGCAGCCAGGGGAGCCTTCTCCCGCCGACGGATCGATGGTGGTCGCCGTCGCCTGGTTCGAGCCAGCCAGCGCCGCGTGGACGGAAACCCTCACTGGCTCACGGTGCGAGGCGCAGGTGGAGGCGGCGGTCTTGTTGGGCCTGCCGCGCTGGACACCGGCGACACATCCGGCGACGCTGACCACCTGGGGCGTGGGTCTGCACGCTACGGGTCTCGCGTTGCTTGACCCGACCGGTCACGTATTCGCCTACGGCGTCGGCGAGACACCGTCCACTTGGACGACCGCCGCGAGGGCGCTGGGCGCCGTCGCCGCCGTCTACGGAGTTGGTCCCCTGCAGCAGACAGGGCACCCCGAGCCGCTTCCGACTCAACGGCTCACGGAGGCGCGACGCGACGGAACCGTCGCCGCCGCATGGCTGCCACTGCTCGAGTGAGAGGCCGAGGCTGCGCCCCCTTTACCCGGCCAGCGTGCCGACGCGGACGCGTCATCGGCCACGGGCAACGGCCGTCCGACCGCGACCAGGCCGTAGCCGGGCGTGGCCAGGCCGTTGAGCAAAGCGGCGTTCGACATGATCGCCTTTCGATCGCTATTCGTCCATACGGTATGTATGCTTGCTGACCGAGACCTGCCCCTCCAACTCATGCCATCCCGCCCAATCGCCTCGGGTGATGCTGGCCAGATCGGAGTGACATGGGCTGCTCACACGTTCGGGAGTGCCCCCTCTTCCCGCTGCTCAACGCGAGCTTGAGCGACTGGCGTAACTACTACTGCGACAGCGCGGAGGGCTGGCGGACGTGTGCTCGGTACGAGCTTTCCCGGACGGGCCAGCTCGTACCGATCACGCTCCTGCCGAATGGAGCCGACGCGATATATCTGGGGCGCATACCCGCCGGTGACGGGTCGGACACGGCCAGCAAGGCACCCCCGTCACGGCTCGATCCGGGGTCCTCGCAGCGGTTCGAGCCGGTGCCGGCCCGGGAGCCCAACCCGGTACCGGCACCCGCTCAAGGCCTCCACGCCGGGTCACCCGCACAGGGTCCGCACCCGCCCGGAACCCCCTCGACCCCACCGGCGCCTCGCGGGGTCCGGTGGTGGACCCGACTCGCAGAATGGATTGCAGGTCCCGCATGACTGAATACTGGCCCTGGTGGGCCGGGGCCGCCGGGCTCGCCCTCACCACCATCAACTACGCCGTCACGACCGATCGATCCTTCGGGGTGTCCGGGGCGTGGGACCGCGTGCTGCACTGGCGCGCCGAACGCCGTGTCGAACGAGTGAACGCCCAGTTCGCTGACGAACGTGTCCTCACCGAGGCTCTCGTCGCGGCCACCGCCGACCAGTTCGGAGCCGGTTCGGCCGCACCCGCCTTGCACCTTGACACGCGGACCCCGGGACAGGACGCACGACCGCCAGCGGCGGCGAGCTCCTCACTGGCGAGGCTGCTCCCGGCGCCCTTGGTCAGCCAGGTCGCCCTGCTCCTGGCGGTCTTCGTCGGCGGGTGGGTAGCGGCGGTCACCACCGGCCGATTCCAGCTCCGCCTCGACATGGGCGACGCCTTCGGCCAGATCGTGACCGACAAACCGATCGCAATGATCGGCACGCTGTTCGTCGGCGGTGTACTCGTCGGCTTCGGCACCCGTCTCGCGGGAGGATGCAGCAGCGGTCACGGACTCAATGGCTGTGGCCGGCTACAGCCGGTCAGCATTGTCGCGACCGCCGTCTTCTTCGGCACCGGCGTCCTCGTGTCGTTCCTGCTGTGGAAGGTGATCTGATGCGTACCCGGGGCGGGATAATCGTCGCCAACATCATCGCTGGGCTGGCCCTCGGCTATACCGTCGCGAACATCGGGTTCGGTGACTACGCCGAACTGAACCGCATGTTCACCTTCCAGGATCTTCGCATGCTCCTGGCCTTCGCCGGTGCCGTAGCGATCATCGTCGTGGTATTCGCCGTGTTGCGCGTCCGCCGCACCCCGGGGCGGATCCATGCGGGCGTGATCCCCGGTGCGGTGCTGTTCGGCACCGGCTGGGCGATCTCGGGTGGCTGCCCGGCGATCCCCATCGTGCAAGTCGCCAGCGGGTACCTCCCCGCCCTGGTCACGATCGCCGGCATTGTCGTCGGCATCCGGCTCTGCCGCTGGGCCAACGCGAGGTACTTCCACCTCGACAGCGGATCCTGCGAGCGGTAGCCGATCGCGAGCGACTCGGAAGGCACGTCTCCGCGATGGTGAACTTCCGATTTACCCGACTTGGCTCACGGTCTGCTGATTGGGGGTCTGCGGGCTGTGACCTGGCCGTGTCCCTATCAGCGGTCCGTCGACGCACCCGATCCGACGGCAACAACACGCACGCGTCCGGCAGGTGGACGTGGGCGTCGATGTCGGGTGCGGGCTGAGACTACGGGTTGAGGTGGGTCGAACGGGTCAGGATCGCGGAGGTGACCGGATCGGTGGTGGCCAAGTCGGGTCGCCGTACACGGGGCAGTGGTGCCTCGCCGTCCGGCGGCAGGGTGGCGTTCAGCATCACCGTTCGGGCTGGTTGGCCGGGGGAGCGTAGCCGATCGAGCAGCAGTTTGCCGGCGGTCTGGCCCAGCTCGTACGCGGGCTGGTGGATGACGGAGATCGCTGGTGTGAGTAGCCCGGTCCATGGCGCGTCGTCGAAGACCACCAGCTCGACGTCCTGGCCGGGGGTGAGTTGCCGGTCGCGGAGCACGCGTAGGACGCCGACGGCCATCATGCTGTTGGCCACCAGGATGGCCTCGACGTCCGCCGTTTCCAGCAGGGCGTCCGTGGCCTGGCGGCCGCCGTTCTCGTTGAAGGCGGCGTAGTGGATGAGGTTCTCGTCGATCGGCAGTCCGGCGTCCTGTAAGGCTTCTCGGTAACCGAGCACCCGTTCGCTGGCGGTGAAGACGCGCTGCGGTCCGGTGATGCAGGCGATCCGGCGGTGGCCGTGGGCGATCATGCGGTCGACCGCGGTTCGGGCTGCGCGACGTGAGTCGATCAGGACCGTGTCCACTGTCAGGTCCTGCCGCAACGGCCGGTCCATGGTGATGACGGGCAGGCCTCGGGACAGCAGCCGGTCGACTCGGCTGGTCGCCGACGTCGGCGTAATCAGCACGCCGGATACCCGGTACTGCGCGGCGATGCTGAGGTAGCCCTCTTCCTTCTCCGGGTTCTCGTCCGTGTTGCATAGCAGCAACGAGTACCCGGCCGACTGGGCTACGTCCTCCACGCCGCGGGTGACCTGGGTGAGGAACGGGTTCTCGATGTCCGCGATGATCAGCGCCCAGGTGGCCGAGGTCTGCTGGCGCAGGGATCGGGCCAGCGAGTTCGGCACGTAGCCGAGTTCCCGTGCGGCGCGGCGGACGCGCTCGGCGGTGTCCGGTCGCACGGCGGTGTCGGAGGCGAACACGCGCGACACGGTTGCGGTGGACACCTGGGCGAGCCGGGCCACGTCACGGATGGTGGTCAAGGCAGGCCCTTCGCGGTGGCGTTCCGGTGGTGAGGTGAGCACAGGTTACCCGTAGGGCGGGCGGTGGTCGATGAGCCACGGGCGGAATGTAATCGATTACAGATCTGCCTGGCAAGATGCGGGTCGGCGAGGCGTGGAAGATTGCCGAGCCGTGAATGGGCTGTTGCGGCCACGTGTAAAAGTCCAGCGCAAGAGGGGGTTGTGCCTGTGGTGTAGCTCATGTAATCGTCTACATCCACGGGCCGCCTCCGGCCCCGTCCGTGGGAAGGACCTGACAGTGAAGCGGCAAAGAAGACTTGGCGCCGTTGCTGCGGCGACAGCGCTCACCCTCGGGCTCGCCGCATGCGCCGGCGGTGCCAGTGACAACCAGTCCACCAGCGGCGGGTCGGGATCCCTGACCTTCCGGTCGTGGAGTCCGATCGAACAGACCACCCAGCAGATGATCGCGGCGTTCAAGCAGGCGAACCCGGATGCGAAGATCGACGCGACCATCTTCAACTACCCCGAGTACCTGGTCGACCTGCAGACCCGGGCCGCGTCCAACACGATGCCCGACATCGTCGGCCTTCAGCCTGGCGCGCTCACCCAGCAGTACCGGGCCAACCTCATGCCGTTGCAGGACTGCGCCCAGAAGACGTGGGGCGCCGACTGGCAGAAGAAGTTCTATCCGATCGGCATCGAGCAGGCCCGGATGGGCAACCCGGCCGGCGACGAGAACTTCTACACGCTCCCGCTGCTCGTGCAGACCGTGAACCTCTGGGCCAACACCAAGATCTTCGACGAGAAGCACGCCCAGATCCCGCAGACCTGGGACCAGCTCAAGGCGACGGTCAACCAGCTCAAGGGCGGGGAGTACGCGCCGTTCATGCTGCCCGCCAAGGACAGCTGGCTGCGCAACGTCGTCTTCCTGCAGATCGCCAACAACATCGAGCCGGGCCTGGTCTACAAGGCCGAGGACGGCTCCGACTCGTGGACCAACCCCAAGCTCGTCGAAGCGTTCGACTACTGGGGCAAGCTCTTCACCGACGGCATCGCCCAGAAGGGCGCGATCGGCCTGGACGCCTACCCGACCGGCGCGAACCAGTTCGAGGCGGGTAACGCGGCGATGATCCCGCTCGGCGCCTGGTGGATCCAGCAGTCCGACCCGACCAAGACCGGCCTGCCGCCGCTGTCCGAGGGCATGTCCGGCTACCAGCCGTTCCTGTTCCCCACCATCCCGGGCGGCGCCGCCCAGCCACAGCTCGTCGGCGGCATCGACGTCTCGCTGGGCATCGCCAAGAACACCAAGAACCCCGACCTGGCGTGCAAGGTGCTCACCGACTGGATCGCCGGCGCGGGCGCCCAGAAGCTGATCAACACGTTCAACGACCTGCCCGCGGTGACCGGCCTGAACCCGGAGAAGTTCACCAGCGACAAGCAGAAGCAGATCTGGACGACCCTGACCTCGGAGTGGATGCCGCAGGTGAAGTACTCCCGCTACCTGAAGACCCCGCAGATGGACACCGCACTCGGGGACGCACTGTCCGGCATCGCCACGGGTGAGCTGACGCCCCAGGCGGCCGCCGCGAAGGTGCAGGCGGAACAGCAGAAGGTCAACGGCTGAGCGGCCCAGGCCGCCCGAATCAGGCGGATGAGGGTGTGCGGCCCACACCCTCATCCGGCCACGGAGCTGACCAATGAGTGACCACACCCTTCAGAAGCACACCGCTCCCCGGGAGTGGCTTGCCGGAACCCTCTTCCTGCTGCCGGCCGTCGTGCTGTTCGGGATCTTCGTCATCTACCCGATCGTCTACAACTTCCAGGCCAGCACCCTCGAATGGGACGGGGTGAACCCGGGCAGACTAGTCGGTCTCGGCAACTACACCCGGCTCTTCCAGGACCCGATCTTCCTGACCACCCTGAAGAACTCCGGCTGGTGGATCCTGCTCACCATCATCCCGCAGGCCCTCATCGGGTTCTTCCTGGCCATGCTGCTCAACGAGAAGCTGCGCGGCCGGGCGATCTACCGGGCGATCTTCTTCATCCCCGCCGTGCTCTCCCCGGTCGTGGTGGGCATCGTCTGGCAGCGCATCTTCGACCCGTTCAACGGCGTGGTCGCCAAGCTGGGCCGGGCCACCGGGCTCGACTTCCTGGTGCACGGCTACCTCGCCGACCCGAAGACCGCCATCTTCGCCGCGATCGTCGTCAACGTGTGGATGTGGACCGGCTTCTCCATGCTGTTCTACCTCGCCGGCCTGCAGCTCATCGACAGCAGCGTGCTGGCCGCCGCCAAGATCGACGGTGCCGGCACCTGGCGCACGATCCGCAGCATCATCTGGCCGCTGCTCCGGCAGACCCACCTGTCCCTGCTGCTGCTCGGCATCATCGGCTCGCTGAAAACCTTCGAACTCGTCTACGTCCTCACCGAGGGCGGACCCAACCACGCCTCCGAGATGCTCCCCACCTACACCTTCAAGCAGGCCTTCCAGCTGCAGAGCGTCGGGTACGCCTCGACCATCAGCGCGGTCCTGCTGCTGATCGCGGTGATCAGCTCGCTGTCGATGGTGCGGGCGTTCGGATCGGGCTTCCTCACCGGAGACGAGAAATGACCACTGACCGCAAGGCCATCCCGGCGGCTGCCGCGCCGGCACGAGCCGACTCCGGACCGGTCCGGCCGCACCGGCGCCGCCTTCCACACTGGTCACACGCCGTCCTCGCCCCGCTGGCCGTGCTCTGGCTGATCCCGCTCGTCATGGTCGTCGGCCTGTCGTTGCTGCCCACCTCGAACCCCGGCACCACCGCCCTCGGGCTGTTCCCGCAGGAGCCGTCGCTGGGCAACTACGTACAGATCTGGACGAACAACCCGATCCTGCGGAACCTGGTGAACAGCCTGCTGGTCACCGTCCCGTCGGTGCTGCTGGTCATCCTGTTCGGCTCCATGACCGCGTTCGCGCTGGCCCGGCTGCGCGTACCGCTCAAGGCGGTGATCTTCGGGGCGCTCACCCTGGCGCTGATCCTGCCGATGTCCAGCATCGTCGTGGCCACCTTCAAGATCCTTCAGGCCATGGGCCTCTACAACAACCTGGCCGGCCTGGTGCTCGTCTACACCGCGCTGGGCCTGCCGTTCGCGGTCATCATCATTCGCACCTCGTTCCTCGCGGTGCCGAACGAGCTGTACGAGGCGGCCATGCTGGACGGCGCCAGCAAATTCTCCGTCTACTGGAAGGTCTACCTACCGCTGAGCCGGCCCGCCCTGGCCGTCGTGGCGATCTGGCAGTCCATGTCGTCCTGGAACGACTTCCTGCTGCCGCTGGTCACCCTCGAGGACAACACGCTCAAACCCCTGACCCTGATCCCGCTGGCCTACCGCGGCACCTTCCTCAGCCAGCCGGGCGCGCTGTTCGCGATCCTGGTGCTCATCTCGATCCCGATCGTGGCGGTCTTCCTGCTGGTCCAGCGCCACCTGGTCAACGGCCTGTCCGGGGCGATCAAATGAGCCTGCTCGGCGTCGACCTGGGCACCAGCGGCGTACGGGTGGTGGCGATCTCGGCGGCCGGCGTCGAGATCGCCGGCGCGGCCCGCGCGACCACCCTGCACCGGCCGGCGCCCGGCATCGTGGAGACCGACGCCGACGAGGTGCTTGCCGCAGCCACCGCGCTGCTCGCGGACGTGGCCGCCCGCGACGCGGTGGCCGCCGACCCGCCAGAGGCGATCTCGTTCAGCGTGCAGGGCGAGGCGGTCCTGCCGGTCGACGCCGAGGGCAATGCTCTCGCACCGGCGCCGGTGAGCATGGACCGACGCGGCGCGGACCTGGCCGACCGGGTCGCCGCGGAACTGGGCGCCGGCGAGGTGCAGCGGATCACCGGCCAGCCGCCGCACCCGATGTTCTCCGTCTACAAGATTCCCGGCTGGACCGGTCCGGACGTACGCGGCTATCGCTGCCTGGGCGACTACGTCGCCGCCCGGCTCGGCGCGCGGCCGGCGCTGGACACCAGCATGGCGGCCCGTACCGGCGGCTTCGACGTCGACCGCGGCGTCTGGTCCACCGAGCTGCTCGCCGCCACCGGCGTCCCGGTCGCCCTGCTGCCCGAGGTGGTCCCACCGGGCACCATGATCGGCAAGCTCAGCGCCGAGGCGGCCAGCGCAACGGGACTGCCGGCCGGCCTGCCGCTCGTGGTCGGATCACACGACCAGGCGTCGTCGTTCCTCGGCGGCGGCGGCCGGTTCGGCTCGGCGGCCGTGTTCTCCCTCGGATCCAGCGACTGCCTGACCGTCGGATCACCCGCACGTCCCGGCGGGCTCGTCGGCACCGGCCTGGCGTCGTACCCGATGGGTGAGGGCCGCTGGCTCACCCTGGCCGGCACGGCCGCCGGCGGTTGGGCGCTGGACTGGTTCGCCACGCTCGCCGGCGTCGCCGGGCCCGCCGAGCGCGACGCCCTCTTCGAGGCGGCGTCGCCCGAGCCGCCGCAGGTGCTGGTGCTGCCGTACTTCGCCGGATCCGGGACGCTCGACAACGACCCGAGGGCCCGTGGTGCCGTCGTGGGGCTCACCCTCGAGACCACCCGGGAGCAGCTCGCCCGCGCCTTCCTCGAGTCGTCCGCGTTCGAGCTGCGCAAGATCGCCGACGCGCTCACCGAGCGGGGCGTCACGATCGGCGCCGTACACGCCGTCGGCGGCGGCGCCCGCAGCCACCGGACGCTGGCCATCCGCGCCTCCGCCGCCGGGCTTGCGCTGACCCCGGTGCCCGGGCACGCGGCGGCCCGCGGCGCGGCCCTGCAGGCGGGCGCCGGCATCGGCCGCTATCCGTCGCTCGCCGAGCTGCCCGCACCGGCCTGCCTGCCGACCGCCCACCCCGACCCCGGCACGGCCCAGTGGTACGCCACGCAGTCGCGCCGGTTCCGTGACCTCTATCCGACCCTCATCCCGCACGACCATAGTTTTTCCGATCCGAAGGAGATCCGGTGACCGAGTTCGACCTGCAGCAGACCAAGCAGGACGTGCTGGACTACTGCCTGCTGTCCATGCGCTACGGCCTCAACTTCAACACCCAGGGCAACATCAGCGTCCGGCTGCCCGGCACGGACCGCTTCCTGATCACCCCGACCGACCTGGAGTACGACCGGATGACGGCCGACGACATGGTGGTGGTGGACGCCGACGCCAACGTCATTGAGGGGCCGCACCAGCCGTCCTCCGAGGTGACCGTGCACCTGGCCGTCTACCGCCGGCGGCCGGACGTGAACGCGATCGTGCACACCGAGCCGGTCTTCGCCAACGTCTTCGGGGTGGCCGGCCAGCCGATCACCGGTGCCCTGGTCAACATGGTCATCTACACCAAGGGCGATGTCCCGATCATGCCGTTCGCCCTCAGCAACCGCACCGAGTTCGGCGACGCGATGTGCGACGTGATGGGGGACCTGAACGCCGTGGTCTGGGCGAACCACGGGCTGCTCACGGTGGGCGAGAACCTGCGGGACGCGTTCAAGACCACCGTCGCGGTGGAGAGCGCCGCCAAGGTGCTGCTGCACGCCCGGGCGTTGACCGACAAGCCGATCGTCCTGGACTACCACTCGCTCGGCATCACCACGTCGCTCTGAGGAAGGGCACCCCCATGCCACTGGTCACTCTTCGACAGGCGCTGGACGCGGCGCGGCGCGGCGGGTACGCCCTCGGCGCGTTCAACGTCAGCGACGTGCTGCAGGCCGAGGCGGTCCTCGACGCCGCCGCCGAGACGTCGTCGCCGGTCATCCTCGCCTCGCTGGCCGGCGTCACCGCCCACCGCGACGACGAACGGTTCTGGGCCGCGCTGCACCACCTCATCGACGGCTACCCGCAGCTGCCCGTGGTGCTGCACCTGGACCACGGCCCGAACCCCGCCACCTGCCTGCGAGCGATGGACAACGGCTTCACCAGCGTCATGATCGACGGCAGCCTCCGCGCCGACGGCACCCCGTCGTCGTTCGCCGAGAACCTCGCGGTGACCACCGAGGTCGTGGCGCAGGCCCACCGCCACGGGGTTTCCGTCGAGGGCGAGCTGGGCACCATCGGCGGCTCCAAGACCGACGGATCCCGGGCGCCGATCGTGCTCGCCGACCCCGACCAGGCCAGGGAATTCGTGGCGGCGACCGACGTGGACGCCCTCGCCGTGGCGATCGGCACCTCGCACGGCGCCTACAAGTTCGACGCACCCCCGGACGGGTCCGTGCTGCAGATGACGCTGATCGAAAAGATCAGCAGCCTGGTGCCGCAGACCCACCTGGTCATGCACGGCTCGTCGTCGCTGCCCGCTCAGCTGCGGGAGCAGAACAACCGGTACGGCGCCGGCCTGCCCGAGTCGTGGGGCGTGCCGGACGCCGAGAAGGTCCGGTCCATCACGATTGGCGTCCGCAAGATCAACCAGGGCATGGACTCGCACCTGGCCTTCACCGGTGCGGCGCGGCAGGCGCTGGGCACGGACCGGCTGAACGTCGATCCGGCGTACTACCTGCGCCCCGGCCGCGAGGCGATGCAGCGGATGGTCGCCGAGCGCATGCGGCTCTTCGGGCAGGCCGGCCACGCCGGCGACTACCAGCCCGTACCCCTCGCCGAGATGGCCCGTCGCTACCCATTGGAGACGTCATGATCGACCACGCGTACCTCGTCGCCAACGGCGACCAGCGGCTGTCCGCCAACCAGCTCTGCTGGCCCGCCCAACAGCGGTTCGAGACCCTCCTCACCGAGGCGTTCCAGAAGCGGGGCGTCACCCTGGAACGGGCGCACCCGGCGGACACGCCCGAAGGGCACGGCTTCATCGCCAGCCAGGCGCAGGGCCTCGCGGTGCTCGGCGCGCTGCCGCCGGACGCCCCGGTGGTCATGGCCGAAGGCGTGTGGATGTTCTCCCAGCAGGTCCTCGGCGGGCTGCTGCGGCACCGCGGCCCGATCCTCACCGTGGCCAACTGGGAAGGGGAGTGGCCCGGCCTGGTCGGCCTGCTCAACCTCAACGCCTCGCTGGCCAAGGCCGGGCGGCCGTTCGAGACCCTGTGGAGCCGCACCTTCACCGACGACTGGTTCAACGCGCGCCTCGACGAATGGCTCACCAAGGGCAGCATCCAGCACGACCTCAGCCACGTCACACCGTTCGACGCGTCCGCAGTGGACGGCCGCGCCCGCCAGGCCGCCGACGACGTGCTCGGCCGGCTGCACCGAGAGGGCGCCATCCTCGGCGTCTTCGACGAGGGCTGCATGGGCATGTACAACGCGATCATCCCCGACGAACTGCTCTTCCCGCTCAACGTCTTCAAGGAGCGGCTGTCCCAGTCAGCCCTGTACGCCGAGACCATGCGGGCGAGCGAGGACGAGGCGGTAGCCGCCCTGCGGTGGCTGACCGACCGAGGCATGACCTTCCACTTCGGCACCGACGAGGCCACCGAGCTCACCCGCGAGCAGGTCCTGCTCCAGTTGCGGATGTACGCCGCCGCGGCCCGGATCGCGGACCGGTTCCGGTGCGACATCATCGGCATCCAGTACCAGCTCGGTCTCGCCGACGTCCTGCCCGCATCCGACCTGGCAGAGGGCCTGCTGAACAACGCCGACCGTCCGCCGGTCATCGGAGACAACGGTGCGGTCATTCGCGACGGCGCCCCGATCACCCACTTCAACGAGGTCGACGAGTGCGCCGGCCTGGACGCCCTGCTCACCACCCGGCTGGCCGGCGCGCTCGGGCAGCCGGTGGAGACCACCCTGCACGACGTGCGGTGGGGCGACCACGACGCCAGCGGCACGGTGGACGACTTCGTCTGGGTCTTCGAGATCTCCGGCGCGGTGCCACCCGAGCACCACGTCGGCGGGTACGCCGGCACGGACTCGATGCGCCAGCCACCGCTCTACTTCCGGCTCGGTGGCGGCACCGTGCGGGGCGTGGCCAAGCCCGGCGAGCTGGTCTGGTCGCGGATCTTCGTCGAGGGCGGCGAGCTGCACATGGACCTCGGCCGCGCCACCGTGGTGGAGCTGCCCGCGGCGGAGACCGAACGGCGGTGGGCCGCGACCACCCGGGAATGGCCGATCATGCACGCCGTGCTGCACGGCGTCACCCGGGACCAGTTCATGGCCCGGCACCGCTCCAACCACATCCAGGTCAGCTACGCCACCGACGCGGCCGGAGCCGACGAACTGCTCGCCGCGAAGGCGCTGACCGCGCACCAGCTCGGCATGCGAGTCAACCTCTGCGGCAGCCGCCCCGACAACGCCCCGCTGCTCTGATGGACGTCTTCCTCGGCGTCGACGTCGGCACCGCCAGCACAAAAGGCTTCGCCGTCACCGCGGACGGCCGGGTCGTGGCCCGCGCCCAGGTCGCGCACGGCCTGAGCAGCCCCCGACCCGGCTGGTACGAGCACGATCCGGAGTCGGTCTGGTGGGGCGACTTCCGGCGGGTGATCGCCGAGCTGACCGCGGATGCCGGTATCCGCCCGGCCGGCCTCGGGGTCAGCGGCATCGGACCGTGCATGCTGCCCGCCGACGAGGCCGGTAGGCCGCTGCGGCCAGCCGTCCTCTACGGCATCGACACCCGGGCCGAGGAGGAGATCGGCCTGCTCACCGACCGGTGGGGCGCGGCGGAGATCGTGCGCCGCGGGTCGATCCTCACCTCCCAGGCAATCGGGCCGAAGCTGTACTGGCTCGCCCGGCACGAGCCGGACATCTTCGCCCGAACCCGAATGATGTTCATGGCGAGCTCCTTCCTGGTGCACCGGCTCACCGGCGAGTACCTGCTCGACCACCACTCAGCGAGCCAGGTGAGCCCGCTCTACGACCAGCGGGCCGGCGACTGGGACCCCGCCTGGTGGGACGAGATCGCTCCACACGTACAGCGTCCTCCGCTGCGCTGGGCGAACGAGGTCGCCGGCCGGATCACCGCCGAGGCCGCCCGGCAGACCGGCCTGCCCGCCGGTCTGCCCGTGACCGCCGGCACCATCGACGCCTGGGCCGAGGCGGAGAGCGTCGCCGTCCGCGCGCCCGGCGATCTGATGCTGATGTACGGCAGCACCATGTTCCTGGTCGCGATGACCGACCGGCCACTGACCAGCAGCCGGCTGTGGCCCACCGTCGGCCTACGTCCCGGGGTGAACTGCCTCGCCGCCGGGATGGCCACCGCGGGATCGGTCACCGGCTGGCTGGCCGACCTGACCGGCGCGGACTACACCGCCTTGACCAGGGAGGCGGCCGCGGTAGCACCCGGCAGCGAGGGACTACTGATGTTGCCCTATCTGGCCGGGGAGCGTACGCCAATCTTCGACCCCCGGGCGCGGGGCGTGGTGGCGGGGCTGACCCTCGGTCACGGCCGAGGCCACCTGTACCGGGCGGCACTGGAGGGAGTCGCGTACGGGGTGCGACACAACATCGCGGCAATGCGCGAGGCCGGCGCGGTGCCGGCACGGGTCGTGCCGGTCGGCGGCGGAACCACCGGCGACCTGTGGACGCAGATCATCAGCGACGTGACCGGCCTGGTGCAGGAGCTTCCCCGGGAGACGACCGGGGCGGCGTACGGCGACGCGATGCTGGCCGCGGCCGCGACCGGAGCGGCATCAGACACCGCAGCATGGAACCCGATGACACGTGCGATCGAGCCGGACCCCCGGCACCGTGACCGGTACGACGCCCTCTTCGCCGACTACCTGGCGCTGTACGAGTCCACCACACCGATCGTGCATCGCCTCTCCGGACCGTGACGACTCGCAGCCCACTGCCTCAAACGCCGCCGTTCGCGCCCGCTCCACAAGCTGCCAGAACCCATCCACGTCCACGGCCATCAGTGCTCGGCGCTGGTGCCCACGATGGCGCAGCTACCGGCGGCGCCGCCCGCCGCGCCCGAGGTCACAGGCGTACGGCGGACACCGGTGGGATGGTGCTCACCTGGTGTGAGGGCGGCGCAGCGAGCTTCGCCGTCTACCGGGTGTCCTACTACGAGCTGGATCGCAGCGGGAACGAGGGCCGGCTCAGCGCGCCGATGTCGGTCGCCGTGAGGTAGAAGGCCTGAGACGTTCACTGGTGGCAGAACCGGGCCACGGCTTCGGTGGTCAAGTCGATCCGGCTCGTGGCGCCTGCCGCTGTCCCGGAGCCCGCCGATGCAGGTCCCGAAGGCGGCCGGTCGTCCATGCAGGTGGCCGGGGACGTGCTGGTCGGCGCTCATGTCGGTGTGTTCCGCGCTTCCGGTCCGGGTGGTAGCACCAGCCCCTCACGTGAGGCCTTCACGGTGATAGCACGATTCACGTTCCGCCCTGTCTCACATTCGGTGGTGACGGAGGGTGCTGCTATCCGAGGAGGATGCGGTGGCGAAGCAGGGCGAAGCCCGCTCGTCCGTGCATTTGGCGTGCGATCCGCTTGGTCTTGGTGTTGACGCCTTCGGTGGGGCCGTTGCTGCAGG
>NZ_VSFA01000087.1 GCF_008119785.1 Micromonospora sp. MP36 | reverse complement strand
GGGGGCGCCGGGGGTGCCGGGGCAGCACCCCGCCCGGCACGCCGCGCCCGGCAGGCGGGGGGGTCTGGGGGGGCCCGGGGGGCCCGCGGCGGGGCCGGGGCGCCCCGCCCGGGCCCCCCGGCCCCGCCCGCCGGTCGCCAGCCACCAGGGCGGGATGCTCGCCTTCGTCATCGAACCGGCGCTGCACGAGCGGCTCACCGCGCTGGTGCACGCCACCGGGGCCAGCCTGTTCATGGTGTTCCAGGCGGCCCTGGCCGCGCTGCTCACCCGGCTGGGCGCCGGCACCGACGTGCCGATCGGCAGCCCCATCGCCGGCCGCACCGACGACGCCGTCGACGACCTGGTCGGCATGTTCGTCAACACACTGGTGCTGCGCACCGACACCGCCGGCAACCCGACGTTCCGGCAGCTGCTGGACCGGGTCCGGGAGGCCGACCTGGCCGCGTACTCCCACCAGGACACCCCGTTCGAGCGGCTGGTCGAGGTGCTCAATCCGCCCCGGTCGATGGCCCGCAACCCGCTGTTCCAGGTCATGCTGGTGCTGCAGAACAACGCCACGGTGGACCTGGACCTGCCCGGGCTGCGGGTCGTGGTCGACAACGTCGGGGCGCACGCGGCCCAGTTCGACCTGTCCATCGACCTGACCGAGCGGCCGGCGGGCACCGGCGGCATCGACGGCCGGCTGGACTACAGCCGGGACCTGTTCGACGAGGACACCGCCGAGCGGATCCTCGCCGGGTTCCTCCGGATGCTGGAGGCCGTCGTCGCCACCCCGGACGCGCCGATCGGCGCGGTCGACGTGGTCGGCCCCGCCGAACGGCGGCGGATGCTGGTCGACTGGAACGCGACCGGCCGGCCGCTGCCCGGCGACGACCCGGTGACCCTGATCCGGGCGGTGGCCGCCGACCGGCCCGACGCGGTCGCGGTGACCGACCCGCGGCAGACCCTCACCTACGCCGGGCTGATCGCCCGCGCCGACGAACTGGCCGCCCGGCTGCGGGCCGCCGGCGCCGGGCGGGGCTCCCTGGTCGCGCTGCTGACCGACCGGGGCGCCGACGCGATCACCGGGGTGCTGGCCGCGCTCACCGCCGACGGCGCCTACCTGCCGCTGGACCCGCGCTCGCCGGTGGCCCGCAACGCCGACCTGCTGGTCGACAGCGGCGCCCGCTGGCTGCTGGTCGACCAGGCGCACGAGGCGACGGCCGCCGAGGTGGTCGCCGCCGCCGGGGTCCCGGTCACCGTGCTGCCGCTGGCCCAGGCCGGCCCGCCGGTCGGGTCCGCGCCGCTGGCCGCCGGCCTGGCCGACCTCGCGTACGTCATCTTCACCTCCGGGTCCACCGGCCGGCCCAAGGGCGCCATGGTGCACCGGCGGGGGATGCTGAACCACCTGCTGGCCAAGGTGGAGGATCTGGACCTCACCGACGCCGACGTGGTGGTGCAGAACGCGGCGCTCACCTTCGACGTCTCGGTCTGGCAGATGCTCTCCTCGCTGCTCACCGGCGGCAGCGTCGACGTGGTCGACGACGACACCGCGCTGGACCCGGGCGCCCTGTTCGGCCGGGTGGAGCGGCACGGGGTGACCATCCTCGAGGTGGTGCCGTCGCTGCTGCGTACCGCGCTGGACGCCTGGGACGCCGGCGCCCCGGTGCCCGACCTGCCGAAGCTGCGCTGGCTGCTGGTCACCGGCGAGGCGCTGCCGCCGCAGCTGTGCCACCGCTGGCTGGCCCGGTTCCCACAGATCCCGCTGCTCAACGCGTACGGCCCGACCGAGTGCTCCGACGACGTCACGCACGCGGTCATCGCCACCCCGGCCGACGTCGACGCGGACCGGGTGCCGATCGGCCGGGCCATCCGCAACACCCAGCTGTACGTGCTCGACGCCAACCTGCAGCCGGTGCCGCCCGGCGTACCGGGTGAGCTCTGCGTCGGCGGCGTCGGGGTCGGCTTCGGCTACCTGGGCGACCCGCGCCGCACCGCCACCGTCTTCGTCGCCGACCCGTTCGCCGACCGGCCCGGCGCCCGCCTCTACCGCACCGGCGACCGGGTCCGCTACCGCCCCGACGGGCAGCTGGAGTTCCTCGGCCGCAACGACGACCAGGTCAAGATCCGTGGCCAGCGGATCGAGCTGGGCGAGGTCGAGGCGGCGCTGCGCGCCGCGGCCGGGGTGACCGCCGCCGCCGTGGCGGTGAACACCGACCCGGCCGGCACCAACCGGCTCGTCGGGTACGTCGTCGGGGACACCGACCCGGAGACGGTACGCGACCACGTCGCCGCCCGGCTGCCGGACGCCATGGTGCCGTCGGTGGTGGTCCGGCTGGACGCGCTGCCGCTGAGCGCCAACGGCAAGGTCGACCGCAAGGCCCTGCCCGCGGTGGACTTCGGCTCCGCCGGCGGTCGGGCCGCCCGCACCCCCCAGGAGGAGCTGCTCTGCGGCGCCTTCGCCGACGTGCTCGGGGTGGCCCGGGTCAGCGTGGACGACGACTTCTTCGCCCTCGGCGGCCACTCGCTGCTGGCCACCCGGATCGTCAACCGGGTCCGCGCGGTCTTCGGCGTGGAGCTGCCGATCCGGGCGGTCTTCGAAACCCCGACCGTGGCCGGCCTCGCCGCGCGGCTGCTGGCCGGCGAGGAGAGCCGCCCGCCGCTGCGCCCCGGGCCGCGCCCCGAACTGGTGCCGGTGTCGTACGCCCAGCGCCGGCTGTGGTTCCTCAACCGGTTCGACGACTCCGACGTCAGCTACAACGTGCCGCTGACGCTGCGGCTGCACGGCGAGCTGGACCGGGCCGCCCTGCACGCCGCGCTGGCCGACGTGACGGCCCGGCACGAGACGCTGCGGACCGTCTTCGTCGAGGTCGACGGCGAGCCGTACCAGCGGGTCCTCGACCCGGCGGCGGCGGTGCCCGGGCTGGCCGAGCACGACGTCACCGAGGCGGAACTGCCCGCCGCGCTGGCCGCCGCGATCGGCCACCGGTTCGACCTGGCCGGCGAGCCGCCGCTGCGCGCCGACCTGTTCCGGCTCGCCGACGACGAGCACGTCCTGCTGCTGCTGATGCACCACATCGCCAGCGACGGGCAGTCAGCCGGGCCGCTCTCGGCCGACCTGGCCGCCGCGTACACCGCCCGGCGGGCCGGCCGGGCGCCGGACCTGCCCACCCTGCCGGTCCAGTACGCGGACTTCGCGCTCTGGCAGCGCGCCGTGCTGGGGGCGGAGACCGACCCGCAGAGCCTGGTCAGCCGGCAGACCGGCTACTGGGCGCGGACCCTCGCCGGGCTGCCCGAGCAGCTGGAGCTGCCGGTGGACCGGCCCCGCCCGGCGGTGTCCAGCCGGCGCGGCGGCAGCGTCACCTTCGACGTGCCGGCCGAGCTGCACGCCCGGCTGACCGGCCTGGCCCGGGAACGGCAGGCGAGCCTGTTCATGGTGGCCCAGGCCGCCCTGGCGGCGCTGCTCACCCGGCTCGGCGCCGGCGAGGACGTGCCGCTGGGCACCCCGATCGCCGGCCGGGTCGACGAGGCCGTCGACGGGCTGATCGGCTTCTTCGTCAACACGCTGGTGCTGCGCACCGACACCTCCGGCGACCCGACCTTCGGCGAACTGCTGGACCGGGTCCGGGCCACCGACCTGGCCGCGTACGCCCACGCGGACGTGCCGTTCGAGCGGCTGGTCGAGGTGCTGAACCCGGCCCGGTCGGTGGCCCGCCACCCGCTGTTCCAGGTCGTGCTGGCGGTGCACAACCACGCCCGGCTCGACGTCGAGCTGCCCGGCCTGGAGGTGTCGGGGCTGCCGGCGGGCACCGGCGGGGCCAAGTTCGACCTGAACGTCAGCCTCGCCGAGCAGGTGAACGAGGCCGGGGGCCCGGCCGGGCTGGCCGGCCGGATCGAGTACAGCGCCGACCTGTTCGACCACGGCACCGTCGAGCGGATCGCCGACCGGCTGCTCACCGTGCTCGCCGCCCTCGCGGCCGACCCGGACCAGCCGATCGGCGCGGTTGACCTGCTCACCGGGGCGGAACGCGAGCAGGTGCTGGTGACTTGGAACGACACCGCCGCCCCGGTGCCGGCGGCGACCCTGCCGGAGCTGTTCGCCGCGCAGGTCGCCCGCACCCCGGACGCGCCGGCCCTGGTCGACGCGGAGACCGAGCTGACCTACGCCGAGCTGGACGCGTACAGCAACCGGCTGGCCCGGCTGCTCATCGCGCGGGGCGTCGGTCCGGAGCGGTTCGTCGCGGCGGCGCTGCCCCGCTCCGCCCGCCTGGTCGGCTGGCTGCTCGCGGTGCTCAAGGCCGGCGGCGCCTACGTGCCGGTCGACCCGGGCTACCCGGCGGACCGGATCGCCTTCATGCTCGCCGACACCGCGCCGGCGCTGCTGCTCACCGACGCGGCCACGGCCGCCGAGCTGCCGGCGGGCGGGGTGCCGCGGCTGCTGGTGGACGAGTGCGACCCGGACGGCTTCGCCGCCGACCCGGTCACCGACGCCGATCGGGTCGCCCCGCTGCGGCTGACCAACCCGGCGTACGTCATCTACACCTCCGGCTCCACCGGCCGGCCCAAGGGGGTGGTGATCGAGCACCGCTCGCTCACCGACTACCTCACCTTCGCCGGCGGCGACTACCAGGGCGTACGCGGCAGTGCGCTGCTGCACTCGTCGGTCTCGTTCGACCTGAGCGTCACGGGCATGTGGGTGCCGCTGACCGTCGGCGGCACGGTGCACGTGGCCGGCCTGGACGACGACCCGGCCACCCGGGAGCGGCTGCGCCGGCACGCCTGTACCTTCCTGAAGGCGACCCCCAGCCACCTGCCGCTGCTGGCCGCGCTGCCGGACGACTACGCACCGACCGCCGAGCTGCTGCTCGGCGGGGAGCTGCTGCTCGGCGAGGTGGTCGACGAGTGGCGGCGCGAGCACCCGGGCGTGGCGGTGTACAACATGTACGGCCCGACCGAGACCACGGTCAACTGCACCGAGTACCGGATCGACCCGGGCGCGGTGATCCCGCCCGGCCCGCTGCCGATCGGCGGCCCGCTGGCCAACACCCGGCTGTACGTGCTCGACGCCCGGCTGCGGCCGGTGCCGCCCGGCGTGCCCGGTGAGCTGTACGTCGCCGGTGGTGGCCTGGCCCGCGGCTACCTGGCCCGGCCGGGCCAGACCGCCGGGAAGTTCGTGGCCGACCCGTTCGGCCCGCCCGGCACCCGGATGTACCGCACCGGCGACATCGTGCGGTGGACCGACACCGGCGAACTGATGTTCCTGCGCCGGGTCGACGACCAGGTCAAGCTGCGCGGGTTCCGGATCGAGCTTGGCGAGATCGAGGCGGTGCTGGCCGGCCACGACGACGTGGCCCGCGGCGCGGTGATCGTCCGCGAGGACCGCCCCGGCGACCAACGCCTGGTCGGGTACGTCGTGCCGGCGCCCGGCCGCAGCCCGCAGCCGGCCGAGCTGCGCGCCGCGGTGGCCGCGGCGATGCCGGAGTACATGGTGCCGGCGGCCGTGGTGGTGCTGGACGAGCTGCCGCTGACCCCGAACGGCAAGCTGAACCGGGGTGCCCTGCCGGTGCCGGACGCCGCCGACACCGGGGCCGGCGCCGAGCGGCGCGCCCCCCGCAGCCACCGGGAGCGGGTGCTGTGCGGCCTGTTCGCCGAGGTGCTCGGCGTACCCGAGGTGGGCATCGACGACGGCTTCTTCGACCTGGGCGGGCACTCGCTGCTGGCCACCCGGCTGATCAGCCGGGTCCGCGCCACCTTCGCGGTGGACCTGGCTCTGCGGACGCTGTTCGAGGCGCCGACGGTGGCCGAGCTGGCCGACCGGCTCGACACCTCAGACGACGGCCGCAGCGCGTTCGACGTGCTGCTGCCGCTGCGCCGGCACGGCGCTCGGCCGCCGCTGTTCTGCGTCCACCCGGCCAGCGGCTTCAGCTGGTCCTACTCCGGCCTGATGGGGCACCTCACCGACCGGCCCATCTACGGCCTGCAGTCGCGGGGCCTGGCCGAGCGCGACGAGTTGCCGGGCAACGTGGGGCAGATCGCCGAGGACTACCTGGCCCGGATCCGCGAGGTCCAGCCGGCCGGCCCGTACCACCTGCTGGGCTGGTCGTTCGGCGGGCTGATCGCGCACGAGATCGCCGCCCGGCTGCGGGCCGACGGCGAGCAGGTGGCGCTGCTGGCGCTGCTGGACTCGTTCCCGAAGACCGAGGCGGAGCGGGCCGAGCCGGCGATCCTCAACCGGGCCGAGTTCCTCGGCGGGATGCTGCAGCTGGCCGGCTACCCGGCCGACGCCGCCGCCGGGTCGGTCGACGAGGAGCAGGTCGCCGAGCTGCTCAGCCGCAACGAGGGCGTGCTCGGCCGGCTAGAGGCGCGGCACATCACCGCCCTGTACGAGGTGTTCGCCAACAACTCCCGGCTGGCCCGGGAGCACCGCCCGGGGCACGTCGACCTCGACGCGCTGCTGTTCGTCGCCACCCGCGACCGGGCACCCGGGGTGGACCCGCGGGCCGCCTGGCGGCCGTACCTGTCCGGCGGCGTGCAGACGCACGACGTCGACTGCCAGCACAACGACATGACCCAGCCGGAACCCCTGGCCGCCATCGGCCGGGTGCTGGCCGAGCGGCTGAACGCGATCGACACCGATTCCGAGCGAGAGGGAGAACCGCGATGAGCAGCAACCCGTTCGAGAACGAGGAGGGCCGGTACGTGGTGCTGGTCAACGACGAGGGGCAGCACTCGCTGTGGCCGTCGTTCGTGCCGGCGCCCGACGGTTGGCACACCGCCTTCGGCGAGGACAGCCGGCAGGCCTGCCTCGACTACGTCGAGCGCGAGTGGACCGACATGCGCCCGAAGAGCCTGATCGCCGCGATGGCCGCCGACGGCGCGGCCGCGGCCCGCTAGGGGGACGGGATGGAGCAGCGCACCGCGCTGGTCACCGGCGGCTCGCGTGGCATCGGCCGCGCGGTGGCGCTGCGGCTGGCCGAGGACGGGTACGACGTGGCGTTCTGCTACCGCAGCGGCGGCGAGGCGGCGGCGGAGACGGCCGACGCGATCAAGCAGCGCGGGGTGCGCTGCTTCCACGCCCCCTGCGACGTGGCCGACCCGGACGCGGTGACCGAGTTCGTCGCCGCCGCCGAGGCGGACCTCGGGCCGGTGGAGGTGCTGGTCAACAGCGCCGGCATCGTCCGGGACAAGCCGCTGGTGCTGATGCCGTTCGCCGACTGGGAGGCGGTGCTGGACACCAACCTCACCGGCACCTTCAACTTCTGCCGGACGGTGGTGTTCGGCTTCATGAAGCGCAAGCGCGGCACCGTGATCAACATGTCCTCGGTCGCCGGGGTGTACGGCAACGCCACCCAGGCCAACTACTCGGCCAGCAAGGGCGGGATCAACGCGATGAGCCGCGCCCTGGCCAAGGAGCTGGGCCCGTACGGGGTCCGGGTGAACGTGGTGGCGCCCGGGTTCATCGAGACGGACATGACCGCCGCGCTGTCCGAGAAGGCCCGGGCGAAGGCGGTCGGCATGATCCCGCTGCGCCGGCTCGGCCAGCCGGCCGACGTCGCGGAGCTGGTGGCCTTCCTCGCCTCCGACCGGGCCGCATACATCACCGGCCAGGTGCTCCAGGTCGACGGCGGGATCGTGCTCTGACGGCGCGAGCCGACCTTAAGCCGGCCTCGAGCCGGCGCCGGTGCAATACGGACAGAGATCGGAGAGGAGGGCCATGAGCCGCAGTTTCGCCGCGCCACTGGACGCGGTCGACCAGGTGGACCCGAGCGCCGACGGCATCACGGCGACCAAGCGGATCGTGGCCACCGACCCGTACCTGGCGGGCCACTACCCGGGCTTCCCCATCTACCCGGGCGTGTTCACCGTGGAGACGGTCCACCAGGCGGCCCGGCGGGCCGTCGAAGCCGACCGCGGCCCGGACGTCCGGGTGGAGCTGGCCGCCGTGCGGTCGGTCCGGTTCAAGGCGCCGCTGCTGCCCGGTGACGTGCTCACCGCGAGCTGCCAGCTGCGCGACGACCCGGACGACCCGCACCGGGTCCGGGTGGTCGCCGACTGCCGCCGCGGCGACGGCGCGGCCACCGCAAAGGTCACCCTGGAGCTGCGGGTACGGCCGGGGGCGACCGATGCTTGAGTACGCCGACCTCACCGCGATCCTGCCGCACCGGCACCCGATCCTGCAGGTGGACCGGGTCCTCGAGGTGGAGCCCGGCCGGCGCATCGTGGCGATCAAGGCGGTCACCGGCACCGAGCCGTGCTTCGCCGGCCTCGCCGAGGGCCTGCCGCAGTCCGCGTACGCCTATCCACCGGCGCTGATCGTGGAGTCGCTCGGGCAGGCCGGGGCGGCGCTCTGGCTGCTCTCCGCCCGGGCCACCGGCGAGACGCCGGAGGGCACCCTCGTGTTCGGCGCGGCCCGGGACTTCGAGTTCCTCGGCGCCGCGTACCCGGGCGACGTCCTGCGCCACGAGGTGGTGGTGGAGTCGCTCAAACCCAACAGCGCGGTCATGCGCGGCGAGACCTGGGTCGGCGAGCGGCGGATCGCCGTCGTCGGCTCGATGCTCGCGGTCGCCCGGCCGGACACCGAACTGGCCGCCGGGCCGACCGGCTGAACCAACCAGTCACACCAGAGAAGGGAAGGCAGCACGATGACCCAGGTCATGAGCAACCGGATGAACGAGTTGCGCGAGGTCGTCGCCGAGGTGCTCGAGGTGGAGCCCGAGGAGATCACCGAGACCAGCCACTTCGTCGACGACCACGAGGCGGACTCGCTGCGGGCGATCGAGATCCTGGCCCGGCTGGAGAAGATGTACAAGATCGAGATCCCGCAGACCGAGCTGCCCAGGATGGAGAACCTGCGCGCCGTCTACGACGTCGTCAAGCAGTACGCCGGCTGGCAGGACTGACCCAGATGACCGCCCCGGTCCCGCCGCGGGGAGCCACCACCTGGCCACCCCGCGGCGGGCGAGGCTCGGAGGTACGCCGTGACCTGGTATCCCGTCGTCGAGGCCGAGCGCGACGGCGAACGCCTCGCCGTGCACCGCGGTCCGGGCGACGGCCCGGCGCTGGTGCTCGCCCACGGCCTGGAGGATTCCTGGCACACCTGGCGGCCGTTCGTCGACGAGCTGGGCACTGACCTCCCCTTCACCCCCTATGCCCTCGACCTGCCCTGGCGGGCTGGCGCCCGGTACGGCTGGGTGTACCGCACGCACCCGGCCACCCTGCTGCGGCACGCCCTGGCACTGCTCCCCGAGCCGCCCGCGCTGCTGGTGGGCCACTCGTTCGGGGCGAACGCGGTGCTGGAACTCCTCGCCGCGGCAGACCGGCCCGCTCCGACCACGCCAGCTCGGCGCGTCTGCCACCGCGCCGCGACCTGGAGCCGTCGTCTGGACGGCGTCGTGCTGCTCGCCCCGCACTTCCGACCCCCCGACGACCCGGTCGACTGGCGGCTCCACGACCGGGAACTGGCCCGGTTCCGCGCTGTGATCGGGGAGGGGCTCCGGCTCCGGCTGGGCGAGCGGCGGCACACCCTGGACCCGGACCTGGTCGACACCATGGTGGCGAAGGCCCTCGACCGGGTCAGCCCACTCGCTTTCGTCGCCCTGCTCCGCCAGTTCCTCACCACCGCGGAGCTCGGGCTCGACGCCGTCACGGTGCCCACCCTGGTGGTCACCGGCACGCTCGACCCGGCCCTGGCCGGCGCCCGCACCGAAGCGCTCCGCCGGGCCATGCCGGTGGCGTCCGTGCACACCCGGCCCGACGGCGGTCACTTCTGCCACCTGGAGCAGGCCGCCGCGGTGACCGCGGAGATCCGGCGGTTCCTCGCGGCGCTGCCCACCCCGACCCTCGCCTGATCCCGAGGAGAAACCCCGACATGCGTAAGCCTCCCCGGCTCTACTTCTCGTTCCGCAGCCCGCGCAGCTGGCTCGCCGTACGCCAGCTCACGGAGCGCTGGCCGGAAGCGCCGGACGTCATCACCTTCGTGCCGCACTGGGCGCCGGCGGACGGGTTGCGCGCCGCGTTGGCCGAGGCGGACTCCGGCTTCCTGGACACCCCGATCAGCCGCGCGAAACACGAGTACCTGCTGGTCGACACCAACCGGCTGGTGCACCGGCTCGGGTACCGGATGGTGTGGCCGGCGGACATGGATGTCGACTGGGCGGTGCCGCACCTGGCCTGGCTGTACGCCCGCGAGCAGGGCCGCGGCTGGGAGTTCTACCAGGCGGCGGTCCGCGCCCGGTGGGAGGAGGGCGAGAACATCAGCGACCCGGCGGTGCTGGCCGGCCTGGCCACCGAGGCGGGGATCGACCCGGCCGGGGCGGTCGGCGCGGCCGCCGACCCCGGGCTGCGCGAGGCGGCGGTGCAGGCGCTGGCCAGCGCGTACGACGACGACATCTTCGCGGTGCCGTACTTCATCGTCGGCCGGCACCGGTTCTGGGGCCTGGAGCGGCTGGACGGTTTCCTCGACGCCCTGCACACCGCGGGGGTACGCCCGTGACCGTGCTGGCCCCGGTCCACCCGGCGCCGACCGGCGGTGGCCGCACCGTGCTGCTCGGCACGGTCTCCTCCGACGCGCACACCTGGAACCTGGTCTACCTGCAACTGTTGCTGGAGGAGGCCGGGCATCGGGTGATCAACCTGGGCGCCTGCGTACCGGAGGAACTGTTCGCCGCCGAGTGCCGCCGGAACAACCCCGACCTGGTGGTGGTCTCCAGCGTCAACGGGCACGGCGGCACGGACGGCAAGCGGCTGGCCGCCGTGCTGCGGGCCGACCCGGCGCTGGCCGACGTGCCGATCGTCATCGGCGGCAAGCTGGGCGTCGACGGCAGCCTGACCGGGGCGCAGGTCGCCGAACTCTTCGCCGCCGGCTACACGGCCGTCTTCGACGACGGCGCCGACCGGGACCGGTTCCTGGAGTACCTCGGCCGGCTCGAACTCGTCGCGGCGGACCGGTCGGGATGAGCGAGCGAACCATCGGGCTCAGCAGCGGGACGCCACGCGCCGCCGCTGCGCAACGCGGAGCGGCGCCGTGAGCGAGCGGAGCGGCGGCGTGAGCCTGCCGCGCGGTCCGTTCGCCGCGGCCGTCGCCGCCGCGCAGGCGCGGGGCGAGCTGGTCGTGCAGCCCCGGATGGGCTTCGGCGACCCGGCCACCATGCGCGCCGGCCTGGACGCGGTGGCCCGGGCCCGGGCGGTCACCGTGGCCACCGTGACGCTGGACAGCTACACCCGGGTCGGCGACCACGCGGCCGTCCGGCGCGCCCTGGCCGACGGGTCACCCCTGAACGGGTACCCGATCGTGGCGCACCCCCCGGAGGTGACCCGCTGGGTGCTCGCCGCCGCCGGGCGGCACGACGTGCCGGTGCAGGTGCGGCACGGCTCGGCGCGACCCGAGCAGATCTTCGCCGCGCTGTTGCGGACCGGGGTGGACGCGACCGAGGGCGGGCCGGTCTCGTACTGCCTGCCCTACAGCCGGGTGCCGCTGCGGGACGCGGTCGACAGCTGGGCGCGGTGCTGCGCCGGCTACACCCGGCTGCGGGACCTCGGCGTCGAACCGCACCTGGAGAGCTTCGGCGGCTGCCTGCTGGGCCAGCTCTGCCCGCCGAGCCTGCTGCTCGCCGTGACCGTGCTGGAGGGCATGTTCTTCCGGCAGCACGGGCTGCGCAGCGTCTCGCTCAGTTACGCGCAGCAGACCTCGCCGGAGCAGGACGAGGAGGCGCTGGCCGCGCTGCGCCGGCTGATCGACGAATGGCTGCCCGACCTGGACAGCCACGTGGTGCTCTACACCTACATGGGCGTGTATCCCCGGACCACCGAGGGGGCGCTGCGGCTGCTCGGCACCGCCGCCCGGCTGGCGGTACGCGGGGCAGCGGCCCGCCTGATCGTGAAGACCCCGGCGGAGGCGCACCGCATCCCGACCATCGAGGAGAACGTGGCCGCGCTGGAGCACGCCGCCCGGGTCGCCGCCGCCGAGCGACCGGCCCCGGCCGAGGCCCCGGACACCGGCATCTACGCCGAGGCGCGGACGCTGATCGAGGCGGTGCTGGAGCTCAGCGAAGACGTCGGGGTCGCCCTCCGCCGGGCCTTCCAGCGCGGCTACCTGGACATCCCGTACTGCCTGCACCCGGACAACGCCGGGCAGGCGCGCGGATACATCACCGACCGGGGGCGGCTGGCGTGGTCCCGGGCCGGCCGGATGCCGGTGACCGTCGACCGGTCGGCCGGCGGACGGCCGGTGGAGATGACCAGCGACGGGCTGCTCGCCGCGCTGTCGTACGTGGCCAGCCGGTACGACACGGCCGCGCCGGAGGTCGGGACCCGTCCCGTCGTGGAGTTGCCCGCCACGGAGTTCGCCCACCGGCCCGCCCAGGGATCACCCGTACCATGACCGTCCATGACCCGTTCCGCGCCGATCGAACCGCCGGCCACGCCGCTGACTGACGGCACGGTCGCGCTGCGGCCGCGCCGGGAGTCCGACGTCGAGTCGATCGCCGCGGCCAGCCACGACCCGGAGATCCGCCGCTGGCTGGACGACGAGCCGATGGACGCGCAGGCGCGCCGCGACTGTGTGGCGCGGGGCGAGGACATGTGGCGCAGCGGGAAGGCCGCCCCGCTGGTGATCGCGGACGCGTCGACCGACGAACCGGTCGGGAGCATCAACCTCCAGTTCCGCAGCGACACGGTGGCCACCGTCGCGTACGGGGTGTTCCCGCAGCGCCGGGGGCAGGGCGTCGCGCCCCGGGCGGTCCGGCTGCTGGCCCGCTGGGCCCTGACCGACCTGGGCCTGGCGCGGCTGATCCTGGAGGCGGACGAGGCGAACCTGGCCTCGATCCGGGTGGCGGAGAAGGCCGGGTTCCACCGGACCGGCACCCGCACCGAGCCGGCGGGCGACGGCGACCGGCGGACCATCGTCGTCTTCGCGCTCGGCAAATCCGGCGCGACGGGCTGACCGGGTCAGGCGGGGGTGAGCCGGGCGTCGGTCAGCATCACGACGCCGCTCGGGTCGCCGCACTCCACCCGGAGGGTGAGCTGGTCCGCCTTCTCCACGACGGCGGTGAGCGGGCGCGGCTTGCCCGGTTGTGCCCGCTGCTCCGCGCCGACCTCGCCGGTGGTGACGCTCGTGTCCGGCTGCTGGTCACCCCGGATGACCGTGACCAAGGTGGCCGACTGTTGGTCCGAGCCGGGCGGGTAGTACGGGTGCACGGTCGCGTCGAACCGCTGGTAGTGCCGGGAGAGCTGGTAGGTGACCACCGTGGCCGGATCGCTGCCGTTGCGCGGGCAGCGGATCGCGATGGCGTGGCTGGTGTAGTCGGGCCGCTTCCGAACCGCGGGCGGGATGTCGACCAGCTTGTCCTCGCCGTTACGCGGGGTGAGGTCGGCCAGGTAGACCCCCGGCCCGGACGAGGGGGTGCTGGACGGCGACTGCGAGCCCGTCGTCGGGCCGCCCGGCGAGTTGGTCGTCGGCCCGGCCGGTTGGTCCCCGCCGACGGTCGCCGGCGGAGGCGTGGCGTCGGCCGCGGGGTCCTTGGGCCATTGCCAGGCCAGGATCGACACCAGCAGCCCCAGCGCGCCGATGACTGTGCCGATCGCGGTGGCGCGGTCGCGCGGGCGCCGACCGCCGGACAGCCGGCCGGAACCGGCCGGATCGTGCTGGGGGGATGTGCTCACCGCTCGCCACCTGAGGAAACCAAACGCCGTCGCGCGACGTCATTTGCCGGATCATGACAAGGTACAAGGGACGCTCGATCGAGGGATCGTCGACAACCTAGCGGATGCTCCGGTGCGGTACGGTGTCGGTCGACCACAGTGGATGATCTAGTTCGAGGATACGGGTGGGCGATGAGCATTCCGGATTCCTTCGTTCCGCCGCCGGCCGCGCCGAACGACGGCGCCACGGACCCGTCGAGCACCGGCGGCCCGGGCCGCCCGGCTCGCTCCGGCGCTGGTCTCCTGGCCGTGGCGGTCGCCGGGGTGGCGCTGGTGCTCGCCCTCGTCTCGGCGCTGCTGTCCTGGCGGGCGGCGGACCGGGCGAACGAGGCGCTCGACAAGCTCTCCGCCGTGGCGTCGCCAGCCGGCGTGGGGGCCGCGCCGAGCCAGCCGCCGACGTCGGGTCCGCCCGCCGCGGAGCAGACGACCGATGCGCCGGCACCCACCGAGTCCGGCGCCGTGCCCGAGCTGAACAAGCAGACCCGGTACGAGGTCAGGTACACCGCCCAGACCCTGCGGGTGCCGGCCGGGTCCGGCTGCAGCGACTCCGTCTACATCGACCTGGACGAGCCGCGCGTGCAGACCGAGAGCGGCGTCGCCGAGTTGGAGTTCCGCCGGCCGTGCGGCACGGGTTCCCCGTACTTCAACCTCACCTCCGACGACGTCGATGCCGGCGAGGTGAGCTCGGACAAGGTGACCCCGTACGACTGCGCGGACCAGATTCGGACCAGCCCCATCGCGGGCGAGGAGCAGGCGCTGCGGAGCGGCCAGGTCTACTGCATCACCACCTCGATCGAGGCCGCACGCTCCTCGGCCAACACCTGGAAGCTGGTGCTCCTCTCGGTGACCGCGACCCCCAAGGACGGCTCGGTCACCTTCACGGCGTCCGCCTGGAACATCCCCGCCTGACGGTCACCCACACCCGGGCCTGGCGGGAACGAACCGACCCGTCGGACCTCAGCGCCGGGCCAGCGCCAGCACACTCAGACCGAACATCAGGACACCCAGGGGGAGATGGACCGACGGGACGTGCGCGATGCCCAGCACGACCTGGACCGAGGCGAGTACGAGGAATCCTGACGCGTGCCAGACAGCCCGGGGTGAACCGCCGCCCGGCTTCCACGCCAGCACCGCCGCGATCACGTACAGCATCGACGCCCCGTACATCACCCGGGCTCCGACACTGTGCAGCGTCTCGCCGTAGGACGAGGTCAGCAGCAGTCCGGCGGAGACCGCCTGAAGGAAGATGGTCAGGGTCTGCAGGGCGATCGCGAGCTGCAGGAACGAGGAGCCGCGTGCTGCGTTCGCCGTCACCTGGGTGGCCATGTCACAGTCCCCTTTTCCGCCCGCGGGCAGTAGGTCGATAGGGTCTCACCAGCCCGACGACGCGGGCCTGCGAAAGGTAAGGCGAGGGGGCGGCCGGAAGCGTGGGGACTGTCGCGACCAGCGCGGATGAGATAGTCGGCGAGCGGCGCCAACTGATCAATGTCGCTTACCGGTTGCTCGGTTCGGTGACCGAGGCCGAGGACGCCGTACAGGATGCCTACGCACGCTGGTACGGGCTGCCGCGAAGCCGGCAGGAGGAGATCATCTCCCCCGGCGCCTGGCTGACGACGGTGACCAGCCGCATCTGCCTGGACCTGCTCGGCTCGGCGCGGGCCCGCCGTGAACGCTATGTCGGCGCGTGGCTGCCCGAGCCGCTGCCCGACCGCACCGAGTGGGACCACGCGGGCGGCGCCGACCCCACCGGCCGCGCAGACCCCGCCGACCAGATCGTTCTGGACGAGTCGGTGGCCATGGCCTTCCTCGTCGTCCTGGAGTCGATGACGCCCGCCGAGCGGGTGGCGTTCGTCCTGCACGAGGTCTTCCGGTATCCGTTCGCCGAGATCGCCGACGTTCTCGGCCGGACCCCGGCGGCCTGCAAGCAACTGGCGGCCTCCGCCCGACGGCGGGTGAGCGTCGCGCGCGCTCCGGTGCCGGCTACCGGCCAGGCCGACGTGGTGCGGCAGGTCAAGGAGGCATGGGAGGCCAAGGACATCGCAGCCCTCGTCGGTCTCCTCAACCCGGCGGCCGTGATGACCGCCGACGGCGGCGGCATGGTCGGCACCGTCCTGCGCCCGGTCGAGGGCGGCGCGCGCATCGCCCAGTACCTGGTCGCCATCGCCGACAAGGCGCCGGGGCTCGAACTCCTGGAGCGGTCGGTCAACGGTGTGCCGGGCCTGGTGGCCCAGCGTGCCGGCGTCGTCGTGACCGTAGCCTCGTTCGACGTCGCCGACGGGCGCGTCACCCGGATCTGGGCGGTCCGCAACCCGGAGAAGCTGCGGCCGTGGGCGCGGGAGGGCTAGGCAGTCAGCGGGACCGGTCCCGGGGAAGCGGGCTGACCTGGCCCAGCCAGTTGACCACCTCGTCCTGGAGCGGCGACACCACCGCGTACGCCGCGTTGTAGCGGCGGGGCGCCATGTCGTCGGGTTGGAGGTGGGCCTGTTCGCGCCAGGTCACCGCCACGTCGGCCAGTTGGTCGGCCACGTCCTGCACCCGTTGGGCGAGGCGGGGGTTCTGTTCCGCGACCAGCGCCGCGGCGAGCCGCAGCCGGAAGTTGAGCACGGCCACCGCCTCGTAGTCCTCCCGCCAGGTCCGGCTGTCGGGCACGCCGACGAAGGTGTGGATGCTCGCCTCGATCGCCTCGATGAGCTTCTGCCGGGCCTCCTGCCGGCGCGAGAGCCGGCGGGCGCCGGCGTTGGTGCGGTTGACCACGGCGAAGCTGACCACTGCCGCGACCGCGCCGGTGATCGCGCCGCTGAGCAGCCCTTGGAGGAGGTTCGGCCAGCCGCCGGCGACGGTGTCGAACCACGTTGGAGGGAGGGCGGTGGACATGGCGCGACCCTACCGGTCGTGCGCGAATTTGATCACGCCGCCGGGCGGGGGCGGACCGGCCCTGCTCAGTCGGTGGCGGGCGGGGTCGGCGGCACGGCCAGGGCCAGGGTGAGGTCGAGGACCGTGGCGGGGTCGTGCAGCCGGTCGCCGTACAGTTCGCGCAGCTTGCCCATCCGGTAGCGGACGGTCTGCGGGTGCACGAACAGGTCGGCCGCCACGTCGTCGCGGCGGCCCTGGTGCAGCAGCCAGGCGCGCAGCGTCTCGGCGAGCCGGTACGCGGTGGCCGGGGGCAGCGCCGCCAGCGGGCGCAGCGCCTGGGCGCGCAGGTCGGCCAGCCCCTCGGGATCCATGCTGAGCAGCAGTTCGGCGAGGTGCTGCTCGGTGTCGACCGGGCCGGCGTCCGGCTCGCCGAGGCCGAGGGCGAGCGCCCGGGTGGCCCGCTGGTAGGAGGCGGCGACCCGGTGCCACGGCCGGGCCGGCCCGAGCACCGCCCGGTGGCCGGGCAGCAGCCGGGCGAGCTGGCGGCGCCGGCCGCCGTGCATGTCCGGCACCAGCAGCACGGCCAGTTCCTCGGCCGGGTCCATGCCGGGCAGGTCCTCGCCGCTCTCCAGGGTGTGCGGGCTGAGCAGGGCGAGCACCGCCCGCAGGTTGCGGCGGGGCAGCAGGACGACGGTGAGGGTCTGCGGCAGCGGCCAGTCCGCCCGCTCGGCGCTGCGGCGCAGGATCTCCTCCGGCTCCCCGGCGAGCAACTGCTGGGTGAGGCGTTCCAGGTTGCGGCGGCGGGCCCGGCCGGCGCTGGCCAGCTCGTCGGCGTGCCCGGCCACGCTGGCCGCCGACAGCTCGTCGATGTACGCGAACATCAGCTCGGCGAACTCGGCCACCGTCTCGGCGGCCAGCCCGCTGCGCACCGTGGTGGCGGAGACCTCCCGCCAGGCCACCCGGGCGCCCACCCGGTACGCGGCCAGCAGCGCGTCCATGCTCCGCCCGGAGCGGGCCTCCCCGCTGCCGAGCGCGTACGCGGCCTCCAGGGCGGGGGCCAGCGGGGTGCTCGGGTCGATGGCCTGTGCCCCCTCGATGAGCTGCAGGAACGTGCCGAGCGCGATGCGTACCGCGTTCTCGATCTTCTCGCGCATCGCGCCGGTGAGGGCACCGGAGTAGGCGGGCACCTCGGCGGTGATCGCGCTGACCGTCCGCTCGGCCACCACGGGCAGGCGGTCGCGGAGTCGGGAGGCTACCCGTTCGTCCAGTTCGAGATGCGTGGCGCCCCGTGCCGCCCCGGACTCCTCCGTCATCTTGTTCACTCCGCACAAAAAGCCGTGGTCAATTCACCTTTGTCGGACAAGATGTTATGCGATCACGTAGCCACCCTGGTCACATGACCACAACCGCCCGCCCGAAGGCCAGCTTCCGGCACCGGCTGCTGCGGCTGGCCGAGACGGTCACCACCCCGCTGCTGCCGGCGGACTACCTCGACCTGGTCGCGCCGCTGCGGGCCGGTGCACCCCTGCGCGGCCGGATCGTGGCGGTACGCCCGGAGACCCGGGACGCGGCGACCGTGGTCATCCAGCCGGGGCGCGGCTGGCGTGGCCACCTGCCCGGACAGTACGTGCGCCTCGGGGTGGATGTCGACGGGGTTCGCCAGTGGCGGGCGTACTCGGTCACCTCGGTGCCGGGCGGCGCGGACCGCCTGATCACCGTCACGGTGAAGGCGATCCCGGACGGCAAGGTCAGCAATCACCTCGTCCGCCGGATCCGGCCGGGCACGATCGTCCAGCTCGACCAGGCGCAGGGCGACTTCGTGCTGCCCGCGGCGACCCCCGAGCGGGTCCTCTTCGTCACCGCCGGCAGCGGCATCACCCCGGTCATGGCGATGCTCCGGGCCGGCCTGACGGCCCGGGCCGACGTGGTGCTGGTGCACTCGGCGCCCAGCCGGGACGACGTCATCTTCGGCGCCGAGTTGCGGGCGCTCGCCGCGACCGGCGCGCTGCGGCTGGTCGAGCGGCACACCGACACCGAGGGGCTGCTCGGCGTCCACGAGCTGGCTGACCTGGTGCCCGACCACGCCGAGCGGCAGACCTGGGCGTGCGGCCCGATCGGCCTGCTCGACGCGGTCGAGCGGCACTGGGCCGATCGGGGTGTGGCCGAGCGGCTGCACACCGAGCGGTTCCGGCCCACCGTGATCTCGCCGGGGGAGGGCGGCACGGTCACCTTCACCGGCGCGGGTGTGACGGTGGAGGCCGACGGGGGTACGCCGCTCCTGGACGCGGGGGAGGAGGCCGGGGTGCTCATGCCGTCGGGCTGCCGGATGGGGATCTGCTTCGGCTGTGTGGTGCCGCTGCGTCAGGGCGCGGTCCGGGATCTGCGCAACGGGGACCTGACCACCGCCGTGCCCGGCGACGGCGTGCTCGTCCAGACGTGCGTGTCGGCGGCCGCCGGTACCTGCGACATCGAAATCTGACAGGAGGCCCCCGACGTGACCGCGATCCAGAAGAAGGCCGTGAACCCGATCGCCCACCTCTCCGCCGAGGACATCGAGATCCTCGGCAAGGAGCTGGACGCCATCCGGGACCGGGTGATCGCCGACCGGGGGGAGCGGGACGCCCGCTACATCCGGCGGTTGATCAAGACCCAGCGGACGCTGGAGATGAGCAGCCGCGCGGTGCTGCTCTTCTCGCTGTTCCCGCCGGCCTGGATCGTCGGCACCGCCGGCCTCACGGTCGCCAAGATCCTGGACAACATGGAGATCGGCCACAACGTCCTGCACGGCCAGTGGGACTGGATGCGCGATCCCAAGATCCACTCGACCACCTGGGAGTGGGACCACGTCTCCCCGGCCGCCCAGTGGAAGCAGTCGCACAACGAGCTGCACCACCGCTACACCAACGTGCTCGGCAAGGACAACGACCTCGGATACGGCATCATGCGGGTCGACGAGGACCAGCCGTGGAGCCCGGGCCACCTGGGCCAGCCGTTCTACAACCTCCTCAACGCCTGCTTCTTCGAGTACGGCATCGCCGCGTACGACCTGGAGCTGGGCCAGAACCTGCGCGACGGCGGGCACAAGAAGCCCGAGTTCCGGGCCCGGGCCCGGGCGGTCGGCCGCAAGATCCGCCGCCAGGTGCTCAAGGACTACGTGGTGCACCCGCTGCTGTCCGGCCCGTCGTTCCTGTCCACCCTGGCCGCCACCTTCACCGCGAACCTGATCCGCAACCTGTGGAGCCACTCGGTGATCATGTGCGGCCACTTCCCCAGCGGGGTGGAGACCTTCGAGAAGACCTCGATCGAGGGCGAGACCCGGGGCGAGTGGTACCTGCGGCAGATGCTCGGTTCGGCCAACATCAGCGGCAGCCGGCTGCTGCACATCATGACCGGCAACCTGTCGTACCAGATCGAGCATCACCTCTTCCCCGACCTGCCGAGCAACCGCTACCAGGAGATCGCCCCGCAGGTCCGGGCGCTCTTCGACCGGTACGGGCTGAAGTACACCACCGGACCGCTGCCCAAGCAGGTGGCCTCCGCGTGGTGGAAGGTCATCCGCCTGTCCCTGCCGAACCGCAAGAGCAAGGCGCCGAAGCCGGTGGCCCCGGCGCCGCTGGTCTCCGCGGGCGCCTGACCGGCGTCACGCCCGCGTCGCCTGGCCGGCCGGTCGGCCGGAGCGCGCCTCGTCGTACAGCTCCTCCAGCAGGCGGGTCTGCCGGTGCAGGTCGAAGTGCGCCTCGACGTGCGCGCGGGCGGCGGCGCCCAGGCGGATCCGCAGCGCCTCGTCGTCGAGCAACGTGTCCAGGTGCTCGGCGAGGGCGGCCCGGTCCCGTTCGGCGCAGAGCAGGCCGGTCTCGCCGTGCCGCACCGCCTCCGGGATGCCGCTGTGACAGGTCGCCACCACCGGCAGGCCGGCGCTGCCCGCCTCCAGGATGGTGGTGGGCAGGCCCTCGCAGTCGCCGTCCGGGGCGGTCCGCGACGGCGCCGCCAGGATCCGCGACTCGGCCAGGTGCCGACGGACCGCCGCCGGGCTCTGCGCGCCGACGAACGTGGCGTCCAGGCCGAGCTCGGCCGCCCGGCGCCGGACCGGCGCCTCGAGCGGCCCGTTGCCCACCAGCAGCAGCCGCGGCCGGCGCGCGGCGGGCAGCATCCCCACCGCCTCCACCAGGTCGTCGACGCCCTTCTTGGCCACGAACCGGCCGACGAAGATGACGTCCCACCGCTTCGGCGTCGCCGCCGGCAGCGGCGGGACCGGCACGCCGATGTGGTGCACCCGTACCTTCGCCGGGTCGGCGCCGAGGGCGACCGCCCGGTCGCGGATGAACCCCGACACGGCGATGACCAGCGCCGCCCGGTCGAACGCCTGGCGCAGGTGCCGCCGGTTGCGGGCCCCGCGCGCGCCGGGCAGCGCGGGTTGCCGGGTCACGTCCTGCCCGTGCAGGGTCACCACCAGGGGTACGCCGAGCCGCCGCGCGCTGCCGCTGACCAGCCAGCCGTCGCCGCCGAAGTGGGCGTGCACCAGGTCCGGTGCCAGCCGCGCCAGCGCCGCGTCGAGCCGGGCCGACCGGCCGGTGAGCTTGAGCCCCAGCAGTTCGGCCCGGCTGCGCGGGTCGTCGGAGAAGGCGATGGTGTCGCCGTCCCGGGCCAGCGGGGAGGCCACCTTGACCGCGCCCAGGTAGTGGGGCGCCCAGCGGGTCAGCGCGTCACCCTGGTTGCGGACGAAGGTCTCCGACCCGGGTAGCAGGTGGCTGCGCCAGATCACCGCCCTGGAGTGGGACATGACCGCGACCCTACGGCCGTCCGCCACCGCCGGACCCGGCCACCGGCTCCGGGTCCCCGACCGCCGACGGCGTCGGCTCGGCGTGGCCGGCCCGGGGGCCGGGCATCGCGGTGTCCGTGGCGGGCTGCTCCGGCGCCGGCTGCCCGCCGCGGCGGCGGTTGAGCACCCGGTCACGCAGCCGGTGCCGCAGGTCCGGCGGGATCACCCAGATCTGCAGGTAGGTCACGTAGTCGATGAGGCTCGGGCGGCCGTGCCGGCGGGCCTCGGCGAGCAGCAGCCGGAAGACGCGGAAGCTGCGCGTGGTCGCCGCCATCGAGCTGATCACGCTCATCGCCAGCGCCGCGTACGCCCGCGGGGTGAGCAGCGGGCGGATCTCCTGCAGCCACTCGAACTGGGCCGCCCAGGGCGACTCCAGGCTGATCCGCGGCCGGTCCTCGTCCTGGTGCCAGACGACCAGCGCCTCCTCGGTCATGACGAGCTCGACGTCCGGGTGGCTGACCGCCCGCAGCGTCCAGTCCAGCTCCTGCTGCCGGCGTAGCCCGACGGTGAACGGGACCCGGCGCAGCAGGTCGGTCGGCGCCATGATGGTCGAGGTCTGGATGAACCCGTCGCCGTGGAACAGCCCGCGGCGCACGGTGAGGTACTCGCTGATCGGCTCGCCCGGTTCGGGCAGCCGGCGGGGCAGTACGAACTCGGCCCGCGGGGTCCGGTTGACCAGCCGGCTGGCCACGATCGGCAGCGGCGCCTGGGCGCTTCCGGCCGCCGCCAGCTGCACCGCCAGCTTCTCCGGCAGCCACTCGTCGTCGTCGTCCAGGAAGGCGGTCCACGCCGCCCGGGCCTCCCGGGCCCCGACGTTGCGGGCGTTCGGGGCGCCGCCGCGCTCGGGCAGCGACACCACCCGCAGCCGGTCGTCCGGCACCGCGGCCAGGGCCTTCCGGGTCGCCTCGTCCCCGCCGTCGACCACGACGATGACCTCGATGGTGTCGACGGTCTGGGCCAGTGCACTGCGGACGGCGCGGAGCACCAGCTCCGGCCGGTCGCAGGTCGGGATGACCACGCTGACGTCAGGTGTACGGGTCATGAATACCTGCCCACTCATACGTGACTTCGAGTTGTATTTGCTGCCGTCGAACCAGGCGAGGTCGGTGAATTTGCCGGGCGGGGGCCGCTCCGAATGGTCCTGAGAACGTAATCGGCGCTACGTGTGCATCGGGTTAACAACGAATGCCGATCGCCTTCCGAAACGGACTATCCTTGGTGTCTTCCCAGGTGAGAGCCCTACGGATTGGCCGGTTCGGCAGCGGTTGCGGCGCAATTCGACCGGCTCCGGCCCGTCGCCTTGCCGGCCGGCGAATCTGCCGTACACTTCGCCCGGCACCGGCCGGACGGAGAATGGAGAGATCGTTCATGCAGCTCGACGCCGCGGCGCCGCCCGCCCCCCGGGGCCGGGTGGTGATGCTCGTCGACAACGCGGTCGAGGGCGACTCCCGGGTGCAGAAGGCGGCCCGGTCGGCGGCCGACGCGGGATGGGACGTGACCCTGCTCGGCTGCGCACCGACCGGCGGCGAGCGGGACTGGCGGCTCGGCCGGGCCCAGGTGCGGGTGCTGCCGATGGGCGGGCCGACCGGCGCGCCGGCCGGGACCCGGGGGCTGCGCCACCGGCTGGTCCGCCGCGGTGGGCTGCCGCTGCGGGCCGCCCGGCTGGCCCGGCGACCGGTCGAGCACGCCCAGGTCCTCCTCTGGCGGGCGGTGCACGGCGACCGGGCCTGGCGGCGGCTGGAGCCGGGGCTCTGGGGCTACGAACGGCTCTTCGGCCCGGTCATCGACGAGCTGCGGCCGGACCTGGTCCACGCCCACGACTTCCGCATGCTCGGGGTGGCCGCCCGCGCCGTGCTGCGCGCCCGGGCCGCCGGCCGCCCCGCGAAGCTGGTCTGGGACGCGCACGAGTGGCTCCCCGGCGCCAGGCCCCGGCGGGACAACGCCCGCTGGCTCCCCGCCCACCTGGCCTACGTGCGGGAGTACGTCGGGTACGCCGATGCGGTGGTCACCGTCTCGGACACCCTCGCCGAGCTGCTGCAACGCGACCACGACCTGGCCGAGCGCCCGACCGTGCTGCTCAACGCGCCGGCGACCGCCGACGCCGGCGACCCCGAGCCCGCCCCGGATCTGCGGCGGCTCTGCGGCGTCGACCGGGACACCCCGCTGCTCGTCTACAGCGGCGCGATGGCCCCGCAGCGCGGCCTGGACACAGTGGTCGACGCGCTGCCCCGGCTGCCCGGGGTGCACCTGGCGCTGGTGGTGGGCGACCCCACCGCGGCGTACGTGCGGCAGCTCGCCGCCCGGGCCGCCCGGCTCGGCGTGGCCGACCGGGTGCACCCGGTGCCGTACGTGCCGCACCGGCAGGTGGTGGCGTTCCTGAGCGGCGCCGACGCGGGCCTCATCCCGCTGCACCACTGGCCGAACCACGAGATCGCCCTGATCACCAAGTTCTTCGAGTACTCGCACGCCCGGCTGCCGATCGTGGTCAGCGACGTGCGGACCATGGCGGAGACGGTCCGGGCCACCGGCCAGGGCGAGGTGTTCCGGGCCCGGGACAGCGCCGACCTGGTCCGCGCCGTCCGCACCGTGCTCGCCGACCCGGACCGCTACCGGGCCGCGTACGCGGGGCCGGACTCGCCGCTGCCCGGCTGGACCTGGGAGGCGCAGGCGCAGCGGCTGGACGCGCTCTACCGGCGGCTGCTGACCCCGGAGGAGTCGACCGTGGAGGCGCAGGCGCGGTGAACGCCCCCGACGTGAGCGTGGTGGTGGCGGTCTACAACACCATGCCGTACCTGATCCAATGCCTGGACTCGCTGGTGGCGCAGACGATCGGCCTGGACCGGCTCCAGGTCGTCGCGGTCGACGACGGGTCGACCGACGGCAGCGGCGCCGAGCTGGACCGGTACGCCGCCCGTCACCCCGGGGTGTTCACCGTCATCCACCAGGCCAACTCCGGCGGCCCCGCGGCCCCGTTCAACCGGGGTCTGGACGCGGCCACCGGCCGGTACGTCTTCTTCGTCGGCGCCGACGACCATCTCGGCCCCGACGCCCTGCGCCGGCTGGTCGAGGCGGCCGACGCGTGGGAGTCCGACGTCCTGCTGGGCCGGGTGGTGGGGGTCAACAGCCGCCACATCTACCAGGACATCTTCGCCCGCAACCAGGTCGACGTGGACCTGTTCGACTCGCCGCTGCCGCGCTCGCTGGCCAACACCAAGCTGTTCCGGCGCGAACTGCTGGAGAATTACGGCATCCGCTACCGGGAGGACCTGCCGCTCGGCAGCGACCTGCCGTTCACCCTGGAGGCCTGCTACCGGGCCCGGCGCATCTCGGTGCTGGCCGACTACGACTGCTACTACGCGGTCCGCCGGCACCGCGCCACCAACATCACCTACCTGAGCCGGCACGCCGACCGGCTGCGGACCGTCGAGGCGACCACCGCGTTCGTCGCCGAGCTGATCCCGGCCGGCCGGCAGCGCGACGCCGTCCTCGCCCGCCGCTTCGACCACGAGATCGCCAAGCTGCTGGAGGACGACCTCCTGCGCCTCGACCGGGAGACCCAGCAGCTCGTGCACGACGGCATCGGACGGCTGGTCCGCGCCCACCTCACCGAGGGGATCGCCGCCCAGCTCAACGCCGAGACCCGGATCCGGCTGGCGCTGACCCGCGACGGCGCGCTCGACGACCTGCTCGCCGTGATCCGGCAGGACGCCCAGGGCGGCGTGCCGCCGACGGTCGTCGAGGGCAGCCGCCGGTACGCCGCGTACCCCGGCTTCCGCGACCCGGCCCGCGGCCTGCCGGACGCCTGCTTCGAGGTGACCCCCGACTGGTACGCCAAGCTCGACGCGACGGCGCTGGCCTGGGAGACCGACGAGCGCGGCGAGAAGGTGCTCACCATCACCGCGGCCAGCCCGGTGCCGGACCTGGCCGCCGTGGGCGCGGAACCCCTGGCCGTCAGCGCCGAGGAGATCCCGGGCGAGGTCACCACGCTCGACCGCGGCCCGCGGGGCACCACGCTGCGGATCCGGTTCCGCGCCAGCGACCTGCTCGCCGGCACCGGCCCCACCGGG
This sequence comes from Micromonospora sp. MP36, assembly GCF_008119785.1. Classification (GTDB taxonomy): domain Bacteria; phylum Actinomycetota; class Actinomycetes; order Mycobacteriales; family Micromonosporaceae; genus Micromonospora. The sequence goes on along the minus strand of NZ_VSFA01000087.1, from coordinate 5,227 downwards.
CAGCGGCGGGCGGTCTCCGCCCAGGTCGGCGGCTTCGACCCGGGCCGGGCGGCGGGCGCGCAGACGGCCACCGGCGCGGCCGGCTCGGCCGCCGTGCGCGCTCCCCGGATACGCGCGATGGCGCCGCTGGTGCGGCGCCGCGGCGCCCGGCTGTACGTGGTCACTCCGGTGCTCGACGAGTCCGGCCGGCTGATGATCTCCGTGGTGCCGGTGACCGCCGCCCGGGTGGCGGCGCAGCTGCGCCGGACCCTGCGCCGGATCAGGTAGCGCGGGCGTCAGCGGTGCTGCCGGGGGACCGCCTCCCGGCTCGCCTTGACCGACGGCGACGGGGTCACGCCCGGCGGGCAGTCGTCGCACTTCTCGTACGCTGTCCAGCTGTTCCCGCCGGGGCCGACGTAGAAGAAGAGGAGCCGGACCCGTCCGTCCTGGCGCAGGGCGGAGAGCCCGAACGATCCCTGGCCGTTCCTCGTGCCGGCCAGCTCGAGGAACGTCAGCCTCACGGCGGAGCTCGGCCCGTCCGGATTCTGCTCGGGCCGCCCCAGTGCCCAGGTGCCCGAGCCGGTGATGTTCGCGTCCCGGTCGGCGCCGATGGGCAGGAAGTCGTCGAATACCCCGTAGGGAAGCCACTCCGCAGTGAAACCGCCGTGGTCGTCGAAGGTGATGACGCGCTGCGCGCCGCTGCGCCAGGTGCCCACCACGTCCGCCGGGCGCAGGTCCACCGGGTCGCCGTCGTCGGCCAGCACCTCGCCGAGGGAACAACCGGCGGCGACGACCGCGGCCACGAACAGTGCCAGCACCCGTCGCATCGATACCCTCGTTCCCGTCCGGGGATCGGAATCGACCGATCATCGCAGAGCTGCCCCCGGTCGGTCGGCCCGTCAGACGCTGTTCACGTCATGTTGCCGGATGGCGCCTCCGCAAGATCGACCGAGTCGGCAAGGATGGCCGCCTCGTGGTGCAGCTCGGCCGCGCTGCCGACCGATGGGCCGAAAATCCGCTGGGCGGCGGCGTTCTCACTGAGCTACGGTCGGGGCATGCAGATCAGGCGCACCACCGTCGCGGCCGCGCGAGCTTCCCGCTCGCCGGTTGCCGCCGCCTGACCGACCCACTTTCTCGCCGGCGACCGGAAACGGTCCGCCGGCGTTGTCGTGTCGCCACGCCACCGCCCGCGCAGCGGACCCTTCCGGTCGCACCGACCCGGAAGGCCCACGCCATGACACCCGACGAGATCGTCCGCACCTTCCTCGACCACTACCACCGCCGAGATCACCGGGACGCGCCGGAGAGCTCGCTGATCCCGCCGCCCGGCGACCCGGTGCTCTTCACCACCTCCGGCATGCACCCGCTCACCCCGTACCTGCTGGGCCGGCCCCACCCCGGCGGCCGGCGCCTGGTCGACGTGCAGCGCTGCCTGCGCACCACCGACCTGGACGAGGTCGGCGACCGCACCCACCTGACCGTCTTCGACATGCTCGGCTCCTGGTCGCTCGGCGACTACGACATCGCGACCAGCCTCCGCTGGGGCCACGAGCTGCTCACCGGCGGCTTCGGCATCGATCCCGGACGGCTGCACGCGACCGTCTTCGGCGGCGACGAGCAGGTCGGCCCGGACGAGACCGCCTGGGCGACCTGGACGGAGCTGGGCGTACCGGTCGAGGCGACCGGCGCGGACAACTGGTGGGACAACGGCCCGACCGGCCCGTGCGGGCCCGACTCGGAGATCTTCGTGTGGACCGGGGACGAGCCACCCACCGGCACGCCGAGCACCGACGACCGGTGGCTGGAGGTCTGGAACCACGTCCAGATGCGCTACCACCGGCACGACGACGGCCGGCTGACGCCGCTGCCGATGTCCAGCATCGACACCGGCATGGGCCTGGAACGCCTGGAGATGGTGCTGCGCGGCGGCCGGTCGGTCTTCGAGGGCGACGGCCTGCGGCCGTGGGTGGACGCCATCCGCGAACGGTGGCCGCTGGACGGCCCGGACCTGCGGATCGTCGCGGACCACCTGCGCTCCGCCGTGGTGGTGCTGGGCGACGGCGTACGACCGGGCAACACCGGGCGCGGGTACGTGCTGCGCCGCCTCATCCGGCGGGCGCTCACCGTGCTCTGGCGGGACGACCCGGGGCGCGTCCTGACCGGACTGCCCAAAGAGGCGTACGTGGACACGCTGCGCCGGTTCCGGCAGCGGGCGGAGGTGACCCCGCTGCGCGCGGTTCTCCTCGACGAGGAGCGGCGCTTCCGCGGGCTGCTGCGCCGGGGCCGCCCGCTGGTCGACCGGCTCCGCGGGCGCGGGCCGCTCAGCGAGCGCGACTACCACTGGCTGCACGACACCCACGGGCTGCCCCGCGACCTGGTCGACGGCCTGCTCACCGAGACCGGCTGACCCGGGCAAAGGACACAGGAAGATAACTCAGGGTTCAGGGCCAGCGAAGATCGTTAGCCTCGATGGCTAACCGGACGACGTCGTCTGGAGTTAGGTGGAGGATGGATGAACCTTCGGCGGAAGGTGGTGCCGCCGGTCGCGGCGGCCGGCGCACTTGCCATCATCACGAGCCTCACCGCGGGCGCCCTGCCCGCGGCGGCACAGGCCGCTCCGGCGGCCGCAGCAGCTGGCACCCCGATCACCCATGAGGAGAATCCACGGGTCCCCGTGGGGGCGGCGTGGACGGAGGCGTACTTCCCGTCCTCGGACGGCAGTGACGTCGAACTGCACGCCGACGTCCTGCGCCCGGCAAACCTGCCGGCGGACGCGAAGACACCGGTGATCCTGTCGGTCGGTCCGTACTTCTCGCACGCGGGGCAGACCAGCCTCGAGGGATGGGACCGGGTCGGGCCGTCGGCGCGCTTCCAGGACTTCATCGACGGCGCGCGGCTCATGGAGCGTGGATACACCGTCGTGATGGTCGACCTGCGCGGCTTCGGTGGCAGCACCGGGTGCCTGGACTTCCTCGGCCCCGGGGAGCAGGCCGACATCAAGGCGGCCGTCGAGTGGGCGGCCAGCCAGCCGTGGTCGACCGGCAAGGTGGGCATGTACGGCAAGTCGTACGACGCCAACACCGGGCTGGCGGCCAACACCCTCAAGCTCAAGCCGCTGCAGGCGATCGTCTCCCAGGAGCCGACGTGGAACAGGTACAACTACCTGTTCAGCAACGGGGTGCCGCGTTCCAACGCGACCAGCACCCCGCGGAGCTACTACTCGATCGCGACGATGGCCCCGCTGGCCGATGACAGCGACCACTACAAGGCGAACGCGGCGTACGAGAAGAGCCACCCCGAGTGCGAGAGTGACAACCTCACCAACACCCAGAACCCCGACCCGAAGTCGTCGTTCTGGCGGGCCCGTGACTTCGCCTCCCGCGCCGCCGGGTCCCAGACGCCGCTGTTCGTCACGTCGGGCTTCATTGAGGACAACACCAAGCCCGAGGAGATGCAGAAGTACCTGGCCAACCATCAGGGCCCGGAACGCGGTTGGCTCGGCCCGTGGGAGCATGTGCGCGGTAACGAGACCAACGCCAAGGGCCAGCTCAAGATGGGACGGGCGGGCTGGTTCGACGAGGTGATGCGGTTCTACGACCAGCACCTGCGCGGCATCGAGCCGTCGGTGACCGACCCGGCGTTCTCCATCGAGGACAGCCTCGGCAACTGGCGCGCCCAGGCGACCTGGCCGGTGACCAACGACGCGTACAAGGTGCGGCTGTCGCCTGGCGAGTACGTCGACAACGGCAGCAACGCGCAGGCAGCCGCCCTGTCGATGACGGCGCCACAGACCGACGGCTGGGACATCGAGTACGCGCCGGAGGTGGGCTCGCTGCCGACCGCTCAGATGACTCCGCTCAGCGCCGACGCACCCGGCAGCAGCTACTGGACCTGGTCCACGCCCGCCGCCGAGCAGGTGCGGATCACGGGCAGCCCGGAGATCAGGCTGATGACCAGGGGCCAGGGCAACGTCTGGGTACGGCTGTGGGACGTCGCTCCGGACGGCAAGGCGACGATGTTCAACGAGCACGTCGCAGTGCTGGACCACAGTGGATCGACCTCGGTCGAGTTGAAGGCGACGGACTGGACCTTCCAGCCCGGGCACCAGCTGGGGGTCCAGATCGGGACCATCGCCTCACGCGGCTGGCGGGCCGTACCCTCGGGTGAGACGATCACCGTCACCGACGCGCACCTCGCCCTCGAGGTGCAGGACCCGCGGTTCGACTCGCCGACCCAGGGTGACCGCTCGCCGTACCTGGACACGTACGTGAGGGCGAACAGCACCACGCTCAACGACGTCGGCACCGGCACCTTCCCGCTGGGCGTCGCAAAGAACGGATGACCAGACGGCTGCCCGGCATCCGCCTGTGCGGGTGCCGGGCAGCCGCCCGTTCCAGCCGTGCGACTCGCCGAGGCGACGCGGGAGGCAGCGGAAAGTGCGTCGGGCGCCGCGATCCGTCACGATGACCTCCGAGACCGTCGCCGGGCCGCGCCGCCGGCCCGACGACGGTACGGCCGGAAGGAGCAGCTACTTGTGGTTGTTTTCCTTTCTAGAGCTGTCCATAATCGGCGGTTGTGGGTAGTGTCTATCGGATCGGCGTGTTTGCTAAGCGGGTGGGCCGTTCGGTGGGCACGGTGCGCCGGTGGGAGGTGAAGGGTCGGATCACGGCCCGTCGTCTGCCGTCGGGTCAGCGGTATTTCGACGATTCTGATGTGGCGTAGGGTGCTGCAGCCGGGTTTCAACGCCGGACCGGCGGAAGGTGGTGGTGTACTGCCGGGTGTCGTCGCTGGGTCAGAAGTTGGACTTGGCGTCGCAGCTGGCGGCGACGCAGCGGTTCTGCCTCGCTCGTGGTTTGGCTGTGGATGAGTGGGTCAGTGAGGTTGGCGGCGGGATGATCCTGCGCCGGGAGAAGTTCCTGGCGTTGATGGATGCCGTCGACCGGGGTGAGGTCGCCACGTTGGTGGTGGCGCACCAGGATCGGTTGGCCCGGTTCGGCTTCGACTTCCTGGAGCATGTGGCGGCGCGGGGTGGCTGCGAGGTCGTCGTCGCCAATCAGAAGTCACTGTCCCTGCAGCGGGAGTTGGTGGACGACTTGCTGGCGGTCGTGCACACCTTTGCTGCCCGGCTGGACGGTCTGCGTGGCTACGAGAAGGAACTCAGAGGGGCGGACCTGACCGTTGGGGATGATCGGTGAAGGTCACCCGCATCGCCTACTCGGCCCGGCTGAATCCGGGCAAGTACGCCGCC
>NZ_VSFA01000086.1 GCF_008119785.1 Micromonospora sp. MP36 | reverse complement strand
CATCCGGTGCCCAACGATTGTCCGGTTCCGTGCGACGTGCCTCGTCCCAGGTCCGCCGAGGTTTTCCGGGCGGAGGGACGGGGACGCGGGTAGGGAGGGGTGAAAGCCCCCGGCTCGTCGGAACGACGCAGGAGGCGACATGAGCACCGAGAAGGCCAAGGACAAGGTCGAGCGGGTGGCCGGGGCAGCCCGGGCCCGGATGGGTGACATGACCCGGCAGGAGCGGTCGCGGGCGGAGCAGGTGGGCCGGCAGGAGGAGGCTCGCGGCGGACGGCCTGGCGAGCGCGTCCAGGAGAGCGACCAGGACGTGAGCGGCCGCTCCTTCACGAGCTGACCGGGTCCGGCGTGGTGCCCCTGGCGCGGGTCCGGTGCCGGGGGCACCGGCGTGTCGTGGGCTAGGTGTGAGGTGATCATGTGTGCGCCGTGGGGTGGCCTGAGATGCGTCGACGCCCCGCGGCCGGGTCTGGCTGCGGGGCGTCGAGGAGGGGCGGTCAGTCGTTGCGGTGGGCTTCCCACCAGGCCTGGCCGGATTCGGGCAGGGTGTCGATCGGGTCGTAGTAGGCGTAGCGCTTGTTGAGCGCTTCGAGGTCGGCGGACTCGATCGAGGTGCGGTAGTTCTTGGTCCAGTAGGAGATGCCGCGTTCGCGGTCGTACTCGGTGAGCATGTGGACCCAGCGCTTGCCGACGAAGGGGACGTCGCAGACGATGCGCGGGGTGGCGTAGCCGGGCAGGTAGCCCATGATGTCGTGCTGGAGTTGCTGGGCGTGCCAGACGGGGACGCGCCAGTGCTCGGCGTTGGGGATCATGTCGCACATGTAGAAGTAGTACGGCAGGATGCCGGCTTCGCCCTGGAGGCCGAAGCAGAGGTCGAGCAGGTCCTTGCTGGTGGCGTTGACGCCGCGCATGAGTACGCCCTGGTTGCGGACGTCGCGGACGCCGACGTCGAGGGCGGTCTGGGCGGCCTTGGCGACCAGTGGGGTGAGCGACTGGGCGTGGTTGACGTGGGTGTGGATGGCGAGGTTGACGCCGCGGCGGGCGGCGGTGCGGGCGACCCGCTCGAGGCCTTCGACGACGTCGGGCTGCAGCCAGTGCTGCGGCAGGCCCATGAGGGCCTTGGTGGCGAGCCGGATGTCGCGGATGGTCTCGATCTCGAGCAGCCGCATGAGGTATGACTCGAGGTTCTTCCACGGCACGTTGGCGACGTCGCCGCCGGAGACGACGACGTCCCGGACGCCGGGGTGGGCCTTGAGGTAGCTGATGTGGGCGTCGTAGCGGTCGACGGGCTTGAGGGTGAGCTTGAGCTTGTCGACGGTGGGGGTGGAGTTGCCGACGAGGTCCATGCGGGTGCAGTGGCCGCAGTACTGCGGGCAGGTGGAGAGCAGTTCGGCGAGGACCTTGGTGGGGTAGCGGTGGGTGAGGCCTTCGGCGACCCACATGTCGTGCTCGTGGAGGCTGTCGCGGCTGGCGTAGGGGTGGGAGGGCCAGTCGGTGCGCCGGTCGGAGGCGACGGGGATCATGTAGCGGCGGACCGGGTCGGCGAGGAAGGCCTCGGTGGTCATGGGCTCGAACGGCACCATGGTGTTGAGCATCTGTGGGGGCACCAGCATGGACATGGTGGCCAGTGCCTTCTGGTCGGCCTCGAGGTCGGCGTAGAAGGTCTCGTCGACGAGGTCGCCGAGGACGGTGCGTAGCTGCTTGATGTTCTTGACGCAGTTGACGCGCTGCCACTGGGCGTTCTCCCACTGTTCGCGGGTGACGTGGCGCCAGCCGGGGAAGCGGGTCCAGTCGGGTTCGACCAGTGGGCGGCGGCGGTATTCGTAGGGCTGTCCGGCGGTGGGGACCGCGGCGGGTGCGGGGTGGGGCGCAGGGATGGTCTCCACCGGTTGGGTCTGGGTCACGGCCCCTCCTCCTGGTTGGTGCGGGTGGATCAACGGTCCCGAAGGCTACTGGAAAATATCCGGTGAAGAAATTAGTCTGCCGGAAGTTTTCCCGCGACGCGAGTCCTGACCAGGGGCTTCGAGCGGCTGGACGGAGGAGGGTCGGCGTGACGTCACCGGTGGGACTGCACCGCGTCGTGGAACCGGCGGGGGTGCTGCCGCAGGCGGCCTGGCGGCTGGACGCCGATCCGCGGATTGCCTCGAACGAGGTGCGGATCCGGGTGGAGCGGCTGAACCTCGATGCGGCGAGCTTCCGGCAGTTGTCGGAGAAGCACGGCGGTGACGGGGAGAAGGTCCGCGCCGAGGTGCTGGAGATCATCTCGACGCGGGGGAAGATGCAGAACCCGGTCACCGGGTCGGGCGGCATGTTGATCGGCACGGTCGAGGAGGCCGGTCGGCGGTCGCCGCTGGGGCTCACTCCGGGTGACCGGGTGGCCACGCTGGTGTCGCTGACGTTGACGCCGCTGATGATCCTGGACGGCCTCGCTCGCTGGGACGGGCGCAGCGAGCAGGTGCCGTGTGACGGGTACGCGATCCTGTTCGCCCGGTCGATCGCCGCGGTGCTGCCGGCGGACCTGCACCCGGAGCTGTCGCTGGCGGTGCTGGACGTGTGTGGGGCTCCGGCGTTGACCGCGCGGGTGGTCGCCGAGCAGGTGGAGCGCCGGCGGCGGGCCGGTGACGCCCGGCCGGTGCGGGTGGCGGTGATCGGCGGCGCCGGCAAGAGCGGGTCGCTGTCCCTGGCCGCGGCGCGGCGGGCGGGCGCGGGCCGTACGGTCGGGGTGGTGCCGGTGGCCGCGGAGCGGGACGCGCTGACGGCGGCCGGGCTGGCCGACGCGGTCGCGTTGGCCGACGCGCGGGACCCGGTGGGGCTGTCGACGGCGGTGACCACGGCGTTGGGTGCGCCGGCGGACGTGACCGTGGTGTGCGTGGACGTGCCGGGCTGTGAGCACGGGGCGGTGCTGGCGACCGAGGACGGCGGCACGGTGATCTTCTTCTCGATGGCGACGAGCTTCGCGGCGGCGGCGCTGGGCGCGGAGGGCCTGGCGGCGGACGTGACGATGCTGGTCGGCAACGGGTACGTGCCGGGGCACGCGGAGCTGGCGTTGGAGCTGCTGCGCGCCGAGCCGGGGGTGCGTCGTCTGTTCGAGGCGCGGTTGGCGGCAGACTGACACCATGACGAACCCCTCGACCTTGTACCGCGGTGGAGTGCTGCACTGTCCGGCCGACCCGAGCGCGACGGGCCTGCTGGTGCGCGACGGCAGGATCGCCTGGCTGGGCGCCGACGCGGACGCGCCGGCCGCCGACCGGGTGGTGGACCTGGCCGGGGCGCTGGTGACCCCGGCGTTCGTGGACGCCCACGTGCACGCCACCGACACCGGGCTGGCCCTGTCCGGGCTGGACCTGGCGGCGGTGCGGTCGGCCGGGGAGCTGTTGGCGGCGGTGGCGGCGTTCGCGGCGGGCCTGCCGGGTGACGCGGTGGTGCTGGGGCACGGCTGGGACGAGTCGTCGTGGGCGGAGAAGGCGTTGCCGGACGCGGCGGCGCTGGACCGGGCCGCCGGGGGGCGGCGGGTGTATCTGTCGCAGGCGTCGATCCATTCGGCGCTGGTGTCGCAGGCGCTGCTGGCGGCGTGCCCGGACGCGGCGGCCGCCGCCGGGTACGACCGGTCGGGCTGGTTGCGGCGTGACGCGCATCACGTGGTGCGGGCGGCGGCGTTCGCGTCGGTGACCCGGCCGCAGCGCGTCGCCGCGCAGCGGGCGGCGTTGGCGCACGCCGCGTCGCTGGGCATCGCCGCGGTGCACGAGTGCGGCGGCCCGGAGATCTCCGACGAGGATGACTTCACCGGGCTGCTGGGCATCTCCGGGGCCGGGGTGCCGGAGGTGTACGGGTACTGGGGTGAGCTGCTGGGTGCGGCGCGGGCGCGGGAGTTGGGCGCGGTCGGGGCCGGGGGTGACCTGTTCGCCGACGGGGCGCTGGGGTCGCGGACCGCGCACGTGTCGCAGGCGTACCTGGACGGGGAGCCGGGGGCGTGCGGGCACGGGTACGTCTCCGCCGAGCAGGTGCGGGACCATCTGCTGGACTGCGCGGCGCACGGGCTGCAGGGCGGTTTCCACGCGATCGGCGACGCGGCGATCTCCACGGTCCTCGACGGGTTCGCGCAGGCGGCGGAGAAGCTGGGGGTGGACCGGCTGCGGGCGGCCCGGCACCGGGTCGAGCACGCGGAGATCATGAACAGGCGGTTGATCGCCGGGTTCGTGGAGTACGGGATCGTCGCGTCGATGCAGCCGGCGTTCGACCGGCTGTGGGGCGGCGCGGGCCGCATGTACGAGTCGCGGCTGGGGCTGTCCCGGTCGTTGGAGTCCAACCCGATGGGGGCGATGCACTCGGTCGGGGTGACGTTGGCGTTCGGGTCGGATTCGCCGGTGACGCCGCTGGATCCGTGGGGTTCGGTGCGGGCGGCGGCGGCGCACCACAACCCGGTGCAGCGGATGAGTGTGCGGGCGGCGTTCGCGGCGCACACCCGCGGCGGGTGGCGGGCGGTGCACCTGGACAACGAGGGTGTCCTCGCGTTGGGCGCGCCGGCGACGTTCGCGGTGTGGTCCACCCCGGCCGGGGTGGACCGGGGTCTGCCGGTGCTGCAGGCCGAGGATCCGGAGGTGCGCGGCGCGGACGACCCGACGCCGCTGCCGGTGTGCCGGGCCACGGTGCTGCGCGGTGACGTGATCTATGAGGAAGGGTCGGCATGAGCGGGAAGCTTGATCTGGATCCCGCGCTGGTGGCGCGGGCGCGGGAGTTGGCGCGCCGCGCCGGGCAGCCGGTGGTGGATCTGGCGCGCAGCCACACCACCGTGTCGGTGGAGCGGGCGGTGCTGCGGCTGGCCGGGGTGACCGGCGCGGATCCGGACGGCATCCCGTGGGTGAACCGGCTCGTCGACGCGGTGGTCGCCGACGTGGGGTTGGGGCACGGGGTGGCGGCGCCGGTGTTCGACGCGATGGCACGGGAGCAGATGACGGATGTGACGCTGCTGGCGCAGAAGGCCGCCGCCGGGTCGGTGCGGTTCACCCAGCCGACCGGCCGGGCGGCCACCGCCGCGCGCAAGGCCGCCCGCAGGGCGGTCGCCGCCGGGGTGCGGCGCATCGACCGGCGCCGCGCCGAGCGGGACCGTCTGGTGAAGCGGTACGGGGACCCGGCGCAGCGGCCGTGGATCTACCTGATCGTGGCCACCGGCGACATCTACGAGGACATCCCGCAGGCGCAGGCGGCGGCGCGGGCGGGGGCGGACATCATCGCGGTGATCCGCTCCACGGGGCAGTCGCTGCTGGACTACGTGCCGGAGGGGGCCACCCGGGAGGGGTTCGCCGGCACGTACGCCACGCAGGAGAACTTCCGGCTGATGCGGGCGGCCCTGGACGAGTCGTCGAAGGAGCTAGGCCGGTACGTGCGGTTGACGAACTACGCGTCGGGCCTGTGCATGCCGGAGATGGCGACCCTCGCCGGCCTGGAGCGGCTCGACATGATGCTCAACGACTCGATGTACGGGATCCTGTTCCGCGACATCAACCCGATCCGCACGTTCGTCGACCAGCGGTTCTCCCGGCAGGTGCACGCCCGCGCCGGGATCATCATCAACACCGGTGAGGACAACTACCTCACCACCGCCGACGCGGTCGACGAGGCGCACACGGTGACCGTGTCGCAGCTGCTCAACGAGTACTTCGCGCACGAGGCGGGGCTGGCCGACTGGCAGTTGGGGCTGGGGCACGCGTTCGAGATCAACCCGGATCTGCCGGAGTCGTTCCGCCTGGAGCTGGCGCACGCGCTGCTGGCGCGGGAGTTGTTCCCGGACGCGCCGTTGAAGTGGATGCCGCCGACGAAGCACATGACCGGGGACGTGTTCCGCGGCAACCTGCTCGACGGGTTCTTCAACCTGGTCGGCACCATGACCGGGCAGGGCATCCTGCTGGTCGGCATGATGACCGAGGCGGTGGTGACGCCGTGGCTGTCCGACCGGGACATCGCCCTGCAGAACGTGCGGTACGTGCTGGGTGCCGCCGGTGGGCTGCACGAGGACTTCGTGCCCGCGCCGGGCGGGTTCATCCAGCGGCGTGCCCGCCGGGTTCTCGGTGAGGCCGTCGACCTGCTGGAACGTATCGGCGACCAGTCGCTGCTCACCGCGATCGCCGAGGGCACCTTCGGGATCATGAAGCGGCCCGCGGACCGCGGCAAGGGCCTCGACGGGGTGGCGAAGCACGAGGCCGACTACTACAACCCGGCCACCGAGATCCTGGAAGGAGACCGTCCGTGACGGCCCCGGCGGAGAAGAAGATCGTCCGGCCGTACGGGGACACCACCGGTGACGGCATGGTGCAGGTGTCGTTCACGCTGCCGGTGCCGCACGACAAGCGGGCCGAGGGTGCGGCGGTGCAGCTGGCCAACAAGATGGGCATCGACCCGGCGATGCTGGTGCACGCCAAGCAGATGGGCGACGGGTTCACCTTCTTCGTCGTGTACGGGCGGGTGAACCACCTGGTGGACCTGTCGCAGGTGCAGGTGGTGGAACGGGACTTCCCGCTGCTGTCGGCCAAGGAGGTCAACGCGGTGGTGAAGCAGAAGTTGCGGCGCAAGCTGTCCGTGGTCGGGGCGTGCATCGGCACCGACGCGCACACCGTCGGCATCGACGCGATCCTCAACGTCAAGGGCATCGCCGGGGAGAAGGGCCTGGAGTACTACCGGGAGCTGAAGGTCACCAACCTGGGCGCGCAGGTCAGTGTGCCGGAGCTGGTGGAGGCGGCCCGGCGGGAGAAGGCCGACGCGGTCCTCGTCTCGCAGGTGGTCACCCAGCGCGACGCGCACCTGCACAACACCCGGGAGATGTCCGCTGCGTTCCGGGAGGCCATGCCGGCGGGGAAGCGGCCGCTGCTGATCGTCGGCGGTCCCCGCTTCGACGAGACGATGACCGGGGAGCTGGGCGTCGACCGGATCTTCGGCCGTGGCACCACCCCGGGCGAGGTGGCCAGCTACCTCGTCCACGCCCTGATCACGAACAAGAAGGCGAGAGCATGAGCGACGCACGGCTGGGTTTGACGGTGACGCATCGACGGTACGTGCCGTACTCGCACGCCCACTATGCGGGGAACCTCGTCGACGGGGCGTACGCGCTGGGCCTGTTCGGGGACGTCGCCACCGAGGTGTGCATCCGCACCGACGGCGACGAGGGGCTGTTCGCGTCCTACTCGGACGTGCAGTTCAAGGCGCCGATGAAGGCCGGGGACGTGCTCGAGGTGGTGGCCACGGTGACCCGGGTGGGCACCCGTAGCCGCACCATCGACTTCGAGGCGCGGGTGGTGTGCCGGGGCCGCCCCGACAAGAGCGAGTCCGCGGCCGAGGTGCTCGCCGATCCGATCGTGGCGGTCACCGCGACCGGCACCGTGGTCGTACCGCCGGCGGCGTGAGCGTCGCCGTCTGCGCCGACGTCGGCTCCACGTACACCAAGGCGGCGGTGGTGGACCTCGACGGCGGCGGGCTGGTTGCGGCGGCGGCCGCGCCGACCACGGTCGGCACGGACGTGCTGCACGGCCTGGACGCCGCGGTCGGCGCCGCCACCGCCTGCGCCGGCGTCCGGGACGTGCCCTGGTACGTGTGCTCGTCCGCCGGCGGTGGGCTGCGGCTGGCGGTCATCGGCTACGAGCCCCTCGTCACCGCGCAGGCCGGCCGGCGGGTCGGGCTGTCCGCCGGGGCGAACGTGGTGCACGTGGCCGCCGGGCGGCTCGGCGCCGCCGACCTGACGGCGCTGCGCGCCGCCCGCCCCGACGTGGTGCTGCTCGTCGGCGGCACGGACGGCGGCGACGCGGAGACGTTGACGCACAACGCGACCCGGCTGGCGAAGGCCCGCTGGCGGGTGCCGGTGGTCCTCGCCGGCAACGGTGACGTCCGCGACGACCTGCACGCGCTGCTCGCCGCCGCGAAGGTGCCGGTGACCGTCGCCGACAACGTGCTGCCCCGCATCGGGGTGCTCGCCCCCGCCCCGGCGCGGGCGGCGATCCGGGAGGTGTTCCTGCGGCACGTCATCGGCGGCAAGAAACTGTCCCGCGGTGGCCGGTTCGCCCGCCTCGTCCGGGCGGCGACCCCGGACGCGGTGCTGACCGGGGTGGAGGTCCTCGCCGACGCGCTCGGCGGGGACCTGGCCGTCGTCGACGTCGGCGGCGCCACCACCGATGTGTACTCGGTGCTCACCCCCGACGAGCGGGACAGCGGGCCGGGCCGGGAGGTCGCGGGCACCCTGTGGCGGGCCCGCACCGTCGAGGGGGACCTGGGCATGCGGTGGAGCGCCCCCGGCGTGGTCCGCGCCGCCGCCGAGGAACGCCTGCTCACCGGCGGGGAGGAGGAGCGGCTGGCGGCGGCTGCGGCGGTGCGGGCCGCCGACCCGGGATTCCTGCCCGCCGACGACACCGACCGGGCCGACGACCGGCGCATCGCCGAGCTCGCCGCGACGGTGGCGCTGCGCCGGCACGCCCGCGGCGCGGCCACCGGGGAACGCGCCGGCCGGGATCTGCGCGACGTGAAGCTGATGGTCGGCTCCGGCGGGGTGCTGCGGCACGCGCCCGCCGGGGACGCCGCCGCGGTGCTCGCGGCGGTGCTCACCGACCACGCCGGCGGGTGGCCGCTGCCCCGGGCCGCCCGCGCGGTCGTCGACGTCGACTACGTCCTCGCCGCCGGTGGGCTCCTCGCCGCCGACCACCCGGGCGCGGCGGCCCGCCTGCTGCGCCGGCACCTCGGCGCGGACTGAGCCGCCACCCGCCACGGATCGAGACTCGCCGACGCGACACGCCGTGGTGCAACACACGACAGGCCGGGGTGGGTTGACAGCGGCGGGGGTGCACGCCGTACCGTCTTTGAGTCCTACTACGGGAAGCGGCTGTTGTTCGCTTCGTCCCTTCGTCCGCTGGCCGAGCGACCCGAGTGGTTGCGGCGGCCAGGTCCAGCGGGCGGGGGTCGGCGGGGCGGCGCGAACCGGCCGCGGTTACCGGTGTACGGGCAGGGTGAAAGGCACGGCCAGTAGACAACGGCCAGGCGGGGGCAGCCAGTCCGCGTCCGGTCGGTCCGAAGGTCGGCGTCGCTCATTCTCGCCCCACCGGCCGGGAAGGGCCTGGGAGCATCGGGGCGCGGCGCAAGCCGCGCCCCGATTTTCGTTTCCTGGCCCGTTCGTCGGTCACAGGTGGCGGCGGCGCCACTCGGACTGTTCCTGCTCGGCGGCGACCTGCTCGCTCAACGCGGTCTGGCGCACCTGCCGGCGCCACGGGTCGCCCGCCCGCAGGCCGAGCAGCACCAGCGCGACGCTGACCACTGCCAGCACGGCCAGCCCGACGACCGCCGGCAGCCGGCCGGCCCACGGCAGTCCGACGGCGAGCGCGACCGCCACCACGCTCGGCATCAGCGGCACCCGGTGGCTGGCCCGCACCCCGAGGGCCAGCAACCCCAGGATGTAGAGGATCACCCCGGCGAACAGCACCCGGTGGTCCAGCCCGGCGGCGCGTTGCAGCCACGGGCTGCCGTGCGGGTGGGCGATGGCGGCGAGGTAGCGCTTGAGGCCGAGGGCGAACAGGATGATCCCGGCGATCAACGGCAGGTGCAGGTACGCGTAGACGTCGCGGGCGAACGCCGCCCGGGCGTCGGGGTCGCGGGTGCGGTGCAGCCGCTGCTCCAGGGCGGAGGCCAAGCTGTCGAAGTACATCCACCACAGCGCCGCGATGACGGTGACGCCGAGCACCGACGCCACGATCACCGGCCAGGTGATCGGCAGGCCGGCGCTCAGCTTCGGCCCCAGGCCCAGCGAGATGATCGACTCGCCGAGCGCGATGAGCAGGATCAGCGCGTACCGCTCCGCCCAGTGCGCGGCGGACACGACGGTGAAGCCGGCGCTGCGGACCAGCCCCCCGACGGTGAACTCGATGCCGATCGCGACCAACCACAGCCCCAGCCGTAGCCAGGCAGTCACCTGGTGCGCCGACGATTCCGGCAGCGTCGCGGCGGCCAGGATCAGCACCACGCTGGCCAGCGGCGGCAGGCCGATGCGCCGCGCCGCCCGGCCGGGGCGGTCGCTGCCGGTCACCAGCACCAGCACCTGGGCGGCCCGGATGATCAGGTAGCAGCCGGCGAAGACGAGCGGTCCGCGTGGCCCGCCGGGAGCGTCGGCGAAAGCCTCGGGCAGGGTCAACGTCAGCACGAACAGGGCGGCCACCGTCACCGCGCCGATCAGCGGCATCACCCCCTGGTCGGTGCGCACCACGTTGCCCAGCGCGGCGAACGACACCCAGCACCACCACAGCAGCGACAGCACCACCAGCCCGGCGAGCAGCGACTGGATGCTCAGGGTCTCGGAGAGCAGGTTGGTGACGTTGAGGAACGCGAACACGAACACCAGGTCGTAGAACAACTCCACCCGGGTGACGCGCGAACCCGGCGCGGCAGGCAGGATGCGACCCCGCCACTGGCCAGCGCTCATGCTGCCGAGTCTGGCAGCCGCGCCCGCCCCGCCGGCGCGAAGCCGCAGAACCGCTGCGCCGCTCCGCCGCGCGGCCGGCGCCGAACGCTGGTGCTACCTGGTACGGTGCCTGGTATGACCGGAGCGGTGCGGAAGTTGTCGATCTCGGTTCCGCCGGACGTCGCCGAACGCCTCGAACGGGAACCCAACGCCAGCGCGTACCTGGTGCACGCCGCCCGGGTGCTGATGCGCCGGGAGGCCCTCGACGCGGAACTGGCCCACCACGGCATCACGGTCACCGACGAGGGGGTGGCCCGGGCCCGCGCCGCCCGCGCCGCCGTCGACGTGTCCTGGCCGGCCGAGCGCTACCAGGCGGTCCGGGACCGGGTGCGCGGCGCCGTCGACGAGGATCCACGCGCCGTCTCCGCCGCGTGAGCACCCCCGACGCCCCGCCCGTGCGGCTGGTGCTGGACCGGTCCGCGCTGCTGGCGTACGTGTCCGGATCCGTGCACGTCGGCGAGACGCTGCACGAGGTGATCACCGACGGGGTCCGGTTCGGGGTGACCGCGGTGACCGCCGCGGAGACCCTCGCCGTCGTGGACGACGGCAAGGACCGGGCGGCGCTGCGCCGGCTGCTCGCCCTGGACGCCTGCGCGGTCCTGCCCACCGACGCCGGCTCATGGCAGGAACTGGCCTACTGGCGGCGGTTCACCGGCCGCGCCGACCTGGCCAGCACCGTGCTGGCGTGCCTCACCCACGACGCCCCGATCCTCAGCGGGGAGCCGCGCTACGGCGACGGAGACCTGCCGGTGATTGCGCTGCCCGACTGACCGACGGCCGCCCGCCCGGGCCGGGTAGCCTTCGGCGCGTGATCGTGGTGAGGTGCCGGTGACGACGCTCGACCGGGAAGAGGTGCGTACCCCGCACGGGGCACACGAGACGGCGGGAGCCCGCCCGCTGCCGCTGCGGGTGGCCGCGCCGCTGGCCGTCCTGGCCGGGTTGGTCCTGCTGGCCGCGTTCCCCCCGTACGGGGTGTGGCCGCTCGCGCCCGTGGGGGTGGCGCTGCTCGCCGCGGCGGCGCACCGGCGGCGGCTGCGCGCCGGCGCGGGTCTGGGTTTCCTCACCGGGCTGGCGCTGTTCGCGCCGCTGCTGGAGTGGACCAACCTGCACACCGGCGCCCTGCCGTGGATCCTGCTGTCCCTGCTGCAGGCCGGCTACCTGGCGCTGCTCGGCGCGGCCGCCGCCTGGGTGTCCCCGCTGGCCGACCGGCACCGGGCGGCGTGGCCGCTGCTGACGGCGGTGCTGTGGGTGGGGCAGGAGGCGCTGCGGGACCGGACCCCGTTCGGGGGGTTCCCGTGGGGGCGGCTCGCGTTCAGCCAGGACACCTCCCCGCTGCTGCGGTTGGCGGCGCTCGGCGGCGCCCCGCTGGTCACCTGCGCGGTCGCGCTGGCCGGCGGGCTGCTGGTCACCGCCGCCTGGCGGGACTGGCGCCGCCCCGTCGGGCACTGGCGGCCCGTGGCGGGTCTCGCCGCCGCCCTCGCGGCGCTGCTCGCCGCCGGCACGGCCGTCCCGGTCGGGGTGCGCGGCGGCGGCGACACCGTCACCGTCGCCATCGTGCAGGGCAACGTGCCCCGCCTCGGGCTGGACTTCAACGCCCAGCGGCAGGCCGTGCTCAACAACCACGTCGACGCCACGCTGAAACTGGCCGAACAGGTCACCGCCGGCACGCAACGCCGCCCCGACCTGGTGGTGTGGCCGGAGAACTCCAGCGACATCGACCCGCTGCGCAACCCGGAGGCCGCGGACCGGATCTCCCAGGCCGCCGACGTGATCGGCGCGCCCATCCTGGTCGGCGCGGTGCTGCTCGGCCCCGACACCGGGCAGGTCCGCAACGCCGGCCTGCTGTGGCGGCCCGGCACCGGCCCCGACCTCGGGCAGTTGTACGTCAAACGGCACCCGGTGCCGTTCGCCGAGTACGTGCCGCTGCGCCGGATCGCCCGGATGGTCAGCGACCAGGTCGACCGGATCCGCGCCGACTTCGTCCCCGGCGCCACCCCCGGCGTGCTCGACGCCGGGGCGGTCACCCTCGGCGACGTGATCTGCTTCGAGGTCGCCTACGACGGCCTGGTCCGGGACACCGTCACCGGCGGCGGGCAGCTGCTGGTGGTGCAGACCAACAACGCCACCTTCGACGCGGCGGAGGCCCGCCAGCAGTTGGCCATGGTGCGGCTGCGCGCCGTCGAACACGGCCGGGCGGCGTTGATGGCCTCCACGGTCGGAGTGTCCGGGTTCGTTACCCCCGACGGGCGGGTAGACGGGGCCACCGGATTCAACACCGCGGCGGTGGTGGTCCGGCAGATGCAGCTCGGGGACGGGCGTACCCCCGCCACCCGGGCGGGGGTGTGGCCGGAGGCGGGCCTCGCCGCGCTCGCGGTGGCGGCTCTGGCTGGCGCGGCGGTGCTGCGCCGGCGGCGGGAGGTCACCCCCGGGTAGGACGAGCGGAAGGGCGGTACGAGGGTGGGCGTGGCAGCCGGGAAACGGACGGCCGGCCATCCCGGGGTGGGCCGGGTGCTGGTGGTCATCCCCACCTACAACGAGGCCGACAACGTCCGTCGGATCGTCGGTCGGGTACGCGAGGCCGCGCCCGCGGTGGACATCCTCGTCGCCGACGACAACAGCCCCGACGGCACCGGCGCGATCGCCGACGACCTGTCCCGCAGCGACCGGCACGTGCACGTGCTGCACCGGCAGGGCAAGGACGGCCTCGGCGCGGCCTACCTGGCCGGTTTCGCGTGGGCGCGCCGACGCGGCTACGACGCCGTGGTGGAGATGGACGCCGACGGCTCCCACGCCCCGGAGGACCTGCCGGCGCTGCTGGCCGCCGCCCGCGACGCCGACGTGGTGATCGGCTCCCGGTGGACCCGCGGGGCGCGGGTGCTGAACTGGCCGCTGCGGCGGCTGCTGCTGTCGCGCTGCGCCAACCTGTACACGCGGCTGGCGCTGGGCATGCCGGTCTCCGACGCCACCGGCGGCTACCGGGTGTACCGGACGACCGCGCTGGACGCCATCGACCTGGACTCGGTGTGCTCACAGGGGTACGCGTTCCAGGTGGAGCTGTCCCGGCTGGCCCACCGGGCCGGGGTGCGGATCGTGGAGGTGCCGATCACGTTCGTCGAGCGGGAGCACGGCGACAGCAAGATGAGCCCGCTGATCATGGCCGAGGCGCTGTGGCGGATCACCAGCTGGGGGCTGCGCGACCGGCGGGCGTCGGCGCGCCGGGGCGTGCCCGAGGAGTTGGCGCGGTGGCCGTGACGCGCGGACGTGTCATGCTGGAGGGGCGTGATGAAACCCCCGGGCTGTGAGGTGAGATGCGCCGAGGACTGAGGTACGCGCCGCCGGCCCTGCTGCTGCTCGCGGTGCTGGAGCTGACCGTGTTCGTCCTGGTGGGTCGGGGCGTCGGGTTCGGTTCCGCGCTCCTGCTGGTGTTCGCGGCGTCCCTGCTCGGCCTGGTGCTGCTGCGCCGGGAGGGGATCCGGGCCTGGCGGGGTTTCCGGGCCGCGGTGGAGTCCCGGCAGCCGCCGGGGCGGCAGGTCACCGACGGGCTGGTGGGTCTGCTGGGGGCGCTGCTGCTGGCGCTGCCCGGCCTGGTCAGCGGCGCGGTGGGGCTGCTGTTGCTGGTGCCGCCGGTGCGGCGGCTGGCCCGCGTCGGGGTGCAACGGGTCGCCGAGCGCCGGGTGTCGTCGATGGTCGCCGGTGACCTGTTCGGCCCGCGCCGGGTCCGGGTGTACCGGGGTGCGCCGCAGCCGCCGCCGGCCCCGCCGCAGCCGCCGGCCGCCGGGGAGCCGGGCCGGGCCATCGAGGGGGAGATCATCGAGCCGGGCCGGCCCTGACCCGCCCAGACGTGACGAAGCGCCCCCGGGGTGATCCCCGGGGGCGCTTCTGTCGTTGGTGTCAGGCGCGGCCGCGCCGGGTACGGACCTCCTGGAGCCGCTCGGCGAGGATGTCCTCCAGTTCGGCGATGGAACGCCGCTCCAGCAGCATGTCCCAGTGGGTACGCGGCGGCTTGGCCTTCTTCTGCTCCGGCTCGCTGCCGTCGACCAGCCGGGCGACGCTGCCGTCGAACTTGCACTCCCAGGTCGTCGGGACCTCGGCGTCGACGGCGAACGGCACCTCGAACTGGTGCCCCTTGGCGCAGAGGTACTCGCGGGTCTGGCGCGGCGCGAGCTCCGTGTTGCGGTCGGATTCGTAGCTGACCGCGCCCAGGCGGCTTCCGCGCAGCATGCGCTCGCCCATGATCGACTTCCCCTCGTTCGTGGTGCTGGTCTTCTCGTGTAACCGTCCGTGCCCGCCCGGCCATTCCCGCCCACGCGGAATCGGTCCGCGTCGGTCGGGACCCTGCAAGGGTAACCGGCCATGACAGGTGCCCGGCGGGGTCGTCCCCGGCCGGGTCGAATAGGTGGAGTGATTCGGCTGTCACCGGGGATGTTATCCGCCGCAGGTGTGCGGGAGGTGACGATGAGCAGTGACGCGCCGGTGGACGCCCGACCGCCCGGGGGAAGGACCTTCTTCGGTCACCCCCGGGCGTTGTCGACGCTGTTCCTCACCGAGATGTGGGAGCGGTTCAGCTTCTACGGCATGCGCGCGATCCTGGTGCTGTACCTGACCGCGGCCGTCGCCGACGACGGCCTGGCCATCCCGCAGACCACCGCCAACGCCGTCTACGGCACCTACAACGCGATGGTCTACCTGATGGCGCTGCCCGGCGGCTGGGTCGCCGACCGGCTCATCGGCGCCCGGCGCAGCGTGCTGTGGGGCGGCGTGGTCATTGCCGCCGGCCACTACGTGATGGCGGTGCCGGCCCGGTGGAGCGTGTTCGCCGGCATGACCCTGATCGTGCTCGGCACGGGTCTGCTGAAGCCCAACATCTCCACCATGGTCGGCGACCTGTACGACCGGGACTCCCCACGCCGCGACGCCGGCTTCTCCATCTTCTACATGGGCATCAACCTGGGCGGGTTCATCGCGCCGCTGATCACCGGGTTTCTCGGCGAGAAGATCAACTGGCATCTGGGGTTCGGTGCCGCCGCGATCGGCATGACCTTCGGTGTCGTGCAGTACGTGCTGGGCCGGCGCAACCTGGGGGAGGCGGGCGCCCGGCCCGCCGACCCGCTGCTAGGGGCGGACCGGCGGCGGGCGCTGACCCGTGTCGGCGTGACCGTCGTGGTGGTGCTGGCGGTGCTGGCCGCCCTCGCCGTGACCGGGCTGTTCACCGTCAACACCGTGGTCAACCTGCTCACCCTGGTCACCGTGCTGGTGGCCATCGGCTACTTCGCCCGGATCCTCACCGACCGGGAGATCAGCGGCACCGAGCGCAGCCGGATGAAGGCGTACCTGTGGCTGTTCGTGTTCGCCGCCGCGTTCTGGCTGATCTACGACCAGGCCGGGTCGGTGCTGAACATCTTCGCCGCCGAGAAGACCAACCGGAACGCGCTCGGTTTCACCTTCCCGGCCTCCTGGTTGCAGTCGGTGAACCCGATCCTGATCATCATCGGGGCGCCGCTGGCCGCCTGGCTGTGGCTGAAGCTGGGGCACCGGGTGTCCACGCCGATGAAGTTCGCCGTCGGTCTGATCCTCAACGGCCTGTCGTTCGTGCTGATGGCCGCCGCCGCCGCGGCCGCCGTCGGCGGGGAACTGGTCTCGCCGTGGTGGCTGGTGGCCGTGTACGCCATCCAGGTCGCCGGTGAGCTGTCGCTGAGCCCGGTGGGTCTGTCGGCCACCACGAAGCTGGCCCCGGTCAAGTACGCCAGCCAGATGATGGGCCTGTGGTTCCTCGCCACCGCGGTGGGTGACGCGATCGGTGGCCAAGTGGCCCGGCTGGCCGGGACCTGGTCGGAGGAGATCTACTTCCTCACCTTCGGGCTCGCGTCGGTGGTGCTGGGGCTGAGCGCGGTGATGTTCGCCCGGCACATCCGGGCTCTGATGGCCGGCATCCACTGACCCGCCGGGCGTCAGGCCGCCGGGGTGGGCGGCAGCGGCAGCGGCAGGCCGGGCAGCCCGTCGATGCTGGTGCCGACGTGCGGCTTGCCGGCGAAGTAGTCGCTCAACGACGCGTCGTCCTCCCGGGCGAACCGCCGGGCGTGCAGGTCACGGTCGGCGTCGTAGGTCATCAGCGGGACGGCGTACCCGCAGGTGTCGCGGATCAGGTCGGCGCGCACCACGATGATCGCCCGCAGCCCGTGCACGGTGGTGTCGATGTCGGGGAAGCGGCGCAGCAGGTCCGGCCACCGGGGATCGTCGCGGAACACCGGCTCGCCGCGCCCGTGCACCCGCACGATGTTCGGCGGGCCCGCGAACGCGCACCACATCAGCGTGACGCGGCCGTTCTCCCGCAGGTGGGCGATGGTCTCCGCGTTGCTGCCGGCGAAGTCCAGGTAGGCGACCGTGTGCTCGTCGAGCACCGCGAACGAGCCGCGCAGGCCCTTCGGGGAGAGGTTGATCGTGCCGTCGCCGGCGAGGGGGGCGGTGGCGGTGAAGAACATCGGCTGCGCCTCAATGAAGGTCCGCAGCCGCCCGTCGATGCGCTCGTACGTCTTTCCCACGCCCGCATCATCGCCGCCGCCGGGCCGTCGGCGCTGCCCCGTCCCAGCCCGTGATCAGGCGGGCAACCGCTCCCGCAGCCAGTCGGACAGGCCGGTCAGGGCCGGCGCGGCGATCTCGTGACCGACCGGGTCGCGCCGGGCCACGGCGGCCGCGCCGGACTCGCCGCGCAGGTACGCCCAGGTGCGGTCGAGCAGCTCGCGGGGAATGACCGCGTCGTGGTCGCCCTGCGCCACGAACACGGGCGCCCCGGCCAGCCGGCCGGGCGTGGTGGGCACGCCGGCGTCGAACGGCAGGGTGCCGTAGAGGATCGCGGCGCCGGCGTACCGGGCCGGGTCGTCGAGCAGCAGGCCACCGGCGAACGCCGCGCCGCCGCTGAAACCGACCAGCGCCACCGGACGGCCGGCGGGGGCCACCTCGTCGAGCCAGCCGCGGAACCAGTCCATGGTCGCGCGCAGCGACGCCGCCACCGGGCGGCCGACGCCCCGGTTGGCGAACCAGGCGTACCCGCCGCCCTCGGCGATCGGCGCGCGGACCGCCGCGTACGCCGGGCCGGCCGGCAGCTGCGCGGCCAGGGAGAGGATCTCCCGCTCGTGGCTGCCCCGGCCGTGCAGAAGCACGACCAGCGGCGCCGCCGGGTCCGGACTGCCGGCGGTGGCCACCACCGGCGGCGGGAACGTCAAGTGGTTGTGCACTCAACCAAAATACGTCAGGTGGCGCGGGTCCCGAGCCTCGCCAGCGCGCTGGCCAGGTCGCTGACCTGGTCGGCCAGCTGGGCGGCCCGCTGCTGCGCCGCGTCGCGGTCGGTCTCGGCGGCGCGCAGCCGTACCGTCAGCTCCGCCAGCCGGGCCTCGGCGGCGCCGGCGGCCTCCCGCGCGGCCGCCAGGTCCGCGGCGAGAGCGTCCCGCTCGCCGGCGCGGGCCGCCGCCTCCTGCCGGGCTGTCGCGGCCGCCGCGACCGCCTCCGCCCGGGCGGCCTCGGCCCGCTGCGCGGCGGTCCGCGCCTGCTGTTCGGCCCGGCGTGCCTCGGCGGTCTCCGCGCCGGCCCGTTCGGCGGCCGTGCGGGACGCGTCGGCGTCGGCCCGCGACCGGTCCGCCTCGGTACGCATCCGCTCGGCGCGCTCCACCGCCTCCGCGGCCGAGCGGGTGGCCCGCTCAGCGTCGCCGCGGGCGGCGTCCCGCTCAGCGGTCAGGTCGGTGACCTGTCGCCGCTGCGCGTCGAGTTCCGTCCGCACGGTGCGCAGCTCGTGGCGGGCGGCGTCGCGGTCCCGTTCGGCCTGCACCCGCAGCGCCTGCGCGGCGCTGGCGTCCCCGCGCGCCTCGTCCCGGGCCGCCTCGGCGTGCCGCGCCCGCTCGCCGGCCTGGGCGGCCTCCGCCTCGGCCCGCTCGGCCCGCTGCCGGGCCGCGTCCCGTTCGGCGGCCGCCGCCTGCGCGTCCTGACGGGCGCGGGCGGCGGCCGCGGCGGCGTCCTCGGCGTCGCGGCGGGCGTCGTCACGTTCGGTGTGCGCGGCCGCGACCTGAGCGGCCGCCTCGGCGCGGACCTGCGCGACCTGCCGCTCCACCCCGGCCGGCGACAGCTCGGCGTGCAGCGCCTCGGTGAGGGTCTCCACGATCTGGTCGAGCCGGTCCACCGCCTCCCAGGTGCGGGCCACCTGCCCGGGCAGGCCGGGGGCGTTGCGGTGGCGCATCCGGGAGTTGCGGGAGGCCCGCTGGCAGGCGCCGTCGTTGTCCCGGCAGTACCGGAACGGGCGGCCGGCGCCGGCGCGCTGCGGCACCTCCCGCCCACAGTGGGCGCACGGGCGGGTGTCGGGGGTGGGCTGGGCGTCCATCGGGGCCGAAGTCTAGTGGCCGGTCCGGGCGGCGCGGCCGGCCGCGCCGGCGGCGGGTAGGTTGCCGGGCATGCCCGTCTCGCCGTACGTCGCGCGGCTGCGCCAGCACATCGGACACGACCTGCTCATGCTGTACGGGGTCAGCGCGGTGGTGACCGACGACGCCGGGCGGCTGCTGCTGGCCCGCCGCGGCGACAACGGCCGCTGGTCGCTGCCCGCCGGGATGGTCGACCCGGGCGAGCAGCCGGCCGACGCGCTGCTGCGCGAGGTGTACGAGGAGACCGGGGTGCGGGTGGCGATCGAACGGATCGGCGGGGTGGCCACCCATCCGGTGCGCTACCCGAACGGCGACACCTGCGAGTACCTCAACGTGTGGTTCCGCTGCCGGGCCGCCGGCGGCGTCGCCACCGCCGACGGCGACGAGTCCGTCGCGGTCGGCTGGTTCGCCCCGGACGATCTGCCGGAGCTGGACGGCTGGAGCCGGCTACGGATCGACACGGCGCTGGCCGATCCGGCGCGGGCCTGGTACGCCGCGCCGGGCGAGCGGCACCCGGCGCTCAACCGACCCGACAACCTCTGAGCGTCCGGCCAGCAGCGAGGCGGTCAGGGGGTGGCGACGGCGGCGCGGGACCGGTCCGCGGCGATCCGGACCGCGAGGCCGGCCAGCACGCTGCCCATCACGTACCGCTGCGCCCGCGCCCACGCCGGGCGGCGGGTGAGGAACGCCGACACCGTGCCGGCGGTGAGCACGATCAGCCCGTTCACGGTCAGCGCGATGCTGATCTGGGTCAGCCCCAGCAGCAGGCTCTGCACCGCCACGTGCCCGCGCGCCGGGTCGATGAACTGCGGCAGCAGCGACACGTACAGGATGGCGATCTTCGGGTTGAGCAGGTTGGTGACCACGCCCATGGTGAACAGCCGCCGGGGGCGGTCCGGCGGCAGCGGTGCCGGCGTGAACGCCGACTGCCCGCCCGGGCGCAGCGTCCGCCACGCCAGCCACAGCAGGTACGCCGCCCCGGCCAGCTTCACCGCCAGGTACAGCGGCGGCACCAGCACGAACACCGTGGCGATCCCGGCGACCGCCGCGACCAGGTAGACCAGGAACCCGACGGCCACCCCGAGCAGCGAGATCAGCCCGGCCCGCCGGCCCTGGGTGACCGACCGGGACACCAGGTAGACCATGTTCGGGCCGGGCGTGAGCACCAGCCCCAACGCCACCAGGCCGATGCCCACCAACGCGCCTGCAGTGACCATGACGCCCCCCGTTCCGGTGAATCTGCCGGCGACCCTACGCCTGGGCGGTCACGGCCTGACCAGGTGGACACTGGCCGTCCCACCCGTCGGGCCGGCCTTCCGTGGCGTCGGGGCGGTTCAGGCGCCCAGGAGGCGGAGGAACGGTGATCGCCCCGCTTCCGGCGGGCGGGACCGAGGCGCGAGAATGCGGGAATGTCCATGGTCCTGCGCGCCGCCGCCACGGCCACCGCCCCCGAACTCGTGCTCCGGCCATGGCGCGCCGACGACGCCGACGCGCTGCTGGCGGCGTACCGGGATCCGGTGCTGCGCAGCTGGACCCGGTTTCCGGTCACCACCGCCGCGGACGCCCGGGCGTTTCTGCGCCGGGCCCGGCAGGGCTGGGCGGCCGGCCGGCGGTTCAGCTTCGCCGTGCTGGAGCCGGGGCCGCAGGGGGAGCGGCTGGTGGCGAACGTGGTGCTCAAGGAGGTCACCCCCGGCCGCCCGGACGCCGAGGTGGGCTACTGGACGGCGGCGCCGGCCCGCGGGCGCGGGGTGGCGCCGCGCGCGGTCACCGCGGTCAGCGACTGGGCGTTCGCCCGGTTCGCCGCCGGCGGGCTGACCCGTCTCGAACTGCTGCACCAGGTGGACAACCTGGCCTCCTGCCGGGTGGCGGAGAAGAGCGGGTACGCCTTCCAGGAGGTGCTGCCCGCCCAGCCGCCGTTCCCCCGCGACGGGCACCGGCACGTGCGCTGGCACCGCTGACCCGGCTCACCAGCCGGCGACGACGAGCGCCGCGGTGGTGCGGGGCGGCACCGGAACGGCGCCCCGCCGCCCGGCGGTGACGGGTTGCAGGAAACGGACCGGAACGTCGAAACCGGTCACCGCGGACAGCAGGGCCGGCTGGAACGCCGTCGCCGCCGCGAGCAGTGCGCCGGGCGCTCAGCGACCGGCCGGGTCGCTGCCGGAGCCGGTCGCCGTGGCGTCGTCGGACGCGGCGCCGGCCGGCGCCGGGCCGAGCAGGCGCAGCAGCAGCCGCGGCTCGCCCGGCCACGCGTCGAGCAGCACCTGCCGGGGCACCTGCCGGCCGGCGTACCGCAGGGCGAGGGCCACCACGACGATGTCGTCCAGCGGGCCGATCAGCGGCAGGAACTCGGGGATCAGGTCGATCGGGCTGGCCACCCAGAGCCCGGCGAAGACGATCGCGGCCTTCGCCCGCCGGGGGACCCGCGGGTCCTTGCGCAGCCGGCGCACGGTGGTCAGGCAGTCGGGGACGAACGCGGCCAGGTCGCGCAGGATGCCCGGCGGCAGCCGCCGAGCCAGCAGCACCAGCAGCGCCCAGCTCGCCAGCAGGCAGGCCACCGCGACGCCGAGCCCGGCCAGCCAGTCGCGCACCCCGGTGGTCCTTCCGTTCGACGGTACGAGCCCCTGCGGGCCCACCAGGAATGTACGCGGGCCCGCCGGCCGGGTAGGGAATGGTCCGCCGCCGGCCGGCGCTGACCTCGTGGATGACCGGCGGATACGGTGGGAGCGGGAGGTGACGGCGGTGACACCCAGCTGGGAGGCGGCGGTCGAGGCGCAGATCCGCTCGGCTCAGGAGCGCGGCGAGTTCGACAACCTGCCCGGCGCCGGCAAGCCGATTCCCGGGCGGGGCCTGCCCTACGACGAGTCGTGGTGGATCAAGAGCCTCCTGGAGCGGGAACGGATTCCGGGCGACCTGCTGCTGCCCACCCCGTTGCAGCTGCGGCGCCGGGTGGAGCGGCTGCCCGGCGAGGTGCGGGACCTGCCGACCGAGGAGTCGGTGCGGGCGGTGGTCGCGGCGCTGAACCGGGAGATCGTGGACTTCCTGTGCGTGCCCAGCGGGCCCCGGGTGGCGGTCCGTCCCGTCAACGTCGAGGAGACCGTGCGGGTCTGGCGGGAGGAACGCCAGCGGGCCGCCGCCGAACGGGTCGCGGCCGGCACGGCGGCGGAAACCGCCCCGGTCGCGGCACGGGTGCGGCGCTGGCGGCTGCCGTGGCGTCGCCGCTGACCCTGCCTCAGCGGAGCCCGGCCCGCCACGTCCACGCGGTACGCCGTGGCCGGTCGCCGAGCGGCGCCCGGCCGGTCATCCAGAGCAGCACCGCGACAGGATCGCCGTCCGGCGCGTCCGGGAACAGCCGGCCGAGCACTCCGGCGCACAGCTGTGCTGGCGGCGACCAGTCCAGCCCGAGGCCGCCGGTGATGTCCCGGGTGTGCAGCAGGATCTCGGCGACGCCCATCGCCGCGAAGCCGCCCGGGTCGCACGGCCCCCAGTGCCAGGCGCGGCTGTCGGGGGCGGCGGTGTCGATGGCCGCGGCGAGCAGCCCGGCGCTCGCGGTGACCACGGTCAGCACCTCGGCCGGTGTCGCGTCGGCGCGTACCCGCAGGTCGAGGGGGAGGTAGCCGCCGGCCGGCAGGCCGGTCAGCTGCGCGGCGTAGGCGAGCAGGTCGTGGGCGACGTGCGCGGCAGCCGTCCAGCAGGTCCACTCCAGGTCTGCCGCCGGCACGGTCCAGTCGCGGTCCACGGCGGGCCGCAGCACCCGCGTCATCTCGGCGGCGGCGCGCCGGACGTCCGCCGCGGTCATCCCCGTCATGCCGTTCACCGCTGGTCGAGGGCGGCAGCGACCTGGTCCAGGATGCGCCGCCAGTACGCCCGCTGTTGTTCGCGCTCTTCGGCGCTGGCCAGACGCTCCTGATGGAAGCGGAGCATCGTCCGGGCTCCGTCGGCGGCGGGGGAGAGGGCGACCTGGATCGTGGTGGTGCCGTGAGTGACCCGGATCCGGTCCGCCGGGCGGTAGCCGCGCACCTCGCCCGTCACTCCGGCGGCCGTCCGATAGGGGGCGCCGCGTTGCGGGGTGAGGACCGCGCCGGGGCCGAGCCAGAGGGCGAGCCCTTCGGGGCTGCTGATGAAGTCCCAGACGACGGGCGCGGGGTGGGCCAGCGTGCGGGACACGCCGATCTGCCAGCCGGCGTCCCTGGTGAGTCCGGTGGGCATCACTGTCATCCTTCCTACGAGGTGCGGGCGCTGCGCGCCCGCACCTCGTGGCGGTTGCCGCAGTGCTCCATGGAGCGCTGCGGGGGCCTAGCTCGGCGGGGCGTCCTTGACGAACACGATCCCGTCATAGTTGGCCAGGTGGGCCGGGTCCAGCGGGGCGTAGCCGAACCAGGGGGACACGCGGGGAGCGGACGCCACGTCGTCGAGGACAGCGGCCAGTCGGCGGGCGTCGACGACGTAACGGTCCTCCGGGAGCGCGTACAGGAGCCCTTCGATGGTGTCCGGGGGTGGGGTCTGCACACCGTGGTGGCGGATCGTGCCGAGGGCCGTGGCCAGGAAGGCGTACCCCTCGCCCAGGTGCGCGCTGACGATCGCCCCGGCGCTCCACCACTGCACCGGTCCCTCCCACATCTGCATCGTGCTCTTGTCCCGCTGCAGATGTGCATTGTGGGCGTGCAGCAGGGTCGGGCCCCGTTCGGCGAGGGCGAGCAGGTTGGCGGCCATCATCGAATCCCGCACGCCCAGCAGCCGCGCCATGCGGCTCGGTGACGTGTCGGCCATCCAGAAGTGGTAGCGCAGCAGCCCGGTGGCGGTGCGCCCGTACATGCGTGCCCGGTCCCAGTCGTCGCGCGAGGACGCCGCGATCAGGTGGGGCGACTGCGCGTCGAGCAGGGCCACCAGGTCGTCGGCGAGCAGCCGCAGCTGTTTGGCCTCGGGCGTCTGCCCGACGGACTGGGTCGGGTCCATCATCGCGGCGGGGTTGGTCCACCGGTCGTCGGCGCCGAGCAGGCGATCGAGCGTTTCCGCGGTGCAGGGGAGCAGGTCGGCGTCCACCCGGGCGGTGAGGTAGGCGCGGAGTGCGGTGAGGGCCTGCCGAGGGCTCGCGGCGCCGGTGATCTCCAGCGGGCCGTCGAAACCGGCGAAGCGCAGCCGCTCGGACGCGGGCCGGCCGTCGTTGTACGCGCGCATCCAGCGCACCAGCTCACGGTTGGCCGCGGACGCGCCGAACCCGTGGCTGAAGCCGCGCTCCATGGCCTCGTCGAGGGTGCCCGTACCCGACGTGACGTAGTCGTCCACGACCAGGCCCATCATGCAGTCGCTCTCGATCGTGATCGTCCGGTAGCCCTCCTGCTCGACGAGTTGCCGGAAGAGCTCGTTGCGTACGTCGAGCAGAACGTCCTCGCCGTGGGTGGGCTCACCCAGGGCGAGCAGGCGCGGCCGGGCCGGGAGCAACCCCATGACGACGGCAGCGTCAACGGCGTGGGCGGTGTCTTTGATGCCAACGGTCATGCCATCAACGGTATCGTTGAACCGACGGTTGAAACTTCCGCGCGACATCGGCAGGACAGTGAGGCGAAACCTTCAAGACGGCGGGCGGCTCAGGCCGATTGACCTGGCGCGCGGGCACGGTCTGTCGACGCAGGCGATCAGGAACTACGAGGCGGCGGGCATCCTTCCGGGCGCGGAACGCAGCCCCCACGGCTACCGCACCTACACGCCGCTGCACGCGAAGGCCCTGCACGCGTTTCTCGCCCTCGTGCCCGGGCACGGCCATCAGACGGCCACGTCGATCATGCAGGCGATCAACCGGGACGCGACCGAGGACGCGCTTCGGCTCATCGACGAGAGTCACGCCCAGCTTCTCGACGACCGGCGCACCCTCCAGGCCGTCGAAGCCGCGCTTGGCGACCTCGATCCCGTGCCGCAGGAACGCGGCGACACGTTCGTCGGCCCCCTGGCGAGAAGGCTCGGCATCCGCCCGGCCACCCTGCGGAAATGGGAACGCGCCGGCGTGGTCCAGCCGCGCCGCGACCCGCGGACGGGCTACCGGGTCTACAGCGCGGCCGACGTGCGCGACGCCCGGCTGGCCCACCAGCTCAGACGGGGTGGCTACCTGCTCGAGCAGATCGCCCCGCTGATCGCCCAGGTCCGCTCCGCCGGAGGTGTCGCACCGCTTGAGTCGGCACTGCGTGACTGGCGCGCCCGCCTCTCGGCCCGCGGCCGCGCCATGCTCACCGGCGCCGCCGCGTTGGACGCCTACCTCGGCTGCCGGCCGGCTTCGCCGGGAGGCGAGCCGAGTGCCGCACCAGCGCCGCCGGGCGCCCGCCGGCCGGTCGAGGCCCCGGCTGGGTGACCCGTCGCGTCTCCGATCCAACGCCGCCTGCTGTTACAGTGGGAGCGGCGTTGATCGTTTGTTGAGGAGCCCAGACATGGTGGTGGACGACGACATCTCCGGGTGATACCCGGACCCGACAGGCCACCGGACCGGCGCGTGGAAGCGCCGCCGGCGTGGCCTCGCTGTCGTCCCCTCTTTTCCCTGTCTGCTGCCGGGGCGGAAGTGTCTTCTCTGCCCCCCTCCCCATGAGGTCACCTCCATGTCCGATGCCTGCATCGTCTGCTCGAACCTGTCCTTCACCTGGCCCGACGACACTCCCGTCTTCCAGGACCTGTCCTTCACCGTCGGCTCCGGCCGCACCGGCCTCGTCGCGCCCAACGGCACCGGCAAGAGCACCCTGCTCAAGCTCATCGCCGGTGAACTGCGGCCAGACACCGGGTCGGTCTCCGTGGCCGGCACCCTCGGCTACCTCCCGCAGAGCCTGCCCCTGGCCGGCGACCTCACGGTCGCCGAGGTGCTGGGCGTCGCCGCGATCATCCACGCCATCGACGCCGTGGAATCCGGGGACGTCGACGAGAAGCACTTCACCACCATCGGCGACGACTGGGACATCGAAGAACGCACCCGCGCCCAGCTCGACCGCCTCGGCCTGGCCGACCTCACCCTGGAGCGCAGCCTGAGCACCCTCAGCGGCGGCCAGGTCATCTCCCTCGGTCTCGCCGCCCAGTTGCTGAAGCGGCCCGACGTGCTGCTGCTCGACGAGCCCACCAACAACCTCGACCTCGAAGCCCGGCACCAGCTCTACGACGTGCTGGAGGACTTCACCGGCTGCCTGCTCCTGGTCAGCCACGACCGCGCCCTGCTCGACCGGATGGAACGCATCGCCGAACTCGACCGCGGCGAACTGCGCTTCTACGGCGGCAACTTCACCGAGTACGAGGCGGCCGTGCGGGCCGAACAGGAAGTCGCCGAGAAGAACGTCCGCAACGCCGAGCAGGAGCTGAAGCGGGAGAAGCGGGAGATGCAGCAGGCCCGCGAACGCGCCGAACGCCGGCAGAGCAACGCCGCCCGCAACCTGAAGAATGCCGGCCTGCCTCGTATCTTCGCCGGCACCATGCAGCGGGGCGCGCAGGAGTCCGCGGGCCGGGCGGGCCAGATGCACGCCAGCCGGGTCAGCGAGGCGAAAGCCCGGCTGGACGAGGCCGGGCGCGCGCTGCGCGACGAGCAGCGCATCACGCTGGACCTGCCGGACACCAACGTGCCCGCCGGACGCAACCTGTTCCTCGGCGCGCAGCTCCGCGTCCGCCTCGGCGACAAGGACGTGTTCGCCGGCCAGGGCGTCGACCTGACCGTCCGGGGCCCGGAGCGCATCGCGCTGACCGGTCCCAACGGCGCCGGCAAGAGCACGCTGCTGCGCCTGATCAACGGCGACCTGACACCACAGAGCGGCGAGATCAAGCGGGCCGACGGCCGCATCGCCTACCTCTCGCAGCGCCTCGACCTGCTGGACCCGGACCGTACGGTCGCCGAGAACTTCGCCGACCACGCCCCGCAGCGGCCGGAGGCCGAGCGGATGAACCTGCTCGCCCGCTTCCTGTTCCGGGGGCCGCGCGCCCATCTGCCCGTCGGGGTGCTCTCCGGAGGCGAGCGGCTGCGCGCCACCCTGGCCTGCGTGCTGTGCGCGGAACCAGCTCCGCACCTGCTGCTCCTGGACGAGCCGACGAACAACCTCGACCTGGTCAGCGCGGGCCAGTTGGAGAGCGCCCTGAACTCCTACCAGGGGGCCTTCGTGGTGGTCAGCCACGACGAGCGGTTCCTGCGCGACATCGGCGTGAACCGGTGGCTGCGGCTGTCCGACGGCGAGCTGAAGGAGACGGGGGCCCCTGAGGTGTGAGCCGCCGGCGTGTCGACCTGGCCCGTGTCCGAGGCATGCCGCCCCGCGGGCCGAGCACCGATCACGTTGGACGGACCCCATGCCTCAGCCCGCTCTGCTCGCTCACGACCTCGTCCACACCCTCGGCGACCGGCGGGTGCTCGACGGTGTCTCCCTGACCGCCTCGCCCGGGCACCGCATCGGGCTGATCGGGGAGAACGGCGTCGGCAAGTCGACCCTGCTGCGCCTGCTGGCCGGGACGGACGACCCCGACGCCGGCACCGTCACGCGCCCGCCCGACCTGGGCTTTCTTCAGCAGGAGATGCCGTACGGCGCCGACGCGACGATCGCCGACGTCCTCGACGACGCCCTGCGCGAGGCCAGGGAGGACCTCGCCGAGCTGGAACGGCTCACCGAGCAGCTCGCGCGGACCGCGCAGGACGCGCCCGAGTACGCCGGCCTGCTCGACGCGTACGGCGTCCGGCTCGAACAGGCCCAGGAGCGGGATGCCTGGGACGCCGACCGGCGTGCCGCGCTCGTGCTCGACGGCCTCGGCCTCGGCGCCTTCGGACACGACCGGACGCTCGGGTCGCTGTCCGGCGGGCAGCGCGGCCGGCTCGCGCTGGCCGCGCTGCTGGTCCGGCGGCCCTCCGCGCTGCTGCTGGACGAACCGACCAACCATCTCGACGACGGTGCCGCCGCCTTCGTCGAGGAGCAGCTGCGCACCCTGCCCGGGGCCGTCGTGGTGGCCAGCCACGACCGGGCCTTTCTGGACGCCGTGTGCACGGACCTGATCGACCTCGACCCCGCGATGGACGGCCCGGTCCGCTACGGCGGCAACTACAGCGCCTACCTGGCCGAGAAACGTGCCGAGCGGGACCGCTGGGAGCGACGCTGGGCCGAGGAACAGGAGGAACTGGCGGCGCTGCGGGTCAACGCCGGGGTCACCGCGCACCGCGTCGCGCCGGACCGGGGGCCGCGCGACAACGAGAAGATGGGCTACGGCCACCGCGCCGGCCGGGTGCAGAGCCAGATCTCCCGACGGGTACGCAACGCCACCCGCCGCCTGGAGGAGCTGGAGCGCTCGCAGGTCGGCGAGCCGCCGAAGCCCCTGCGGTTCGCGAGCCCGGCCCTCGCCGCACCGGCGGCGGAGGGCGACGATCCGCTGGTGTCCCTGGACGGCGTACGGGTGCCGGGCCGGCTCGCACCGGTGAGCGCGGCGGTGTCGGCGACCGACCGCCTGCTGGTCAGCGGTGGGAACGGGGCCGGGAAGTCGACCCTGCTGGCCGTGCTCGCCGGCCGGCTCGCACCCGAGGGCGAGGTGCGGCGGCGGCGCGGACTGACCGTCGGACTGCTCACCCAGAACACCGTTTTCGACCGGCCGGACCGGTCCGCCCGGGACACCTATGAGCTGGCGCTGGGCGCCGAGCGGGCCGAGGCGGTACCGCTGGGCTCGCTGGGTCTGATGCACGAGGCGGACCTGGACAAGCCGGTCGGCTGGCTCTCGGTGGGACAGCGCCGACGGCTCGCGCTGGCGCTGCTGGTGGCGCGACCGCCGCAGTTGCTGCTGCTCGACGAACCCACCAACCACCTGTCGCCGCGCCTGTGCGACGAACTGGAGGCGGCGCTGGGCCCGGGCCCCGGCGCGATCGTGCTGGCCAGCCACGACCGCTGGCTGCGGAAACACTGGCAGGGACGGGAGATCCGGCTCGGCTCCGATCGCGAGCGCTCGGACAGCGCGGGCCACACGCTGTTCGCCAGCGCAACGCCACCACACGCGCAGGGGGCTGGCCGAGATGACGGCCGGAGCTGACCGGGTTCCACCGGCCCGCCGGCGGATGCGTACTCGTGAGGCTGGCCGTCGCTCGCGCAGGGTCCCGTCCCGTTCCGGGCCTGCGCACCCGCGGCTCCCTGCCGGGTCTTTTCCTACCGAGGCCTCCTGCCCGTCAGTCGATCGGTGTCACGGCCGTGCGTCGAGGAATCGCGTGATCGCAGCCGCGACGGCTTGGTGGTCTTCGAGCATCGGCAGGTGCCCCGTATTCAGGTCGTTCTGCCAGGCTGCGCCGAGTCGCTGGGCGCAGCGTTGTTGCAGCGCCATCGGCAGCTCGTGGTCGTCGGTGGTGCGCAGGTAGCCGCGCCACCCGTTCCACGACCGGTGAGTGGTCCGGTCTCGGTAGAGGGCGGGTGACTCGGGGGTGAAATCGGCGATGATGCGGTCGGTGACCTTTTCGTCCAGACCATGGGCGAGGCCACGTCTGATCGCCGAGTCCGGCGGCCGGGTCCCGGCGACTCGCATCGCGGCACTGAGCACCCACCGGTTCGGCACCGGCATCGCCGAGATGAAGGATCCTCCCGGCTGCGGGATCACGGCACTGATCGCCAGGAACGCGCTGACGCGTTCGGGCACGAGCCGGGCGACTTCGGCACCGATCACACCACCGGCCGAGTGCGCGACGATCGCGTACCGACCCGGCGGTGCGGAGTCGATGACCGCCTGGGCGTAGTCGCGCAACCGGGCTCGGCCGCCCTGCGGTCGGGCGGCGACACAGGTCTGCTGCCCTTCGCCGAGGTCGCGGCGGACGTCATCCCAGATCCAGGCGGGAAGCCCGGCGCCGCTGAGGAACATGATCGGATCACGTGAAGTGCTCATGGACGCCATCGTCACTCCCAGCGATGTCACCGGTATGTCACTATTTATTGGATGAACCGCACCGACCGTCTCTACGCCTTGCGTGAGGAACTGCGGCGCGCGGGGGCCGCCGGCCGCTCGGCGGAACGACTCGCCGCGATCTTCGAGGTCAGCGTCCGCACGATCAAACGAGACATTTCGACTCTGCAGCACGGCGGCTTCCCGGTCTGGGCTCGACCCGGACCCGGTGGTGGCTACGTCGTTGACGCCGCCGCGACCCTCCCGCCGGTGAACTTCACCGACGCCGAGGTTTCGGGCCTGGCCGCCGCCGTGGCCGCCCACCGCGGACAGCCCTTCGACAGCCACGCCCGCGCCGCCCTCGTCAAGGTGCTCGGCGTGATGGACGCCCGCGCGCGAGAAAACGCCACCGCGTTGAACGGTCGTGTCTGGATCGACCACACCGACACACCCGGCGATGCCCGGATTCGGCACGCGATCGAGCAGGCACTCCACGCACAGCGCGTCCTCGTCGTGGACTACCGCGACCGGCATGGCACGCCGACCACCCGGCAAGTCGATCCCGTGCTCCTGGCCCGCACCCAAGGACACTGGTACCTCGTCGGGCACTGCCACACTCGTCAAGCGATCCGCTGGCTCCGCCTCGACCGTGTCAGCGCCGCACACCTGACAACCAAGCCCGCCGCTCGTATCCCCGTCGAAGCCGTTGGCACACCGCCTACCACCGCCGAGGCCATCGCCGAACTGTGACGCCACCCGCTGGCAATACCTCAGCTCACCTGGCAGACGACAGCAGCAGCGGGCGGGGCCGCCGGCGGATCGCTGACGACCGGCGTCCTGGAAAGTTCTTCAAAAAAATCCGGGTGGCGGTGTCGGATCGGGGCGGTGGTGTTCGTAGCAGGGGTGAGGCCGCCCGCAAGGGGGCGGTGCCGAGGTAAAGGAACCGCGATCATGAAGCTGACGACCATGACCCAGGTCACCCTCGATGGGGTGATGCAGGGAAACGGCGCCGCGTCGGATGACCGCAGGAACGGATTCGAGCGCGGCGGATGGGCTCGGGGGGCGGGTGACGACGAGACCAGGACGTTCATCACGCAGACCTACCAGCGCGCCGAGGCGTTCCTGTTCGGCCGGCGCACCTACGAGTTGTTCGCCGGCTCCTGGGGATCAATCGACCAGATGCGCGCACACCCCATCGGCGTGGCCTTGACCGAGGCCCCCAAGTACGTTGCCTCGACCACGCTCACCGCGCCGCCTTGGCAGGACACGACCGTTCTCCGCGGGGACCTCGCGGCGGCCATCAGTGAGCTGAAGGCCAAGCCCGGGGGTGAGCTGCAGGTGCACGGCAGTGGCGCCCTGACCCGGTGGCTGCTGGAGAACGATCTGGTCGACGAGATGACTCTGATTGTGATCCCGGTGATCCTCGGTGCCCGCGCTCGCCGATCGGC
>NZ_VSFA01000085.1 GCF_008119785.1 Micromonospora sp. MP36 | reverse complement strand
CGCGCGGTAGCAACCCCCGTCCCGCCCCCCTGGTTTGGCCGGGGTTGAAGGCGGGTAAGGGGGCCCGGGGGAGGGGGGGGAAAAGGAAGGGGGGGGCCGCGCCGCGGAAATCGGCGTCGCGCCCCACGCCTGTCCCGACCGTCAGATGCCGCCGTCGACGTACAGGGTCTCCCCCGTGATGTAGGAGGACTGGTCGCTCAGCAGGAAGGCGACCGCGTTGGCCACCTCCTCCGGCCGCCCGTAGCGCCGCAACGCGATGATCTTCGAGTGGCGTTCGACGTGCGCCCGCCGCTGCTCCGACGAGTCCCGCGCCGCCTCCTCGGTCTCGATGGTCCCCGGGGCGACCACGTTGACCCGGATGCCCTGCGGGCTCAACTCCTTGGCCAGCGAGCGCATCAGCCCGATCAGGCCGGCCTTCGCCGCGGTGTAGTGCGCGCGCAGCGGGATCCCGACCGTGGCCGCCCGGGAACCGATGGCCACCACCGAGGAGCCCGCGGTCAGCAGCGGCAGCGCCCGGTTGACGACCAGGTAGGCAGCGGTGAGGGTGGTGTCCACCACGCGGTGCCACTCGTCGGGCGTCAGCTCGGCGAACGGCACCGGGCTGATCACCCCCGCGTTGTGCACCAGGCCGTGCAGCGTGCGCTGGCCGCCGCCGGCCTCGTCGACGAGCCGCTCGACGTCCTCGACGTCGGTCACGTCCGCCCGGATCAGCCGGTGGGTGCCCGGCGTTTCCTTGAGCTGGTGGGCGAGCGCCTCGACGTGCTCGCCCTCGGTCCGGTAACAGGCGATCACGTTCGCGCCGGCCGTGGCCAACCCGAGGGTGATGCCCCGACCGATGCCCCGGGTGCCCCCGGTGACGATGATGTTCTTGCCGGCGAGTTGACTGGTCATGGCGTGCTCTCTTCTCGCGGTGCGGCCGACCCGGATCTCCCGCCGACCGGCGCCTCGGCACCGGATCACGGACAGCTGGCGGCACGTGGACAGAAACGCCGGTGGACGCGCGTAGGTGCGGGCCGAGTTCCGGGTTCCGGGGGCGACCGGGTCGACGGGGGCCTGCGGGCTGCCCGGAAAGCTGCTCACGGGGCCGAGGCTGCCGCAGGGCCCGTCGCCGGGGCGTCACGGCCGCGTCACGGCGGGGCGGCGTTCAATGCTCCAGCGGGCGCGTGGTCTGCTCCGCTCCGTGGTCGCGGCTCAGGCGTAGAGCGGGGCGCCGGTCTCCAGCAGGGACTTCAGGTCGCTGAGGACCTCCGCCCAGCCACCGCCGGCGCCCTCGACGTCGCCGTTGACCTGTGCCATGGTCTGCGGCGCGCCGGCGAGTTCGTGGATCACCGTGAGGCAGCTGACCCCGCCGTGCTGCGCGGCGATCTCGTACGTCAACCGGGTGGCCGGCTCGTCCAGCCAGGTGGGCCGCCAGGTCTGCACCAGCCGGACCGGCGGGTCCACCTCGATCACCTCGCCCTCCACCGGCACCTCGGGCATGCCGGCCTCCTGGTGCTCCTTGATGGCGTAGGCGCGGTAGCGGCCGCCCGGCCGCAGGTCGTATTCGGCGATGCCCTGGTAGCCGTACCGTCGGGTCCACTCGGGCTTGGTGATCGCGTCCCAGATGGCCTGCGGCGTGGCCTTGATGTACACCCGGTAGACCTTGGTGGTCCCGGCCGTCGTTGTGGTGGTCATCTCTTCTCCTCCGGTTCGTCGCGTTCGAGCTCGGCCTTGAGGTCCAGCAGCGCCCTGGTGTGGCCCTCCGTGTACTTGTCGATCCACCGGTCGTGGATCAGCCGGATCGGCACCGGGTTGAGGAAGTGCAGCTTCTCCCGGCCTTGCCGCCGGGTGACCACGAGACCCGCCTCCTCCAGCAGGCGCAGGTGCTTCATGACCCCGAAGCGGGTCATGTCCAGCTCGGACTCCAGCTGCGTCAGCGTCTGGCCGTCGCGCACGAAGAGGCGGTCGAGCAGGGCTCGCCGGGTCGGATCGGCGAGCGCCTTGAAGACCAGGTCCTCGTCGTTCACGACCAGAAGAATAGGTGACCAGATGGTCACATGTCAACGCAGCCGGCGGCGCGTCAAGGACGAGATGTGCGGTGGTCGCGGCGGGGTGAGCGCAGCCGACAGTGCCGCCGCCCGGGCATCCCCGACGGACGAGGTGATGGGTGAAACGAGATGGAGGCGGAACGGACGCCGGTCAGTGGGCCGGCGTCGGCTGGGCGTCGGCCACCCAGGCGGGGTGGGCCTGGACGAAGGCCGCGACGCTGTCGTCCCGGACCGCGTGCAGCAGTTGCAGGCTGGTCGCGCTGAGGATCTCGGCGCTGCCGACCCCCGGGACGGTACGGCTGTTGAAGGTGCCGTTGTTGGTCTTGATCGTGGTGATCGCATCGGGGCGGATCCCCCGCATCGCGAACGCCCAGTCCTCCAGCGGGATGCCACCGTCGTCGACGGTCATCGCCTTGCCCACCGCCGACAGCAGTCCGGGCAGCTTGGTCGGTGAGTTCAAGCCCTTGCTGATGACCTGCTGCAGCACCGCCTTGACGAACTGCTGCTGGTGCCGCTGCCGGCCGTAGTCGAAGTCATGGTTGGCCAGCAGGTCCCGCTGCCGGACGAAGTCCAGCGCCTGGGACGGATTCAGGCAGTGGTTGCCCTTGGTGTAGACGTTCGGGGTGACGCCGGGGATGCGGTGGTTCACCGTGCCGTCGGGGTTGATCTTGTACGGCGCCGCCGTCTTCCCGGTCGCGTCGTCCCGCCCCAGGTGGATCGACGTGGTGGTCTCGTCGACGTACATGCAGACCTGGCCGAGCGTCTGGACGATCTCCTTGAACCCCTGGAAGTCGATGATCGCGCCGGCGTCCGGGGTGATGCCGGTGGTGTTGCGCACGGTCAGGGCGAGCAGTTCGAACCCGTGCGACAGCGCGGATGCGCCGGTGAGCCCCCGACCGCCGAACGCGAAGGCGGCGTTGATCTTGCTCTGCCCGCCGGCGTACGACGTCGCGCCGTTGTTGTAGGCGGGGATGGTCACCAGCGAGTCCCGCGGCAGCGAGACCATGTACGCCTGGCTGTGGTCGGCCGGGATGTGGACCAGGATGATCGAGTCGGCCCGGGTGAGCTGGCTGGGGTCCTGGTTCGGGCGCGTGTCGACGCCGACGAGCAGGATGTTCTTCGCCCCGGTGATGCTCTGGTGCTGGCGCGGCGCCGCGGCGGCGCCGAGCAGGTTCTGCTGGGTGATCTTGCTGGTCGCGGTGTGCAGCAGGAACTGGCTACCGCCCAGGGCCACGCCGCTGAGGGTCATCAGGGTCGCGCCGACCGCCACGCACCAGCGGGCCCAGCGCGGCCAGCGCCGACGGGCCGCGCCCGTGGGCGGGACCGGGTCCACGGGTGTGCGGTTGTCGGAACGCGCGGTGGCGTGCGGCACGGATGTCTCCTCGGGCGGGGGTCAAACCGGACCAAATGTAGGCGGCCGCTGAGCGCAGCGTCACGTCGCCGGGCTGTGAATCCCCTGGGAGGTCCACCAGCACGGCGACACGGCGCCCGCGGTGGCCGACGAGCGGTGGGGGACATTCCTCGCTCCGGGCACGGGAA
The DNA here is from genome assembly GCF_008119785.1 of Micromonospora sp. MP36. Taxonomy (GTDB): domain Bacteria; phylum Actinomycetota; class Actinomycetes; order Mycobacteriales; family Micromonosporaceae; genus Micromonospora. The sequence continues at coordinate 27,816 of NZ_VSFA01000085.1, read as the reverse complement.
CGGCCGAACTCCCCACGGTACGCCCCGCCGGCGTGCCGCGCGTGGCAAAGGTCCGGTTCCTCCTCGACGGCGACGAATTCGTCACCGATCACCCGGCCAGCCAGGCGCGGATCTCGGCGCCATGCTCATCGGGCCCGGGCGGCGGGAGGTCGTAGCGCGGCGGGGTGGCGGAGAAGCCGATCGGGTGCCGGACGCCGGGTACGCCGTCGACGATGACCACCGGGTCGAGCCCGAGCCGCCGAGCCAGGGCGACCCCGCCGTCGACCGCGTTGATCGGCGTGCAGGGCACGCCCGCCGCGCGCAGGTCCCGGAACCACTCGTCGCTGGTCCGCTGCGCCAGCCGCGCGACCAGCAGGGGGCGCAGCACGTCCCGGTGGGCGGTGCGGTCCTGGTTGCGCCGGAAGCGGGGATCGTCGGGCAGCCCGGGCAGGCCGAGGACCTGGCACAGGGTGCGGAACTGGCCGTCGTTGCCGGCGATCACGACGAGTTCGCCGTCGGCGGTCGGCAGCGGCTCGTACGGGAAGATGCTCGGGTGGGCGTTTCCCATCCGGGACGGCACGACGCCGGCGGCGGCGTGCGCGCTGGCGTGGTTGACCAGGCCGGACAGGGCCGAGGAGAGCAGGTTCACCTCGACGTGCTGCCCCGTCCCGGTCTGCTCCCGGTGGTGCAAGGCGGCGAGGATCCCGACGGCCGCGTGCAGGCCGGCGATCACGTCGAACACCGCCACCCCGGCCTTGTACGGCGGGCCGTCCGGCGCCCCGGTGAGGCTCATCAGCCCGGACGCCGCCTGCACCATCAGGTCGTATCCGGGCAGGTCGGCGCCGGCCCCCGCGCCGAAGCCGCTGATCGAGGCGTAGACGATCCCCTCGTTAGCGGCGGCGACGCTGTCGTGGTCGAGGCCGAAGCGGCGCAGCGCGCCGGGCCGGAAATTCTGGATCATGACGTCGGCGCGGTGCGCCAGTCGCCGGGCGAGCACCAGGTCATCGGGGTCGGTGAGGTCGAGGATGATCGACCGCTTGTTGCGGTTGACGCCGAGGTAGTAGGTCGAGACCCCCTCGCGGACCGGCGGCATCCAGGTCCGGGTGTCGTCGCCGGCGGGCCCCTCGACCTTGATCACGTCGGCGCCGAGGTCGGCCAGGAGCATGGTCGCGTACGGCCCGGCGAGGATCCGCGAGAAGTCCGCGACGAGGACGCCGTGCAACGGCCCGGACCGCTCCTCCCCCATCGCCCGCTCCCTCCCCAACCTGGCCCCGCCGACCGGGCACCCGAATCAGGAGCAGCAACTAGTGGTTGCTTTCCTTTCTAGAGCTGTCCACGATTGACGGTCGTGGGCAGTGTCTATCGGATTGGCGAGTTTGCCAAGCGGGTGGGCCGCTCGGTGAGCACGGTGCGCCGGTGGGAGGCGGAGGGTCGGATCACGGCCCGTCGTCTGCCGTCCGGGCAGCGGTCTTACGACAATTCTGATGTGCGCCGGGTGCTGCAGCCGGGTTTCAACGCCGGGCGTCGGAAGGTTGTGGTGTACTGCCGGGTGCCGTCGCCGGGTCAGAAGGCCGACTTGGCCTCGCAGATGGCGGCGACGCAACAGTTCTGCCTCGCTCGTGGTTTGGCCGTGGACGAGTGGATCAGCGAGGTTGGCGGCGGGATGAACCTGCGCCGCACGAAATTCCTGGCGTTGATGGACGCCGTCGACCGGGGTGAGGTCGCCACGCTGGTGGTGGCGCACCAGGACAGGCTGGCTCGGTTCGGGTTCGACCTGGTGGAGCATCTGGCGGCGCGCGGCGGCTGCGAGATCGTCGTCGCCAACCAGGAGTCCCTGTCCCCACGGCAGGAGCTGGTGGAGGACCTCCTGGCGGTCGTCAACTCCTTCTCGGGCCGGCTGGACGGTCTGCGCCGCTACGAGAAGGAGTTGAAACGGGCGGACTTGGCCATGGAGGGTGACCGGTGAAGGTCACCCGGATCGCCTACTCGGCCCGACTGAATCCGGGCAAGTACGGCGCTCTGGTGGAGCAGGCCCGCCGGTTGGGTCGGGTGCGCAGCGAGGTATGGCAGCGGTACGGCTCGATCCTCGGAGTCGGGTCCGGGCTGCGAGACCGGCAGGTGCGGGACCGGTGGCTGGCCGACGGCACACGCGCGTTGTTTGGTGTGTTGGCGAATGCGTGGAAGGAAACCGTCCGCGACGCGATGGCCGACATCGGAGCGAACCTGGAGGCGGCCAAGGTCGACGTCCGGCGGGCGATCAGCCGACGCACGAGCGATCCGGCCGAGCGCAAGCGAATGTTCACCGCGCTGAGGACCGACCAATGGGCTGACGATCCGTTCCTGGCACGGCAGATGCGCAAGCACTGGAAACGTGGGCGCAACCGCACCCACGATCAGATCGTCGTCCGTGCCGACAAGTACAACACCGTCGTTGACGGGCGCGGCCGGTTGTGGCTGGCGATTCCCGGTCTCGAGCCCCGCAGGATGGTCCGAATCCCGTTGTCCACGACGGTCGCCCCGACCGGGACGCTGCGGCTGATCCTGCGTGGCGGCCGGGTCGAGGTGCCCTACCAGATCGACGCCTCGCAGATGCGGTCGTCGCAGCGGCCGTGCGGCGATGCGACGGTCGGTGTGGACAAGGGCTACACCGAAGCCCTCACCGACTCCGACGGCCAGCCGCACGGTGAACAGCTCGGCGAGTTGCTGACCCGCGAGTCGGACCGGTTGAAGGAACGAAACCGGCGGCGGGCGAAGCTGCGCTCGATCGCCAACACCGCCGCGGCGCGTGGTGACCATGCGAAAGCGCACCGGATCAAGGTCAACAACCTGGGCACGGTGAAGCGGGATCGGCAGGCCGCCCGGCATCGGGCGCGGGTGCGTACGGAGATCTTCACCGCCGTGCACGAGGTCGTCGACAAAGCGGGCACGGTGATCGCCGAGGACCTCACCAAAGCCTTCACCGGACGTAAGAAGCTTCCCAAGAACATCAACCGGCGTCTCGCCGCGTGGACCAAAGGAGTCACCGCCGAGGCGCTGAAAAGCGTGTCGGAGCGTAGAGGTTCTGCGCTCGTTCCCGTCAACGCCGCCTACACCTCACAAACCTGCCACCACTGCGGCGACTTCGGCCGCCGCAGCGGCGACAGGCTTCACTGCACTACGTGCGGGGTGGTGTGGCAGGCCGACGTGAACGCCGCGATCAACATCCTGCACCGAGCCGGCGACCCCGACATCGCCCTGCACACCCCACACCAACGGGTGAAGCAGATCCTGCAGGAACGGACCGATCGCCACCGGACCACACTGCCGGTCCAGGACTCCAACCCAGCCACCGCAGGGCGGAGAGCGAAACATCCGAACCACTCAACTATGAGCAACGAGTAGGAAGCAGAATGGCACACGATCGACGCGGGCGGCGCCGGCCGCCGGGGAGCCGGGAACCAGGTGGGCGCCGCCGACGACTACCTCTACATGGCGTGTGAGCAGTGGCGGGAGATCCTGTCGGCGCAGCTGGACGGTGAGGCGTCGGCAGCCGAGGCTGCGGCGGCCGAGGGGCACCTGGAGTCCTGCGCCGGCTGCCGGGAGTGGTTCGACGCGGCGGCGGCCGTGACCCGGCGGGCGCGCACGCACGTCGTGCCGCAGCTGCCCGACCTGGTCGACGCGGTGCTCGCGGCCGCGCCCCCGACTCCCGCCCGGCCCGCCAGGCGGGAGCGCGTGGCGCTCGGGCTGCGAGGCGTGCTGGGGCTGCTCGGGGCGGTGCAGCTGGTGCTCGGGATGGCGCAGGTCGGCCGCGACGCCGTCATCGGCCACGTGCACACCTCCGGCCAGCACCTGTGGCACGAGTCCGCGGCATGGAACGTGGCCGTGGGCGCCGGGTTCCTGTACGTGGCGCTGCGCCGGTCCGCGCCGGCGGGGCTGCTGCCGATGCTCAGTGCCTTCGTCGCCACGCTGGTGCTGCTGTCGGTGAACGACCTGATCACCGGGCAGGTGGCGGTGCAGCGACTGGTCAGCCACGGGTTCCTGGTCGTCGGCTGGGTGGTCATGCTGCTGCTGTCCCGGCCGCGGTGGCGCACGGGCGGCACCCCGCCCCGGCAGGGGCGCTCATCGGGGTCGCGGTGGTCGCTGCGGCTGGAGGAAGAGCCGGAGGTGGCGCCGCTGCGCCTGCTGCCGCCGTACTCCGCGCAGGCCCGCGACCGCGAGGCGGCCTGACCGCCGGTCGGCGCACGGGTGGGGCCGGCTCGGGCGGTGCGCGACGGGGTCGTGCCCGGGCCCGGCGGGGCGGACCCGGGCCGGCGGGGCCGGCTCAGACCACGCGGCTTCCCCGGGTGTCGCCCTGCCAGGCGGCGACCAGGTCCTCGCGGGCCCGGGCGACGCGAGACCGGATGGTGCCGACCGGGCAGCCGCACACCTGCGCGGCCTCGGCGTAGGACAGGCCGACCAGCTGGGTGGCGACGAACGCCTCCCGCCGTTCGGGCGCCAGGGCGGCGATGAGCCGCCGCAGGGTCACGGCGTCGTCGCCGCCGGAGGTGACCGCCCCGGCGGCCTCGGCGGCCCGCTCCCAGTCGGTCAGCGCGGACACCCGCGGGCGGGCCGCGGCGGCCCGTACGTGGTCCACGGCGACCCGGCGCGCGATGGTGAACAGCCAGGTCCGGGCCGACGAGCGGCCGGCGAAGCCGGGCAGGCTGCGCAGCGCGCGCAGGAACGTCTCCTGGGCCAGGTCGTCGGCCTCGGCCGGGCCGGCCAGGTGCGCGAGGAACCGCCACACCGGGCCCTGGAGGGCCCGGACGAACGCGGCGGCGGCCTGCTGGTCACCTCGGCCGGCCAGCTGCGCCCACCGGGTGACCTGCGCGTCGTCGGCGTGCGCGGTCATCCGTGACCGGCCGGCCGGTCCGTCGCTGTCCTGATCAACGGTACGGGAGCTGGCCTTGCTCGGTTCATTCCTGCGCCTCCTCCGACCGCACGGCCGACCGGTCACGGACCCGGCCGGGTCGCGCGCCCTCTGTTGGTCGCTCGGCGGCGCCGAGAAGTTCCCGGGCGCCGCCGTTTCTCCGTAGCGGGCCGACGTCGCTCACGCGCCGATCGTGAAGCCACCACGCGACTATTCCCTCCTCTTCCGGGAGGAAAGGGACCGGTTACTCCCCGCCTCGTGTCCGTCACCCTCGGCGGCCGTTGTACGAGGTGTGACGGCGCAACGGTCAGTCATCGCCCCCAGGTACGCCGCGGCACAGTCTCGACGGCAGGTGGCGTGGGCGCATCGCGAGAACGACCGGCGGCGGCGCGCGTACGACGCCGAGGTCGAGGCGTGGCGCCGCCGCGAGGAGCAGCTCGTGCGACTGCGCATCGAGGCCACCGGGTTCCTCGGGTGCACCCAGCCCCGCACCGGCCTGCCCGTGGAGCTCGACGACGACGAGGTCCTCTACCGCGTACTGCCGAGCGCGGAGCTGGTCGAGGCGGAGGCCCGACACATCGCCGGGCTGCCTCCGCCCGGCCTGGCGCTCGGCGCCACCCTCGTCGAGTCGTCCGGCCCGGCGCTGCCCAAGGGGTTGCGCGTGGTCGACACCGGGATGGCGGTCGTGACCGACCGCCGGGTCGCCTTCGGCGGGCGCAGCGGCCGGCGCGAGTGGACGTACCGGGAGCTGCTGGGGCCCGGCCACCATCCGGAGGTCCCGGTGACCCTCCTGCACACCGCGGACGGGCGTCGGCCCGCCGGGTTGCAGGTGCCCGGCACCGCGACGGTGAACTTCCGCTTCTATCTCACCCTCGCCTTCGCCGCCGCCAGCGGGCAACGGGCCGCCGTCGCCCCGCAGGTCGACGCCCTGCTGGCGGCCCACCGCGCCGTGCGGCCAGCGCCCCCGCCACCGGTGGCGCCCCAGGACGCGCCGGTGGCCCTGCTGCCGCCGGAGCGGATGGCCGCCGCCGCCGCTGTCGTCGTCGCGGTGGCGTTCGCGGCGCTGACCACCGGCGCGGTCACCCCCGGCCCGGCCGACGTGCCATACCGCGCACAGCCGGGTGCGAGCGGGATGGCCCCCGTGGAGGAACCCAACGGCACCGTCGAGGTCTTCCCGAGCCCGTCCGCCCGCCCGGCGGCTCCCGGCACCGGTCCGGTGCCCTCCCCGGCGGCCGTGTCCGTGGCGCTGACCACCACCGAGACGCCCGAGGCGACCCGACCCGCCCCGCGCACCACCTCGGGGCGGCCGCGGCCCGCCCCGCCTGCCGCCCGGGTCACCAGAACGCCACCGGCCGGCCAGCCGGCACCGACCACCGCCGCTCCCCCGGCCGCGCCGCCGCCGTCGAGCGCCGCCCCCACACCTGCGCCCGCCCCGAGCAGCGAGCCGCCGCCCGCCGACCCACCGGTGGTGAGCGTCTGCCTGGATCCCCTCCGGCTGCCGCTGCTGGACTCGCTCCTGTGTCCATCGGCCGGCAGCTGAGCGGCCGGGCAGCCGCGCCGCGTCGGTCGGCGAGTGCGCCGGGGCGAGGTCAGGGGCTGTGTGGGGTGAGTAGGTAGTCGTCTGCCTCCGGGCTCCACTGCAGGTCGACGATTCCGCTGGTGGCGGCCGCCGTGCAGAACTGCAGGAAGCTGCGGTAGCCGAGCTTCTTCTCGCTGAAGTCCGGCCGGGCCCGGCGGAGCTGGTTCTTCAGACCGGACAGGGCCACCGCCCCGTCGGCGCCGGCCAGGTCCGCGACGACGGAGCGCAACAGCGCGAACGCCGCCTCGCGGTCGCCGCGCTCGGGCAGCGACACCTCGGGATCCCCCTTGGCCGGCCCTTCGGACAGCTCGATCACATTGTGCTCGGCCAGGTGGCGCAGGAGTTCACCGAAGGTGCGGAAGCCGTAGTCGGATTCGCTGAACGTGGGGTCCTTGCGCAGCAGGGTCCGCTTCAGGCTGGAGGCGGTCACCTCGCCGCTGGAGCTGCCCTGGAGCCCCGCCACGGTCTGGGCCACGAAGACCGCGAGCCGGTCGACGCCGCGCGCCGGTTCCTCCGCCGGCTGCGGCTCGGGCTGCGGCTCCACCGGCGGGCGCGCCTCCGGGCCGGTCGTCCGGGGGCGGCCGCGCCGCTCGGACGGCGCGGGCAGGTCGACGCCCTCGAGGCGCTCGTAGTAGAGGAACTCGTCGCACGCGGGCGGCAGCAGCGCCGCCGTCGACTTCTCCACCCCCACCCCGATGACCCGCTTGTTGAGCTCGCGCCGCTTGTGCACGAGCGGAGTGACGTCGCTGTCCCCGGTGCAGATCACGAACGTGGAGATGTACTCCCGCTCGAAGGCCAACTCCACCGCGTCGACGGCCATCTTGATGTCGGCGGCGTTCTTCCGCGAGGCGCCCATCCGCTGCGGTATCTCGATGAGTTCGACGTGCGAGCGGGTGAGCATTCGGCGGTCCTCGTCGAAGTACGACCAGTCGGCGTACGCCCGGCGTACCACCACCCGGCCTCGTTCGGCGAGGGCGTCGGCGATGGGCCGGAAGTCGAACGCCCGTCCGCCGTGATGGTCGCGTACGCCCAGCGCCAGGTTCTCGTAGTCGAGGAACAGTGCGATGCGGTCTTCCTGATCCACGCTGGCCAGCCTACGCGGGACGGGCCGCTACCCCGCGCGCCACGGCGAAGGCGTGCAGTGTGCGCGGGCGCATCGGGGCCCCCGGGAGACGTGTCCGACCGCTACGATCGCGGTTGCTGCCCGGGGAGCGTAGGAGGTCGCCATGGCGGATGTCGGGTCGGGAGTCCACCCCGCGGTGGAGGAGCCCACGCCGTCGTCACGGATCGACCCATCGGTGCCCCATCCCGCCCGCCGTTACGACTACTGGCTGGGCGGCAAGGACAACTTCGCGGCGGACCGGCAGTCCGGCGACGCGGTGGCCGCCGCCTACCCGGCGATCCGGACCACGGTGATCGAGAACCGGCGGTTCATGCAGCGGGCGACCCGCTACCTGACCGAGAGCGCCGGCGTCCGACAGTTCCTCGACATCGGCACCGGGATCCCGACCAGTCCGAACATGCACGAGATCGCCCAGGGCGTCGCCCCGGAGTCGCGGGTGGTGTATGTGGACAACGACCCGATCGTGCTCACGCACGCACGTGCCCTGTTGACCAGCACGCCCGAGGGCGCCACCGCGTACGTGGACGCCGATCTGCGGGACCCGGAGCGGATCCTGGACCACCCCGACGTGCGCGCCACCCTCGACCTGGACCGGCCGCTGGGGCTGATGCTGGTGGCCATCCTGCACTTCCTCACCGACGCCGACGACCCCTACGCGATCACCCGCCGGCTGGTCGACGCGCTGCCCTCGGGCAGCTACCTGGTGGTCTCGCACGCCACCACCGACCTGGTGCCGCGGAACGTCGCCGCCACCGCGGCACCTGTCACCACCGCCAGCATGATCGACATGGCGTTCCGCAGCAGGGACCAGTTCGCCGCGTTCTTCGACGGCCTCGAACTCGTCCCGCCCGGCATCACCCCGGTCACCGAGTGGCAGCCGGACGATCCAGCGGAGCTGCGCACGCCGGTCGCCCAGGCGTCCATGTACGCCGCGGTGGCCCGAAAGCCGTGAGCCCGGTCGGGACGACGCCGGCCGGAAGGCCCGCCGATGTCCCGCGCCGCCGGTCGGGCGGGAAACGGAGCGGCCGCATGCTGGCGGACCTGTCGTAGCGTTGACGGCATGACGGCTGTGCTGGTGTCTGTCGCGGTGTTCGTCGTGTTGCTGATCGCGGTGTTCGTCTTCGTCGGTTGGCGGGACCGGAACCGCCTCTCGTCGCCGGAGGATTCGGCGGCGGCCCGCGACGCCCGGGCGGCCCAGGAGCGGCACGCGGCGGAGCGCCATGGCGTCCAGGGCGAGGTGTGGCGGCGCGGCCAGAACTCCTCCGGCTTTTGAGCGGGGCCCGGCGGGATTGCCGCTGGTCCGGCGGGTACGGCATGGGTTACCCGGGTATGGACCCCGCCATGGCAGATCGACCTCGGCTGACCCTGGCCGCCACCGTGCTGGACTCCCCCGACGCCCAGGAGCTCGCCGCGTTCTACGAACGCCTGCTCGGCTGGTCGCGGCACGAGGACCAGCCGGACTGGGTCACGCTGCGCCCGCCGGACGGCGGCGCCGGCCTGTCCTTCCAGACCGAACCGGCGTACGTGCGGCCGGTCTGGCCGGCCGGCCCGCGGGGGCCGCAGATGATGGGCCACCTCGACATTCAGGTCGACGACCTCGACGCCGCCTCCGCCCACGCGGTGGCCGCCGGCGCCACCGTGGCCGACTTCCAGCCGCAGGACGACGTGCGGGTGCACCTCGACCCGGCCGGCCACCCGTTCTGCCTGTTCCGCTGATCGCGTCGGGGCGCTCCTACGCGCTGGCGCCGGCGTAGGAGCGCAGCGAGCGGCGCCAGGCGAGGGAGGCCAGGACGACGGCGCCGGCCGCCACCGCCGGCGCGATCAGCAGCAGGTACGGGTCGAGCCGGCCCAGCAGGGCCGCCGCGGGGTACGTGGTGAGGAACGCCACCGGCACCACGGTGAGGATCGCCTGCACCGGGTTGCGGTACAGCTCCACCGGGAAGCGGGACAGTTCGACGAAGGCGTACGAGACCCGGCCGAGTTCCTCGGCGGCCACCAGCACCACGGCGAGCGCCATGAGCAGCACGGTCAGGGCGTACAGCAGCAGCACGGCGCAGCCCAGCAGCAGCCCGAACGCGGCCAGCGCGACCACCGACACGCCGCGGCCGGACAGGACCACCCCGACGGTGGTCAGGGCCAGGCCCAGCACCGGGTCCAGCAGGTTGTTGACCCGCACCTGCCGCAGGCTCACCAGCAGTTGCGCGTCGAACGGCTTGGTGAGCAGGAAGTCGAGGGTGCCCAGGCGTACGTAGTCGGTCATCCGCTCCAGGTTGGGCTGCAACAGCGCCTGTCGCAGGCCGTTGAGGGTGAAGAACAGGCCGATCACGACGAGCACCTCGGCCTGCGTCCAACCGGCCACCGCGCCGGTGAAGCGGAAGTAGACCGACGCGCCGGCCGCCGCCCACACCATCCAGAAGGCGCTGAGCGCCACGTTCGAGAAGAAGTTGAACCGGTATTCCACCTCGCCGGCCACCGCCGCCCGCCAGCAGATCGCGAGGACCCGGGCGTGCCGGGACCAGCCGTTCACCCGGCCACCGCCTGGTAGCGGCGGACGCCGTGCCGCCAGATGATCCGGTACAGCACGGCGAAGGCGGCGAGCCAGCCCAGCCCGACGGCGTAGCCGAACGCGGCCTCCCGCGCGTCGAGGCGGCCCATCAGCAGTTCCACCGGAAAACCCATCGCGGTGCGGAACGGCAGGACCACCGCGACGCTGCGCAGCCAGTCCGGCATCAGCGCCAGCGGCGCGACCCAACCGGAGGCGAACGAGCCCAGCCCCCACCACAGCAACCACGCGTTGGACGTCTGGGTGCTCCAGAACCCGATCAGCGCGAACGTCGACGCCATGAGCAGGCTGACCGCGTACGCGAGGACGAGCGCGGCGGCGACGGCGGCGAGCCGGACGGGACCGGCCGGATAGTCCAGGCCCGGCACCAGCAGCGCGGCGAGCACCAGGGCCGGCACCAGCACCGTCAGGAACACCAGGCGGTGGCCGAGGTCGTTGGTGGCGTACTGGTGGAAGGGGTGCACCGGGCGCAGCAGCCGCACGGACAGGTCACCGCTGCGCATGTCCGCGTCCCACTGCCAGACGACGTGGTCGCCGGAGAGGTTCCACAGCAGGGTCGCCGCCGCGTAGTAGGACAGGAAGTCACCGGTGGTCCAGCCCTTCGGCGGGCCGCTCTCGGCCACGACGGTGAGCCACACGCCCATCAGCAGCAGCGGGAAGAAGCCGGTGAGCAGCGACAGCGCGACGCGCCCCCGGTAGGTCGCCGCCACCAGCGTCGCGCTGCGCACCAGTGGTGGGTATGCGGTGAGGACGTCACGCATGGGCGAAGACCGCCCGGATGATGTGCTCCACCGGCGGGTCCTCGATCGCGACGTCCTCGACCGGCAGGGTGGTGAGCAGCCGGGCGGCGACCGCGGCGGTCTCGGCGCGCGGCACCGCCAGGGTGACCACCGCACCGTCCACCTCGGACACCTCGCCAAGGCCGACCCAGGTCTGTGCCGGTACGGCCTCGCGCAGGGTGACCCGGACCAGCCGGTGCGGTGAGTGGGCCTCGACCAGCGCGGCGAGGTCGCCGTCGAAGCGCAGGGTGCCGTGGTCGATGACCAGCACCCGGCGGGCCAGCGTGGTGACGTCGCCCATGTAGTGGCTGGTGAGCAGGACCGTCGCGCCGTAGCGGGCGTTGTAGTCGCGCAGGAAGGTGCGCACCGCCGCCTGGCCGTTGACGTCCAGGCCGAGCGTCGGCTCGTCGAGGAAGAGCACGTCGGGCCGGTGCAGCAGGGCGCCGGCCAGCTCGCAGCGCATCCGCTCGCCGAGGCTGAGCACCCGGACCTGCTTGTGCAGCAGCGGCGCGAGGTCCAGCAGGGTGACCAGTTCGTCGAGCGCCGACCGGTACGGACCCTCGGCGAGGCCGTAGATCGCGCGGTTGACCTCGAACGCGTCGGCGGCGGGCAGATCCCAGAACAGGGCGTTGCGCTGGCCCATCACCAGCGAGATCCGGCGCAGGAACGCGGGCTCCCGGTGGTGCGGGGTGTGCCCGAGCACCCGTACGGTCCCGGCGGTGGGGTGCAGCAGGCCGGTCAGGCATTTCAGGGTGGTGGTCTTGCCGGCGCCGTTGGGGCCGAGGAAGCCGACAACCTCGCCCGCGGGGATCGTGAAGCTGACCTGCTCGACCGCGCGGACGGTGAGGTGCTCACGCAGGACGAGCGAGCGTAGCGAGGCGCGCAGGCCGGGTTGTCGGCGGTGCACCCGGAAATGCTTGGCCAGGTCGCGCACCTCGATCATATGGCGACCATAGCGGCGCGCACCGACTGATCGACATCGAATATTCCGGATCCCGCGCGGGGCCAGGACAGGCGGCGCAGGAACGCCGCCACGCCGGGTCCTGGTGAGAGCGACCCGCGCCGGACATCTGTCGTCGGCTCACCCGGTGCGGTGAGCGCTGTGGTCACCTACCGGCAGCGCGCACTTACGGCCGCTGTGCGGGACGGGCTAGACCAGGGTGACCGCTCGCCGGAGCGGTCCCCGCATGCCCGAAGGGGGTTGCGCACGGTGCGGACCGACAGTCCCAGTCTCGACAGCGCCGAGGCGGTCGCCGACGCGATCCTGTACGAGGGCTACCTGCTCTATCCCTACCGTCGGTCATCGGGCAAGAACCGGGTCCGCTGGCAGTTCGGGGTCCTGGTGCCGCCGGCCTGGGGCGCGGCGCACGGCCTGGTGGACAGCGGCGTGGCGGGCTCCGCGGAGTCGCCGTGGCAGCGGACCGAGTGCCTGGTGGAGGCGCAGGACGCGGCGATCGTCCGCGTCCGGTTGCGGTTCCTGCAGCTGCAGCGCAGGGTGACCGAGAGCCGGACGGCCGACGGCGGGTACCGGCCGGTCGACCGGATCGAGGTCGGTGGCCGCACGGAGCTGAGCTTCGACGAGGCGGTGCCCCGCGAGCACGAGGTGGCGGCGTCCGTCGGCGACCTGCGGCGGGGCCGCCGCCTCGACGTCCGGGTGCCGGGCGGGGAGGACGTCGAGGCGCTGGTCGACGACCGGGGCGGGCCGGTCGGTCGGGTGGTACGCCGGCGCTGGCCGTTGTCGGCGTCGGTCACCGTCTCCGCCGCCCCGGCCGAGGCGCCCTTCCGCCTGCTGCGCCTCGGGATCCGGGTCGAGAACACGGACGACGCGACCCCGCCGGACAGCCCCCGGGACGAGGCGTTGCCCCGCTGCCTGCTGGCGGCGCACACGCTGGTCACCGTCGATCGGGGACGGTTCCTGTCGCTGCTCGACCCGCCCGAGTGGGCGGTGGCCGCGGCGCGGGAGTGCCGCAACGTGCACACGTTCCCGGTGCTCGCCGGCGAGCCCGGCACCGCCGACGTGCTGCTCTCCTCGCCCATCATCCTCTACGACCACCCGAAGATCGCGCCGGAGAGCCCGGGCGACCTGCACGACGCGACCGAGATCGACGAGATCCTCTCGCTGCGGACGCTCACGCTCTCCGACGCGGAGAAGCGGGAGGCGCGGGCAACCGATCCCCGGGCGGCCGCCATCCTCGACCGGGTCGACACCATGCCGCCCGAGGTGCTCGAACGGTTGCACGGGGCGATCCGCACCCTGGCGCCGGTACGCCCGGACGGCGCTGCCGAGCCGGATCCGGACCGGCCGTGGTGGGAGCCGGGCGCCGATGCGGGGATCACGCCGGAGACGGACACCGTGCTGGTCACGGGCACCCTGCTGGCCCGGGGCAGCCGGGTCCGGTTACGGCCCCGCCGGCGCGGCACGGACGCGCACGACATGTTCCTGGCGGGCCGCACCGCCCGGGTGGAGCAGGTGCTGCTCGACGTGGACGGGACCCGGTTCCTCGCCGTGACGGTGGACGACGACCCGGGCGCGGAGCTGCACCAGTGGTACGGGCGCCTGCGCCACTTCCGGCCGGAGGAGGTCGAACCGTTGACGGGCGAGGTGAGCGCGCCGTGAGCAGCGTCGACGGGGGACGGGTCCTGGTCGCCGGCATCGGCAACATCTTCCTCGGCGACGACGCGTTCGGCGTCGAGGTCGTGCGGCGCCTCCGGGACGTGGTCCTCCCACCAGGGGTGGATGTGTCCGATTACGGGATCCGGGGGATGCATCTGGCCTACGATCTGCTGGACGGCCGCCACGACGTGTTGGTCCTGGTGGACGCGTTGCCGCTGGACGAGCCGCCCGGGACGTTGGCCGTACTCCAGGTGGATCTCGACGACCCTGGCTGGTCGCTGCGGCCGGCCGACGTGCTGGACGCGCCGGCCGCCGACGCCCACGGCATGGATCCCGAGTCGGTGCTGCGCCTGCTGCGCGGTCTGGGCGGCAGTGTCGGCCGGGTCCTCGTGGTGGGTTGCCGGCCCGCCGTCCTCGACGAGTGCATGGGGCTTTCCGATCCGGTGGCCGCCGCCGTCGACGAGGCGGTCAAGACGGTGGCCGGGATCGTCCGGGAGGAGACGGCGCGGCTCGCCCACGGCGAGGGCCCTGCACCAGGCAGCTCCGCAGACGGCAGCGAACGGGAGGTGGGTACGCGTGCATGAGACGGGTTTGTCCCAGGCGATCGTGGACGCGGCGGTACGCCGGGCGGCCGGCCGCCGGGTGACCGGGCTGCGGGTGCGGATCGGTGGTCATCCGGTCGACCCCGACGTCGTCACGCAGGGCATCCAGCTGGCCGCCGCCGGCACGGTCGCCGCGGACACCGCGGTCGACCTGGTGCTCGAACCGATGACGGTGGCCTGCCACGAGTGCGGCCGCAGCGGGCCGGTCGACGACCACCTCGCGATGGTGGCCTGTCCGCGGTGCGGGGGCGTCGACATCGATGTCGCCGGCAGCGACGACGTGGTGCTGGAGTCGATCACGGTGGCGAACGTCGAAGTGGGCGCGGTCTGATGGACGCCACCGAGGTGCTGCGGCACGACCACCGCGTGGTGGAACAGCTGTTCCGCGACTACCGGGCGACGGAATCCGACGCACAGCGCCGCGGCGTCGTGGAAATCCTCGTCCGCGAACTGTCGAAGCACGCCGCGCTCGAAGAGGTGCTCTTCTACCCGTTCGCCGCGCAGGTGCTGGCCGACGGGCAGGTCGACCGGCACCTCGCCGGGCACCGGCCGATCAAGGAGCTGCTGCTCGAACTCGACCGCTGCCGGGCCGGCGACCACGCCCAGGACGAGCTGATGGAGCGGCTGGCGTCCGCCGTCGCCCGGCACGTGCAGGACGACGAGAACGAGCTCATGCCGCAGCTGTGCGCCCAGGCCGACGAGCAGGCCCTCCGCGAGCTGGGCCAGGAGATCGACCAGGGCAAGCAGCGGGCCCCGACGCGCCCGCACCCGCACGCCCCGGACAAGCCGCCGGCGCTCACCCTCGCAGCGCCGGTGGCGGCCATCTACGACCGGCTTCGGGATCGGATGCAAGGGAGGCCACGCACATGAGTCAGAGCAGGGGCGCCACCGCGGTGATCCCGCAGGAGAACGGGTTCGACGAGATCACCATCCTCTGGATCTCCGAGGGCATGAGTTGTGACGGGGACTCCGTGTCGATGACGGCCTCCGCGCAGCCGGCGATCGAGGACATCGCCCTCGGGCTCATTCCCGGCCTGCCGAAGGTCAACCTGCACAACAAGGTGCTGTCAGCGGCGGCCGGCGGCGAGGAGTTCCTGGCCCCGTACCGGAAGGCGGCCCGCGGCGAGATGACCGAGCCGTTCATCCTGGTCATCGAGGGCTCGATCCCGAACGAGAACATCAACGGCGACGGGTACTGGACGTCGTTCGGCAACGACGAGCGCACCGGTGAGCCGCTGACCTTGAACTGGTGGATCGACCAGTTGGCGCCGAAGGCGTGGGCGGTCGTCGCCGCCGGCACCTGCGCGACGTACGGCGGCATCCACGCCATGGCGGGCAACCCGACGGGGTGCATGGGTCTGGCCGACTATCTCGGGTGGGACTTCCGGTCCCAGGGCGGCCTGCCGATCGTGAACGTGCCCGGCTGCCCGATCCAGCCGGAGAACTTCATGGAGACCCTCACCTGGGTGCTCTACCACGCGGCGGGGTCGGCGCCGCCCCCGCCGCTGGACCACATGCTGCGGCCGCAGTGGCTGTTCGGCAAGACCGTGCACGAGGGCTGCGACCGGGCCGCCTACTACGAGCAGGCCGACTTCGCCAAGGACTACAACTCGCCCAAGTGCCAGGTCAAGGTCGGCTGCTGGGGTCCGGTCATCAACTGCAACGTCCCGAAGCGCGGCTGGATGGGCGGTGTGGGCGGCTGCCCCAACGTCGGCGGCATCTGCATCGGCTGCACCATGCCGGGCTTCCCCGACAAGTTCATGCCGTTCATGGACATGCCTCCCGGTGGCAGCCTGTCCACCCTGCTCATCAAGCCGTACGGCGCGGTGATCCGCCGCCTGCGCGGCCTCACCAACGTCACCGCCAACCGCGAACCGAAGTGGCACCACAACGGCCCCGAGCTCACCAGCGGCTACAACCCCCGCTGGCGCCCGTACGGTCCGGCGGACCCCCGTCGACAGGCAGCAGAGGAGAGGAACCGACCGTGACCGCGACGAAACCGAAGCCGGCCGCCGGCAAGAAGCCCGGCGAACTGGTGGAGATGGCGTGGGATCCGATCACCCGGATCATCGGCAACCTCGGCGTCTACACGAAGATCGACTTCGCGAACCGGGTGGTCGCCGAATGCCACACCACGTCGTCGCTGTTCCGCGGCTACTCCGTGTTCATGAAGGGCAAGGACCCGCGGGACGCCGGCTTCATCACCAGCCGGATCTGCGGCATCTGCGGCGACAACCACACGACCTGCTCCGTCTACGCGCAGAACATGGCCTACGGCGTCAAGACCCCGCCGCTCGCCGAGTGGATCATCAACCTCGGCGAGGCCGCCGAGTACATGTTCGACCACACCCTCTTCCAGGACAATCTCGTCTTCGTCGACTTCTGCGAGGCGATGGTCAAGCAGACCAACCCCAGCGTGCTCGCCCGCGCCGAAGCCACCGCGGCACCGGGCCGGGACATCCACGGCTACCGGACGATCGCCGACATCATGCGGGCGTACAACCCGTTCGAGGGCGAGGTCTACAAGGAGGCGCTGAAGGTCAGCCGGACCACCCGGGAGATGTTCTGCCTCATGGAGGGCCGGCACGTCCACCCGTCCACGGTCTACCCCGGCGGCGTCGGCACCATGCCGCAGCCGACCCTGTTCACCGACTACCTGACCCGGCTGATCAGCATCCTCGACTTCGTGAAGAAGGCCGTCGCCATGAACGACGACATCTTCGACTTCTGGTACGAGGCGCTGCCCGGCTACGAGGAGGTCGGTCGCCGCCGGGTCCTGCTCGGCTGCTGGGGCTCGTTCCAGAACCCCGACGTCGTCGACTACAAGTACGAGACCATGACGAACTGGGGGCGGGCGATGCACGTCACGCCCGGCATCGTGGTCGACGGCAAGCTGCTCACCACGGACCTGGTGGACATCAACCTCGGCATCCGCATCCTGCTCGGCAGCTCGTACTACAAGGACTGGGCCGGCCAGGAGGAACCGTTCGTCAAGTACGACCCGCTCGGCAACCCGGTCGACATCCGCCACCCCTGGAACCAGACGACCCTGCCCGATCCGCAGAAGCGCGACTTCGACGACAAGTACAGCTGGGTGATGAGCCCCCGCTGGTTCGACAAGACCAGCGGCGAGCATCTCGCGCTGGACACCGGCGGCGGCTGCTTCGCCCGGCTGTACACCACCGCACTGGCCAAGATGGTCGACACCCCGTACGTCAAGTCGACCGGGCAGAGCGTGCTGATCTCGCTGCCGAAGAGCCGGCAACTGCCCGAGATGACGCTGGAGTGGAAGATCCCGAAGTGGTCGAACGCGCTGGAGCGGGACCGCTCCCGGGCCTACTTCATCGCGTACGCCGCGGCGATGTCGCTCTACTTCCTCGAGCGGGCGATGGAGCGAATGCGCGGCGGCGACATGCGGGTGTTCGCCGAGTTCGACGTGCCGGACGAGGCCATCGGCTGCGGCTTCCACGAGGCCGTCCGGGGCCTCCTGTCGCACCACGTCGTGATCCGGGACCGCAAGATCGCCAACTACCACCCGTACCCGCCGACGCCGTGGAACGGCAGCCCCCGCGACAGCTACGGCACCCCGGGGCCGTACGAGGACGCGATCCAGAACACGCCGATCTTCGAGGAGAACGGCCCGGACAACTTCAAGGGCGTGGACATCATGCGGGCGGTGCGCAGCTTCGATCCCTGCCTGCCCTGCGGGGTGCACATGTACGTCGGCGGCGGACAGACCCTCAAGAAGATCCACTCGCCGATGTTCGGCGCGTCGCATGGCTGAGCAGCCGGAGCTCCCGCGGCTCGACGACGCGGCCGTCGAGCCGCGGCTGGCCCGCCTGGACGCCGTGCTCGGCCAGCTGGAGCAGACCCCCGGCCGCACCGCCGAGCTCGCGCTGGAGGCCGTCGAGCTGCTAACCGAGGTGTACGGCGAGGCGCTGGCCCGGGTCACCGATCTCGCCGACAGCCCTGGCGCGCTCGACCGGCTCACCGGCGACGAGTTGCTGCGACACCTGCTGCTGTTGCACCGCATCCACCCGGATCCGGTGGAACGGCGGGTGGCCCGGGCGATCGACGACCTCCGGCCGCAGCTGCGGGCACAGGGCGCCGACGTCGCGCTGATGGGTGTCCGGGGCGAGGTGGCGCGGATCAGCCTGTCGGCGAGGTCGTGTGGCGGTGGCGGCGCGGCCGTGCGCGAGCTGGTGCGCGAGCAGGTGCTGACGTTCGCGCCGGAGCTGTCCACGGTCGACGTGGTGGCGCCCGAGCCGGCGCCGGCGCTGATTCCGATCGCCACCCTGTGGCAACGGCCGGACCGGACCGGCGCGGCGGCGCTGACCGAGGCGGGGCGAGCCGCGGGGCCGGCGGCGTCGGGCGGCCGGGCATGACAGCGGGCGCGCTGCAGCGGGCGATCCGCCGCGCCGGGCAGCGCACGGCGGTCGAGCGCTGCGGCATGTGCGCCGGAACGGTCAACCCGGAGCACCGGCACGTGTGGGACGAGCAGGACGGGGAACTGCTGTGCGCCTGCACGCCGTGTTCGCTGCTGTTCGAACGCGACGCGGCCGGCGCCGGCCGGTACCAGCTCGTCCCTGCCCGCGGCCGGCGGTTGACCGGCCCGCCCGCCGGCGAGCTCGGCGTGCCGGTCGGTCTGGTGTTCTTCGTGAAGCAGCGGGACGGCCGGGTGCTCGGGCACTATCCGAGCCCCCTCGGCACCACGGAGTCGGAGATCGACGCCGGCGCCTGGCGAACGGTCGAGGCGCGGTCACCCGCGCTGGCCGAGCTGAAGCCGCGGGTCGAGGCGTTGCTGGTGTGGACGGGCACGCCCCACAGCGGCGGCGCTCAGCAGTGGGTGGTGCCGGTGGACGACTGCTTCCGACTCGTCGCGCTCATCCGGCGGCACTGGACGGGCATGTCGGGGGGAAGCGCGGTGTGGCGAGCGATCGCCGGGTTCTTCGACGATCTCGGTCGACGGCACGGTCGGCCGTCCGGAAACGACTGATGGAGGAGGCGGTATGGGCGAGATCCGGGTGGGCGACCCCGATGTCGAACTCGACGCGCCGGCGCACACCAAGGGCGTCGAGGAGGGCAACTCGCGGCGGCGGAAGCAGTCGGGCCACCACGATGACGGGACGGTGGACGCCCGCCGCTCCACCGGCATCCGGCCCAAGAAGCACGGCCCGATCCTGCCGATCATGCCGAACCTGCCGCCGGGCTGACCGGATCCGGAGCGGGCCCGAAGGAGGTGAGTGATGCGGAAGCTGTTGGCGCTGCTGGCCGGCGCCGCCGCCGTGGGGCTGTTCTGGAAGGAATTTCCCGCGCTGCGGCGCTACATCAAGATCGAGAAAATGTGAGCGGGAAGGCCGAACGAACCGATGTGTCTAGGTATCCCGGGTGAGATCGTCGAGATCAAGGCCGGCCACGACGATCTCGCCGTGGTCGACGTCGTGGGCGTACGGCGGGCGGTCAACATCGGCCTGCTCGAGGCGGACCAGATCGGCGTCGGCGACTGGGTGCTGGTCCACGTCGGGTTCGCCATGTCCAAGATCGACGAAGCCGAGGCGGCCGCCACGTTGGCGCTGTTGACCGGCCTCGGGCAGGCGTACACCGACGAGTTGCAGGCGCTCGCCGAATCCGACATCAGCTAGGGGATCACCAGATGCGTTTCGTCGACGAGTACCGCGACGCGGACAAGGCCCAGGCGTTGGCCACCCAGATCGCCGCCTTGTGCGAGCCGGGACGGCAGTACAAGTTCATGGAGGTGTGCGGCGGGCACACGCACACCATCTACAAGCACGGGATCGAGGACTACCTGCCGGAGAGTGTCGCGCTCGTGCACGGCCCGGGCTGCCCGGTCTGCGTCATCCCGATGGGCCGCGTGGACGACGCCATCGCCATCGCCCACGAGCCGGGCGTCATCATGACCGCGTTCGGCGACATGATGCGGGTCCCCGGCGGGAACGGCTCGTTCCTGGACGCCAAGGCGGCCGGCGCGGACATCCGGATGGTGTACTCGCCGCTGGACGCCCTGAAGATCGCCCGGACCAACCCGGACCGCAGGGTGGTCTTCATGGCGATCGGGTTCGAGACCACCTCGCCGTCGACCGCGATGACCGTGCTGCGGGCGGCCGCCGAGGGCATCGACAACTTCTCGGTCTTCTGCAACCACGTCACCATCCTTCCGGCGATCAAGGCGATCCTCGACTCACCGGACCTGCGGCTGGACGGTTTCCTCGGGCCTGGGCACGTCTCCACCGTCATCGGCTGCCGGCCGTACGAGTTCATCGCCCGCGACTACGGCAAGCCGCTGGTGTGCGCCGGGTTCGAGCCGCTGGATCTCCTGCAGTCGGTTCACCTGCTGCTCAGGCAGCTCGCCGAGGGCCGCTGCGAGGTGGAGAACCAGTACACCCGGGTGGTGCCCTGGGACGGCAACCTGCGGGCGCTGGAGGCGATCGGCCGGGTCATGCAGCTGCGACCGTACTTCGAGTGGCGTGGCCTCGGCTTCATCTCGCACTCGGCGCTGCGGATGCGGGACGAGTACGCGGCGTACGACGCCGAGCGGGTCTTCTCGGTGCCCGGGGTGCGCGTCGCGGACCCGAAGGCGTGCCAGTGCGGCGAGGTGCTCAAGGGGGTGCTCAAGCCCTGGGAGTGCAAGGTGTTCGGTACCGCGTGCACGCCGGAGACGCCCATCGGCACCTGCATGGTCTCCTCGGAGGGTGCGTGCGCCGCCTACTACAACTTCGGCCGCTTCACGCGGCAGCGGCTGACGGAGGCGAGCAGCGTATGACGACCGAACGCACCGCCGGTGGGACCGGACGCGCGGTGGCCGAGGCGACGACCGGGCCCGAGCCGGGGCGACTGTCGCCGGAGCAGCAGGTGCTGCTGCGCATCGAGCGGGCCCGGCAACGTGCGCCGAGGATCCGGGAGAGCCGGATCACCCTCGCGCACGGCGCGGGCGGGAAGGCGACGCACAGCCTGATCGAGGGGCTGTTCGTGGAGGCGTTCCGCAACCCGACGCTGGAGGCGCTCGACGATGCCGCCGTGCTGTCGGTGGGCGGCGGCCGGCTGGCCTTCACCACCGACTCGTACGTGGTGTCGCCGCTGTTCTTCCCGGGCGGGGACATCGGCGACCTCGCCGTCAACGGCACCGTCAACGACCTCGCGGTGAGCGGCGCCCGCCCGCTGTACCTGTCGGCCGGGTTCATTCTGGAGGAGGGCTTTCCCGTCGCCGATCTGCGGCGGATCACCGCCTCCATGGCCGCCGCGGCGGAGCGCGCCGGGGTCCAGGTGGTCACCGGTGACACCAAGGTGGTGCAGCGGGGCAAGGCCGACGGCTGCTACATCAACACGGCCGGCGTGGGTCTGCTGGAGCGGCCGGTGGCGCTCGGGACGGGCCAGGTCCGTCCGGGTGACGCGGTCGTCGTCTCCGGTCCGATCGGTGACCACGGCGTCACCATCATGCTCGCCCGCGGCGAGCTGGACATCGCCGCCGACCTGGCTTCGGACACCGCACCGCTGTCCGGTCTGGTGGCTGACCTGCTGGACGCGGCGCCCGGGGTGCGGCTGCTGCGCGACGCCACCCGGGGCGGCGTGGCGACCATCCTCAACGAGGTGGCGCAGGCGGCCGGGGTGGCCGTCGTCGTCGACGAGGCCGCGGTGCCGGTGCGTCCCGCGGTGACCGGCGCGTGCGAACTGCTCGGCATCGACCCGCTCTACGTGGCCTGCGAGGGCCGCCTGGTGGCCGTGGTGGACGGCGCCCAGGCGGAGGCCGCGGTGGCGGCGCTGCGCGGCCACCCGTTCGGCGACGGCGCGGCGGTCATCGGCCGGGTCACCGCCGACCCGCCCGGGATGGTGCTGCTCCACACGGCGTTTGGCGGCACCCGGGTGGTCGACATGCTGGTCGGCGACCCGCTCCCCCGGATCTGCTGAGGGCGGTCGCGGGTCAGCCGGGCGGCCGCGGCTCGCGCCGCTCGCACGGGTGCGCGCGGCGCGGGTCAGCCGGGCGGCCACCGCTCGCGCCGAGAGCACCGGTGGCCGTGGCGCGAGGTCAGCCGGCGGGTCCGGCCCGGGCCGCCGCCACCACGGCCTGGCCGAGGGAGATACCCCCGTCGTTGGGCGGCACTCGGGAGTGCACGAGCACCCGGAAGTCGTCCCGCTCCAGCCCGCTCACCACCCGGTTGAGCAGCAGCACGTTCTGGAAGACCCCGCCGGAGAGCGCGACCGTGGTCAGGCCGGTGCGCTCCCGGACCGCGCCGGCCGCCGCGACCACGGCCTCGGCCAGGCCGTGGTGGAAACGCGCGGCGATCCGACCGGGGTCCACCCCGGCGCGCAGGTCCTCGACCACGCACCGGATTAGTGCGCGCCCGGCGTCGAGGAGCGGCACCGGTCCGCCCGCCTCGACCGGGTAGCCGCCCCGCTCGTCGCGGTCGGCCCGCTGCTCCAGCGCGATCGCCGCCTGCCCCTCGTAGGTGACCCGGTCGTGCAGGCCGAGGATCGCCGAGACCGCGTCGAACAGCCGTCCGGCGCTGGAGGTACGCGGTGAGTTCGTCCCGGTCCGCGCCAGCGCCACGACCGCGGGCCAGTGCCGCTCGTGCCGGCGCCGCACCGCCAGGTCGGGCACCGCGTCGCTGTAGATCTCGTCGAGGTGGGCCGCCGCCATCCGCCACGGCTCGTGCACCGCCGCGACCCCGCCCGGCATGGGGACCGTGGCCAGGTGACCGATCCGCTCGAAGCCGGCCAGGTCCGCGATGAGCAGCTCGCCGCCCCAGAGGGTGCCGTCCGGGCCGTAGCCGAGACCGTCGAAGGCGACGCCGATCACCGGGCCTGGTTCGCCGTTGTCGGCCAGGCAGGACGCGATGTGGGCGTGGTGGTGCTGGACGCCGAGCAGCTCGACGTCGTCGCGCTGCAACGCGTACTTCGTGGACAGGTATTCGGGATGCAGGTCGTGGGCGACGATCTCCGGCCGGACGTCGAAGAGCCGGGTGAAGTGCGCGATCCCGTCGGTGAAAGCCCGCAACGTCTCGTAGTTGGCCAGGTCACCGATGTGGTGTGACACGAACGCGCGCCGCCCCTTCGCCACGCAGAAGGTGTTCTTCAGCTCGGCGCCGCAGGCCAGCACCGGCCGGTCGAACCGCCACGGCAGGGTGAGCGGCGCGGGCACGTACCCCCGGGAGCGCCGCACCGGCAGCTCCCGGCCGCGGAACACGCGTACCACCGAGTCGTCGGTGCGGACGTGGATCCGCCGGTCGTGGGTGAGGAACCCGTCGGCGATCGGCGCCAGCCGCCGGCGGGCGTCGTCGTCGCGGTGCGCGATCGGTTCGTCGGAGACGTTGCCGCTGGTCAGCACGATCGGCAGGCCGAGCCGGCCGAGCAGCAGCCGGTGCAGCGGCGTGTACGGCAGCATGATGCCCAGGTCGCGGTTGCCCGGTGCCACCGACGCGGCGACCGGGGCGCCGGCGCGGCGGGGCAGCAGCACCACGGGGCGGCGGGCGCTGGTGAGCACCGGCACGGCCGCGGGCGCCACGTCCACCAGGGTTTGTGCCGCCCGCAGGTCGGCGGTCATCACCGCGAACGGCTTCTCCTCGCGGTGCTTGCGGGCCCGCAAGGTCGAGACGACCCGCTCGTCGTCGGCCCGGGTGGCCAGGTGGTAGCCGCCGAGGCCCTTGACCGCGACGATCCGGCCGTCCCGCAGCCACCGGACGGCGGTGTCCAGCGGGTCGCCGGGCACCGGGGTGCCGTCGGCCTCGACGAGCCGCAGGGTGGGACCGCACGCGGGGCAGCACACCGCCTCGGCGTGGAAGCGGCGGTTGCCCGGGTCCGCGTACTCGGCGGCGCAGTCGGCGCAGAGCAGGAACCCGGCCATCGTGGTGGTGCGGCGGTCGTACGGGACGTCCTCGACGATGGTGAACCGCGGGCCGCAGTTGGTGCAGTTCGTGAACGGGTACCCGTGGCGCCGGTCCGCCGGATCGGACAGCTCGGCGAGGCAGTCCGGGCAGGTCGCGGTGTCCGGGGAGATCAGGGCGTCTCGGCCGGCGCCGGTGACGCTGGTGACGATGGCGAAGCCGGGCTGGCCGGTGGGCGGGACCGGTTGGGTGGTGAGCCGCTCGACCTGGGCGAGGGTCGGCGCGCGCCGGCTGAGGTCGGCCACGAAGGCGGCCAGCCGGTCGCCCTCCCCTTCGACCTCGACGAAGACGCCCGCGGTGTCGTTGCCGACGAACCCGGCCAGGTCGTACTCGGTGGCCAGGGCGTGCACGAACGGTCGGAAGCCGACCCCCTGCACGATGCCCTCCACCCGGACGTGCACCCGCCGCACGCTGGCCAGCTCCATGACGGCCGGTCAGAGCTCGCCGGCCAGCGCCTGCTGGGTGAGTTCCCACAGCACGTGGTAGACCGTCGTCTGCGCCTCCTGGACCCGGTGCACGGAGGCCGACGGGACCACGAACAGGTGGTCGACGAACTCGGACTCCGCCATCCGACCGCCGTCGTACCCGGCGATGCCGACGGTGAGCATGCCGCGCCGGGCCGCCTCCTCGAACGCCCGCAGGACGTTGGCCGACCCGCCGCTCGTGGACAGCCCCACCACGATGTCCCCGGCCCGGCCGAACGCCGCCACCTGCCGGGCGAAGACCACCTCGAAGCCGACGTCGTTGGAGAGTGCGGTGATCAGCGCGGCGTCGTGGGTCAACGAGATGGCCGGCAACGGGCGGGCGGCCGTCGGCGGGTGCAGGAACAACTGCGCGAGGTCCTGCGCGTCGGTGCTGCTGCCCCCGTTGCCCACCGCGAACAGCGTGCCGCCGGCCCGGAAGGCCGCGGCGCACCTGCGGGCGCAGTCGACCAGTCGTTGCCCGTGCTCGGCGACCAGCGATTCGCGGAGGGCGACGATCTCCGCCGCCTTCTCGGCGGTGGACCGCGCGACCGCGGCGAGCACCGCGTCCACGTCGGTCGGCCGGCTGTCGAGGAACGGGTAGAGCGACCCGATCGCACCCTCGACCCCGGCGCTCATGCCGGCACTCCGCTGCGCTCGCTCATGGGCGCTTCTCCACCACGGCGATGGCCTCCTTGGCGTGCACCAGCACCACGTCGCCCGGTCCCGCCTCGACCAGGGCCACACTGACCTCCTGCGGTCCGGCGTCCGTGTCCACCACGGCCAGGCCGTCGGCCAGCAGCTCCCGCACCCGCACGGCGACCGCCGCGTCGGAGCAGGTGAGGCATACGTCGTCGTGGCATTCGGGTACGGCCCGGGTCGCCGGCGCCGGGCGCGCGGTCACCGGACCACCTCCGGCGCCAGCAGTCCGGGCTGCTCGAAGAACACGTGCACCAGCTCCCAGAGGATGTGGTAGATCGTCACGTGCACCTCCTTGACGATGCACGGATCGTCGGAATGGGCCACGACGACGTGGTCGGCGACGGCTTCCCGGGCGAGGTCGCCGCCGTCGCCGCCGACCAGCCCGACGGTGAGCAGACCGAGGTCGCGGGCCGTCGCCAGGCCGCGCCGCACGTTGGCGCAGCGGCCGTCGACGGACAGGCCGAGCGCGATGTCCTGCGGGGCGGCGAGCAGGCGCAGCTGGGCCGCGAACACCTCGTCGAAGCCCTCGGCCCGGGCGATCCCGGTGAGGGTGGCGGCGTCGTTGGTCAGCGAGATCGCCGGCAGTGCCCGCTTGCCCACGATGACCGGGTGGACGAACTCCACCACGACGTGCTGGGCGTCGGTCGCCGGCCCGCCGTTGCCGAAGACGATCAACTTGCCGCCGCGATGGAAGCGTAGGGCCATCTCGTAGCAGGCCCGCGCGATCCGCGCCGCGTCGCCGGCGAGCGCCTGCCCGGGTGCCACCCGGCGGGCGAACGCGCGGTCGACCGCCGGCATCAGGGACGACTGCATGCTCCTCCGTTCAGCGTGGGGTGGCGGCGTACCGCTCGGCGCGACCGGCCCGCGCCCCGTCGAAGAGACCGGCCGTGCGCCGCAGGCAGGTGCCGATGACCTGGTCGAGCTGGGCCAGTCGGACCGTCCAGGACCGGAGGTCGTCGCGGCCCTTGGCGGTGAGCTCGTAGCACCGGCGTGCCGGGCCGGCCCCGGTGGTCTCCCACATGGAGATCAGCGACCGGTCGCGTTCCAGGCCGCGCAGCACCCGGTAGACGTGGCCCGGTTCCACGTCCGGCACTCCCATGGCCCGCAGCCGGTCGATCAGGTCGTACCCGTGAGCGGGCCGTTCGAAGATCAGGAGCAGCAGGAACGGATGCAGCAGGCCGCGCAGTTCACGTCCGTCCATGCCGATCCCTTCCCGGTGCCGGGCACCCCTTCTCCTGCAGCTAAACACACTTACTGCCGGAATATGGTGGATTGCCCGGTTCGTCGGCGGACCCGGCAAGCGCCGCGGCCCGCGGCCGGATGTGTCCGGTCGCGGGCCGCGGCGTCTGTCGCGCGAAGGGCGTACGCCCGGATCAGCCGCCGCTGTTGGAGCGGGCGGGGGCGGGCGCCGAACCGCCGGCCACCACGCCCGGGTGCGGCGTCGCACTGACCGTGGGCTTCAGCCCGGCCGGTACGGGCAGCGCGCTGCCCTTGGCGAACTCGTCCCAGCCGACGTTCCAGGCGGTCCAGCCGTTGCCCTGATCCAGGGTCACCTCGGTGCCCTTGACCGTCACCAGGTCGCCGACCTGGGTGGTCCGCATCAGCCAATCGGCGTTGGCGTTGGAGACGTTGGTGCAGCCGTGCGAGACGTTGGTGTAGCCCTGGTCCCCCTCTGACCACGGTGCGGCGTGGATGAACTCGCCACCGTCGGTGAGCCGCTGCGCGTCCTCGACGTCGACGATGTAACCGCCGTTCGGGTCGCCCATGGTGTTGAACGTCGTGTACTCGAACTTCTCCATGATCACCATGTTGCCGCTCGAGGTCGGCGTGCTCGGCTTGCCGAGGCTGACCGGGATCTTCCGCAGCAGTTTGCCGTCCTCGTAGACGGACATCTGCTTGCTGGCGTTGTCGATGTCGAGCGACACCTGCCGGCCGATCTTCGACGTGCCCGACCGGTCCGCGTCGCCGATGGCGTCCTTGCCGATCGGCAGCCCCTCCAGCGCGCTGCGGACGCTGATCTTCGTGCCCGGCTTCCAGAAGTCCGGCGCCCGATACTCGACCTGCTTGCCGTCGGCCAGCCACGACCAGGTGCCCGGCTGCGGCGGATCCGTCTTCACGAACAATCGCCGCTGCACGTCCGCCCGGGCCTCTTTCGGAATTGCCGGGTCAAACGTGACCACTACCGGCATGGCCGTCCCGTACGTCTGGTCCCCGGTGAAATTCAGGACGCTGGTAACTTCCGGTTTGGTCGATTTGGCCGCCGTCGTAAAGGTTGTCTTCTGCGTGGCCGTCTTCCCCTTGTCACCGGTGGCGGTCACCTCCGCCGTGTACGTCCGCGAATTCTGCAACGGCCGCGCCGGCACCCAACTCGACCCGTCCTCGCGCGGCTCCGCCGGCACCTGGGCACCCTTGTCGTCGGTCAACCGCACCGCCGTGATCTTCCCACCCTTGACGGCGGTCCCCACCTCGGCGCTGATCGGCACGTCCTTCGACTGGTTCCCCGGAGTAACCGTCAGTTGCGGCGGGGCCGCGTTCGCCTGCCGGGCGCCCGGCAGGTGGTCGGCGGTACACCCGACGAGGACCAACGGTGTGGCCGCGATGGTCACCGACAGCAGCCTCAATCGCCGCCTCAG
>NZ_VSFA01000084.1 GCF_008119785.1 Micromonospora sp. MP36 | reverse complement strand
TAGTGATCCTGAGTCGGATGGGGTTTCCGGGATCGTTTCCCACCGTGGTGGGGACGCATGGGCGTGGAAGTGGAATCCCGCGCCCAACGCGGCTCCGCGTGGCTGGTGGCCGGTGGTGGGTGTGCTGATCGTGTTCACGCCCTGGTGTCGGTGGGCTGCGCGGGGCAGCCTCCGGCCCGTTGGTGCGTGTCCCTCCAGACGCTTACCCGCCTGACCGTGGGGTCTGGTGGGGGAGGGTGCCCTGCGTCGCCTGGGCGCGGGGCGTGGTGGCTTGCGCCGGGTGGGGCCGGTCTTCGACCGGTCCCCCCGGTAGGTCTTCGTGATGACCGCTGAGGCTTCGAGTTTGTCGACCACGGCGCGGATGACCATGTGCCCGGTGGTCTTGTCGGTGACGGTCTTGGCCTGGTGGGTGAGGCCGCGGGCGGCGATGCGCCGCCATGCCCCGTGGTCGCGGTCGCCTTGCCACCGGCAGGACTGGTGGGGACAGACAGCCCACTTCCAACCCGCCACCGTCGGCTTGTCGGGGGCCTTGCGATGCCGCAGCGGTGTCAGGCACTGCGGGCAGTGCTTCGAGGTGTTGCGGGCAGGCGTGGTGACGACGGCGATACCGGTCTCGGCGGCGAGGTGCCGCATCCGGTCGACGATCTGCCCGCGCACCTGCTGGGACAGCCGGGTGTTGAGGGTGGCGCCCATGCCCCGTGCTTCCAACGATCGCAGGTCTTCGACGTAGATGACGGTCGCTCGGGAGGCGATGGCCTGGTCGACGGCCCAGCGGGCGGCGGCCCACCCGAGCGCGGCGTTCAGGTTCGTCCGGCGGTCGGAGACGTGCCGGATCTCGTCGCGCAGGACCGCCAGCTTGCCGACGAGGTGATGCCGCTCGCTACGGCCGGCGAGCCGCTGGTAGTGACCGGCTTTGGCGTGCAGCCGCTCTGACAGGCGCCGGAGGCGGTGCTGCTTGGCCAGGACCCCGGCGGCCCGGAACTGACCACCGGACCCCAACGCGGTGACCCGCCCATCCTCGTGGAGCCGCAGGGCGCCCGCGCTGAGGAGAGTGTTCAGGCCCCAGTCCACGCCGACCGCGACCGTGTGGCCGGTGCGCCGGGCCTTCGGCACCGGGTAGCTGTACGCGAGATCGGCGTGCACCTGCCGGCCGGTGACGCGCAGGGTGGGCAGGTGCAGCACCGCGCCCGCGGGGACCGTGGGCGGCAGGCTGATCGGACAGGCCACCCACGTCCAATCCCGATACGATCGCGGATCCGGACGTGAGGGAAGCTGCAACCGCAGCAACACCCTGCCCGGGTCAGTCCCGCTGCGTTCGAGGCTGGCCTGCTGCCCGTCACACGCGGCCAACAGCAGCATCCGCGGGACCTTCGGGATGCCTTCGAGTTCGAACACGTCCACCGGCAGGCGACCATTGGCTTTGAGGAAGGCGGCGGCCTGCCGGGTGCGGGACTTGATGACACCCGACGGCAGATGCTCCCCGCCCGGAACCGCCCGGCGTACCTGCTCCCACTCCTGAGCGGTGCGCCGACGCGGATCGGCCGGCCACGTCGCCAGCACTGCGGCGGTCAGGTCAGCACGCCACCGCGCCGAGCGCAGGGCACGCCCGGCCTGCTCCTGCGCCATCCGCACGATCCGGTCATTGACCTTCACACCCTCAGGCGTAGTGGCGGCCCAGCCCAGGCGCCGCAGCGCCATCCACGCGTTCGACGGCAACCGCCGGCCGCCCGCGTCCACGCCGCTGGCTAACACCTCCATATCAGCGGTGTTCCAGTGCTCCGCCAACAGGCGGGAGACCATGCCCGCCACCAGGTCGGCGCACCAGCTGATCCGTTGCGCAAGCACCGCCTGCGTCAGCACCTCGCCGGTCTTCTCGTCCACCCCAGATCGCAGCAAGCCGCAGGCACACGCGGTGCGGAAGATCTCGCCTTCGGCCAGCGGCGGCTTCCCGCTCACTCGCCACCGGCCTGGCATTGCCCGGACTCGGCCAGCAGACGACGCCGGTTCTCCGCCGACCGCATCCCATACAGGCGCCCCGCGAACGTCGTGACCAACGAAACGAAATCCTCCAGCAACTCCTCGCGTCCGCCGAGCTTCTTCGGATGCAGCACTTCCAGAGTGGCGCCGTGCACGGCGAGCAGCTGTTTGAGCCAGCCGACACCGAACCGCGCAAGCCGATCCTCATGCGTCACCCGGACCACCGTGACACTCCCGTCAGCAACAGCCCGCAACAACCGGTTCAGACCGGGTCGATCCTCCCGCAGACCCGAAGCCCGATCACGGAACACCTTCACGATCTCACCGGTGGACGTGGCACGCAGCTCATGCTCCTGAGCCTCCAACAAGGACTCCTGCCCTGCGGAACCGGAGACCCGCACGTACAGGCCCTCCAACCGAAGACGCCCGCCGCCGCTGGAGACCTTCATCGCCTCGACATCAATCGAGGAAAACCGCCGCTCACGACCCACCCACGTCACTGGAATCTTCCCCGAATCAGCCCACAGGCGAAGCGTTGTAGGGTGAACACCAAGCCGCTTCGCGGCCTTCGCAAGCCGAAGAAGTTCCACACGATCATCCTACGATCAATGAGGATCCCTAATCAAATTAGCAGCCTGTCGATGAACCGGGTGCTGATGGCCGCCGGCCTGGTCGACCACGTACAGGTCACGATCTTCCCCGTCATCACCGGTCGGACCGGGCTGGACCCGATCTTCCAGGGCGCGGCCGACTTCGACCTGGAGTTGGTCGAGCACCAGACGCTCGGTGACCACATCCAAGAGCTCATCTACCGACCCACCCTCCATTAACCTCTTTGCGGAAGAAGCTTGGGCTACGGCCGGGTCGTTGTGGGACGTCCGCATCTGGCCGCGATCCGATCGCTATGCGGCGCGAAGCACAGCCCACACCGCCTCTCGGCATGCGAACATATCGAGATGAGGGCGTGTACCGTTGGTCAAGGAACCATCGGCTGATGGTGTCGCGCCATGATGCTGAGGCAACCTTGGCGGGTCAGGCGCCCGGTGAAATCGACAGGATGGCCGGGCTGTGCCGCTCCCTCTGATACTGAAACTCTGGAACTCCAGCTCAAGGCCGTGGCACGGGTATTGGCATACTTCACGCCGTACCGCGCCTGATCAAGGCCCGCGTCGGTCGCTGAGCAGTGTCGCCCCCGGCTGGCGATCATGGCAGGACAGGGGGCCGGCACCGCGCTGTGCCGGCCTCCGACCATCAGTTCTGGGGATTGCCGGGGGGAGCGGTGTTCCACTCCGGGTTGCCGAGCGATTCGACCAGCTGGCGGACCTTCGCCGTGTCCCCGGGGGCGGTCGCCAGGCTCAGCAGCAGCAGCAGCCGGGCCTTCTGCGGCAGCAGGTCGTCGCCGTCGAAGATCGGGGCGGTGCTGCTGCCGCCACTGATTGAGCCGGAGCCGACCCGGCTGGTGCTGACGAAGAAGACGCCCTTGGCGATCGCCGCGGACCGGGCGGCGGACTGGGCAGAGGAGATGCCGCCGGCTCCCGTACCCGCGGTCACGATGCCCTTGACTCCTGCGTCGGCGAACGCGGTGATCGCCTCGCCGCCGGCCTGCTGGTAGTTGTAGACCACCTCGACCCGGGGCAGCGACTCCACCTTGACGTCGCTCAGCTTGAACGGGGTCAGCCAGCGGTTCTTCTGATCGCAGTCGGCGACCCGGGACGGCGCCCGGCCGACCTTGATTTCCGAGCCGTCGATCCAGCCGAGTACGCCCAGTTCACGGGTCTGGAAGGTGTCCATGCGGGTGGTGTTGGACTTGGTCACGTCCCGCGCGGTGTGGAACTCGTCGTTGAGCATCAGCACGGTGCCGTAGCAGTACGTGGACTGGCTGGCGGCCAGGACGATCGAGTTGTAGAGGTTCGCGGGGCCGTCCGCGCCGATCACCTGCGGCCCGTCAACCGTGCCGGCCGCCCACGGGCGCATCGCCCCCGTCGCCACCACCGGCTTGCGGCTCTGCACGGTCAGGTCCAGCCAGTACGCGAATTCCTCCATGGTGTCCGTCCCGCTGGTTACCACCACCGCGTCGGAGGTTTGCAGCGCCTGCTCCACGGCGAGGGTGAGGGCGTGGAGTTCGGCGATGGTGTAGCCGCCGGAACCCTTGTTGCCGAACTGCACGGTGGACACGTCGGCGACCTCGCCGATCTCGGGTTGGAGTTGGGCGACCATCCGGTCGATCGGAATCTGGCCGGCTCGGTAGTTGGTGAAGCTGCTGCGGGAGGTGGCGACGCCGGCGATCGTGCCGCCGGTGCCGATCACGGTCACCTTGGGCTTCTTCGTCTTGGCCTCGGCGACCGCTGTCTGGTAAGCGACGCTCTGGATTTCTGTGGCGGCGATGACACCGCCGGTGGCGGCGCCGGACGGCGGGCCGTCCGGCTCGTCGGCGCCGGTCGATGTGATGGCGAGTACGGCCGCTGCCGCCAGCGCGGCGGTGACGACCGGGGCGGTCAGGGTGGCAATCCGTCGGGCTGGCAGAAGCCGGCGTTGGTCGAGGGACAAGGCAACCTCCGTGGAAGGTCGGGGGCGGGGGGAAGTGCCTCGGATCTTGCGGGCCGCTGCTTTCGTCGGCGTTACACCAGCGTTTCTCGATACTGTCGGAGGCAGTGGTGACTGCCACTCTGAGCCGCGTACACGCCGTCGGAGATTGGCCCGAGTCGCCAAGAATTCGGGCAGCAGTGACATTCGCCCGGCGAGGGGGCCGTGTCCGCCGGGACGCGGCCCCCTCGGTGTCCGGAGCCTTGGTTCGACGCCGCGGTTAGCCGCGGAGCGCCCCCGGCAGTGCCGCCGCGTCCACTGCGGTCGACGGGCCGTGGTAGATCGCGTTGAACAGCAGCTTGCTCGGGTCACGAGACCACGTGCGGAACGTCGGCTCGCTACCGAAGGTCACGATCAGGCCCTGGCCCACCTGGTGCTTGACGATGTTGGCCTTGCCGTTGAGGTGCTCCCCGCCGATGAGCCAGCCGCTCTGCAACTGCTCACCGGACGTGGGGAACGAGGAGACCACGTCGCCGCCGGTGACGGTGTACGCCTGATCGCCCTCGCCGAACCACACCGGCGTGTCCGGGCGCATACCCCAGGCCACCGGGTCTGACGTGTCGAACCGCTGGCTGAGGATGCTGCCGGGCGAGAAGAACTGGTGCTCGTCGGCGGGAAGCGCCGGGGTGATCGGCAGGGAGGCCAGCTGGCGCGCGGTCGCCACCGAGTCGCCGATCGCCAGTAGCGTCCCGCCGTCCTCGACGAACTTGCGCAGCTCGGCCCAGCCGGCCTCGCCAACCCCGTACGCCCAGGACCACTCGGCCGGGTAGCGGTCCCGGTTCAGGCCCGAGACGATGTCAGTCCGGCTGATCCCCGCCGGCAGCACGATCGTGTCGAACTTCGCGTTGAGGTCGCCGGCGAAGTCGGCGGCGACGACCTCGTTGAAGCCGATGCCATACTGCTCGAACAGCCACTTCATCCAGCCGCCCGGGATGTTGTTGATGCCCCGGAAGAGGCCGACCCGGGTATTGTCCTTGAGCTGCTCCGCCGCCACCTGCGGCGCCTGCCCGACGCTGAAGACGGGGATGCCGGTCTTGCGGGAGACATCCTGCAGGGCGGTCTGCGCCGCCTTGCTCGGCTCGACGATCAGCGTGCCCGGGGCGTAGGTACGCCCGCCGGCCGAGAACGCAGCGCTGGCACGGAAGGTTCCCGCACCGGCCTTCTGCAGCGCGGCGATCATCATCGCCGTGCCGTAGGACTCCGGGCTGACCAGGTAGGCGCCGTTGCCTCCCGGGTCGCCGGGGAACGCCGGGTTGGCCGGCTGCACCTTCTTGACCTGGGTGGTCGAGGCGGTGAAGGGCTTCGCGACGGTGTCGACAGAGACGCCCAGGAGCATCGGCAGGGTCTGCGCCGTCACGTCGTACGGGCTCTGCGGCGGGCCGCCCGGGTACTCCCGCAGGTCCGGGTAGCGCTGCACCTCCAGCAAGGTCTTGGCGAACCGGCCGTAGGGCTGCGCGTACCGGATGACCCAGGAACCGGCCTCGTACCGCTTGCCGTTGGCCGTGAAGGCGGAGGTGGCCTGCTCAATCTCGACATCGCCGGTCTGCAGGGTGTTCAGCAGCTCGTACGTGGCGAATGGATCCCGCTGACCAGCCGGAACCACGTAGGCGAACGGCTTGTCGGCGCTCGGGTCCACCGCGTTGCGCTGGGTGCGGTAGAAGTTGTAGAGCCACTCAGTCTTGTACTTGGCGACGTTGCTCAGCGCGCCGAAGACCGCCGTGTCGAGGTAGTCTACGATTTGCGCCAGCGTCCAGGTGGACTGGTCGTACGGCTCGATGAAGTTGGTGTCTGGCTCTTGCGGACCGATCGGGCCACCATTGCTGCTCTTGTAGGTGTAGGCGAGGTCCTGTGCGCTCGCCGCCTCGACGAGGATGCGCGGCGCGCCGTGGTAGGTCATGTACTGGCGCGACGGCGTCCAGTAGTCGTAGGTCGAGCCCCACTGCACGCCCTTCTTGCCCTCGGCGGTCAGGCTCCGCGAAATCTCCATGCCGAGGGAGTTGGTCTGCTGGACGGTGATGGGGTCGATGTTCGGGTCGTTCGGCGACAGGTACGGCGGGATGAAGATCCGGCCCCGGCCGTTGCCCATCTGGTGCAGGTTCTGGACGACCTGCGGCTTCCATTCGTTCTGCAGGGCGACGCTGATCTGCGTCTCGGGCTGCGTGATCATGAACCAGTCACGGTTGTCGTCGTGCCCGATGTATTTCTGATAGAGATCGGGATAGGTGCGAGCGTAGTTCGTTCCCGCGGTTTCGTTGAAGTAGTCGCCCACCCATTTCGTGCCGTCCGGACTCTGCGCCGGGATGATGAGCAGTACCACGTTGTCGAGAATTTCCGAAACCGTGGTCGACTTCTCGTCGGCGAGCCGGTGGAGAATGTTCGGAATGACCTGTGCGGTGCCCACCTCGGTTGAGTGGATCGCGGCTTCCAGCAGGAAGACGGACTTACTCTGCGCGGCGAGTTTCTTGGCCTCCGCCTCCGTCAGGCCGCGCGGATCGGCCAGTCGCTGATTGCTCTCCTTGATCCGGTCGAGATTCTTGAGGTTGTCCGGCGAACTGACCGTGAGGAGCGGGAAGGGCTGCCCTGTCGCCGTCTTGCCGAGCTCCTGGTAAAGCACCTTCTCGGACTTGTCCGCGACGAGCTTGTAGTACCTGACCAGGTCGTCCCAGCGGGCGAGCTTGCCTTCGGAGCCGAGTGGGAAGCCGAAGAACTGCTCGGGTGTGGTGATGCGCGGAGCCGCGAGGGCGGTCGAATTCAGAACGAGACTGCTGCTTAAGGGCAGGGCCAATGCAAGGAGAGCTGCTGCGGGTAGCAGACCTCTCCTCTTCCATGTGCGCATAGACATTCTCCTTGTGCTTGTCGCCGTGCTGAACGAGTGCCGAATCCCGGACCAGGGTCAATCTCTCAGAGTTCCGACGAGGGTCGAATTCCGGGCAGGGCCAATCACTGCGAGAACCGAATAGCTTCCACCCCCTTTCATGTATAGAAATATCAGAATGTGTAAGGCCAGGTCAACTTTTTGAGCATTACTTGAGGTTCGCCATTCGGGTCGCCCGCTCGCCGGACGACCGACGGCGTGCATCTGGGCGTAGGTGCCGCGGCTGACCCTCAACGGCGTCGTGCAGCAGGCCCGCCACGACGGCCTCTGGACCGTGCGGGGCGAGCAGCGCCCGCGACCGCCCGCCGGTAGCCGCATCGCGACCCCTACCCGCCCAGCTGTTGCAGACCAAGTCGGCCAGCTTCACGTGGCGGGCCAGCGGGTGCGCGGCACCCTGTTGATGACGCCGGCATGGTCGTCAACGGGAGCTGGCAAATCGGAGGTAACTGGGGGCAAACGGGCGTGGACGGGGCCTTCCCTACGTGGACCGTGGCGGGGAAGGGCGAGGTGGCTGCGCCGAACCTGAACGCTCGGAAGGATCGCCGCTGGTGATGGTGCGGCATCGAGCTGCCGTTCGAGGTCAGCGGCCCGGCGGAGCTGGCCCCCACCACCAGGTCAACAGCTGCGCTGTTCCAAGCCGCCACGGCGGGACCAGACCGCCCTGGGACGCGGCCAACATAAGCCGGGCGGGCCGTGTCCGCCCAGCGTCACTGCCACCCAGATGTTCTCTTGAAGCGAGCGCTCTTCCCCTGCCTACGAACGACTCGCCCCGGATCCGACGCTCTGCCAGAAGCACCGGATCTCCGCCGCTCGGCGCCCACGGGCGTCAAGTCGCCCGTGTTCGTGGGGATCATTGCCGCCGCCACCGGCCACGAATAGTCCCACACACTCATCTGCCGATGAGAGTGCACCCGATCTTGCCGATGCAGGTAAGCGGATATAGCGACCGGCTGCATGGGGCCAGCCAACGCCGTCATGGCCGCCCGCCAGCGATCTCGGCGTCGCTCCGAAGAATGCAGAACTCGTTGCCTTCCGGATCGGCAAGCGCAACCCATCCCGTTCCGTCGGCCTCACGGCGGTCAGCCACGACGGCCGCACCTAGCTCGGTCAGCCGCGCCAACTCCGCGTCGCGCGTGCCGTCGACAGGACGCAAGTCGAGATGGATCCTGTTCTTGACCTGCTTTACTTCGGGGACATCTTGGAAAGATCAGACATCTTAGTAGGACTTGTTGGGAGCAACCTCGGTAAGTCAACAACCGGTCCAGAACACCCCAGCTCATTCGCGGTCTTGGGCCATCGCGGGTCCGGCAGAGGGAAGTACAGCGTCACGCACAGCCCTCCGCCGTCGCGCGGGTCCAAGCGGATCCGGCCCCGATGGGCCAGGACGATCGCGTGCACGATGGCCAGTCCGAGCCCTACGCCCTCGCCGCCGGTGCGGCCGCCCTCGCCGCGCACGAACGGCTCCAGCAGGCGCTCGGTCTCGACCGAAGCGATCACCGGGCCGCCGTTGGAGATGCGCAGGAACGCCTCGCCGCCTTCGACCCGGGTCTCCACCTCGATCTCGTCCTCGGAACCGTTGTGGCGCAAGGCGTTGTCCACGAGGTTGGCCACCATCATCTCCAGCAGCACCGGGTCGCCGACCACGGGGGCGGGCCGCAGGTTTGACTCGTCCGGGACCCCGACAAAATCCGACAGGTCGACCAGGCGCCGCCGTCCCGTCGCCGCCTGGCTGTGCGCCAGCGCGAGCAGCCCGTCGAGCGTCCGCTGGCTCTTGCCGATCGCGGTGCGAATGTCTTCCGCCATCGTGATCAGCTCATCTCGGCTGGGTTCACCGTCGAGGGTGACGTCGATCGCGGTGCGCATCGTGGTCAGCGGGGTGCGCAACTCGTGCGCGGCGTTGGCGGTGAACAGCTTCTGGCTGGCCACCCCGGCCTGGATCCGGTCGAGCATGCTGTTGACCGTCGCGGCGAGCGCGGCCAGCTCGTCGCGGGGCTCGTTGACCGGAACCCGCTCGGAAAGGTTCTCCGCCGAAAGGCGCTGCGCGGTGGCGGAGATGGCGCGGATCGGGCGCAGCACCCGCCCCGCCACCAGCCAGCCCAGCAGCGCCGCGAGCGCGGTCACCACGGCGAGCGCGATCAGCGCCTGGATCAGCAGCTCGTGCAGGGTCGCGTCCCGCAACCGGTCCAGATCCGGCAGCAGGTCCTCTGGACGCGGGGCGGTCTCTACCGTGTCGTCTGGGCCCCGAAGGTCGATGCGTACCAACCGTTGGCCGAGACGGCGCCGCATGAACAGGTACGTCAACCCGGTCAGGACGAGTCCGGCGGCGAGCACGAGACCGGTGTAAAGGACGGTGAGCCGAGTGCGGGCGGTGAGCCTGAGCTTCACGGGATCATCCGGTATCCGGCGCCCGTCACTGTCTCGATGAGCGGGGGATCGCCCAGCTTGCGGCGCAGCGTCCCGATCGTGATGCGGATGGCGTTGGTGAACGGGTCGGCGTGCTCGTCCCACACCTTCTCCAGCAACGTCTCCGCGCTGACGACATCGCCGCCCGCCGACAGCAGCTCCTCCAGGACGCCAAACTCCTTGGGAGTCAAGGAAAGCAGCCGCCCGGCCCGCTCGGCGGCGCGCCGCGCCGGGTCGAGCACCACGTCCGCGCGGCGCAGCACGGGAGGGCGCGCCGGGGTGCTGCGCCGGGCCAGCGCACGCACCCGCGCCACCAGCTCCGAGAAGGCGAACGGCTTGCCCAGGTAGTCATCCGCGCCCAAGGTCAGGCCGCCCACCCGGTCCTCGACCGTACCGGACGCGGTCAGCATCAGGATCCGGGCGGTGCCGTCCTGCGCGAGCCACCGGCACACCGCATCCCCATGCAGCACAGGCAGATCGCGGTCGAGCACCACCACGTCGTAGGCGGTCAGCTCACACTTGTCGAGCGCGGACCGGCCGTCGAACGCCATGTCGACGGCGAACCCGTGCTTGCGCAGCCCGACCGCGATGTAACCGGCCAGCGGCTGCTCGTCCTCCACCAGCAGCACCCGCATCCGACAAGTATGCGCGGGCCCACCTATGGATCACGTATGGTCGCTCGATCGGCTTGCCATACGCGCCCGCCGGTAGACCTGTGGCTCATGACCACTACGCGAAGAACGATCCTCTCGCTCGCCGGCGCGGCACCTCTGGCCCTGGCGATCGGGGACCCGGCCGCAGCGGACCCGGGTTACGCGAAGGTGCCCGATGGCCTCAAACCCGGTGGGGAGCTTGACAAATTCGTCGCCGAGCTGGCGGCCAAGGACGAGTTCTCCGGCTCGCTGCTGCTCACCCACCGCGGGCGGCCCGTGCTCAGCCGGTCATTCGGCATGGCCAACAAGGCGCTGGGCATTCCCAACGGGCCCGACACCATCTTCGCCCTCGCCTCGGTGACCAAGGTGCTCACCGCGTTGAGCGTGGTACAGCTGGTGGAGCGGGGCAAGCTCTCCTTCGGCGCCAAGCTCGGCACGCTCCTCGACGGGTTCGCGCCCGAGATCGGGGAGGCGGTAACCGTCCACCACCTCCTCACGCACACGTCCGGGCTGGGCGACTTCCACATGGTGCCCGGATTCTGGGAGACCGCGCGCATCTGGACCAGCGCCCAGCAGGTCATGGACGGGATCACGCAGATCATCCGGGGGATGCCGGTGGCGTTCCCCGCCGGGGCCTCACACGCCTACAGCAATGCCGGATTCCACCTGCTCGGGGCGATCGTGGCGAAAGTGTCCGGGCTGTCCTACTACGACTACGTGCGGCAGAACGTCTTCCGACCCGCCGGGATGAGCAGCTCGGACTTCTACACCAAACCGCAGTGGCTCACGGATCCCCGGATCGCCCATCCCTACACCAGGCCGAAGTCGGGCGAGCGGATCGACGACATCGACAGTCGCTACTTCATTGGGACCCCGGCCGGCGAGGCCTTCTGCACCTGCGCTGACCTTGACCGCTTCACCCAGGCACTGCTGCGCGGCAAGCTGATCGGTCCGCCATTCCTCCAGCTTTACGCCGGTGGGAAGGTGCCGATGCCGCCGATGCAACCACCGGGGTCGGCGCCGCTGCCGCCGCCTCCGGGACCGCCGCCGGTGACGCTGCAGTGCTACGGCCCGATCGGAAGGGCCGCCGGTGGTCAGTGGACCTTGGGCCACGGCGGCGGATCTCCCGGGATTTGCACTAGCCTCGAGGTTTTTCCCGACAGCCGGTGGTCCGTCGTGGTGTTCAGCAACTACGACCCGCCCGTGACGCAACCCATCGAAGCAATGGCCCGGCAGCTGATCATTGGGCAGAGGTAGATCCATGTCACGCCTGATGTCGTCAGCGTTGTGCCTTCGACATCAGGCGTGACCCGATCAAGCGACGGGCTAAGCCGCGACGGCCTCGCCGAGCTTGCGGGCGGCTTCGCGCGGGGGGTGACCTCGCGCGAGGCGCGCCCCTGCTTCATCCAGGCGAGGCGGAGCAGCGGCAGACCGGCCCCGGCCCAGGTGGTGAGCATCCACAGCGCCGGGGTCGCACCCGCAAAGTCGAACAAGGCGGCCGAGCGCAAGGCCGTGGCCCCGGCGCCGATCGGGCGCGCGGACGCCGAGCTTGCGCGGCAGCCCGCAGAGGCGGTCACGCGGCGTGACACGTACGCAGGCTGCCCGCTGCGCGCGCTCGTGCCGATGAGGGGACGTTGGTGAGGTTGTTTCCGTAACTCGCTTGCGCGCTTGCCCACCTGTAGGGATGGATGGGACGTGTGGTGACTGAGATTCGTCCCGTCGAGCGCCACGAGGTCGTCGAGTATCTGCGGGCGCTGCCGTTCGCGAACGGGCTACCGAGCTGGGAGCCGTACGCCGCAGCGTGGCACGGCGGCGCGGAGGCTTGGCCGTGTCCACGTCCGCCAGCGACTCGCGAGCAGCTGGAGTCGTGGGTTGATGAATTGGTGGAGGACAAAACCTTCAGACCACAAGCGGCAATCGTGGACGGCAAGGTGGTAGGGGCCACAGCGATGCTGTCGCTCGAGGTGACCACTCCAGGACTGCGCATAGTGCCCATGGGGGGCGTCACCGCCACCGGCGTCATCGCCACTCACCGGCGGCAGGGCCTGCTACGGGGCATGATGCAGGCGATGTTCACCGACGCCCTGGAGCGTGGTGAGGCAATCGCCGAGCTCAGCGCGAGCGAGGGCAGCATATATGGGCGGTTCGGGTTCTCCCCAGCGACGCTGCGCACCCGATGGGAGATCGAACGCTCGGACGCTGGGCTTGTCGACGCCGATCCTGACCCAGGCAGCCTAGAACTGGTCGATGCAGCAACAGCGCGGGACGTCTGGCCCGGAATCTTTGACCGGGTGCGACAGGCACGGGTCGGCGAGATCACGGCACGCAAGGGCCGATGGTCGGGCCTGTCTGATGAGCCCAAGGGCACCGACGGGCCGCTGCGGTACCTCATCCACCGCGACGCGGCAGGGCAGGTGGACGGAATCGCGAACTACCGCCTGCCGTGGTCGACGAGCCCCGATGGGGTCGGCGTGCTGGTGGTCGAAGCGCTGGAGGCGCTCACCGATGAGGCCTACCGAGCCATGTGGTCCCTGCTACTTGACTTCGACCTCACGCGCAAAGTCGTCGCCCCGACACGACCAGCCGACGAGCCTCTGCGCTGGATGCTACGCAATCCGCGAGCCATGCGCGTCACACGGCAGTCGGACAACCTCTGGGTGCGAGTCCTCGACCTGCCCAAAGCCCTGACCAGCCGCGGCTACGACACCGACGGCCACCTCAGGATCACCGTCGAGAAAGACCCCGAGTGCCCCCACAACATCGGTACGTGGGAACTCGAGATCAGCAAAGGCGAAGCCGCATGCCAGCGCGTTGATGGCGCTGCGGACCTGACCCTGGACATACAGGCACTCGGATCGCTCTACCTCGGGGGGATGTCCGCCGCCGCCCTGGCTCGCGCCGGCAAGATCCGCCCACACGAAGCGGATGCCCTGGCCACCCTTTCACGACTCTTTCGCACCGATCCCGAGCCTTTCAACTCGATCGGATTCTGATTCGAAGGCGCGTCCGCTCACTGCGCCGTCCGAGCGCTTACCGTCGGCCACCTCGGTACGTCCGTGGCGAGTGTCAGGTGTGCCCTGTCAGTCGACCATTACGGCGAAGACCGACGACACCGGCACCGGCCCGGCGCGCCGGGAGTCGTTCGACCGGGCGCGGCTATCGCCCATGACGAAGACGGAGTCGGCCGGCACGGTAACCGCGGCGAACCGGCGCGGCCCGCAGTAGTTCGGGTTCGGCGGCTTGTCGAGCGGCGCGTCCTCAGCCACATACGGCTCGGCCAGCGGCTTACCGTCGACCGTCACCCTGCCCGAGGCATCGCAGCAGGCGATGGTTTCGCCGCCGACCGCGACGACGCGTTTCAGCAGCGGCGCCTTACGGTCACCCCAGAGACCGCCGGGCGAACGGATCAGGACGACATCGCCGCGCCGTGCCTCATACGTGCCGATGACTGTCCGTGCGGTGACAGCCTGGCCGGCCTTGACCGTCGGCTCCATACTGACGCCGCCCTGGGTGAACTGTTCGGTGGCTCCCGTCTCGGTCGCGTCACCGTCGCCGCAGCCGGCAACAGCCATCACGAGAAGCAGCACCATCAGTCTGCGCACCCGACGGATCCTGCCAGAATCGGCGATGCCGTGCGGTCCGCCGGGCGTGGCGCTACCCGGGACTGCTGCGCTGTCTATGCCGCAGACCGCTCCCGGTCAGCGTCCGCTCGCGCCAATCAGCGGATGGGTCGTGAGGGCAGCCGAGAACCTCGCCATGGAGTCTCCATGCAGACACCGTTGTCTGGAGCCCGGCCTCCGAGAGCTCGTGGCCGGTCCGGCCAGAAGACTGGTGAGGCGGCTCAGCGGCGACTTCCCCAAGTCTGATGCCAGTAGCTGGCGTCGTCGCTGCCGACGCGAAGTACAGCATCCGGCGCCACCGGCGCAGGCCAGAGTTCGATGAGATACCTATCGACCACTCCGTCGGCGAACTCGCCCTGCACGCCGGCGTCCCGACCCGCGGCCGACACTCTCAGACGGTATTGCCCTGGCGGCACGGCGAGCGACCCGCCGGACTCGCCCGCCCAGGTCGACCATCGCATGGCACGACCTGGGGGCAGGTCGAACGATGCCTCGACGACGTCTTCCCAGTCGGCACTTGCTCTTGGTTCGGAGGCATCCAGCACGATGCGTACGGCGGAACCGCCTGACCGACGGGCAAGCATGATCACGACGTTGTCGGGGACCGCTGCGCCGATGAGCCCATTCTGTTGATCTTTGAAGAATCGGTCAGCGTCGCCGCCCCAGATCTCTTCGCCCCACTCCAACGTCAGCTGACCGTAGTCGGTGTACACGACTTGGCTGAGCAGTTCTTCGCTCATGGCGGCCCAGCCTAGGCCCGGGGCCTACGAACTCAGGTCCCAACATCCGCATCTGGCGCGATCCGCGCTACGTAGCGTCACGCCGAGCTGGCCCGGTATCGCGCCGAGGTGGTGGGGGCTGACCGGTTTTATGTCTACGTGCGCTGGCCGTGGCGCCGGCCGGATCCTGAGTCGGCGTTCTGGTGGGACGGGACGCGTGCGTTCGCCCGCGATCCGGAGCACCGTGACTTGGACCAGCTCTGGCGGCTTGACCCGCCGCCTGCTGAGCTGCAAGAGGGTGATTTCTGCCAGGTCTTGATCCCGCCTACCGAGGTCGTCGTCACGTGGGCCGCTCATTTCGATCCGCCGAAGGATATGGGCTGGCTTCCCCGTCCTACCGGAGCGCTGAACGTTGTTCCGGCCTTCGGGGAGTGGCATCCGGATGGAGAAGACGAAGAAGAGTCCGGTGAGGGTTTGTACCTCGACGACGTCGAGCCGCTGGAAATCGAGCGCTTGGGCCAGCTGCCCTGAGAGCTCGCGCGTAACGAGCTGACGTTCACGGATCTGCCGCGATCCGCGCGCTACGTAGGGTTACGTGACCGCTCGAGGCTCGCGGTGCGGATCTGCCGAGATCCGCGCGTTGATCACTGGTGCAGATCTAGCCGATGAGCGTGCGTCTTCGGGTTTCCAGCCGCCGGCGTCGTCGGACCCATCACCGTGGTCCGCGCACTCCAGCACACCGTCAAGGTCGGCCAGGTCCGGTTCGGACGGGGGCTGCTCGTAGCGCTATGGCGACCGGCGTTCGCGTTACTGCAGGTATCGCCGGCGGTTGTTCTATGAGCTCACACTACCTGGGCGGCCCATCTTTACTGTCGTTCGCTGCGGCGTCGTGTCGGCTGCGACGGTGAACGGGTGGCGCAATCGATGCATCGCCACCTCACCACAGTCGGATGCACGAGGCGCTGGCTTCTCTTTTTCAGCGCTGGACGGAGCAAGAAACGTGCAACCGTTGGCCGCAGCAGGGGTCAGGCTCCGGAAACGCGGAGCGCCGGCAAGCGGGTGCCGGTCGCGGCTGAACCCGCCGGGGACCGTCGCCGGGTGGGCGTCGGGTGTGCGTGGTGACGTGGTGATCACGGTCATGCTATGCCTTCCTCGAACGGCACGTCGCAAAGAAGGCACGGGCCGCAGGCCACGGGACATCGCAAAAACGAACCTGAACAAATAATGATAGATGAAACGCCGAACGGCGGCCCGCTGAACCAGTCAGGCCGCCGTGGCAAAGCGTGGATCAGAGCGAGCGGATATCCGACGCCTGCGGGCCCTTCGGGCCCTGGGTGATGTCGAACTCCACCCGCTGGTTCTCCTCGAGGCTGCGGAAGCCGCTCGCGGAGATCGCCGAGAAATGGGCGAAAACGTCAGCGCCGCCGCCGTCCTGGCTGATGAAGCCGAAGCCCTTGTCGCCGTTGAACCACTTCACGGTACCTGTAGCCATGTCTGCTCCTTCGCAGGCTGTTGGAGACCGCACTGTGCGGACTCGCGCGCCACCGCGTTGATCACCCGCGCCGGAAACGACACGAAACGAAAAAAGCACCTGGATGGGTTTTGGTTAACCCATCAGGCGCCGGAACGTCTACGGAAATCAAAACTGCAACTGGGCAACCATAACACAGAATCCGGCGCTCGCCGTCAGTCCATGTGCGCGGCCTCCGTCACAGCACTGCACCGCGAGGCGCAACTTCGATCGCTGCGACGCCTCGGCTGTAGAGTACGACGAGCCGATCACCGTGTTTGGTGCGCAGCACTCCCGAGTCCTGCGCCAGTGTCGAGATCACGTGTTCCACAAGCTCGTCCTCGTTCGAGGCGTCCGGTTTGTCGTACGTGACGTCCATGCGGTCGCCGCCGATGAGCCGGACGCGTAGCACCGTAGTTGCCATGTCGTAAAAGCTAGTCGAGTGGAGATGCCAGGGGCACCGGCCTCTCGCGGGCTCCTCGGTCGACTCGCGCAGCCAGATGTACAAAGTGCAACCGCTGCTGTAGGTCGCAGGTCGCCGACCCAGGCGAGGCTCGGACGATGGACCACACCCGGGCGGACGTGACAATGGACACGAGACGAGG
This sequence comes from Micromonospora sp. MP36, assembly GCF_008119785.1. Taxonomy (GTDB): domain Bacteria; phylum Actinomycetota; class Actinomycetes; order Mycobacteriales; family Micromonosporaceae; genus Micromonospora. Next base: position 14,802 of record NZ_VSFA01000084.1, on the reverse strand, counting down.
TCGTGTCGATCCTCGCCGAGAGGAAGCCGCATTCATCGCTGGAATCACCTTGCTGAGCTGGCAGCGGCAGCGCTGCGTGTAGTGCGCGTAGAGTGGGTGGTGGATCAGTTCGTCAACATCGTTGGCGGGCCAGCGCCTACCGGGCGTGCTGCCCGACGCGGTGAGGCAAACCATCATGATCGGAGGCATGGCTGGCGTCCGGTTGCGGGTCATCCCCTTCAGGCGGCCCTTCGGAAACGTCTGCCCCAGGCACAACGACGCGTTGGCGTCCCGTCAGCGATCATGCCAGGTCATCAGCCACTACCTTGCCGGCAACAATCAGCCGATCCCGCCCAGCGCGGTACGACGAGGCCCTTGCGGCGCGGCTGCGGCAGGTGGGCGCCAATCTGGCTGGCCTGATCGAGCAACACCGACCACAGGAGAAGGACATGACTTTCGTGTTAGCCCCGCCCACGGTCTCTCCATCACCATCGCGCGAGCCCGCCAAGACCCTCCGCGAAAGAGGGGCAGACAGTTTTCACGCCGCGCTCGCCGCAGTCTTGGCCACGGGGCTGGAGACTGCTCTTGAAGCGGGTGACCACCCGCGAGCGATCAGCTTCATCAACCGCGGCTTCGCAGAAGGAAGTCCGCAGCTGGGCTGCGACCTCCTCTGCCGGGCAATTGCGGTCGTCGGGACAGCCCGGACTTGGACCGTGCAGCTCGCGCCCCTGCGATCACCGTAGCTCCCTGGATTGATGCAGCCCGCCGCGCTGCGAATCGCTGCTGCACGAGTACTACCCGGCGCGTTCCGCGACGCCTTCACCGGCCGTACAGGCTTCCTGATCGGCGCGGATGCCCGTACGGCCTGGCGATTGGCGTACCGACAACGTCGCCTAATCTGCGGCGAGCACCGATGTTGTCTGAGGACAGCGACTTCACCTGCTCCAACGACCGAGCCCCCACCCACGCATCGAAGACGCTAACGTTGAGCCGATCAACACAACCGGGTATCCGGATCTGCCGCTCCGGGTGGGCTGGTGTTCATCGGCGGTGGTGACGCACGGTGATGTATGGCTACCTCTCCTGCTTCCTCTTCCCGTGTCGTGCTGGCCGATCAACTCGTTGTGCGCGCCGCGGTGTCGGCCTTCCTGGGCCGTTACCGCGGCCAGACTCGTGTCCACACCGAGTCCGACCTGCGTGTCTTCCTGCGCTGGTGCGCCGATCACAATCTGGACCCGCTGGCTGCGGTGCGGGTCGATATCGAGCGGTACGTGCGCTGGCTGCAAGACGTCCGCCGGTACCAGCCCTCGACGGTGTCCCGCCGGCTGTCGGTCGTGGTGGGCTTCTATCGGGTCTGCGTCATCGACGCGATCCTGGAGCACTCGCCGGCCGACTACGTCCGCCGACCCACGGTGCCGGCCGAGTCACCGACCCTCGGCCTGGGGCACCTGCAGTTCGAAGCCCTGATCACCACCGCCCGCAGGTCCTCGAACCCGAACGACTTCGCCCTGGTCGCTGTTGGGCCTGCTCGGGCTGCGGATCTCGAAGCCTGCGGGTCGAACATCGCTGACCTCGGTGAGGAACACGGCCACCGGGTCCTACGGGTACGCGGCAAAGGCGGCAGGGTCGTCCTCGTCCCGCTGCCACCCGCAGTCGCCAGGGCCATCGACCGAGCCGTCGACGACCGCACCAGCGGGCCGATCCTGCGCAACACCCACGGTCGGCGGATGGACCGGCACGCCGCCACCCGCCGGCTCAAGCACCTCGCCCAGGCGGCGGGGATCCGGATGCCGAGGATGCACCCGCATATACTGCGCCACACGTTCGTGACAACCATGCTCGACGCCGGCGTCAGCCTCCGCGACGTGCAGATCGCCGCCCGCCACGCCGACCCGAGAACCACCATGCGCTACGACCGAGCCCGCAAAAACCTCGACCGGCACCCCAACTACATCCTCGCCGCGTACATGGCCTCCGGAACATGATCAGCCGCTCACGGCTTTGCCGAGATCAGTGCGCCGTTGTCGTCGGACGTTGGATTGCGCGCTCGCCTGGGCGACGACGAGGAGCGTGGGTCGGCCGCGAATATCTGCGCCGTTCAGGACGGGTACGCGTTGCCAGGCGTCGTTGCGATCAGTACATCGGCAACCGGCTGCCAGCCGAGCGTCCTGTACAGACGCTGACCGTCCTCGCTGGCGACGAGAATGCCGTGTTCGACGCCTTCTTCGATCGCGGAACGGGCAAGTGCACTCATGACCGCGCTGGCTAGGCCCTTGCGGCGATGAGCTGGCATGGTTTCGATCCGGTCTGCGACCGCATCCGTGCCGGCCAGTCCCATCGTCCCGCGCGCTCCGACCTCTCCCGACTCGCGCCGTACCGTGGCCGTGACCACGCTGTCGCCTCCATGCGAGTCGACCTGGGTCAGTAGCCGGTACGGTGCCGCGGGCATGTTCTGCGGATGCCCGCGAAGATCGGCTGTCATCAGCAGTTCCGAGTGCTTAAGCACAATCAGGCCGGCGGCCACCAGAGCCGAGGCCGCCCTCACCGGGTCGGCGGTGGGCACGGTCAGCCATGTGACGGCGTCCTCGCCAGCGACCAGCTCAGCCAGCGTGGACAGCGACGCGAGGTCCTCGCCGGCATCGAGCGCGACATACTCGATGTCGCGGCCGGGCTGCATGCACCGGACCCGCAACGCGCCGCCTACGTCTTCGGCGACGGGCAGCGCGCGAGCCACGCCCCAGCCGCGCTGCCAGCGGACGATGAGATCTCGCAGGTTGCTCACCCATCGAGTAGATCACTTGTACGTGAGCGGCCCGCCACGCCCTGGGACGCAATGAGCCCGAGATCACGTGCGCGGATCTGCCGCTCTGGGCGGACTGGCGTTCATCGCTGCTGGTGACGCACGGTGATGTATGACTACCTCTCCTGCTCCCGCTTCCAGCGTCGTACCGACCAATCAACTCGTACTGCGTGCCGCGGTGTCCGCCTTTCTGGGCCGCTACCGTGGGCAAACTCGCGTCCATACTGAGTCCGACCTGCGAGTCTGGAATATGATCAGCCGCTCACGGCTCTGCCGACGAGCGTGCACTAGGGTGAACACTCGCAGGGCCGATGATCGGAGGGTCACTCCTTGCTGGACGAACTCTTCCGTACCGTGGCCGAGCTCTACGAGGAACACAGGCAGGCCGCCTTTCCGCGCCGGCTGGTAGTCACCGATGTAAATGGTGTCGAGATGGTAAGCCTCGATTCCAACGTCTCGGGTTGTGTCAGCACGTGGCTGAAGAACGGGGGCCGCATCGACGACCGGCGGTGGGGCGTTCTCGCGGATTGCGAGCAGAAGCTCAACCGCGCGATTCCAGCCCTGGACGGCTACGAGGCGTCCTACTACCAGCGTCTGCTGGATATGACGGTCCTGACCCTGGAAAATCCCGAGGACACGCAGCCCGAATGACGGCGTCGCACCGGCACGGGCGTGCACGGAGGGTGCCCCGATACCCGGCACCCGGTAACGTCCTCGAGGATTTCACCACCGGTCGTCCGCCGACACGCTGACCCTCCAGCCACCGCCCGGCCGCACGCATCTGGCCGCCGACCTGCGCGCAAGCTTTGAGAAACGTCATGCCGCGTGAGGCGTCCGGCGCCGGCCGGTTTGCGGAACTGCCGAGATGAGTGTGTTTGCCCATCGATGATCATGCCGATGGGTGCCGTTTGGGTGGTCAATCGTCGCCGGTTAGGGGTTCTTTCAGTCTCTGGTCGATCTGTTCGATGGCGGTGAGGTCTTCCGGGGTGAGCCGGTCGATGAAGTGGTGTCGTACTGACTCGAGGTGGATCGGTGCGGCATTGTCGAGTGTGTCGAGCCCGTGTGCGGTGAGTACGAGGAGGCAGCCTCTGCCGTCGGTGGGATCGGGTGCGCGCTGCAGGAGACCGCGCGCTTCCATCCGGGTGGCGTGCCGGGACAGTCGACTGCGTGACCAGCCCATCTTGTCGGCCTGTTTTCCCAGGGTGCTGGTGTGGTCGGGCTGCTCCGACAGCGTGCTGAGTACTTCGTAGTCGGGTTCGGAGAGGCCGATCGCGGCCAGGTCGTGCGCGGTGCCGGTCTGAACGGCGACCATCACACGTAGGAATGCCCGCCATGCCCTCTCCTCGTCGGGGTTCAACCAACGCACGTTGCTGGCCGGCGGTCTTGTTGACATGTAATCAATCTAGCATCTAAGCTTCGTTTCCATGTCAACGAAAACGATCCGTGTCCTGGCGCTCATGTGCAGCACCCGCCCCGGCGCCCTCGGCCCCGCCGTGGGAGAGTGGCTGATCGAGGCGATCACCCCTCGTGCCGCGGAACTCGGCGTCGAGCTTGTGCCGGTGGCCCTCGGCGATCTGAACCTGCCGTTCCTGGACGAAGAGGAACACCCGTCGTCGGGTGTCTACCGACATGAGCACACGCGTCGGTGGAGCGCGATTGCCGACGCGGCAGACGGGTTCATCGCGGTCACGCCGGAGTACAACTACGGGATGCCAGCGACCCTGAAGAACGCGCTGGACTACCTCAGCCGCGAATGGGCATGGAAGCCGATCGGTTTCGTCAGCTACGGCCACACGTCGGCGGGCACCCGGTCGGTTCAGCACGCCAAGCAGGTGGTGACCACGCTGCGCCTGGTTCCGTTGGGCGCCACGGTCGCGATCCGCATCGATGACGCAACGGACAATGGTCGGCTGCGGCCCGACGCGGCCCGCGACACGGCGGGTGTCGGCCTGCTGGACGAACTGGTCCGGGTCGCCCACGCCCTACGGCCGATGCGCGAACGCGCACGAGCCGGTGCCCTGTCCGGACCGTTGCCAGGGTCCTACGCGAGACGGCTGACCCCCGACGACGCGCCCGAGGTCACAGTGCTGCAGCGGTGTTGCTGGGTGGACGAGGCCGTCGCCAACGACACCATGGCCATACCGGCCCTGCACGAGTCGCTGGAGGAGGTACGTGACTGGCTGGCGACCTGGCACACCACGGGCATCTGGCGGGACGGCCGACTGCTGGGCATGGTGCGGGCCCGTAGCGTCGACACCGACTGGCATGTGGGTCGCCTCGCCGTCGTGCCCGACCTGCGAGGCCAGGGGCTGGGCCGGTGGCTGCTACGCACCGCCGAAGCCGCCGCCCAACCGGATTGCCGCCGCATCCTGCTGTTCACCGGCGCCAAGAGCCTGCGGAACATCGACCTCTACCACAGCGAGGGCTACCAGTCGATGCCACCCGCCAGCTTTGACGGAACCACCTGCCTCACCAAGGACCTACCCGTTAGGCAGCGCTGACACTGCCGGTCCATTGAACCCCCGTAGTCCGGTGCGCGCTCATGCCGCCGATCGTGCGCGCCGACAACCTCGGAGGCGTCTGGGCCTGGTGCGTGCAAGTGCGGACGCGGTGGCGAGAGGTCGGCCGAGCCGGCGGGCTGTTGGCCGCCGATGCTGCAGGTTCGGCGACGGGGGTCTAGCTCGGGCCGCGGCCAGCACGGTCAACCCAAGGGATGGGAGCAGATCAAGGTCCCTCCCCGTGGCCGTTTGTGTCACGGCGCAGTTGTCGTGGCGCAAACGAGCGCAGTCCGGGATAGCCTTGCTGTATATGGCTACCTATCGCAGCGCCTCAGTGCTTCTCTCCTCGGACGGCACCAGGACCCCCGGCACCGCCGCGCTCTTCGTCGAGCCCGCCCGCAAGGGTGGGATTCCGCCGTGGGCAGGCGACTTCCGACCCGCCAACAGCGCCGGCAATGGCCCCAAGAACGCGGTCGGGAAGACCTTTACGTTGGAGCTGCCCGACGGCAGCACCGGCAAGGTCGTGGTCCAGAGCCTCAAGCGCGGGAAGGGAGGCGTCGTGCTGGCGTTGATGGGCGAGGACGCACCCCCCTTCTGATCAGGAAACTGATCGCCGCCGACGGCACCGGCTGGAGAGGGACGGCATGCAACCCTGTCGATGTCAATGCGTTCGGATGGCCGCCGGGCGCATTGCCTGACCGGTGGCTGGGCATCGACGAAGTCAGGTGTACTGATCTGCCGCCGCTAATGCGCGGCGATTCTGAGACCCGGCTGGTGGTCAGGCAGCGTGGCGGGCGCGGCGGCGGGCTCGGATGAAGGCTGCATCGCCGCGCACGTCGCCCCACCAGGACCACGGAACGCTGGTCACGTACCGGCCGATCGACGCGAAGACCGGCGCGGCGTCGGCGTCGCGGCCAGTGCGCGCCAGCCCGTACGCCAAGTAGTTCACATCGTTGAGCCAGTCGGCGTGGCGGGTGGCCGGCTGGTGGAACCATCGCCACAGCGCGTCGTCGAGATCGGACTGCATGGCCGGGTCCTGCCGCCACCGCTGGCCGATCTCGTCGGCAGTGCTGCGCGGGGCCTCGCGTTCCTGCTCCCACAGCGCCCACTCGGCGGCTGCGCGCACCGGCAGCACGTGCAGCGGCGAGCCCGCAGGCGCTGCGGCGGCGACCGACCGGGCGAAGCCGAACATCTCCTCGTGCGAGCCACTCCACTTTCTGCAGTGGTAGGTCAGCTTCTGTATGTGCCCCTCCCGATGCCAGGGGTCCCGTCGGGTCAGCTCACTCCACGTCTCCTCGACGTCCTCCCGTGGCGCGCTCTGGTCGATCATGAGGTCCAGCCGGTTCACCCACGGTGTGGGATCCTCAGGTGCTAGCCGCATGGCCAGGTCGTTCACCTGTCTGGCCAGGTGCAGCAGGCGGTTGAACTCAGCCCACTGCTCTGGACGGACGGTGGCGGCCCAGTCTCCGCCGCGCACCTCCCAGGCTCGTGCCATCAGGGACCGAGCACGTACGAGCTGAGCATCCGGATTACTGGGTGAGCCCGCCGCCCAGCGGTCGGTCCAGGCGGCCTCGGTGTCGACCCGGCCGGTCGTACGGTCGACCCGGGATCCCAACCCACGAGCGGTCGATTCGGCCAGCACGCGAACGTACCGCGCCCGGCGGTCGTAGTCACCCCGGGTGGCAGCCACAGCCTTCCGGGCCGGCCCGATGTCGGAGCCGTACCGCGCCTCCATGCACGCCTCGCGCAGTACGGCGTCGTCCTGCGCCAGGTTGGTGTCGATCTGGCGGGTGAGCAGCCGCCACACGGTCGAGATCATAATCGAGGATGGTAAACGTCGGCTCGCATCCGCCGCAGGCCTGGACTCAGTTCCGCGCGAGCCGGTCACGCTGCTTTGCCACGTGCCCGAACAGCGGAATCCCGGAGCCATCGGCACGTGGCGACGGAACGGGCTGAGGCACGGAGGATCCACCACGGGAGCACGGCCGACACCTGAACGCTCCTTGCGCCATCGTCCGTGCACAACGCCGCCGCGGTCACCGCCGCTCGGCGCCACATGCCGGCCGCCCAATCCGGATCGTCGTCGCCGACTGCGCACTGCCCCGCCTCAACATCAGCTTCGGTGAGGCTCAGGTCAGATCTTCCGGCGCATCCGGATCTGCCGCTCCCGGCGTGCTGGCGTTCATCACCGGTGGTGACGCACGGTGATGTACGGCTGCCTATCCTGCTTCCGCTTCCGGTGTCATGTCTGCCGATCAACTCGTTCTGCGAGCCGCGGTGTCCGCCTTCTTGGGCCGTTACCGTGGCCAGACTCGCGTCCATACCGAGTCCGACCTGCGCGTCTTCCTCCGCTGGTGCACCGACCACGGCCTTGACCCGTTGACTGCGGTTCGGGTGGACATCGAGCGGTACGTCCGCTGGCTGCAGGACGTACGCCGGTACCAGCCCTCGACGGTGTCGCGGCGCCTGTCGGTGGTGGTCGGGTTCTATATCTGCGTCATCGACGCCATCCTGGAGCACTCGCCGGCCGACTACGTTCGCCGGCCCACGGTGCCGGCCGAGTCACCGACCCTCGGACTGGGGCACCTGCAGTTCGAGGCCTTGATCACCACCGCCCGACAGTCCTCGAATCCGAACGACTTTGCCCTGGTCGCCCTTCTGTGCCTGCTCGGGCTGCGGAGCTTCGAAGCCTGCGGGGCGAATATCGGGGACCTGGGCGAGGAGCACGGCCACCGGGTTCTGCGCGTACACGGCAAGGGCGGCAAGGTCGTCCTCGTCCCGCTGCCGCCGGCGGTGGCCCGAGCTATCGGCCGGGCCGTCGGCGAGCGCACCAGCGGGCCGATCCTGCGCAACACTCACGGCGCGCGGATGGATCGGCACGCCGCCACCCGCCGGCTCAAGCACCTGGCCCACACGGCGGGGATCCGGATGCCGAGGATGCATCCCCACATGCTGCGCCACACGTTCGTGACCACGATGCTCGACGCCGGCGTCAGCCTCCGCGACGTGCAGATCGCCGCCCGTCACGCCGACCCGCGGACCACGATGCGTTATGACCGGGCCCGCAAGAACCTCGACCGGCACCCCAACTACATCCTGGCCGCGTATATGACCTCCGGGACGTAGCAAGCGCTCGCGGCTTTGCCGATGAGCGGATACCTGGGGCGCGACGCCCAGCCCGTGGGTATTGATCGTTGGGCTTATATTCGCCCGTGTGGCGTTGGCGGGTTGGCGCGGATGGCTGCGGCGGGGAGCGCGGGAGGACGCACCGCTGCGCCGGGTAGGGGCGGTCGTCGATGAGGCGGTGGATCTGTTCCGCGCCGGCCGTTTCGACGACGCGGTGGAAACGGGGCGCCGGGCTGTGGAGATGTTGCATGGCTTGGCAGCGCGGGACCGTGACACCGCTCTGCCCGCTCTCGTATTGGCATGCACCAACCTGTCCTACTACTTATCCGACGCTGGGCGGCCGGCGGAGGCGCTGGAGCGTGCCGAGGAGGCGGTCCGGCTGGCCCGGGAGCTTTACACCATCGACCGCCGCCACGAGGAGCAGCTCGCCGAGGCCCTTGGCGCGCTCACCAGCCGGCTTATGACTTCGGGCCGCGCGCCGGAGGCGCTGGCTGCCGGCCGTGAGGCGATGGCGCTGATGGACGCATACCCTGACGTCCTGCTGTCCCGGCTGCTCGAGCCCTACGCGATGGCGTTGGCGGCGACCGGTCACCACGCCGAGGCGCTGCAAGTCAGCGACCGCGCCCTACAGCTGCAGCGCGGGCTGGCCGCGGATCACCCGGTCGGCTCGGAGATGCACAACGCCCTGGGGAGGGTCTTGAGCCTCCACGCCAACCGGCTGTACGAGGCAGGGCGGTGGGAGGAGGCGGTCGAGGTCGGCGCCGAGACGGTCGCGCATTTCCGTGAGTCGATGACGCACAGCCGGCCGCGGCGTCTCGTCTACTTGGTGATTGCCTTGAAGAACCAGGCGGTTTGCCTGGCGGGGGTACGACGACCGGCGGAGGCTCTGGCGGCGGCCGCGGAGGCGGTCGAACTGAGTCGTGAACTGATCGCCGCCCAGCCCGAGGTGCATCATCCGCTGCTCGCCTCGTGCCTGGACACGTACGGCGGGCGGCTCAGCGACATGGACCGGGAAGCGGAGGCCGTGGCCGCGACCGATGAGGCGGTTCAGCTGTATCGCAAACTGGCCGCTGTCGACCGGGGTGCCTACCTGTCGAGGCTGGCCGAGGCGGTGAGCAACCTTGGAGCCGTCACCGAGGATCGAAAGGCCAGCCTCGCGCTCACGACAGAGGCTGTGCAGATGCGCCGGGAGCTCGTTGCTGACAACCGGGCCGGGCACCTGCGCGAGCTGGCGCTGTCGCTGTCGAACCTGGCTAACGGGCTGTCCGAGTCCGGCCGGCTCGACGAGGCCCTGGCCGTTGGCGAGGAGACCCTCGAACTGCAGCGCGAGTTCGCGGCGGCGAACCGGCCCGCAATCCTGTCGCGACACGCAGAGATGCTGAGGCGACAGGCGGTACGGCTGGACGACGCAGGCCGCACGATCGAGGCGTTGGCGCTCGGCGAGGAAGCTGTCGCAGTCGCTCGCGAGGCGGTCGCCGGCAACCGGGCCGCCAATCTCAAGATTTTGTCGTTTGCGCTCGAGGATCAGGCGGCACGGCTCGAGAATCTGCCCCGTCTCGGTGCACGGCAGGCGCGACGGCACGGGGCCACGCCGAGCTACAGCAAGAAGAAGGCGCGCAATGCGCAGGTCATGGCGCGGGAGGCGGAGGAGTTGTGGGCGGAGTACCAACAAGGAGGTTCCGCCTCCGGCTGAGCGAGGGCACGGCGTCCGCTCAGCGGCTTCAGTCGGCTAGCATCACCGCCCCGACCGGGTGGATGGCAGAGACAAAGGACGCAACCGCGACGACAAGACCGGGTCAGGCTCTCGCCCAAGCCGTAGCGTTGATCGCCTACGGCCGGTCCGTGGAAGGCCGACGAGCACTTGCCCGCGCCACGAATCCCGAACCAGCGCTGCCCTAACCCTGGCTACGCACCCTCGTCACCCCACCTCAACAACGACTGACAGATCCGCTCATAGCCGCGATCCGGGCAGGCGACCCCGACGGCCTCGTCGAAATGGCTCTATGCTGCTTGCGATGCAACCCCGCTTGATCAATCAGGTGTGGCTGCCCGGCATTCGGCATGTTACGCAGGCAACTGGCCTTGGCTGGGCAGTCACCGAGTCCGCCAGCGTCATCGTGAACCTGTTCGACCACGACCTGCGCCGCGTGGCGCGATTTGCGGTGCCTGTCGACGACCCGCGGATGAACGTTGGTGCCACTAGCCAGCTCGTCGTAGCGGGCGATAAGCACCAGATTGTTGTTCTTGACCACAACGGCGCAGTTCACTGGCGTAGCAGCTGGGATCGACTCGGCGGCAGTGGCACCGTCGGCGCCGACTTCGACCTGGACGGCGACGACATCCTCTGGGTCCGTCTGGCCGGCACCAAGGAACTTGTCGCCATCCACGCCGTGACCGGCAAGGAGATCCACCGCACGCCGCTGCCCGGCCCCGAGGCTGCTTGGTTCGTGCACCGTCCCGCGGACACCTGGACCGGCTTGACGCTGCCCCATCCCGAGCCGTCACCCTCCATGCTCATCGGTCTTAACGCCGAACACATCGTGCTGCGACCGCTGGCCGGTGACGACCTCGCCGGGTTCAGTCCAGCAGGCGACCGCTATCTGACCACGGCATTCAATGGCTTCCTGTCCGTCCGCAACGTCACCACCGACAACGTGATCGCGGAGCGACACCTCGAGGACCTGCCAGACTCGCCACCGGGCTGGCGATACGTGGATCGAGCCGTCTTCCTCACCGACGAACTGATCCTGATCGCTGTCAGCACCGCAGACCTGCCGGACGACGCCGAAGGCCATCTACTGCTGTCGGCGCGCAGGCTGCGATGCCGTTCTCAGGTGCGATACCCGCACCCCCACGGATTCGGCTCCATCCACCCTGCACAGCAGCCAGGCCGATGGCTCACCCGCCATCATGAGGAGCACCTGCTTCGGCTGTGGCAGCTCGACGGTCGCCTCGACGACGAGCCGCTGCCGGGCCAAATCGCGCTGCTCTGACCGCACAACGCTGCGCCGGCCATGCCCGTTCGAGGGGAACGTCCGACGCCCGGATCTGCCGAGGTCTGTGTGCGTCAGCCGCGCATGGCCCCTCACTGCGGGTGGTCGGCGCTTCGCGACGCTCGGGCATCCTGAACTGCCGATGTGCGGATGTCGCGGTGGCGAGCGGCGTAGGCGGTCGTGGCGGTCTTTGCCGATCAGCTGGCCAGCTTCTCAAAGAGTTCGTTCGGCGTGTCGTAGTACCTCGTCGTCTGGCCGAAGTGCGTCATGCCGAGCCGCCGGCAGACGGCCTGGGAGGCATGGTTGTCCGGATCCGTGACCGCGATGACCCTCGCCAGACCCCGGCTGAACGCGTCGTCCAGGACTGCCGCCGCTGCTTCGGTGGCGTAGCCGTGCCCCCAGGCGTCCGGATGCAGGTGCCAGCCGATCTCGACATCGGTCGGCCCGCCGGCCGGTTCCCCGGCCGACAGGGGAATCGGCTTGAGCAGGAGGTTTCCCACCAGCCGGCCGTCCGCCGCTGTGGTGATGGCCCAGATCCCGTGGATCGGATCATCGATGGCGCATCGGCGTGCGATCGAGGCGAGGGCATCCTCGCGGTTGTTCATGATCGTGGGCTGCGCGCCCAAGAATCGCACGACCTCCCAGCGCGACTCGAGATCCAGAAGAAAGTCGGCGTCCTCATCGCGCCAGGGGCGCAGCAGGAGGCGGTCGCTCGCGATGGTGCGCATGCGACCTAATCTAGCCAGCGCCGAGCAACGCGCCTCAACCCGATTTCCTTCGCACGCATCTGCCGCCGTCCGTGCGCGTCAGCCGCGCGTGGCCCGCACTACGGGTGGTCGGCGTTTCGCGATGCTCGGGCATCCTGAACTGCCGATGTGAGTGTGCTGGCTCGGGGGCCCAACGAGCCGCAGGTGCGGGATACGATCTCGCGGATTCACCGGATGTTGAGGAGCCGCACGTCGTGGATGCCGTTGAGTTCCGTCCGGGCGATCATCTGTTGGTGTCCTGCGAACCGCATCGCGCCGAGGTGGTGGGGGCTGACCGGTTTTATGTCTACGTGCGCTGGCCGTGGCGCCGGCCGGATCCTGAGTCGGCGTTCTGGTGGGACGGGACGCGTGCGTTCGCCCGCGATCCGGAGCACCGTGACTTGGACCAGCTCTGGCGGCTTGACCCGCCGCCTGCTGAGCTGCAAGAGGGTGATTTCTGCCAGGTCTTGATCCCGCCTACCGAGGTCGTCGTCACGTGGGCCGCTCATTTCGATCCGCCGAAGGATATGGGCTGGCTTCCCCGTCCTACCGGAGCGCTGAACGTTGTTCCGGCCTTCGGGGAGTGGCATCCGGATGGAGAAGACGAAGAAGAGTCCGGTGAGGGTTTGTACCTCGACGACGTCGAGCCGCTGGAAATCGAGCGCTTGGGCCAGCTGCCCTGAGAGCTCGCGCGTAACGAGCTGGCGTTCACGGATCTGCCGCCTTCCGAGCGTCGCTCTGCGTCACGGCAATCAGCTGGCCAAAAGCTGGGAAACCTGAGCGAGGCCGGACTGAGGAGCGCCGGCTACCATGGCCGCCCATGGCATCGACGAACGAGACGCCCGCTACGTTCCAGCCGTTACCTGGGCGTACGTTTGATCGCTCGGCGGCCTATCACGCCTCGCTACAGGCACTCCTCGACCTCGTCGGCGCCGAACCCCCGGACGTCGACGAGCCCGACGACCGTCTGTTCTGGCGTCATCGTGCCCGGCGGATGATCGGTGAGACCGTCGCACGCCGGGCCAAGCACCCGACCGGTGTTCGCGGCATGCCCGACGAATGGTTCGAACCGCTGATCCGAGCCGCAGTGTACGAGCCGGATCCGAGCTTCAACCGGCAACTGGTCGAACCCGCCATCGCCGCGTTCGGCCGCCGTCGCGTCCAGGTTGCGCTGCTTGACTATCTCGACACCGGTGCCCCCGCCGACGCGGCAGGCGCGGCACGCGCCTGGTACTGGACCTCGATAGGAGTCAGGTACCTACCGGGAACGACGACCATGACCCCGGAAAGCGCCGCCGAATACGAGGCGGTCAGCGACCTGCGCGAGCGGTACCGCCTTACCGCACTACGCCGCTTCCTGGCCGACGACGACCTGGACCTGCGCCGATGCATACTGCCAGGCCTCACCCTGGACCCACAGATGTACCCCAACCAAATGCGCGACCAAGTTGCTCAAGCCGTGCAGATCGCTCGCACCTCAAACGACGACTACCTCCAGCATCGAGTGGAGATCCAGGTCGTGCCCGAGCGATGACCGCGACCGGTCGACGCCATCCGGATCTGCCGCGAATAACGCGCGCATCGGCTGCGGCACGGCGGGGACCGTTCGTGCGGCCGCGCGCACCAGTTCGAGCAGTCAGGGGCCGTTGGACCTGGTCTCTCCACAAGCCCCGTCCTGCCCGGAGCGTCGCGCGCTAGTCTGCCGCGCATGATCTACCGCGTTGGGGACGTGCTGCGGATCTCATGCCCGTTCACGCCGACGGTCGTCACCGGCGTCGACGAGGCGTACGTCAGCGTCCGCTGGCCGTGGTGGGAGATTGACCCGGACGCGGAAGGCGTGCGCTGGAACGGCGAGGTGGCCCTGTGCCGCGCCGATCCGGACGAGCTGTACATTACCGACCCGGCCTCGCCCCTCCTCGCCCCCGGCGATACCTGCCGGGTCGGTATCCCGGCGCGGATCATCCACCTCATCGAGGTTCACGAGTACGAACCGCCGCAGGAGACGGGCTGGTTGCCCCGCCCGAGCCTGAGTCTGCTCGTCCTGCGCGCCGGTGAGGCTCCGGATGCGGCAGCGGAGTTCCAGGGCACGAGCATCGAGCCCGATGGCGGCGTTCCGTTCACGCTCGAACTGGTCTTCAGGCCGTATGCCTTCCTGGAGGTCGGCGATGATGTTGCCGATGCCGCTGGTCGTGCATGGCGCTTCGATGGCCCGTGGACCTGGGCCGCTTATGACGGCGCGGGGGGAGTGCCGGTCTGGCCCCTGGCCCTACTGATCGGCGGGGCGGATCCGGCGGCAGTCGCGGCCGCGACCGCTACCGGTTCGCACGAGGCCGAAGTCACCCGCTGGCGCCGAGCGGCCGGCTTGCAAGACGACGCCCGGTCCCGCTGAGCAGGCCACTGCCGCCTACAGCTACCAGCGGCCGGCCAGGTGTCCCGATCTGCCGCAATCCGCTGGTCGCGGCTGTCCGCGGCTGGTCCGGAGCGGGAAGGTGCCGCCTTGTAGGTTGCTTCGGGGCCCTGGCGGTCTCGTCGTAGGTTTGATCGGGTCGCCTGTCAATCTCTACTGTCGCGCCGTGGATGTGGACTGGAACGCAGCCGTGGGGCACGCTCGATCTGAGCACGTGCGAATGATGCCGGTCGTCCGGTGGGCACCGCAGTAA
>NZ_VSFA01000083.1 GCF_008119785.1 Micromonospora sp. MP36 | reverse complement strand
CCGGTGGGGCCGCTGATCGTACCGGCATCAGTCCAGCTGACGCCGTCCAAACTGGTTTGGATCCTTACCGTCTTGGGCGTGTTGACATACTTCTGGTCCACCGAGTTGAAGTTTATGTCGATGCTCGAAAGCTCGGATCTCGCCGCAAGTTTGAATTGAATCCAAGCCTGCTCCCCCGCCGCAACCGACCACTTCAACCGATCGAAGTTGGTGGCGTCGACCGCCCTGCCGTCGATGAGATGCTTCACCGCATCTTGTTGCTGGCTGGCCGTAATCTCGGCGGTCTTCGAAAGGTTCCGGTACGGCAACAGGTCCAGGAAGACCTTATTGGTGGTAACGGTCTTACCGTCCAGCGTCACGTCCGCCCAAACCACACCTCTCGTACGCTCCGAGACGTCCGGCGTGACGATCTTGTTGTTTTTGAAGGTGAACGTGTCTACTTCCTTGATGGCGATCGGCTGGTACTTGTCCCCGCCATCCAGATCGACGATGCCGCCATGCCATCTGACCTGTGCCGCATCCAACCCGATGGCGCCACCCTTGGCCGACCTGCCTTCCAGCTCGTAGCGGAGCCCGTCGGTCAGACCGAACTCGCCGTAAACCTCTTTTCCTTCGACCAGCAAGGATGCACCAATCATGTCCTCGGCAACATAAACAGCACGGTCCTTGACTCTGACCTTCAACGCATCTTCTCTGGTGACGCCCTCATGAGTACCCCGCACCTTGATGCTCGCCGTACCGTTCGATACCGGAATCACGGTTCCTGCCGCGGTGACCCGCGCTACGTCGGGGTTTGTGCTGCTGTAGGCGATTGCCGAGAGCTTCGCCTTCAGAGCTGGGTACGTCATATATCCCTCCGCATTGACCTTCAGTACCGAGGGCGCCAACCGCTCGCCGGTCGCGACGACATTGGTGAGCTGGTACTTCCGGGCGGGATTATCGGTCACGATCTTGATGATCGTGTCGATCGGATCTTCCTGAACGTTGGCGAGGTTGATCGTCAGGCTGTCACCGTTCTGACTGAAGGAGGTGACCGGGAGGTTACTGTTCAACCAGGTCACCGACGTCACCCGATCGCTGATCGGACGAATGGTCAGCGACCTGTCGGCAATTGCGCCGAATCCCTTCTTGCCGTCTGGCCCCTTTATGACGTGCAGATAGATGTTGTTGTCCCTGGAGGTGGCGTAGCCCCATTGCGGGCCGGTCGTGCTGCTGGGAAAGGCGAACCTCTCGTAGTTTCCTCTCCCGTCGTCTTCGTATCCGTAGCCGGCCAGGAAGTACGGCGTCGTGCCGGTCGTGGACTCGTGTCTCTCCGGCAGACCGTCCGGCGCGAACCAGCGACTGAGGTTCTCCCTCACGTCGATGAATTCCTGGACTCCCTTCGGATACCTCGTGGCGATCACCTGAGGTGAATCCCAGTTGGGCCCCCGGCTGTCGATGACGGACTGGTCGTTGTTGTCGACATAGCCACGCCCCGCGTTCATGACCATCTCTTTGGTGACCAGCCTGAAGTCGTCGCGCTGACCGTAGTACGGGGACTGCTGGTTCTTGGTGTGGATCATTTTCCACGGTTCCATCGTGGCTCGCTTGACAAGGTGATTCGTCCCTGCGTTCGCATAAATGCCGGATGCCTCGCCGGTCCTCAGATCAGGATCGCCGTATTCTGCGCCCCACGCATTCGAGTCAACGATAAGTTCGTCGCTGTAATCGCGGACCAGGCTGTACATCACGTCGAAATTGGCATTGGGCATCGCCTGTGGACCGTCGAAGTACAGGTATGCCGGAGCATACCGTTGGATGAGGTCCTCCACATTCTGCACGAACACGTCGGTGGAATAATGCCTCAACCCACCGCCCTCGGTCGCGTAGTACAGGCCGAACTTCATGCCGTAGCGCTTTACGGCCAGTTCGTACTGCTTCAGCCCGTCTACCACCCTGCCATTTTCATCTTTGGGAAGGTATTCCTGCCTGATGTGCTTCGGATCGGCGAATTTGGACGGCCAGAAGTAGTTTTGCTGCAGCGCTTCGACCGACACCAGCGAGTGCCCCTGGCGCTTGGCCCTCGCCGCCCACTGATCAGCCGAGTAGTTCGGGTCCACGAAGTAGTTGTAGGTTGGGGTGGCATGGGTCAGCGCCCCGACTCGGCCTTCCTCGAACCACTTGTTCGGGCGTTCCTTCACCGTGATCGTGAAGTCTTTCGAAGTGTTGTTCCCCGCGCTGTCAGTAACCTGGACGGTGAAGTCGTAGTCGCCCGGTTCGGTGTGGCCGCCGATGATGCCCTTGGTGCTGTTCAGGTCAACTTTCTCATTGACCAGGCCATCCGCGATGGTGCCGTCGGCGTTCAACTCCAGGCCATCGGGCAACCTACCGGCGGCGATCTTCCACGTATAGCCTGGCGCGCCCCCGCCGGCCATGAACTGGAAGGCCGAAGCGCCAACCCCATACTTGTTGGTGGTTACCGACTTGTTCCAGACGTACGGCCACTCCTGGTAGCCGAACGGCATGTTGTTCTTCGGCAGCGGAGCTCTGGTCTGATCGGCAGTCGACAAGCCCTGCGAAACGATCTCCAGGGACTCGGACGGCCCTGTGACGGAATTCGCCAGACCGCTTATCGTGTTGCCGTTCTGGTCCGCAATTCTCCCGTAGAAACCCAGGTAGGCTACATGCTGGTCCAGGGCGACCGGCACACCGTTTGAATTGACATCTTCCGTGTACGTGTGCTTGATCTGGATCAGCAACTCGTTCCAGCCCTGATGCAGCTGGACTGCTTGCTTCGTCAGATCCTTCTGCACCTCGGCAGGGGTGCTCGGAGGTGTCACACAACGGTCGTTAACATAAATCCGGTACGACCCGCTGGCCCCGACATCGAAGTAGCCCTGCTGCTCTATCGGGCTGTAGACGTACGTGTGGGCATACACGTACTTGTTCTTGGTGTCGACACCCTTCTTGACCGCATAGTACCCGTAGAGATCCTGATAATCGTCGTAGTTTCGGTTATAGATGCGGTCGTCGAAGTATTCCCAGTTCTTGCTCTCGCCGCCGAAGCTCAACGACTCGCCGATCTTCGGGGCAAGCTTAGTCTTCCCGTCGACCGGCACCGGCCTGTCGTACACCTCTATCTCCGAGATTCCGGTGATCGACGGGTACGGCGCACGCCCCTTGTCGACCTCGACCTTCATCTCGAGCACATTCTTCAACCCGGACTGCATGGAATACACAGTGGGCGTGGACGGGTTGGCGGAGGTGCTGTCAACCCTTCCAGATTCTACTGTGCTGCCGTCCTTGAGGGTGAAAGTGAGGTGGTACCAGTTGTTTACGTGCCGCGAGTCGCCCCACTGCGCGATTCGCACCTCATTGATGGCGACGGGCTCGCTCCATTTGAGGTTCACCCATGGGCTGGAATCGTTTTCGGTCACCCACTGGTTCCTGGTGCTCCCATCGACCAGATATGACACGGGATTCACGGCGAGAGTCGACGATGACGCCGTTATCTCGGACGCCCGAGGGGCGTAATTTACCACCTCTCCGACTTCGCAGTCATATATCTTGTCGACCACGGGCGAGTCGAACGGCCCCGACACGAGCCACGAGTTGATGAATGGGGCGCTCCCTGCCGCCTGCTGCGCATACGCCTTCGTCTCGGGTAGGCCGAGCAGCGATGATGTGACGATCATTGCCGCGACACTTATGAGCGGCGTGATCTTTCTGTGTGTTTTTCCCATGATCTAGCTCCGGGGCAAGTTTGGCCGGACGCCGCTGCCGGGCTTGGCCGGCAGCAGCGTGCGGTTTGTTGGTTGGGGTTACGGGAGTTGGCGTACGCCGATGGCGTCGTAGACCATCCAGGATCCGCTGGTGGTGGTGAGGGTGATCGTGTTGTCGCCTGCCTTGAGGTTGGCGGCGGGCAGGGTCACGTTCACCGTGGACGGTTTGATCCCGTCGGCCCAGCGGTGGCCACGACCGGCGCCGGCCGGGGTCTGCACGGTGCCCACGCTCGTGCCGTTGAGCCCGACCTGAAGCGCCGGCGGGGCGGCGTCGTGGCTGTCATACAGCCAGGCGGTGAGCGTCAGGTCAGCGGCCGGCGCCGCGGCGAGGTTGACGGTCAGCCGGAACGTGTGCGACCTGCCCCCCGCCCAACCATCGGCCGGGCCAGGCTGGATGTAACTCCAGCCCGTGGCCGGGTCACCCACCCCCGCCGTGAACGCGACATCGTCAGGGAACGTCGACGGGTAGGCGGCGTATCCGTCCGGGCTCAACGCGAACTCCCGGGTGCTGATATCGGCCCTGCCCACCATCGCCACCGGCTTGCTGACCACCGCCGGCACACTGCTGGCCACCGTGGCGAACTCACCCTTCGCCGCCACCGTAACCGTGGCCTTGCCGAACGCGTCCGCCGCCGGAGTCACCGACAACGTCACGCTCTTCGACTCACCGGCGCCCAACGTGACCTGCTCCGGCTCCCCGGCCGTCCACCCCGACGGCACCTGCACACCCACCATCGTGGTCACGGTGTCCGGCAGGTTGCTGCTGACCGTGACCGTCACCGGCGCGGCCTGCCCAGCCACCAGGTCCAGACCCGCCGAACCCACCGCCACATCCACCGGGTTGACCACCGTCAACGGCACCTGCACCGGCGCCACCGGCCTCCCGGTCACCCGCCCGGAAGCCGTCAACACGACCCCACCCAACCCCGCATCCGGTCCGGCGCTCACCCGCAACGTCCGGGTCAGCGTTTTACCCGACTCCAGCCCAGCGAACTCCACCGAGCTGGGGTCGACGGAGATCGAGTCCGGCCCGGTCAGGGACAACACCCCCGACACCGACTGCGGACTGTCATTACGCAAACTGACCGACACGTCGACCGACTCACCCCGGGCCAACTTCCCCTGCCCGACGGCAGCGGTGAGGGTGATCTCAGGCGGAGCCAGGAACGGCGTCACCTTCATCTTGTACGCCACCGACGCATCGGCAACACCGCCGTCGTTGCGGGCGGTGATCGTGAACTCCCGGGACCCCTCCGCGCTCGGAACACCAGTGATCGCACCCGTGTCCGGGTTCAGGCTCAAACCGGCCGGCAGCGCACCCGAGGTGACCTCGTACCGAACCGTCTGCGGCGTACTCGACGACACCTTGAACTCGTACAACCTGCCCAGCTGCGCATCCGGCGGCTTCGGCGTGGTAAACCCCGGCACCGGCGCCCTCACCGGCTGCGCCGCACCAACCGCCTCGCCCACCGAATCCACCTGCTGCAGCGACCACTCCCGATCCCGCGCCACCTCACTCAGATGCCAGTAGGTGTTGGCGTCGCCTAGGAGCTTCTTCTGCTCGACGGTGAACGCACCGTGGTTGCGCGCGGACTCCCACAGCTTGACGGCTTGCAGCACCGCGGTGGTGTTCGCCCCGGAGGCGAGGCTTCCCACGCTGGTCTCGAAGTTGACGCCGGCGTCGAGGGATGCCGCACGCGCCATGGTGCGTTCGATCGTTTGAAGGCTGGAGTTCCCGGAAAGCCCTTGCTGGCCCATCATCCCGGGCAGGTAGTTGGCGCGGTAGAAGATGTTGCTCCGGATGATCTGGGCGTAGTCCGTGGGTCCGATCTCGCCCCAACTGGCCCGGGACTGGGCGTCCCAGGTGTTCGATGAGAGGTTGCTGCATTCGGTGATGAACCCGTCCGTGGCATCGAGTTGCCGATAGACGCCGTTGACCAGGCGCGCAAAGCCATAGCCACCCCAGCCGGTGTAGCCCGCCGACTCCAGGCCGTCGTAGGAGGTGGCTCGGACACCGCTGCTGTTGTACGCGGTGGCCAGCCGGGTCGCGATCTCGTCGATGATCGGCAGATCGCCGATCGCGCCGCCGTAGCCGTTCACGTTGACCAGGGCCGCGCTGGTGCCCGTCGGGTACGACTTCGCCGCGGAGCCCCACTGCCCGCGGCCCAGGCCGCTGACCTGCCACTCGGTGTCGCTGACCTTCGTGACCGTGTTGTAGGCGATGAACTCGTCACCGATACGGAGCCGCTTCCCGTCGAGACCGGGTCCGAGTGGGCGGTCGGCATCCACATAGAGCGTGGTGTCCGACGCGGCGAGCGGACGGGTCAGCTTTACCCGCCCGCCCACGGCCAGGCGCGGATCAGCCGGCGCTCTCACATACGGGTCACTAACGTCGATGAAGTCGGACAGGGTGTGCACCCCGACCTCAATCCCGTCGTTCGCGGCCGTGGCCACCAACTTGGCCGCGTTCTCATCCGAGCCACCGAACGCACTGTTGAACTGGTAGTGCCCATGCGACACCCACGGCCCGTTTCCGGCGATCGCGTAGATGTTGTTGATCCCGGCCTGCTTGGCGTACCGGCTGGCGGCGGTGACGTTGCTCGTGTTGAGATCGTGGATCCAGAAGTGGGACTGCGAGGTGCGCTGGGCCGCCTTCTGCCACTGCCCCTTGAGCGTCGGATACGGCAGGCCTTGCTCCTTGGCGATCTGACTCAGCACGCTGAGCGCGAGATCCGGCGCGCTGCCGAACAGCGCGACCTTCGACCCGATGATCCGGCCCTCCGGCGCCGGCAACGGGCCCAGCGGGATCTCATACCCGTTGGTCCGCTGCCGGGTCCGGACCTTGCTGTAGTCGTAGGTGGCAGCGCGTAGGACGCTGCCCCACGTCGTCTTCGCCGCCACGTTACTGGCCAGCCAGTCGTCCCGGTCGCCGGTCTGCAGGCGGTAGGGGTTCCAGATGAGATCCGGACCGAACCCATAGGCAAGATGCTCGTTCGGCCAACCACCCACGGTCTTGTCGTTGAGTGGGCGCAGCCCGACGGCGAACGCGTCGTTACGCACCACACCCGCCGTCTCACCGATGGTCTGGGTGACGCTCGTCGGCAACGGACCCCACAGCAACGTCTGCACGTCCACGCCCGGCGCGGGGTCCAGACCGACCACCTCAAGCGTCGAGTACGTCGCTAGCTGTACGACCTTCACATCGATCGAGGCCTTGTTGGTGCGGAACGTGAACACCTTGTCCCGCGACGAATACGCCACCTCGGTCGGTACCGCCTGCTGCCCGTCGGCCACCACGCTGACCAGCGGCACCGACTTACCCGCCGCCACATAGTCAAACCCGGACCGCACATCCACCAGGCTGGTCACCCGGCCGGTCTCACTCAGCCCCACCGACAGGAAACCCGCATCGATCTCCAACCGCGGGCTCGCCTGTGCGGCGGGCGGAGCCGCCCCCACCGCCGCGGCACCGGCAACGGCGGCGAAGGCAAGCGCCGCCACACGTCTGAACCTGATCACCTGCACTCCAATCCTGAAACGCCGTATCAGGACCGACCTTCAGTCCCGAAGACCGCGGAGGAGGCTTCATCGACTCGACCCGCGGGTGTCGGCCACTCACCACTCGTGATCGATAAGCGGATGGCCTTTGCCGGCCACCTGCCGTCGGGCAAGGATCCGAACCCCAGATCTGGGCTGATCTCCGCGAGTTCGTTGGCTGCTAGCTCAGTCCCTCGGCATGTCGTCAGGTCGTCAGCTCGTCATTGACCTGCACGCTCGCCCCCGGACCTCGTTCTGGGCGGTGTTATCGTTACCATCGCGCTTACGGCCACGACGCTTCGGTCGGTCATCGCCGGACGGGCGGTGCAGTATCGACGCCGCTTGGCGGGCAACCTCACTCGTATCCGATGCCGGGCGCGACAGGCGCTCGCACCATCCCGTCCGGGCCGACCGCCGCCTCCCGAACCACTGGATTGCTGTAGACGAGGGACTCGTAGTAAGAGGTGTTCGGGATGGCCATGCACAGGTGTGCGTTGACGATGCCCGATCCGTGGACTTCGGCGCGGAGCTGGAAGCTGTCGGCGAGGTGCGCGATCCGCATGGCGCCGGTGATGCCACCCTTGTACTGCGCGCTGGTCCGCACGTAGCCGGCCGTGCCGGCGGCGATGAAGTCCGCGACGTTCATGTGGGCGCCGTCGGAGGTCTCGGCGACGAGCAGCGGAACATCCACACGTTCGGCGAGCCGGCGGTAGGCGGTCACGCTGAACTCGCGCATCGGCTCCTCGTACCAGGTGTATCGGGCCTCCGACAGGGCCCTTCCGAGGTAGAGGGAGTCGGTGAGGTCGAAGCCTGCGGAGCCGTCGTACATCAGGGGAACGTCGTCGCCGACGTGTGCCCGTAGCTTCTGGCACAGCGCCGCGTCCGCGCGGGCGTCGCCCCAGGCGTGCAGCTTGATCGCGGGGTAACCCGCTGCCAGGCACTGGTCGGCGACGTCGAGGTACTCCTCCACGCTGGAGAACGTCACCGTGCTGGCGTAAGCGGGAATGGCATCGCGGTAGGTGCCGAGAAGCTGATGAACGGGAAGGTCGGCCGCCTTGCCGGCCAGGTCCCACAGCGCGATGTCGACCAGCCCGAGGGCATAGATCGGAAGCTCCTCGATCCGGTCCAGCTCCCACAGGCGGTGCCACAGCAGTTCCCGCCACAGCGGATCGCGGCCGATCAGATCGTCACGGATACGGCGCTTCACCAGGTCGGCCACGATGACTCCCCGTCGCGTGTGTGCCTCGCCGATCAGGCCGTCGTCGGTGTGGATACGCAAGATGCCGCCGACTGCCGGCCCTTCCGAGCCGGGCAGTCCGGCGCGCCATCGAAAGGAGGGCTGGGCCGGCAGATCCACCAGGTCCAAGGTCACGTCGGTGATTCGCATGCTGTCCTTCGCAATGAAAGTGTCGACCGCCAGGAGGCACGGTCAGATGGAGAAGAGGCGGTGGCGGATCTCCCGCTTGAACTGCTGCAAGGTCGTGTCGATGTGTTCGGCCATCAGCACCACGGCCTGCTCCTCGTCACCCGCCGCGATCGCCTCGGCAATCGCCAGGTGCTGCCTCGCGGCCACCACCAGTGAGCCGCTCGCGGCTCCTGCCAGCCCGATCGCGCTGACCTGCCGCTGGAGCCGTTGCACGGCATCGACGCTCGCCGAAAAGAACATGTTGGACGCTGCGACACCGACCGCGCCGTGAAACGCCTCGTCGGCCCGGCTGAACGCCTCGATGTCGTGGTGTGCTGCCGCATCCGCGGTCTGCTCTGCCGTTTCGCGCAGCGCCTTCACCTGAGTCGGGGTGGCCCGTTGCGCGGCCATGCGCGAGGTGGCGACCTCCGCGAACCGGCGAAACTCGAACATCTCGTCCACCTGCTTGAGGTCGGCGGGCAGGAATTGCGAGAACGACTCCCGCCACAGGGCGCTGTCCGGCTCGGCGACGTAGATGCCGCGGCCCTTCTGTACGGAGATCCGCCCGAGGGCGGAGAGGATCTTGACCGCCTCCCTGACGACCGTCCGGCTCATCTGCACTGCCTCCGCCAGGTCCTTCTCGGTAGGGAGGCGAGCACCGGGCTGGAGACGTTCTCTGACGATGTACTCGAGGATCCGCTCCGCAGCAATCTCGTAACCGGGGCGATAACCACCCGTCGCAGCCGACTGCTGCGCACCGAGTGACGGCAGGTCTGGTCCGGTCACCGCTCTCCCCCATCTCCCGCGCCGAGCTGCCCGTGCCGAGCGCACCGCAGGCACCACATCAAAATGCTTCTGATCTATCTGTTTGGTTCGCCGAGTAAACCATATCCATGGGGTTGACGCAATGCATCGCCGCATCCATACTCGTCCCACTCGAGATGACCAACTTTGACGCTCCCGAGCCGCTCACAGCCTTGTTGGCCGGGCCGCGCGGTCTTGGCCTGCGGGGAGCGCAGCATGTTCAGCGACTCCGGAAGAGTCTGATACATCCTTGGAAGCCTGAAGCCAGAAGAGGTGCTTGTATGCGTAGTAAGACAGGCGGCTGCTCAGACCGGGCGCGTGGCGGAGTGCGCCGGAGGTCGCTGGTCGCGGCCGTGGGCGTAGGGCTGTTGCTCAGCGCGACGGCCTGCGGCGGAGGGGGTTCGCCTGGCAGCGAGAAGGTCGAACTCAGCTACCGCATCTGGGACAAGAACCAGCAGCCGGCCATGCAGCAGATCGTCGACAAGTTCCAGGCGGCGAACCCGAACATCAAGGTCACGATCCAGCTCACCCCGAGCGCCGAGTTCTGGACGAAGATGCAGGCCGACGCGACCGCCGGCAGCGCGCCGGACGTGTTCTGGATGAACGGTCCGAACGCTCAGTTCTACGCCTCCAACAAGGTGCTGTTGCCGCTGTCGGACGAACTCAAGAGCAACGGGGTCGATCTTGCCAACTACCCGGAGGCGTTGACCCGCATCTACAGCTATGAGGGAAAGCAGTACGGCATCCCGAAGGACTTCGACACCATCGGCCTCTGGTACAACAAGAAGCTCTTCGACGCCGCCGGAGTCAAGTACCCGGACGAGACCTGGACCTGGCAGAACGTGGCCGACGCCGCGCGTAAGCTGACCAATGAGTCCAAGGGGATCTACGGGATCGCGGCCCCGCCGTTCGGCCAGGAGAACTACTACAACACCATCTTCCAGGCCGGCGGATACGTCGTCTCCCCCGACGGCAAGGCCTCGGGCTACGAGCAGCCGGCCGCCGTCGAGGGGCTGCGCTTCTGGACCGAGCTGATGAAGGCCAAGGTTTCCCCGTCCGTGAAGTCGATGACGGACACCTTCCCCGCCCAGATGTTCCAGTCCGGCAAGCTTGCCATGTACTACGCCGGTTCCTGGGACGCGGTCGCGTTCGCGAAGGATGACAACATCAAGAACGACATCGACGTCGCCGTCCTGCCGCAGGGGCAGAAGCGGGCCGTGGTGATTCACGGCCTGGCCAACGTCGCGTACGCGAAGACCAAGCACCCGAAGGAGGCGATGAAGTTCATCGCGTTCCTGGGCTCGAAGGAAGCGGCGGACATCCAGGCGAACACAGGCACGGTCATCCCCGCCTTCGCCGGCACCCAGGACACCTGGGTCAAGTCGATGCCCCAGTACCACCTGCAGGCGTATCTGGACGAGCTCGCCTACGCGGTGCCGTATCCGACCTCGAAGAACACCAGCGCCTGGCAGTCGAAGGAGGCCGAGATCCTCACGCCGGCCTGGAACGGGGAGAAGGACATCGCGACCGCCGCGACCGAGTTGGCGACGATGATGAACGCGGCGCTGCAGAAGGAACAGTGATGTCGGCGGCAGACACCTTGGCCGCACCGGCACGAGACTCCGGGAGCAGGCCAGGGGGGCGCGCCATCCGGCGCCGCCCCCCTGGGCGTTCCGAGCAGGGGTGGGCGTACCTCATGATCGCGCCCACCACGATCGGCCTCGCGATCTTCTACCTCTGGCCGATTGCCCAGATGTTCTACTACAGCTTCACCGAGTCGGGCCCCTTCGGCGGGCAGACCTGGATCGGGGCAGAGAACTACCGGGCCCTCCTGGCGGAACCGTCGGTCTTCCAGTCCGTGCTCAACACCCTGGTCTACACCGTCATACAACTGGCGGGCATCCCGCTCGCGGTCCTGTTCGCGACGCTGTTGAACCAACGCGGGCTGCGGGGGCGCTCGGTCTATCGGGCGCTGTACTTCCTGCCCGTGGTCACCATGCCCGTCGCCGTCGCGATGCTCTGGCGGTGGATGTACAACGGCGACTACGGCCTGGTGAACTACCTGCTGTCCTTGATTGGGCTACGAGGCACGCATTGGGCCTCAGACCCGGCCGTCGCGCTCTACGCGGTCGCCGCGATCGGCATCTGGATGTCGCTCGGCTACAACCTGGTCATCTTCCTCGCCGGCCTGCAGGGCATCCCGGCTGAGTACTACGAGGCCGCCGCGATCGACGGTTCCGGTGCGGTCCGGACGTTCGCCCGGATCACCGTGCCCCTGCTCAGTCCGAGCATCTTCTTCGCGACCGTCCTCACCGTGATCAACTCGCTGCAGATGTTCGACCTCGCCTACATGATGATGAGCACGCCGGGCAGCGCGGCCGGCAGTGGGAACCCCGCGCTACCCCGGGTCCGCACCATCTCCTACCTCTTCTACCAGAAGGCCTTTGTCGAACACGACCTCGGCTTCGGCGCGGCGATCGCCTTCGTCCTGCTCGGGTTCATCCTCGTGATGACGCTCATCCAGTTCCGGCTCCAGAAGAGGTGGGTGCACTATGGCTGACGGCACGATGACGGGCCGGCGCCCGATGCGCCACGCGGGCAGGGTAGCGACCCACGTCGTACTCATCATCGGCGCGATCGTGATGGTGGGCCCGTTCGTCTGGCAACTGCTCACGTCGTTGAAGGCGTTCAGCGAGACGACGCGGGTGCCACCGACCTTCCTGCCAGACCGGTGGGAGTGGTCCAACTACCTTCAGGTCTTCGACCTGCTGCCGCTCGGCGACATGTTCCGCAACACGGTACTCATGACGGCCGGACGGACCCTGGCCCAGTTGGCGTTCTGCTCCCTGGCGGCATATGCGTTCGCCCGCCTGCGATTTCGCGGCAACAACCTGCTGTTCGGCCTGTTCCTGTCGGTGCTGATGGTGCCGAGCCAGCTGTTCCTGATCCCGCAGTACGTCATCGTCCAGGACCTCGGCTGGGTGAACACTTTGCCGGGCCTGATCGTCCCGGGCATGTTCAGCGCGTTCGGCACCTTCCTGCTCCGCCAGTTCTTCCTCGCGCTGCCGCGCGACATGGAGGAAGCGGCCCGCCTGGACGGTGCTAACCCGTTGCAGGTGTTCTGGCACGTCGCGCTCCCCCTTGCCCGCCCTGGCCTGCTGGCTCTCACGATCCTCACGGCGCTCTGGTCGTGGAACGACTTCATGTATCCGCTCGTTGTCACCACCGACCCGGCCAAGATGCCACTCTCGGCCGGCCTGGGCACGCTACAGGGCGAACACTTCACCGACTATTCGATCCTCATGGCGGGCTCGGCCCTGGCGACCGCCCCGATGGTCGTGGCGTTCATCCTGCTGCAGCGGCACTTCATCCAGGGCATCGCCTTCACCGGCAGCAAGGGCTAGCAAGCCCGACCCTGATCTGCTTTACACCGGACACCACATCAACGCGCGGAAGGAACCCTGGAATGCACGACATCAGGCTCGGTGTGGTCGGCCTGGGCGTACGCGGTGATCTCGCCGAACTCGCGCACCGGCCGGGAATGGGCTCACGGGTGGTCGCCTGCTGCGACCGGGACCCGACGGCGCTGTCCCGAGCCCGCGACCGCTTCGGCTCGGACCTGATCACGGCGTCCGACCACCGGGAACTACTCCACACCGACCTCGACGGCGTGCTCGTGCTGACGCCGGACCACACCCACGAGCCGATCGGTCTCGACTTCCTCCGGGCCGGGATCCCGGTTTTCATGGAGAAACCCCTCGCGATCACCACGGAGGGCTGCGACCGGCTCCTGGCCGCCGCCCATACCCATGGCACCCGGCTGTACGTCGGGCACAACATGCGGCACATGCCCGTCGTCGTCGCCATGCGCGAGCTGATCGTCAAGGGACTGATCGGCCAGGTCAAGGCGGTCTGGTGCCGGCACTTCGTCGGTCACGGCGGAGACTTCTACTTCAAGGACTGGCACGCCGACCGGCGCAACACCACCAGCCTTCTGCTGCAGAAGGGCGCCCACGACATCGACGTCATCCACTGGCTCAGCCAGGGCTACACCCGGCGGGTGAACGCCATGGGCGGCCTGGTCGTCTACGGGGACATCACCTCACGCCGGGAACGGGCCGGAGAACGGATGACGGACTGGATCTCCCCGGACAACTGGCCGCCGCTCAGCCAGCGCGACCTGAACCCAGTCATCGACGTCGAGGACCTCAGCATGGTGCACATGCAGCTGGACAACGGCGTCTTCGCCAGCTACCAGCAGTGCCATTTCACCCCGGACTACTGGCGCAACTACACGGTCATCGGGACCGAAGGACGGTTGGAGAACTTCGGCGACGCCGAAGGGGCGGTCATCAAGGTCTGGAATCGCCGCTCGGACTACCGGGCGGACGCGGATTTCACGGTGCCCGTCCGCACTCCGGAGGGCAGCCACGGCGGCGCCGACCCCCGGCTGATCCAGGAATTCGTGCAGTTCATCCGCGCAGGCGGAGCCACCATCACCTCCCCGGTCGCGGCGCGTGAGGCGGTCGCGGCGGGACACGCGGCAACAATCTCCCTCCGCGAAGGCAGTCGAGTCGTCGACGTCCCTCCGGTCGACCCGGCCGTCGCCGCCTACTTCGACAACGGCCAGACCGAAGGCACCATGCCCCCACCCCCGGCCCAGGCTGTGGCAAGCGGTCGGGAACCGGCGCAGCCCGGCGGCAACAGCTCCACTACCGCCCGGTAGCCCCCTGCTGACATCCACGGTTCACCTCGAGGAGAGAGCCTCCATGACCACTCGTGCGCTGGTACGAGACCATCCGTGGTCGACGGAGAAGGCCCGCACGGGCATGATGGATCTGGCGGTCGCCGCACGAGCATCGATGGCGGGCACCGAACTGCGCGTCCTGCCGGAGCACCTCGTGCGCCGCACGCCAGCGGGGCGGCAGCGGGCCGTACGCATCCTGATCTCCGGCGCCAGCGTCCAGGTGGATCAGTATCCCGGTTGGGAGTTCACCGCCGAGATCGCCGGGCGCGGCCCGGTCCAGGTCGAGGTGCTGCCCGCCCGTGGCGGTCCGCGGCTGCTGCTGCCCGCCGAGGAGGAACGGCGCGAGGTACGCCTCGAGGTGCGCAACGGCGACGCGCACGCCGTCCTGGAGTTCGCGCTGGAGCCCCCGCGTGACTGGACGATCCACCTCGTGCACCATTCGCACCTCGACATCGGCTACACCGATCCGCAAGGCACGGTGCTCCGCCAGCACGTCAACTTCCTCGACTCCTGCCTTGACCTGACCCGCGTCACCGACGGCTGGCCCGAGGAGTCCCGGTTCCGCTGGACCGTGGAATCGCTCTGGTCGTTTCAGCAGTGGGCCGCGGCGCGGTCGCCGGAGCGCGTCGCGGAGTTCGTCGACCGCGTACGCGCCGGGCAGATCGAGCTGACCGCGATGCCGTATAACCTGCACACCGACGCGTGCTCCACCGACGAGCTGCACGAGCTGCTGCGCCTCGCCCGGCAGGTCCGCCACGATTACGGCGTCGACATCCGGTCCGCCATGCAGACCGACGTGCCCGGCACCGTCGCCGGCCTACCGGACGCGCTGGCGCAGCTTGACATCAGGAATCTGTCCGTGGCGCACAACTGGGCCGGCCGGTCGGTGCCGAACCTCACCGGCGGCTCGCAGTTACCACGGTTGTTCCGGTGGCGGTCGCCGTCGGGCAACGAGGTGCTGGTGTGGATGACCGACACCCCGCACGGCTTCGCCTACATGGAAGGCCCGATGTTGGGTTTCGACACCTCCTACGAGATGGTCGACGACCTGCTCCCTGCCTACCTGACCGCGCTGGCCACCCGGCCGTACCCGTTCCCGTTCGGGACGCTCGGCTGGTACGGCCCGGCCGTGACGGACCGCGAGCCGTACCCGTGGGACGTACTGCATCTGCGGGTACAGGGCCATTTCGGCGACAACGCACCGCCTCGACTCATCCTCGCCGAGACGGTGCGGCAGTGGAACGAGACCTGGGACAGCCCGACGTTACGGCTGTCCACCAACGCCGACTTCTTCGTCGATGCTGAGGCACGGCTGGGCGACCGCATTCCCTCGTTCGAAGGCGACTGGGGCGACTGGTGGGTCGACGGCATCGGATCGGGTGCCCGCCCGCAGGCCATGGTGCGCCGGGCCCAGGCATCGGTGACCGACGCGCAGAGCCTCTACGGCATGGCAGCGCTGATCGGTGGGACCGGACCCTCCGACGCGCTGGCGCGGGCCGCGCAGGACGGAGCCGTCGGTGTCTACCACTCCGTCTCCCTGTTCAACGAGCACACCTGGGGCGCCGCCGATCCGTGGACCCACGGCGACACCGGAACGCAATCCGGCGAGCAGCAGTGGCACTGGAAGTACGCCCTCGCCCTGCACGGCCACGACGACGCCGCCACGTTCCTGGACCACGCATCCGCCGCGCTCGGCGCGGTGCTGCCCGCGGGCGACGACGCGGAGGTGACCTTCTGGGCGGCCAACACCACGTCCACGGAGCGCACGTCGACTGTCGCCTTGTTCGTCCGGGAGAGTCGGATCCCCCTGAACCGACCGCTGCGGGTCACCGACGGGCGCGACGGCACCCGCCTGCCCGCGGTGGAGGAACCCCAGGTCAACCCCGTACACCGGGACGCAGGACGGTGGCTGCGAGTCACGGTGCCGGACGTGCCGGCGTTCGGCCTGGTCCGGCTGGAGGTGACCGGGGCCGTCACCCCGTGGGCGCCCCGGCCCGCCGGGCCGATGCCGCCGGTGTTCGATGTGGCCGCCAGCGCCGCACCGCCGCAGACGCTGGACGGCCTGCCGACCGAGCGCGACCTCGTCCTGGAGAACGACCACCTACGGGTACAGGTGGACCTGGGCCGGGCCTGCGTCGCGAGCCTGGTCGAGAAGGCGACGGGCCGCGAGTTGGTCAACCAGGACGCGGTGGTCGGGTTCAACGGCTACGTCTACGACACCTACGCCACCGCTGGCGGCGTCAACCATCAGAGCGGTAAGTCCCGGGTCAGCGAGGAGCTGGAGCTGCTCGGCAGCCGCCGCCTGGCCCGGCCCGCGGTGCTACTGGAACGCGTCGACGACGCCCTGGAGCAACGCCTCACCTACGAGTACACGGCCGACGGCGTCCGCTCGGCGCGGACCACGATCCGGCTCGGGCACCACGCGGCGCACGTGGTCATCGACAACCAGCTCGACAAGCCTGCCACCATGACGAAGGAGAGCGCCTACTTCGCGTTCCCGTTCGCCCTGGACCGGCCGGTCGTGCACTACGAGATCACCGGTACGCTGACCGGCACCGACCTGGAGCACGTGCCCGGCGCACCGCAGCACATGCGCGCCGTCCGATCGTTCGTGTCGCTGCAGGACGCGGCCGGCCCCGTCTGCTGGGTGACCCGGGACGCCCCACTCGTCGAGCCGGAAACCATCGCACTGCCCTACACACCGTTTCCCGACAGCACGACCCCGCGCGAGCCGGCCACACTCTACTCGTGGGTCCACAACAACATCTGGGACACCAACTTCCCCTCTCAGCAGGCATTCGACACGGTCTTCCGGTATGCGGTGGGCGTCCGGCGGGTCGGCGAGGAGCTGGACGCCGACGCGCTCGCACTGCGCACGGCGCACGAGATCGACCATCCGCTGATCGCGGTGGCCGCGCACGGCCGATCAGACCTCGACGCACCCGCTGAGGTGGCCCTGCTCTCGGTGGACGATCCACGTGTCGCCGTGCTCGGGGTGATCCCGCTGCCCGCCTCCGAGGCCACCGGCACGCCCGCCGGCCTGCTCGTCCGGCTGCAATCCTTCGCCACCGAACACCTCGACGTCCGGCTGCGCTGCGGCTTCCCGGTCGCCGCCGCGGCCCGCGCCACCTACCTGGGCGACCCCACCGAGCCCGCCACGATCGACGGCGACGAGGTCGTCGCCGCGCTACCCCGGCTCGGTGTTGTCGCGGTACACCTGCAGCCCGCCGACCACTGTTGAGATCGCGTAG
The DNA here is from genome assembly GCF_008119785.1 of Micromonospora sp. MP36. Taxonomy (GTDB): domain Bacteria; phylum Actinomycetota; class Actinomycetes; order Mycobacteriales; family Micromonosporaceae; genus Micromonospora. The sequence continues at coordinate 14,439 of NZ_VSFA01000083.1, read as the reverse complement.
CCGGGAGGAGCTTCCCTCCCGGCTACGCGCACCTCTGGCCGGAGCACATGCGTATCGACGCGCTGGCCAATTTGGCCTGCGGCCAGCACGTGCCCGCTTGGTGGTGTCAGCCGCCCGCGACGAGATCGGTGAGTTCCACCGGCCGTGGGCGCGCACAGCGGCTCGCCAACGCGACGGCACTTCCGGCACGCGCGGCGAGTAGCAGCGACTGCATCACATCAAGGACGTGGAAGCCCAACTCTCCGCTCGTTCGCGGCGTCAGCCCCCCGGCCGGGTGCCCACGAGGTCGGCGAGGCTGTAGCCGCGGCCGGCCTTCTCGTACCCGGCGCTCACCGATAGGCGACGACACTCGGAGTCGGAGTCGGTGCGAACGAGCGGGTCGCCGACAAACGCGTTCGGGTCGGGAACCACCGATGAGCCAGGCGTCCCGTGGACCTCGAGGCTCGCCGCCGTGGTGGCCAGGCAGTCGAAGCTCATGACCAGGGTGGACAGGACACCGCTCTCGTGCCGCAGGACGCCGGTGACGTGGGTGTCGACCTGGATCGGGACGGCTTCGCGGCCGGGCTGACGTCCTTGGCCGCCGGGCTGCTCTTCGGCCAGGACGTCTGAACGGAATGAGCACCGCGCCCGTTCCTGCTGGACCACCCAGCCGAGGCGTCCGCGACGCCCGCAAGGCACTGGTCCAGGGAACCGCAGCCGGCGATGTCGGCAGGCAGAGCACCACCTCTCAATAGATCCTATATCTTGTGTGATCTACGACAAGCCTCTAGGGTGGGCGGCACGCTGACGCAAGCCAGACTCGTCGATGCGTTCCGTCCCGGTTGTCCCTGTTCAGCACCGAGATGGCACGACCGCTCAGCCGCCGTGTCCAGATGCTGCGCGTCAGACCCCTCCATCCGAATCGGAAAGGAAGATCGCATGAAGCATGGGGCACGGCTTCGAGCCGGGCTCGCCGCGCTGTGCGTCGTACCGCTGCTCGGTGCCGCCACGCCAGCCAGCGCAGCCCAGACCACGCCGGACTACGAGCCGACGTGGCAGTCGCTGTCACAGCACGCGGCACCGGACTGGTTCAACGACTCGAAGTTCGGCGTGTTCATCCACTGGGGACCGACCTCGGTGCCGGCGTACGACGAGTGGTACCAGTACCAGATGAACCGGCGAGGAACCGGCACCTGGCAGCACCACCGCGACACCTATGGTGAAAACTTCAACTACGACGACTTCTTCCCCCGGTTCACCGCGGAGAAGTTCGACGCGAACGCCTGGGTGGATGTCATCAAGGACTCCGGCGCGAAGTACTTCGCGCTGACGACCAAACACCACGACGGCTACGCACTGTTCCCCAGCCAGTACTCCGACCGCAACTCGGTGGCGCAGCCGCCGCACCGTGACCTCACCGGCGAACTGTTCGCGGCGGCGAAGGAACGCGCACCGGAACTGAAGCGCGGGGCCTACTACTCCATCTGGGAGTGGCTGAACCCGGCCGAGACCGGCCGGCAGCCGACGAACCCCTACACCGGGGCACCGATCGCCTACACCGGCTACAAGCCGTTCGCGACCTACCCCGAGTTCCTCAACCTCCAGATGAAGGAACTCATCGACAACTACGATCCGGACCTCATCTGGTGCGACGGTGACTGGACCCACAACGCGGCGTACTGGAACCTCATGCCGACGCTCGCCCACTACTACAACAACGCGAAAAACCGGCAACACCCCAAGGAGGTGGTGGTCAACAACCGCTGCCGCATCTCCGACCAGGGCAGCCACACCGATCGGTTCCAGCCCGACTACCTGACTCCGGAGCAGGTGGTGCTGTCCGACATCCAGCCCTTCAAGTGGGAAACCTCGGCCACCATGGGCACCTGGTTCTACCTGGACAAGCCCGGCTACCCCGTCCCCACCTCAGATCAGCTCATCGAGCAGTTGGTGGACGTGGTGAGCAAGAACGGCAACCTGCTGCTGAACATGTCACCGCGGCCCGACGGCACGATTCCCGCCGACCACCAGGCGAAGCTGCACGAGATCGGCGACTGGCTGCGGATCAACGGCGAGGCGATCTACGACAGCACGTACTGGAACCAGTTCGAAGACCGTACGGCGAACGTGCCGGTGCGGTTCACGGTGAAGAAGAACGCGGTCTACGTCACCGCGTTCGACTGGCCGGGCCAGCAACTGAACCTCGCGGACACGATCCCGGCGAACGCGGGCACCCAGGTGACGCTGCTCGGCGCGAAGAACGCCGCCCCGCTCGCCTGGCACCGGGAGAACGGGCGCATGATCGTCCAGATGCCGGCAGAAGGTGCCGAGGCGACCACGAGCCGGCACGCCTACACCTTCAAGATCACCACACCCGGCATGCCCCAGCTGCGGCTCAGCACCGATGTCAGCAAGCAGGTCCACCGCGGCGAGACGGTGCCGATGACGGTGACCGTGTCCAACACCGGCGACGAGTCGAACCCGGTTGGCAACCTCCGCATCAACGCGCCGGCCGGCCTGAGCCTGGAGCCGTCCACCTTCACACTTGACGCATCGCCGGGAGGCGGCTCGCAGCGGTTCCAGACCACCCTCAGCGTGGCGGCCGACGCGCCATTCGGCCAACACGACATCACCCTGACCGCGGCCCTGGGCAACACCACCTTCACGGCGCGGACCAGGATCGACGTGCAGCGGCCCAACCTCGCGCTGAACAAGCCGGCGGTGCAGTCCAGCACCTACCCGAGTTCGGGCGGTCCCGGTTTTCCGGCGTCCAACGCGGTCGACGGCAACACCGACGGCCTCCACCTCAACATGAGCCACACGAACAACGAGCAGAACGCCTGGTGGCAGGTCGACCTGGGCAACAGCCAACCCGTCGGGCAGATCGCGGTCTGGAACCGCGCGGACTGCTGCACCGAGCGACTGGCCAACTATCACCTGGTGGTGTCCGACAACCCGCTGCCGAACCGCCCGCTCACCGCCGCGGAGCTGACCGCACCAGGTGTCTGGAGCACCGTGCAGGCCGCGCCGGCCGGCCGACCCACGACGGTGCCCGTCAACGCCACCGGACGGTACGTGCGGATCCAACTCGCCGGCACGAACTACCTGACGATCAACGAGGTCCAGGTCTTCCCGTCGGACAGTTGACGGAAGCGATGGTGGGCGCTGTCCCTGGGGCAGTGCCCACCATCTGCGGCAACGGCCACCAGCGCCCACGGCCCGATCAACGTGGGCCGGGACGCGCAGCGCTGACACGCCGCCGTCCGACGGCGAGGTAAGCACTCGTCGCGATCCCAGTGGGGCGCGCGAACTTAAGGAGAACCGTGCGGAAAGTCAGACTAGGTGTGGCCGTGGCCCTGGGCGGACTATTGGCCGCGATAGCCGTCTCGGGCGCCTCAGCCGCAGACAACCCGATCGCAGTGGATGTCGGTTTCGGCGGGTCGTTCACCACGCAGACCGGCTACACACCGGCTACCGGCGAGATCGTCGACGGCCTGCTCACGCGTCGTACCGGAGGCGAAGACCACGAGATCGGCACCGGCGTACGCCTGGCCGGGGGAACGGAGGGACTGACGTTCAAGCCGTCGCTGCCGGTCGGCGCGTCCACGGTCGACCGGGCGTTCGCGGTCGAGACCGTGTTCACGCCCGACACAGGCCAGAACACGCTGGCCGCCGTCATGGCGCTGGGCGGCAACATCTACGTCCGCTACCGGTCGGCGACCGAACTCGAGTACGGCTTCGCGGTCAAGGTGCCCACCGGCTACCAGGAGTTCAAGGGCAAGATCGCCGCGCCGGAGGCCGGCAAGCAGCACGCGCTGGCCCTGGCATACCAGCCGACCGAGAGCGGCGCGGTGCTGTCGGCCTTCCTGGACGGCACCGCGCTCCCACCGGTCACCTCCACTGTGGGCCGGGCGATCAGGGCCAACGACGACTTCGGCTTCGGCAACGACGTGCATCCCGCCGCGCTGGGCCGAGGTGTCAAGGGCCTGCTCTCCCGGGTGGTCGCCCAGCCGTTCACTGGAGCCTTCGACCCGACGCTGCTGCGCACGATGAAGTCCGGCTCCCTCGACCCCAAGCTCGACGTCATGTTCACCGGCTCCGGTAACTACACGCTCGGCGACGGCGAGAAGGCCAATGGCACGCTCGCCATCACCGGCGGCACGATCCAGGGCCTGGGCAGGCTGGAGCTGACCGGCGGCAGGATCACTTTCACCCCAGCCCAGCCGCTGGCGGAAGGGAGCGTCGGCGAGATCGCCTTCGAGCCGGCCGCCACCGCAGGCACACTCATCGACCTGTTCGGCGCGGTCTCCCTGCGCAGGGAGGGCGACAAGCTCCAGGTACTCAGTGGCGGCTCGGTCGCCGGGCAGGTCGCCGCCCCGCTCACCGGGAAGGTGGCACATGTGGCCATCGCCTGGCAGGGGGACAAGGTCACGGTCGTCGCCGGAGGCAGAGAGGCCGACGTCGTCACGCTGCCGACCATGCCCTCCCGGACCAGGCCCGCCGTGACGTACGGCGAGGACATGACCGGTACCGTCTACGGCGTCGCGCTCAGCGGGCTCAAGGGCACGCTCAAGCCCGAGGCGCTGCTCCTGGTCGATGCGCCGTGCACGCTGCCCGACGGGATCGAGCCCGGCTGGCGGATGCCCGTCAGCGCCACCGAATGCCTGGCCTCGCTGGTCGCCAAGGCCTCAATGCTGCGGCCCACCCAGCGGCAGTACGACTGGCAGCGGCTCGAGCAGACCGCTTTCCTGCACTTCGGCATCAACACCTTCACCGACCTGGAGTGGGGTTACGGCAACGAGGACCCGAACCTGTTCCAACCGAGCGGGCTCGATACTGACCAATGGGCCAGGGAGCTGAAGGCTGCCGGGTTCAAGCTGGCCATTCTCACCGTCAAGCACCACGACGGGTTCGTCCTCTACCCCTCGCGCTACACCGATCACGATGTGGCCTCGAGCAGCTGGCAGGGCGGGAAGGGCGACGTCCTGCGTGATTTTGCCGCCTCCGCAAGGAAGTACGGCCTCAAGGTCGGCGTGTACGTCTCGCCCGCCGACGAGAACTCCTACGCCAAGGACGTCTACGCCAACGGCAGCGCACGCAAGCCTCGCCAGATCCCGACCCTGGTCCCCGGCGACGACCGTGCCCCGGCCAAGACGTACACCCTCGACGCCACCGACTACGGCGCCTACATGCTCAACCAGCTCTACGAGGTGCTCACCGAGTACGGGCAGGTGGACGAGGTCTGGTTCGACGGGTCGCTCGGCCGCATCCCGCCGGGCAAGACAGAAAAGTACGACTTCGACAGCTGGTACAAACTCATCCGCGAACTCGCCCCGCAGGCGTCCATCGCGGTCGCCGGGCCCGACGTGCGATGGGTCGGCAACGAGGGCGGCCTGGCCCGTGAGAACGAGTGGAGTTCCATCCCGGTCAAGGATGCGGGCAACGAACGGATCAGCTACGCGGGAGCCTCCAACGCGCCTGACGTCGGCAGCCGGACCGCCCTCAAGGACACCGCCCCGAACGCCGACTACCTGCAGTGGTGGCCGGCCGAGGTCGACGTCAGCATCAGGCCCGGCTGGTTCTACCACGCCAACCAGCAGCCCAAGTCGGTCGACCAGCTCATGAGCATCTACCGCACCTCGGTCGGCCGCAACGCCGTGCTGCTGCTCAACACCCCGCCCGACCGCCAGGGCAAGCTCCCCGACGCCGACGTCAGGCGCCTGCGCGAGTGGAGGACGCAGATCGACAAGGAGTTTGGGACCAACCTCGCCATCGGTGCCACCGCCGCCGACCGCGCTCGGCTGCTCGCCGTGGACGACTCGCTGGAGACCTCCTGGAAGGTCGACGGGCCGCTGGAGATCACGCTGCCCGCCGCGCGCGAGGTTGACAAGGTGATCCTCGCCGAGGACATCCGGCAGGGCCAGCAGGTCGAGTCCGCCGTCGTGGAGGTACGGCAGGCGGACGGCACCTGGCAGCAGATCACCCAGGCTGGGACCATCGGGGCCAAGCGCATCCTCGCGCTGGCCGCTCCGGTGATCGGTAGCGAGTTCCGCGTCCGGGTCACCGGGGAGCGCGGCCAGCCGTACCTGGCGGAGTTCGCCCTCTACCGGACCGCGAGCGCGCCGCCTGCCCGGCAGACCGAGTTCTACCTGGACGGCTCAGCCGCCAGGCCGGGGCTGGGCACGGCCGAGTCGCCGTTCTGGTCGATTGCGCAGCTCAACGCGCACGAATACCAGCCCGGCGACCGCATCCTGGTCAAGCGCGGCGCTTCGCTCGACGGCGTGCTCGACCTCAAGGGCGACGGCACCGCCGAGGCGCCGATCGTCATGGAGGCATACGGAACAGGCGGAGCGCCGAAATTCGGCGACGGCAGCGGCAAGGCAGGCCTGGAGGCACGCAACTGGCGAATCCACCAAGTCGCCTTCCAGGCAGACTGACGCCGGCCTGATGTGGGTGTGAGAGGGGGACGGGCGAACCGTCCCCCCCTCACGATTCAGGCCACGACTGCGCTCAGCCGCGGGGAAGGCGGAGACCCGACATGCCGCCGTCGACGGCGACAGAGGTGCCCGTCACCGCCCCGGCCGCCGGCGACGCCAGATACACCACCGCAGCAGCCACCTCCTGTGCGGTGACCAGGCGACCGGTGGGCTGGCGGGCAGCGAGCCGGCGCTTCTCGGCCTGCGGGTCGGCGGCGTTGGCGAGCAGCCGCGCCACCCACGGCGTGTCGACCGTGCCGGGCGCGACACAGTTGACCCGGATGCCCTCACCGACCAGGTCGGCGGCCATGGCGAGGGTCAGCGCGTGCACGGCGCCCTTCGTCGCCGAGTACAGCGCCCGCTTGGGCAGGCCGGCGCTGGCCGCGATCGAGGAGATGTTGACGATCGCCGCCGCGCGAGACCTGCGCAGGTAGGGCAGGGCCACGGCGGTGGTCCGGGCGACACCCGTCACGTTGACGTCCAGGACCCGCGCCCATTGTCCGTCGTCGTTGTCCTCCACGGTGCCGACCGCGGAGATCCCCGCGTTGTTGACCAGGATGTCCACCCCGCCGAGCGCTTTCGCGACCGACTCCATGGCGGCGGTGAGCGAGGCGCGGTCGGCCACGTCGGCCCGTACCCCGTGGACGCGCGGGTCCTCGGGTGCGCCCGCCGGATCCAGGTCGAGCACCCCGACGCGGGCGCCACCGGCGAGCAGCGCATCCACGCAGGCGCGCCCGATCCCCGAACCGCCACCAGTCACCACGGCCACCAAACCGTCAAACATCAAGAATCCTCTCCATCAAATCCGAGTCGTCGTCGAAGCTGGTAGACCGCGGCCTGGAAGGCTGCGCGGTCGAGTGTGTCGAAGTACCGGTCGGGGAGGGTGTCGGCCGCGGGCGGTACGCCCAGACGCGCATTGATCTCGGCCAGGAGCCGTAGCCGCTGGTAGCCGAGAGCGAGCACGTCGGGCCGGTCGCCGGTGACCGCCTCGACGAGGTCACCCACCCGGTCCAGGGACAGCGGCCGGGTCGGGGTCGACGCGAACACACACACGCCCAGCGCGTCCAGGCCCGACCACAGGGCCATCAGCACCGCGGTCCGTTCCACATCGATCTCGCCCGCCGGACGGGGCACCCGCACCCCCAGCCGACGCACCTCCGGATAGGCGTACGGCAGGCCGTGCTCGGGGTCGAAGTCGAGGTCGTGTTCGCACACGTCGTAGCGCGGGCCGAAGGGCGCGACCGCGTAGCCGAGACCGAGGTTGGGCTGGCGCCGGGGGTCGAACGGAGGCAGCGCCACCCGCTTGACGGTGTCGGGGCCGGGCGGCGGGTAGGCCTCGCCGTCGAAAGGCGTGCGGCCGGCGGCGCGCAGCGCCTCGGCGTACGACACGGGATCGACGCCCTGGCGCAGGCACTGCGCGTTGGCCTCGAGGACGGCGAGGGTGTCGACGATGCCGAGGTCGCGGCCGAGCGCGGCGAGGGCCTCCTGGTGCAACCCGGCGCCCCGGAAGGTCTTGATGCAGTTCGTCGGGCAGCCAGGACAGGGGGCCACCCCGTCGGCCGCTGGCGGCGCCGTCATGACCGCGTCGGGCCCGACCGCGGGCCACACGCCGAAGCCCGGCGGGGTGTGCTGCCAGACTGCCAGCGGGTTGCGCGCGGCCTGCTCGGCGTACCAGTCGCTGATCTGGGTGACGGCGAGCGGGTCGGCGACCGGCGGGCGGGCGGCGCCGACGCAGACGACGGCCTTGATGTTCTTCGCGCCCCACACCGCGCCGAAGCCCAGGCGCGGCAGCGGATGCTGGCGGCAGGTGACCACCGACGCGTACGGCGTGCCTGCCTCTCCTGCCGGGCCGATCACGGCGACGGCGGCGTCCGGGCCGTGCCGGGCGACGAGCGTGTCGGTGGCCGCCCAGGTGTCGCTGCCCCACAGGTCGGCGGCGTCGTGCAGGCTCGCGGAGCCGGCGGTGACCAGGACGTACACCGGGTGTTCGGCGCGACCGCGCAGGACCACCCCGGTGCTGCCGGCGGCCCGCAGGCCGGCGGCGAAGGGCCCCTCGGCGCGCGTCTCCGCGATCGCGCCGGACAGCGGCGACACGCCGACCGCGGCGACCCGGGCGAGCCCGGGTGCGGCGACCCCGGCAATGGAGGAGGCGACCAGCGCGCTTGGCGCGTCGGCGGCCAGGTGCACCACCGCCTCCGGCGCGGCCACCTCGTCGGGGATGTCGCCCCGTGGGGGGCCGCCGGGCAGCGCGTCGAGGAGCAGACGCAGCGCCTGCGTGGGTCCGCCGTACCCCTCGACCGGCCGGATCCGCACCCGGCCGGTCGCCAGGTCGACGTCGACTATGCCCATGCCGGCCCGTCGGGATAGGAGTAAGCGGCCATGCTGTCGGCGCTCATCTCGGCCGAGAAGCCGGGCTCGGTCGGTGTGACGTAGTGGCCGTCGCGGACGACCGCCGGCGCGAGGAAGTGCTCGTGCAGGTGGTCGACGAACTCGATGACCCGGTTCTCGGTCGTGCCAGACACCGCGACGAAGTCGAACATCGACAGGTGCTGGACGAGTTCGCACAAGCCGACGCCGCCGGCGTGGGGGCACACCGGCACTCCGTACTTCGCGGCGAGCAGCAGGATCGCGACGTTTTCGTTGACCCCACCGACGCGGCACGCGTCGATCTGCACGAAGTCGACCGCGCCGGCCTGCAGCAGTTGCTTGAACACGATCCGGTTCTGCACGTGTTCGCCGGTCGCGACCCGGATCGGTTCCCCGTTCGGGCCAGCAGTTGCCAGGGCGGTACGGATCGCGGCGTGGGCGAGCACGTCGTCGGGGCTGGTGGGCTCCTCGATCCACCACGGGTCGTACGGCGCCAGCGCCCTCATCCACTCGACCGCCGCGCCGACGTCCCAACGCTGGTTGGCGTCGACCGCGATCCGGATGCCCGGGCCGACGGCCTCGCGGGCCACCTGGAAGCGGTGGACGTCGTCGGACAGGTTGGCGCCGACCTTCAGCTTGATCTGGGTGAACCCGTCGGCCACGGCCTGCTTCGCCAGCCGGGCCAACTTCTCGTCGTCGTACCCGAGCCATCCCGGCGAGGTGGTGTAGGCGGGGTAGCCGCGGGCCTGCAGGGCGACGATCCGCCCGGCCCGGCCCGGCTCGGCGGCCCGCAGGATCCGCAACGCCTCCTCGGGGGTGAGCGCGTCGGTGAGGTAGCGCCAGTCGACGAGGTCGACGATCTGCTCGGGGGTGAGGTCGGCGAGATAGCGCCAGACCGGCTTACCAGCGCGTTTGGCGACCAGGTCCCACATCGCGTTGATGAGCGCTGCGGCGGCGAGGTGCATCACCCCCTTCTCCGGCCCCAGCCAGCGCAGTTGCGAGTCGTGGGTGAGCTCGCGAGCGAATGTGCCGAGGTCGACGGCATCGGGATCGACACCGACGACGAACGGGGCGAGCGTCTCGATCGCCATTCGGCAGATGTCGTTGCCGCGGCCGATGGTGAACGTGAACCCATGTCCCTGTGGCCCCTCGTCGGTGCGCAGGATGACGTAGGCGGCCGAGTAGTCCGGGTCAGGGTTCATCGCGTCGGAGCCGTCCAGCTCCCGTGAGGTCGGAAACCGCACGTCGAAGGTGTCGACCGCGACGATCACGGCCATCAGGCGCTCCTCAGGACCGAACGCTGCCGCCCGAGACCATCGATTTCGACCTCCATCACGTCGCCCGGCGCCAGGTACGGGAAGCGGCCCGACAGCGCCACGCCCTGCGGCGTGCCGGTGTTGATGAGGTCGCCCGGGTCCAGGACGGTGTACTGCGACAGGTGCCACACCAGCATCGCCACGCCGAAGATCATGTCCTTGGTGGTGGAGTCCTGCCGGGCCTCTCCGTTGACCCAGGAGCGCAGCCCCAGCGCCTGCGGGTCGGTGATCTGGTCAGGCGTGACCAGCCACGGCCCGAGCGGCTGGAAGGTCTCACACGACTTCCCCTTCGACCACTGCCCGCCGGACTGGGCGAGCTGGAAGTCCCGCTCCGACACGTCGTTGGACAGCACGTAACCGGCGATGTGCGCGAGCGCGTCCTCGGGCGAGGACAGGTACCGGGCCCGCCGGCCGATCACCACGCCCAGTTCCACCTCCCAGTCGGTTTTCGTCGATCCGCGCGGGATCAGCACGTCGTCGAACGGCCCGACGATGGTGTTCGGCGCCTTGTAGAAGACGATCGGGGTGATGGGCGGCTCCGATCCGGACTCGGCCGCGTGGGCGGCGTAGTTCTGGCCGATGCACAGGATCACGCCGGGGCGCGCGATTGGTGCCCCGATCCGCTGTCCCGCGATGTCGATCTCGGGCAGACCAGTCGCATCGGCTACGCGCCGCAACCCGTCGGAGGCGAAGAACGCCGGGTCGAGATCGGCGGTGACCGACGACAGATCGAAGTGGCGGCCGTCGGCGTTCAGCCCGGGCTTCTCCCCCCCCCTCGGGCCAACCCGCATGAGCTTCAAGAACCAACCTCCAGACGATAGGTACGAATCGCGGTGCCCGCCGTGACGGCGGCCCGCTCGCCGGCCGACAGCTCGCTCAGGCAGCTGTCGATCGCCTCCAAGGCAGCGGAGTACGAGGCGACGAGTTCACAGACCGGCCAGTCGGAGCCGACCATGAGCCGCTCGGGACCGAACAGGTCCAGGGCGGCCCTGACGTAGGGCCGGATGGTGGCGACGTTCCACCCGGGGCCGGCCTCGGTCAGCAGGCCGGACAGCTTCGCCACGACGTTGCCGCAGGCAGCTAGTCCAGCCACGGCCGCGCGCCACTCGGCGAACCCGTCGACTCCCGCGCCGATCCGGGGCTTGCCGAGGTGGTCGAGCACGAAGATGGTGCCCGGGGTGGCGCTTGCCGCCGCGGCGCTGGCGGTGAGTTGGCCGACGTGGACAACCAGGTCGTAGGTCAACCCGGCGGCGCCGACGGTGGCCAGCGCCGCCCGCACGTCCGCCCGGGCGAGGTACGCGGGGTCGTCGATGCCCTGCACCTGGTCGCGGATACCAACGAGCTTCGCCCCGCCCGGCAGCTCGCGGTAGCCGGCCAGCGTTGCGGGCAGGTCCGGATCGGTCAGTGATGCCCAGCCGACCACACCCGCGATCCGTGGGGTGGCGGCGGCCAGCGCGAGGAACTCGGCGGTTTCGGCGGCATCGCAGCGGCCCGCCTCGACCAGCACGCTGGCTGTGACGCCTGCCGCCACCAATCGGGGCGTGAGGTCGGCGACGGTGTAGTCGCGTCGGATCGCCGCCAGACCCGGCGCGGCGAGCCACGGGTAGTCGGCGGTCCACAGGTGGTGGTGCGCGTCGACGATCACGGCGTGGGCACCTCCTCCGGCAGCAGGCCGTCCTTCTTCAGGTCGGCCCACAACGCGCCCGGTATGTCCCATTCGAACATCGCCAGGTTGTCGGCGATCTGCGCTGGATCCCGGGCTCCGATCACGACGCTGGCGACGGCCGGGTGGCCGAGCGGGAACTGGATCGCCGCCGCCCGCAGCGGCACCCCGTACCGCTCGCACACCGCCTGGATCGCCAACGCCCGTTCGACCAGGGTCTGTCCGGCCGGGGCGTAGTCGTAGTGGGCGCCCGGCCTCGGTTCGGCGAGCAGGCCCGAGTTGTACACCCCGGCCGCGAGCACCGAGATACTCTTTTCGGCGCACAGCGGCAACAACTCGGCCAGCCCCGACTGATCCAGCAGCGTGTATCGCCCGGCGAGCATGAAACAGTCGAAGTCGCCGGCCCGGGCGAGATCGACCAGCATCCCCGCCTGGTTCATGCCCGCGCTGACCGCGCCGATGTCGCCCCGCGCCCGCAGCTCGGCCAGCGCCGGGTACGCCCCGCTCATCGCCGCGTCGAAGTGCTCGTCCGGGTCGTGGATGTGCGCGATGTCGATCCGGTCCAGACCCAGCCGGTGCAGGCTCTCCGCGTGCGAGCGCAACACCCCGTCGTACGAGAAGTCGAAGACCGGAGTGAGATCGCTCGGTTCCGCCCAGAACTCCTGCGTATCGGCACCGCCGGGCACGAGCAACCGACCGACCTTGGTCGACAGCGTGAACTCCTCGCGCGGCTTGCCTGACAGCACCGCACCGGCCCGGCGCTCCGACAGGCCACCGCCGTAGAGCGGGGCGGTGTCGAAGTAACGGATGCCGAGCTCCCAGGCCGTCTCGACGGCGGCCCGGGCGACCTCGTCGCTGACGGCGGTGAACAGGCCGGCGATCGGCGCGAGCCCGAAGCCCAGCCGGGTCACCTCCACCTCGGTACGCCCCAGGCGGACCCGTTCTGTCGCTTTCACGCCGCCTCCTGCGCGCCGTGGATGAGACGGATGACCGCCTGGCTCATCCGGTTGTAGCCGTGGTCGTTGACCAGCTCACCGACGACGGCGAAGTCGCGCATCACGGCGATCCGATCGGCGAGGGTGACCATCTCCGGCAGGTCCGACGAGATGAGCAGGATGGCCATGCCCTGTCCGGCCAGGCCGGCGATCAGCTCATGGAAGGCGGCCTTCGTACGGACGTCTATGCCCACCGTCGGCTCGTCAATGATGAGGATGTCGCAGTCGGCGGCCAGCCATTTGGCCAGGCTGACCTTCTGCTGGTTGCCGCCGGAGAGCTGCCCGGCGAGCTGGTCTGGTGAGGCGAGCCGGATACCCAGCCGGTCGGCGTAGTCGGCGACCAGCTCCCGCTCCGCGCGATCCCGCACCAGCCCCAGGCGCGACAGCCGGCGCCACACGGTCACGGCGGTGTTCCGCGCGATCGTCTGGGACAGGAAGAGGCCTTCCTCCTTGCGGTTCTCGGTGACGTAGCCGATGCGGTGCCGCCGCAGCGCGTCACCCACGTCGCGGATGCGGGCCGCCTTCCCGTGTACCCGTACCTCCCCGGCGGTGATCTGCTCCAGTCCGAGCAGCGCCTTGGCCAGCTCGCTACGGCCGGCCCCCACCAGGCCGTACAGGCCGAGGATCTCGCCGGGACGCACGGCGAGGTTGACGTCGTGGTGCCCGGCGGCGGTGGCGACCCCCGTCAGGACCAGCGCCGGCTCGGCGGTGGGATCCGGGGTGCGGGGGGTGAGCCGTACCTCTTGGTAGGCCCGGCCGACCATCAGGTCCACGATCTGGTCCCGGGTGTGGCCGGCGAGGGGTTCGGCCTCGGCGACGCTGCGGCCGTCCCGCAGGACGGTCACCGTGTCGGCGACCGCGAAGATCTCCTCCAGCTTGTGGCTGACCAGCACGACGGCGTGGCCGCGTTCGCACAGCCGACGTACGACGGCGTACAGCCGGTCGGCCTCGTCGCCGGTCAGCGACGCGGTCGGCTCGTCGAGCAGCAGCACCTTCGAGTCGGCCGACAGCGCCTTGGCGATCTCCACGAGCTGCAGGTGGGCGACCGACAGCCCCGACACCGGCGCATCGGGAGCGATGTCCACATCGAGCAGGTCCAGGCAGCGGCGCGCCTCCGAGCGGATCCGGGCCCGGTCGAGCAACCCGTTACGTCGGGGAAGGTGCTGCAGGCAGATGTTCTCCGCGACGGTGAACGCCGGGATCAGGTTCCGCTCCTGATGCACGACACCGATGCCGGCCCGTTGGGCGTCCTGCGGGCCGGCGAAGTGCACCTCGCCCAGCCCGTCCGGCCCGGCCAGCCGGATGTGTCCGCCGTCCGGCCGGTACACACCGGTCAGCAGCTTGATCAGCGTGCTCTTACCGGCGCCGTTCTCTCCCAGCAGCGCGTGGACGCTGCCGGCGGAGACGGTCAACGTCGCCTCATCGAGCGCCCGCACGCCGGGGAAGTTCTTGACCAGTCTCTCGGCCCTCAACACGACACTCATCGCGCACCTCCGGTGAGCCGCTCCCGGGCCCGGCCGAGCAGGACCGCACCGAGCACGACCGCGCCGATGATGAGGTCGACCCAGCGGCGGTTGATGTCGAAACGCGCCCGGGGCACGGCGACCAACCGCCCCAGGAAGGCCGCCAGCACCGTGCCGGTC
>NZ_VSFA01000082.1 GCF_008119785.1 Micromonospora sp. MP36 | reverse complement strand
TCTCCTGAAGGATGGGGCGGAGGTCTCCACCGGGGAGTGCCTGCAGGGCCTGGCCCGGATAGACCACGACGGTCGTCTGGTCCGACTCGACCAGGCACGGGCCGGTGATGCGCTGACCGCCGCCGAGGGCTTCCCACCGGTACACCGGCCAGTCGTCTGCCTGGCCGGAGAACCAGGTGGGGGTGGTCCGCACCGGTTGCGCCCCCCGGCGCGGGCGCGGCGAGGGTTCGGGTACGACGATCGGGCGTACCGCCGCCACCCCGACGGCCACCACCTCGACCGGCGTGTCCGGAGGCGCGCTTCCTGGCCCGACGACCAGCTCGTAGGCCTTGTGGAACCGTGCCAGCAAGTCCTCGATCACGTCCGCGTCCACCGGGCCGGCCGGGACCGGCAGGTCGATGCGCTGCAGCTGCCGGTAGAACCGCAGCCCGACACTGCGACGGACGGTCAGGTGGCCGCCCCCGAGTTGCGCCACCACCTCGGGCTCGAGTTCGGCCAGCGCCGCACCGACCGGTGGGCCCGCCTCGACGAGCGGGACCGGCCGCAGGTCGCGCTCCTCGGCGACGCGCAGGTCGGCCGAGATCGCGCCGTAGGCGGAGAACTCGGGGGCGAGGGCGGGAATGATCACCTCGGACACGCCGAGATCCTCTGCGTACCGGCCGACGTACTGCGGACCGGCGCCGCCGTACGCGACGAGGACGAAGTCGGACGGATCGTGTCCGCGTTGGATGGTGGTACGGCGGACCAGGTCGCGCATCTGCGCGCACGCCACCTGGACGATGCCCTCGGCCGCCTCGATGACCCCGACACCCAGCGGGCGTGCCACGTGCTCGTCGATCGCCCGGCTCGCCGCGTCCCGGTCCAGGGTCAGTGTTGCGCCAAGTCGGGTCACGTACCCGAGGACGACGACGGCGTCGGTCAGCGTCGGTCGGGTGCCACCCAGCCCGTAGCAGGCCGGCCCGGGCCGGGCGGCCGCGCTTTGCGGCCCGACGCGCAGGGTGCCGAGCGCCGGGTCGTACCAGGCGATGCTGCCTCCGCCGGTGCCGATCGACGGGATGTCCACCGCGGGCACCGCCAGCGGTATCCGGTCGATCGTGGGCAGCCGGGCCGAATAGGGCTCACCGTCGATCACCAGGCCGACGTCGAAGCTGGTGCCACCGACGTCCGTGGCGATCAGGTTGGCGTGACCCAGCCGGGCGCCCAGCGCCCGGGTGGCGGACACCCCGCCGGCCGGCCCGGAGCGCAGGGTCTGCACCGCCTGTCGACGCGCCACCGGGGCCGGCTGCACGCCGCCGCCCATCCGCATGACCACGAAGTCCCCGACGAAGCCGTGGTCGCGCAGTCGGGTTTCGAGCCGGCGCAGGTACGAGGCGACCAGCGGCGCGGTGTACGCGTCGACGACCGTCGTGCAGGTGCGCTCGTACTCGCCGATCCGGGCGGCCACGTCGCTGGAGAGCGTCACGTGCAGGTCCGGCGCGATCTCGTGAACCAACTCGCGGATGCGGTGCTCGTGGCGGGGGTTCACCGGCGCCCACAGCAGGCAGACGGCGATCGATTCCACGCCGGCGGCGACCAGCCGCGCGATGGCGGCTCGGGCGGCCTCCTCGTCGAGCGGGATGATGATCTCTCCGGTCAGGTCGACCCGCTCTGGCACTCCGGCGACGTCGCCGCGGCGTAGCGGCAGGTCCGGCTTGCGCCACCGGCTCGGCGCGCGGAGGTCCTCCTCGGGCAGGTGATGCAGTTTCGTCGCCTTGGCGATGGCCGGTGTCGACTCGAATCCGGCGGTGGTCAGCAGGCCGACCCGGGCGCCGGAGCGGGTCAGCAGCGCGTTGAGGCCGACGGTGGTGCCGTGGGCCAGTACGTCCGTGGCGGACAGCAGGTCGCGGAGGGTGAGTCCGAGACTGTCCGCGACCGTGCCGACGGCGGCGAGGACGCCGTCGTCGACCCGTCCCGGGGTCGACAGGGCCTTGCCCACCGTTGTCCGGCCGCCGTGGTCGAGCACGACGGCGTCGGTGAAGGTTCCCCCGGTGTCGATGCCGATCAACTGCATCAGCTCGCTCCTCCGTGCACGGGAATGGTCACTCCGGTGAGGTAGGACGCCTGGTCCGAGCAGAGGAACTCGATCACGGCGGCGGTTTCGTCGGCTGCCTGGGAGCGTCCGAGCGGGACGTCACGGCTGAGCCACCGGTCGAGTGAGCCGGCTTCCCGTTCCGCCAGCGCGACCAGGCCGGGGTTGGGGTGGAGGCGGCTTGGGCCGACGGCCAGTGGGCTCACCGCGTTGCACCGGATGCCGTACGGCGCGACCTCCTGGGCCAGGACCGCCACCAGGTGTTCGACGGCGGCCCGGGCGGCGCCCAGCGCCCCGATGTTCGGGGTGGGGCGACGCGCCGCGTGCGACGACAGGGCCACGAGCGCGCCGGGCCGGCCGAGCTGGATCATTGCTCGCGCGGCGGCGCTGAGCAGCCGTAGGCTCCACGTCACGTTGACGTCGAAGCATCGTTCGAAGGACTCGGGCGCGAGGTCGAGCAACGGTCCGTCCCCGGCCTGGGCCCCGGTGGCGCCGTTGAGCGCGCAGCAGATGTCGAGGTGCCCGAACTCGGTCACCACCTCGTGGACCAGGTCCGGCCAGTCCCTTCGGTGCGGGTACGCCACACCGAGCGTGCGGCCGGGGCCGGCCGCGTCGACTTCCGCGACGATCTCCTCGAACAGCGCCGGTGGTACCTGCGCGGTGTCTCGCGGCCCCTGCTCGTCGGCGAGATCGTCGACGCAGATCACGTGCGCGCCGCCGGCGGCCAGTCGCAGCGCGGTGGCCCGGCCGATTCCCGGGGGCCTGCCCACGCCGAGAATGAGCGCCACCCGGTCCTGAAAGCTCCCCGCCTCGCTCATGCCGCCACCTCGCTTCGCTCGGCGTCGGCATGAGGCACCACGACGCTGCACCGATGATTCGCTCGCTGACGCTCGCTCATGCCGCCACCTCGCTTCGCTTGTTGTCGACAGGAGGCACCACGGCGCTGCACTGACGATTCGCTCGCTGACGCTCGCTCATGCGCCGACCAGCGGCGGGTGCTGCCAGGGCGTGCCGGTGCGGGTGTTCGGGTGGCGCAGCCCGTCGACGAGGACGGCGCAGAGCGCGGAGACCGTGCGTACCGCGGGGTCACCGAGGACGTCCGACCGGTAGCCCTGGTCGACCAGGCCGGTGATCGCGGTGAAGATGAGCCAGGTCGCCGCGGCGGGGACCACGTCGTCGCGTACCACCCCGTCGCGCTGCCCGGCGGCAAGGACCCGGTGCCAGAGCGCGATGCAGGCGAGCCCCGACTCGACCAGTGGGGCGAGGGCGGGGGTCCGCCGGATCAGCCGCATCTCGCCGACCAGGGCCTGGTGTTCGTACCGGTGGGTCTGCCCGACCTCGGTGGCGGCGGTGATCAGGGCGAGCAGCCGGTCGAGTGGGCCACCGGGATGGTCGCTGGCGGCCCGTAGCGCCGGCCACATGGCGGCGAAGTAGCGGTGCCCCACCGCCAGCAGGATGTCCTCCTTGCCGGGGAAGTGGTTGTAGAGCGAGGCCGGCCGGATGCCGGCTGCCGCGGCGATGTCGCGCATCGACGTGCCGTGGTAGCCGTGCTCGGCGAAGAGTTGCGACGCGGCCAGCACGATCCGGTCACGCGTCGGTTCCGTCTGCGGGTGATCCATCCACGCACCCCTGATCACGGTGTTGACACAAACGAACGTTTGTTAGTAGAGCTATACCTACCAAACGCTTGCTTCATTTGGAAGGGGTGACGGATGAAACCAGCCTCACCGCCGGTGCCGGTCCGGGACGCGGCGGAAGCGGGCGTCCCGCCCGATCCGGAGCTCGACCTGCTGTTCCATCCCCGTACCGTCGCCGTCATCGGCGCCTCCGACACCCCGGGCCGGCCGACCACCCTCAACTGGCGCCGGGTTCGGGACTGGGCCGCCCGGACCGGTGCCACGGCGGTGCCGGTCAATCCCCGGCGGGCGGAGGTCGACGGGACACCCACCTACCCGTCGGTCAAAGAGGTTCCCGGGGACGTGGATGTCGCCGTGGTCCTCGTCAGCGACGTGGACCGGGTGGTGCAGGACGCCGTCGACAAGGGCGTCCGATTTCTCGTGGTCTTCGCCGCCGGATTCGCCGAGACCGGGGCGGACGGGGCCCGACGGCAGGCCGACCTGGTCCGTCGCCTCGCCGCCGGCGGTGTCCGGATGCTCGGGCCGAACACGAACATGAATCTCTTCGAAGCCTTTCGCGACGACCTGCCCGGCCGGGCGATCGCGCTGATCACCCAGAGCGGGCATCAGGGCCGACCCGTCTTCCAGGGGCAGGAGCTCGGCATCCGCTTCAGCCACTGGGCACCGACCGGCAACGAGGGGGATCTGGACGCGGCCGACTTCATCGACTACTTCGCCCGGTTACCGGAGACCGGCGCGATCGCCGCATACCTCGAGGGCTTCCACGACGGGCCGGCGTTCCAGCGCGCGGCGGCTCGGGCCGCTCAGCTCGGCGTGCCGATCGTCGTGGTGAAGGTGGGCCGCACGGCGGTCGGACGGTCCTGGGCACAGTCACACACCGGACACCTAGCCGGCGCTGACCACGTTGTCTCGGCGCTGCTGCGCCAGTACGGGATAGCCCGGGTCGACGGGCTGGACGAGCTGCTCGACACGGCCGCCCTGTTCGCCCGGGCCAAGCGCCCGCCGGCCCCGGGCGTCTGCGTGTACTCGATTTCCGGCGGGACCAGCGCGCACATGGCCGACCTGCTCACCGCCGCCGGCATCGATCTGCCCGAACTCACCCCGCAGACGCGCGAGCGGTTACGCGAGTGGATTCCGGACTACCTGCGGATCGACAACCCGGTGGACAACGGCGGACACCCGGTGGGCGACTGGCGGGGACGGAAGATTCTCGACACCATCCTCGCCGACCCCGGCGTGGGCATCCTCGTCGTACCGATCACCGGGGCCTTCCCGCCGATGAGCGACGCCTTCGTGGCCGACCTGGTCGCGGTGTCGGCCACCACCGACAAGCCGGTGTGTGTGGTGTGGGGCTCGCCGTCGGGCACCGAGGACGCCTACCGGGTCGGGCTGCTGGGATCGCAGCTGCCCGTGTTCCGTACCTTCGGCAACTGCGTCACCGCCATCCGGGCCTTCCTCGATTTCCACGCGTTCCAGGACGACCTGTCCGAGCTGGTGCCGCCCGAACCACGCGCGAACCCCGCGCCTACCGCCACCCCCGGGCGGACCTGGACCGAGTTGGAGTCCAAGGAACTGCTCACCCGGTACGGGATCGCGGTGACGCGGGACGTGCTCTGCCCGGACGCGACAGCGGCCGCCGTCGCGGCGGCGTCGTTCGACGGACCGGTGGTGCTCAAGGCGGTCGCGGCGGGCATCGCGCACAAGTCCGACCTGGGCCTGGTCCGCCTCGGCGTACGCGGTCCGGACGAGGTGGCGTCCGTGGTGGCCGAGTTCGAGCGGGTGGTCGCGGCGCAGGCGGGCGCGAGCTGGCAGGGCGTCCTGGTCAGCGAGCAGCTCGGTGGCGGGGTGGAGATGGTGGTCGGCATCGCCCCTGACCCGGTGTTCGGGCCGGTCGTCATGGCCGGCATCGGCGGCGTAGCCGTGGAGGTGTACCGGGACGTGGCGTTCCGGATCCCACCGTTCGGCCGGCGCGAGGCGCATCGGATGCTCCGCGAGCTGCGTGGCTTCCCGCTGCTGGCCGGGCACCGGGGCGCGCCGCCGGCGGACCTGGCGGCGCTGGTCGATGTGATCATGGCGGTCCAGGACATCGCCCTCGACGGAGTGGTGACCGAGCTCGATGTCAACCCGCTGCTCGCCCTGCCGGACCGGGCGGTGGCGCTCGACGCCCTGGCGACGGGGGCGGATCGTGGCTGAGCGCGGACTGCTGGCCGGCGTACGAGTGCTGGAGAGCTCGCTGCTGGAGCCGGGCGCCCTCGGCATGACCCTGGCCGAGCTGGGTGCCGATGTGATCAAGGTCGAGCCCCCCGGCGGCGACTACGTCCGTACCATGGCCTGGCCGATCATCGAGGGCGTGTCGTTGCTGCACTGGCATGTCAACCGGGGCAAGCGCAGCGTCGGCATCGACCTGCGGACCTCGGCCGGCGTGGACCTCTACCTGGACCTGGCCGAGCGGTCCGAGGTGGTCATCGAGGCGATGCGTCCCGGTGCCCTCGCGCGCCGGGGCATCACCGTGGAGCGGCTGCGGGAACGCAACCCGGCGCTGGTGGTGTGCAGCGTGTCGGGCTGGGGGATGACCGGCCCCTACCGGGACATCCCCGCGCACGGCATCGGTTTCGACGCATGGGCCGGCCTCGCCGTGCCGGCCGTGGACGACGAGGGCTTCGTCAACCTGCCGCCGCACACCACGGTCGGGGTGCGGGTCGCGCCGGTCTGGGGCGCGTTGGCGGTGTGCGCCGCGCTGCTGCGGGCCCGGGCGACCGGGGTCGGGGCCCACATCGACCTCGCCCAGAGTGATGTCGCCGCGGCCACCAACTGGTATGCCATCGAGGGCACCCGGGCCTACGAGCGGCCGGCGACGGAGGTGACCGGGAACCCGTCGGACGGCGGCGCCCGGCGGGCGCCGGGGGTGGCCGGGATGGCGGGATCCGTCCGCTACCAGTACTACCGGTCGCTGGATGGTCATGTCCTGCTGATGGCCTCCGAGCGGGAGTTTTGGCGGAACTTCTGCCTCGCGGTCGGCCGGTCCGACCTGTTCGAGGCGAACCCGGGCGAGCGGTACGCCGATCACGCTCGCGGCAATCAGGCGCTGCGGCGGGAGCTGCAGGCGATCTTCGAGACGCGTACCACGGCGGCGTGGGTACGTCTCGGCGCCGAGGCGAACTGTCCTATCGCGGCGGTCAACGACGCCGCCTCGATCGCCACCGATCCGCAGTTCCGTGCGCGGTTGCCGTGGTCGCCGGCGGAGGAGAGCGGCGCCGAGCTGATGCCCGGCCCGATCCGCCTGGTGGACGAGGAGCGGGTTCGGCTGTGCGCGGCGCCGGGCGCGGGGGAGCACACCGACGAGGTGCTCCGGTCGGTGCTGGGCATGACCGGCGCGCAGATCGCCGACCTGCGAGCGGCCGGGATCGTCGATGGTCCCGTACCTCGCGAGGAGCCCGGGTCAGGGGCTTGACGCAGATCACACCCGAACCTACAGTGCCAACCAAGCGCTTGCTACATTCGTGGCCGGCATCGGAACCTAAGGAGAGCCTTCGTGCGGAAGCGACTCGGTGTAGTTCTCGTGGCCGCCGCCCTGGCGGCGACCGCTTGCAGCCCCGACCCTGACGCGGATTCCGCTGACGCCAGCGGGGGAGATCAGCCTTACCGGATCGTCCAACTTGTGGGTCTGAGCCAGCCCGGACCGTCCGCGCTGAACGCGCAGGCCGCGTCCGAGGGGGTCAAGGCGGCCGTCGCCGTGCTGAACAGCAAGGGGGGGATCCTCGGCCGCAAGGTCGAGTTGGAAATCATCGACGAGGGCGGAAACCCGACCACCGCCGTGACCAAGCTCCAGGAGCGGCTCGCCAAGGGCCCGAAGCCGAACCTGGTGCTGCCGGGCAACACCAGCGCCGAAGCGCTGCCCATGGCCCCGATCCTCACCGAGGCGGAGATCTTCTCCGTCCAGCAGGCCAGCGCCTCCGCGCTCGACGACCCGGCCAAGTTCCCGTACCTGTTCAAGACCCCACCCGTCCCCGAGACCTGGGCGAAGTCGCTGGCCGACTATGCCAAGTCGAAGGGCGCTACCAAGATCGCGATGATCGCCGGCAAGGACGCCTTCGCGCAGGCGACCGCTGAGGCGACGCGCAAGGCGATCGCCGACGCCGGCCTGACCCTCTCCGGAGACGAGACCTACACCGCCGAGGACCTCGACGTCACCGCCCAGCTCGAGCGACTGCGGGCGACGAAGCCGGACCTGCTGTTCATGCAGGGGGCCGGTGCCTCGGTCGGCTACGTACTGCAGAGCCGGCTGAAGATCGGCTGGACCGACATCCCCCTGGTGGCCGACTCCACCTCGGCGACCACGTCGTTGCTCAACCACGGGGCACCCGACGGCCTCGTCGGGACACCCGCCGCGCAGAACGTCAGCGTCCAGATCGTGTCCGCGGCGGTCAAGGGGCACCAGGGAGCCAACCCGGGCAGCCTGGACACCATGATCACGGCGCTGAAGAAGGAGGGCGAGATCAAGCTGCCGCTCAACGTCTACTACGCCTACGACGCGGTCATGCTGGCCGCCAAGGCGGCGGAGAAGGCCGGCACGATCACCGACGCCAAGGCCGAGGCCAAGGCCCTGGAGACGTTCACGCCGCAGGAGACCGGCCTGTGGGCGCTGGGCAAGTACACCTTCACCGCCACCTCGCACGGACCCGCCGTCGACGTCTCGTCGGTGGCCATCATCCCGGCGGCGGTCCTCACCGAGGGGCAGTACGCGACCGCCTCCTGACGACCGACGCGGCCCCGGCCCAACCCGCCTGTGCGGGACGGCCGGGGCCGCGGCCCATCAGCGATCCCCGGACCCGGAGACGAGGTGGCGACGATGACAGCCGGGCAACCCATCTCCGTCAACGGGGTTGCCGCCCTGGGCCGGCCCCTCGCCGACGAGCTGGCGATCTACCGGGAAGCCGGCGCCGAGCTCATCGGACTGCCCGCGGGCAAGCTGGAGCAGATCGGCTGGGCCACCGCGCTGGACGAGGTCAGGGCCAGCGGCCTGACCGTGGCGTACCTCTTCATGCCGCTCACCTGCCACCCGAGCGACGACGCGGGTTGGGCTGCGCAGGCGCGCACGCTCGCGGCGGCGCTGGACGCGGCGGCGGCGCTCGGCGCCGGCACCCTCTACCTCACCAGCGGCCCGTCCGGTGAGCTGAGCTGGGAAGAGGCGGCGGACTCGCTCGCCGAGCGGCTGGCCCCGGCGATCGGGCGGGCCGCGCGGCTCGGCGTCGCGCTCGCGGTGGAGAACACCATGTCCATCCGCGGCGACCTGAGCTTCACGCACACCCTCCAGGACGCGGCGGCGCTGGCCCGGCGGCTCGACATCGGGCTCTGCGTGGACCTCTACTGCTGCTGGCAGGAGCGGGGGCTGGTCGACACGCTGCGCGCCGAACTCGACCGGGTACGGCTGGTCCAGGTCAGCGACTTCCGGTTGGGCACGCTGAGCCTGCCCAACCGCTGGGTGCCCGGCGACGGGGACATCCCACTGGAGCGCCTGCTGCGGCAGCTCACCGGGCTCGGCTACCACGGCCTGCTCGACCTGGAACTGCTCGGCCCGGCGATCGAGGCGGAAGGGACGCCGCAGGCGCTGGCCCGCGCCGTCCGATGGCTCACCTCCCGGCTCGGCCGCTGACGCCGGCGCGCCTCAGCCCTGCTTCATCGAGCGCGCGGTCTGCCCGGCCAGCGAATCCCCCCCGACCTCGGCGTTGTGCGCGTGCGCGGCGTGGTGCAGGCCGAAGACCGAGTCCATGCCGGCCCGCAACCCCATCAGATCCTCCGCCTGGTTGACCGCCTTCTTGGTCAGCGCGAGCCCCAGCCGCGGCATCTTCGCGATCCGCCCGGCCAGCGCGAACGTCTCGTCCTCCAGCGCCGCCCGGGGCACCACCCGGTTGACCATGCCCAGGGCCAGCGCCCGCTCGGCGCCGATCCGGTCCCCGGTGAACAGGAACTCCTTGGCGAACCGCGGGCCCATCACCCACGGATGGGCGAAGTACTCCACGCCGGGGATACCCATCCGCACCACGGGGTCGGCGAAGAACGCGTCGTCGGCGGCGACGATCAGATCACAGCACCAGGCCAGCATCAGGCCGCCGGCCACACAGGCGCCCTGCACCATCGCGATCGTCGGCTTGGGCAACTCACGCCAGCGTCGGCACATCCCGAGGTACACCTCGGACTCGCGGGCGTACCGGCTCTCCACGCCCTGCTTGCCGACGTGGTCCCACCAGAGGCCGGCCCGCCGCTCGAACGACGTGTCGACGTCCCGGCCGGGGGTGCCGATGTCGTGCCCCGCCGAGAAGTGCTCGCCCGCCCCGGCCAGCACGACCACCTTCACGCCGTCGTCCCCGGCGGCCCGGTAGAACGCGTCGTCCAGCGCGTACGTCATCGCCGAGTTCTGCGCGTTGCGGTACCGCGGCCGGTTCATGATCACCACCGCGACCTCGCCCCGCTGGTCGTAGGTGACGACGTCGCTCTCGGTCTCGGTCACGGTGTGCTCCTTGTCGAAATCAGTGGAGGGGAAGGGTGCCGGTACGGGCCAAGCCCAGGTGCTCCGCGATCCGGGCCCGGTGCCAGGCCGCCGAACCCCAGTCCGCGGCGAGCGCCCAGGCGCGCTTGGCGTACAGGTGCAGGTCGTATTCGGTGGTGTAGCCGATGGCGCCGTGGCACTGGATCGCGGTGCGGGCCACCAGCTGGGCGGCCTCCGAGGCCAGCGCCTTGGCCAGCGACACGTCGCGCGCCCGGTCCGGGTCGCCGGCGGCCACGGAGAATCCGGCGCGGGCCACCGCCGGGGCGGCGAACTCCACCTGCAACAACGCCGAAGCGAGGTGGTGCTTGACCGCCTGGAAGCTGCCGACCGGCACCCCGAACTGGGTACGCGAGCCGGCGTACTCGACGGTCAGCTCCAGCATCCGCCGGGACAGCCCGATCAACTGGGCCGCGGCACCGAGCACCCCGCGCTGCCAGGCCCGCTCGACCACCACCGGGTCGTCGACCGTGCCGAGCACGGTGCCCCCGCCGATCCGGCACAGGTTCGCGGCCGGGTCCACCGCCGGCACCGGCTCGCGGCGCGCGTCGGACAGGCCGACGATCTCGACCGGTCCGCTGCCGCCCCAGCCACCCCGGACCAGCAGGCCGCCCCGCTCGGCGAACCGGACCGGACCGGTGCCGGTCGGGTCGGCGGCGCAGGCCATCCCGCCGGCGAGCAGCCGGTCGGCCAGGCCGGCGGCCTCGAACAGGGCCGGCGCGACGCCGACCGTCTCCAGCACCGGCAGCGGGGCCGCGGCCCACCCGGTCTCGGTCAGCAGCGGGACCAGGTAGTTTTCGTCCAGGCCCAGGCCGCCGGAGCGCTCCGACAGCAGCAGCCCGGGCGCGCCGAGCTCGACCAGCCCGCGGTCCAGCGCGTCGATCGCCGGTGCGTCCGGCGTGGACCGGACCACGGCGGGCGGGCACAACCGTTCCATCAGCTCGTGCACGACCTCGCGCAGGTCCTGCTGTTCGGCCGTCAACGCGAACCGCATGCGATCACTTCCTGGGCAGGCCGAGCACCCGCTCGGCGACGATGTTGCGTTGGATCTCGTTGGTCCCGGCGTAGATCGGTCCGGCCAGCGAGAACAGGAATCCGCGGCTCCATGGGTTGTCCGTCTGCCCCTGCGGGCCGAGCAGCTCCAGCGCCGCCTCGTGTAGCCGGATGTCCAGTTCGGACCAGTAGAGCTTGTTCAGGCTGGACCGCGCCCCGGGGGAGCGCCCCTCGACGAGGTCGGTGACCTGCGCCAGCGTGAACAGTTGGTACGCCTGAGCCTGCATCCACACCGCGGTGACCTGGTCGACGAGCGGATCGGTGGCGGCCTCCGGGTGCGCGGCGGCGAGCTCGACCAGGCGGTCCGCGGCCCGCAGGAACCGGCCGGGCGAGCGCAGGGTCAGCCCCCGCTCGGATCCGGTGGTCGCCATCGCCACTTGCCAGCCCTGGTTCACCGCGCCGAGCACCGCGCTGTCCGGCACGAAGGCGTCGTCGAAGAACACCTCGGCGAAGCCCTCGTCGCCGTCGAGCCGTTCGAAGCCGCGGACCGTCACGCCCGGGGTGTCCAGCGGCACGAGGAAGTACGTCAGGCCGCGGTGCCGCTGGGCCGCCGGGTCGGTGCGGAACAGACCGAACAGGTGGGTGCAGAACGCGCCCCGGGTGGTCCAGGTCTTCTGCCCGGTCAGCCGCCAGCCGCCGGCCTCGTCGTCGCGCTCGGCCCGGCTGCGGATGCCGGCCAGGTCGCTGCCGGCGCCGGGTTCCGACCAGCCCTGGCACCACAGGTCCTGCGCGGCCGCCATCCGGGGCAGCAGGGTGTCGCGCTGCTCCGTCGTGCCGAACTCGAACAGCGTGGGCGCCAGTAGGAAGATGCCGTTCTGGGTCACCCGCTGCGGCGCGCCGGCCCGGTAGTACTCCTCCTCGAAGATGAGCCACTCCCAGAGTGAGGCGTCGCGTCCGCCGTACTCCTTCGGCCACGAGACCACCGCCCAGCCGGCGGCGTACAACTCCCGCTCCCATTCCAGGTGCCGGGCGAAGCCTTCGCGGGTGTCGCCGGAGGGCAACGGCTCGGCCGGCACGTGGGCGGCCAGCCACTCCCGCGCCTCCGCCCGGAATGCCTCCTCGGATTCGCTCCAGGTCAGGTCCATCGCAATCTCCGTCGTCTCGCCGTCAGCGATACCGGCGTAGCTCCTGGCGAGCCACCGTCCGGATGTGCACCTCGTCCGGCCCGTCGGCGATCGCCAGGATCCGCGCGCTGGCCCACATCCGGGCGATCGGGAAGTCCTCGGTCACCCCGCCGCCGCCGTGCGCCTGGATGGCCCGGTCGAGCACCGCGCGGGCCACCCGGGGCGCCACCACCTTGATCGCCGCGATCTCGGTGGCCGCGCCCTTCGCGCCCACCCGGTCGATCAGCCATGCGGTCTTGAGCACCAGCAGTCGGGCCTGCTCGATCTCCATCCGGGACTCGGCGATCCAGGTCCGCACCACGCCCTGGTCGGACAGCGGCCCGCCGAACGCCACCCGCGACATGGTCCGGCGCACCAGCAGCTCCAGGCCGCGCTCGGCCATGCCCAACGTCCGCATCGCGTGGTGCACCCGGCCCGGCCCCAGCCGGGCCTGCGCGATGGCGAAGCCGTCGCCCTCGCCGCCGAGCAGGTTCGTCACCGGGACCCGTACGTCGGTGAACCGGATCTCGCAGTGTCCGTGCTGGTCGTGGTAGCCGAAGATGGGCAACGAGCGGACGATCTCGACGCCCGGCGTGTCGACCGGGACGAGCACCATCGACTGCTGCCGGTGCGGCGCGGCGCTGGGATCCGTCTTGCCCATCACCACCAGCAGCTCGCACCGCGGGTCCGCCGCGCCGGTGGTCCACCACTTGTGTCCGTTGATCACGTACTCGTCGCCGTCCCGCGTGATCGAGGTGCTGATGTTGCGGGCGTCGGAGGAGGCGACCCCGGGTTCGGTCATCGAGAAGCCCGACCGGATCCGCCCGTCCAGCAGCGGCGCCAGCCAGCGGGCCTGCTGCTCCGGCGTGCCGAACAGGTGCAGCAGTTCCATGTTGCCGGTGTCCGGGGCCGCGCAGTTCAGCGCCTCCGGCGCGAGGTACGGCGATCGTCCGGTCAGCTCGGCCAGGTAGGCGTACTCCAGGTTGGACAGCCCGGACAGGTCCGGCAGGAAGAGGTTCCACAGGCCCCGGCGGCGCGCCTCGGCCTTCAGCTCCTCGACCACCGGCGGGAGGGTGTGGCTGCGCGGGCCGGCCTGCTCCAGCTGCGCGGCGTACACCGGCTCGGCGGGGTAGACCCGCTCGGCCATGAACTCCTCGAGCGCCGCCAGCAGCTCGCGGGCCCGCGCGCTCGGACCCAGATCCATTCCCGCGTACGCCGTCGCGGTGGTCACGGCCGCTCCCCGATGGTCAGGACGATCTTTCCCAGTGCGCCACGGTTCATCACGGTGGCCAGCGCGGCGGCGGCCTCGGCCAGCGGGAAGCACCGGTCCACGTGCGGCCGCAGCAGGCCCGCCGAGTACCACTCCAGCAGCCGGGACATGTTCTCCGCGTTGGCCCCGGGATGCCGGCCGGCCCAGGCGCCCCAGAGCACGCCCAGCAGCTCGCCCTCCGTCAGCAACAGCCGGTTCATCCCGACCCGCGGGATGTCACCCGAGGCGTACCCGACGGTCAGGTAGCGGCCGCCCCAGGCCAGCGCCCGCACCGCGGCCTGCGCCGCCGAGCCGCCGACCGGGTCGTAGACCACGTCCACCCCGGCGCCGCCGGTCACCTCGTTCAGCCGCGCGGCCAGGTCCTGCTCGCGGTAGTCGATCAGCTCGTCGGCCCCGTGCGCGGCGCAGAGCCGCAGCTTCTCCGGGCTGGACGCGGCCGCGACCACCCGGGCGCCGAGCACCTTGCCGATCTGCACGGCGGTCAGCCCGACCCCGCCGGCGGCGCCGAGCACCAACAGCGTCTCGCCGGCCCGCAGCCGCGCCCGGTCCACCAGACCGTGGAACGACGTGCCGTAGACGACGGGGAAGGCCGCCGCGTGGCCCAGGTCCATCCCGTCCGGGATCCGGTGCACCCGCTCGGCCGGTACAGCGACCTGCTCGGCGTAGCCGCCGATGCCGCAGAAGGCGGCGACCCGGTCACCGGGGGCGAGTCCGGTCACCCCGTCGCCGACCGCCCGCACGGTGCCGGCCACCTCGCACCCCGGGCTGAACGGCAGCGCGGGCTTCGTCTGGTACGTGCCGGCGACCATCAGACCGTCCGGGAAGTTCACCCCGGCGGAGCGGACGTCCACCACGACCTGGCCCGGGCCGGCGACCGGGTCCGGCACCTCGGCCTCGACCAGGTTCTCCGGCCCACCGAGGGCGCGGCACAGCATGGCCTTCATCCGTGTCCCCTCAAGCCGTGGATCCGGAGGGCCCGCCGAACTGGTCGCGGATACGGTCGGCGACCCCGGCCAGGTTGAGCTCGAAGGTGAAGCTCTGCTCGAACCGGTAGCTGCGGTTGACGTCCCACAGGTCGATGCCGTTGAGCGACGCCTTCGCCGCACGGATCACCGTCGGGTCCTTCGTCGCGATCTGCCGGGCCAGCTCCAGGGCGGCGTCCCGCAGCCGCGCCGTCGGCACCACCGCGTGCACCGACCCGTAGGCGTGCAGTTCGGCGGCGGTCGCGGTGGCCGCGGTGTAGACCATCGCCCGCATCCGGTGCTGCGGCACCAGCCGGGCCAGGTGCGTCGCCGCGCCGAGCGCGCCCCGGTCCACCTCCGGCAGGCCGAAGGTGGCGTCCTCGGCCGCGACGATCATGTCGGCGTTGCCGACCAGGCCGATCCCGCCACCCAGACAGAAGCCGTTGACCGCGGCGATGACCGGCACCGGGCACTCGTAGACCGCCTTGAACGCCGCGTAGCAGCCGCGGTTGGCGCCGAGCAGCGCGGTGAAGCCCTCGGTGCGCTGCATCTCCTTGATGTCCACGCCGGCGTTGAAGCCGCGCCCCTCGGCGCGCAGCACCACCACGCGTACGGCCTCGTCGGCGCCGGCCGCGTTGAGCGCGTCGGCGACGGCGAACCAGCCGGCCACCGGCAGCGCGTTGACCGGTGGGTTGTCCATGACGATCTCGGCGATGCCGTCGGCGTCGACGGTCAGGGTGACGATCCGGCGATCGGCCGCCGGGGACTGTTCACGCGACATCGGTCGCCTCCTGCTCGCGTTGCGCCGCGTCCGGCACCACGAATGTCGACCACACCGTGACCGCCGTGCCACCGGTCTGGCGGCGGCAGGTCAGCTCCACGTCCACCCGGCGCTCGCCGTCCTGCTCGTACTCGCGCACCACCTCGCCGTGGCAGGTCAGCGTGTCGCCCGGCCAGACCTGCTCGAGGAACCGGATGCGGAAGCCGCGCACGTTCTCCGCGCCGAGCCAGTCCGTCGCGTACGTGCCGAGCAGGCCGGCCTGCCACATTCCGACGGAGAACGGGGTGGGGAAGCCGGCCGCCCGGGCGAACTCCTCGTCGTGGTGGATCGGGTTCATGTCGCCGGACGCGCCCTGGTAACGCACGAAGTCGGTGCGGGTCACCGGCCCGACCGTCCAGGGGGCGGGCGCCGCTGGAACGCTCATGCCATCGCCTCGTCTGCTCGTGACTGCTCCGCCGGTGGGCGTGCGGTCTCGACGCCGGTCAACCGGCCTCGGGCCACCAGTCGGCCGGTCTCGTCCCGGAACTCGGTGACCATGACGGCGAAGGTCAGCTCGCCGCCGCGGCGGCCCTGCTTGGTGTAGATCTCGCTGATGTGCGACTGGCAGGTCAGCCGGGTACCGGCGCGTGGCGGCGGGCCGAAGAAGGTGTACTCCTGCTCGGCGTGCAGGCCGCGCCGCTGGTCCAGCTCGACGGCCGGCCAGGGGTCCGCGTCGCCGGACTGCCAGAAGAACGTGGTGGTCAGGAACGTCGGCGGGACGACGGGCCGCTCGGCGTCCAGGTATGCGGGACTCGTCGAGCGGGTGGCCCGCGCGAACTCGCGGATCTTGCCGCGTTCCACATCCATGCGGAACGGGGCGCCCCGGGTGCCGACGGCGTCGGGATTGGCCATCTGATGCTCCTCCGGCTCAGGGGTGCTGGCTGCTGACCGAGACGATCTCGCCCGTCATGTACGACGAGTAGTCGCTGGCCAGGAAGACGAATACGTTGGCGACCTCCCACGGCTCCGCCGCCCGGCCGAAGGCCTCCTGGGACGCCAGTTCGGCGAGCAGGTCGTCGCTGGTGGCCCGGGCCAGGTGGGGGTGGACCGCGATGCTCGGCGCCACGGCGTTGACCCGGATGCCGTACTTGGCGACGTCCATGGCCGAGCACCGGGTCAGCGCCATCACGCCGGCCTTCGCGGCCGCGTAGTGGGCCTGCTCGGCCTGGGCGCGCCAGCCGAGCACCGACGCGTTGTTGATGATCACGCCGCGGCGGCGGGGCACCATGTGCCGCAGCACCGCCCGGGTCACCTTGAAGGCGGAGGTCAGCGTGACGGCCAGCACGGTGTCCCACTGCTCGTCGGTCATCTCCACCACGCTGGCCATGCCGCCCAGGCCCGCGTTGTTGACCAGTACGTCGATGCTGCCGTACTCGGCGGCGACGGTGTCCACCAGATGGTCGATCTGCTGCTGGTTCGTCACGTCGCAGGGCACCGCGAGCGGCCGGGCGCCGGTCAGCTCGGCCAGCCGGTCGGCCGCCTCGGCGAGGCGCCGCTCGTGCCGGTCGCTGATCGCGACCCGGGCGCCCTCCTCGGCGCAGCGGCGGGCGGTGGCGTACCCGATGCCGGTGCCGGCGGCGGCGGTCACCAGCACGGTCCGGCCGGCCAGCAGATTGTGAGCGGGGCCGGCCCAGCCGGCCGTGGTGGGTTCAGACACGCGCGCGCAACTCCTTGTCGATCTCGGCCACGGTCCAGCGGGTGCCCCGGTCGACGCTCCAGCCGTAGCTCCAGCCCACAAACTGCCTGATCTCGCCGCCCTTGGCGTAGTAGACCGCGCCGTTGGCCGGGCAGTCCGCGGTGAGCAGCCAGGCCACCAGCGGGGAGACGTTGCCGGGGTGGTAGACGTCGAAAGCCGCCGGGTCGGCCGGCGCGGCCACCATCTCGCCGATGCCGGGCAGGTCCTGGGTCATCCGGGTACGGGCGACCGGCGTGACCCCGTTGACCCGCACGCCGTACCTGGCGAGTTCCTGGGCCAGGATCACGGTCAGCGCGGCGATGCCGGCCTTGGCCGCGCCGTAGTTGGTCTGGCCGACCGCGCCGATCAGGCCGGAGGTCGAGGGGACGTTGACCACCGCGGCGTTCGGCTGGCGGCCCGCCTTGGACTCGTTGCGCCAGTGCTCGCTGAAGACCCGGGCGGGCGCGAAGGTGGCACGCAGCTGCCCCCGGATCACCGCGTCCCAGTCCTCCTCGGACATGTTCACGAACATCCGGTCGCGGAGGATGCCGGCGTTGTTGACCAGTCCGTGCACCGCGCCGAACTCGCCGAGCGCCAGCTCCAACAGCTCCCGGGCGCCGGCGAGGGTGGCGGCGTCCGCCGAACTGGCGACCGCCTGCCCGCCCGCCGCCCTGATCTCGGCGGCGACGGCCCGGGCGACCGCCGGATCGGCGTTGCGGCCGTCGGCGTCGGCGCCCACGTCGTTCACCACGACCCGGGCCCCCTCTGCGGCGGCGAGCAGGGCGTGCTCCCGGCCCAGGCCCCGGCCCGCGCCGGTGATCACCACAACGCGGTCGTGCAGTGCGGACATGGGCAATCCTCCTAGCAAGCGCTTGTTTGGTTAGGCTAGTGGCCGCCGCACCCGCCGTCAATGCCGGCGTCCCACTCGTGGACCGGCACGGCCGGCAAGGGGGCGGCCGCGGCGACGGCGGGTCGGAGGCCGGCGCGGCGATCCGGGAAGTGACGTGTCGAGGCGGCGCCACGGGGGCACCCGCCGGGGCGCCGCTACCGGGAGGTCACGCCCCGAGGCGGCCCAGCACCGCTGCCGCCTCGGCCATGATCCGGTCGATCAGCTCCTGGCAGCTCGGCAGGTCGTCGATCAGGCCCACCACCTGGCCGGTCGCCATGATGCCGAGGTCGGTCCGGCCTTCCAGGAGCGCGGCTCGGTAGAGCATCGGAGCGTTGGCGGCCATCACCACCTGGCTCCAGGTCAGCTCGTGGCCCCGCTTCATGGCCAGGCCCTCACGGACCATGTCCGACCACCGGCTGCCCGACAGCTTCCGGAAGGCGACCGCGTTGCGGGCCGCCCGGATCAGCCGCCCGGCACCGGACGTCTTCTCGATCTTGTCGATCGTGCCGGCCCGCAGCACCCGTTGCGGCACCCCGTCGACCTCCCGGGTGAGCACGGTGTCGGTCACGGTCTTCGAGAGGTAGACCTCCTTGACGGCGGGCGCGACCGGGGAGTCGGTGGTCAGCAGGAACCGGGTGCCCATGGCGATGCCGGCCGCGCCGTACGCGAGCGCGGCGACCAGGCCGCGGCCGTCGAAGAAACCGCCGGCCCCGATCACGGGAATGTCCACCGCGTCGACCACCTGCGGCAGCAGGAGGCTGGTCGGCACGCCACCGGTGTGGCCGCCGCCCTCACCGCCCTGCACGATCACCGCGTCCACGCCCCAGGCCGCGACCTTCTCGGCGTGGCGGCGGGCCCCGATCGACGGCACCACCACGAGCCCGGCGTCCTTGCATTTGCCGATCAGGTCCTGCCGAGGCGCCAGCGCGAACGAGGCGACCCGCACCCCGGCCGAGATCAGCAGGTCGATCCGCCGCTCCACGTCGGGCTGGTCGGCGCGGAGGTTGACCCCGAACGGTCGGTCCGTCCGGGCCTGCACCGCGTCGATCGCGGCGGCGAGTTCCTCGTACGACAGCAGGCCGGCGGAGAGGATGCCGAGGCCGCCGGCGTTGGCGGTGGCGGCGGTCAGGCGAGGGTCGGAGACGTAGCCCATCCCGGTCTGCACGATCGGGTAGCGCACCCCGAACAGCTCACAGGCCCGGGTGTGCAGCGCCGACGGGATCGGAGCGTCCTGGGGCACCGTCGTGCCATCTCCCGAGGGCCGGGTCATCCGGCCACCTCGCGGTCGCGCAGCCCGCGCGGGTCGAGCACCTCGCGGATCAGCCGCAGCTCCGCCGCGGAGGGCTGCCTGGTCTGCGGCACCTCGTCGCCGGCCTCCAGCGGAAAGCCGGTGGCGTCCTGCACTTGCGCCACGGTGACGCCCGGGTGGACCGAGGCGAGGCGGAGCGTGCCGTGTTCGGGGTGGTAGTCGAAGACGGCCAGGTCGGTGACGACCCGGCGCAGGTCGTGGTAGCGGCTCGCGCCCGGCCCGGCCTGCGCGGCCCGGTCGTTGCCCACCCCGGAGACCATGTCGACCCGCGGCACGAACACCCGCGTGCTGTGCCGGGGAACCCAGTAGCTCGTCGGGTGGCAGACGGTGTTGCCCGGGGCGCCCCGCACGCCGAGGAGTTGCACCTTCGGCCGCCGGTAGTCGCCGACCGCCGAGATGTTCGTGTTGCCGTACCGGTCCACCTGGCTCGGGATCATCATCACGTGCCGCTTGCCGTGCCACACCAGATCGAAGATGGTGCGGAACGGGGCCCACGCCTCGACCTCGCCGGTCGCCGGCGTGCCGACCGGCCAGGTCCCGCGCACCAGGTACGACTCGCCGTCAGAGATCAGCAGGTCGGGGGAGAAGGTCTCCCGGGCCAGCCGTACGCCGATGGCGGGGATGGTGCCGAAGGCGCTGGCCAGCATCTCCCCGCTGTTTCGGAAGGCGTCGGCGCAGGCGACCACGCACACCTCGGCCCGGCTGGCGACGGCGTCGTTCGCCTCGGCCCGCGGGTCCATCACGTTCGTCATGCCGACACCTCCTGGCGGCGGGCCACGGCCGCCTGGTAGTCCGCCTCCGAGCCGGCCAGGTAGCGGTCCCGGAACGCCTGCCAGGCGTCCGGTCCGGCCGCCGAACCGGCGTACTCCCGCTGGAAGTCCTCGTCCCGGTCGTAGTCCGGGGTGCACGAGGTGAAGTGGGCGCCGTTGGGAGCCTCGACCACACCGGTGACCAGCAGCCGGTTGATCCGGAGGGTGGCCGGGTGCGCCACCGCGGTCAGCTCGGCGGTCGGCACGATCTTCTCGCAGGACATGTACGCCTGCTCGGCGGCCATGCAGTACAGGTCGTCGAAGTACGGGTCCGGCCCGAGGAACTGACCGTTGCCGTGGATGTCGGCCCGGTTCATGTGGATCAGCGCGGCGTCCAGGTGCAGCGGCGGCATCGCCACCACCTCGTCACCACCGTAGGGGTCGGCGACGGTGCGCAGCTGCGGGTTGTGGGTCAGCACGTCCGAGCCGAGGCCGGCGCGGGTGGGCAGGAACGGCAGCTTCAGGCCGGCCGCGTAGAGCCCCCACTGCAGCATGCCCTCGTCGTACTCGACGACCTCGATCGCGCCCGCCTGGCGCGCGGCCCGGAAGTGCGGGTCCAGGGCGATCGAGTCCAGCGAGACGAAACCGAAGACGAGCTTGCGGATCTTGCCGGCCGCGCAGAGCAGCCCGATGTCGGGGCCGCCGTAGGAGACCACGGTGAGGTCCCGCAGGTCGGACCGGAGGATCTCCCGGACCAGGGCCATCGGTTTGCGCCGGGACCCCCATCCGCCGATCCCGATGGTCATCCCCGAGGTGAGCCGGCTGACCACATCCTGCGCGGTCATCCGTTTGTCGGCCATCTGCAGCTCCCGATTCTCTCCGCACCGTAGCAAGCGCTTGGTTGGCACCATAGCAGTCGCGGCCCGCCCGTCAACATCTGTCGCGGCGGGCGTCCCGCTGATACGGTGCTGCCAACCAAATGCTTGCTTGAGAATCGGCCCCCGTGGCCGCGTCGTCCAGGAGGGCCTGGTGACTGATCTCGCCGCCCGCATCGACCGGCTGGAGTCGGTCGAGCAGATCCGCCAACTGGTGTCGCGCTACGCGCTCGCGCTGGACAGCCGGGATGTCACCGCCCTCGCCGCGCTCTTCGCCAGCGACGTACGGGTGGGCGACGGCCGGGTCGGCCGGGCTGCCCTGGCCGAGTGGTTCGACGGCATCCTGCGGCCTTACCGCGTCACGTTCCACATCGTCGGCAACCACGTCATCGACCTCACCGGCCCGGACTCCGCCGACGGGCTCGTGTACTGCCGACCCGAGCACGAGGTGGGCGACCAGTGGATCGTGATGCCGGTGATCTATCACGACCGCTATGTCCGCGAGGCGGACGGCAGATGGTACTTCCGCAGCCGCAAGCCCAAGCCCTTCTACGCGGCGGACATCCGGGAGAGCCCGCTGCGGGTGCCGGGACGGTTCCACTTCCCGGACAACCCGTACCTCACCGGGTCCAGTCTGCCGGAGAGCTGGCCGAGCTGGCGGCGGTTCTGGGGCGAGAGCGACCCGCCGGCGGTGGGCTGACCGGCGCTGCCCGGCTCATGACGCAAGCCGGGCGAGCAGCGCGTACAACGGGTCGCGGCGGTCACGGAAGCCGGTCGGGCCGGGCGCCTCGCGCGGTGCCCACCGGCCGGCCTCCGACCGGGTCCACTCCCGTACCGCCCAGCGCTCCGCGATGGCCCACCGGCCGGCCCGGCGGGTCATCAGATCCACGTAGCGGAAGCCGCTGGTGAAGTTGAGCCTCGGGTCGTCGGCCGGCTCCCCCCAGTGCACGGCGGTCCCGTACGTCTCGACCACCGCCCGGTCGCCGTGCAGCTCGGCCAGGTGGTTGCCGACGATGTGCATCGTGCCGGTGAGCCGGCGCAGCAGCGGCTCCACCCACGCCAGGAACTCGTCGACCGGGCCGTCGAAGCCGGTGTGGTGGTCGACCCCGTCGGGATGGTACGCCGACCTGACCAGATCGAGGTCGAGCCGGTCGATACCGCGGCAGTACCGCAGCACGACCTCATGGATGCGCTGCCGGTCGGCCAGCTCCGTGGCCTGGGTGCCGGACATCCGGCGACTCCTCTCCCGCCCGCCTGCGGCGCGGTTACTGGGTGACGGTCCAGCCGCCGTCGACCGGCAGGAAGACCCCGTTCACATAGCTGGCCAGTGGGGACAGCAGGAACAACACGGCGTACGCGATGTCATCCGGCGTGGCCATCCGATGCAGCGGAATCCGGCCCAGCACCCGCTGCCCGACCTCGCTCTCGGCGAAGCCGGCGAGTCGCGGGGTGTCGGTCATCCCCGGCGCGACCGCGTTGCTGCGCACCTCGTCGCTGCGGTACGCCGCGAGGTGGCGGGTGTAGCCCATGATCGCTGCCTTCGCCGCGCAGTACCAGTCGGAGGCGGTGCCGACCAGATTGCCGGCGACGGACGCGATGTTGACCAGCGCCGCGCCCTCCGGCGCCCCGCCGGTCAGCCAGGTGTCGGTCACCCGCCGGACGCTGCCGATGGCGATCCGTAGCGCCTCGTCGAACTCCAGCTCCACCGCGGAGGACGGGCCGGCGTTGTTCACCAGGTAGCGGATCACACCGAGCTCCCGGGCGCGAGCGAACGCCGCCGCGACGGCTCCGGGGTCGCTGGCGTCGGCGGTGATCGCCACGGCTCGGCCACCCGACCGCTCGATCCGTTCCACCGTGGCCCCCGCGCCCGCCGGGTCGAGGTCGACAGCGGCGACGGCCAGTCCCATCTCGGCGGCCCGGGTCGCGATCGCCCGGCCGATGCCGCTGCCGGCGCCGGTGACCAGCACGACGTCGCCTGGGGTGAAGCCGAACTGCGGCACGCTCATCGGGTCTCCTTCGGCGTCCTATCAAGCGCTTGCTCGGACGGTAGGCCGGTTGCCGGCACGCGTCAAGCCCGAGTGCGGCGGGCGCCCAGCGCGAGGGCCAGACCGGCGAGGCTGGCGACCACCCCGTAACCGGCGAAGGCCCAACCGGCGCCGACCAGCCGGACCAGACCGCCGAGGCCCAGGCCGCCGAAGGGGAGCAGCCCGCCCCAGCAGACGAAGTACAGGCTCATCACCCGCCCGCGCTGGGCGTCGTCGACCAGGTGCTGAAGGATCGAGTTGATCGAGGTCATGATCGACAAGGTGAGCCCACCACCGAGGATCATCAGCACGGTGAGCAGCGGGAACGACGGCACCACGCCGAACAGCGCCATCACCACTCCGAGCACCACGAGCTGGACCGCCGCCGGGACGGGGCTCAGCCCCCGGCCCCGCCAGGCCACTGAGAGCACCCCGATGAGCGAGCCGATGCCGCCGAGGGTCACCAGGGTCGGGAAGGTGGACTCGCTGTCGCCGCCGACCCGCGCCGCGATCAGCGGGAGCTGCGCCAGATAGGCCGAACCGAAGACGGAGGTCGCCGCGACGATGCCCAGCGCCGGGAGGGCCGGGTGCCGCGCGCGTACATGATGGAACGCGGCGGCGAGCCGGCGCCGCGCCGACTCACCAGACGCCGCCCGCACCGGCCGCGCCGCCGGTCCGCCCGCACCGAGCCGGCCAGCCAGCGCCGCGGCGCCGAGCGACAGCACCGCGTAGACGCCGAACGCGCTGGCCGGGCCGCCGATCAGCAGCACCGGACCGACCAGCGCGGGGCCGGTGATCCGGGCCAGGTTCAACCCGGCCGACTGGAGCGGCACCGCACTGGCCAGGTCCTCGTCCGGCACCACGGCGGCGATCAGGGCCTGGCTGGCCGGAGAGACGATCGTGATGACACAGCCGGCCAGGAAGCTGAGCACCATCACCGCCGGCGTCGACATGACCGCCAGCGTGGCGAGCAGGGTGGCCGCCACCGCCAGCAACGACGCGGCCGCCTGAACGGAAACCATCAGACTCCGCCGGTCCATGCTGTCCGTGAGCATGCCGGCGGGCAGCGAGAAGAGCAGGTACGGCGCGAAGCTGCAGAAATAGAGCAGACCCAGGGCCAGCGGGTCGTTCCCGGTCCGGTGGGCCACCTCCCACTGGAACGCGACCGACGAGATCCAGTACCCGAGCTGCCCGAGAATGACCACCGCCCACAGCATGCGGAACGGTGGGTGCCGCAGCGCGCGGAACACTCGGCTTAACTGGCGGTGGGCCGTGCGGCGAGGAACCGGGCCGGTATCTCGCCGCCGCCGTCGACCAGCAGCTCCGTGCCATTCACGTAGTCGGCGAGCGGTGAGCTGAGGAGCAGGCAGGCGGCGGCGACATCGGCCGGGGCCGCCATCCGCCCCAGCGGAATCGTCGCCGCGACCGCCTGCACCCCTTCCTCGTCGCCATAGTGCAGGTGCGCCAGCTCGGTCCGCACCAGGCCAACGGTGACCTGATTGACCCGCACCCGGGGTCCGAACTCCAGCGCCAGCGCTCGGGTCAGGGTACTCAGCCCGGCCTTGGCCGCCGAGTACGCCGCGGTGCCCGGAGCCGGGTCGCGCCCCGCGACGCTGCCGATGTTGAGGATCAGCCCGCCCTCGGGTTGCCGCTGCATGACCGCGTTGGCGGGCTGCGCGAGGAAGAAGGGAGCCAGCAGATTCAGCGAGACGACCGAGCTGATGAACCGAGGGGAGACGGTTGCCGCGTCGGCCATGGGCGAGCCGCCGGCGTTGTTGACCAGGATGTCGAGCCGGCCGAACCGCGCGACCGCGGCGTCGACCACCGCCGCGGCCTGCTCGGGCTGTCGGATGTCGGCCTGGACGAACTCCGCGCCGCGCCCGCCGCCGGCCGGCAGTTCGTCCACGACCGTACGGCCGCAGACCAGCACCTGCGCACCGGCCTCGAGATACCGGCGGGCGATCTCCGCGCCGATGCCGCGGGTGCCGCCGGTGACGATCACGGCCTTGCCGGTCAGGTCCGGATCCATCAGAGCCTCTCGATGATCGTGACGTTCGCCTGGCCGCCGCCCTCGCACATCGTCTGCAGGCCGTACCGGCCACCGGTGCGCTCGAGCTCGTGCAGCAGGGTGGTCATCAGCCGCGCGCCGGTCGCGCCCAGCGGGTGCCCCAGCGCGATCGCTCCGCCGTTGACGTTGACCCGTTCCGGGTCCGCGCCGGTCTCCTTGATCCAGGCGAGCACCACCGAGGCGAACGCCTCGTTGACCTCGAACAGGTCGATGTCCGCGATCGACAGGCCGGTGCGGGCCAGCGCGTGGGCCGTGGCCGGGATGGGAGCGGTCAGCATCCAGACCGGGTCGGCACCGCGTACCGACATGTGGTGGATCCGGGCGCGCGGGCTGACCCCGTGCTCCCGGACCGCCCGCTCGGACATCACCAGCAAGGCGGCGGCACCGTCGCAGATCTGACTCGCGACCGCGGCGGTGATGCTCCCGCCTGGCTCGAGCGGCTGGAGGTCGGCCATCTTCTCCAGCGAGGTGTCCGCCCGGGGGCAGGTATCGACCGTGGCCTCGTCGAGCGGAAGGAGTTCGCGGTCGAACCGGCCCTCGGCGATTGCGGCCAGTGCCCGCCGGTGGCTGCGGAGCGCGAACGCCTCCATCTCCGATCTGCTCGCGCCCCACTTCTGCGCGATCATCTCTGCCGAGCGGAACTGCGAGACCGGCTGGTCGCCGTAGCGGCGGCGCCATCCGGACGAGCCGGAGAACGGGTCCGGGAAGCCGAACTGCGCGCCCGTGGTCATCGCCGCCGAGATGGGGATCGCGCTCATGTTCTGCACGCCCCCGGCAACGACGATGTCGGCGGTGCCGCTGAGCACCGCCTGGGCGGCGAAGTGCACCGCCTGTTGGGACGAGCCGCACTGCCGGTCGACCGTGACCCCGGTGACGTGGTCCGGCAGGCCGGCGGCGAGCCACGCCGTGCGGGCGATGTCCCCGGCCTGCGGGCCGAGGGTGTCCACGCAGCCGAACACGACGTCGTCCACGGCGGCGGGATCCACCCCGCTGCGCGACATCAGTCCGGAGATCACGTGGGCGCCCAGATCCGCGGGATGCACCCCGGCCAAGGCGCCACGGCGCCGGGTCACCGGCGTGCGGACCGCCTCGACGATGTAGGCCTCCGTCATGCCTGTCCTCCGATCCGCGACCGCACGGCGGGTGCGTCTCGCCCAACTCCCTGCCGGAGCTTACCAAGCGCTTGATTGGTTACTGCTGGGCTGTGTCGTGACGTACCTCACCGCTCACCCGGCCCCGCCGCGTCCGGGACCGGCCCGCCCGGCGCGTCCGGTGCCGGCGCGGCCCATCGTGGTGCGCGCTTCTCGACGAAGGCCGCCATCCCCTCGGCCGCATCGGGCCCGGCGAGCAGGGCCACGGTGGCGGCGCGGTTGCGGGCACGCAGCGAGGCCGGATCCATCGAGAGGGACCGGTACATCAGATCCTTGGTGGCGCGGACGGCCGCCGGCGAGTGCCCGGCGACCCGCTCGGCCAAGGCGAGCGCCGCCGGCAGCAGCTCGACCGCGGGCACCACGCGGTTGACCAGGCCCAGTTCGTACGCGCGTGCGGCGCCGAGCGGCTCGCCGGCCAACCCGATCTCCAGCGCCACGGCCAGCGGGACGCGCTGCGGGAGCTCGGTCCCGCCCTCGGTGGCGGCGATGCCGAGTGAGACCTCCGGCAGCGCGAAATACGCGTGCTCGGCGGCCACCCGGAGGTCGCAGGCGAGTGCCAGCTCGAAGCCGCCGCCGACCGCCGCTCCGTTGACCGCGGCGATGACCGGCAGCGGGTAGCCGTCCCGGAGCAGGTGCAGCGGGCTGGTTGCCGGGTCGGGCATCCCGGCCTCAGCCACCGCCTTCAGATCCAGCCCGGCGCTGAACGCCCGCTCGCCGGTGGCGGTGAGCACCGCCGCCCGTACTTCCGGGTCGGTGGCCGCCGCGGTCAGGCCGGCGGTCAACGCCGACAGGGTGGCGTGGTCGAGGCAGTTCCGCACCCGCGGCCGGTCGATGGTGAACACCATGACCTGGCCGTGCCGCTCATGCCGAACGGTCATGTCGCCCCTCCCCATCCCCGTCGGCGGAGCATACCAAGCGCTTGCTTGATAGGGGAGTGGCCGGGACCCCGACGCGGCGCATCAGCGCAAGCACGCGAACACGCGAGTGAGGTACGCGTCCGTGGCTTCCCTCCGAGTGTAGGACGTTCAACCCTCCGTGTGCCGGGGTTGGATCGGGCGATTATGAGCGGTGTGAGCGGTATGGGCGGTCGGGAGGGCGGCGGACAGGGTCCAGACCTGTTGCAACGCCGCGAGGACGTGCGGCAGGCCAACTTCCTGGAACTGTTCGTCGACCTGGTGTTGGTGTTCGCCCTGGCCGGGGTGGTCAACCGGGTCGCGCGGGACATCGTCAGCGACGACGTGCTCGCCCGTTGGCGGGCCATGGCCTACATGCTCGTGCTGTCGCTGCCGCTGATCTGGTTGTGGATCACGACCGCGCACATCACCAGCTGGTTCGACCCGCGCCGCCGCAAGATCCAGTACATCGTGCTGGCCAGCGCCTTCGGACTACTGGTCATGTCGTCGTCGCTGCCATCCGCGTTCATCGGCCGCGGCTTGGCGTTCGTGCTGCCGTACGTGATCCTGCAGTTGGGCCGGCCCCTCATCCTGATACCCACGCTGCGCGGACACCCCCTGCAACAGCTCTACCGCCGGTCGCTGCCCTGGAACGTGGTCTCGGCGGGAATCTTCTTCGCCGGCGCCGCCGTCAGCGGCGGCGCCCGGGCCGCCCTGTGGGGAGCCGCCGTGACCGTGGACATCGTCGCCGCGCAGCTACGCTGGCCGGCACCGGGGAGGCCCGAACCGCCGGTCAGCGCGTGGGCCACGGACAGCAAACACCACCTGCCCGAGCGATACCAACAGTTCCTGATGATCGCCCTCGGGGAAACCGTGCTCGCTGTCGGCACCACGTTCACCAGCCAGCCGATCACCCTGGCCACCTCCGCGCTGCTGGTGGTGGCGTTCCTGTCGACAGTGCTGCTGTGGCGCATCTACTTCTACCGCTCCGGACAGGTCCTCGCCGAAGCCCTCGCCACCGCCCGGGACAGGGACGCCGCCGGCCGCGCCACCGGCACCGCCCACGTCCTCATGGTGCTCGGCATCGTCGCCACCGCCGTCGGCTTCGAGGCCGTGCTGAAACACCCGGCAGGCCTGCCTGAACCCGCGTGGCTCATCACGAGCCTCGGCGGCCCGGCACTGTTCCTCTACGGCCGCATCCGTCTGGAACGCATCGTGTTCAACCGGCTCTCGCTCCGCCGCGTCGTCGCCATCGCCGCACTGGCAGCCGCCGCCATCCCCCTGGACTTCGCCCCGCCGCTCGTTGCTCCGGTCGTCGCCGGGCTCGTACTGCTCGCCGTCGCCCTCGCCGACGCCCACCGTGCCGCTGGCCGTCCCCCGGAGGCCCCCTCCCCGGCGCACTAGTTGTAGTGACCTTGACATCCTCCCGGCCCTGAAGGGACCGGGATTCTCACGGTCGCCCGTGAGGTTTCCTGTTTCATCGCCGATTGCCCTGCCGGGAGGTTCCCTTGAGGTCTTACATCAGCTCCGCAGGCGTTTTACCTCTCCGCCAGCCCGGCGGCGAGGATGTTCTTGGCAGCGTTGATGTCCCGGTCGTGCTCAACCCC
Source organism: Micromonospora sp. MP36 (assembly GCF_008119785.1). Taxonomy (GTDB): domain Bacteria; phylum Actinomycetota; class Actinomycetes; order Mycobacteriales; family Micromonosporaceae; genus Micromonospora. The sequence continues at coordinate 3,320 of NZ_VSFA01000082.1, read as the reverse complement.
GCAGCCGGGGCAGGTCCAGGAGCGGTCGTTGAGGGCGAGGGTGGTGTTGATCCATCCGCACGCCGAGCAGGTCTTGCTCGACGGCAACCACCGGTCGACGGGGACCACCTCACGCCCGTACCACTGGGCTTTGTACTCCAGCATGCTGCGGAACTGACCCCAGGCCGCATCAGAGATGACACGGGCCAGACGCCGGTTGCGGAGCATGTTCCGCACGCTGAGGTCTTCGATCGCGACCGTTTGAGTCTCACGGACGAGTCGACTGGTCAGCTGGTGCAAATGGTCCCGACGCCGGTCAGCGATACGCGCATGGATCCGGGCCACCTTCAGTCGGGCCTTCGCCCGGTTCGCGGAGCCCTTCTGTTTGCGGGCCATGTTCCGCTGCGCCTTGGCCAGCTTCCGCCGGTCGGCCTGCCCGTACCGCGGGTTGGCCACCTTGCCCTGCTCATCGCTCACCCCGCTGATCGGGCGCGACAGGGTGAGCAGACTGGTGATACCCGCATCCACCCCAACCTCCGCCGCAACGGGCGGCAGCGGCTTCACCGTCGGGTCCTCCACCAGCAGGGACACGAACCAGCGTCCGGCAGCATCCCGAGACACCGTGACCGTGGACGGTTCCGCCCCTTCGGGCAGGGGCCGCGACCACACGATGGCCAGCGGCGCGGTCATCTTGGCCAGGGTGAGCCGGCCGTCACGCCAGCGGAACGCGGAACGGGTGTATTCGGCCGACGCCCGCGATTTGCGCTTGGACTTGAAGCGCGGGTACCGGGCCCGCTTGTCCCAGAACGCCACGAACCCGGCCTGCAGATGCCGCAACGTCTGCTGCAACGGCACCGACGACACCTCGTTCAGGAACGCCAGCTCATCGGTGCGTTTCCACTCCGTCAGCCACCCCGACGACTGCACGTACGTGGTGCGCTGACGGTCGACCGCCCACGCCCGGGTACGGGCCTCCAACGCCCGGTTGTACACCAGACGCACGCACCCGAAGGTGCGGTTCAACTGCGCGGCCTGTTCAGGGGACGGATAGAAGCGGTACTTGTAAGCCCGCTTCACCACCCCACCCACGCCCCACACCCTACCAACCGTCCACATAAGACGATCACCGAAGGGAGGGAGCGGCGTTTCCTCCCGGCCGTAAACGACCGGGTTTCCACGCCGCAAATCCGATGACTCAACAGCGCGACATATCGGCGTGGGGCGTCTGGTCAACCCAACGCGTCGAGATCGCGGACGGCGAAGCTGTGGTGTGCCCACTCCTCGTTGAAGATGACCCGCAGGCACGCCGATGCGGCGCGAGGGCCGGGCGACGGCCAGCCGGGCGGGGCGTTCGGCTCGCGTACGCGGTCCAGGTCCTCCTGGGTGACGGTGGCGAGGAACTCCCGTACCTCGGTCATGCGGCCGGCCCGGACCGCCACCACCTCGGCGAAGCTCGGATCGGCACCCATGTCGATGCCGAGGTCCGCACCGTTCGTGATGAACGTCGCCGGCAACCCGAGCGGGTGGTACGGCCGTTCCCGGCCCAGTACCGCCTGACCGAACCACAGGTCGGTCGCCATCACCAGATGCCGCAGTGTCTGGACGAACGACCACTCCCCGTCGACCGACCGGTGCAGATCCTCCTCCGGCAGCAACTCCGCCCGCGCCATTGTCGGCGCCCAGAGCGCCTCCACGGTTTCCCACGCGGTACGCATACCGTCCGGTGTGGACGGACGCAGCTTCGTGCGCTCCGGGTACGTCCGGTCCAACTCGGCCTCGATCAGCGGTGCCACCTCGACGCCGTTGACCCGCAGCCCGTCGATGACCCCGTCGATGTCGGCGCCGTTGAGCAGGGCTCCCCTGATCCGGGTACCGCTCAGATCCACCTCGCGGAACACGCTGCCCGCGAAGTTCGTCCCGATGAACTCGGTGCCGCTCAGGTCGCCGGGTCCCGCGTAGGTGGCCATCGCCGGATCGTAGTACCCGGGACCGACAGCGACCGGCGTACCGCGTCAACGGAAACGGCCCGTACGGGCACAATCCGCCCCCCCAGGAACGGGAGAAACCGGACGTTCCCGCGAATGCAACTGCAGGCGCTGGCACTCGACGGTCAGACCCGAAAATCCAATGGTGCCTGGGCAGGCGGCAGCACCCGGCGCAGCGCAGCGGAGCCGGGTTCGTGTGGACGGGTTAGGCGGCTTCGGGTTCGGCGATGATGGCCTAGGTCTCCTGCGGCCGTGGCTCGGTGGCGCGGTGGTAACGGCCGGCGAGTGCACGCACGAGTTCGACGAGCTCCGCGGGCTCCGTCACGGTGAAGTCGACGCCGAGCAGGCCGAGGTGAACGGCGAGCGCCTCGATGCTGTCCGCGCCGGTGTCCAGCCGGCAGTGGGTGTCGTCGATCGGTGTGATGGTGCCGATGGCGGCGTTGATCCGCTCGGCGAGCTGTTCGGCCGGTGCGTGCACGACGACCTGGGCCCGGTGCCGCCAGGCGGCCGAGGACACGCCCCGGCGTACCTGGTCGACGGCTTCCTCGGGGAGATCGCGGGGGGTGAATCGGGGGCCTGTTGGGGTGCGTGGGTGGAGCCGGTCCACCCGGAACGTCCGCCAGTCGGCCCGCTCGACGTCGAACCCGACGAGGTACCACCGGCGTCCCCAGTTGACCAGCCGGTACGGTTCCACCTCGCGCCGGCTCTCGGAGCCGTCGTGGCTTCGGTAGTCGAATCGCAGGCGCTCGTGGTCCCGGCAGGCGGTGGCGAGGGCGCTCAGCGTGTCGGCGTCCACCCGCGGGCCCAGGTCGTCTCGGGGCACCGCTACGGCGTACTGCTGGAGGGCGTTGACACGGCGCCGGAGTCGGGCCGGTAGCACCTGCTCCAGTTTGGCCAGTGCGCGCAGCGAGGTCTCCTCGACTCCGGTGATCGTGCCCCCGGCGGCGGTGCGGAGCCCGATCGCCACCGCGACCGCCTCCTCGTCGTCGAGCAGCAGGGGCGGCAGTGCGGCGCCGGCGCCGAGTCGGTAGCCGCCTACCGCGCCTCGGCTGCCGTGCACCGGGTAGCCGAGGTTTCGCAGGCGTTCCACGTCGTTGCGGATGGTGCGGGTGGTGACCGCCAGCCGCTCGGCCAGTTCGGTGCCGGTCCACTCGCGGGGCGTCTGGAGTAGCGAGAGCAGGCGCAGCAGCCGCGCCGAGGTTTCCAACATTCTTCGGAGTCTGCCAGGGCATTAGGAACGGAACTTGCCTAATTCGTTCCTACGCTGATGACCATGACGAACGACAGCACGATCGCCCCGTTCCGCATCGACGTCCCCCAGGCCGACCTCGACGATCTCCAGCAGCGGCTGGCCTG
>NZ_VSFA01000081.1 GCF_008119785.1 Micromonospora sp. MP36 | reverse complement strand
ACTGACTCGGCTCGGCCGCGCCTACAACCTCTCCGTCCGCTCGGCCGGCCGTACGCTCTCGGGTGGAGTCGACGCCGCCGCGCTCAACCCGCCCAAGCGGCTGCTCGCCGCTGCCCGCAAGGCCGAGGAAGGCGGCTCACTGACCATCCTCGCGTCCGCGCTGGTGGAGACCGGCTCCGCCGCCGACACGCTCATCTACGAGGAATTCAAGAGCACCGGCAACGCCGAGTTGCGCTTGGATCGGGCGCTCGCCGACCGGCGCACCTATCCGGCCGTCGACGTCCGCGCCTCTGGTACGCGACGCGACGAGCTGTTGTTGAGCGACGGCGAGCGGCACGTTCTGCGTGGCCTGCGATCCGCGCTGTCCCAGCTGGATCGCCAGCCGGCCCTCGACCAACTGCTTCACCAGCTGGCCGCCACTCGTGGCAACCTGGACTTCCTCGCCCGGCTGGGCGCCGCCGTCCGCGGCGAGGATCGACTGCCCTGACCACACCGGGAAACGACCGACCGGCTGTCCCCAGCTGCCTGGCGGGCGGAACCCAGCTGTGCCGGGGCAACCCACCGGACACACGCGCGGCCGGGTCCGACGAGGCCACCCGATCGGGACCGACTAGATCGTCTCGTCGAGGTGGTCGCTCCAGACGGCGGCCGCCTCCTCATGGGAGTCGACGCCGGCGAAGAACGCCTGAGCCAACGCGGCGTAGTCCGGCTGCTGCACGCCGGTGACCTCGACGAACTTCGGCCGGTGCACGGCGAAGCCAGTCGAGCTCTGTCGCGGGCGGTACGGGACAGCGACCTTGAACGACGCGCTGCCCGCGTAGTCGACGGCCTCGACGATCAGTGCGTCGGTCCGCCCCGCGTCGAGGTGCACGTACCCGTCGACCACCAGAACCGCGCGTGCTGACTCGTGTTCGTTGTTCTGCAGCGCGCCCTGGCCACGCCGAGCGGACTCCCCGAGGTCATCGGTGACGAAACGGTCCATGCCCCGGCTCCCGTCGGCCTGCTCGTAGCCGAGCAGCGGCGTCAAGGTGTCGCCGTCGGACACACACCAGATCCCGTGGGCAGCAAAGAACCCGGCCAACTCAGCGGTCGCCTGCATGGCGGACAGCATGCCAGCAATGCGTATCCGATGCTGTCCCGTGGTGGCGCGTGGCCGCCGCCTCGGCATTTCGCTGCCGAGGCGACGGACGCGCAGACGGGTCTAGCAGCGTGGCACGTTCGGGATGAAGCCGTTGTACCCGGTCAGCACGTACGCGTCGGAGACGTAGCGGTTGGTGCCGATCCGGTTCCAAATGTTGCTGGTGCCGTAGGTGCCGGTCACGGTGGTGCCGGTGGTCTGGCAGTAGATGCTGACAGTCGCGCCGTTGGCGACGGAGCCGACGACGGCGTAGCTGGTCCCGGGCCCGGAGCGGACGTTGAGGGTCCCGCTACCACCGGTGTTGACCGTGCCGCTGCCGATGCCGGTCACGCCGTTTACCAGCTGCATGTAGTAGGTCCAGTTCCAGTTCGGGCCGGGATCGGTGTGCGTCGCACCCGGCACCTCGATGTGGCCGATGATGTGCGAGCGGTCCTTCGGGATGCCGTACTTGTTGGCGAGGTTGCGGGTCAGCGCGGCGGACGCGCGGTACATGGCGTCGGTGAACCAGCTGGCGTCGTCGACGTAGCCTTCGTGCTCGATCCCGATGGACTGGGTGTTGTAGGTCCAGTTGCCGGCGTGCCAGGCGATGTCCTTCTCCCGGACTGACTGGGTGACCGCCCCGTCAGAGGAGCGGAACGTGTAGTGCGCGCTCACCTTGGCCGACGGGTTCTGGAACCAGCTGATCGACCCGGCGTAGGAGCCCTGGGTGACGTGGATGACCACGTAGTTGATCCGGTAGTCGGAGGGGCGGTTGGCCACCGTGTAGTTGCCGGAGTAGGCGGGGGCCCAGGCGGCGGGGCCGTAGTCGGTGCTCATGGTGCCGACGCCACCCGTGCCCAGGGCCGCCACCCGGGCCAGTTCGCCCCGCTGCGGCACGACCCGCCGCCCGGTGACGGTCACCGTGCCGCCGCGGGTGGCGGTGAATCCGGCGGAGAGCAGGTCGTAGACGGTGTCCGCGTAGAGTCGGGCGACGGCCGGGTCCGTCGCGCCGCCGTACCGGACGACCGAGCCGTACCACCGGCCGACGTCCTTGCGGTCGGCGGCGGTCAGGCCGGCCCGGTCGGCGTACGACCGCAGCACGGCGGCGGCTCCGGTGACGTTGGCGGCCGTGTCGGTGCGCAGTACCGTCCGGTCGAGTCCGGTCAGCGTGGCCGCTTCGTCGAGCGTGTGCAGCGTGGGGTTGCTGGTGAGGTGCATCAGGCCGTAGCCACCCGACGCGCTCGGTGCGCCGCCGTGCCCGTCCAGCCGGGTCTCGGCGTAGCCGAGCGCGACGAGCAGGTCACGGGGCACGTCGTACCGCGCGGCGGCGGTGGCGAAGGCGGCGCTGAGTGGGCTGGCCACGTCCGGTGCGGCGAGGGCGGGCCCAGCGGTCAGGGCGGGCTGGGCGGACAGGCCGAGGGTCAGGACCAGCAGGCCGCCGACCAGGCGAGTTGGTCGGCGCAGTGGGAACCGAAGGCGCACGGTAGCTCCTTTCCGGATGACCGGATGTTTCCGATCAGGGAAGCCGGGTGGGCGCACCGTACACTGTGATATCTATCGATGTAAAGTTCCTACGGTGAGGACGGCCGCCACGGCGGAAACCTGCGCCGGGACGGCTGGCCTGGGTGGCATCGGCGCGCACGGCAGCGGGGCTCAGCCCGCTGCCCTGTCTAGGAACGCCGCCCGGCGCGCAGCAGCTCCGCCACCCGCGCGTTCGGAAGCCCGGGTACGTGGTGGCCGTCGCGGCCGGTCATGTCGGTGGCCGCGACGAGGGCGTTGACGACGGCTTCCTCGACGGCCTGCACGCACGCCTCGTAGAACGGATCCAGGTGGCCCCACGGGACGAAGGCGAGCTGTTCCAGCCGTTCCGTGGACGCGTCGGGGTAGCGGCTGACGAGCGCGCCAGGGTTCGCGGTGGAGAAGGCCAGGAACAGGTCGCCGGAGAAGTGCGACCCGCTGGTGCCGGTGCGGGCCAGGCCCAGCGGCACGCGCCGCGCCAGCGCCGCGCACTGACCGGGCAGCAGCGGCGCGTCGGTGGCGACGACGACGATCACCGACCCGGCCCCCGGCGGCTGGACGCCGCCCGGCATCGGCACCTCGTCGGCGAGCAGCCGCCCGACGGGTACGCCGGCCAGCGTCAGCTCGCGACGTGCCCCGAAGTTCGCCTGCACCAGCACGCCGAGGGTGTACGTGGCGCCGGCGAAGCCGACGACCCGCGAGGCGGTGCCGGTGCCGCCCTTGAAGTCGTAGCACGTCATTCCCGTGCCGCCGCCGACCGATCCTTCCCGCACCGGGCCGCTGGTGGCGGCGTCGAGTGCCGCCACGACGGTCGCGGGCCGGACGTGGTCGCCGTTGATGTCGTTGAGCCGGCCGTCGAAGGTCTCGGCGACCACGGGCAGCAGCCAGGCGTCGGTGCCGGGCCCCTCGCGCAGCATCCAGTCGATGACGCCCCGGTGACCGGCGCCCACCGCGTGCGTGTTGGTCAGGACGATGGGCGTGGACAGGATCCCGCTCTCGACGATCCACGCGGTGCCGGTCATCTCCCCATTGCCGTTGAGGACGTGCACGCCGGCGGCACAGCCGTCCCCGACGCCGGAACGCCCGCGCGGCAGGATCGCGGTCACCCCCGTACGTACGGGTCCGTGCCCGACCCGCAGCGGCCCGTCGCCGGCGATGAGCGTCCGCATCCCCACCTCGACGCCGGGCACGTCGGTGATGGCGCCGAACGGTCCACTCGTCCCGTGCCGGGGGAAGCCGATCGCTTCGGCTCGCTCCCCCGCCGCCCTCTGCCCGCCCTGCTGCTCCACCCGGTCAGCCCCTCCACTGAGAGTCACGCGGCCCGCCGGCAGCCGCCGAACGGTGACGCCGCCGAGTGTAGGGGCGCTGCTCAGCGCGCCGCTCACTGTCTGGTCGCCAGCGGCCAGGTCCACGGGCGCGACGCTGGGGCGGTCGGCCGCTGGCGCCACGACCGGGACGCGGACGCCGCGATGTTCAGCCGGATTGTTCGACCGCGTCGAGCTTGCGCCGCAGGAGAGCGCGTTCGGGCTCGGTGCCGGCCAGCGCGAGCGCCTCCGCGTACGCCGCCGCAGCCTCGGTGTTGCGCCCCAGCCGGTGCAGCAGCTCCGCGCGCGCGGCCGGATAGGGATGGTGGCCGCGCAGCTGGGGCTCACCGGACAGCGCGTCGAGCAGCGCCAGGCCGGCCTGCGGCCCGTCCCGCATGGCCACCGCGACGGCCTGGTTCAGCGCGACGACCGGTGACGGCGTCAACGCGTGCAGCACCTCGTACAGCGCCACGATCTGCGGCCAGTCCGTGCTGGCGAAGTCGACCGCCTCGTCGTGCAGGGCGGCGATCGCGGCCTGCACCCCGTACGGCCCGGGCGGCCCGCCGGTCAGCGCGACCTCGACCAGGCCGCGGCCCTCCTCGATCATCGTCCGGTCCCACCGGCCGCGGTCCTGCTCCTGCAGCAGCACCAGCGCGCCGTCCGGGCAGCTGCGCGCCTCCCGTCGGGCATGGACCAGCAGCATCAGCCCGAGCAGGCCCGCGATCTCCCGCTCGTTGGGCAGCAGGCGGCGCAGGATCGATGCCAGCCGGATGGCTTCCTCGGCCAGGTCCAGCCGTTGCAGGCTGGGTCCGGAACTCGCCGCGTATCCCTCCGTGAAGATCGAATAGATGGCTTGGAGCACCACCGGCAGCCGCTCGGGCAGCTCGTCCACGGCCGGCACCCGGAACGGGATCCGCGCCTCGCGGATCTTCTTCTTCGCCCGCGTGATCCGCTTCGCCATCGTCTCGAGCGGCACGAGGAAGGCCCGCGCCACCTCCGGCGTGCTCAGCCCGGCCAGGCAGCGCAGGGTCAACGCCACCCGGTCCTCGGCGGGCAGCGCCGGGTGGGCGCAGGTGAAGAACAGCTGCAGCCGCTCGTCCGGCAGCTCGCCGTCGGCGTCGGCGGGTGCGGCGGGGCCGGCCCGCTCCGCCTCCACCTGCAGCAGCGCCAGCCGTGCGGCGTACGCGCGGTCGCGGCGCAGCCGATCGACGGCCTTGCGCCGCGCCGTGGTCATCAACCAGGCCCCCGGCTTCGGCGGAACGCCGTCGACCGGCCAGTGCGCCAGCGCCGCCTCGACCGCCTCGGCGGCCGCCTCCTCGGCGAGGTCGAGGTCGCCGAAGCGGCGGACGAGCGCCGCCAGCAGGCGGCCGTGTTCCTCGCGGAACACGGCCTCCACCGACGCCGACGGCGACTCGTCCGTCATCCCCGGGCCAGTGGCCGCCACCTCAGCCCCCGAAGTCGGCCACCGGCCGCACCACGACGGATCCGCCCCCACGGGCGCCCGGGCAGCGGGCGGCCCAGTCCAGAGCGACGTCCAGGTCCGGCACGTCGATCACGTAGAAGCCGCCGAGCACCTCGCGGCTCTCGGCGAACGGCCCGTCGGTCACGATCTGCCGGCCGTCCGGCCCGACCCGCACCGCCGTGGCGGTGACCAGGTCCGCCAGCGACTCCCCGGAGACGAAGATCCCCGCGTCCCGCATCTGCTTGTCGTAGGCCATCCAGTCCTGGACCTCACACCCGGCGGCCTGCCCGTCCTCGTCGGCCGCGCCGGCGTTGATCAGCAGCATGTACTTCACGTCGAACTCCTCGATATCCCGTTGTCCGGGTACGGCGGGCCGCCGTACGCCATGACCACGGATGGGGCATGGCCGGATGGACACGCTCGACAGGAATTTTCTCGCGGTGGCGCTGCGCCGACCACGGGACGGACGGCGGGAACCGCTGCTCAGCCGGTCTCGGGGCGGCAGTCGGCCTTCGTCCGGCCGGCCGCGTAGCGGATGCCGCCGAGCAGGTGGGCCCGGAACGCCTCCTCACTGTAGGAGGTTTGGGTGTGCCCGCCGCCGGTGTAGAAGGCCCGGCCGCCGGCGTACGTCTTGCACCAGGCGTGCGGGTGGTCCGCGCCCATCGAGCCGCCGGAGTACGACGACTCGTCGAGGGCGGCCAGCACATGGGCGGTGGAGCGAGCGTTGGTGCGGTAGTCGTACCACTCGTCGGTGCGGGTCCAGGTCGGGCCGAGGTGGGCGGTCGCGGCGTGCGCCCGGTCTTCCACCTTGAGGGTGGCCTGCTGGATCGCCGGGTGGGAGGCGAACCAGGCGCCGACCAGGTTGCCGTAGAACGGCCAGTCGTACTCGGTGTCGGCGGCGGAGTGCACCCCGACGAAGCCGCCGCCGGCGCCGATGTACGCCTCGAAAGCGGTCTGCTGGGTGGGGTCGAGCACGTCGCCGGTGGTGTTGAGGAAGACCACCGTCTCGTACCTGGGGAGGTTGGCGGCGGTGAACTGCGTGGCGTTCTCGGTGGCGGTGACGGTGAAGTTGTTGGCCGCGCCGAGGTCGCGGATGGCCTGGATGCCGGCCGGGATGGAGTCGTGCCGGAAGCCGGCGGTCTTGGAGAAGACCAGCACGTCGTAGGGGGCCTCGGCGGCCGCCGGTGTGACCGGGGTGGTGCAGGCGAGGGTGGCGAGGACAGCGGCGGCCGCGCCGAGGACGGGTCGGAGGCGCCTCATCTCAGGGTCCCCTTCTGGTTGGCAACGGCGTGGCAGGTCCACCGGTGGGCCGGGGCGCTGTCAGCGGAGTTGTTGCCGGCGACGTCGAGGCACTTGCCCGACTGCGGAGGAACGTCCCGTCAGTATGCGCCGCCCGGTTTCTGCACGCTGTTGCGGCGGGCCGGACGACTAACCTGGCGTCGTGACGACTGCCACGCCGACGGCGACATCGCCCCCGAGACGTGCCGACAGGCAGGCGACGACATGACCGGCGACAGCGAGGAAGCCCGCCCTGGCCTGGCGCCCGGTGCCCGCCGACCGGTGGGCACCATGTTCGCGGCCCTGTACGGCGAGCTGGCGCCGCATCCGTGGCGGGACCCGGACGCCGACCCGGATGCGTACATCTTGTTCCACGACCGGTCGCTTGCCATGGGCTGGCTTCAGCTGGGCTCCGGCGGCATGCTGGAATCCGCCGGGGTGCAGGTTCCGGGCCTGCGCGATCTGCTGATCTATCACGACAGCGCCACGGGGAGGACCGGGGATGTCGAGGAGAGGGAGGTCGGGGCGGCGGGCCTGTGGGGCATGAACGACGCTGGGCAGGATCACCCGCGCGCTGCTCCCGACCCGTCGCTGGTCGCGTGGTTCCAGGTGGGGGTCGAACCGGTGCCCGGTGATCGGCCGCTGCCGGTGCAGCCGTTCCTCCGCTGCGCGGGTGACGTGGCGGCGCGCATCGGCACCCTGAGCTTGCAGGCGGTGCAGGTGTTGTTGCCCGTCCAGGGCCTTGACCCTGGGTCGCGTCCGGATTACGCCCCGATACCTTCGGTCCGCACCGCTCGGTGGTTCGGCGGTGGGGACCCGCGGTCGAGGACGCCGGTGCGGGTCACGCTGGACAGCGGGCAAGCTGTTTCCGTCCCCGAGGCGGCGCCGCGGATGCGGGAGCAGATGCGCCGACTGGAGCAGGACGTGTTCGGGTGCGAGTCGTATTCCTTGGCCGATCACGAGCCGCCGACGATGCGGCCGCCGTTCGACGACAGCTTCTGGAACGGCCCTTCGCTGCACCGGGCGACCTTCCACGGGACGCTCGCCGAGTGGTCGCTGGATGCGCTCGGCTGGCTGGGCGGCTTCCTCGCCGACCTGAGCGCCTGGCACGGGGTCACCACCCCGCTGCTCTTCACGGTCAGCCGGAGGTAACGCAGCTGACGCCTATCGGCGCTGCTCCCAGTCGGTGCGGGTGAGTTCGTACTCGACTTCGCCGTGCTCGGAGCCTTCGATCGCCTCGGGCCAGTCGCCGGTGAAGGTGCGCAGGAACGACAGGCCCGCCTTCTCCATCACCCGCCGGGATCCGGCGTTGACCGCCATGGTGTTCGCGGTCACCCGCTGCACGCCGAGGTCGGTGAACCCCTTCTCGATCAGGGCGCGCGATCCCTCCGTGGCGTAGCCCTTGCCCCAGGCGGCCTTGTTCAGCCGGTAGCCGAGCTCGACCACGGCAGGGCTGTGCTCGTCGAGGGGACGGAACTCGAACCAGCCCAGGAACGTCCCGGTGTCCTTCTCCTCGGCGGCCCAGTAGCCGCGGGTATCGAAGCACGGGTAGTCGTGCAGGAGCCGCGGCAGAGTGCGCACCTGGATGGTCTCGCGACTTGTCGGCCGGCCACCGTTGATGAAACGCATCACCTCGGGGTCGCCGTCCAGGGCGACCAGGTGGTCGACGTCTGTGTCGGTGAACGGGCGCAGCACGAGCCGCTCGGTTTCCAGGAAGACACCCACACCGCGATCTTCGCTACCGTCGGGCCGGTCCCGCCACTCGATATTCGCCGCAGGCCATTGCGGGCCGGCCGAGGCGTCGAGGGGTCGCCGTTCTGACGCTGGGTGAGTTGTGGGCTACGGCTGGTTCGCAGGAATCAACCGGTGCGGCCGTTTGGCATGGGTTTGACCGACGACGTGCCGGGCCTGGCGCTCGTCACGGCGTTGAAACCGAAATGTCTAGAAGTTGGCGGGTGTCCACAACTGAAGTTGGTGGCTTTCCACAACGTTCGCCGTCCCCAGGTGGTGGATCCGGCGATTTGCCTACCGGCCAGTAGCCGTGAAAGTTGTTGACGGGGACCCCTGCCCGGAGGGAGCCCCCGTCACGTTCTGCACGCACTTTGGGAGGCTTACTCGGTGTTCAGCCGCATCGCCATCGTCAACCGGGGAGAGGCCGCCATGCGGCTGATCCACGCCGTTCGCGAGCTCAACGCCGAGACCGGGGCCCCGCCGATCGAGACCATCGCCCTCTACACCGACGCCGAGCGCGCCGCCACCTTCGTCCGCGAGGCGGACGACAGCTACTGCCTCGGGCCCGCGTCGACGCGCCCGTATCTGAACCACAGCGTCCTCGAACGCGCGCTGGTCGAGACGCGTGCGGACGCCGCGTGGGTGGGCTGGGGCTTCGTCGCCGAGGATCCGGCGTTCGCCGAACTCTGCGAGAAGATCGGGGTCACCTTCATCGGTCCGAGCGCCACGGCCATGCGCGAGCTCGGTGACAAGATCGGCGCGAAGCTGATCGCCGAGGAGGTCGGCGTCCCGGTGGCGCCGTGGAGCCGCGGCGCGGTGGAGAGTCTGGACGCGGCCAAGCGCGCGGCGGCCGAGATCGGCTACCCGCTGATGCTCAAGGCGACCGCGGGCGGCGGCGGCCGGGGCATCCGGGTCGTCCGCAGCGAGGAGGAGCTCACCGAGGCCTACGAGCGCACGAGCCTGGAGGCCGAGCGCGCGTTCGGTAGCGGCGTGGTGTTCCTGGAACGCCTGGTCACCGGCGCGCGGCACGTCGAGGTGCAGGTCATCGCCGACGGTCAGGGCACCGCATGGGCACTGGGTGTCCGGGACTGCTCGGTGCAGCGGCGCAACCAGAAGGTCATCGAGGAGTCCTCCTCCCCCGTGCTCACGCCCGAGCAGACCCGCGAGCTGAAGGCGGCGGCCGAGCGGCTCGCGCTGGCCGTGGACTACCGCGGCGCCGGCACCGTCGAGTTCCTCTACCACCCGGGCGACCAGCTGTTCGCCTTCCTCGAGGTCAACACCCGACTTCAGGTCGAGCACCCGATCACCGAGGCCACCACCGACTTCGACCTGGTCAAGGCGCAGATCCACGTGGCCGCCGGCGGGCGGCTCGGCGAACGGATCCCGGCCGAGGCCGGACATGCCGTCGAGGCCAGGCTCAACGCCGAGGACCCTGACCGGGACTTCGCGCCGTCGCCCGGTCGGATCGTCCGGCTGGCGCTGCCCAGCGGCCCCGGCATCCGGGTGGATACCGGGGTCAGCGAGGGCGACCTGATCCCCGCCGACTTCGACTCGATGATCGCCAAGATCATCGCCTACGGCCGTACCCGCGACGAGGCGCTCGGCCGGCTGCGCCGCGCGGTCGCCGAGACCACGGTGATCATCGAGGGCGGCGCCACCAACAAGAGCTTCCTGCTCGACCTGCTCGACCAGCCCGAGGTGATCGACGGCAGCGCGGACACCGGCTGGATCGACCGGGTTCGCGCGCAGGGCCGCCTGGTCACCACCACGCACTCCGGCATCGCACTGGCCGCGGCCGCCATCGAGGCGTACGAGGACGAAGCGCTCGTCGAGCGGCAGCGGCTGCTGTCCACCGCGCACGGCGGCCGCCCGCAGGTGCAGCACGAGAGCGGCCGCCCGATCGACCTCAAGCTTCGCGGCGCCAGCTACCGGGTGACCGTCGCGCAGACCGGGCCGCGCCGGTTCCGCGTCGGCATCGGGGAAGCCTCCACCGTGGACGTCGAACTCGACCGGTTCGACGAGCACACCGGCCGGATCCTGGTCAACGGCCGACGCTACCGCCTCGTCACCGACACCCACGGGCCCATCCACCTGGTCGAGGTGGACGGCGTCACGCACCGGGTCAGCCGCGACGAGGGCGGCGTGCTGCGCTCCCCCGCCCCCGCGCTGGTCGTCGCCACCCCGCTCGAAGTGGGCGACGAGGTCGAGGCGGGCGCGCCCGTGCTCGTCCTAGAGAGCATGAAGATGGAGACCGTGCTGCGCGCGCCGTTCAAGGCGAAGCTGCGGGAATGCCAGGTCTCCGTCGGCAGCCAGGTGGAGGCCGGGGCGCCGCTGCTGCGCCTGGAACCGATCGGCGACGAAACCGCCGGCGCGGCCGCCGAAACCGAAGCCGTCGACCTGGAGCTGCCGCCCGAGCCGACCGGTCTGTCCGCCGAGGCCCGCGTCGCGCGCGGCATCGCCGACCTGCGCAGCCTGCTGCTCGGCTACGACCTCGACCCCCGTGACGAACGCCGGGCGCTGTCCAACTACCTGGCGGCGCGGGCCGAGCTCGGCCACCGTCCGCTCGAGGAGGAGGTCGAGCTGCTGCAGGTGTTCGCCGACCTGTCCGAGCTGAGCCGCAATCGGCCGGTCGGCGAGGAAACCAAGGCCGACACCCGGGTGCACAGCCCGCGCGAATACTTCCACGCGTACCTGCAGTGCCTCGACGTCGAGCGCGCCGCGCTGCCGGACACCTTCCGCAACCGGCTCGCCCGGGTGCTCGCCCACTACGGCGTCAACGACTTCGAGCGCACGCCCGCGCTGGAAGAGGCCGTGTTCCGGATCTTCCTGGCGCAACGACGGACCTCGGCCGATGTCTCGGTGATCGTCACGTTCCTGCAGCAGTGGCTGACCGAGCCACTGCCCGGCGACGACCTGCGCGAGCTGGTCGGGCAGGCGCTGGAGCACCTGATCTTCGCGACCCAGCTCCGGTTCCCGGTGGTCGGCGACCTGGCCCGCAGCATCGTGTTCCGCTGGGCCGCCCAGCCGATGCTGCGCCGCAAGCGCGCCGAGGTCTACGCGGGCGTCCGCGGCCACCTTCGCCACCTCGACGAGAACCCCGGCGCGCCCGACCGCGCCGAGCGGATCGCGAACATGGTCGCCTCGCCCGAACCTCTGGTCCGGCTGCTCGGTCAGCGCATCGGCAAGCCGGGCGCCGACCACGGGCCGATGCTCGAGGTGCTCAGCCGCCGCTACTACGGCAACCGCGGGGCGAGCGACGCGCGATCCGTTGAGGTGGCGGGGCATTCGTTCTTCACCGCCCAGTACGACCGCGACGGCGAGCGCTTCCGGCTGATCGCGGCGGCCACGGACTTCGGCGAGCTGCCCGCGGCCCTGGCGAAGGTCGCCCAGCTGTCCGACTCCAGCGACGGCTCGGGCTCGGCGCCGCGCCGTGACCCGGAGCCGTCGGTCGCCGACGTGTACCTGACCTGGGCCGACCAGCCCGGGACGGACGCGATGGCCGCGACCCTGCGGGACATCGTCGACCAGGCCGGGCTGCTGGACGTGCTCCAGCGGGTGACGGTGTCGGTGGCCGGGCGCAACGGCACGCCGATGCACCACCAGTTCACGTTCCGGCCAGGCCTGGGCGAGGACCGGGTCATCCGCGGGCTGCACCCGCTGATCGCCGAGCGCCTGCAACTGTCGCGACTGCGGAACTTCGACCTGACCCGCCTGCCGTCGGCGGACGAAGAGGTCTACCTCTTCCATTGCGTCGCCCCGAACAACCCGGCCGACGAGCGGCTGGCGGCGATGGCCCAGGTCCGCGACCTGACCCCGCTGCGCGACGCCGACGGCCGGATCCTCGCGCTGCCCGCGGTCGAGGGCGCGCTGGACGCCTGTCTCGACGCGATCCGCAAGGTCCAGGCGCAGCGTCCCGCGAAGAAGCGGTTCGACACCAACCGGATCACCATCTACGTCTGGCCGCCGAACGACCTGACCATGGACGAGCTCGACGCCGTCGCCCAGCGCGTGCTGCCGATCACGGCCGGCGCGGGCCTGGAGGAGGTGCTGTTCCTCGGCCGCCAGCGCGACGGGGCCACCGGCGAACTCACCGACATCGCGGTCCAGATCTCCTACGACACGGGCATGCGGGTGTCGGTCACCGAGCCGACGGACGAGCCGATCCAGCCGCTCGACGACTACCGGCAGAAGGTGCTCTCGGCGCGGCGCCGCGGCACGACGTACCCGTACGAGCTGACCGAGATGCTGGCCGGTCAGCGCGGCACCTTCACCGAGTACGACCTGGACGACACCGGTGAGCTGGCCCCGGTCGAGCGCCCCAAGGGGCAGAACAAGGCGGGCATCGTCGCCGGTGTGGTGAGCACGCCGACGGAGCGGTATCCCGAAGGCGTCACGCGGGTGGTGCTGCTCGGCGACCCGACCAAGGCGCTGGGCGCGCTGGCCGAGCCGGAGTGCGCGCGGGTGATCGCGGCGCTCGACCTCGCCGAGCGGATGCGCGTACCGGTCGACTGGTTCGCGCTGTCCGCGGGCGCGCGGATCTCGATGAGCTCGGGCACCGAGAACATGGACTGGGTGGCCGCGGCGCTCAAGCGGATCGTGGAGTTCACCCAGCAGGGCGGCGAGATCAACATCGTGGTCGCCGGGATCAACGTGGGCGCCCAGCCGTACTGGAACGCCGAAGCCACGATGCTCATGCACACCAAGGGGATCCTGGTGATGACCCCGGACTCGGCGATGGTGCTGACCGGCAAGCAGTCACTGGACTTCTCCGGCGGGGTGTCGGCCGAGGACAACTTCGGCATCGGCGGTTACGACCGGGTGATGGGCCCCAACGGCCAGGCCCAGTACTGGGCGCCGGACCTGCGGGCCGCCCGCAACGTGCTGATGACGCACTACGACCACACCTACATCGCGCCTGGCGAGACCCGGCCGCGCCGGGCCGTCACGTCCGACCCGGTCGACCGCGACATCTCCGACTACCCGCATGCGGTACCGGACAGCGATTTCACGACCGTCGGCGAGATCTTCTCCCGGGAGCGCAACCCCGATCGGAAGAAGGCGTTCGACATCCGTACGCTGATGCGGGCCCTGGCCGACCAGGATCACGCGATCCTGGAGCGCTGGGCGGGCATGGCCGACGCGGAGACCGCGGTGGTGCAGGACGTGCACCTCGGCGGCGTCCCGGTGTGCCTGCTCGGCATCGAGTCCCGGTCGGTGCCGAGGCGCGGCTTCCCGCCCACCGACGGCCCGGACACCTACACCGCGGGCACCCTGTTCCCACGCTCGTCCAAGAAGGCCGCGCGGGCGATCAACGCGGCCAGCGGGAACCGGCCGCTGGTCGTGCTGGCGAACCTGTCCGGGTTCGACGGTTCGCCGGAGTCGATGCGCCAGTTGCAGCTGGAGTACGGCGCGGAGATCGGTCGGGCGATCGTGAACTTCGAAGGGCCGATCGTGTTCTGCGTGATCTCGCGGTATCACGGCGGCGCGTTCGTGGTGTTCTCCAAGGCGCTCAACCCGAACATGACCGTGCTCGCCGTGGAGGGCTCGTTCGCGTCCGTCATCGGCGGGGCGCCCGCGGCGGCCGTGGTGTTCGCCGGTGACGTCAACGCGCGCACGGCGAAGGATCCGCGGGTGGCCGAACTGGAGGCGCGCGTCGCGGCGGCGACCGGCGGGGAGCGGGCGGCACTGGTCACGCAGCTCATGGACGTCCGGGCCACGGTGCGGGCGGAGAAGCTGGGCGAGGTGGCCGCCGAGTTCGACGGCGTGCACAGCATCCAGCGCGCGGTCGAGGTCGGCTCGGTGGACGCCATCATCCGGCCGGAGGAGCTGCGTCCGCAGATCATCGCGGCGGTCGAGCGCGGGCTCGCCACCGCGTAACCTCGAGCCTCCCCTCACGGTGAGGGCAGACCGAATGCCGGGCCGGGGCGTTGCCCCGGCCCGGCGACCCGATTCGTCAGCGCCCTGCTGCCCGAGGGCCAGGGCCGATGGCGTCGCCCGCCCGGCGAGGCACGGCGACGGCTCCGGTCAGATGGCGAACCCGCCGTCGACGTCGATGGTCGCGCCGGTGAGGTATCGGCTGTCCTCGCGGGCCAGGAACGCGACCGCCGCCGCGATGTCCGCCGGCTCGGCGTACTGACCCAGCGCGGTGAAGCCCCTGATGGCCTCGGCGTAGGGGCCGTCGGCGGGATTCGCATCGGTATCGGTCGGGCCGGGGTTGATCAGGTTCACGGTGATCCCGCGTGGCCCCAGGTCGCGGCCGAGGCCCTTGGTGAGCCCGATGAGGGCGGTCTTGCTCAACGAGTACACGGAGTGGCCGGGGAACGCGGCACGCTGCGCCATGTTGCTGCCGATGTTGATGATCCGCCCGCCGCTGACCATGTGCCTGGCCGCGGCCTTCGACGTGACGAACGGCGCGCGGACGTTCACGGCGATGCTCAGGTCGAACTCCGCCAACCCGAGGTCGTCCACCGGTCCGGCGAGGTAGATCCCGGCGTTGTTGACCAGGATGTCGATGCGGCCGAATTCACCGACAACCTCGTCCACCGTCCGCGTCAGGGCGGCCGGGTCGGCGTTGTCGGCGCGGACCGCCAGTGCGCGCCGTCCCGCAGCCTTGATCTGCTCGACGACCTGTGCGGCCCGGTCGCCGTTCTGCTGGTAGGTCAGCGCGACATCGGCGCCGTCCGCGGCAAGGCGTAGGGCGACCGCCGCGCCGATGCCGCGGCTGCCGCCGGTTACCAGCGCTACTTTCCCGTCAAGAACGTTGCTCATGGCGTCAAGCGTCGCCCGGTGGGCCCGGCAAGTCTGGCGGTGTCCGGACCTTGCGCTCCCCGCTCGGCCTCGACCGGCGGCCGTCAGGCCAGAGCGGGCGACGGCACGGCCCGGCGCGCGTGCAGCAGGTCGACGCGGGTCGCCATGAACACGTCCATGTCAGCCGTACGCCATCCGGCTGCGAGCAGCGGACGAACAGCGGGGTGCGGCGCTGGCAGGCACACCTGCGCGTGACCCTCCACGCCGTCGAGGGCGGTGAGGGCCGCCAGCACGGCGTCGGCAGCCTGGGCGTCGGTGAGACGCGGATCCGAGGCCAGGTGCACCAGGCCGAAGCCGGCGCCCTCCCCCGCTGCGGCGCCGGCCGCCCGCGGTTGGCCGTCAAGCGCCGCGACCAGCGCGAGACCATTCGGCCGCCGGGTCCACGCGTGATGGTCGGCGGTGCGGTCCAGGCCCGTCCAGCCCACCTCGAACGCGCCGACCGCATCCGCGGACGACAGCTCGACCGTCCAACCAGCAGGCGGCCGCACGGTACGGGGATCCCCGGTGAGATACAGCAGCGGCCACCAAGCGTCCAGCCCGACGCTCGTGTAGAGCGGCAGCGCGTGTGGGTGCTGGCTGCTGAACGTCATCCGTGCGGTCGTCTGCTCGGGCCACAGTTGAGTGAGCAGGGCTCTGCCGCAGCCGCGACCGTGGTGCGCCGGGTCGACGAACAGGTCGCACAGCATCGAGGTCACGCCGGCGCGGCCGGCGATTTCCCGGGTCGCACCGAAGCCGACGATTTCGTCATCATCGATCGCGACGGCGATCTGCCCGTACCGCAGCAGGTGCCCGACGTACGCGGGGTCGGCCCCGGTCCATTCGCCTCGCTGGCCCGCCGCCTCGGCAACACGCGCGATGGCATCGAGATCACCAGCGGTGGCACCGCGAACCGTCAGGCCAGGCGTGGTCGTCATCCGCGCCATTTTGCCTTCCTGATCCCTGTCGCGACGAGCAGCCGCCCCGGCCGGCAGAGCAGGAACCGGGACGGCGATCCCGCTCGGCGGCGGCTGCGACCAGATCGACAAGACCCGGTCCGGAACGTGGTGTCGCACCGGCTGGACATACTGTCGCCGCGATCCAGCAGGGCGGCGAAGCAAAGACCCGGTATCTCGTCAGCCGGTCTCCGTCCCGAACGGGTCTTCGCCCTCGCCGAGGAGCAGCGGCACGTCGTAGACCGACATGTCGGGCCGGGCCCGCGCGTACCGCACCCGGTGGCGCCAGCGTCCGTGCTCGAACGCGACGTCCGCGTCGATCTCGGCCACCACGCTGGGCTCCACCTGTGCGTACGGCAGGGGCTCGGGCCGGTCCAGCTGGCCGGACCACGACGCGGGCAGCGCCTGCGGCCATGGGTGGGCGATCGCGCCGCGGCGCGGCATCCGCGGCGGCGACAGCAACTCGGCCAGCGCGGCGCGCTGCTCGCTGGTCAGCGGGTGGGAGCGGCCGGTGTACCGCAACCGCCCCCGCCGGTCGAACCGGCCCAGCAGCAACGTCTCGGGGCTGCTGATGCTGCCGGTCACCCCGCCGATGATCGCCTCCGTGACGATCCGGGTCCGGAACTTCGACCAGCCGCGCCGGCCGGGCTCGTACCGGCCGGTCAGGCGCTTGCTCACCACGCCCTCGATGCCCGCCGCGACGGTCCAGTTCACCAGCCAGTCCGACACCTGCTCCAGATCGGCCGTCTGCGGGGTCAGGGTCAGCTGCGCCGGCGCGTCGGCGAGGAGCCGCTCCAGCCGGGCCCGACGCTCGGACGGGGCAGATCCACGATCACCTGCCCGCCGGCATCCGCCAGCAGGTCGAACAACACGTAATGGGCGGGGAACTCACGGGCGAGGCGGAGCAGGGCACGGCCGGCGGTGACGCGTCGCTGCAGTTGGGCGAAGTTGGTCCGGCCGCCCTCCCAGACGATCAGCTCCCCGTCGAGCACCACCCCGGGCGGGACGGCGGCCCGGATCGTCCGGGTGATGTCCGGGAAGTAGGTGGTCAGGTTCCGGCCGGCCCGTGACTGCAGGTACACGCCGTCGGTCTCCCGGAAGGCGAGCGCCCGCCACCCGTCCCACTTCGGTTCGTGCACCAGGTCCGGGCCCTCGGGCACCGCGTCGACCGGCGCCGCGAGCATCGGTGCGGCCGGCCGGTGCAGGCCGGCTTCCGCCGCGGCGCTCGCCCCCGGTCGGGCGGGAGTCACGTCCGGTCCCGCCCACGCCGGCCGCAAGAGCCTCTCATCTTCGCCTCCCCAGGTCATCGTGGGGAAGAAGGAGGCGAGCCCGGGCGGAGATCCGCGACAACGAATCTGCGTTGGCCTGCGACACCACCGGCGGTTGCTGGCCACGGCCGTGGAGCAACCGTCGGCCGCAGGTGCGGATCCCCCAGCCTGGCTGCAGGACCCGCGCCGGCCGCGGACGCCGCCGAGGGCAAGGCGCTGGTAATCCGGATTCCGGCCGCGCCGGTTACGTACCGTCGAAAAGGTGGACGTGCTGCTGCGCGGCGGGCCAGGTGACGGCCAGGTGGTGCCCGGTGGCGGGGAGACCGTGGTGTGGCAGGCCTGCCTGTACGAGATCACGCCCGAGGTCGGTCACTGGCGCGGCCGCGACCTGCGGGTGTACCAGCACCGCCCGGACTGCTGTGCGCCCTATGGCCGAGGCTCGGAAGATCGGTGTGAATGATCATCACGAGCGGGCCGATGGTGGCAAAGGTGGCGGGCGTTCCCTAACGCACGAGAAGCGAACGCAGGATCTTGATGACCTCTGTCGGTGCCTCCTCGGCCATGAAGTGCCCCGCGGACGTGGTGTGGTGCTCCAGGTTCGGGGCCCAGGCCCGCCACAACGCGGCGGCGTCGTAGCCCAACGCCGCTCCCCAGTCCTGCTGGACGACGGCGACGGGCATGGCCAGCCGGTTCCCGGCGGCCCGATCGGCCCGGTCGTGCTCGATGTCGACGCCGGCCGAGGCGCGGTAGTCGGCGACGATGGAGTCGACGGCCTCGCGCGAGGCCGTCAGGTACGCCGCGCGCACGTCGGCGGGGATGGTCTGCGGGTTCTGGGCCCACACGTCGAGGAAGTAGCCGAAGAAGGCGTCCGCGCTCGCGCTGATCATCTGCTCGGGCAGGCCCGCTGGCTGGGCCATCAGGTACAGGTGGAAGGCGACCGCGGCGCTGGCCCCGTGCAGGATGTCCCACATGTCCAGGGTTGGCAGCACGTCGAGTGCGGCCAGGTGGGTGATCGTGTCGGGGTGGTCGAGGCCGGCGCGGATGGCCACGAGGGCACCACGATCGTGACCGGCGAGGGCGAAGCGTTCGTGGCCGAGCTTGCGGGCGAGGGTGACGATGTCCGCGGCCATGGTGCGCTTGGCGTACGTGTCGGCACGGTGTGCGGCGGGTTTGTCGCTGGCTCCGTAGCCGCGCAGGTCGGGGCAGATCACGGTGTGGTCGGCGGCCAGGTCGACGGCGACGTGTCGCCACATGAGGTGGGTCTGCGGGAAGCCGTGCAGCAGCACGACCGGGGTGCCGGAGCCGCCCACCGCCGCGTGCAGCATCACGTCGTCGTCGACCTTTACGCGCTGGTAGTCGAACCCGGGGATGACAGGTGTCATGGTCTTCCTTTCTCCGTGGACTCGTTCAGCGTGCCGGCCGCGGATGAGCAACCGATGAGCGCGATACGTTGCTCTCAGGCACGGGAAGGTGGGGTCGACAAGGTGCAGGTCAGTTTCGGTGTGCTCGGGCCGGTGGTGGCCTGGGACGAGGCCGGCGCGCCGATCGACGTGAAAGGCCCGAAACACCGGGCGGTGCTGGCGCTGCTGATCATCGCCCGCGGCCGGGTGGTCCCGGTCAGCCGGCTCGTCGATGACCTGTGGGAGGACCCACCCTCGGGGGCGGTGAGCGCCGTCCGCACGTTCGTGGCGGCGTTGCGGCGCGCGTTGGAGCCGCAGCGCCCGCCGCGGGAGCCGGCCAGGCTGTTGGTGACCGAAGGGCCTGGGTACGTCCTTCGGGCGGCGCCCGAGGCGGTGGACGCCTGGCGGTTCGAGGACGAGGTGGCCGCCGCGTCCGGCGCACCGCCGCAGGCGGCGCTCGAGCGCCTCGACTGTGCCCTGGGGCGGTGGCGGGGCCCCGCGTACGCAGGCTTCGACGACGAGTCGTGGGCGCGCGCCGAGCGCTCCCGCCTCGAACAGCTACGGCTGAACGCGGCCGAGCGGCGGGCCGAGGCGCTCCTGGATCTCGGGCGAGCCGCCGAGGCCGTACCGGATCTTGACGCCCATGTGGCGGAGCATCCGTGGCGGGAGGAGGGGTGGCGGCTGCTGGCGCTGGCCCTGTATCGCGCGGGACGCCAGGGGGATGCGCTCGGGGTGCTGCGTCGAGCCCGCAACCTGCTGCTGGAGCAGCTCGGGGTCGATCCGGGCCCCCGGTTGCGGCGCCTGGAGGTCGACATTCTGCGCCAGTCCGAGCGGGTGGGCGATGCTCTCGGCCCGCAGGGCCCGGAGCGGGTGTGGGCGGACGCCGCGGCGGCGTACGACCGTACCGTTGCCGCCGGCTCGCGGGCTCGGCTCGAGTCGACGGTCGGCCTGCTGCGCAGCCTCGCGGTGGCCGGCCCGGGCGGGCTCGTGGCGGCGCGGGAACAACGGGTCGCGGCCATCGCCGCGGCCGAGCAGCTGGGCGATCCGGAACTGACCGCGCGGGTGATCGGAGGGTACGACGTACCCGCGATCTGGACCCGCTCGGATGATCCGGACCAGGCGGCGCGGATCGTGGCGGCGGCGGAGCGGGCCCTCGCTGCCCTGCGCCCCACCTCGCCCGAGGCCACCCGCGCCCGGCTGCTGGCCACCGTCGCGGTGGAGTCACGCGGTACGCGGGCGGCGCGCGGCCCCGAGGCGGCCCGGGAAGCGGAGCGGATCGCCCGCCGGCTGGGCGATCCCGCCCTGTTGGCCTTCGTCCTCAACGGCACGTTCATGCAGACCTTCCACCGGGCGGGCCTCGCCCCCGAGCGGGACCGGATCGGCGACGAACTCGTCACCCTCTCCGCCCGGCACGGCCTGGCGACGTTCGAGATCCTCGGGCACCTCATCCGTCTCCAGGCGCGCAGCGCACTCGCCGACTTCGCCACGGCCGACCAGCACGCCGCCGCCGCGGACCGGCTCGCCGCGCGGCACGAGCGCCCCCTGGCGGGGGTGTTCACCACGTGGTATCGCGCGCTGCGGCTGGCCGCGACCGGGGCGTCGTCGCCGGACGCGGAAGTCGCCTACCAGGAGGCGGCGGCGCAGCTTGCCGGCGCCGGCATGCCGGGCGTCGAGGAGGGCCTGCTCCCGCTGGCCCTGTTGTGCCTGCGGGTGTGGCGCGGTCTTCCGGTCGACTTCGCCGACGACACCGACTGGGGCCCGTACGCCCCATGGGCGCGCCCGCTGGTGCTGTTGGGCCGGGACCGCCCGGCCGACGCCGCGGCGGCGCTGCGGCAGACTCCGAACCCGCCACGCGATCTGCTGTTCGAGGCCCTGTGGTGCCTCACCGGTCAGGCCGCGATCGCCGTGACCGACCGGGCGATGATGCAGCGCGCCCGGACGGCACTCGCGCCGGCCGCGACGGAGCTGGCCGGCGCTGGCAGCGGCATGCTCACCGTCGGCCCTGTCGCACACCACCTCCACCAGCTCGCTGCCGCCCTCGGCGCTGGCCGGTGAGCCGGCGGGTCAGCCCGCGATGACCACCGCACGGACCGGCGGACTGCCGTTCCGCTTGCCCAGCAACCGCGCCGACACGCACTACCCTGCCCCCATGAATTCGACGCGCGTCTCGCAGCATGTCAACGCTTCCCGTCCGGCCGTCTACCGCGCGCTGGTGGATGCCGACGCGATCGCCAGGTGGCGGGTTCCCGCAGGCATGAGCAGTCAGGTTCACCAGTTCGACGCCCGCGAAGGTGGCTCATTCCGCGTCTCGCTCACCTACGACACGATCGAAGGTGCCGGCAAGTCGACGTCGCGCACCGACACCTACCACGGTCGATTTCTCAAGCTTGTGCCGAATGAGCAGGTGGTCGAAGTGTTCGAGTTCGAGACGGCGGACCCCGCGTTCCAGGGCACCATGACGATGACCACCACGCTCACCGACGCGGACGGCGGGACCGACGTCCTTGTCGTGCACGAAGGCATTCCCGACGGGGTTCCCGCCGCGGACAACGAGACCGGTACGCGTATGGCATTGGCCAACCTGGCCCGGCTTGTCGAGGCGGACGAGTCGTCCCGGTAACCAACGGCTCTTGTGCCCGCGGGCACACGACGGAGCCGGTGCCGGCGTGTCGGACCGCGATGGGATCTCCGGACGCACCGGCATCGACATACTATTCCGGACATGACTGCTGGATTCAGGCAAACTTCCCTGCGTTCGCTCATCGCCGTGATCACCCTCCGGTAGTACGTGGCGGAGACAGTGGAGGATCACGAGCCGGATTGGCCGGCCTCGCCTGCCGAGGACGCCGACCGGCAGGACATCCGACTCGCCGCGGTGATGACCGGCGGAGTCAGCCTGGCGGTGTGGATCAGCGGCGTGACCCTTGAGCTCTTCCGCCTGGCCACGGCCCGCAGCGGGGCGGGATCGGCGTACTCCTCACTGCTGGACCTGCTGCGGGCCGACGTCCGCGTTGATGTGATCTCAGGGACGTCGGCGGGCGGTCTCAACGGCGCCTTCCTGGCGCTCGGCCTCGCCCGGGGCGGGGATCTGTCGGTCATGCGCGACCTGTGGCACGAGCACGGCAGCCTGGACCGGCTACTCCGCGATCCCTTGACCCGCAACCCGAAGTCCCTGCTGAAGGGCGACGACTACTTCCTGCCCAAGGTGAGGGAAGCGCTGGAAAAGGTGATCTCGGATGCCAGGCGCCCGCCGAGCTGCCTGGACGACGACCGCCTGCCGATCGAGTTGGTGCTGACCGGGACGCTCTGGCAGGGCAGGTCCACGACGTTCACCGACGATCTGGGCGTCGCCGTCACCGAGACCGATCACGACGCCACCTTCCGCTTCGCCGACCTGCGGGCCGGCTACCGCGATGGGAGACCCGTCAGCGGCGATCTCGCCGCCGACGCCGTGCTCGAGGAGTTGGCCGCCGCAGCGCGATGCACCTCCGCCTTCCCCGGCGCCTTCGAGCCGCACTTCGTGTGGGTGAGCCCCGGAGACCCGGACGGCGACCTGCGGTGGGCGTCCACGGCGGGTCGAGCCAACTTTCGCGAATCACAGCACGTGGTGGACGGCGGAGTGCTCCTCAACAAGCCGATCAGGCCTGCTCTGGAGGCGGTGTACCGGCAGACCGCCGGCGTTCAGGTACGCCGCGTGCTCGCTTACGTCGCTCCGGATCCGGGCGAGCAGATTCGCTCCTCCCCCACCGCCCACCTGGTGCCCGAACCAGACCCGGCCAACCTGCCCGGGTCGCCGCTACCGTCCGCCCGGGAGGTGCTGCTGGGCGTCCTCACCCGCCTGCGGGCCACCGACTCCGTTTCCCGGGAACTCACCGAGATTCGCAACCGCAACGCCAACGTGCGGGTGCGCCGCCGGGCACGTGACCGGTTCGCGATGGCGATGACCGACGTCGCCGATCAACTCTCCGAACGGGCGTGGCCGGCGTACCTGGAGGTGCGCGCCGAGAACGCCGCCCGAACCTTGGCCCCGCTGTTGGCGGCCGGGCAGCGCGGCCGACCCGCCGAGCAGTGGAGCATGCAGGAACTGCTCGCCGCGCTGCGGCGACAGCCGATGTCGTTCATCCCGACGGGCCCCTTGCCGGAGGCGCTCGGACGCGTCGATGCGAGCTGGGACTGGGGGCAGACCACCGTCCAACGGCTCGCCGACATGACCGTCGACCTGCTCAAACGAGCGGTCTGGCTAGCCCACCTCGGCACGCCCGAGCGGAGGGCCATCGTGTGCTGCCGGGAAACGGTGACCGCCACGCTGAAGGAGATCCACGCCGACCGGGAGGATCTCAACCGCTACTGGTCCACGGCACCGACCGGACCGTCCCGCTACGGAATCAGCCCGATGCCCGCACGCCGGGGCTCGCTGAACCAGACCGCCGAGAACCTGCCCGAACTGGAGCGATGGCTCGCGGCCGCGTTGGTGGCTTGGGACTGCCCACCCGTCTCCGACGAGGGCGCCCGGCGGGCTCGCCTCTACCGACAGGCCCTCGAACTGGCCCGGCGCCTCCGCGAGATCGCCCCCGCGTTGCGGGCGGTGAGCGAGGTCGGGAACGACGTACTCGACCCGGATGGCGAATGGACGCAGCGGCTCGCCGCACTCCACCGATTCCTCGTGCCACCGCAACCCGCCCAGACCACGGGTCGGGCGACGCCCCAGACCGCGACGGCTGACGCGGGCCCTGCCATCAGCGAGGAACGGATCGCCGACGAGACGGTGCTGCAGAACATGCTGCGCCTCGACGTCGTACAGCTGGCCTTCACCAGCGCCAGCCCCGAGCCGGAACAGGAAGTGGAACTGGCCAAACTCTCCTCCCTGCACCCCGACCGGTTGACCGGCATCCAGCTGCACCACTTCGGCGCCTTCTACCGCGGCTCCTGGCGCATGAACGACTGGCTGCACGGCCGCATGGACGCGGTCGAACAGCTCATCCGGATCCTGCTGGCCCCGGAGCGACTGCGGCAATGTCTGCTCACCCCCCGGTCGGCGGCTGCCGCCGGTCCCCGGCCGGCTCCCGCTCAGGCCGTGGCCCAGCTCATGGAGGCGGTCGAGCGATGCGCGGTTCCCGACCAGTCACCGGACCGAAGCTGGCTGGCGGAGCAGTGGGCGCAGGACCGTGCGGCATGTGAACGCGAGGTGGAACAGATCATCGTTGGCCCGGACGCACCAGCATTGCGCGCCTGCACCCGCGTCCTGGCCCGACCGATCCAGACCGCTGTGCTCAGAGAAGACCTCCCCAGCCTCGCCAACGCGGTACGCGCCGAAGGCAACGACCGCTCCCAGACGAGCAACAGCTGGTTGGAGTCCTTCGACGCCGCCGACCGCAACGCCGGTCAGAACATTCCGGCACCGGACCTGTGGCGGCTGTGGGAGGAAGCCGCGAAGATCGGCAGGGAACGCATCGGAGGCGACGTCGGAAGCGACACGTTCGCGCGTACCCTGTCGCACACCGCCACCGTGCTGGCCAATGTCGCCGGGGACTCGGCGCGCATCAAGCCGGTGGCCATGGTCCTCTCCGCCTTCCGCGGCTACGCCCTCGCCGTCTGGGCGATGGTGGCCATGCTCACCCGCGGCAGCGCAGTGGGCACACATGCGGTGGAGATCGCCGTCGCGGCCGGCGGTGTCCTCCTCGCCGTCACACTGCTGGTGCCCGCGGTGCCGATCGCACTGACCCTCCTCGCTGTTCTCCTGCTCCTGGCCGGGTTCTCGTCTGCTGCCCTGCTGTCGCCCCGGACCAGACCGGTCGGTGTGCGCCTGGCCGCGGCAGCCCTCGTCGTCCTGCTGACGCTCGCCGGCATCCTATGGTGGGACTGGTCCCGCAGCGGTTCGGCGGCGCTGGTCTGGAGCCTGTCGATCAAGCTCGGGGTTTCGGTGCTCATCGTCCTGCTCGGCTGGTGGGTCGCCCGTGCACAACCCCGCCAGCCCGGCCGTGAACCCCGGTAGCTCAGCCCCCTGCCGCCGCGGCCCGGGACCGCCACTCGTCGGCCAGGATGGCGAAGACGAGCTGGTCGGCCCACTCACCCCGGAACAGGTAGCTCTGCACATGGTGCGCCTCCTGGCGCATGCCGAGCCGGGCCATCAGGCGGGCTGAGGCGTCGTTCCGGCCGTGACACCGGGCGTAGATCCGGTGCAGCCCCAACTCGTCGAACCCCCAGTCGAGCAGCGCCGCGGCGGCTTCGGTAGCCAGCCCGCGACCGCCATGGTCCGGGTGGAAGACGTACCCGAGTTCGCCCGTGCGGTCGAGCTGGCTGCGCCAGACCAACTCCACCGTCCCGATCACCCCGGCATCGGTGGCCACGGCCAAGGTCAGGCAGTCGCCCTCCTTGCGCAGCGCGTCCTCGCCCGCCATGGCCACCACCGACGCCCGCGACTGCTCGCGGGTACGCGGCCCGGCGCCGAGCATCCAGCGGACGACGTCCGGTCGGCGCTGAAATGCGTACACATCGTCGAGGTCGTCCAACGTGACCGGGCGCAAGGTGAGCCGCGCGGTGCGAATCGGGTACGTCGGCTGGAACATCAGGTGATCCTAGGGATACCGCGCTTGCAGTACGCGTTCACGCCGTTGCCTTCGTACAGTGACCGGATGCGGCGGTGGGCGATCGACGCGGGCGTCGTGGCGGTGAGTGGTGCGCTCACCTGGCTACGGCTCGCGTCGGCGGCGGTGGCGCCGGACGACCGCGGGCCGGACGGCGTGGCGTACGCGATCTGCGCCGCCATGGTGTTGGCGTTGTCGGTGCGGCGGCGGTGGCCGGCTGTCGTCCTGTCCGTGGTGGGCGGTCTGTTCCTGCTGTACCACGTCCTTCGCTATCCCGGTGGCACACCGGCCGTTCCGGTCTGGGTGGCGCTGTACTCGGTGGCCGTGGCGCCTCGCCGCCGCGTCGGTCTGGCGGTGGCGGCGCTGTTCATCGCGCTGGACGCGCAGGGGCGGACCGCGGTCGCGGGGGTGGGGTTCCTGGACGCGACGCTGGACAGTTCGACGGTGGTGTTCGTGGCGGCGCTGCTGTTGGGTGAGGGGGTTCGCGAGCGGCGGGCACGGCTGGCGTTGCTGGCCGCCGAACGGGACCGGGCGGCCGAGCGGCGGCTCGCCGACGAGCGGCTGCGGATCGCCCGTGAGCTGCATGACGTCACCGCGCACACGCTCGCGGTGGTCGGCGTGCAGGCCAGTGTGGCCCGCGACGTGCTCGACGACGACCCGGCGCAGGCCCGCGCGGCGCTGGACGCGGTACGTCGGGCGAGCCGGGAGGCGATGGTGGAGTTGCGTGCCGCGGTGGGCGTCCTGCGGGACGGCCTGCCGGTGCAGCCGCAGCCGCCGGCGCCCCGGCTTGACCGGCTGCCGCTGCTGGCGGCGCAGACGGGAGCGGTGCTGGTGTGCGACGGCGAGCCGCGGGCGCTGCCGCGAGCGGTCGAGGCGGCGGCCTACCGCATCGTGCAGGAGGCGGTAGCCAATGCGGTACGGCACGCCCGCGCCGGACGGATCGAGATCAGGTTGGGGTACCGGCCTGACGGCCTCTCGCTGACGGTGCGCGACGACGGGCGTGAGCCTGCCGGGCCACCGGGGAACGGGCTGCGCGGTATGACCGAACGGGCGGTCAGCCTCGGCGGTTGGCTGCGTGCGGGACCGGCCGACGGTGGTGGCTTCGAGGTGCAGGGGTGGTTCCCAGGATGACGGTGCGGGTGCTGCTCGCCGACGACGAGCGGCTGGTGCGCGCGGGCTTTCGGGTCCTGCTGGAACGGGCGCCGGACATCGAAGTGGTCGCCGAGGCGGCCGATGGTGACGAGGCCATCGCGCTGACCCGCGCGCACCGGCCGGACGTGGCACTGATGGACATCCGCATGCCGGGCACCGACGGGCTGACCGCGGCCCGGCGGATCATGTCCGACGGCCGGCTGCCAGGCGTTCGGGTTGTCGTACTGACCACGTTCGAGCTGGACGAGTACGTGTACGCGGCGTTGCAGGCGGGCGCGAGTGGTTTCCTGCTGAAGGACGTGGAGCCGGACGAGCTACGCCGTGCGGTACGCGTGGTGGCCGCCGGGGACGCGCTGCTGGCTCCGGCGGTGACCCGGCGGCTCATCGCGGCGTTCGCGAGCGGACCGGCGGTGCCGGGCACCGAGACGCTGACCGCGCGTGAGCGTGAGGTGGTCGCGTTGGTCGCCGCGGGGTTGTCCGACGTGGAGGTCGGCTTGCGGCTGAGCATCAGCCCGGCCACCGCCAAGACGCATGCCAACCGGGCGATGGCGAAGCTCGGTGCGCGGGACCGGGCGCAGCTGGTCGTGTTCGCCTACCGCAGCGGGCTGGCCGGGATACCGCGACCGCGGTAGACGGCCGTCAGCGTTCGGCGAATTCGATGCCGGCCGTGCGTTCGTAGCGTCCGGGTATGTTTCTCATTCTCGGTTCCACACTGAATTTCCTCGCCAGCTTCTTCTGGGAGGCCGACCGGCAGGGCATCACCGCCGGCACGCTCGTCGCGCTGTCGACCGCTTGCTGGTTGATCGGCCTGATCGGCCTGTACGAGCGGCTGCGGCCGGCCGCTCCGCGGTTCGTGGCGGTCGCGCTGCCGGTAGCGGTCGTCGGGGCCGTCGGCGGGGTGGCGTTCGGCGTGCAGAGCGTGCACGAGGGCCTGTTCGATGTCTCGCACGCAACAGCGGTCGAGTTGCTCAACGAGCGGTCGGCGTTCGCCGCCTACACACTGTTCTGGACCGCCGGGCCGCTGTTTCCGCTCAGTCTGTTCGCCCTGGGGCTCGTCCTGGCCAGGACGCGGACCAGCCCGGTCGCCGTCGGCCTGCTGATCAGCCTGGGCGCCGTCGCCTTCCCGCTGAGCCGGATCAGTCGGGAGGTGTGGATCGCGCACCTCGCCGACGTGCTGCTGATGCTGCCGTTCGTGTATCTCGGGGTGCGGGAGTTGATGCGGCCGCGCGGCGGGACGGCGCAGCAGGTTTCGGGCAAGCGGTAACCGGGGTCGGCTGCTCCTTCGCTGTGCCTCGGCGCGCCCGCCCGCCTGCTCAAGCGGCTTGTGCCGCTTGAGCAGGCATCGATCGAAGCTCGCGCAGCGCTACCTCGCGCGAATGTCCCAGCGCACCAGGCTGCCGCCCTCCGGCGGGTCGTTGGGCGTGACGATGCCTCGAACGTCGCCGAGGATCTGCCAGGAGGGCATGTCGTAGCCGCAGCTGAGCCCGTCGCGGCCGTGGATCAGCGGCGTCGGTGCGACCGACCAGGTCACCGCGTCGGTGCTACGCGCGATGCCCACCACCGTCTGAGTGTCCGTACGACCGCACGCTCCGCTGGCGCCTGAGAATGCCTCGAAGACTATGTACCAGTAGCCGTCGGGACCGCGGGTCATGTCCGCCATACCTACCCCGAAGTTGGCCCAGTCCGGGGTCGGGGACAGGTTGATCTTTTGGCGGACCCCGGTGTATTCACCGGCCAGCGCGTCGAGCCGAACCATTCCGCGCGTCTGCTTCAGGCGTCCGGTCGCGTCGTGTCCGTGGAAGGTCAGGAGGTAGCCGGTCCCGTCCTTTTCGATATCGGGCGTCCCGACCTCGTCGTCCCACGCACCGACGGCGCCAGGTCCAAGCAGAAGGGTGCTTTCCGACCAGTTGCGCCCGTCGGTGCTGGTGACATAGCGAATGGAGTGCAGACTCCGACCCTGCCCTGGAGCGACGTAGTTCGGGTCGTGGTCACGTTGCTCGAACACCATGACGAGGCGGGATCCGTCGGCGATGACGTCGGGTGAATACACCCAGGTGCTCTTGACACTGTCGTCAAAGCTGCAACTCTGACCCTGCTGGACCGTCTGCAGGGCAGGCAACGGGCGTCCTCCGTCGACCGGTGTCCAGGTGGCTCCGCTGTCGTTCGACGTCGCCATTGCCACGCCTTGCGGAATGGAGCAGGTGGCCCCCGTCGGGCTAATGAAGGTCCGGTAATACATGACGTACTGCCCGTTCCAGATGACCGAGGTGCTCTCGGCGTGACTGCCGATGACCTCAGGAAACGGGGATCTGCTCGGCTGCTTCAGCGCTGCCGTCCCATTGAACAGTTCAGCCGGCCCGGCCGTTGGCCCGTCGTCGTCTGTCAGATCCGGATCGGACGTGGCTCCGAATTGGGGCCAGGCTTTCGCGGAGTTTGTTTCGAACGGACTCGCACCGGCGGTTCGACCGATGATTACCACCGCAGAAACGACAATGAGCAGGACAGCGGCCAAACCTCGCATCTTCTTCGTCATGTCTCTCCACGCCGTTTCGGACCCAGGGGGTGCAGGGTTGACACAAAACCGTTGATCGGTTTTCGCGCCGACCGCCGGCCTTTCCGGTGGCGTGCAGCCTAATAGGCGTCACCCAAAACGGCGACTGCTCCATTTCCCGTAAAACCATGCCGCGGTGTGGTGCGGCTCCGCTCAGCGGCGACGGACCAGGACCACGTGGTCGACGAGGGTGCCGCTCTCGCCGTCTGGGCCGGTGCCCGTCCGGTGCGCGGCCCCGAGCCGTTCGGTGTGCCAGCCGTCCGGTTCGAGGTCGAGCGCGGCGAGGATCTCCTCCGGGCTGGCGAAGCGGGCGTGCGGGTGGCTCTCGCGGGCCCACGGCGGCGCCGCGCCGTGCTCGACGACCAGGAGGCGGCCGCCGGGCGCGACCGCGCGCGCCGCCGCGCGCAGCACCGCCTCCCGGGGCAGCTCCAGCGGGGACTGGAGGAACTGCGCCGAGACCAGGTCGTACTGGCCGGCCGGGAAGGTGCGGGTCAGGTCGTGCCGGGCCACGGTGATCCGGGATGCTACGCCGGCCCGGGCCGCCGCGGTGGCGAGCCGGTCCAGCGCGGTGGTCGAGACGTCGACGGCGGTGACCTGCCAACCCTGGCCGGCCAGCCAGATCGCGTCGCCGCCCTCACCGCAGCCCAGGTCGAGCGCGGTGCCGGGCGGCAGCGGCTCGACCACCTCGGCCAGGACGGCGTTCGCCCGGCCGCTCCACACCCGGTCGCGCTGTTGGTACAGCTCGTCCCAGAACCGGGCGGTGGCCGCGTCCACCGCCGGGTCGACCGGGTATGCCACAGGTTCGCTCATCGTGCCCCCTCCTCGCCGCGCGGACGGCCGCCGTCCCGGCCCGCCGATGGTGCGCCGCCGGGAACGGGCCGGCAAGGATCCTTGCCGTTTTGGCAAATGCCGGGCTGGGTGGGGCCAGCCGCTGCCGGCGCGGCACGTCGTGGTTGGCCGACGGCAGGCGGGGTACGCAGGTGAGCCACGTCTCTGGGCGTCTGGTTGACCGTCTTCCTGCCGAAGGTCTCGCCGAGAGGAGCAACTGTGTCACGCGAATACCGCAAGAACCCCGAGGCAATTTCTCGCCTGTCGCCGGAGCAGTACCGAGTCACACAGGAAGCCGGGACGGAGCCAGCGTTCGACAACGCCTACTGGGACAACAAGGAGCCGGGCATCTACGTTGACGTTGTCTCCGGCGAG
Source organism: Micromonospora sp. MP36 (assembly GCF_008119785.1). Classification (GTDB taxonomy): domain Bacteria; phylum Actinomycetota; class Actinomycetes; order Mycobacteriales; family Micromonosporaceae; genus Micromonospora. The sequence continues at coordinate 2,067 of NZ_VSFA01000081.1, read as the reverse complement.
CCGCTGTTCGCCTCCGTCAACAAGTTCGACAGCGGTACCGGCTGGCCGAGCTTCACCAAGCCGATCGAACCGACGAATGTGCGGGAGATCCAAGACTCGACCCTGGGTATGGTCCGCACCGAGGTCCGGTCGGCGCACGGGGACAGCCACCTTGGCCATGTGTTCGACGATGGTCCCCCGGAAGCTGGCGGGCTGCGTTACTGCATGAACTCGGCGGCGCTTCGGTTCGTTCGGCGCGACGACCTCGAGCGCGAAGGCTATGGCGAGTACCGCAAGATCTTTGAGTCAGCTGCTCGACCCTGAGGGGGCCGAACGAAAGAGACGCCGGCCGGGACCGTGTGGTCCCGGCCGGCGCGCTGCTCGTACCGGTCAGCTGATCAACTGCCAGGAAGCCTTCGAACCATCCGGTACACCACGGCTGATCACTTGCCCGGCTGGTAGCTCCGCTCGATGTGGCCCTTGAGCTCGTCCGGATAGAAGTAGACGGGGCGGAGGTTGCCGCTGGCGTAGCGTTCGACCTGGTCGTTGAAGTGCGGCGAGTCGGGATGCCCGCTCGCCCCGCCGGCCGTCACCGCCCAGGCGCGCAGCCTCGGCCCGAACTCCACCACTGCCACGAAGCTGTTGCCGCTGGTGCCGTAGTAGCGCTTCGTTCCCGGGTAGCGCCTGGCACCGAACGAGGCGAGGGAGCCCCATTGCGCGGAGGTGAACGGCACCGGGCTGCTCGGCTTGGCGTCGTCGAACGTCTGGACGATCGCGCCGTCGTTGCGCTGGAAGCGGTTGATCTCACCCCAGGGCACCTGCCAGCTGCCGAAGTCCTGCGTGAGCCGCTCCGCCGCCGCGTCGAGCGCCGCGAGCCGCTGCGCGGCGGTGGCACGCTCGGCCAGGTAGTCCCACATCGACATGCCCGCGTCCCGCGCCGCCTGGGCCAAGGGCGCCCAGAGCGCCTCGCCCCAGAACACGGCCAGTGACGTCGCGGTCGATTGCGCGGCCCAGCGATAGTCCCAGCCGCGCAGCAGGCCGATCGGGCCGGCGAGCTTCGTCTTCTGCTGGTCACCCTCGGGCAGCTTGTCCCACGCCGCGACGAGTCCCGGCACGAGCCGGGCGAAGGCGGTGAGGTACGTGTCGAAGGCGGCTTCGATCAGCGTCTGCGGGGTGAAGTCGGTCCGCGCGGTCAACACCCGGATGGCCTGCGGTCCCCGCGGGTTCTCGCCGGCCTGGTCGAAGTAGCGCGGATAGTCGGCGGCCTTGGGGCTGTCCGCGCCGGCCGCGGTCCAGGGCCAGTTGTTCGTGTTGAACGCCCAGCCGTTCTCCGGATTCACCGCCTGCGGCAGGCTGCTGAGGCTGTGCAGCCCGCGCCAGTCGGTCGCCGGATCGCTGCCGTCGACGGGCTTGCGATAGTCGAAGCGGTCGTCTCGCACCGGCATGAACTGCGGCACCAGGAAGGCGATCTCGCCCTTCGAGTCCGCGAAGAGCGTGTTGTTCGAGCTGTTGGCCTTGAGGCCCGCCACCTGGATGAAGTCCGCGTAGTCCCGCGTCTTGGTGCGCAGGAAGCTCTGTTGCAGCGCCTCGACGGGCCGGTTCATCAGCGCGAACGCGATCCACTTGCCGTCCGCCTCGCGCACGATCGGGCCGTGGTGGGTGGCGAAGGTGGTGAAGCTGCGCCGCGCCAGCCCGCCGTCGGCGGTGCGGTAGGACAACGTGATCGTCTTCGTGGTCACCGGCCGCAGTTCGTTGCCGTAGCGGTAGGACCGACTGCCATCCGCCCCGGTCACGATCGTCTCGGCGAACTCGTCGACGTTGTCGACGCCGCTCGACGTGTGCATCCAGCCCGTGTTGGCGTTGAAGCCCTGGTAGATGAAGAACTGCCCCCAGGTGGCGGCGCCGTAGGCGTTGAGCCCTTCGCCGCTGGTCACATGCTGCTCGGAGCGGAAGAAGAAACTGGTGTGCGGGTTGATCAGCAGCAGCGCGTGACCGTCCCGGGTGTGGCTCGGCGCGATCGCCCTGCCGTTCGGGCCGCCGGGCCCGCGGGACAGCAGCCCGCGCGCCTCATCGGTCATCTCCCCCGCC
>NZ_VSFA01000080.1 GCF_008119785.1 Micromonospora sp. MP36 | reverse complement strand
GCTGCGCGATCGCGCTGTCCGGGTCGGACTCGTCGCCGAGCACCGCGCGCTGCCAGAGGGCGTAGTCGGCGTACTGGACGGGCAGCGGGGTGAACTCCGGCGCCCGCCCGGCGACCCGGGCCGCGTATGCAGCGGAGAAGTCCCGGCCCAGCGGGGCCATCGACCAGCCGTCACCGGCGATGTGGTGCAGCACGAGCAGCAGGAAGTACTCGCCGTCGCCGAGGGCGAACAGCCGGGCCCGCAGCGGCGGGTCGACGGCCAGGTCGAAGCCGCGCCGGGTCTCGGCGAGCATCAGCTCGCGCACCTCGGCCGGGTCGACGGTCTCCACGGTGACCGACGGGCAGGCCGCGTCGGCGTCCAGGATCACCTGGTACGGGTCGCCGTCGGCGTCCGGGTAGATCGTGCGCAGGCTCTCGTGGCGCGCGAGCACGTCGCGCAGCGCGGCGCGCAGCGCGGCCACGTCCAGCTCGCCGGTCAGCCGCAGTAGGATCGGGATCTTGTACGGCGAGTCGGCGCCGGAGAGCCGGTTGATGAACCAGAGCCGGTTCTGCGCGTACGAAAGCGGGATCCGCTCGGGGCGGGGCATCGGCTCCAGCGCCCGGCGGGCCTGCCTCGCCCCGCCGAGCCGGGCGGCCAGACCCGCCACCGTGGGCGACTCGAACAGGTCCCGGATGGCCAGTTCCGCGCCGAGCGCGGTGCGGATCCGGCTGACCAGGCGGGTGGCCAGCAGGGAGTGGCCGCCGAGGGCGAAGAAGCTGTCCTCGATGCCGACCTCGGGCAGGCCGAGCACGTCGGCGAAGAGGTCGCAGAGCACCTCCTCCTGCGGGGTGCGCGGCGCGCGGCGGGTGGAGCCGGCCGCGTAGTCGGGCGCCGGCAGGGCCCGCCGGTCCACCTTGCCGTTGCCGGTCAGCGGCAGGGTGTCCAGCACCACCACCGCGGCCGGGACCATGTATTCCGGCAGCACCGTGGCGGCGTGCGCGCGTAGCGCGGCCGGGTCCGGCGCCGCCGCGTCGGCGGCCGGTACGACGTAGCCGACGAGCCGCTTGTCGCCAGGCCGGTCCTCGCGGACCACCACGGCCACCTGGCCCAGGCCGGGGTCGCGGGCCAGCACCGCCTCGATCTCGCCGAGTTCGATCCGGAAGCCCCGGATCTTCACCTGCTCGTCGGCGCGGCCGACGAACTCCAGGGTGCCGTCGGGTCGCCAGCGGACCACGTCCCCAGTGCGGTACATGCGGGAGCCGGCGGGGCCGAACGGGTCGGCCACGAACCGCTCGGCGGTCAGCCGCGGCCGGTTCAGGTAGCCGCGGGCCAGCCCGGCGCCGGCGATGTACAGCTCACCGGCCAGCCCGGGCGGGGTGGGGCGCAGGTAGTCGTCCAGCACGTACAGCCGCATGTTGTCCAGCGGCCGGCCGATCGGCACCGAGTCGGGCACCTCGGCCACGACGTGCATCAGGTGGTGCGAGGCGAACGTGGTGGTCTCGGTCGGGCCGTAGCCGTCGCCGACCACGAGGCCGGGGCAGGCGGCCAGCACCCGGCGCACCATCGGCGCGGGCACCACGTCACCGCCGGTCCAGACCTCGCGGACCCGGGCGAACGCCTCCGGGGTCTCCTCGGCCAGCAGCCGGAACAGGCCGGCCGTCAGCCACAGCGCGGTGACCCCGCCGCCGGTGAGTACGGCGCGCAGGTCGTCCATGCTCAGCTCGCCGGGCGGGGCGACGACCAGTTCGCCGCCGTTCAGCAGCGGCACCCACAGCTCGTACGTCGAGGCGTCGAAGGCCAGCGGCGAGTGCAGCAGCACCCGGCGCTGCCGGTCGGTGCGCCAGCACCGGTCGGCGGCGAGGCTGAGCACGTCGTACTGGGTGACCGCGACGCCCTTGGGGGTGCCGGTGGAGCCGGAGGTGTACATGACGTAGGCGAGCTGCCGGGGATGGGCGGGGCGGCCCGGGTCGGCGTCCGGCCGGGCGGCGATGTCGGCGGCGGCCGCGCCGTCGACGGTCACCACGGTCAGGTCGTGGTCGAACCGCACGCCGGTCATGGCCCGGTCGGCGAGCAGCACCGAGCTGGCCGTGTCGGCGGCGATGTGGGTCAGCCGGTGGGCCGGGTAGCGCGGGTCCAGCGGCACGTACGCCGCGCCGGCCTTGAGGATGGCCAGCACCGACACCACCTGGTCGACCGAGCGTTCCTGGAGCAGGGCGACCCGGTCCTCGGCGGCCACGCCGAGCGCCACCAGGTGCTGGGCCAGCCGGTTGGCCCGGGCGTCGAGTTCCCGGTAGGTCAGCGTGGCGCCGTCGGCGGCCCGCACGGCGACCTGGTCCGGGGTGCGGGCGGCCTGGGCGGCGAACCGGGCGGCCACCCCGCCGGCCAGCGCTGGCTCGGGCTGGGCGGTGTCGTTCCAGTCGGCCAGCACCAGCCGCCGCTCGGCCGGGTCGAGGACGTCCAGCCGCCCCACCGGCGTGTCCGGGTCGGCGGCGACGGCGGTGAGCAGCCGCAGCAGCCGGTCGGCGAGGCGTTGGGCCGCGTCGGCCGGGAACAGGTCGGTGCGGTGGTCGAGCTGCAGCCGCAGCCGCTCGCCGGGGATCGCGGTGACGGTGATCGGGTAGTGGGTGGCGTCCCGTCCGGACACGCCGGTCAGCCGCAGCCCGGTGCCGGGCAGGGTCAGTAACCTCGGGTCGAGCGGGTAGTTCTCGAAGACCACCAGGGTGTCGAAGAGCTCCCCGTGCCCGGCCAGCCGCTGCACCTCGGTCAGCGGCAGGTGCTGGTGGGCCATCAGCGCGGACTGCTGGTCCTGCAGGCGCAGCAGCAGCCGGGCGACCGGCTCGGCCGGGTCCAGCCGCAGCCGGACCGGCAGGGTGTTGATGAACAGCCCGACCATGGTCTCCACGCCGGCGATCTCCGGCGGGCGGCCGGAGACGGTGCCGCCGAACACCACGTCGCCGCGGCCGGTCAGCGCGCCGAGCAGCACCCCCCACGCGCCCTGCAGGACGGTGTTGAGGGTGACGCCGTGCCGGCGGGCCTGCGCCTGCAGGTCGGCGGTCAGTTCGGCCGGCAGGTCGATGACAAGCCGGTCGGGCAGCTCGGGGGCCCGGCCCGGGTCGGCCGGGGCGAGCAGCGTCGGCTCGGCCAGGCCCGCGAGGGCCTCGGCCCAGGCCCGTTCCGCGGTCGCCCGGTCCTGCGCGCCGAGCCAGGCCAGGTAGTCGCGGTAGGGCGCCACCCGGGGCAGCTGCCGGTCGTCGCCGCCGGCGGCGTACAGGGCGAGCAGCTCCCGCATCAGCGTCGGCACCGACCAGCCGTCGAGCAGGATGTGGTGGTTGGTGAGCACCAGTCGGTGTGCGGTGTCGGCCAGGCGCAGCAGGGTGAACCGCAGCAGCGGCGGGCGGGTCAGGTCGAAGCCCTCGGCCCGGTCGGCGGCGAGCAGGTCGCGGACCCGGTCGGCCTGCGCCGCGCCGGCCAGCTCGCGCAGGTCGTGCTCCCGCCAGCCGGCCCGGATCCCGTCCACCACCACCTGCACCGACTCGCCGGAGGGGCGCTGGCGGAACGCGGCCCGCAGGTTGGCGTGCCGGGCCAGCAGGGCGTCGGCGGCGTCCCGCAGGGCGGCCGCGTCCAGCGCACCGGCCAGGTCGAAGCAGAGCTGCACGGTGTAGACGTCGCGGTCCGGCCCGTCGTAGAGGGCGTGGAAGAGCAGCCCCTCCTGCAGGGTGGACAGCGGCAGCAGGTCGCTGGCGGCCGGTTGGGCCGCCTCGATCGCCTCGATCTCCTCCTGGGACAGGGGCAGCAGCAGGTCGGACGGGGTGTGCCCGCCGGCGCCCGGGGTGACGGCGTGCGTGCTGAGGGCGTCCAGCGCGGCCAGCCAGTCGTCGGCCAGCTCGCGGACGTCCGCCTCGCCGAGCAGGGTCTGCGGCCAGGAGAAGGTCGCCGACAGCCGGGGACCGTCGGCGTGGTCCCGGGTGACGGCGTTGACCTCGATGGCGTGCGGCACCGGCAGGGCGCCGTCCGCGCCGCCGCCGAGGGCCCGGGCGTCGGCGGCGATCGTCCAGTCGGCGTCGCCGTCGTCGGCCGTGGCGAACCGGCCGAGGTAGTTGAAGCCGATCTGCGGGGCCGGCCGGTCGGTCAACTGGCGGGCGGTGTCGGGGTTGAGGTAGCGGAGCAGCCCGTACCCGATGCCGTTGTCGGGCACCGCGCGGAGCTGTTCCTTCACCCGCTTGATCGCGCGCCCGGCGGCGGCGCCCCCGGCGAACGCCTCGTCCAGGTCGAGCCGGCCGAGGTCGAGCCGGACCGGGTACATGGTGGTGAACCAGCCGACGGTCCGGGACAGGTCCAGGCCGGCGGCCAGTTCCTCCCGGCCGTGGCCCTCCAGGTCGACCAGCAGGCCGGCGTCCTGGGTGCCGCGCCGGCGCCGCCACCGGGTGACCGCGAGGGTGAGCGCGGTGAGCAGCACGTCGTTGACCCGGCCGTGGAACGCCGCTGGCACCCGGGTCAGCAGCGGCACGGTGCGCTCGGCGGGCAGGGTGACGGTCAGCAGCCGGCCGGCGTCCACGATGTCCCGGGCCGGGTCGAGCGGCCGTCCGGCGAGCGGGGCCTCGGCGGCGCCGAGCCGGTCCAGCCAGCCGGCCAGTTCGGCGGCCCGCTCCGGGCGCGCGGCCTCGGCGGCCAGGTGCTCCGCGAAGCGGCGCAGCGAGGTCCGCACCGGTTCCAGCTCGGGGGTACGCCCGGCGGCGACCGCCTGCGCGGCGGCGGCCAGGTCGGGCAGCAGGATCCGCCACGACACCCCGTCGACGACCAGGTGGTGCAGGGCCAGCAGCAGCCGGCCGGGCCGGTCGACGCCGGCGTCGAACCACAGCGCCTGCAGGACCCGCCCCTCGCCCGGGGCCAGCCGCGCCTGGACCGCCTTGGCCTGCTCCTCCACCAGGCCGCGCAGCTCGTCGGCGTCCAGTCCGGCCGCGTCGATCCGGGTCACCAGGCCGGCGGCGGCCACGCTGCCACGCTCGCCGATCACCTGCCGCCAGCCGCCGGCCGCGTCGCGGACCAGCCGCAGCCGCAGCGCGTCATGGTGGTCGACCAGCGCCTGCACCGCGCCGACCAGGTGCTCCGGGCGCAGCCCGGCCGGGCTGGTCACCAGCATCGACTGGTGGAAGCCGTCGATCGGGCCGCCCCGCTCCCGCAGCCAGTGCACGATTGGGGTCAGCGGCACCTCACCCGTACCGTCGTCGGTGGGCACCGGCACGGCGTCGTCTGCGGCGGCGGCGGCGAGACCGGCGACCGTCCGGTGCACGAAGACGTCCCGGGGGCTGAACGCGAGCCCCGCCTTGCGGGCCCGGCTGACCAGCTGGATCGACACGATGCTGTCGCCGCCGAGGTCGAAGAAGCTCTCGTCGACGCCGACCGCGTCCAGCCCGAGCACCTCGGCGAACAGCCCGGCGAGCAGGGTTTCGCGGGCATTGGCCGGGGCCCGGCCGCCACCGGAGCCGGTGAACCCGGGGGCCGGGAGCGCCCGCCGGTCCAGCTTCCCGCTCGGGGTCAGCGGCAGCGCCGGGAGGCCGACCACGGCCGCGGGCACCATGTAGTCGGGCAGGCTGGCGCCGACGTGCGCCCGCAGCGCGGCCGGGTCGACCAGCGCGCCGGCGGCCGGCACCACGTACCCGACCAGGCGCTTCACGCCCGGCTGGTCCTCCCGCGCGACGACCGCGACCTGCGCGACGGCCGGGTGGCGGGACAGCACCGCCTCGATCTCGCCCGGCTCGACCCGGAAGCCGCGGATCTTCACCTGGGCGTCGGCCCGGCCGACGAACTCCAGCGTCCCGTCGGCGCGCCAGCGCACCAGGTCGCCGGTGCGGTACATCCGCCCGCCGGGCTCGGCGGCGAACGGGTCCGCGACGAACCGCTCGGCGGTCAGCGTCGGCCGGTCCAGGTAGCCGCGGGCCAGCCCGGCCCCGGCGATGTACAGCTCCCCGGGCACGCCGGGCGGCACCGGGCGCAGGAACCGGTCGAGGACGTAGGCGCGGGCACCGGCGACCGGGGCGCCGATCGGTGGGGTGCCGGTGCCCGGCACCAGCGGCGCGCTGAGCGTCGCCGCCACGGTGATCTCGGTCGGCCCGTACGCGTTGACCATGCGCCGGCCAGGGGCGAACCGGCCGACCAGGTCCTCCCCGCAGGCGTCACCGCCGACCACCAGGGTGCGCAGCACCGGCGGCGCCACGGCGGGCAGGCCGGCGAGCGCGGCCGGCGGGATGAGCGCGTGGGTCACCTGCTGGCCGGTGAGCACGGCGGCCAGGTCGTCGCCGACCAGCGGCCCCGGCGGCGGTACGACCAGCGCCGCCCCGGCGCCGAAGGCGGCGCAGAGTTCCAGGACGGACGCGTCGAAGCTGGGTGAGGAGAACTGCAGCACCCGGCTGGTGGGGTCGACGTCGAAGCCGGCCACGATCGCGGCGGTGAAGCTGGGCAGGCCGGCGTGGGTGACGACCACCCCCTTCGGCCGGCCGGTGGATCCGGAGGTGTAGATGAGGTACGCGGGGTGCTCGGGCCGCAACCGGGCGGCGCGCTCGGCATCGGTGACCAGGCCGGTGGGGCGGGCCGCCCAGTTCGCCACCGTGGCCGGCTGGTCGAGCAGCAGCCGGGGCACGCCGGTGTCGGGCAGCTCGAGCCCGGTCAGCGTGGCCAGCAGCACCGGTCGGGCGTCGGTGAGCATGAACGCGATGCGGTCCGCCGGGTAGTCCGGGTCGACCGGTAGCCAGGCGCCGCCGGCCTTGCTCACCGCGAGCGCGGCGGTGACCAGTTCCGGGCTGCGTGGCAGGGCGAGCGCGACCACCCGCTCGGGGCCGACGCCCCGGTCGATGAGCAGCCGGGCCAGCCGGTCGGCGGCGGCGTCCAGTTCGGCGTACGACATGGTGCTGTCGACGCCGATCAGGGCCGGCGCCTGCGGTCGGGCCGCGACCTGCGCGGCGAACAGCTCGGGGAAGGTGCGCGGCGCCACGGGCGGCGGCCCGGCCGCCCAGGCGCCGAGGACGGCCGCGCGCTCGGCGTCGTCGAGCAGGTCGAGCGCGGCGACCGGGGTCCGCGGCGCGTCGACGACCTGGGTGAGCAGGCGGACCAGGCGGTCGGCGACGCGCCGGGCGGCCGCCGCGTCCAGCAGGTCCGGGCGGTGGTCCAGGCGGAGGGTGAGCCGTTCCCCGGGCAGCACGGCCAGGGTCAGCGGGTAGTGGGTGGCGTCGTGGCCGGTGACCGCGGTGACCCGCAGGCCGGTGCCGGGCAGGTCCAGCGCGGCCGGATCGAGGGGGTAGTTCTCGAAGACGGTCAGCGTGTCGAACAGGTCGCCGTCGCCGGTGCCGGCCAGCCGGCGGATCTCGGCGAGGCCGAGGTGCTGGTGCGCCATGAGCGCCGACTGCTCGTCCTGCACCCGGGCCAGCAGGGCGGCCAGGGACTCGGCCGGGTCGAGCCGGATCCGCACCGGGACGGTGTTGATGAACAGGCCGAGCATCGACTCGACACCGGGCAGCTCCGGCGGCCGTCCGGCGACGGTGGCGCCGAAGACCAGGTCGTCGTCGCCGGTGAGGGTGCCGAGCAGCAGCGCCCAGGCGCCCTGGACCACAGTGTTGAGGGTGACGCCGAGCCGGCGGGCCGCGGCGGTGAGCCGGGCGGTGAGGTCGGCGGGCAGGGCCACGGTGAGCTGTTCGGGGGTGGCCGGCGGCCGCGCCGGGTCGGCCGGCGCGAGCAGGGTCGGCCCGGCCAGCCCGTGCAGCGCGTCCCGCCAGGCCCGCTCGGCGCCGGCCCGGTCCTGCCGGTCGAGCCAGCCCAGGTAGTCGCGGTAGGGGGTGACCGGTGGCAGGCTGCGGTCGTGCCCGCCGGCGAGGTAGTGGGCGAACAACTCCTTCGCCAGCAGCGGCATCGACCAGCCGTCGAGCAGCACGTGGTGGTTGGTGAGCACCAGCTTCGCCCGCTCCGGTCCGGTCCGGATGAGCGCGGCGCGCAGCAGCGGTGGGCGGGCCAGGTCGAAGCCGGCGGCGCGGTCGGCGGCGAGCAGCCGGACCACCTCGTCGGCGCGGTCCGCCGCGGCGAGGCCGGTCAGGTCGTGCTCCTGCCAGGCCGGGGCGATCTCGCGCGGCACCACCGCGACCGACTCCCCGGTCTTGCGCTGCCGGATGCCGACCCGCAGGTTGGCGTGCCGGGCCAGGATCGCGCCGAGGGCGCGGCACATCCGGTCGCCGTCGACCGGACCTTCCAGGTCCAGCGCGAACTGGACGGTGTAGAGGTCCGACGCCGAGCCGTCGTACAGCGCGTGGAAGAGCAGTCCCTGCTGCAACGGTGACAGCGGCAGGATGTCCTCGACGCGTGACTGCTTCACCATTGTTGCTCCCACTCCGCTTCCAGTTCGTCCTCGAACTCGTCGATCTCGTCCTGGGACAGCGAGGCCAGCGTCAGGTCGGACGGGGTGTGCCCGCCGGTCCCGCCGCCCGCCGCGTACGCCACGATCCCGGTCAGGGCCGTCCGCCAGTCGTCGGCGAGCTGACCGACGTCGCTCTCGTCGAGCAGCCCACCGGGCCAGCGCCACACCGCGGTCAGCCGCGGGCCGTCGGCGGTGTCGACGGTCCAGCTCGTGACCTCGATCGGGTACGCCACCGGCTGCTCCGGGTCCGCACCGCCGCCGATCTGCCCGCCGGTGCCGCTCAGCCGGCCGAGGTGGTTGAACATGATCTGCGGCTCGGCCAGCTCCGCCAGCACTCCGGCGGTCTCGCTGTTCAGGTGTCGAAGCAGGCCGTAGCCGAGGCCGTCGTCGGGCGCGGCCCGCAGTTGTTCCTTGACCCGCTTGAGTGCGGTTCCGACGGGCGCACCGCCGTCGCGCACCTGGTCCCACTCCACCGTCCCGGGATCGAGACGGACTGGAGCCAGGCTCGTGAACCAGCCGACGGTGCGGGACAGGTCGATCCCCGGTACGTCGTCGGCGCGGCCGTGCCGCTCCAGGTCCACCAGCACCGCCGGGTCGGCTCCCCGGCCGCGCCGCTGCCGCCAGTGCGCCACCGCGAGGGCCAGCGCCGTCAGCAGCGCGTCGTCGACCCGGGCGTGGAACAGCGCCGGTACGGCGGTCAGCAGCGGCTCGGTCTGCTCGGCGGGCAACTCCACGCGCAGCTGCGCGAGGGTGGCGACGGTGTCCCGGGCCGGGTCGAGCGGGCGCCCGGCCAGGGCCGGCTCCGGCTGGTCGAGCAGCTTGGTCCACAGTGGCAGCTCGGCCAGCCGGGACGGGCCGTGCGCGTCCCGGACCAGGTGCTCCGCCCATTCCCGCAGCGAGGTGCCGACCGGGGTGAGCCGGGGTGGCGTGCCGGGCGCGGCGTCGAGGGCGGCGGTCAGGTCGGGCAGCAGGATTCGCCACGAGACGCCGTCGACGACCAGGTGATGGGCCAGGATGAGCAGCTGTCCCGGCCGTCCGGCACCGGCGTCGCACCAGACCACCCGCAGCATCCGGCCGGCCAGCGGGTCGAGGTCGGCCCGGGCCGCCTCGGCCAGCACGGCGAGGTCAACGCCCCCGGCGTCGCCGGTGGCCGGCACCTGCCCGCCCGCGGCACCATCGGTGGCCGGCACCTCCGCTCCCCCGGCGTCGCCGGTGGCGGGCACGTGGGTGATCAGGTCGCCGGCGGCCACGCTGCCGCGCGGGCCGATCACCAGCCGGCGCTGCCCGGCCGGGCCGGTCAGCCGCATCCGCAGCGCGTCGTGATGGTCGAGCAGCGCCTGCACCGCGCCGCGTAGCCGGTCGGCGGTCAGTCCGGCCGGCGCGGGCACCACCACCGACTGGTGGAACCCGCCCAGCGGGCCGGCCCGGTCCAGCCACCAGCGCACGATCGGGGTCATCGGCAGCTCGCCGATGCCGGCGTCGGGATCCGTTGCGGCGCTGCCGGCCGCCTCCCGGGCCACCGTGGCCAGCGCCGCCACGGTCTTGTGGGTGAACACCTCGCGCGGGGTCAGCTCCAGCCCGGCCTGCCGGGCCCGGCTGACCAGCTGGATCGAGACGATGCTGTCGCCGCCCAGGTCGAAGAAGCTGTCGTCGACGCTGACCCGGGGCAGCCCGAGCACCTCGGCGACCAGCCCGGCAAGCAGTTCCTCGCGCGGCGTCGACGGCGCCCGCCCGTCCCCGCTGACCCCGGCGAAGTCGGGGGCCGGCAGGGCGGCCCGGTCGAGCTTGCCGTTGGTGGTCACCGGCAGGCCGTCCAGGGCCACCACCGCCGCCGGCACCATGTACTCCGGCAGCCGCCCGGCGACGTGCTCGCGCAGGACGGCCGCGTCGACCTGCCGCCCGGCCGCCGGTACGGCGTACGCGACGAGCCGTTTCACGCCCGGCTGGTCCTCGCGGGCGAGGACCACGCACTGCCCGACCGACGGGTGCTCGGCGAGGGTCGCCTCGATCTCGCCCAGTTCGATCCGGAAGCCGCGGATCTTGACCTGGTGGTCGGTCCGGCCCACGTACTCCAGCACCCCGTCGGCGCGCCAGCGCACCACGTCCCCGGTCCGGTACATCCGCTCCCCGGGCGTGATGGACGGGTCCGTGGCGGCCAGCGCGGCGGCGAACGGGTCGGCGACGAACCGCTGCGCGGTGAGCCCGGGTCGGCCCTGGTAGCCGCGGGCCAGTTGCACGCCGGCCAGGTACAGCTCGCCGGCCACCCCGGGGGGCACCGGCCGGAGGAAGGCGTCCAGCACGTACAGCCGGGTGTTCCAGACCGGCGCCCCGATCGGCACGGTCCGCTCCCCCGGCCGGCAGGCCCAGTACGTCACGTCGACCGACGCCTCGGTTGGCCCGTACAGGTTGTGCAGCTCGACGCCGAGGGCGCCGGCCGGGTCGAGGGTGGTGTGGAACCGCTCGGCCAGGTCGGCGGGGAGTGCCTCGCCGCTACAGATCACCCGGCGCAGCCCGGTGCAGCCGGCGGCGGCCGGTTCGGCCAGGAACGCCTGCAGCATCGACGGGACGAAGTGGAGGGTGGTGACGCGCTCGGCGCGGATCAGCCCGGCCAAGTACGCCGGGTCCTTGTGCCCCTCCGGTCGGGCCACCACCAGGGTCGCGCCGACGATGGTGGCCCAGAAGAACTCCCACACCGAGACGTCGAACCCGGACGGGGTCTTCTGCAGCACCCGGTCCGCCGGGGTGAGCCGGTACTCGTGCTGCATCCAGAGCAGCCGGTTGACGATGCCCTGGTGCGGCACCACCACGCCCTTCGGCCGGCCGGTGGAGCCGGAGGTGTAGATCAGGTACGCGGGGTGGGTCGGGCGCAGCGGCCCGGCCCGGTCGGCGTCGGTCAGCGCGGCCGGGGAGTGTTGCGCCACGGCCTGGCGTACCTCGTCGGTGTCGAGAACCAGGCTGCCGGCGGCCAGCGCGGCGGTCGCCCGGGTGGTGAGCAACAGGGCGGGCCGCGCGTCGTCGAGCAGGTAGGCGATCCGGTCCGCCGGATAGTCGGGGTCGACCGGCAGGTACGCCGCACCGGCCTTCAGCACCGCCCAGAGCGCCAGCACCAGCTCCAGCGAGCGGGGCACCGCCACGGCGACGAACCGCTCCGGCCCGGCGCCGTACGCGAGCAGCAGCCGGGCCAGCCGGTTGCTCGCCTCGTCCAGCTCGCGGAAGGTGAGGCTCGTCCCCTCGAAGACCACCGCGGTGGCGTCCGGGGTGGCGGCCACCTGCCGGGCCAGCAGCTGCGGCAGCGTGGCCGGGTCGACGGGCTGCCGGGTGCGGTTCCAGTCGGCCAGGACCTGCCGGCGTTCCGCCGGGGTGACCGGGTCGAGCCGGCCCACCGGGACGGCCGGGTCGGCGGCGATGCCCGCCAGCAGCCGGCACATCCGCTCCAGCAGCGCCGCGGCGGTGTCCGCGTCGATCAGGTCGGGCCGGTACTCCAGCCGCAGCCCGAGCCGATCACCGGGCACCAGCACCAGGGTGAGCGGGTAGTGCGTGGCGTCGTGCCCGTGCACCCCACGCACGGCCAGGCCGGTGCCGGCGAGGTCGAGCACGGACGGGTCGACCGGGTAGTTCTCGAACACCACGAGGGTGTCGAAGAGTTCGCCGTGCCCGGCCAGCCGCTGGATGTCGGGCAGCCCGAGGTGCTGGTGCGGTTGCAGCGCCGACTGCCGTTCCTGCAATCCGGCGAGCGCGGCGGCCACCGGCTCGGCCGGGTCGAGGCGCACCCGCACCGGCACGGTGTTGATGTAGAGACCGACCATGGTCTCCACGCCGGGCAGTTCGGCCGGCCGGCCGGCCACGGTGGCGCCGAAGACCACGTCGTCGCGGCCGGTGAGGCTGCCGACGAGCACCGCCCAGGCGCCCTGCACGACCGTGTTGAGGGTGACGCCCGCCGCCCGGGCCGCGGCCGTGAGGGTCTCGGTGAGCGCGGCCGGCACCTCGCGCAGCAGCTTGGCCGGCGGCACCGGGCCACGCTCGGCGGCGGCCGGCGCCACCAGGGTCGGCTCGGCCAGGCCGGCGAGGGCCGCCCGCCAGGCCGCCTCGGCCGCGGGCCGGTCCTGCCGGGCCCGCCAGGCGGGGTACGCCCGCGCGTCGGTGACCGGCGGCAGCGCGTCGGTACGCCCGGCCGCCCGATACAGCGCGAACAGTTCCCCGGCGAGCACCGGCATCGACCAGCCGTCGAGCAGGATGTGGTGGTTGGTCAGCACCAGCCGGTGCCGCCCGCCGGGCAGCCGGGCCAGGGTGAAGCGCAGCAGCGGCGGCCGGGTCAGGTCGAAGCGTTCGGCCCGGTCGGCGGCGAGCAGGTCGGCGAGCCGCGCGTCCACCTCGGCCGCCGCGACGCCGGTCAGGTCCGGCTCGCGCCAGTCCACCTCGACGCGGTCCAGCACCACCTGCACCGGGCGGCGCAGGTCCCGGTGGGTGAAGCCGGCGCGCAGCCCGGGATGCCGGTCGAGCAGCGCCTGGGCCGCGGTACGCAGCCGCGCCGGGTCGAGCTCGCCGTCGAGGTCGAAGACGAACTGCACGGTGTAGATGTCCGGGGCCTGCTCGTCGTAGGCGGCCAGGAACAGCAGCCCCTCCTGCAGCGGGGCGAGCGGCAGCACGTCGGCCAGCGCCGGGTAGCTGTGCTCCAGCCGTTCCACCTCGGCCTGGTCCAGCTCGACCAGGGGCAGGTCGGACGGGCTGCGCCCGCCGGCACCGGGCCGGGCGGCGTGTTCGGTGATCGCCTCGAGCGCGGCGAGCCAGCCGTCGGCGAGTTCGCGCACGTCGCCGTCGGTCAGCACCCCGTCGGGCCAGCTCCACTCGGCGGTGAGCCGGGACCCGTCCGGTCCGTCGACCACCACCGCGTTGATCTCCAGCGGGTGGGCCATCGGCAGCCCGCTCGCCCCACCGGCGGCCACCTCACCGTCGACAGCCAGCAGCGACCAGTCGACGCCCGCGCCGGCGGTCAGCCGGCCGAGGTAGTTGAACCCGATCTGCGGCTCGCCGCCCTCTCGGCCGGGTGCCCGCAGCTGTTCCTTGATCCGCTTCACCGCCCGGCCGGTGGCCGGACCGCCGGCCAGCGCCTCGGCCGGGTCGAGGTCGCCGAGGTCGAGCCGGGCCGGGGCCAGCCGGGTGAACCAGCCGACGGTGCGGGACAGGTCGAGCCCGTCGACACCGTCCCGGCCGTGTCCCTCGACGTCCACCGTCAGGCCCGGCCCGGTGCCGGGCCGGTGCCGGCGCCGCCAGTCGGCCACGCTGACCGCCAGGGCGGCCAGCAGCAGGTCGTCGACGCCGGCGTACCACCGGGGGGCGGCGGTGCGCAGCAGCGTCTCGGTGCGGGCCACCGGCAGCCCGACGGTCCGGCGGCGGGCCGCCGCCTCGGTGTCGGTCGGGCCGACCGGGCGGCGCCCGAGCGGCGAGTCCACGATGGAGGCGGGCTCGGTCGCCGCGTCGCCGGATCCGCCGGCCCGCTCGGCCGCAGTCGGCGAGGCGGGCGTTGCGGCCGTCACCCGCCGGGCCCAGGTGCGGTAGGAGGTGGGGACCGGCGCCAGCCGGGGTGGCTCACCCGCCGCGCTCGCCGCCACGGCGGTGGCCAGGTCGTCGAGGAGGATCCGCCAGGACACGCCGTCCACGGCGAGGTGGTGGACGGCGAGCACCAGCCAGCCGGGGCGGTCCGCCCCGGCGTCGCCCCACACCGCCCGCAGCAGCTGCCCGTCGCCCGGGCGCAGCCCCGCCACGGCGTCCGCCCGGGCGGCGCCGACCTCGGCATCGGCGGTGACCCGGCGCAGGCAGTCGGCGGCGGACACCGTGCCCCGGGGCGGCACCTCCAGCCGCCACGCCGTGCCGTCGCGGCGCAGGGTGATCCGCAGGGCGTCGTGGTGGTCGAGCAGCGCCCGCAGCCCGGCCGCCAGGTCCGCGGCGCGCAGCCCGGCGGGGGTACGCACGACGACGCTCTGCGCCACCCCGTCGACCGGGTACGCCTCGCCCGCCCGGCCGCGCAGCCAGTCGACGATCGGCGGCAGCGGCACCTCCCCGAGCGCCGCGTCCGGGTCCTCGGCCTCGGCCGACCCGAGCTCGCCGGCCACCCGGGCCAGGGCCGCCACCGTCCGGTGGGTGAACACGTCGCGCGGGGTGAGGCGCAGCCCGGCCTGCCGGGCCCGGCTAACCAGCTGGATGGAGACGATGCTGTCCCCGCCGAGGTCGAAGAAGCTGTCCTCGGCGCCGACCCCAGGCAGGCCCAACACCTCGGCGAAGAGCCGGGCCAGCAGCTCCTCGCGCGGGCCGGTCGCGGCCCGGCCGGCGCCGGCCGCCGCGGCGAAGTCCGGGGCGGGCATGGCGCGGCGGTCCAGCTTGCCGGTGGGGTTCAGCGGCAGCGCCTCCAGCAGCACGAAGGCCGCCGGCACCATGTACTCCGGCAGCGCCGCGGCGACGTGCTCACGCAGCTGGGCGGGGGCCGGTGCGGCCGCCGGGTCGGCCGGCACCACGTAGCCGACGAGCTGGGCGGTGACCCCGGTGTCGGCGCGGGCGACCACCGCGGTCTGGGCCACATCCGGGTGGGCCAGCAGGACGGACTCGATCTCGCCCAGCTCGATCCGGTAGCCGCGCACCTTGACCTGGTGGTCGATCCGGCCGAGATAGTCGAGGTGACCGTCCGCCCGCCAGCGGACCAGGTCGCCGGTGCGGTACATGCGCGCGCCGGGCGGGCCGAACGGGTCGGCGACGAACCGCTCGGCGGACAGCCGGGGCCGGTTGAGATAGCCCCGGGCCAGCCCGGCGCCGGCCAGGTACAGCTCCCCGACGGTGCCAGGCGGCGCCGGACGCAGCGCGCTGTCCAGCACGTACACCCGGGTGTTGGTGGTGGGCCGGCCGATCGGCGGGGCGGCCCCGTCGGCGAGGTCTCCGCCGTACCAGGCGGTGGAGTAGACGGTGGCCTCGGTCGGGCCGTAGATGTTCGCCACCCGGGCGCCGGGCAGCGCGGCGTCGATGTCCCGCACCGCCTGGGCCGACAACGCCTCACCGGCGAGCACCACCAGGTCGGCCCGGGCGTCGACCGTGCCGCCGGCCAGCAGCTGCGCGAAGGCCGACGGGACCGCGCTGATCAGGCTGCCGGTCCAGCCGTCGGCCCGCTCGGCGAGGGCGAGCAGGTCGTCGACCACCTCGATCTCGCCGCCGCAGGCGAGCGGGCCGAACATCTCGAAGACCGAGACGTCGAAGTTCAGCGAGGTGCTGGCGAGCACCCGGGACAGGGCGGCCGGGCCGATCTCCGCGACCGCCCAGCAGGCCAGGTCGACCGCGTTGTCGTGGCTGACCACCACGCCCTTGGGCCGGCCGGTGGAGCCGGAGGTGTAGATGACGTACGCCGGGTGGGCGCCGCGCAGCGGGCGCCGCCGGTCGGCGTCGGTCAGGTCGCCGTCGTCCTGCGCGGCGAGCAGCGCGCGGACGGCGGGCTCGTCGAGCCGCAGCAGCCGGTCCGGGTCACCGACCGGCAGCCCGTCGCCGGCGCCGCCGACGGTGAGCACCAGCCGGGGGTCCGCGTCGGCCAGCATGAACTCGACCCGGTCCGGCGGGTAGCGCAGGTCGACCGGCAGGTAGCCGGCGCCGGCCTTGAGGACGGCGAGCAGGGCGACCATCATCTCCGCCGACCGGGGCAGCGCCAGCGCGACCAGCCGCTCCGGGCCGGCGCC
Source organism: Micromonospora sp. MP36 (assembly GCF_008119785.1). Lineage (GTDB taxonomy): Bacteria > Actinomycetota > Actinomycetes > Mycobacteriales > Micromonosporaceae > Micromonospora. The sequence goes on along the minus strand of NZ_VSFA01000080.1, from coordinate 16,826 downwards.
GCGGGCGACCAGCAGCCGGGCCAGCCGGTTGGCGGCGGCGTTGAGCTCGGCGTAGGTCAGGGTGGTCGGGCCGCAGGTGACCGCCGGGGCGTCGGGGGTACGCGCCACCTGCTGCTCGATCAGCGCCGGCAGCCGCACGTCCGGCACCGGCCGGGCGGTGTCGTTCCACTCGCGCAGCACCAGCCGCCGTTCGGCCGTGCCGGCCAGGTCGAGCCGGCCGACCGGGGTGTCCGGGGCGTCCGCCGCGGCCCCGGCGAACGTGTCGAGGAAGGCGGCGAGGCGCTGGACGTGCCCGCTGACCTGCTCGTCCGAGTAGAGGTCGGGGTTGGCGTCCAGGTCCAGCCGGGCGTCGGTGTCGCCGCGCCGGGCGTCGAGCACGACGGCCAGGTCGTCGACCGGGCCGCCGGCCAGGTTGTGGTCGGTGCCGGTGGCGGCGCCGAACCGGGTCCCGGCCGCGCCGCCGGTGTCGAGCAGGATGTTCACGTGCGGGCCGAGCAGCGTGGCGCCGCCGGTCAGGCCCAGGTCGCGGTGCAGGTCCTCGAAGCGGTAGCGCTGGTGGCGCAGCGCGTCGTGCAGTTCCCGGGAGGCGCCGGCGACGAGCGCGCCGAGGGTGGCGTCGGCGCGTACCGCGACGCGCAGGGGCGCGATCGCGGAGACCATGCCGGGGGTACGCCGCGCCGCGGCGTCCTGCCGGGCGGTCAACGGCAGGGCGAGCACCACGTCCTCGTTGCCGGTCAGCCCGTGCAGGTAGGCGGTGACCGCGGCCACCACCACCGCCGGCACCGCGACGCCCAACTCGCGGGCCGCCACCCGCAGCCGGTCCATCGTGGCCGCTGCCACCGGGGCGCTGCGCCGGGTGAGCCGGCGCGGGGTGGCCGGCTGCCGGTCGGCAAGGCTGGCCGGGGTGGGCCGGTCGGCGAACCGCCCGGTCCAGTACCCGCGGTCGCGGTCGAACCGCTCGCCGCCGCGGTAGGCGGCCTCCGTCTCGGCCAGCGCCCGCAGCGGCCCGAACGACGCCGGCTCGGGCTCGGCGCCGCCGCTGAGCGCGGTGTAGACCTCGGCGACCCGCCGGGCCACCAGCACCATGCCGTACCCGTCCAGGGCCAGGTGGTGGTAGCACTGGTACCACAGGGTCCGGTCGTCGGTCAGGCGCAGCAGCGCGTACCGGAACAGCGGCGCCTGTCCCGGGTCGAGCGGCCGGGTCGCGTCGGCGCGCATCCAGTCCAGGGCGGCCCCGAACGGATCGGCCTCCCCGCGCAGGTCGAGCACCGGCAGCGTCCAGTCGACCACCGGCGCCACCGCCAGCACGGGCCGGCCCTCGACCGGCTCCTCGACCCGGATCCGCAGCGCCTCGGTGTCGGCGACGGTCCGGCGCAGCGCCGCCTCGAACACCGCGTGGTCGAGCGGGCCGGTCAGGTCGGCGTACTCGGCGAGGAGGTAGATCGGGTTGTCCGGGTCGAGCCGCTGGGCCAGCCAGACCCCGAACTGCGCGGTGGTCAGCGGGCAGGGAACATCCTCGTGGTCGGGCACAGCTGTCCTCCGGAGCTACGGACGCGGTGTGTTCACGGATGGCGGGTGGCGAGCGAGTGGCCACCCGGCCGGTCGGCGTACGCGGACCGGCCGGGCGGCGGCGGCCCGGGGTCAGCGGCCCCGGGCGGCGGCCCGGTAGGCGTGGGTGGCCAGCGCCGCGCTGACCACCAGCAGCGCGCCGATCAGCAGCAGAGAGGCGGCGACCGGGTGCCGCATCGGCAGGGCGTCGCCGGCCGAGCCCGGGTTGCCGAACAGGTCCCGGCAGGCGGCAACCACGGCGGACAGCGGGTTCCACTCGCACACCGCGCGCAGCCAGCCCGGCAGCCCGTGCAGCGGGATGAACGCGTTGGACAGGAACGTCATCGGCATGACGACGAGGAAGGCCACCGCGCTGACCGCCTCGGCGGAGCGCAGCCGCAGCCCGAGGAGGACCCCGAGCCAGGAGGCGGCGAAGCCGAGCAGGAGCAGCAGCCCGAAGCCGGCGAGCACCTGCGGCGCCCCGGCGTGCGTCCGCCAGCCCATCGCGAAGCCCACCACGGCCATGGCGACACAGGCGACCACCACCCGGGTGAGGTCGGCCATGGTCCGGGCCAGCGGTACGGCGAGCCCGGCGATCGGCAGTGACCGGAACCGGTCGTCGATGCCGTTGCCCAGGTCGTCGACCACACCGAGCGCGGTGTGCTGCAGGTTGGTGAGCATCATCTGGGCGAAGATGCCGGCCATCAGGAACTCCCGGTAGCCGCCGCCCTGCACCTCGATGACGCTGCCGAAGAGGTAACCGAAGATCACCACGTACGCGACCGGCATGACAGTCACGCCGAGCAGCCGCATCGGCACCCGGGCCAGGTGTCGCAGGTGGCGGCCCACCAGGGCCGAGGTCTCGACGGCGAGGGTGGTCATGCCGCTGCCTCCGGCTTCTCGGCGGTGCTCCGCCCGGTGAGGGAGAGGAAGACGTCGTCCAGGGTCGGCGCGCAGCTGGCGAACGACTCGACGTCGATCCCGGCGGCGTCCAGCGCCGCCGCCACGGCCGCGACGCCGGCCAGCCCGTCGCTCGACGGCAGCCGCAGGCTCGCCGGGTCCTCGTCGGTCACCGGTTGCTGGGCGGTGACGGCGGCGAGGGCCGCGACCGCGGCGGACCGCTGACCGCCGTCGCGCAGCCGGATCTGCAGCTGCTCGTCGCCGACCTTGCGCTTCAGCTCGTCCGGGGTGCCCTCGGCGATCACCTTCCCGCCGTCGAGGACCAGGATCCGGTCGGCGAGCTGGTCGGCCTCCTCCAGGTACTGCGTGGTGAGCAGCACCGTGGTGCCGCGGGCCACCTGCTCCCGGACCATCGTCCACAGGGTGCGCCGGTTGGTCAGGTCCAACCCGGTGGTGGGCTCGTCGAGCACCAGCACCGGCGGGTCGGCGACCAGGCTCGCGGCCAGGTCGAGCCGGCGCCGCATGCCACCGGAGTAGGTCCGGGCGGCCCGGCCGGCGGCGTCGGTGAGCTGGAACCGGTCGAGCAGTTCCTCGGCCCGGGCGCGGGCCGCCCGCCGGCCAAGGTGGTGCAGCACGCCAATCAGCACGAGGTTCTCCCGGCCGGTCAGCAGCTCGTCCACGGCCGCGTACTGGCCGGTGAGGCCGACCCGCCGGCGTACCTCACGCGGTTCCCGGACCACGTCGTGCCCACAGACCCGGGCGGTGCCCCCGTCCGGCGTCAACAGCGTCGACAGGATCCGCACCATGGTGGTCTTGCCGGCCCCGTTCGGGCCGAGCATGCCGAGCACGGTGCCCGCCGGCACGGCGAGGTCCACCCCGGCCAGCGCGGTGTGGTTGCCGTAGGTCTTGCGCAGCCCTTCGGCTTCGATCGTCAGGTCCACCTGCCACCCCCTCGATCAGTTCGCCGGCGGGAAGAAGTCGGCGATCGGCTGGCCGCCGCCGGCGGCGCGTACCCGGTCGAAGGCCCACGCCCCGACGGCGAGGTCCAGCACCCCGAGGCCGAAGGGCGCGAAGATCGCGGCCCGGTCGGGGTCCCGGCGGACCCGCCCGCGCAGCACGCCGGCGATGGTGCCGGCGACGAAGTCGCGGTGCCCGACCCGCTGCTCGGCCAGGTGCAGCGAGGTCCGTTCGCGGACCGCGTGGTCGACGTCGTCGGTGACGTTCTGGGCGGCGAGCACGATCTCCGGCGACAGGTCGCGCAGGGACAGGTGCAGCACCACCGGGCGGTGGGCGAACAGGGCCGGGTCGTACAGGTGCGGCTCGCCGGCCACGGTGGCGAGCACCACGAGGTCGGCGGCGCAGGCGTCGGCGGCCTCGGGCACGACCTTGACCGCACCCACCCCGTCGGCCTGCACGCCGGCGGCGAACCGCTCGGCCGCTGCCGGGTCCAGGTCGAACAGCCGGTACTCGCCGATCTCCCAGTCCAGGTCGCGCAGGAACCGGCGGACGTGCTCGGCGATCAGGCCGGTGCCGATGAAGCCGACGCTGCCGACCCGCCGGCCGCCCACCAGCTCCTCCGCCCCGAGCACCGCGGACGCCGCCGTCCGGGTCGCGGAGATCAGCGAGGACTCCAGGCAGGCGTACGGGTAGCCGGTGGCCAGGTCGTTGAGCAGCAGCACGGCCGACGCCCGAGGGATGCCGTGCCCAGTGTTGCCGGGGAAGCTGGCGATCCACTTGATGCCGGCCACCTCGAACTCGCCGCCAAGATAGGCGGGCAGCGCGATGATCCGGTCCCGGGGCAGCTGCGGGAAGCGCAGGAAGCTGCTGTGCGGCAGCGCGGTGGCCGCCTCGTCATGGGCGAGGTAGCAGCGGCGTACCGCGTCCAGGCAAGCCGCCCGGTCCGCCTCGACGGCCGCGGCCACCTCGGCCGCGGTCACCACCGTGAACGGCCGGACGGTCGGTCGGTGCGTCTCGGTCATGCTGTTCCTCTCACACCAGGGCCACGGACTGGCCGCGGTCGCGTTGGGCGACGAACCGGTCGACCCATTCCGGGTCGTACACGGTGTCGGCGTAACCGGTGCCTCGGTCGGCACACAGGAAGGCGACGGTCGGGCGCGGCCCCCGGTGGTCGGCGAAGTACCGCTCGATCGCGCTGTAGACGCTGCCGGTCGACCCGCCGGTGTACAGCCCGTGCCGCTCAAACAGCTCGTGGCAACCGCGCACCGCGTCCACCTCGGGCACGATCACCACGTCGTCGATGCTGGCCTTGCCCACCAGCGGCGGCACGATGCTGGAGCCGAGCCCGGGCAGGCGCCGCTTGGCCGGCGGGCCACCGAAGATGACCGACCCCTCGGCGTCGACGGCGACCACCCAGGCGTCCGGGTGCAGCCGCTTGAGCCGGGTGGACAGCCCGCCGATGGTGCCGCCGGTGCTCACCCCGACGAACAGGTAGTCGATGCGGGGCAGATCCGCGCACAGTTCCGCGCCGGTGAGCCGGTCGTGCGCCTCGACGGCGTCCAGGTTCGCGTACTGGTTGGGCCAGTAGACCGAGGGCAGCTCCGCCCGCAACTCCTCCACCCGCCGCAGCCGGGTGGACAGGTACCCGCCCGTCCCGTCCGGCTCGGTGACCTTCTCGACCCGGTCACACAGCCGGCGCAGGTACGCCTCCGTGCTGGCGTTGACGTTCGGATCGATCACCGGGACGAAGGTCAACCCGATCCAGCGGCAGAACGACGCGAGCGAAATGGCGAAGTTGCCCGACGAGGACTCCACGATGGTGGTCCGCTCGGTGACGTCGCCGCGCTCGACGGCCCGCCGCAGGATCCAGTACGCCGAGCGGTCCTTGGAGCTGCCGTTCGGATTGACGTACTCCAGCTTGGCGAACAGGTCCAGCCGGTCGTGACGCAGCTGCACCACCGGGGTGCGGGGCATCGCCCGCCCGACCATGGCCAGGCGCGCCAGCAGCGCCTCACGGCTCATGGTTATCACTTCCGCACTGGAACATCTCTGCTACTCCCGGTCCGGCTCGATGAAGGCCCGGCGGCTCACGTCAGGCACGCGGCGGGCGGATGGGAACGCCGCCCACGGTCGGCCACCCGGCTCGGGGTGGGCTCGGATCGAGGTCGGGGACGGCTAGCAGCCGGCTCGAGCCGCCGGTCAGGCCGCAGGCGGCCGGGCCGAACAGGGCGGGCGGCCGGGCCGAGGTCCGCCGCCGGGCCGCCGCCGTCGAGCCACGGTCGATCCCGCTTCGAGGGTGGCCGGGCAGCCTGGTTCCCGTGCGACACCGGCGGCCGCCACGAGAGGCCCGCCCGGGCCGGAACCGACCGGAGTCCGGCCCGGGTCGCACTGCAGCAGGGCGAGGACGCGGACCAGGCGCCGAAATCTCGGTCCCGGCACTCGACGACTGCTTCCTACTCGTTACTCATTGCTGAGTGGTTCGGATGTTTCGCTCTCCGCCCAGCGGTGGCTGGGCTGGAGTCCTGGACCGGCAGTCTGGTCCGGTGGCGATCGGTCCGGTCCTGCAGGATCTGCTTCACCCGCTGGTGTGGGGTGTGCAGGGCGATGTCGGGGTCGCCGGCTCTTTGCAGGATGTTGATCGCGGCGTTCACGTCTGCCTGCCACACCACCCCGCACCGGGTGCAGTGAAACCGGTCCCCGCTACGGCGGCCGAAGGCGCCGCAGTGGTGGCAGGTTTGTGAGGTGTAGGCGGCGTTGACGGGAACGTGCGCAGAACCTCTACGCTCCGACACGCTTTTCAGCGCCTCCGCGGTGACTCCTTTGGTCCACGCGGCGAGACGCCGGTTCATGTTCTTGGGAAGCTTCCTATGTCCGGTGAAGCGTTTGGTGAGGTCCTCGGCGATCACGGTGGCGGCCTTATCGACGACCTCGTGCACCGCGGTGAAGATCTCCGTACGCACCCGCGCCCGGTGCCGGGCCGCCTGCCGGTCCCGTTTCGCCGTGCCGAGGTTGTTGGTCTTGATCCGGTGCGCTTTCGCATGGTCGCCACGCGCGGTGGCGGTGTTGGCGATCGAGCGGAGCTTCGCCCGACGGCGGTTGCGCTCTTTCAACCGGTCCGACTCACGGGTCAGCAGGTCGCCGAGTTGTTCACCGTGGGATTGGCCGTCGGAGTCGGTGAGGGCTTCGGTGTAGCCCTTGTCCACCCCGACCCTCTGGTCGCCGCACGGCCGCCGCGACGACCGCATCTGTGATGCGTCGATCTGGTAGTGCACCTCGACCCGGCCACCACGCAGGATCAGCCGCAACGTGCCCGTCGGCGCGACCGTCGTCGACAGCGGGATTTTGACCAGCTTGCGGGGCTCGAGACCGGGAATCGCCAGCCACAGGCGGCCCCGCCCATCAACGGCGATGTTGTACTTGTCGGCGCGCACCACGATCTGATCGTGCGTGCGGTTGCGGCCCCGCTTCCAATGCTTGCGCATCTGCCGAGCCAGGAACGGATCCCCAGCCCATCGGTCGGCCTTCAACGCGGTGTACATCCGCTTGCGCTCGGCCGGATCGTTGGTGCGTCGGCTGATCGCCCGCCGGACGTCGACCTTGGCCGCCTCGAGGTTCGCTCCGATGTCGGCCATGGCGTCGCGGACGGTTTCCTTCCACGCATTCGCCAACACACCAAACCGGGCGTGTGTGCCGTCAGCCAGCCACCGGTCCCGCACCTGCCGGTCCCGCAACCCCGACCCGACACCGAGAATCGAGCCGTAACGCTGCCACACCTCACTACGTACCCGACCCAACCGGCGCGCCTGCTCCACCAGGGCGGCGTACTTGCCCGGATTCAGTCGGGCCGAGTAGGCGATCCGGGTGACCTTCACCGGTCACCCTCCATGGTCAAGTCCGCCCGTTTCAACTCCTTCTCGTAGCGGCGCAGACCGTCCAGCCGGCACGAGAAGGAGCCCACGACGGCCAGGAGGTCCTCGACCAGCTCCTGCCGTGGGGACAGGGACTCCTGGTTCGCGACGACAATCTCGCAGCCACCGCGCGCCGCCACATGCTCCAGGAAATCGAACCCGAACCGGGCCAACCTGTCCTTGTGCGCCACCACCAGCGTGGCGACCTCACCCCGGTCAACCGCGTCCATCAACGCCAGGAACTTTTCTCGGCGAAGGTCCAACCCGCCGCCGACCTCGCTGATCCACTCGTCCACGGCCAGACCGCGAGCGAGGCAGAACTGCTGCATCGCCGCCACCTGCGAGGCCAAGTCCGACTTCTGACCCGGCGACGATACGCGGCAGTACACCACCACCTTCCGCCGCCCGGCGTCGAAACCCGGCTGCAGCACCCTGCGCACATCCGAATCGTCGAAATACCGCTGCCCCGACGGCAGACGGCGCGCCGCGATCCGGCCCTCCGCCTCCCACCGGCGCACCGTGCTCACCGAACGGCCCACCCGCTTGGCAAACTCGCCGATCCGATAGACGCTCCCCACGACAGTCGATTATGGACAGCTCTAGAAAGGAAAGCAACCACTAGTCGCTGCTCCCCGGACACACTCGCGGGGTTGGCGCGGCCCGCCTTGCTGCCAGTCCGGGCCGAACCGCTCGTCCGGGGCTTCCCCCCTTCGGCCCCGGACGCGGCGGAAAACCGGCGCCGCCCGGCACCCGACGCCTCGAGGGCGGCGGACGCCGGGCGGTCGGCGGTGGCTCAGGGACAGCGGATCACCTGGCCGGCGTACGTCAGCCCGCCGCCGAACCCGAGCAGCAGCACCGGGGCGCCGCTGGGCACCTCCCGCCGCTCCACCAGCTTCGCCAGGGCGATCGGCGTGCTGGCCGACGAGGTGTTCCCGGACGACACGATGTCCCGGGCGATCACGGCCTGGTCGGCCCCGAGGTCCCGAGCGATCGCGTTGATGATGCGCAGGTTCGCCTGGTGCGGCACGAATCCCGCCAGCTCCGCCGGTTTCACGCCGGCCCGCAGGCAGGCCTCCTCGGCGATCGGCGCGAGCGCGGTGGTGGCCCAGTGGAACACGGTCGGGCCGTCCTGCTCGATCCGCGCCGAGCGGCCCTCGATCCGGATCGCCGGCCCTCGCTGGGCCGACCCGCCCCACACCACCGGCCCGACGCCCGGGTCGTCGTCCCCGACCAGCACCGCGGCGCCGGCGCCGTCGCCGAACAGGATGCAGGTGCTGCGGTCCTGCCAGTCGATGTAGTCGGTGAGCCGTTCCGCCCCGATCACCACCGCTGTCCGGGCGGCGCCGGCCCGGATCGCGTGGTCGGCGGTGGCCAGCGCGTACGAGAAGCCGGAGCAGGCGGTGTTGATGTCGTACGCCGCCTGCCCGGCCATCTCCAGGCTCGCCGCGACCCGGCTCGCCACGTTGGGCACCCGGTCGATGGACGTGCAGGTGGCGACGACCACCAGGTCCACGTCGGCGGGCTGGACGCCGGCCGCGCCGAGCGCCTTGCCGGCGGCGGCGGCCGCCATGTCGGCCACCGACTGGTCCTCGGCGATGTGCCGCTGCTGGATGCCGACCCGACTGCGGATCCACGCGTCGTCGGTGTCGACCAGTTCGGTGAGCTGCTCGTTGGTGAGTACCCGCGGCGGTTGGTAGTACCCGAGCCCGGCGATGCGGGATCCCTGCCAGGTGCGCACTGTCGTCTCCTCCCCTCGCCCGGTCAGCCGCAGCCGCCGGGCTCGTCGTGGTCGAACGAGCCGACCGTCGCGAGCGCCGCCACCGGGAGGCTCGCCAGCAGGTCGGCCGACTCGACCGCCGGGCCCGCACCGCGCAGCGCCCGCACCGCCGCCTCGACGTCGGCGATCCGGTCCACGCCCCAGTACCGCTGGCGGTCGACGATGAACAGCGGGATGCCGAACACCTCGTCGTGGTGCGCGCTGACCAGCGCCGCGACGCCAAGCTCGCGGATCCGGTCGTCGTCCACGGCGGCCATCAGCTCGGCGCCGGGCAGCCCGGCCGCGTCGCAGGCGGCCCGCAGCACCGCCGGGTCGCTGATGTTGTCGCCCCGGTCCCAGCGGGCCTCGGTGACGACCTGGTAGAACTGCCGCGCGCAGCCGAGTTCGCGGGCGCGCAGCCAGCCCAGCGCGGACGGCTCCCACCAGGGCGCGACGTCCACCGGCCAGACCAGGCGGTAGCCGAAGCCGGCGGCGAGCCGCTTGGTGTCGTGCAGGATGTACAGGTGCTTGGCCTTGCTCATCACGGTGTAGTGGAAGTCGGCACCGTGCGCGTCGAGTCCGGCCCGGGTCCGGGCGTCGGGGTCCCAGAAGGGCACGTACTCGAACAGGTCCGCGAAGTCCGGTACGCGCTCCTCCAGCTGCCGCAGCGCCATCCAGCTGAACGGGCTCTGGAACGAGAAGTACACCCTGGGCCGGCCGGTCACGGCGCGCTCCACAGCAGCGCGGCCTGCGTCCGCGGGTCCATGACGGCGACCTGGCCGGCGTCCGGGCCGCTGGCCACCCCGTACCCGTGGGTGATCGACCCGGTGGCGGTGTGCACGATCCGGCCGTCGCGGACCACGTAGCAGTCCATCCGGCCGCTGAACATGACGTCCTTGACGATGTCGTCGACGGTGAAGACGGTGTGCAGCTCCTCCTCCAGGTGCGCGTCGGCGAGCAGCCGCACCTGGGACCGCGTGACGGCGGGGATCCAGTTGCGTTCGGTGAGCATCCGCCGGATCGAGATGCCCCGGTCGGCGAGGTAGCGGTGCACCACCTCCTCCAGGTCGCGCACGTACCCGGAGTGCTGGATCCGGTCGGAGAACTGGCAGTGCGGGTACGGGATGGTCTCGCTCCAGCGGAAGCCCGGCCGGAAGGCCGCGGGCGGCTCGGCTGGCGGTCGCAGCGCGGCGAGGCCGGGCACCACCCGCCCGGCCAGCGCGGCGGGCAGGTCGCCGGTGATCCCGGTCGGCGCGACGAACGCGACCCGGACCTTGCCCTTGAGCACGGGTACCGGCTGCCCGTCCCGCTCGACGGTCAGCGTGACGGCGAAGGTGTCCTCGGCGTCGTTGCCGCCCGGCGCGGGCGTCGCCTCGGCGTGCACCTCGTCGTCGACGAAGACCGGGCCGGGCAGCCGGACCGAGTGCTCCACGATGGACAGCTGGACGCCGGCCTCGTGGAACAGCTGGCCGGGGCCCGTGCCGCGATCGCGGTAGTGCTGCAGCACCGCGTCCTCGGCCAGGTACACGAACTGTTTGAAGCCGACCCAGGTGCCGATGTTGGCACCCTCGTACCGCGGCCGGCCGCGATACGTCGTCGGGTGGGCGTCGAGCAGGACGGTCATGCGGAAACCTCCAGGGTCGGACCGGCCGGCGACAGTGCCGGCACGACGCGGTCGAGGAACTCGGCACACTCGGCGGCCACCTCGGTCGCCTGCGTGATGTGACAGAAGTGGCCGTAGTGGGGGCGGATGCGGACCTCCGCCGCGGGCAGCACGGCGAGCGAGTTGGCCCGCACCCCGGCCAGCCGCTGGTCCGCCCGCCCGGCGAGGACCAGGATCGGGGTGTCGACCTGCCCCAGCGCGGGCCGTGGCGTGGCGAGCAGCCGGTCGAGCACCAGGTCGGCGGCGCCGTCCGGCACCCGTTGCAGGGCCTTGTCCACCATCGCGGCCAGCAGGTCGTCGGCGACGTGGGCGGCGCGCGGGCCGAGCCGGGCCCGCAACCCGTCGGCCACCACCTGCCGGATCGCCGCCCGGGTGCGGGCGATCAGCACCGGATGCGGGGCCCGGTCGGCGGGGCGGACCAGGGGCGCGAGCAGGACGGCGGCGCGGACCGCCGGCGCCGGCCCGGTGGCCAGGTGGTCCAGTACGGCGTTGGCGCCGAAGGAGTGGCCGAGCAGCACGTCGACGGGTTCGGGCACGGCCGCCAGGGCCCGCCGCAGCCACGCGGCGGGTCCGGCCGAGTCCACCAGGGACCGGCCCGGGTCACCGCTCCACGGAGCGTCCACGGCGTAGCAGCGGTATCCGGGGCCGAGCCGCGCGGCCAGGTCCTGCCAGGTGGTCCCGTTGTCGGCCAGGCCGTGCACCGCCGCGACGACCCGGGGCCGCCCGGGTGGCGGGGCGGCACCGGCGGCAAGCAGCCGCCAGGTCATGTCCGGTCCCCGTCGCGGCACAGCCGCGCGGTGGCGAACCCGTCGCCGGCCGAGCCGCAGGTCAGCACCGCCTCGGCGGCGTCCTCGACGCCGGCCGGTCGGGTGGCCGGGTCGGTCAGCCACCGGGCGGCGAGCGCGGCCTGCAGCACCCCGGCCGCACCGTATCCGCCGCCGATCAGGGCGGCCAGGTCCGGGCCGTCGCCGGATCCGCTGCCGCAGGCCAGCCGGATGGTCCGCGGCCCGCCGGCCGGGACCGGTTCCGGGGCGCGGTGCCGGCGTACGGAGTGCAGCCGGACCCCGCCCGACCCTTCGGCGGGGGCCAGCACCACGCAGGCGGCCATCCCCTGCGGCGGCCCGGGCAGGGTCCCGCCGGCGGCGCGCAGCCCAGCCGCGATCTCGTCGGCCGGTTCGGCGCCCACCACGACGGCGCGGTGCGCCCGGCCGCTGCGCACCAGCAGGGCGCCGAGCCGCACCGCGTCGAGCCCGCCGGTCGCGCCGGAGCAGACCATCAGGTTGGGGCCGGTGAAGCCGTACCGGATGGCGATACTGCTGGCGATGATGTTGCTCGACGCGTTCGGCGCCTGCATCGGGCTCACCCCGCGCAGACCGCCCGCGCGTACCTGGTCGACGATGTCGCAGACGGTGGCGACGTTGCCGAGGTTGGAGCTGACCACCACGGCGGTCCCGGCGGCGTCCGGCACCGGCCCGGTCGGCCGGCCGGGCGGCAGGCCTAGGGCCCGGTGCACGGCGCACATGGCGAGCCGCACCGCCGGCTCCTTGAACAGCAGACCCTTGCGGCCGAGCAGGGTGTGCGCCTCCTCAGGGCCGCAGTCGGGCTCGGTGGCCGAGGCGATCAGCCGGTCGGGCGCGATCCCCGGCACGTGTACCGTCGCGGCCGCGACCAGCACCCGGTCACCGCTCATGCCGCACCTCCACCAGGCAGACGGCGTTCACGCCGCCGAATCCGAACGCGTTGACCTGGGCGATCCGGGCGTCGGTGCCGGCCGGCCCGCCGACCACCAGCCGCAGCGGGGCCGCCTCGGGGATCGGCGTGCGCAGTCCGACCACCGGCGGCACCTGGCCGTGGCGCAGCGCCTCGACGGCGACCAGCAGGCTCATCAGCCCGGCGCTGCCGGAGGTGTGCCCGATCGCGCCCTTGATCCCGGTGACCAGCGGTCCGGGGCGGGCGTCGGTGAACAGCCCGGCCAGCACGCCGGCCTCGGTCGGGTCGTTCAGCGCGGTGCCGGTGCCGTGCGCCAGCACCAGCCCGACGTCGGCCGGGTGCAGCCCGGCCCGCCGGTAGGCGTCGGCCATCGCGGCGCGCAGGCCGTCCGGGTCGGGCGCGGTCTCGTGGTACGCGTCGCACGACATGCCCACCCCGCGCAGCCACACCGCGGCGGCGTCGTCCGGGGCCCGCTGCACCACGACGGCCACCGCGCCGTCGCCGAGCAGCACCCCCTTGCGGTCGGCGTCGAACGGCCGTACCGCGTCGCTGGACTCGTCACCGACCCGCCCGATCATCGCGAGCATGCTCTCGGTCATCGCGTCCGCACCGCAGGCCAGCACCGCGTCCGCCTCGTCGAGCTGGAGCAGGTCGGCGGCGAGCGCGAGCGCGTGCGACGAGGCCGAGCAGGCGTTGGAGACGGTGACGACGTCCTCGACGCCGGGCAGCGCGGCGCGTATCGCGGCCCCGAAGTGCAGCGCGTCCAGGTCCACCGGCTGCCCGTCGGCCCGCCACCGTTCCACCGCCCGCAGCTCGCGCAGCCCGGTGCCGACCAGCACGACGACCCGCTGCCGGGCGCAGTCGAGGCCGGCCTCCCGGGCCGCCGCCGCCACGCACTCGGCCAGCCAGGCGCTGGCCCGGTACGGGCGCTCCGGGCCGGCCGCGTCGACGTGGTAGCCGTGGCGGACGTTGACCCCCGCCGGGGCGACGTACCGCAGCGGTTGCCGGCCGGACTCCCCGGCCAGCAGCGCCTTGTACGTCTCGACGGTGTCGCCGAGGCTGCTGCGCATGGCGCTACCGGTGATCGCGAGCCGCACGCCCGGCTCCCTTCAGGACGGCAGCGCCGACGGCGCCGTCGACGGTGCTGGCGACGATCAGCGACAGGCACCCGTCGTGCTCCGGCGCGCCCCGGTGGTGGGCCAGCACCGCGGCGACCTGGAGCGCGCCGGCGGCGGTCGGGCAGTTGCCGGCGAGGTCGCTGATCGCCACCCGGTCGGCGTCCGGGCCGACCACCTCGTCGAGCGCCCGTTCCTCGGCGGCGGCTCCGGAGGTGACCACGGTGGCCAGGTCCTCGGCGGCGACGCCGGCCTGCGCCAGCACCCGGCGCACCCGGTCGGCGAGCGCCGTGGCGAGGTCACCGCGGTCGCCGGTGTGGCCGAGGTCGACCGCGATGATCTCGGCGACCGGGTCGCGGCCGGCGGCGCGCATGGCGGCCGCGTCCTCGACCAGGAAGACCGCCCCGCCCTCGCCGCCGACGGTGGTCGGCGCCGCGGCGGTGGCGTGCTCGGCCCACGCCATCTGCGGGGTGTACTCCTCCACCGCGCCGACCAGCAGCGCCTGCGCGCGGCCGCGCCGCAGCACCGTCATCGCGTAGCGGAGCCCGGCCAGGGTCGCCATCCCGCCGCCGGCGAGGGTGGTGTTCACCCCGCGCAGCTGGTGCCAGATGGCCGCCTGGCCGGCCGCACAGTTGAGCACGGTGTTGGGGAACAGGATCGGGTTGACCAGGTAGGGCTTCTCCTGCACCAGGGTGTCCCGGCTGTAGTCGCTGGTCGACTGGAGACTGCCGACGTTGGTGCCGAGCACGACGCCGACCCGGTCCCGGTTGTCGTCGCCGACCACGAGGTCGCTGTCGGCCAGCGCCTGGCCGCAGGCCAGCACGGCGAAGGCGGTCCGCCGGTCGAGGAAGCTGGTGCCCTTGCGGCCCAGGTGGTCGCGGGCCCGGAACCCGGCCAGGCCGTACGCCCGCGGGTCCGGAACGGCCTCGTCGGTCAGCGCGGCCGCGTCGACCGTGCCGTCCCGGCCGGTACGCAGCCCGGCGGTGAACTCGTCGGCGCCCAGCCCGTACGGGGAGAGCACCCCCCACCCGGAGACGCCGAGCGCGAAGTCGCTGGTGGGCGGATCGGTGGTCACGGTCATGCGAGCCGTCCAAGGATCGTGATGGCGTTGTTGCCGCCGAAGGCGAATCCGTTGACCTGGACGATGCGCGGCTGCTCGGGGCGCGACTCGTTGGGCACGACGTCCAGGCCGGTCATCGCCGGGTCGGTGGTCACGTGGTTGATGGTCGGCGCGAGGAAGCCGGCCGAGATGGCCAGCGCCCCGGCCAGGGCGCTGAACCCGCTCGCCGCGCCCATCGTGTGGCCGAGCATCGACTTCACCGAGCTCATCGGCGGGAGCCGGTCGCCGAAGACCTCGCGGACCGCCGCGTACTCGGCCGTGTCGTTGGCCGGGGTGGCGGTGCCGTGGGCGCAGATGAAGTCGACCTCGTCGGGCTTGACGCCGGCGTCCTGGTGGGCCAGCCGCATGCAGCGGGCCACGCTCGTCGCGTCCGGCGCGGTCGGGTGCTTGGCGTCGCAGGTGAGCCCGTAGCCGAGCACCTCGCAGTAGACGCGGGCGCCGCGGGCGCGGGCCGAGTCCAGGCTCTCCAGGAACAGCGCCACCCCGCCCTCGGCGGTGATCACCCCGGCGCGGTCCTGGTCGAACGGCGCGCACCGCTCGGCGGCGAGCGCCCCCAGCCGGTAGAAGCCGGCGTGGGCCCACCGGCACACCGAGTCGGCCCCGCCGACCACCATGTAGTCCTGCTCTCCGGTGGCGATGGCGTCGAAGGCGTACCCGAGGGCGTAGTTGCTCGCCGAGCAGGCCGTGGAGACGGTCAGCGCCGGGCCGGTGAGGCCCAGTTCCCGGCTCACCGCCTCGGCGACCCGTCCCGCCGGCAGCTGGCGGGCCAGCCGCTGCGGCGTGCCCGGGTACCCGTGGGCCAACCAGTGCTCGGTGAGCCGCTCCACCACCTGGGACTCGCCGCTGGTCGTACCCATGCAGACGCCGACCCGGTCGGACCGGTCCGGGACGTCGGTGGCCCCGGCGTCGGTGAGCGCGAGCCGGGCCGCGGCGGCGGCGAAGAGACTGCTGCGGCCCCATTCGGCCGGGTCGAGCCGGGTCAGCAGGCGGTCGGGGGCGAACTCGTGCACCTCGCCGGCCCGGTCGGTCAGGAAGCCGCTGGTGTCGAAGCTGGCGATCGGCGTGATGCCGCTGCGCCCGGCGCGCAGTGCCGTCGTGAAGGCGTCGATGCCGATGCCGATGCTCGACACCGGCCCGAGCCCGGTTACCACAACCCGTCGGTTCATCACCCAGGAGTCCTTCGTGAGTCCTTGGGCCGCGTCCGTCGGCGAGCGCCGCGCGCCGCCCCGTCATCCGCAGCGTGGTCGGGTTCTCACCGTCGAGCGGCCGCCTTGTGACGGCCTCGCGGCGGCCTCGACGTCGCCTCGAACACCGCGCCGTCGAGCGAACGTGGAGGCCGCTTCGAGGGGCACGGCAAAGCCTTGCCACGGAAGGCGGACGCGGTGGCACCGTCGTCCACCGATACGATCTCGATCGACGGACGTACCCGACCACGGGAGGACCGGTGACCCGGAGCACCGCAGCGAGCACCGACGGCCAGCGCGGCGGCGGTTCCGTCGACCCGGCGCGGCGGGCCGGCGGGCGCCCCGGTCCCTGGGTCGCCTACGGCGCCTGCGTCTGGTCGCTGTTGTTCGCCGCGCTCAGCTTCTACTGGGCGGCCGGAGGTCGGGTCGGCACCGGCACCATCGGCCCGGCTGTGGAGGGGCCGGCGCTGGCCCGGGAGCCGGGCTTCGTGGCGTTGCTCTGGGCCACCGCGGTCCTCAAACTGGTCGCCGCGGCACTGGCCCTCGCGCTCCTCGACGGGCGTCCCCGCTGGCTGCCGCGCTGGATGCTGCTGCTCGCCGGCTGGGGCGCCGCCGCCCTGCTCTCCCTGTACGGTGTGGCCAACCTGGCGCAACACCTGCTGATCGTGGCCGGGGTGGTCGAGGTCCCCGCCGGGCTCGGGCGGGCCGCGCTGCCCTGGCACCTGCTGCTCTGGGATCCGGTGTGGCTCTCCGGCGGCCTGCTGTTCACCCTGGCGGCAATCCGCTACTCGATGCTTAGCATACGAACGGTACGGCACAAATAGGTAAACTAGTTCGATCATGTGCCGTAGGATCTTGCCGAGTTGGCACGAAACAATAGAGACTTACCGTTCGCGGGGACAGTTCGGCGAAAGGTAAGAGACCAATGGAGCCAAGCGCGCTCGCCACGGGATTCTTTATCGCGA
>NZ_VSFA01000008.1 GCF_008119785.1 Micromonospora sp. MP36 | reverse complement strand
TTGCTTGGTCGCTAACCGATCTACCGGAGACCTCAACCTTTATCGATCACCGCCACGCCGGGCCTACCTCACCGGCCGGAAGCCCTTACGAAACACGGGCTAGCCGCATTGTCGGCGCCGCCCGGCGCGGACTCCCTGTCGGTCGACCCAACGTCAGGACCTCGCGGCCGCCGGCCCGTGAAAATCGACAGCACCAGCAGCAGCATTCCGGCGGTGCTCAACGCCCCGGCGAGGCTCCTGATCGGGGTGTTCCACTGCAGCACGACACGCCAGGCTCCGTCGTGGTCACCGGTCAACAGGTTGACCTGATACACCGTCCATACGGTGTCCGTCACAAGCGCGACGATCAGCATCGCCAAGGCCCCCACGGCCACCCATGCCACCGAACCGAGCCGCTGCCGCCGAAACAGCAGCAGCCCGGACCCCGCCAGCAGGACGAAGAGGTCAGGGATGACCGCAACCAGCATCAACGATGTCAACAAATACCTCCGCCGTGGGATTCGTGACCATAACAGGGTGTGACGTCACAGCGGCGAAGGGGCGGGCCGGACCGGGCGATGCCCCGATGGTGAGAAATCCTCGCCGCAGGACCTTGGCAGGACACCGGATCAGGCAACTGAACGGCGTGGTGACTAGCCGCTGGCATACCGGGTACGCCCGGCGCATGGGTAGCCACAAGCGGAACAAGCATGATCCGGGCGGCGAGTCGGCGCGCGCCGGGCGGAATCCGGGCAGCGGGGCGCGGGGCCGGCAGGGCTCGGAGGTGGAGCACTCGCCGGACCGCCGGCACCTGCGGGCGGCGACCGGGACCTCGGGCACCGAACGTGACCAGGGCCGGGCGAGGGTCGAGGGCGGGGAGCGGGTCCAACGACAGGGAACGCGCTGAGCTTCCGGGACTGATTCGAGCAGGCGCTGGCGGCAGTCCGAGAGCCGCCAGCGCATCGGGGAGTTGATGTCGAGGTGCCCAAGTTCCTGTTGCAGTCGACCTACACCATCGACGGGATCAAGGGGCTGATCAGCGACGGTGGGACCAGACGCGCCCAGGTCGTCCGGAACACGATCGAGGCCAACGGCGGGCACATGGACTCGCTTCACTTCTCGTTCGACAAGTACGACACCTACGTCTTGTGTGACCTGCCGGACCACAAGAGCGCTGCGGCGCTGGCCATCGCCATCCGAGCGGCGGGCGGGGTGGACACCCGGGTGATCCCGCTGCTGACGCCCGAGGAGATCGACAGGGCGACCCGGGCAGAGCCCCCCTACGAGCCGCCGGGCCGCTAGGTGTGGGAGGCCAGGACGTTGCTGACGCCGGTCGCGAGTCGTGACGCTGGCGGTTCTCCGTTCGCGGCGCCGTTTGGCCGGTGGTAGTTGTAGTGAATGTTCCAGACTCCAACGGCTTCGCGGCGTTGGTCCTCTGAGGTCCAGGTGCGGGCGTAGAGAACCCATCGGCGATGATCCGGTTGTACCTCTCTACCTTCCCGTTGTGGCGTGGGGTGTAGGCCGTGATCCGCTGGTGCCGTGACCCGAGCAGGGCCCGGGCGAACGCCTCAGCGCGGTAGCAGGCTGACCAACTTGATTAGGAATCGTCGGTGATCATAGGTTAACCGTGTGGACCGTGGCGTTTCGCTTTTGGGCTGGTTCGGGGTGGATTCCGGTGATGTGGGCCGGTCGTGATCGCGGGTTCTCCTGGATCGTTGTCGAGGCGATGAGTCGGTGACCGGGAAGCTGCCGCTGGCTGAGGGTGAGGTCTCCCGTACCGCTTGCGCCCGCGTTTTGCTCCGATCGGGGGTGGACGAGGAGAGCGGTGAGGTTCTGTCGCAGGCGGTGCTTGCGCAACGTGTTGGCTGGTGCGCCGATCTGGTGGTGGGCATGGTGTCCGGCCTGTTGGTTGAGCGGTGGAACTGCGCGGATGTGGAGGTGTTGGCCTCCGGACACGACGCGGGTGGCCGGAAGCTTCCGTCGAACGCGTGGATGGCGCTGCGGCGCTTGGGTTGGACGGTTACCGCGCCGGTGGGTGTGAGGGTCAATGACCGGGTCGTGCGGATGGCGCAGGAGCAGGCGGGGCGTGTTCTGCGTTCGGCGTCGTGGCGTGCTGGCCTGATCGCCGGGGTGCTGGCGACGTGGCCGGACGATCCGCGTCAGCGCACCGCGCAGGAGTGGGAGCAGGTACGTAAGACGGTTCCGGGCGGGGAGCATCTGCCGTCCAGCGTCATCAAGTCCCGCACCCGGCAGGCCGCCAGGTTCCTTGCCGTCAATGGCCGGCTGCCGGTGGACGTGTTCGAGCTCGAAGGCGTCCCCAGGGTCGCGCGGATGCTGCTGTTGGCCGCGTGTGACCGGCAGCAGGCCACCATCGAACGCAGCGACACCGACCCTGCGAGGGTGTTGCTGCGGTTGCAGCTGCCCACCCGCCCGGATCCGCGATCGTATCGGGATTGGACGTGGGTGGCCTGTCCGATCAGCCTGCCGCCCACGGTTCCCGCCTCGGCGGTGCTGCACCTGCCCACCCTGCGTGTCACCGGCGGGCAGGTGCGCGCCGATATGGCATACAGCCACCCGGTGCCGAAGGCCCGGCGGACCGGGCACACGGTCGCGGTCGGCGTGGACTGGGGCCTGAACACCCTCCTCAGCGCGGGCGCCCTGCGACTCCACGAGGGCGGGCGGATCACCGCGTTGGGGGCGGGTGGTCAGTTCCGGGCGGCCGGGGTCCTGGCCAAACAGCACCGCCTGCGCCGGCACAGTGAGCGGCTGCACGCCAAAGCCGACCACTACCAACGCCTCATCGGCGTCGACTCCCGGCATCAACTCGTCGGCAAGCATGCGGTGCTGCGCGACGAGATCCGGCACGTCTCCGACCGCCCGACGAACCTGAACGCCGCGCTCGCCTGGGCTGCCGCCAGATGGGCCGTGGACCAGGCCATCGCCGCCCGAGCGACCGTCATCTACGTCGAAGACCTGCGGTCGTTGGAGGCCAAGGGCATGGGCGCCACCCTGAACACGCGGCTGTCGCAGCAGGTGCGCGGGCAGATCGTCGACCGGATGCGGCACCTCGCCGCCGAGACGGGTATCGCCGTGGTCACCGTCCCTGCGCGGAACACCTCGAAGCACTGCCCGCAGTGCCTGACTCCGCTGCAGCATTGCAAGGCCCCCGACAAGCCGACCGTGGCGGGCTGGAAGTGGGCGATCTGCCCCCACCAGTCCTGCCGCTGGCAAGGCGACCGCGACCAGGGCGCCTGGCGGCGCATCGCCGCCCGCGGCCTCACCCACCAGGCAAAGACCGCCACCGACAAGACCAGCGGCCACATGGTCATCCGCGCCGTGGTCGACAAGTTTGAAACGTCGGCGGTTATCACGACAAGCCACCGGGGGGATCGGTCGAAGACTGGCCCCACCCGGCGCAAGGCACCACGCCCCGCGCCCAGGCGACGTAGGGCACCCTCCCCCACCCGGCCTCACAGCCGGGCGGGTAAGCGTCCGGAGGGACACGCACCAACGGACCGGCCAAGGCTGCCCCGCGCAGCCCACCGACACCAGGGCGTGAACACGACCAGCACACCCACCACCGGCCACCAGCCACGCGGAGCCGCCCTGGGCGCAGGATTCCACTTCCACGCCCACGCGTCCCCACCACGGTGGGAAACGATCCCGGAAACCCCATCCGACTCAGGATCACTAAGCTGATCAGGGACGCTCCGTTGTCGGTGACGATCCGCTCGATGCGGGTGATGCCGTGGGCGGCAAACCAGGCGCGAGCTCGGTGCATGAAAGCGATGGCGGTGGCGGCCTTCTCGTCCGGGAGCGCTTCGGTGTAGGCGAGGCGGGAGTAGCCGTCGATGGCGGAGTGCAGGTAGACGTAGCCGCCACGCTTGCTGTTCCTCTTGGCACGTTCAGCAGTCTTGGCCTGTTCGCTTCCTCGTCCGTGAGCGCGCCAGCCGCCACCATCGGGGATACGGCCTACCTTCTTCACGTCAATGTGCACCATGTGCCCAGGGCGGCGGGCGACGATCTTCTGCGGCTCGCGATTCGACTCCCCGTTGGGGTCAAATGAATCTGCGGTGGTTCAGTCCCAGCGCTGCCAGATGTCGGGTCACCGTCCGCCGGCTGATATCCACCCCGGCTGCATGAAGCTCGAAGGCGATGCGTGATGCCGACCACTTGTGCGTGCGGCGCATCTCCTCGATCCGGGCGACCACTGCCGGGTCCGTGGCCGTGGGTTGATGATTAGGCGTGGAGGCTCGGTCCAACAAACCGAGTTCGCCGTGGCTGCGGTACCGGTTGACCCACTTCGACGCTGTCGCCCGAGAGATTCCCATCTCGGCCGCGACGTGCGCAACCGGTCGAGTACGGCATCGCTCGACAAGTCGGCGTCGGCCTGCTGGCGTGAGGGGCGCGTTGCTGTGCACCATGACAGCGGTTCAGGCCGACGTTAGGGTGCCGGCGGTGGCGAGCGCGGCGCTGAGCACCGCGCGCACGCTGGCGGTCAACACGGACCGGTCTCGCCCGGCGGCCCAGTGAGTGCCGCCGCTGTTGCGGTATTCGATGAGGGTCAGCGCGTCGCTGTCGTTCCCGGATGTGAGCGAGGACTGGTGCAGGGAGAGGATCTCGACGCCGATGTGTTGCTCCTCGAGCAACCGGGCGGTGGCTTCGACAGGGCCGACGTCGTAGGTGCCGCTGTGCTCCACTCCGTCGATGCGCAGGCGGATATCCGTGCGGCTCGTGCCATCGTGGCTCCCGGATTCGAGGTCGATCAGCTCGATGTCATCGGTGTCGGGAGTCAGGTAGGCAGATTCGAAGAGCTTGAGCAGCTGTGGCGGGTCGATCTCGAGACCTGTGGTGTCGGCGCATTCCTGCACCCGGCGTGCGAAGTCGATCTGGAGACGGCGGGGCAGCTCGATGCCGTACTCGGCTTCGAGGAGGTAGGCGATGCCGCCTTTGCCGGACTGGGAGTTGACGCGGATGACCGCGTCGTAGTTGCGTCCGATGTCAGCGGGGTCGATCGGCAGGTAGGGCACTCGCCACTCGATTTCTCGCTCCGTGCGGTTCTCGGCCGTGGCCCGGTCCCGGTGCTCGGCGAAGCCCTTCCTGATGGCGTCTTGGTGGGTGCCGCTGAAGGCGGTGTGCACGAGGTCGCCGACGTAGGGGTGGCGGGGGTGCACTTCGAGTTGGTTGCAGTGCTCGACGGTACGGCGGATCTCGTCGATGTCGGAGAAGTCGACCATCGGGTCGATGCCCTGCGCATGGAGGTTCAGGGCCAGGGTCGCGATGTCGACGTTGCCGGTGCGCTCCCCGTTGCCGAAGATGCAGCCTTCGACACGTTGCGCGCCGGCCAGCACCGCAAGCTCCGCGCATGCGATGCCGGTGCCGCGGTCGTTGTGCGGGTGGACCGAGAGGATCACGCTGTCGCGGCGGGAGAGATTCTTGTGCATGTACTCGATCTGATCGGCATACACGTTCGGAGTCGCGACTTCGACGGTCGCCGGCAGGTTGAGGATCACCGGCCGTCCGGGCGTCGCGTCCCACAGCGTCGTCATCGCGTCGCAGATGTCGAGGACGTAGTCGGGCTCGGTGAGATTGAAGACCTCGGGCGAGAACTCGAATCTCACGTTCAGCATGCCGTCGGTGAGTGCCAGGACGTCGCGACCGCCACGGAGGATGAGCTCCTTCAGCTCGTCGGCCGGGTGACCGAGCACGACATCGCGCCAGGTCGGGGCGGTGGCGGTGTACATGTGGATCACGACCTGGTTCGGGATGCCGCGGATCGAGTCCACCGTTCGCTCGATCAGGTCGCGACGGGCCGGCGTGAAGACCACGATGGTGATGTCCTCAGGCGCGATGTCGGACTCCGCGATGAGGCGCACGAAGTCGAAGTCCGTCTGGGACGCCGACGGATAGCCGACCTCGATCTCCTTGTAGCCCATCGCCACCATCAGCTCGAAGAACCGGCGCTTGCGCCCAGGATCCATCGGCTCGGGCAGTGCCTGGTTGCCATCACGCAGGTCGACCGGCACCCACAACGGAGCCTTGGTCAGGCGGCGGCTGGGCCAGTCACGTTCGGTGAGGGGGATCTCGACGCGTGCGTAGACGTCGCGGTAACGGTACGACGGCATCTGCGATTCCCGCTGGCGGTTCCAGGCGGGAGCGGCATCCGGAACAGGACCTGAGGGCGTGGCGATCGTGGGAAAGCTGGACATGCTGGCGGTTCCTTCTCATCGAGGCTGGGAGATGAACCGGCGCACGTCTCGACTCCACGGTGGGGAGCCGGTTCGACTAGGCCCCGCCGTGGCAGCGAAGGAGAAGCACCTGCTGGATCAGCACCCAGTCACGCTAGCACAACTCCTCAGACAAGTAGACAGGTAGGGTTCTCATCATGAATGACGAGCCAGCGACTGTTTCGTCCAACGTTCCAGCACTTCGAGTGTTCGTCGCCGGGGCGACCGGCGTGATCGGATCGCGCTTGCTGCCTCTGCTCACCCGTGCCGGCCACACCGTGGCCGGGATGACCCGCACCGCGTCGAAGGCGGGGCTGGTCCAGGAGCTCGGTGCAGAGCCCGTGGTGTGCGATGTCTACGACGCCGCCGCGCTCACGACCGCGGTGAAGGGCTTCCGACCCGACCTGGTCCTCCATGAGCTCACCGACCTGCCTGACACCACCGAGGAGCTTCCGGCTCGACGGGCAGACAACGCACGCATTCGCATCGAGGGGACACGCAACCTCATCGCCGCAGCCACTGCCGCGGATTGCGGGCGACTCCTCGCGCAGAGCGTTGCCTGGGAGCTGCCACCCGGCAACGGCGCTGAGGCCGTCCGGGCGCTCGAGGAAGCCATTCTCGGCTTCGGTGGCGTCGTACTGCGCTACGGCCAGTTCTACGGACCTGAGACTTTCTATCCCGACGCCCCGCCCGCCGGCCCCCGCATCCATATCGATGCCGCCGCGGAGCGCACGGTCGCCGTGCTGGATCGGCCCAGCGGGATCCACACGATCACCGACGACACCTCCACCTCGGATTGAGAGGGACGGCTCATGGAGCAGGTACAGCGAACCTCATTGGCTGACCAGGCTGCGCAACTCCTTCTCGAGCGGATCCGCGCGGGCGAGTGGCACCTCGGCGCGAAGCTCCCCGGCGAGACGACGCTGGGCCCCCAGCTCGGCGTCGGCCGATCGACGGTTCGCGAGGCGATCCGACAACTGGCCGGGCGTGGCGTTCTCGAGACCCGGCAGGGTGCAGGGGTGTTCGTCACGGCGCTCGACGTCAACGAGGACTGGGACCTGGTACTACGACAAGCAGACATCGCCGCGGTCATCGAGGGCCGCATCGCCATCGAAACCGAGGCGGCATCGCTCGCGGCCCAGCGGCGTACCGCATCGGACATACGAGCAATGCGACGGGCCCTCGCGCAACGCGTCACAGCAGGGCAGAGCGCTGAGAAGTACGTCGATGCCGACATGGCACTGCACCGCACCGTCGTGGCCGCGGCCCACAACAACGTCCTGCTGGAACTCTTCGACGGGTTCGTGCCACGGGTCCGCCGGGCGATGATCGACATGCTCAACCTGCAGCCAGCCGGCACCCCGTGCGACTCCGACACGTCTGGGAACGACCAGGAGGCACATGCCGAACTCGTGCAGGCCATCATCGACCGCGAGTCAGCCACGGCCGCCCAGCTCAGCCGTACCCACCTCACCTCACTAAAGGCGGCCCTGGCGTGACCAACGGCAGCGTCGCCCACGCACGGCCCGTCATCGAGCTCGCCGAGGTCACGTTCCGGCGCGGCGAGCAGACCATCCTCGACTCGATCAGCTTCGCCGTACATCCGGGTGAGCACTGGGCGCTGATCGGGCCTAACGGTGCTGGCAAGAGCACGATCCTGGGATTCTGCGGTGCGCTCACGCATCCCACCTCCGGGACGGTCGACGTCCTCGGCTACCGGCTCGGGCGTGTTGAGCTACAAGCACTGCGCCGTTCCATCGGTCATGTCAATCCACGACACCCGTTGACCTCTCCGCTCGCGCTGCGTGAGGTGGTGCTGACCGGACTGACCGGCTCGATCGAGCTACCGCTGCGCTGGCAGCCCACACCCTCTCAGGTCCGCGCCGCCGATGCCCTGATCGAGCAGATCGGCCTGGCCGGGAAGTACGAGGCAAAGTGGCCGACGTTGTCGCAGGGTGAACGCGGCCGCGCCCTGATCGCCCGCGCACTTATCTGCGAGCCCGATCTGCTCCTCCTCGACGAGCCGACCACCGGTCTCGACGTGGCTGCGCGCGAGCAGCTGTTGGCGACCATCGCAGCACTCGAACATACTCACCCCGAACTCGCCTCGATCCTGGTCACCCACCACCTCGAGGAGCTTCCGCCGAGCACCTCACACGCCGTCCTCCTCAACGATGGACGCATCGTCAGGTCCGGTCCAGCAGCAGACGTCCTCACCACCGAGTACGTGTCGCTCGCCTTCACCTACCCCATCCAGGTCGGCCAGCACGGAAGGCGATGGTTCGCGCGAGCGAATTCAGCCGACGGGAAGTACCCGGTCGCAAGAGCTAAGACTCAGGCTTACTCGACTTGAGCCGTAGGCCGCAGAGGCGCTGAAGAACTCACGGGCGGGCCCCCACACACGCACGCCACCAAGATTGGATGTCAACAACGTCTTGGCCCGCAACAGCTAGGGCTTCACCTGCCGCGGTCTTGGGTGGCTGTGCGAGCACCGCCTGGGGGTCTCACTCGCGGATCGGATCGTGCCGGTACGCCAGCCAGCCCATGACCACGAACCAGCCGTGCACCTGCAGCACCAGCAGCCGCTGCACGAGTCCCGCGATGCCGTGCTCGGCGCCGTCGGCGGTCGGCTGGAACGTCGCGAAGAAGGCGACCAGGAGCACCAGGGTCAACGGGCTGCCGAGCAGTAGCAGGGTGCCGAACCGGCGCCACCCGGGGACGCCGCGGAGGTAGCACCCGGCGACGAGGAAGGCGGCGATCGGGATGCCGACGGCCAGGGTGAAGCCGAGCGAGTGCAGCATCGCGGCTTCGAGGTTGAAGATCCCGCACACGACCTGACCGATCCCGGTGCAGGCGAGCAGCGCGACCGACCAGCGCCGCAGGGCCGGCCGGTTGGGCGGGACGGCGCGGAACACGCCGACCACGCCGACGGCCAGGACCAGTCCGGTGACGACGAAGGCGGTGTTCATGTAGGGGGCGGTCACTCCGAGGCCGAGGCCGCTGATCGGTTGGCTGATCGGCGAGTAGTCGGTGAAGCGGTGACCGAAGAACGTGTAGCCGGGGCTCAGGATGCCGAGGACGAGCCAGGCGAGGGTGAACAGCACCGGCCCGACCACGGCCCCGAGGGCGAGCCACCGGGTCGAGCGGGAGACGTGGAGGCGAGGGAGCGTCATCATAGTCATGAACTGACTATACATATTATGACTATAAGCGTGTCAAGCGTTAGGCTCGGCTGGTGAACCAACCACGCCGCTCCGTGCTCGCGCTGGCCGTGCTGTCGATGCTCACCGAGGAACCGATGCACGCGTACCGGATGCAGCAACTGATCAAGGAACGACGCAAGGCCGACGTGGTCAACGTCAGCCAGCGCAACAGCGTCTACCAGACGATCCAGAGGCTGGTCCGGGACGGCCTGGTGGCCGTGGAGTCCACCGAACGCGCCGAGAACCGGCCGGAACGCACGACGTACCGCATCACCGACAGCGGACGGGCGGCCCTGGGTGAGTGGCTGCGCGCCATGCTCTCCACCCCGACCCCGGAGTACCCGGAATTCCCGGCCGCCCTGTCCTTCCTGCCGAACCTCGCCCCCGCCGACGCCCTCGACGCGCTGACCACCCGCGCGGACCGCTTGGCGGAGCGGCTGACCGCACTCGACGCGGAGATCATCGAGGTCGGCCGGTTCCTGCCCCGATTGTTCGCGATCGAGTCGGAATACCAACGCCAGGTCGTCGCCGCGGAGCTGGCGTACGTCCGCACCCTGATCCAGGACCTGCGCGCCGAACGGATCACCTGGCCGTTCGTCGACGGCGCGCCGGTCTGGCCGGGCTGAACGAGGGCTCGGCCGCCGGAGAGCCTCGATGCTGTCGACCGACAGCCGATCAGCTGAACAGCTCCCGAGACGGGAGGCCGACCGGAACGCCGCAGATCAACGGCGGCATGCACCGCTGTTCCGGTGGCACGAACTCACGCCCGGTGCCCGCGCGTCATGGCGGGCAGCGGTCGCGCCGGTTGGGCGGGGACCAGCGCGCCCAGCGGTGGCAGGGTCACCGTGACCACCAGCCCACCGCCGTTTCGCGGGTGGGCGTGCACGGCGCCGCCGTGCGCCTGGGCCACCGCCCGCACGATCGACAGGCCGAGCCCGAAACCGCGCCCGGCACCGACCCGGTCGTCAGGGCCGCGGCGATCCGCGCCCGGCCGAGGGCCGGCCAGGCGGTCGTGGTGCAGCCGCCGGAACGGCTGGAAGATGGTTTCGATCTCGTAGCTGGGCACCACCGGCCCGGTGTTGGCGACCACCAGGGTGGGGCAGCCGTTGACCAGGCCGGTGCTGACGTCGATCTCGCCGCCGGCCGGCAGGTTGTGCCGCACCGCGTTCTCCACCAGGTTCTGCGTCAGCCGCTCCAGCAGCACCGGGTCACCGGCCGTGGCGGCGGACGCCAGCTGCCGGCGTACGGTCAGCTCCGGCGCACCGGCGGCCTGGTCGAGGACGTGCCGGGCGATCTCGGCGAGGTCCACCGGGGTACGGTCGACGACCTGCTGCTCGGAGTCGGCGAGGGTGAGCAACCCGTCGATGAGCCGTTCGTGGCGTTCGTTGATCGCCAGCAGCGTCTCGCCGAGCTGCCGGAGCTCGGCGGAGGCGCCCGGCCGGGACATCGCCACCTCCAGCAGCGACCGGTTGAGCGCCAGCGGCGTACGCAGCTCGTGCGACGCGTTCGCGACGAACCGCCGCTGGCCGTCGAAGGACCGGTCGAGCCGCTCCAGCATCAGGTCGAACGTGTCGGCCAGTTCCCGCACCTCGTACCGGGGCCCCCGCAGCGCGATCCGCTCGTGCAGGCCCCGACCGGCGGCGCCGGCGGCGGCGATCCGGCGGGCGGTGCCGGTGATCTGGTGCAGCGGCTGCAGCGCCCGCCCGGCGATCAACCAGCCGAAGCCGAGGGCAATCGCCGAGATCAGCAGGAGCGCCACCCCGCCCTGGGTGAGCAGGGACTCCAGCGCGGTCCGCTTCGCCTCGTCCTGGGCCTCCTGGATCAGGATCCGCACCTGCTCGGCCGCGCCGGAGGTGGGCAGCTTGCCGAACGGGTCCGCGTGAACGACCTGCGTCTTGACGTCTGCCAGCGGCTGGCGCATCCGCTGGTCGACCAGCACGTACGTGACGCCGAGCAGGACCACGCCGGCGAGCAGCAGGAGGCCGCCGTGGACCAGGGTCAGGCGGGCCCGGATGGTCAGTCGTTTCACCGGATCTGATACCCCACTCCCGGCACCGTCTCGACCACCTGCGGGTCGCCGAGCTTGCGGCGCAGCTTCATCACGGTCACCCGTACCACGTTGGTGAACGGGTCGATGTGCTCGTCCCAGGCCCGTTCCAGCAGTTCCTCGGCGGAGACCACCGTCCCGCCGGCCCGGACGAGTTCGGCGAGCACCGCGAACTCCTTGCGGGACAGCGCGACGTACCGGCCGTCGCGGTAGACCTCGCGCCGGGCCGGGTCGACCACGATGCCGGCGCGGCTGAGCTTCGGCGGGGCGGCCGGGCGGGCCCGCCGGGCCAGCGCGTGCACCCGGGCGGAGAGTTCGACCAGCGCGAACGGTTTGACCAGGTAGTCGTCGGCGCCGAGGGCCAGGCCGGCCACCCGTTCCCGGACGGCCGCGGCGGCGGTCAGCATCAGCACCCGCGTCTCGCCGCCGCTGTCGACCACCGCCCGGCAGACGTCGTCGCCGTGCACCACCGGCAGGTCCCGATCGAGCACCACGACGTCGTAGTCGGTGATGCCGAGCCGTTCCAGCGCGGCGTCCCCGTCGTAGGCGACGTCCACCGCGAACGCTTCCCGGCGCAGCCACTCGGCGATGGAGTCGGCCAGCAGCGTCTCGTCCTCGACCACAAGCACTCGCACCGTCCCATGGTGACGCGGCCGCGGATAACCACGGCGTTAACACCGACGGTTACGCCCCGGATACCGCCGCTGCGGTCGACTCGTCCGTATCGGCCGGCGATCCACGCCGGCCCGAAGGAAGGAGTTGTGCGATGCGCCGACGAATGTCGGGCACACTGCTCGTCCTGCCCCTGCTGTGCGGGCTCGCGCTCGCTGGCTGCGCGCGTGCCGGTTCGGACGGGGAGCAGGTGGCCACGGCCGGCGGTGGTGCGGCCAGTGCCTCGCCCAGCGCCAGCGTCGTCCCGGTCAGCGACGAGGACCGGCAGCGCGAGTTCGCCAAGTGCATGCGGGAGAACGGGCTGCCGGACTTCCCGGACCCCGAGATCGCCGACGGCAAGGTCCGCATCCGCATGCCGGACGGAGCTGACAAGGCGAAGGGACAGGCGGCCATGGAGAAGTGCCGCAGCCTGATGCCCAATGGCGGCAAGGAGATCAAGCTCGACGCGGAGCAGGTGGAGAAGGTACGGCAGCTCGCCCGGTGCATGCGGGAGAACGGCGTGCCGGACTTCCCGGACCCGGGCCCGGACGGCGCCATCGAGCTCACCGGCGACGGCTTCGACCCGAAGAACCCGACGGTGCAGGCCGCCATGGAGAAGTGCCGGCAGGACGGCGCGCCGCTGCTGATGAAGAGGACACAGTGACCGCGAGGAGTGAGCCGGATTTGCGAGCCCCGCAATCGCAAACAGAAGCAGGGCTCGTGAGCGCGAGTGAGCCGGGTTTGCGAGCCCCGCAGTCGCGAACAGAAGCAGGCCCCGTGCGCGCCGGCGCCACCGCGCCGGCCGCCGGGTCCGCCGGGCGCGGCCGTCGCCGCCGCCGCGCGCGTACGCCGATCGTGATCGCCTCCGCGGTGGTGGTCGCCGCCGCCGCGGGCGTGGCGGCCGCCGTCGGGGTCGAGGGGCGCAGCGGGGGTACGCCGGCCAGCGGCGGGCTGCCACCGGCGACCGCCGAGGTCACCCGGCAGACCCTGGTCGACTCGGAGAGCTTCGACGGGGAACTCGGCTACGGCGCCACCCGCACCGCGACGCTGCGCACCGGCGGCACGATCACCGCGCTGGCCGCCACCGGCAGCCAGGTCAGCCGCGGCAAGCCGCTGTTCGCGGTCGACAACGCCGAGGTGCTGCTGCTGTACGGGCGGCTGCCGGCGTACCGGACGCTGGCGCCCGGCCTGTCCGGTGCCGACGTGCGGCAGTTCGAGGAGAACCTGAAGGCGCTCGGCTACTCCGGGTTCACCGTCGACGACGACTACACCTCGGCGACCGCGGACGCGGTGCGTCAGTGGCAGGACGACCTCGGCCTGCCCGAGACCGGCCGGGTCGAGCTGGGCCGGGTCGTCTACGCCGACGGCGCGGTCCGGGTGGACGGCCACGAGGCGGATCTCGGCGATCCGGCGCAGCCCGGCCAGGCGGTGCTCACCTACACCGGCACCGCCCGGGTGGTGACCGTCTCCCTCGACGTCGACGACGAGCGGCTGGCCAAGCGCGGCAGCAAGGTGACCGTCACGCTGCCCAACGGCAAGGACGTCGCCGGGACGGTCTCCGCCACGGAGACGGTGATCGACACCGGCACCGGCGGCGGGGCGGGCGGCCAGGGCGACCCGGAGACGAAGATCGAGGTCACCGTGACCGTGGCCGACCCGAAGGCGCTGACAGGTTTCGAGCAGGCCTCGGCCAAGGTGGCGTTCACCGCCGCCGAGCGCCGGGACGTGCTGACCGTGCCGGTCGCCGCGCTGCTGGCGCTTGCCGAGGGCGGCTACGGCGTGCAGCTGGTCGAGGGCTCCACCACCCGGATCATCGCCGTGGAGACGGGGTTGTTCGCGTCCGGCCGGGTGGAGGTCTCCGGCGCCGGGCTCGTCGAGGGGGCGACCGTGGGGATGCCGACGTGACCGGCGACGCGGTGGTGGAGCTGGCCGACGTGACCAAGGTCTACCCCGGCGGCGTACGGGCCCTCGACGGGGCGTCGTTGACCGTCCGGTACGGCGAGCTGGTCGCCATCGTCGGCCCGTCCGGGTCAGGCAAGTCCACCATGCTGCACCTGATCGGCACCCTGGACCGCCCCTCCACGGGCCGGGTACGCATCGACGGTCACGACGTGGCCGCCCTCGCCGACCGGCAGCTCTCCGCGCTCCGGTCGTCCCGGATCGGCTTCGTCTTCCAGCAGTTCCACCTGGCGCCGAACGTGCCGGTGCGGGACAACGTCGCCGACGGGCTGCTCTACGCGGGCGTACCCCTGCGGGAGCGGCGGCGGCGCGCGGAGGCCGCGCTGGACCGGGTGGGGCTGGGGCACCGGCTCGACCACCGGCCGCACGAACTGTCCGGCGGCGAGCGGCAGCGGGTGGCGATCGCCCGGGCGGTGGTCGGTGCTCCCGCGCTGCTGCTGGCGGACGAACCGACCGGCAACCTGGACTCCGCGTCCGGTGCCGGGGTGCTGGCGCTGCTGCGCGACCTGCACGCGGCCGGGACCACCATCGTGGTGATCACCCACGACCTGGAGATCGCGGCCGGCCTGCCCCGCCGGGTGCAGATGCGCGACGGCCGGATCGTCGCCGACCACCGTCCCGTGGGAGTAGCAGCGTGAGCGCGCCGGTACGGCTGGCGCCCGCCCGCCTGCGCCCGCGGGACGTCCTGCGGGTCGGCGGGGTCGGGCTGCGCACGCGGCCGCTGCGCGCCTTCCTGTCCGCGCTGGGCATCGCCATCGGGATCGCCGCCATGGTCGCGGTGGTCGGGATCTCCGCGTCGTCCCGGGCGGAGCTGGACCGCACCCTCGCCCAACTCGGCACCAACCTGCTCACGGTCAGCCCGGGCAACACGCTCTTCGGCGACAACGCCCAACTGCCGGAGGAGTCGGTGTCCATGATCGGGCGGATCGGGCCGGTGCGGGCGGTGGCCGCCACCGCGCTGCTGGCCGACACGAAGGTGTACCGCTCGGACCTGATCCCCCGCGGCGAGAGCGGCGGGATCGCGGCCCGGGCCGCCAGCCTGGAGCTGCACGACACGGTCGGGCTGGAGGTGGCCAGCGGCACCTGGCTGAACGCCGCCACCGCCCGCTACCCGGCGGTGGTGCTCGGCGCCGCCACGGCGCGGCGGCTCGGGATCGGCGCCGCCGGACCGGACGTGCAGGTCCAGCTCGGTGGACGCTGGTTCACCGTGGTGGGGATCCTGGCTGCCGCGCCGCTGGCCCCGGAGCTGGACCTGTCCGCGCTGGTCGGTTGGGACGCCGCGAGGTCGTACCTGGACTTCGACGGGCACCCGACCACCGTCTACACCCGCACCGCCGACGCGGCGGTCGAGGCGGTACGCGCGGTGCTCGGCGCCACGGCGAACCCGGAGGCGCCGAACGAGGTGAAGGTGGCGCGGCCGTCCGACGCGCTCGCCGCGAAGCAGGCCACCGACGAGGCGTTCACCGGGCTGCTGCTCGGACTCGGCGCGGTCGCCCTGCTGGTCGGTGGCGTCGGGGTGGCGAACACGATGGTCATCTCGGTGCTGGAACGGCGCCCGGAGATCGGCCTGCGCCGGTCGCTCGGCGCCACCCGCGGCCAGGTCCGTACCCAGTTCCTGGCCGAGTCGCTGCTGCTGTCCGCCCTCGGCGGGGTCGGCGGGGTGCTGCTGGGCGCCGGGGTCACCGCCGGTTACGCCCTCTCCCAGTCGTGGCCGGCGGTGGTGCCGGTCTGGGCAGTGGCCGGCGGAGTCGGTGCGACCCTGCTGATCGGCGCCCTCGCCGGGCTCTACCCGGCGATCCGCGCCGCCCGGCTCGCCCCGACCGAGGCGCTCGCCACACCCTGAGGAGCGCCTTACGGAGTTGGCGGGTTGTGGTCGATCGCCGGCCACAACCCGCCAAGACCATGCTCGTTGTCCACACTTCGTCGCCGGCTCGTTCCCTTAATCCACGGGAGGAATTCTGTGCACATCGGACGTGGCTGTAGCGGTTTCTCCCGCACGGCGACTGCTGGGCGACGTCTCAGCTGTAGCCACAGCGCCGGCCTGGGCGATGGCCGGTGGGGTCGGCGCGACCCTGCTGATCGGTGCTCTCGCCGGGGCGGTCGCCGCGATCGGCCTGCGCGCCTTCCGTGGCGCCGTTATGGTCGACGCGTGATCAATGGTGCTCATGTGATCATTTACAGCCGCGACCCGGAGGGGGACCGGGCCTTCTTCCGGGACACGCTCGGCTATCACTACGTCGACGCCGGTCACGGTTGGCTCATCTTCCGGCTGCCGCCGGCCGAGCTCGCCCTGCACCCGACCGACGGCGAGCCGGCCCACGAGCTGTTTCTGATGTGCGACGACGTCGGGGCGACCATGGCCGAGCTGGCGGCGAAGGGCGTCGAGTTCACGATCCCGATCACCGAGGAGCGGTGGGGGCTGCGCACCGCGCTGCGGCTGCCCGGCGGTGGGGAGCTCGGCCTCTACGAGCCGCGCCACCCGGTCACCATCTGAGGCCCGCGCGGCGACCAAGCCACCGATTCGACGGCCAGGCCAAAGCGCCAGCGCGGCGCGAGGGTCAACGCGACAAACTCGACGCGTACGTGCCCGGGCGCGCCGAGCCGCGGCACCTGCCGGTGACCGGCGGCCGGGCGGCCGCGGCCGGTCAGCCGTGTGGCCGACCGCTGGTCAGACGCCGACCGTCAGGACCCCACGGTCTCGGGCTTGCGGGTCAGGCCCCGCCCCTTCATCACGTGCTGGAGCAGCGTGATGAGCACGTCCTTGCTGGACTCCCGCTTGCGGGCGTCGCACAGCATGACCGGCACGTCCGGGTCGAGGTTCAACGCCATCTGCACCTCTTCGAGGCTGTACTGCCGGGCACCGTCGAAGCAGTTCACCGCGACGATGAACGGCAGGCCCTGACTCTCGAAGTAGTCGATGGACGGGAAGCAGTCGGCCAGGCGGCGGGTGTCGGCGAGCACCACCGCGCCGAGGGCGCCGAGGGCCAGCTCGTCCCAGAGGAACCAGAAGCGGTCCTGTCCCGGGGTGCCGAACAGGTAGAGCACGAGATCCTCGCCGAAGGTGATCCGGCCGAAGTCCATCGCCACCGTGGTGGTGGACTTCGCCTCCACGCCGGTGAGGTCGTCGACGCCGACGCCCCGCTCGGAGAGCACCTCCTCGGTACGCAGCGGCTGGGTTTCGCTGACCGCTGCGACGAGGGTGGTCTTGCCGACGCCGAAGCCCCCCGCGATGAGGATCTTGAGGGCGGTGGGCAGGATCGTCCGATCCTCCCGGTCAGAGTTCTCGTAGTCCATGAATGAGCGCCTCGAATACGCTGTCGTCGGGGAGAGTGGCGGGCGGACGGGGTTCGGACACGTACACAAGCTGGCGGGCGACCAGGTC
This sequence comes from Micromonospora sp. MP36, assembly GCF_008119785.1. Lineage (GTDB taxonomy): Bacteria > Actinomycetota > Actinomycetes > Mycobacteriales > Micromonosporaceae > Micromonospora. The sequence continues at coordinate 136,896 of NZ_VSFA01000008.1, read as the reverse complement.
GTCGAGCAGGACGCGGACCGTGCCGAGCGGCAGGTGCAGGTGCGCGGCAACCTCTGCCAGCGCGAGGGGCCGCTGGCACAGCTCGATGATCCGCGCGTGCTCCGGCACCAGCCCGACGTCGAGGGGCGGGGTCGCCCGAGCCGCGGTCACGAGTGAGATCACGTTGAAGCCGTTCCTCGGTCTGGCCCGGCCGCGGGTCATGGCGTAGGGCCGGACCACGGGTCCGGCCTCGTCATCGACCCACAGCGGTTCGGCGTCAGGCCTCGTCATGGGCGCCTCTACTTCCCCGACAACTGGACGGTGGCTCGGGCGGGGGCGGCGAGGAACTTGCCGGCCCGTTGAACAATCATGGCCATCTCGTAGGCGACGAGCCCGACGTCGGCGTCCTCGGCCGCGAGAACCGCAAGGCAGGCACCATGACCGGCCGCCGTGACGAACAGGAACGACGACTGCATCTCGATGACTGTCTGGCGCACGGGTCCGCCACCGAAGCGGCGTCCGGCGCCCTTGGCGAGGCTCTGGATCCCGGAGGCGATCGCCGCCAGTTGCTCCGCGTCGTCGCGGCTGAGTCCGGCGGAGGACGCCATCAGGAGGCCGTCCACCGAAAGCACGACGGCATGCTGGGTCTGCTTGACACGTCCGACCAGGTCGTCGAGCAGCCAGGCCAGATCGGACCTCGAAGAGTTCTGCTGCTGCACGTGCTCGTTCCTCTTTCTACCGATCGGTTCCGGCCGTCGGTGAATCGTCAGCGGCCGGGGACTGTGCGTCTTCGTCGTCGAGCAGACGCGCGTCGTCGCGTCCGCGACGTGTGCCGCTCTGGTAGCGGCTCATCATCTGGCGGATCTGTTCCGGCGACCGGCCCGAATCCGGCTCGGCGGGCGCCTCGTCGGCCAGTTCGGCGTCGGCCCGCAGTTGTGGCGCGAGGCTCGCCTGCCGGACCCGCACCGGCAGTCCCTGCGGGGTCCGGTCCGCGGCGGGCCGGGGACGCGGCACGGGCGGGGCCTCCGCGCGGCCCGGCTCGGCAACGGGCGCCGCGTCCTCGACGGGTGCGGCGTCCTCAGCGGCCGAGCGCACCGGCTCCCGCGTGCCGACGGCCGGCAGCTCCAGGGTGGGCTGGCGGGCCGGCGGGGGCTCGGTCACCGCGACGGCCCCCCGCCGTTCCGCGGCGGCGGGCCCGCCGCCGCCGGGGGTCACGGCGGGCTCGCCGGCGGACGGACCGCCGGCCCGGCCGGGTCCGGAGGTGAGGGCTTCGGCGCTGGTCACCAGCTCCATCGGGATGAGCACGACGGCGGTGGTGCCGCCGTACGGCGAGGTCTTGAGGTTGACGCTGAGGTCGTGCCGCTGGGCGAGGTGGCTCACCACGAACAGGCCCAGCTGGTTGGCGTTGGCCAGGTTGAACTCGGTGGGGTTGGCGATGCGGTCGTTGGCCTCGGCGAGTTCCTCCTCGCTCATGCCCAGGCCGCGGTCCTCGACCTCGATGACGAAGCCGCGCGCCACCAGCTGTCCCCGTACCTCCACCTCGGTGTTCGGCGGCGAGAAGGACAGGGCGTTCTCGATGAGCTCGGCGAGCAGGTGGATGACGTCACCGGCGGCCCGGCCGGTCAGGCCGACGGAGCCGAACGGCAGGACGTTCACCCGTGTGTAGTCCTCCACCTCCTGCGTCGCCGCGCGCGCCACGTCGATCATGGGCACGTCCCGGCGCCAGGCGCGTCCGGGCGCCGCGCCGGACAGCACGATGAGGTTCTCGGCGTTGCGCCGCATACGGGTGGCGAGGTGGTCGACGCGGAACAGGTCTTCCAGCTCGTCGGCGTCGTGCTCGCGGCGCTCCATCGCGTCGAGCAGGGTCACCTGGCGGTGGACGAGGCCCTGCGTACGCCGGGCGAGGCTGAGGAAGACGTCGCGCACGTTGCGCCGCAGCTCCGCCTGCTCCACGGCGGTGCGGATGGCCGTTTCCTGGACCCGGTTGAACGCCTGGCCGACCTGCCCGATCTCGTCGGAGCCGAAGTCCAGCGGTGGTGCTTCGACGGCGACGTCGACGTTCTCGCCGTGGCCGAGTCGTTCGACCACGCTGGGCAGCCGCTCGTCGGCGAGCTGGTGGGCGGCGTCGCGGAGCCGCTGCAGCTGGGCCATCAGGGCCCGGGCGGTGGTGATGGAGACGATGATCGACGCGACGACCGCGAGCAGACCCAGACCGGCGGCCAGGATCAGGCGGACGACCACCCACACGCCGACCGGCACGGCCCGGTCCACGACGGCGTCACCGGCGTCGAGCACCATGTTCTGCAGCTCGGTCAGGGCGGTGTTGGAGACCCGGTCCCACTCCCCCGGGGCGACGGTCGGCCTGGTCTGCTTGCGGTCGCCGGACATGATCCGGTCCTCGAGGCGGCGCAGGTTGTCGAACGCCGAGCTGGTGATCACCTGGCGGAACTGCGACTGGTCAGGTTGGCGCAGCTGGGTCACCACCTGACCGGCCAGGTACCGCTGCACGGAGGCGAGCTGGGTGAACTGGATCTGCTCGGCGGCGGTGATCCGGCCGGCGGCCAGCGCGCCCGACAGGAGCGCGTCCTCCTGCGAGATCAGTTCCCGGACCCGGTACAGCTCGATCAGGTGCCGGGTGTCCTCCTGGATGTCCGGGTCGTCGAGGCTGCCGACGGAGTCGTAGAGCTGGAACAGCGACTCGATCAGCGCGGTGTAGGAACCGGCGGTGCTCGCCCGGTCGAGGGACCGGTCGTCGATGGACTTGCGGATGGACGTCAGCCCGTCCAGCGCGGCGATCGTCGCGTCCACGTGCTGTTCGGCGGCCGCGTCGCTGGCCAGCCGGGCCCGCCAGCTGCGGGCCGTGGCCTTGAACGCGTTGGCGTCCTCGTCGACGGTGCGGCGGGCGGCGTCGAGCGCCTCCCGCCGCGCGGCCGTGGGCTCACCGAGGTAGGCGACGGCAAGGCGCCGCTCCACCTGCAACTCGAGGAGGAGGGGCTCGCTCGGGGAGACGATCTGGCTGTCGACCGTCTGCACGCCCAGCAGGTTCACCCCTTCCCGCAGGGTCACCCAGGCCGCGAATGACCAGAGGGCGACGAGTGAGGCGAGGAGAGCAATAACCTTGAGCCGCAAATTGGCGCTGCGAGGCCGCATTTAACCGTCCCATGCCGGGCATTGAGAACTTGCCGGCGGGGCATGCCGAACAAGCCAAAGTCGTGTACGCAGACCGACGAACGCTAGCAGTTGTCGGACTATTGACTCAAGACCGCAACAAAAGGCGACCTTTGCTGCGCCGAGCCCGGAACCGACCCGTGCCTCGAGGGAGGTCGCATCCGCGCAGGTGGCCGCCGATGCGTCAGGCATAAGCGGACCGCCGCGTCGGGTCGACATCCACTGTGGTCCGGGCCAGCTGCCGTGCGGCGAGCACCGCGGCGCGCACGATCAGCATCGGCCGGTACAGATCTTTGTCGTGCCACAGCGCCGGGCCCTTCCGGTGGCCATGCGCGGTCAGGAAGGCGTAGCCACTGCGGATCGCGTCGGTCGCTCCCGGCCGTTGCCGGCCGACGGCCACGAGGAGCTGCACGGCGTACGCGGTTTCCTCGGCGGTGCCTTCCCAGCGGCCCCACGAGCCGTCGGGCCGCTGCGTGGCGAGCACCCAGTCGACGGCGCGCGAAAGCGCCTCCGCCGCCGTGTTCGGCGGGCCAGACTCAGACAGGGCGAGGGCACAGGAGACGGTGGCGTAGTAGGGCGAGGCGTGCCACCGGTCCCGCCAGCTGCCGTCCGGCTCCTGGCGCTCCCGCAAGGCCGCCGCCACCCGCCGCGCGGCCTCGCGATACCGGGCCGGGGCACCGGGCCGGCTGCGCAGGTGCTGGCCGAGCGCGTCGAGCACGTGCGCGTTGGTGGTGAGGGAGAAGCCGTCCTCCCCCGGCCACGTGCAGAAGCCATCCGGGGTCTCGTAGCGCCAGAGGCATTCCAGGTTGGTGGGCACGCCGAGCTGCGCGAGGGCGTACAGGGTGACCGAGGTCGTGTCGGCGTCCGCCGGCAGGCCCGGGCCTGCGGGTGTGCCGGCGGCGGTCAGATCCGCTGTCAGGCTGCCGACGAGGTCCGGTGAGGCGGGTACGGCGATGCCGGCGCGGGTGAGGGTGCCGACGACCCAGGCGCGTTCGAACACCGTGATCGGTATCGCGCAGGGCACCGATCCGCTGCGGGGGTCGACGATGGACTCCAGGTAGTGCCGGGAGTCGTGGTGGTCGTCTTCCGCCTCGGGGTCCAGCCAGGCGGCGGTGGCCGCCGGGGAGGCGCCGATGAGACCCGGCGGCAGCGGCTGTACGCCAGGGACCTGCCGGGCCATCGGGCCGATGACCTCCAAGGCGTGCAGCAGCTTCTCGGGCACCGGCTTTCCGGCGGCCACGAGGGCCCGGACGGCGGCCAGCCGCCCGTCGTCGATGTCGGTGGGCAGGTCGAGGTGGGCGCGGTGCGGCAGCCCGGCGTCGGGCCGCGACAGGTGCTCGTTGATCGTGGCGGTGAGTGCCGGCACGATGAGGTCGACCGCCGGCGTGTCGGGGATCCGCTGCCCGGCTTCGAGCCACCGGGTGAGGGCTCGAAGTCCGCGATCGACGGCCTGGAGCACCGCGTCGGTCTGCGGGAACGTGTGCCGGACGGTGAGCAGTGCTTCGGTGGCGCTCAGGGTCGGCACCAGCGCGTACCCCTCCGGCGGGCCCCACCCGCCGTCGGGTCGTTGGCTGCGCAGCAGGTAGTGCACCCGCTCGGCATGTCCGGCGAGCCATGGGGCCAGGCTCACCAGCCGCGCCGTCTCGTACAGGGATGGGGAGACCTGCCCGGCGGGTTGGCGCATCATTGACGCGATCAGGTGGCCGGCGGCAGCGCCCGGGTGACCGGCGGGGCTGGCGTGCGGCCGTTCTCTGGCGTCCTGGTCAGTGCTCAAGGCTGCCCCAGAAGTCGGTGGCGTGGTAGAAGCCGGTGGTGAAGCCGATCTCCCGGCTCAGGTAGGTCGCCTGCTGCGGGCAGGTGTCGGCCAGGGTGGCCAGCAGGTCGCGGCAGTCGGCGATCCGGGCGGTGACCTGCCGGGCGATCTCGTCCCGGTCGACGCCGAGCAGGAGGGCGTTCAGGTCGCCGGACTTCACGTCCCGCTCGTAGCTGGCCAGGTCGTTGACCAGCCGCAGGATCTGCTGCACCTCCCGGCTCGCCGCGGTGAGCTCGGGGAGGTGGTTCACGGTCTGCTCGTCCCCGGTGGCGATCCAGTGGGACACGTTGACGAAGGTCGCCCCGTAGTTGTCGGCGTTGGCCAGATAGTCGGCAAAGGTGGGCAGTTGCGTCGGATCGGCCGCGCGGGCCGCGTTCCACCGCCATTCCCGGGCGTCGGCGGTGAGCATCCGGCGGACCTCCTCGCGCCACAGCGGCTGCGCCTGCGCGAACGCCGCCACGGTGGCCAGCTCGTCGCGGATCTCGGCGAGGAACTGGCCGAGCTCGTCGTCGGCGGCGGGCGTGGCGCCGTCGGCGACCGCCAGGCAGGCGTTGACGGTCGAGGTGACCTCCTCGAGCGAGGTCGCCCCGTTGTCGATCTGCCAGTCCTCGGCGGTGACCCAGAGGGAGGCGCGGTTGGCGATCCGGAGCTGCGGCGCGGTGCACCAGGGGGCGATGAACGCCGTGGACAGCGCCAGCGCGCTGAGCATGGCGTCGTCGACCGGCGGGTTGGGGAACAGGCGGGGATACACCGCGACGCGCTGCTGCAGGTCACGTTGCCCGCGGGCGGCGAGCGCGCAGATGCGTCCCTGCTCGGAGGCCGCCGCGAGGGCGTCGCTGAGGTCGTGTGGAGCCACGGGGGGTGCTCCTATCGGGTGGCGGAACGTTCGAGGGGCTTCAAGATCATTTCTACCCGGCGTGCGGGGCGCAGCGAGGCGGCCACCCGGGTGCCCGGGATCGTGGCGTCGGTGAGGTGGAACCGGAACCTGCTCAGCAGGGTCGCCACGATCAGGATCGCCTCCAGATTGAACAGATGTTCGCCGAGGCAGCGGTGCATCCCCACGCCGAACGGGTAGTGGGCGTAGCGGTGGCGTCCGTCGGCGGCGGCCCGGCCGGGGGCGAAGCGCTCCGGGTCGAACACCTCGGCGCCGGGCCCCCACCAGGCGGTCATCCGCTGGGTGGCGTACGGGGAGACGATGACGGTGGCGCCCTTGTCGATCCGCACCCCGCCGAGGACGTCGTCGGCCGCCGCGCGGCGGGGCAGGATCCAGCCCGCGGGATAGAGCCGGAGCAGTTCCTCCAGGACCATCCTGGTGTACGTCAGCTCCGGCAGGTGCTCGGCGCTGACCGGCCCGGCGCCCACCACGCGGTCGATCTCGTCGTAGAGCCGGGCGGCGACGTCCGGGTGGTTGGCGAGCACCGGCCACAGCCAGGTGAGCACCACGTAACTGGTCTCGGTGGTGACGGCGACCATGGACACCAGGTCGTCGCGCATCTGCTTTTCGCTCAGGCCGTGGCCGTCCTCGGTCCGGGCTCGGGCCAGCGTGGACAGGACGTCGTCCCCGTCGCTCGGCTGGCGCAGCGCGTCGCGCAGCACCGGCAGGAGGATGTCGTCGATGGCCTGCACGGCGCCACGGAAGCGGCGGTCGCCGGGCAGCGGAACCCACCACGGCACGAACGGCGCCAGGAGCCGAGGCGCCATGGCGGTGACGATGGTCTCCTGCGCCGCCATGATCCGCAGCGCTTCGTCCACGCTGATCCGGTCGGCGAAGAACACCCTCATGATGGCGCTGCAGACGATCCTGGACAGCTCGGTGCCGACGTCGATCGGCGTGCCCGCGGCGGCCGACTCGTCGAGCCGGTCGACGGCCGAGTCGATGGCCTCGGCCATGGTGCCGACCATGGCGTTGATGCGGGACGGCCGGAACAGCGGCGCCAGGGTACGCCGGCTCGCCGCCCAGGTCTCGCCCTCGGCGAGGATGCCGTCACCGACGAGCTTGCGGACCGAGCGCCAGAGAGCGGTGTCGTCGCCGCGCGGATAGATGGCCGCCTTCTCGTGCAGCACCTCCTGCACGTGGGCGGGGTTGGTGACGAGGTACGGACGGGAGACGCCGAGCGCCACCCGCACCACGTCCCCATTGGACTCGTCACCGAGGTCGACGAGGGCTCGATGGGCGTCCCGGACCACCGCCGGGAGCGCCCTGCGCAGGGGTACGGTTCTGGCCCGCGGTCCGGACATGGCGCTAGACATCGGGAACCTCCACAACGCCCTCCCCCACCCCGGTGCCGGAGCCTTGTTGACTGGTGACTCAAAACCCAATCGCGGCCAAGTGTCCTCTGTGCAACCACCGGGATGCAATGTGTGATCAGGTTCACTATCGTGATCATTCGATGGCCGGCCGGGCCCCGCTCGACGTTTGCCCTGGTGGACGGGGGCGGCCGGCCCAGCGCCCGGCAGGGCGCAGCGACGACGTAGCGGCCTGACGGCGGACTGCGGCGAGAAAACCGGCGGGCCGCCGGCGAACGCACACCACGGGCGCGCGGCGGCTCAGCGCGGCGGCGTCAGCGGCAGCTCCTGCCGGAACGCCCGCGGAGGCTGGCCGTAGGTGGCGCGGAACAGCCGGCTGAAGTGGGCCTTGTCGGGGAACCCCCAGCGGGCGGCGATCACGGAGATGGGCTCAGCGCGGAGCAGGGGGTTGGCCAGGTCGCGGCGGCATCGCTCCAGACGGCGGCGGCGGATCAACTCCGCGACGCTCGTCTCCTCGCCGGCGAACATCCGGTGCAACGTCCGCAGGGAGATGTGGTGCGCGGCCGCGACGGTGCCCGGACTCAGCTCCGGATCACCCAGGTTGCGGTCGATGAAGGCCTTGATCTGCACGTGCAGCGCATGCTGTTGTACGTCCGCCGGCAGCGCGTCCTCGGCGTCGAGTTGCTGCGCCAGCGTCGCGGCGATGAGGTCGAGGAGGATACTGCTCAGCCGGTCGGCGTCCGCCGCGGTGTACTGCTCCGGATGCCGGGCGATCTGCCGAAGGAACTGCGCGAGCAGGGCACCCATCCCCGTCGACCCGCAGATGCTACCCGCGAGCAGCTTGCTCACCTTGTCGCTCGGCAGGGGCAGCAGCGCATGCGGGATGTTCACGGTGATGCTGTTGAGCGTCTCCCCCGGCGGGGCATCCTGACGCACCTCGAACGGCCGCGAGTAGTCCAGCAGGGTGAACTCGGCGCCGCGAACCACCGCCTCCTGGCGGTGCTGCCGCACCGCGCCGTACCCGGTGCGGGTCAACGCCAGCTGGTAGTTCTCCGGATCGGCCTGGCGGATGAGCTTCGCGGTCCTCGCCATCGCCAGCGAGGGATAGGTGAAGTCGATGAGCCGGAGCTTGCCGAGCTCCATCGACCGGGCGTGGGCGTCGAAGCTGGCCGTGTGCGGGCTGGAGATCAGCGCGGGCGCGACGCTCTCGACCACCTCCAGCCACAACCCGAACCGATCCGAGGGCGGCAGGACGCGGGTGTCGAAGACATGGACCGGGAGCAACGCGATCACCTCCCGCCTCGCCGGCGCCACCTGAAAGATCACAATTGTATCGATGGTCGGGCCACAGGTGAGCGTCCTCTCGCTCCCGTGCCAGGTCAACCGGTGCTGGCTCTCCTGCGTCGGGGCCGTCAGCCGTGCGCCGAGGAGGGCCGGGCGATGGCCGCCAATTGGGCGCGCGAGGTGACACCGAGTTTGGGGAACGCCTTGTAGAGGTGGTAGCCGACGGTCCGCGGGCTGAGGAAGAGCTGCGCGGCGATGTCGCGGTTGGAGGCGCCACCGGCCGCCAGCCGTACGACCTGGCGTTCCTGGGGGGTGAGCACGCTCAGCGGATCGCCCGCCTTGCGCGGCGCCGCCGGCACGTCCCCGGTCGCGCGCAGCTCGGCGCGCGCCCGGTCGGCCCACAGCCCCGAACCGAGCCGATCGAAGATCTCCAGGGCGCCGCGCAACTGTAGGCGGGCGTCCGACCGCCGCCGCGCCCGGCGCAGCCACTCGCCGTAGGCGAGCCGCGTCCTCGCCAGCTCGTACGGCTGGGTGTCGTCGTGAAGTTGCACGGCCCGCGCGAAATGCGCTTCGTTCTCCTCGACGAGCGCCCGGCAGCGCAGGGCGATCGCGTCCGACGACGGCTGACGGACGTGCCGCGCCCAGGCCAGGTAGCGGGCGAGCGGCTCCGCTGCCTGCGCCGGCTGGCCGCTGCGGACAGCTGCCTCGATCTGATCCGGGGCGGACAGCACGGCGATGCTGGTGACCGGGATGGCCTGCAACTGCGCGAGGGCAGCGTCCGGACGGCCCAGGCCGAGGTCGAGCAGGCCCAGGGCCCAACGCCCGATGGCCGCCGCGAGCACCATTCCTTGCTTGTCGGCTCGCGTCACGCCCGCTTCGGCCTTCGCCCGGCACCCCTGCGCATCCGCGAGGTGCGCGAGCACCCAGGCGAGGGAGCATGTGAGGTGGCTGATCCGGTGTTCGTGGCCCAGGTCCGTCGCCAGCCGCAACCCGGCGTTGAGGGTCGCCGCGGCCTCGCCGTACCGGCCGAGCCACCCCTGCGCGAACCCATGGTCCTGGAGGGCGTTGGCGAGCCAGCCGATCATCCCGTTCTGCTGGCAGTCCGCCATGACGCCGCCGGTGATCGCCTCGGCGAGGGCGGCTCGGTCCAGTGCGAGACACAGCGAGGCGGTGAAGGTCAGTCCGGGCACCCCCAGCCCGGCGTTCTGGTGTGCGTCCACCGCCTCAGCCATGAGCGTGATCCCACCGCCGATGTCACCGCCCAGCAGGCGGGTCAGCCCGAGCGCCCCGGTGACCAGCGGCGAATCGATCCGGGGGAGGTCGCGGAGGCTGGCGGCGGCCTCCTCCGCCAGCGGAGTGTCGCCGGCGAACCAGGCACAGCGGATGGCCTCCACCAGCAGCCAGGTGGCCCGCTCGGCGGATCGGGCCGCCAGGCGAGGGACGCCGTCCATGATGATCCGGCCCGCCGCGAGCGGTGTGCCCAACTCGAATTCGCGGTGGGCGCGTACCTGGATCAGCGCGGCGATCATGTCCGGGTCGTCCACGTCGGGCGTGGCGCGGTCGGCGAGCGCGGCGGCCCGGTCCATCAGTCCGGCGTCACTTGCGGCCAGCGCGGCGGCGGCGAGTCGTCCGGATCGGCGTACCGGATCGGCGGTGAGCTCGGCGGCCCGCTCGTAGGCGGCCGCGATCGCGGCGTGGCCGCCGCGGGTCCGTGCCCGTTCCGCCGCTTCCGCCAACTCCCGTGCGATGTCCTCGTCGGGACCGAGCGCGGCGGCGGCCAGATGCCACGCCCGCCGGTCGGCCGCGTCGACGGCCGGCGAGCTGGTGAGGGAGTCGGCAAGGGCCCGGTGTACGGCGAGGCGCCGGGTGGCCGGCGCGCTCTGGTAGGCGGCGGCCCGGATCAGGGGATGGCGGAAGCCGACAGCGGTTCCCTTGATCTCGATCAGCCGGCTCCGTTCGGCCGCGCCCAGCCCGTCGAGTGTGGCGCCCGCGGCGACCAGCGTCTCCAGCTCACCGGAGCCGTCCGCCGCCGCGATCAGCAGCGCGGTTCGCGCGGGCTCGGGAAGCGCGGCGATCTGTGCCTGGAAGGCCTCCTGGACCCGATCGGCGACGGGCATCGCGCCGACCGGTGACAGCCGTCCGGCCCGCTGCTCGGCACTGAGCGCGGCGGGCAGTTCGATGAGCGCCAGCGGGTTGCCGTCCGATTCGTCGATGAGGCGCTCTCGTACCTGCGGTGGGAGGTCGGCGGGGAGCAGGGCGGCGGCGGCCGCCCGGTCCAGCCCGCCCAGCCGCAGCTCGGGCAGGCCCACGGCGGGAAAACCCGCGCGGGCGGCGAAGATCATGACGACGCCTTCGGCCTCGAGGCGGCGGGCGGCGAACAGCAGCGCGTCGAGGGACGCTTCGTCGGCCCACTGCGCGTCGTCGATGAGGCAGAGCAGCGCGCCGTCCCCGGCGAGCTCGGTGAGCAGGCTCAGCGTGGCCAGCCCGACCAGGAACCGGCTCTCCGGAGCGGTGTCGCCCAGTCCCAGGGCGGCGTTGAGCGCGGTGGCCTGCGCGTCGGGCAGGGTGTGGATCCGGTCAAGTCCGGTGCGCAGGAGCAGGTGGAGCGCGGCGAAGGGCAACGTGGCCTCGGACTCGACACCGACGCCGCGCAACACCCGCATGCCCTCGGCCAGGGCGGCGGCATGGTCCAGGAGCGCGGACTTGCCGATCCCCGCCGGGCCTCGGATGACCAGGGCTGCGCTCCGGCCGCTCCTGGCCTGCGCCAGGAGCCGCTCGATCGTCGCCTGCTCCCCAGCTCGTCCGTGCAGCACGGTCAGGAAGCTACCGTCACGATGACTGATTCGGCTTGGCCTGGACCTCCGTAGCTTCGTGATCATCCGCACGGCAGTACTACGAAGGGACCGAGATGACCGCCGTCGCCAGCACCGCCCGCCCCGCCGCCGACGCCAAGCTGCTCCGCTTCGCCCTGAAGCAGGACGCGATCGGCTCGGGCGCCAACGGAGTCGTCTACGTCGTCGTCGCGGCGATCTTCGGGGAGCTGTTCGGCCTCCCCGCCGCCTTCCTCTACCCGATCGGTGTGTTCCTGGTCGCCTGGGCCGCCACGCTGCTCCTGCTCGCCGCGCGGCCGACGGTGAGCAGGGCCGCGGTGGGCGTCGTGATGGCGGTCAACATCGCCTGGGTGGTCGCGAGCGTCGAACTGCTCGTCGCCGGTTGGTTCCCGCTGACCGGCCTCGGCACCGCGCTGGTGATCGTCCAGGCGGTGGTGGTGGCCGGCTTCACCGTCCTGCAGTTCGCCGGCCTGCGCAAGGCCGGGTGAACTCGCCGCGGTCCGATCGGCGCCCGCCCCGGCAGGAGCGGGCGCCGAGGCACGTCGGCCCGGATCAGTGCTCCCGGGCCGGGGTGGCGATGCCCTCCTCGATCGCCAGCCGGGTCAACTCCGGCCGCCTTCGGCGCCCGGTCTTCTCCCGGATCCGGTCCAGGTGGGAGCGGACCGTGCGGACGCTGATCGCCAGCGCCTCCGCGATGTCCTGATCCCGCTCGCCGGCCGCCAGCAGCGACAGCACCTGGCGTTCCCGGTCGGACAGCGGCACCCGGTACAGCGGTTGCCGGCCGCGGGACGAGTCCAGCAGGATCGAGGCCAGGGTCGGTGACACGTACGTGTTGCCGGCTGCGATCTCCCGCACCGCCCGGAGGATCTCGTCGGCGTCGGAGTCCTTGGTCAGGTAGCCGCGGGCCCCCGCGGCGATCGCGCCGAGCACGTCGGACTGGTCACCGTGCGCGGAAACCACCAGCACCCGATGGCCCATCCCGGTCACCGCCACCACCGCGGCGGCGTCGCGTACCCCGGGCAGCTTCAGGTCGAGGATCACCACCGCGCCCGCGGGCTGCCGGTACGCCGCGAACTCCTCCACCGACCTGGCGGTGGCGCTGACCCGGATGTCCAGCGCGTCCCCGAGCGCGCGGACCAGCGCGGTCCGGTAGAGGGGATGATCCTCCACCACCGACACCTCGATCGTCGCCGCGTCGGTCACCGGGTGGTCTCCCCGACGTCGGCGGACGGCCTGGCGGCGTCCGGCGGCACGGGCCGCTGGGCGGCCGCCGGGTCCAGCACCGGGCCCGTCGGGAAGAGCGCCAGCATGCTCGGCGGCACCGGGGTGGGGCTGACCTCGCCGAACCCGAGCGCCTTCAGCGCGTCGCCGTCCGGTACCGGATACCGCATTCCCTGGTCGGTGAGGAGGTAGACGGCGCCGAGGGCGGCCTGCGGCGCCGGCCGCTCGCGCAGGACGGCGGCCCGGCCGGCCGGCACGAACACCGCGTCGGCCCGGGCGCCGCCGCCGGCCGCGATCGGCGCCGCCCCGGCCGGCACGCCGGTCGAGGCACCGAGCCTGATCACCGTCGCGTCGCCGTCCATGGTCGCGCAGATTGCGACCTGGTCCGGGGGCGTCTCGACCGGCGGGGCGAGCCGGGCGGGGTAGTCGGCGGCCCCACCGGTCGCGGACTGTGACTCCGCCACGTCGGCCGCGGTCACCTGGATCTCGCGGGCGGCACCGCGGGGGTACGCCGCCCGGTTGGCCGGGTTGCCGAGCACCAGCGCCGCTTCGGTCTGCCCGATCGCCAGCAGCCCGTCGGCGCGGACGAGGTAGTAGCGGGATCCGGCGCCGATGTTGGCGACGACGAGCACCTGGCCCACCCGGGTGTTCCGGTCACCGACCCGGGGCCCACCCGCGCCCACCCGGTCCACGGTGCGCAGTCGCAGGTCCGGGCCGGCCGTCACCGCGTTCAGCCAGGCCGCGCTGACCGGCAGTGGGCGAACCGCGTCGTAGCCGAGGGCCACCGCCGTGGCCTGGTCGACGATCCGGTGCCGGCGCCCGGAAACCAGCGCGTACGCCACCCCGTCCGGGCCGGCGACCACGAGCGCCGACGCCGGGTTCACCGCCGTGCCGGCCGGCGACACCCCCGCCAGCGCCGTGGTGACCGGCGGAGTACCCGCCGGCCGGCCGGGAGCGGTCTGCGCGCAGACGGTGAACGGCCCGGCCAGCAACCGGTCCCTGGGCGGCAGCGACGAGGGCGCGGCCGGGATCCCGAGCGGTACGCCCCGTGGCGCGCCGGCCAGGGACTTGCTCGACACCTGGCTGGTGGCGGTGCCGTCCCCGCCGGCGAGCAACCGCGCCGAGGCGTAGTTGAGCATCGGGTGCAGCAACCCGTCGGCGCCCATCACGTACACCGCGCCGGTGTCCTTCTCGATCACCACCCGGCCGGGCTTGCGCCAGTCGGTGTTCGCGCCGGGCCGCAGGAACCCGTACACACCGAAGCCGGCGGTCACCAGCAGGGCGGCCGCGGCGCCGAGGGCACACCCGATGACCAGGCGGCGGCTCGGCGAGACCGGGTGGTTGGCGTCACCGACCTGCAGCGCCGAGACGAGTCGGCGACGCAGGAACTGGTACGCCTGCAGTTGGTCCCGCTGTGTCCACATCAGATCGTCCTCAGAATGGTGCGGTGCACACCGGGTGCACTAGAACTACGGGGGCAAGGTAGGGATCGAGCTTGGGGAGCCGAGTCATGCCGCCAGCCGCTACGGCCATCGCGCCACCGACCAGTCCCGGACGGTCCGGTGGCGTACCCCCGATGCCGGCGCCACCGGTCGGGCCACGCCGGTGGCTGGGGCTCGGCGTCGGCCGGTTGGTGCTCTGGCAGTGCGCGGTGCTGGTCGTGGTGGCCGTCGGCGGCCCGCACGACGCGGTCAGCGGCACGCTCACCGGGTTGGCGGCGGTCGTGGCGCTGGCCGCCGGGGCGCGCTGGCAGGGCCGCTGGCTGCCCGACTGGGTGGTCGTGCGCCATCGCTACCGGCGCCGGGCCCGGCGCACGCTGGTGGCGCTGCCCGTCCTGCCGACGCGCACCTACGCGGACCGGGCGGGCAACCGGGTCGGGCTGGCCGGTGACGGCCGTACGTGGAGCGCGCTGCTGCGCGTCGAACCGGGCGGTGACCTCGACGACCTGCTGTGCCGGCTGTTGGCCCGCTACGACGATCCCGACCTGCCGCTCGCCGGTGCGCAACTGGTCGACTGGACGTCCCCCGGCACCGGCAACGCGGCCCGCTGGATCGCCGTCCGGCTCGACCCCCGGATGGCCGCCCGCGCGGTACGGGCCCGGGGCGGCGGCCAGCCGGGGGCGGTCCGGGCCGTCGGCACCGCCGCGCTGCGGCTCGTCAACGAACTGCGCGCCGCCGGACATCAGGTCACCGCGCTCGACGGTGGTCAGCTGCGTGACGCGTGGGCCACCGTGCTCGGCGTCGACCCGCGGCGGGCGGACGAGCCGGGCAGCGAGACCTGGCGCTACTGGTCGCTGGGCATGCTGCACCAGGTCTGCTACCGCCCCCGCCGCGCCGTGCGGGACCGGGACTCGGTGCTCCGGCTGCTCCGCCGGCACGCCACCCCACCGGCTCTGGTCAGCGCCGTGTCGGTGCGGTGGGACCGGCAGCGGGGTGGCGGTACCCGCAGCAGCGCGCTGATCCGGGTCGGGGTGCCGGCCGGGCCGGCCCAGGAGGCGGTCGCCGACGCGGTCCGGCAGGCCACCGCCGGGTTCGACCGGACCCTGGTGCCGCTGCACGGCGCGCACGCCGAGGCGGCCCGGGAGACGCTGCCGCTGGCTGGCCTGCGGGTCGGTTAGCGCGCGGGCTCCTAACCGCCCCATGCGCGTACCGCGCCGTAGATGTCGAGCACCGCGGCGGCGACCGGCACCAGGCTGACCAGCGCCAGGAACTCCACCACGTCGAGCAGCCGGCCCCAGTACGGCGACGGCGCGCCGGCCGGCGCGCGGACCGCGTACGTCGCGCAGACCACTCCGGTGACCAGCAGCAACGCGGCGGCCAGCAGCCGCGTCCCGGGTCCACCGGCCAGGCTCGCCCGGACCGCCAGGCCGAGCACCGACCCGGCACCGGCGAGCAGCAGCGCGGCCCGCTGGCCGAGGCCGACGTAGGCGCGGGCGCGCAGCAGCAGCGCGGCGCCGACCAGGCCGGCCAGGGCCCACGCCCAGCGCCCGCCGACCAGCAGCAGCGCTGCGGCACAGCAGGCCACGATGACCGCCAGCCCCCACAGCAGCCCGGTGAGGATCCGCTCCGCCTGCTCGGTGTCGCCGACCACCTCAGGCCCGAGCGTCGGCCGCTCGTCCCGCCGGAACGCCTCCACGTCGGTCGGCACACCGGGCAGCGGCAGCCGGCCGAGCCGCAGTGCGAGCGTCGGCAGCACCGGGCTCGCCATCACCGCCGCGCAGCAGGTCACCGCCGCGATGGCGGCCGGCGGGGCGGTGGTGAGCAGCGCGGCGAGCGCACCCAGGCTGCCGACCGTGGTGGCCATTGCGGCCGCGACGAACCGCTGCTCGGCGACCGCCGCGGCGGCCAGCATCGTGTAGAGGGTGCCCGCCGCACCGGCCAGCGCCAGCCGTCCCGCGGTCAGTCCGGTGGCCGGGTCCAGGCCGCCGGCCGCCGCCGCCCCGGCGATCATCGTGGCCGGCACGCCGGCGGCGGCCACCGCCGCGCCGAGGCCCCGGTCGCCGAACGCCCGCGACAACGCCCCGCCGGCGATCAGCAGCGCCAGGGCCAGGACGCCGGCGAGCAGTGCGACGGTCGGCGCGGCCAGCCCGCTCCAGCCGACCGCGACCGCGACCGCGGTGAACGCCAACGCGGCGACCGCCCCGCCGACCTTCCGGGAGATCGCGGCCCGCCACACGCCGGGCCGGTCCGCCGCGGCGCTGGCGATGGCGTCCACCACGTCGTCGAAGAGCATCGGGGTGGCCCGCCGGTCGACGGTGCCCAGGTAGAGCACTTCGCCGTCGCGCACCCCGGCGCCGGTGACGGTGACCGAGCCGTCGAGCGGTGAACCGCCGAGGCGGCGCAGTTCCCAGCCGGCCCCGCCGGCCCGGTCGGCCTCGGTGGCCAGCAGCCGGACCAGTTGCGGGAGCAGTTCCGCCACCGTGCTCTGCGCCGGCAGCGACACGTCGAGTCGGGCGTGTGGCGCCACCACGGTGACCCGTCGGGGCGCGACCGCGGTAGTCACTGCTGGGCCTCGTCGAGCAGCGGGGCGTACCGCGCCGCGGTGGCCGCCGCGAGCTTGGCGAGGCCGTCGTTCACCGCCTCGAGGACGAGTTGGCCGAGGGTGTGGGCGTCGTAGCGGCGGAGCACCTGCGGGTCGATGGTCACGTCGGTGAACCGGCCGTCGCCCTTGAGTTTCACCGTGACGTCGCCGTTGCCGGCGTATCCGGTCAGCTCCATGGTCGCCACCGAGCGCTGAATGTCCTCGATCCGTTGCTGCTGCTCACGGACCTGGGCGAGCAGATCCTCGATCGCCGGTTCCATGTACCGTTCCTTCCCATTGCGCCGACGCCCGCCCGGCGCCGCGACGTCCACATTGGTACTACGGCCGCCGACCCTGCACGTCGTACTGGATCGATTCGCGGGTCTGGGTGGCGAGGTTCCCGAGATACGTGTATTGCGCCGCCGTAGTGTAGGCGGCCACGTAGTCGGCGCGGCCCGGGTCGGTGCGGGCCCACCGCACGGCCGCCTCGGCGGCGGCGCCGTCGACCGACCCGACCGGTACGGCCGGCGCCGATCCCCCGCCGCGCAGCTCGAAGTTGGCGAGGTCGGCGGCGGCCGTGTAGACGGCCCCGTTGCCAGTGAACTGTGGATGGTGGAACACGTCGGTGGGCAGGCTCTGCGGATGTACCGGGACGGGCGCCTGCATGGCACCGGTGATGACGTTGGCCGCCTGACCGACGGCGAAGCCGGCGAACGAGCCGACCTCCGGCAGCTTGCCGACGCCGAAGCCGACCACGTCCTTGACGGCGTTGGCGATCGCCACCTGCCGGGCGTAGGCCTCCTGGGCGGTCCGGGTGGCCTGCTCGGCGTCCTGCACGTTGGCGTACCAGATCGCGTTGGCGGCCGCGGCGTTGGTCAGACCGTCGACGTTGCCGGCGTACCGGCCGGCCTGCTCCATCGGGATCGTGCCCGCGTCGGCCTGCCGCAGCACGTAGTCCTGGTACAGGTCGGCGGCCGCGTTGATCTCGTTGCGGCCGTCCTGGGTGACCTGGGCGAGCATCAGCATGTGCCGGGCGTCGGTGCTGCCCAGCCGGTGCGCGGCCGGGTTGGTGTCCAGCCCGTCGAGCGGCTGGGCGTACAGGTCCATGTTCGGCACGGTGGCCCGGGCGATCGCCTCGGCGAAGTGTGGGTTCTCCCGCATCGCGGCCAGGGCCTGCGGGTACGACGCCGAGTCGGTGATCGTCTGGGTGAGGTTGACGTACGCACCGCGGGCCAGATCGTGCTCGGCGGGATCGGCGGTCCCAGCTCCGATCCAGTCGATGACCCGGCCCGCGGTACGGCCGTCGTCAGCCCACGCGAAGCCGGCCAGCCGACGCAAGGTCGCGGGGTCGCTGGCCAGCGCCGCATCGGCGACGTGGTTGCGGGTGGACACGTCGAGCATCGGGGTCAACGTCGCATCCACCCGCTGCTTGTCCCAGAGCACCGCGTCGTTGGTCGACACGTAGTACCCGGGCTGGCTGGGGTTGTGCCGGGAGAGGTCGTCGAGGCGCTGGGTGACGTCGGCGATCTCGCCGACCCGGCGGGTCACCGCGGCGGAGTAGTCGGCCCCGCCGACGAGATCCCGGTCGGCCGCGCCGGTCAACTGGGAGAGGGCCTCCCACTGGGCGTAGCGGGGCACGTCGAGCCGGGTGGTGTAGACCGTCTCGCCGATCACCCCGGTCAGCGGCGGCCGGCCCGGCGTGGCCGGCACCTCGTGGCTGAAGCCGAACGAGTCGACCCCGATGTTGGTCTCGGTGGTCGCCGGGTCGTGCACGAGGTCGCGGACCGCGGCGGGCAGGTCGGCCGGATCCTGCGAGAGCAGCAGGATGCCGTTGCCGACGGTCCGCAGCATCGCCTGCCGGTCGGCGGCGGCAAAGCCCGGGTCAACCTCGCCGAGCAGGCCGAGCAGGCTGGTCTGGTAGCGGTGTTCGGTGGCGTTGAGGTAGCCGGGCAGCTCGAACACCCGGTCGCCGAGCGCGCCGTAGAACGCGGTGAGGTAGGCCTTGTCCGCGGCGGACGGCGGCCGGCCGGTCCGGAGCCGGTCGGTGACCGTACCCAGTTGCGCCATGGCCTGCCGGAACCGCGCCGGCGACGCCGCTCCGGCGAGCGCGGCGCGCACCGCCTCCCCCGCGGTACGCCCGTCGGCGCCGGCCGCGGCGGTCTGTTCGGCGGTAGCCGGGCCGTCCACCCCGCCGAGTTCGGCGGTGGCCTGCGCCAGCACCACGCCGAGCGTGTCCTGGATCCCGCGCATCGCGGTCACCGCCTGCTCGCCGAGGCCGCGGGCCCGGTTGAGCAGGGCGGGAATCTGGCTGATCGGCACCGCCCGGGCAGTGGCGATCAGGATCTGGGCGTCGGCCCGGAACCGGGCGATGACCGCGTCGCCGCCGCTCGCCGCCGCCTCAAGTCCGCCGGCGGCACGTTCCAGCGCGGCGGCGTGCCGGCGCAGCCGCGCCTCGGCGCCGTCCAGGCCGGTGGCGACCCGGCATGCGGCCGAGCCGAACGCGTCGTACGCGGGGCCGCACCAGTGCGCCGCGAGCCCGGCCCGGCGCCGCAGCAGGTCGCCGGAGGTGCCGGCCGCCTGGTCGGCGATCCCGAGATACGTCTGCGCCGCGGCCCGCAGGCCCGCCGGGTCGCCGGTCATCCGCCGGCGGTACTCGGCCAGCACGGTGGCGTAGCGGTCGAGCAGCCAGGACAGTACGCCGGACAGGTCCAGGGTGGTCCGGGCCAGGGCGGGAAGCGCGCCGATCATCTCAGTTCACCCTGACCGAGCCGTCGGCGCCGACGCTGACGTCGGCGTCGACGGTCTGCCCGCCGGAGCTGGCGGTGACCTCAACGTCGAACGCTCGTCCGGTGTCCACCGGCACCTCGACGGTCACCTTCAGGTCGCCCTTGCTGGCCGTGATGGTCACGTCGTGGTCGCCGCCGGACTCGGCCGGTGCGGGCAGCGGGTGCGCGTCACCCGGCGTGGTCGGGGCCGGCAGGGTGTGCACCGGGCCGTCGGGCGTGACGGTCACCGGCGCCGAGCCGGAGGCGGACTGCCCGGGCTGCACCGCGACCCACTGGTCGGCGCCGAGCGCCGGGGGTACGTAGCTGGTCATCGACCCGCCGCCCGGATAGCCCGTACCGGTGAACGACGGCATGCCGCCGGTGCCGTAACCGCCGCCCAGGGCCGCCTGCCCCACCGCGGTGGCGACCCCGGACATCACCGGCGGCGCGACCACCGGGCTGTCCGCGAACCCGGGCCGGACGGTCGGGGTGGTCGACGAGCCACCGTCGTTGTTCGTCGAGAACAGCGCCTCGACCTGGCCGACGATGGTGGCCAGGCCGGTCAGGATCTGGCCGAGGTTGGTCACCCCGATGGCGGTGAGGATGCCACCGATGCCGGTGAGGAACGCCTTGAGGATCCCGGTGGTGCTGACCGCCAGCGCCCGCCCGGCCGCCCGGGTGTACGGGTTGGACATCAGCGCGGCGACGGTCGGGTTGACCGCGCTGACCACGGCCCGGTAGCCCGCCTGGGCGGTGGCCAGTTGCGCGGCGGCCCCCTCCAGCTCGCGGATGCCGGCGTACACGGTCTCGATGATCTGCTGGAAGCTGGCGAAGGACTGGGTCAGCTTCTGCGCCACCGATTCGCTCGCCGATCCGGCGGACCACACCTCGCGGAGCTGCTCGCGGGCCCGTTCGAGATCGGCGAGGAGGGTGACCAGGCGGGCCACCCGCACGGTCAGCGCCGCGGCGTGGGCGACGATCGCCGCCGGGTCACCGCCCACGATGGAGGGCAGTGCGACGGTGCTGGGTCCGCGGCCGCCGGCGGCGGCATCCATCGCGCCCGAGTTGGGGATGTCAAACACGGCGCACCTCTCTCAGCCTCAGGTGGTCGGGTCTCGGCCGCAGGTCGTCGGGGGTCACCACAGCGGGGTCGCGTCCGTCATCGGCCGGTAGACCCGGACGCGGCCGAACGCCGCCGCCGAGCCGACCGCGCCGTGGTTGTAGAGCTGGCCGTTCGCCCCGGCGACGCCGATCACCGGGCCGGCGTCGGCGGCGAACGGCTGCACGACCACCACGTCACCGGGGTGCACCAGGCCGGAGACGTCCCGTCCGCTGCCGGAGTAGACCGCGAGCAGGCCGACCCGTTCCTGGTTGGCGGGGCTGCTGTCGAGCCAGTCGGCGAAGTCCCGGGCGTCGCGGAAGGTCACGTCGGTCAGGGGCTGGACGGAGAGCTCGCCGAGCCGCGCCCGGCTCAGGTAGTCCAGGACGTTGCCGACGGACCCGGGTTCACCTGCCGCGCCGGCGCTGTCGTTGATCGCGTAGCCGGCGAGTGCGGCGCTGGGTGCCGGGCCGGTGGACTCCCCGGCGCTGTTCAGGCCACCGCCCAGTGCGGCGGCGACGGCCTGGTCCGCGGCGTCGTAGTCGTTGGCGCTGCGGTGGACCAGGTCGTTGGTCTCCTGCAGCAGCTGCAGCAGCGTGCGCATGGTGCTGACGAGCTGCCCCTGCATCGCGATGTTCGCCGAAGCGACCGGCGAGCCGAGCTTCGCGAACGAGGTCGGCGCCAGCGTCAGCCGCTCCAGCTCCATCACCGTGCTGTACACCTGGAGCAGAATGCCGACGACGTTCCCGACCACTCCGCGTACGGCGTCCGGCCGCACGTTGTACGAAGAGCCTGTCATCATCGATCGCACCTTCCCGCCGGATCGATCGGCCCGGACACGCGGGGCCGGACGGCTCACGGCGACCGCACGGTTCCGAAATGGACGCGGGTCATCGTAGGTTGATGCCGGCCGCCGCTTGAACGGCAAAACTACCCACGACCTGGTCCGTCAAAGTGACCATCGAGCACCGCTCCATCGAGCCGAGGAGGCGCTCCGGAATGTCCGTCGACACCTTCCGTCGCCGGGCCACGCTGCCCGAACCGCCCCGGGGCGAGATCATGTTGCAGGCCCCGCCGGCCCTCCCCCGCGGCTCCGGGCAGGGTGGCCTGCAGCTGATGTTCATGCTGCCGATGATGCTCGGCATGGGCGCCATGTCGTTCGTCTACATCGGTCGGTCCGGTGGGGCGATGACCTGGGTCTTCGGCGCGCTCTACCTCAGCGCCATGGTCGGCATGCTGGTGATGAGCCTGTCCCGGGGCGGCGCGTCGAAGAAGGCGCAGATCAACGACGAGCGGCGCGACTACCTGCGCTACCTCGGTGGCCTTCGCGGGCAGGTCCGCGAGGTGGCGGTCCGGCAGCGGGAGGCGGCCCTGGCGGCGCTGCCCGACCCGGCCGACCTGTGGTCGTTCGCCGGCACCGACCGGCTCTGGGAACGCGGCCGCAACGACCCGGACTTCGCTCGGGTCCGGGTCGGCACCGGGCCGCAGCGGCTGGCCACGGCGCTGCGGGCGCCGCAGACCGCACCGCTGGAGGATCTCGACCCGGTCTCGTCCACCTCACTGCGGCACTTCATCCGCACGTACGCGACGGTGGAGGGGCTGCCGGTCGCGGTGTCGCTGCGCTCGTTCCGGCGGGTCACCCTGGCCGGTGACCGCCCCGAGGTCCTGGACCTCGCCCGGGCCCTGCTGGCCCACCTGGTCACCTTCCACTCCCCGGACAATCTGCGCGTCGCCGCCTGCCTCGCACCGGACCGGCACGACGGCTGGGACTGGCTGAAGTGGCTGCCCCACGCGGTGCACCCGGGCCGGGCCGACGCCAGCGGGCCGACCCGGCTGGTCGCGCCCACCCTCACCGACCTGGCCGCGCTGCTCGCGGACGACCCGGCCGCGCCGGCGGCCCGGGGGCCGTTCAAGCCCGGGGCCCGGCCCGAGGCGCCGCACCTGCTCATCCTGCTCGACGGGGCCGGCACCCTGCCCGACGCGGGCCTGGACCCACCCGACGGCCTGTCCGGCACCACCATCCTGGAGATCGGCGGCGGCGCCGGTGCAGGCGCCGGCACCCTTGACCTGGTGATCGCCGACGGGCACCTCGGCATGCGCACCCCGGACGGGCTCGCGCTGGTCGGCGTACCCGACCGGCTCGGCGTGGCCGGTGCCGAGGTGGTCGCCCGGCAGCTCACCGCGCTGCACACCGGTACGCCGGTGGCCAGCGAGCAGCCGCTGGCGGGCACGGTCGGCCTGGCCGACCTGCTCGGCATCGGGGACCCCCGCCGGCTGGACCCGGCGGTCACCTGGCAGCCCCGGTCGGCCCGGGACCGGCTGCGGATCCCGATCGGGGTGGACACCGACGGACGCCCCGTCGACCTGGACCTCAAGGAGTCCGCGGAGGGCGGGATGGGCCCGCACGGGCTGGTCATCGGTGCCACCGGTTCCGGCAAGAGCGAGCTGCTGCGGACCCTGGTCACCGGGCTCGCCGCCACGCACTCCTCGGAGACGCTGAACCTCGCGCTGATCGACTTCAAGGGTGGCGCCACCTTCGCGGGCATGACCGACCTGCCCCACACCTGCGCGGTCATCACCAACCTCGCGGCCGACCTGACCCTGGTCGACCGGATGGCCGACGCGCTGCGCGGCGAGCTGGTGCGCCGGCAGGAGCTGCTGCGCGCCGCCGGCAACCACGCCTCGGTACGCGACTACGAGCGGGCCCGCGCCGGCGGTGCCCAGCTGCAACCGATGCCCTCGCTGCTGGTGATCATCGACGAGTTCAGCGAGCTGCTGTCGAGCCGACCCGACTTCATCGACCTGTTCGTGATGATCGGCCGGCTCGGGCGCAGCCTCGGCGTGCACCTGATGCTCGCCTCGCAACGGCTGGAGGAGGGACGGCTGCGCGGCCTGGACAGCCACCTCAGCTACCGGATCGGGCTGCGCACCTTCTCCGCGGCGGAGAGCCGGGCGGTGCTCGGGGTGTCCGACGCGTACGAGCTGCCGTCCGTGCCCGGCTCGGCGTACCTGCGGTTGGACACCAGCACGTTGCAACGCTTCAAGGCCGCGTACGTCTCGGGGGAGCTGCCGCCCGAGCAGCCGGCCGCCGCGGTCGAGGAGGTGCCGTACGGGCGGCGGATCCTGCCGTTCGGGCTCGCCCCGCTGGCGCCGGCCGACCCGGTGACCACCCCGGCGCCGGCGAGCGGTCCCGCCGTTCAGCAGTCCGGCGGCGAGACGGTGCTGAGCGCGATGGTCGGCCGGCTGCTCGGCCGCGGGCCGGCGGCACACCAGATCTGGCTTCCCCCGCTGGCCGACCCGCCCACCCTCGACCAGTTGCTGCCGCCCCTGGACGTCGACCCGGAGCGCGGCCTGTGCCCGGTCGGCTGGGCCGGCAACGGGCAGCTCACCGTGCCGCTGGGCATCGTGGACAAGCCTTTCGAGCAGCGCCGGGACCTGCTGTGGGCGCAACTGTCCGGGGCCGCCGGGCACGCGCTGGTGCTCGGCGCTCCGCAGAGCGGCAAGAGCACCCTGCTGCGTACCCTCGTGACCGCGCTGGCCCTCACCCACACCCCGGCCGAGGTGCAGTTCTTCCTGCTCGACCTCGGCGGCGGTCTGGCCACGCTGTCCGGCCTGCCGCACGTCAGCGGCTACGCCAACCGGATGGACGCCGAACGGGTCCGCCGGATGATCGCCGAGTTGACCGGCCTGCTGGCCGAGCGGGAGCAGTCGTTCGCCGCGCACGGCATCGACTCGGTCGCGGACTTCCGTCGGCGGCCCCCGCCCAGCCCGGACGGGCGGGCGTTCGGCGACGTGTTCCTGATCGTCGACGGTTGGCTGACCCTGCGCCAGGAGTTCGAGCCGCTGGATGAGGCGGTCACCACGCTGGCCGCCCGTGGTCTCGGCTTCGGCGTGCATGTCGTGCTGTCCGCCAACCGGTCGATGGAGATCCGGCCGGCGCTGCGTGACCTGATCGGCACCCACGTCGAGCTGCGGCTCGGCGACCCGGCCGACTCGGCGTACGACCGGCGGGCCGCGGCCGGCGTGCCGAAGGACGCACCGGGCCGCGGCCTCACCGCCGACAAGCTGCACTTCCTCGGCGGACTGCCGCGGATCGACGGCCGCACCTCGGTCGCCGATCTGCCGGACGGCGCGGCCGACCTGGTCCGGCAGGTGGCCGCGAGCTGGCGCGGCCCGCGAGCCCCCCAGGTGCGGCTGCTGCCCCGGTTGGTTCCGGCCACCGACCTGCCCGGCCCGACCGGCGACGACCGGCGGATCCCCATCGGGCTGGCGGAGGCGGACCTGGGACCGGCCTGTCTGGATTTCGACGCCGACCCGCACTTCATCGCCTTCGGCGACGTGGAGTCCGGCAAGACGGGGCTGCTGCGGGTGATCGCCGAGCAGATCGTGGCCCGCTATCCGGTCGCCGACGCCGCCGTCGTCGTCGCCGACTACCGGCGCGGGCTGCTCGACGCGGTCACCGGGCCCCACCTGCTCGGCTACGCCGGGAGCGAGCCGGTGCTCACCCAGCTCGTCGCCGAGGTGGCGGAGGGCCTGCGGCGGCGGCTTCCCGGCCCGGACCTGACCACCGCGCAGCTGCGGGACCGCAGCTGGTGGACCGGCCCCGAGTTGTTCGTCCTCGTCGACGACTACGACCTGGTGGTCTCGCCGAGCCACAACCCCCTCGCGCCGCTGCTGGAATTCCTGCCCCAGGCCAGGGAGGTCGGCCTGCACCTGGTGCTCACCCGCCGCTCCGGCGGCGCCAGCCGCAGCCTGTTCGAACCGGTCGTGCAGCGGCTGCGGGACCTGGGCACGCCCGGTCTGCTGCTGTCCGGCTCCCGCGACGAGGGTGCGCTGCTGGGCGACGTCAAGCCGAGCAAGCAGCCGCCCGGACGCGGGCAGCTGGTGGACCGGCGGACCGGGGTGTCGCTGGTACAGGTCGCCTGGGTCGGCGCCGACCCGGGCTGACCGCCGGCCGCCCGGCCACCGGGACTGCCGGCGCCTCCGCCCGGTGCCGGTGCCGTGTGGGTAATAGTGCCGATACGTGCCGGGTAGTTGTGCCGTACTGACACCGGGTCACGGCTGCATAGCATCCCCACCGTGTAGGGCGCCGCGAGTCGGCGCGCAACTCCGCCAAGAGGAGGTGACCCGACGTGGCCAGTCCCGGATACCAGAGTGATGCCGCCGCGATGACGCGAGCGGTCCGTGGGTTCGACGAAGCCGCGACCAACACGGCCCGGACCATGTCCGAGCTGGAGAGCGAACTTGTATCGGTGCTGAGCCGGTACGCCGGCAACCAGGCCACCGCGTTCTGGCAGCTGCAGAACCGGCTGCAGGAGAGCATGAAGGCCGCGTCGCGGGAGCTGCAGACCATGTCCGGCCTGGTCAACGAGAGCTTCCGCAACTACGACAGCGGCGACGCGGCCGCCGCCGATTCGCTGCGGGGCCTCACCGGCGCTGTCAGCGAGGGCAGCGGTGTCCTGCGCCGGATGGCCGGCGCCTAACCAGCCCAGAAAGGGGTGATGTGAGATGACCGCCGACGTGATCAACGTCGAGTTCGCCGCGCTGCGGGCCGCCGCCGACTCGCTGCAGGTCAAGGCGCAGGCGCTGAACAGCCACATGGACCAGTTGCACAGCAGCCTGGCCCCGATCAAGGAGACCTGGTACGCCTCCGGCAGCACCGCCGGTCAGTCCGCGGAGCAGTCCGAGACGCGGCTGCGGGCGGCGCTGGCCGACATCATCGCGGTGATCGGTCAGTTCTCCGGCAAGGTGCACGAGGCGCATGACACCCAGCTGGCGCTGGAGAACAGGAACACCAGCTTCTTCGCCTGAACCGGGCGGCGACGGCGGCGTGGGGTGGGGCGAGGTCGTCCCACCCCACGCCGCCCCGCTGGTCGGCGCGGCTCTCAGCCGAGCTCCGAGACAGGAGAGCGTGACGATGTCCTACGAGGAGTCGTTCCGGGTCCACCTCGAATCGCTGCTGGCGTTCGCCCGCGAGCTGGAGGACCAACTGGAGGCGATGCGCAGACCCACGGACAGCATGGGTCAGTTGCGCGTCCGGCCCGTACTGCTCGGCGAGTTCGGTGAGGCGTCCTCGCTGGCTGACCGGCATCGCGCGGCGGCCGAGCAGATGCACGACCTGCTGCACACCGTGCGGGCGGCGATCGCCTTCGCCAACGACGTCACCCGCATGATCGCGGACGGGTACGCCGACTACGACGTCGGCGTCGCCACGTCCTTCCGCGTACACGGAAAGGACTGACACGATGCCGGGTCACGGTCGGGCGCGGACCGACTTCAGCCAGTACAACCACCACCAGTTGGTCCAGATGCTGCACGCCGGCAAGCCGGAGTCGGTGGCCGCGGCAGCGGAGGACTGGGGGGCCGCCGGCACCGCACTGCACGAACGCGCGGGCGATATCGAACGCCAGCTCCGCGAGTTTCAGCAGTGGTGGGACGGCAGCGCGGCCCGGCAGTACCAGACGATGATCAACGACTTGACCTCGGGCATCCGGCGGGTGGCCGACACGGCGTTCGCGGTACGGGACCTGGCCCACTCGTCGGCCGAGGCGCTCACCGCCGCCATCGCGGCGATGCCCGCACCGGTCGACGTACCCGATCTCGCCCCCTCGGTCATCGCCGCCGCCACGACGCCGCTCATCGTGCCGGCGGACACTCCGCCCGCCACGGTCGACGCGCTGCGCCAGCAGCAGGCCGAGGCGGCCGTCGAGGTCCGCGCCCAGCAGCAGGCACAGGCCGCGTCGAACGCGGCGCACCAGCAGGCGGTGCAGGTGATGAACGTCCTCGCCGCCGAATACGTCATCGCCGAGGATTCGATGCCGGCCACCCCGCACGCGGTGTCGCCCCCGGCCGCCGGCACCCCGGTCGAGGAGGTGTCGCCGCCCACGCCGGCCGTGCCGGTGGCGCCGCAGCCCGGCGGCGACCCGTCGGCCCCACCGGCCGCCCCGGCGCCGCTCGCCCCGGGCGGGCAACTCCCGGCGGCCTCGCCTCCGCTGTTCGGCACGATGTTCACCGCCGGACTGGCCGCGGCGTCCGCCGCGCTCGGCGGCCGATTCGCCACCGTGCCACCCCGGCTCGGCGCCAAGCCGAGAGACGACAACAAGAAGGACGACAAGAAGAAGGACACCGCCCCGAAGCCGCCGACGACCGAGACTGCGGCCGGCGGTGCCCGGATCCCCACCGGCGGGGGCGGCGGCGGGGGCGGTGGTGTCGGGGGCGGCGGCGGCGACCTCTCGCCGGTGGCCAACCAGACGCTCGCCGGGCACGCCGGCGGGCCCGCGGTGAGCGGCCTCGCCGGAGCGGCGGGAACGGCCGCCGGGGCGGCCGCGGCGAAGGGCATGGCGGGCGGCTTCATGCC
The DNA here is from genome assembly GCF_008119785.1 of Micromonospora sp. MP36. Lineage (GTDB taxonomy): Bacteria > Actinomycetota > Actinomycetes > Mycobacteriales > Micromonosporaceae > Micromonospora. The sequence continues at coordinate 109,112 of NZ_VSFA01000008.1, read as the reverse complement.
GGCCATGCCGTACGCCCCGATGGGCGGCGCCGACGGAGCCGGCGGCCGGCGGATCCCGCCCTGGCTGGTCGAGACCGAGGACGTCTGGGGCGAGCGGTCCGTGGTGGCACCGGCCGTGATCGGCGAGGAGCCCGAGCAGCCGGGAACCCCGTCATGGACCTGACCACTGCCGGATTCCGGGTCGTCCCGACCGCGCTGGACGACGCGGCGGCCGAGTTCACCAGCGGCGCCGACCGATTGACCGCCATCCGCGGCCAACTCTCCGCGCCAGCCGTCGACGGCAACGCGTTCGGGCTGGTGCCGCAGTCCCAACAGCTCATGCACGCACACGGCAGCAGCCTCCAGCTCAGCACCACCGAGCTGGAGGCCGCAGTCGTGGGCACCCGGCGGCTGGCCACCGGGATGACCGCGACGGTGGCCAACTACCGGCAGGGCGACGCCCAGGCGAGCCAGGGATTCCGGCAGCTGCTGGGACTGACCGGCGGCACCGCCCCGGCCGACGCCGGAGCCGGCGCACCGGGCGGCACGATCCCGTTCGCCACCCGGATCACGACCAACCGCGAGGCGGTCGCCACCGAGTTGGCCGCCGAGCGGCAACGCCTCGCCGGCTACCAGGCCCAACTGACCGGCGACCCGGCCACCGACCGCGAGCTGCGCGAGACCATCACCCGCTCACAGGCCCGCATCGACCTGTACGAGAACGTCCTCGCCGAACACCGCAAGATCCTCTCGTTCGACCCGTCCGGCGACGGCTCGATGGTCGAACTCGTCGGCGACCTCGGCGCCGGTACCCGCAACGTCGCCGTGTTCGTGCCGGGCACCTACTCCGAGCTGGCCACCTTCGAGCGGTACCGGGACGCCGCGGCCGGTTTCGTCGACGCCGCCCCCCGGCGGGACCTGTCCATGGTCGTCTGGATGGACGGCGACCTGCCGTCCAACCTGTTCCCGCAGGCGCCCTCGGCGAGCTACGCCGACGCGCTCGGGCCCCGGCTCGCCGACTTCTCCCGGGAGCTGCGTGCCGAGATCGCCGGCTCCGCGGCGGCCGGCAACGACGTGCAGGTCACCTTCGCCGGCCACTCCTACGGCGGCGCCATCGTCGGCACCGCCGAGCAGTACGGCCTGGACGCCAACCGGGTCCTGCACATCGAGTCGGCGGGCATGGGCCACGACGTGGACGGCCCGGAGGACCTGCATCCGGCCCGGCCCGACGTGCAGCGCTACTCGATGACCGCGCCGGGCGACCCGATCGCCTGGGTCCGGGACATCAACATCGGCAACTGGGGGCACGGCGCCGACCCGGACGAGTTCCCCGGCGTGGTCCGCTTGGAGACCGGCAACTATCCCGACGGACGGCCGTTGCGGGGTGTCGCCGCGCACTCCGACGTGCTGACCTACCACAGTGACGCGTGGTGGAACATCTATCAGGTGTTCACGGGTGGCGCGGTGGTGACGGTACCGTCGGCGCCATGACCAGACCGATCGACTTCGAGCCGCTGGCCGCGGTGGCGGGGCCGCTGCGGGACGTGCTGGACGGGATCGCCGCGCGGTTCGGCGCCGACGTCCGGATCAGCCGCGACGAGCAGCTCGACTGCGATCCGTTCCGGCCGGCCGGCGCGCCGAGTGAATCGGTGCGCTGGGAATACAACCTGCGGGTGCCCACACCGCCGGACGCCGCCGAGATCCTGCTCGCCGAGGTGGTGCCGGCGTTGACCGCGGACGGCTGGCGGGCCACCGACCGCAGCAGCGTGACCGAGCTGGCGTACCAGTTCCAGCGAGACGGGACGAACCTCGGCGTGCACGTCTCCCGGGACGGCACCGGCGACGTGGTGGTCGGCGGCTCCAGCCGCTGCGTCCCGACCGGCGCTTGACATCCTCCCCTGCCTAATGGCGGGAGATTCCCGCTTCCAGCGCTGGTTGTCTGCGCCGCTGGGCGGGTGGTCGACAGGGCGCCGGTCGACCCCTGTCCCGGGCTGCCCGCCCGGTGAGCTGGGGCGCCGCCTCGGCGGCGTCCCTGACGTTGATCGCCGCGTTCACGTCAGCGTTCGCCTGGTATCCGCAGGACCCGCACCGGAACACCGCTTGGCTTTCGCGATTGTTCCGGTTGGTGTTCCCGCAGCGGCTGCACTGCTGGGAGGTGAACGCGGCTGGCACCTTCACGATTCGCGTGCCGGTGATACGTGCACGGTTGGCCAAGGCCACCTGGAACAGACCCCAGCCCTTGTCGAGGATCGCCCGGTTCAGTCCGGCCTTCTGGCGCACGTTCGTGCCAGGCTCCTCGACGGTACCCTTTGCGGTGGCGGTCATGGCCTTGATGTTGAGGCCTTCGATGCTGATTGCCGCGTGCTGGGCACAGAGCCGGTTCGCCGCCCACATCACGAAGTCGCGACGTCGGTTGCGGGTCTTCGCCTCGGCCCGGGCAATCTCCGCACGAACCTTACGGGCACGGTTCGAGGTCTTCGCGCCGCGCTTGCGACGGGTGGTATCCTGCCGGCCGGCCTTCGACTTGAGTCTGGCCAGGTCGCGTTCCTGACCAGGTGAGGTGAAGGTACGGTTCCACATGCGGCCGTCGGACATCGCCAAGGCGACCTTCACGCCACGGTCGACGCCCACGACGGTGTCGGGCCGGGCGTGCATCTCGGGTGTGGTGACATCAATGTGGACGCCGAATCCGACGTACCAGGCAACGCCGTCGAAGGACACCACCGCGTTGCGGACCGCGCCGCCCAACGGACGAGACCAGCGGAACTTGACCACGCCAACCTTCGGGAGGCTGACGGCACCCCACCGGCGGTTGAGACGCCAGACTTGGATCGCCTGACCCGGGAACGGAACCGACAACCGCGCCGACCTGCGCCTGTGTGTCGGCGCCCCGGCAGGGTGCTGCGGATTCCACCAGTTGCGGTACGCCTGATCCAGTTGACGCAACACCTGCTGGCCGGACTGCGCCGGCAGATCCGCCACCCAGTCCAGTTCCTCACGCGCCTCAGTCAGGTAGGCGCACTGGGCGGTGACCCCGAGTGTTGTCTTGCGCTGCCGCCACGCGAACTGGCGCTGCTCCAACGCGGTGTTGTACAGCCAGCGGCACGTGTGCCCCCACGACGTCAGACGCTCAGCCTGCCCCTCGGTAGGGTACAGCCGGTATCGCCGGCCGGCGTGGACTTTCACACCCCTCATCCTACATTCGATTTCATCACCGCTGACCACCCGGTTCGCCCCGGCTGGCACTGCACTTTTCCTGGTTCACGCCGATTTGGTTTTCGCAGCGAAGTATTTGGCTCTTCAACGACGGAACACCTGCATCACCTCGAACGTGTGACGCGCCAGGTGTGCGAGCAGTTCGAGTGCGAATTGCTCGAGTTCGACGGCGACGTCAACCACGTCCACCTCCTGGTCGGCTTCCCACCCAATCTGGCACTGTCGAAAGTGGCCAACTCCCTCAAAGGCGTGTCCTCGCGCTATCTACGCCGCAGCTTCCCCGAGATTCGCCGCTACTACTGGCGGGCGCCCGACTGTGGTCCGGACCCTACTTCGCCGGCTCTGTCGGAGGCGCACCATTGACAGCGCCGCGCCAATACAATGAGCAACAGAACCACCCCGACCGGTAAAAACCCTCGCAGCCGTTCGTCGCTCAGAACTGGAAGCCGCTTCATCACCGCCCTGAGGGCGGCGCACTGCGGCTTGAAGGTGGTAGGCGGCCATCGCCGCACCGGTCGACCGGCCCGGCCGGGAATCCTGGCCCGCCCGCAGACTGGGCGGGCCAGGGTGATCCCGTACGGATCAGGCGTCAGGTATGGAACGGCCCGGTCACGCAGTAGGTGATGCCGCCGGACGAGGAGCCCGTCGTGCCGCGCTGGGACGAGAAGTAGAGCCGGTCACCGGCGGGGGTGAAGGCGGGGCCGGTGATTTCCGACGAGCTCTGTCCAGTGATCCGCAGGAACACCGAAATCGTGTCGTCCGGGGTGATCATGCAGATCTCCATGTTGCCGCCGTCCTCGGCGACGTAGAGGTCTCCGAACGTCGAGCCCGTGACGTTGTCCACCCCGGTGAGCGGCGCCGGGCCCGGGTTGACCAGGCTGTCGTCGTAGGCCAGCTCGTAGGTGTTGTTGGCGAGTTGACCTGCCAGACCCGGTTGTCGCCCTTGGTGGTGAACCAGACGGTGTCGTTGGCGTAGTGGCAACCTTCCCCGCCGTTGAAAACCTTCGCGCCAGGGACCTGCCTGCGGGTCACCGTGGGCGACCCGTCCGGGTCAGGAACGGTGGCCCAGGTGAACGTACCCGAGGTTGCGGTACCGGCCACCAGGACCTGCACGGTGCCGGCGGAGAGGTCACCCCAGGTGGTCGGGACGAACCGGTAGAACGGACCGTCGGTTTCGTCCTCGATCAGGTAGATGACCTTGCGGACCGGGTCGGCGGCGGCTTCGTGCTTGAACCGGGCCATGGCCGGTCGTGCGACGGCCGTACCGCCCAGGGGGTAGGTCTCCCAAACCCGACCGAGGCTGATCTCCTCGCAGGACAGCCAGGTGTGCCATGGGGTCTTGCCGCCGGCGCAGTTGTTGTTGGTGCCGGACAGGATGCGGGAGGCGCCGGTGATCTGACCGGTGGAGTTGAACAAAAAACATCGATGCGCCGCCGCCGGACGTGCGCTGGTCTCGGCGTTGGACACGTAGATCCAGCCGGTGCCGTTCGGAATCACGGCACCACCGTCCGGCGCGTTGTGCCAGACGTACGACGTGCCGGGCACCCTCCTCGAATTCGGGTACAGAGAACATAGTGGTGCTTTGCCGTACAGCGGCGAAGCGTGAGGTGAACGGCGCACGGCGACCACTTATCAATCGATAGACAGCGATCTGATAGCCAGCCGGGTCAAACCCGGAGACGTGCAGCCACGCCAATGTCGCCGAAAATTCCCAGCTCACTGCCAGCGAAGGCACCGAATCCAGCAACTACGGCTGGCGTACTACCCGGGGCGCCAGCCGCGGGCGCGGCCCCGACGCGCCACGGCCGTCCCGATCCCGATCAGCAGGGCCGCCGTGAGTCCCCCCAGTGCCAGCGGCGCCACCCGGCGGTCCGCTCCGGTGCCGGTGTCCGGCCGAGCCGCGGCGACCGGCTGCACGCTCGGTTGCCCGGCGCCCGGTGTGGTCTCGACGCCCTCGGCGGTCACCGCCCGGTACGGGTCGACCATCCCCCAGCCGAGCTGCGGGTGATGCCCCTCGACCGCGGTCCGGTTGGCGGTCGACTCGATCCGGCGCACCACCTCGGCGGCACTGAGCCCCGGCCGGTACGACCGCACCAGCGCCGCCGTGCCGGCCACGAACGCCGCCGCGTAGATCGGGTCGTCGACCACCGGGGTGTGCCCCAGTCGACCGCCCGCTCCGGCGGAGAGGCTCAGCAGCCCCTTTCCCGGTGCGGCCACCCCCAGGTAGGCGCCGGACTCGGTCGACGCGACCGCCCCGTCCCGTCCGAACGCGCCGACCGCCAGCACCTCAGGCAGCGCGGTCGGGTAGCTGGTCGCGCCGCGGGCCTGCGTACCGGGCGCGGCCGGCGACACCACCACGATGTCGGCGGCGACCGCCCGGGCGGTGGCGGCCCGCAGTTCGGCGGTGTTCGTGGTCACCGGTACCGCCACGAGAATCACCTGGGCGCGGGCGGAGACCGCGGCGTCGATGGCGGCGGCGAGCCGGCGCGGGTCGGCGGCGTCGCCCTGCCGGGTGCTCTGGGTGTAGCGCACCGGGAACACGGACACGCCGGGAGCCAGACCGGCGAAGGTCGTCCTCTCGTCGGGCTGGGCGGCGATCAGGCCGGCAGCGAACGTACCCCGGCCGTCGCAGTCGTCGATGGCCCCGCCCCGGTTGGCCAGCACATCCCGGCCAGCCTCGACCTGGCCCCGGCGGAACTGTGCGTTGCGGCGGTCGACACCGGTGCCGAGCACGGCGACCCGTACCCCGGTGCCGGTGGTCAGTGGCCAGACCCGGCCCGGGTCGAGCAGTTCCGTCGCCCACGGGGTGCCGGCGGTGTGCACGCCTGCCGGTCTGGCACAGCCGATCGGCGCCGCGAGGCCCGGGACCGCGAGGCGTGCCGGCGCCGGATGCCCCACGGCCGGGGCGGCACCGGCCGGCGGCGCACAGAGCAGCACGCCGGCGAGGCCAGCCAGGATGCCGAGGCCGGGCCGGACGCCGACCCGATCCGACCGGGTCGGGCCGAACGCACGCGGGTGCCGGGCCGGTCGGTTCACGCCGGCATCCGCAGGGTCACCCGGGTGCCCCGGCCCGGCCAGGATTCGACGCTCACGGTCCCGCCGACCTCGCGCGTCCGCGCCACGATCGACTCCCTGATGCCGAAGCCGGGCCGGCCCGCCAGATCGAAGCCGCAGCCGTGGTCGCGGACCACCACGACCAGAGTGTCGCCCGCCTCGTCAACGCGGACCACCGCGTCGCCGACCCCCGCGTGCTTGGCCACGTTGCTCAACGCCTCCCGGACCACGCCGAGCAGCGCGTCCCGCCACCGCCCAGGCAACTGGCTGCCAGCACCGGCGGCCACCGCCAACTCCACCCGCAGCCCGCGGACCGCGAACTCCCCGACCAGCTCGGCCAGCGCACCGGCGAGCGGGGTGTCCGGCGCGCCGCCGAACTCGTCGAGGACCCGGCGTAGTCGACCAGCCTGAGCCCGGGCGACGCCCCGCAACTCGGCGAGCTTGGCCGCCGGCGACGTCTCGTCGGCCGCGCTGTGCAGCGCGATGGCCTCCAGGGTCTGCAGCACCGTGTCATGCATCGACCGCAGCGACCGGGCCCGCTCGGCCTCCCGGCCGGCCCGGATCCCGTACAGCATCGCCATGTGGACGCTCAACCCGCAGATCACCAGCGCCACCATCGTGACGGCCACGGCCGATCCGAGCCAGCCGAAGCGGCCGGCCACCACCCCGGCGTCCGCGGCCGCGCCGAAGGCGGCCATCGACACCTGCACCGGCACCGACAACAGCACCGCCACCACACCGCCGAGCAGGCCGTACGCCCCGGTGGTCAGGACCACCGCCCCGGCCAGGTAGGACCAGAAGACCTCGACGTCCGGTGCCGCCGCACTGGCCACCACGTTCACGCCGTACGCCACAGCCAGGTCGACCAGCGCCGCTCCGCGCAGCCGCGCGAGGTCCGCCGTGGGCCGGCGCCAGGACGCGACGAACGCGACGACGTTGCCGGCCAGCAGCAGCATCCCGACCGGCAGCAGCGAGGCCAGCGCCACCGTCCCACCGCGTACCGCGAGCAGGGTCAGGGCGACGGGCAGGACGAACACCCGGTACGCCAGGGCACCGAGTAACACGCAGCGGGAGGCCTGGCGGTGAAGAGCGGCGCACGCGGCGGCTCCGGCCGGGCCACGGGCGTGCGAGCACAGCCGTGCCGTCCGCACCGGTTGGTGGGGAGACGGCGCGAATCCCGCCAACGCGCCCCGGGTCAGCAGCATGAGCATCGGGCCCGTCGCACCGGCACTATCGGCTGTCACGGATCCCACCGCGCCGCGCCGAGCCAGTGCCCACGGTCAATCCCTTCATTCACATCGCGAACCGCTCGTCACAGTCGGTCGAAGGATGGATCGCGGTCAGTTTTCCCGACAGATGACCTTCAAAGCAAGGCCCTGACTGTCCTCATTCGACAAGTCGCGCCCGATGGATCTGTTAGGAAGCTGAGGCAACTAATAACCTTCTGGCGCTGCCGTGGCTCCTACCACCGCTCCACGAGATGTTCTCGTCCTGGAGGCGGGTCGTACGGCTCGGGCCAGTAGTCGGTGATCCGGTTTATGCGGCCCTGCTCGTCCACCTCAATCCAGATGCAAGCATCCTGCCCGTCGGCGCCTACCCGAACGTCAAGCCACAACGCGGCAAGGCGGCCATCAGCGACCAGGCGGCGCACCCGCAGATGCCAGTCACCCGGATACTCCATATTGAACTGGAGGAACGCGGACCTGCCGAGGAGGCGCTCGCGGGTCTGTGGCATCTCGTAGACCACGTCCTCGGCGAGCAAGGTGGTGAGCCGGGGCCAGTCACGTTGTTCGAGGTGCTCGACGTACGCATTCGCGATCTGCCGGGTCTCGGCTGTGTCGTACACGTAGCGGACGCTATCTTCCGGCACCGACAACAACCGGGTCGCTGGGATTCCGCCACCTCGGCAAAGGGCGAGCCCCAGTGGAGGTGGGTGCGGCGGACTCCCCCGGCCGGGGCCAGGAGCCGGGAACGGGGCCGGGAACACCGCTCCAGGCGCTGTACCGTCTCGGCCATGGTCGACGTCGGGCCCCAGCGGCCTCTGCCGGCAACGTCGCCCGCGCCGGAGGAACCGCGCCCGAGGCTGTTCACTGTGGCGCTGGCGCTGGTCTGGATCGGCGTCGTGGTCGGCGCGCTCGACCTGGCCGCCAACACCGTGGGCCTGTTCACCGCGATCTGGGTGTGGCGCGGGCACATCGACAATTACCCGGTGGTGCTGCTCGTGCTCGCGGCACCGGCCGTCGTTGTCCTCGCCGCGATTGTCGGCACTCTCCGGCTGCTCCGGCGTGCCCGTGCCCGGAGTAGGCGGGGGCGGGTCGGGCTGGCGAGCCTGATGTTCTGCTTCGTGCCCGGCGCGGCCGTGAACTACAGCATCACCGAGCTGTTCTTCCTCTTCTGGGCAGTCAGTGACTGGGCCACCGGCGGCAACAGCCAGGTGCCGAACTGGGCAGCCGCACTGCTGGCCGGTTCGATGATCGCGGACGGCGTGCTGCTGCTGCTCGCGCTGGCCGCCGGGATCCTCCTGGTGCTGCCCATCTCTGCCCGGCACGCCAACCTGCCATGACGGCACCCGGCGACTCACGACCTCGGTAGCTCACCAAACTTGACCGGGAGTTGGCGCCCGGGCCACCACCACGCGAACCCGCCGGGCGGCCATCGTGGGGGGGGCGGCGCCCGCCCGGGAGTTCGGGCGGGCGCCGGGGCGCAGGTGGTCCGGGCCACGTTTTGCGCCCTGGCCTGCTACCCACCGACCCGGAGCTCAGTCGCCGCCGGTTCCGGCAGGTCTGGGGCGGTCCAGGAGGATCGGATCAGCTCCCGCTCGGTGGCGGCGAGGTGGGCGGTCGCGGCGAGCCAGGCCCAGGCGTACCGGTCCGGGCCGGGATCGGTGAGCCGGCCGAACGCGTCCCGGCCCCGCCGGTCGGCCTCGTCGGCGAGTGCGGCGGTCACCGCGGCGGCGGTGGTGAACCCGGCGCGACGCAGCGGACCAGCCAGCCCGGCGCCCTCGCCGCGGGCCGCCTCACCGACGGCGCGGCGACCGCCGGAGACGGCCAGCTCCACCAGCCGGCGGACCCGCCACAGTGGGGACTCCGCCACCGCGTCGGCGCTGACGGCGAGCACCGGTTCGGTCATCGTGGCCGAATCGCGCGGCGGTAGGTGGCTGCCCTGGATCTGGTCGTAGCCGAGGTCCGCTCGGCCGTGCCAGTCTGCCGGCAGCCGCAGGGTCTCGGCGGCACCGGGCACCGCGCCGACCGCGAGCGGGTGCAGCGTGCTGGCCCGGTCCGGGTCCAGCCGGCCGACTACCCGGATCCGCAGGCCCGGCCAGGAGGCGAGCCGCCGCAGGTTGGCCACGTGGGCCAGCGCTGGGTGGGAGTTGGCCGGCACCAGCCGGATCATCGGGCCATCCGGCACCGGCGGGGGGTCCGCTCCGGCGTCGGCGGCGGGGGCCAGTTCGCGGGCCAGCACCTGGTCGCCGGCGGCGCCGATCACCATCAGGTCACAGCCGACCAGCGCGGTGCCGGCCCGGGCCGGGTCCTCCGGGTCGTCGGCGGCGAGTTGGGCGGTGACCACCTCGGCGAGCGGGCGGGCGAACAGTTCTGCCCGCGGTCCGGTGGACCAGTCGGTCGTGGTGAGCGGGGTGGCCCGGACCCCCTTGCCGGCACCGAGCCGGCCGTCGGGGGAGACGGTGGTGCCGGTGATCCGCAGGCCGCCGCGGGCCAGCACCGCGTGGTTGACCGCGACCGCGCCCATCTCGGTGACCGCCCGGGCGCAGTCCCGTGCCCGGTCGGGGCCGCCCGGTTTCACGTCGCCGAAGGAGAGTTGGCGTCCGTCGGCGGCGATCAGGTGGGTGACGACCCCGGCGTACCCGGTCGCGCTGATCACCGGTTCCCGGCAGACGCCGTACACCTCCAGGGCGCCGTCCGGCTGGTAGGTCCGCCGGAGGGTGCCGACCAGCGCCGGGTCGGGATCGCCGGCGGCCAGCCGGCCGGCCACGTACAGCAGGTCGTGCAGCACCTCGACCAGCTCGGCCAGCCGGTGGCCGGTCTGTCGTTCGCGGTGGGCGCGCAGGCCACGTACCGTGCGCAGCGCGGCGCTTTCGGCCCTCGGCAGGCCGGCCAGTCGGGCGCTGTGTGCGGCGCGCAGCAGTTCGGCCTGGGGGACCGCGCCGGCGGCCGGCACGCCGGCCGCGAGGACCGCGGCGGCTGCCCGCCACAGCGCGCTGGCGGCGGCGCGTTGTGCCTTCGTCGGTGCCGTGTTCTGGCCGGTACGACCGGCGGCCGCGCCAGCCGGGGTCCGCCCGGTCCTTCCGGTACGCCCGGTGGCCGCGCCGGTGCCGTCCGAAGTGGGCGGTACGGCGGTGGTGGACGCCGGGTCGGGGTGGGTGGCCGGGTCGGCGATCGGGCAGGCGACGAGGACGGCGGTCCGGTGCAGGCAGCGGGGCGCCAGCAGGCAGCTGCACCGTGCCTGGTGCGGGTCGGTGACCGCGCCGGTCGGTCCGGGTGTCAGGGTGACCAGGGCCTCGGGGCCGCAGTCGATTGACACGCCGCCGTCGACCCGGCCGACGGGTGTCCCGGCCAGTCGTTCGACGGTGGCGTCCAGCCGCTTGTGCAGGCGGGGTGGCAGGGCCGCCACTGCCGCGGCGGTGACGCCCGGCAGTACCGGCGGCAGCCGGTCGGTGTCTGCGGCGGTGGGTGTGCGGTCCGTCAACGTGATCCTCCGCGTACGCGGTCGCCCACCCAGCGGGCGAGTTCGAGCGGGCTGAGAGCGGCGACCGGCATCCCGGCCGCGACGAGCTGCTCGGCGACCGGTACCGAGTAGCAGGGCACTCCCTTGTCGTTCAGCGCGGCGCAGCCGAGCAGATGCACGCCGGAGCTGGCCAGTGTGCGGACCTCGCCGAGCAGCCCGGCCAGCGGGTAGCCCTCCTCGAAGTCGCTGACCACGGCGACGATGGTGCGGCTCGGCACGGTCACCAGCGAGCGGGCGTGGGCCAGTCCGGCGGCGATGTGCGTGCCGCCGCCGACGCGGACTTCCAGCAGCAGCGACAGCGGGTCGTCGACCCGGTCGGTCAGGTCGACCACTTCGGTGGAGAAGGCGAGGAAGTGGGTGGACAGGGTGGGCACCCCGGCCAGTACGGCGGCGGTCAACGCCGACCACACCACTGACGCCTCCATCGAGCCGGACACGTCGACCACCAGTACCAGCCGCCAGTCGGCCTCCTGGCGGGTCCGGGTGTTGAAGACGGGGCGTTGCGGCACTACCACCGTCCGGCCGTCGCTGAGTCGCTGGGTGTGCGCCAGGTTCGCCCGCAGGGTACGGGCGAGGTTGATCCGGCCGCCGGGACGGCGGGACGGACGCGGGTTGGTCAGCCCGGTCAGCGCCGGGCGCACCTGGTTGGCCAGCTGTTTGGTCAGCTCCTCGACCAGCCGCCGGACCAGGGGCCGTAGTTTGGCCAGCTGTCCCTCGGGCAGGCCACCGGCCAGCGACAGCACCGAGGTCAGCAGTTCCATTGAGGGGCGTACCGCGGCCGGGTCGAGCTCGGTGAGCACGTCGGCGCGGCCGCTCTCGGCGGCCCGGGCGATGACCTCCTCGCGTACCGCGGTGCCGAACAGCGCTTCGAGTTCGTCGGCCCACTCGCGGGCGGTCGGGAAGGAGGCTTCCTGGCCGCCGCCGGCCGCCTGGCCGAAGTCGGTGACGCCCTCGCCCTGGCCCGCCCCGTACAGCTCGTCGAGGGCGCGGGCGTAGCGGCGGGCGTCGGTCGGCAACCGGTCGGGTTGGCGGCCGAGCAGCAGCCGCCACCGGTCCGTGGGAGTGAGCCGGGCGTCCGGCGTGTCCGGCCCGGGTGCGGTGCCGGCGGGGGGGTCGACGGAGCCGGTGGGCGTGCCCGGGATCGGGATGCCGCGGGCGAGCAGGGCGGCCCGGCCGGCCGCGTCGGCGGCGGCCCAGCGGGCCAGCAGCTCGGGCGGGGCGGACAGGGCCAGATCGAGCCGGTCGCCCAGCCGTTCGGCGACGGTGTGCAGCAGCCGCTCCCGGGCCGCCGGGGTGAGCACGTCGAACCCGCCGCGCAGCGCCGGCAGCCGGTCCAGGAACTCGGTGTCGGTGAGCCGCTCGATCCGCTCCAGCAGCGGGTCCAGTGCGGCCGGGGCGGACTGCAGCAGCGGGTGGGCCGCGGTGAGCAGACCACCGAGCAGCCGGTGCAGGTGCCGCCGGGTGTCCGGTCCGGTCGCCGCGTCGATCCAGCCGGCCACCCGGGTGCCCAGGGTCTGCAGATCGGTCAGGTCGAGCAACACCCGGGCGGCCAAGGCGGCGCCCTGGATCAGCGGCGAACCGGCCCGGGCCAGGTAGCCGAGGGCCTCGTCCAGGCGCAGGCCGATCCGGTCCTCGCCGGCCCGGACCGCGAGGTCGACCAGCGCGGCGCCGTCGGCGGCGGAGTCGCTGCCGGCCAGGCCGGGCAGCCCGCGGATCGCGGCGTCCAGTAGCACGACGGCCAGCTCGGCTGCCCGGGCCCGGCCGTCGGCGGTGGTGCCGGGCAGGTGTTCCCGGCGCAGTGCCTCCAGCAGGTCCAGTGCGGCCAGCAGTTCGGGCAGTGTGCCGGTGCCCGGCAGCACCGCGGCGGCCAGTTCGAGCCGGTCGGTGACCAGCTCGGGCAGGTCGCAGCGGGCGGCGTCGCGTAGCCCGGTGAGCAGCTGCGCGGCGGTGGGGCCGCCGTCGGCGGCCTCCCGGCGGAACCGCTCCCGCAGGGTGCCGGCGGCGGCCAGCGCCGCGGTCACCCCGCGTACGCCGACCAGGTCCAGCCGGGCCGCCACGGACGGCGTCCAGGCCAGTTGCCAGCGGGTGGTCAGGGCGGCACCGTCGCCGGTGCCGGACACCGCGATCGGCTCGCCGTAGCCGACGCCGCAGACCTGCAGGCGTTGCAGGAGGATCTCCCGCCGCCCGTCCAGTTCGGTGCGCAGCGGGTCCAGCCGGACCTCGCGGGGCTTCGGGTTGTCCGGGTTGGGCAGCCGCAGCGCGGTCAGTTCCGCCTCGACGGCGGGGCCGAGCCCGGACCGCGGCGTACCGGGGGCGACGCGGCCCCGCTCGGCGCCGACCAGTACGGTCTCCAGCGCCTTGGCCAGTGCACGGCCGCGGCCGAGCAGTTCACCCTGGCCGAGCACGGTGGTCACCGCCTCCAGCACCTCGCCTCGGCCGGGGGCGGGCAGGTCCCGCAGCCGGGCCAGGTCGCCGGCCAGCCGTACCGCCTCGGCGGCCTCGCCGGTGCCGGCGGTGTGACCGGCCGAGCGGAGTTCCCGGCACAGGTCGGTGACCGCCCGGGCGGCGGCGGCCCGGATCCGTTCCGGGTCGCCGGCGGCGGTGAAGACGGACTGCTGCCAGCGCGGGTCGCGGATCCCGGCCGGGTAGCCGGACCGGGAGTCGAGCAGGTCGAACGCGTACGGCACCAGCGAGGTGACCGCCGTGCCGCCCCCGTTGGTGGCCGGCCCGGGCCGGGTCGTCACGGACCGGACCGGAGCGTTCGATGCGGCGCCGGAACGGGTGGACGCGGCAGCGACGTCGGCGGTCGACGCCCGAGCGTCGCCGACCGGGGCGGGCGTCGGAGCCCTGCCGTTGTCCGTAGTGGACTCCGGGGTGGCACCGCCGGCCGTCCGGGCCGGGTCGTCGCCGGTGCCGGCCGGCGGGGCGGCGAGCAGGGCCGGGGCATGGAAGGCGCCGACGACGGCGGCGACCCGCCGGCCGTCCGCGCCGGCCTCGGCCAGCACCCGGCGCATGTGTCGCTCGCGGGCCAGGTCCCGGGCCGGTACGCCGTGCTCGCTGGCGCTGTCGGTGCGCATCGCCCAGCCGACGCCGAGGGCGGCCCGGCGGACCGCCTCGGGTGGGCAGCCCGGGGCGCGTACCTCGACGACCCGGTCCCACAGGTCGTCGCCGTCCCGGCCGGTGCCGCTGGCGCTGAGCGCGGCGGCGTAGCCGGAGCGGCGCAGGCCGGGCACCGGCGCACCGGCGTCCGGGTCGGGATCGGCGGTCGGGTCGGAGTCGGTGGTGCCGGCGGTCCAGCCGGGGTCGGCCAGCGGCAGGTCGCAGCAGACCACCTCGACGCCGCGCTGCCGGGCCCAGCGGATCGCGGCCAGTTCCGGGGAGAAGTCGGCGAACGGGTAGAAGCCCATCGGCCCGTCCGTGCCGTGGCTGCCGACCAGGGCCAGCGGGGCCCGGGCGGCCGGGTCGGACAGGTACGGCAGCCAGCTCTGGAAGTCGGCCGGCAGCTCGATGCAGACCACCTCGGCCCCGGCGGCGTCCAGCAGTGCCGGGATCACCGCCGCGAGGGCCGGGCTGTGATGCCGTACCCCGATCAGGTACGGCCGGACCGAACCGGCGAGCGCGTCGACCACGGCTCGGGGGTCGGCCATCGCCGAATCGGCCGTCGACGGGCCGGCCGGGTCGACGGTCGGCGGGGCCGCACCGGTCGACGTGCTGGAGAGGGTCGTCACCTCAGGTTCTCCCGCAGGTCCCACAGCCGGCGCCACATCGCCGAGCCGTCCTCAGCGCGGCGGCGGACCGGGCCGTCCCAGTAGCCGAGCAGCCGGGCGTGGTCGTTCGGGTCGTCCTTGCGGACCACGCCGAGCAGGTGCCCGGGCACCAGGTCGAGCGCGTCCCCGCCGGGCAGGTACGCGGCGGCCAGGCCGAGCGACACCGCCACCTGCACCGCCTCGGCCGTGGACATGACCGTGCCCGGCCGTTCCACGTCCCAGCCCTCGCCCGACCGGCCGGAACGCAGGTCGCGGAACACCGTGACCAGGGCGTCCAGCACCGCGTCGTCCACCCGGTAGGCCGCGCCGGCGCGCTGCACGGCGGCAGTGGCCTGCCGGCGGACCAGGTCGGTCTCGGTGTCCGCGTCCGAGATCGGGTGGATGGTCTCGAAGTTGAACCGACGCTTGAGCGCTGAGGACATCTCCGACACGCCGCGGTCCCGCAGGTTGGCGGTGGCGATCACGGTGAACCCGGGCACCGCGCGGATCAGGCCGTCCTCGGTGCCGCTCAGCTCCGGCACGTTCATCCGCCGGTCGGACAGGATGGACACCAGCGCGTCCTGCACCTCGGGCAGGCAGCGGGTGACCTCCTCGATCCGGGCCACCCGGCCGGTACGCATCGCGGTCAGCACCGGCGAGTCGACCAGCGCCTGCGGGGTCGGGCCCTGGGCGAGCAGCAGGGCGTAGTTCCAGCCGTACCGGAAGGCGTCCTCGGTGGTGCCGGCGGTGCCCTGCACGGTCAGCGCGCTGGTACCGCAGACCGCGGCGGCCAGCAGCTCGGACAGCATGGACTTGGCGGTACCGGGCTCGCCGACCAGCAGCAGGCCCCGCTCACCGGCGAGGGTGACCACGCACCGTTCGACCAGGCTCCGCTCACCGACGAACTTCGGCGGGATGGTCATGCTGGCCGGCAGTTCGGTGCCGTCCGGGCCGGTGCGCCGGTCGGCGGGCAGCTGCAACGCCTCGCCGTTGCTGCCCTGGATGAAGGTGACCACGGCGCGCGGGGTCAGCGCCCAGCCCGGCGGCCGGGCCCCGTCGTCGTACGCGGCCAGGAAGGCCAGTTCGTCGGCGTACCGCTGTTCGGCGGAGAGGACCTGGGCGGCGGTCTCCGGCGCCGCGGTGGGGCGGACGTGTTCCGTCACGGTCACTGATGTTCCTCGATTTCTGTCTGGTTCGGGTGGGTGTTCGGCACCGGGTTCGGCGACGGCCGGTGCCGCGACGACCGGGGCGGTCGCCGCGGACACCACAGTCGGGGTCAGCGGTGGGCGCCGCGGGTGGGCAGGTTGTCGAGCCGGGGCCGGTCGCCGTCGCGGAGGCGTTGCCAGGCCCGCCGGTAGAGGTCGGCGGCCGGTTCGAAGGGCACAGTCACGCCGAGCCCGGCCGTGCCGTCGGGTGCGAGGTCGAACAGGGCGACCTTCCAGCCCTCGATCGGCGCCTGCCCACTGCCGCGCTCCAGCCACGGGCCGGGCAGGAACAGCGACCGGCCGGCCCGGGACCGGCTGGCCTCGATGACCAGGTCGGTGCCGGCCAGTTCGGCGCGGGCCGCCTTCAGCCGGGCCGGTTTCCAGCCGGTCCACTTCGCCGTGTTGCGGTCGGTGGGGTCCGGCATGGCCAGCAGCATCAGGTACACCGCCGCCGCGTCGGCGCCCAAGCCATGTTCTTCGGCCGCCTCGGCGACCAGGTCGGGCACCGACCGGGTCGGATCCTGCGGCCACCAGGTGCCGTCCGCCGCCCGCGCGCCGCCGTCCGGCTCCCCCGGGTCGCCGAGCAGCGCCGCGAACCGCGGGTCGCGGACCAGGCGCAGCGCCACCTCCATCGGGTACGGCTTGGCCGCGTCCGCCCGCAGCGCCGGCAGGTACGGGTCCGTCCCGTCGGCGTCGAGCAGGTCCGGCCGCAGCGCGGGCGACGGTTGGCTGTCGTAGGTGGCCAGCACGATGGCGCCGTACCGTTCCCAGCCCGGGCCGGTCTCCGACGGGGTGCCCGCCACCTGCTGAAACGCGGGCAGGGAGACCCACCGGTCGAGGTCGAGCAGCAGGTCGGGGTTGGCCAGCCGGTCCCGGAGCACGGCCAGCGCGGCCGGCAACGCGGCCCGGCACGGATCGCCGGCCGGCGTGTGGTGGGCGACCCAGGCCGCCAGGGCCACCGTAGAGCGCAGCACCTCACCGGTGAAGCCCGTTGCCCGGCCGTCGACCTGCCGGGCCCGGTCACCGCTGATGTGGAAGGCCAGGTCGGTGCTCAGCTCGACCGAACGGGCCGGGTCGAGCAGCGCCGGCAACGCCTTCGCGGGGCCCCAGCCGGTTCGGATCGCCCGCACCGCTTCGGCGAGCAGTTGTTCGGGCACGACCACCCGGCGGCCCAGGGCGGCGTTCCAGACCGCCGCGGCGGCGGCCACGTCCGGACCGTCGGTCCACAGCCGGGCCGGGTCGTCGGGCAGCAGCGCCGAGACCACGGCCCGCCGGAGGGCAGGGCTGGCCTCGTTCAGTATCCCGAAGGCCAGCTTGACCTCGCCGACCTGCTTGACCCCGAGCGCCTGGCGCAGCTCGGTCGGCACGGTGTTCGCCGAGTCCGCGTACGGCAGGCCGGCCAGCACCAGCTTCGCGGCGGTGGGGGTGACGCCGGTCAGCTCGGCGAACTGCTCGGCCGCCTCCGGCCGCCAGGGCAGCGGACCGCGCGCGGCCCACTCGGTGAGGAAGCCGGCCAGCCAGCCGGCCGGCCGTTCGTCACCGACCGGCGCCGAGGACTGCACCGTGTACGGCTCGGGCACGGCGAACACGCCGGCCGGGTCGTGGTAGAGCGCGTCGAAGGAGTAGCCGGTGGCCGTGCCGCCGGAGTCCAGCACGGCGATGAACGCCCCGTCGGGCAGCGGCAGGATGCCCGGCCTGGCGTACCGGCGCGTGCCGTCGGGGTTGTCCAGGTCGCCGTCGAGCAGGTGCAGCGTGAACCGGCGCCACCGGGCCGGCTCGGCCGCCGCGCTCAGGTCGAGCCGGTCCAGCTCGGTGAGCAGGGCCCGCAGCGTCTCCCGGTGTTCGTCCGGCGTGACCGCCGCGACGGCGCGGTAGGCGACGGCCGCGACACCGCCGAGCACGCGCGACCAGTCCAGGGCGTTCGGCAGCGCCGGCCCGTCGAGGTGCAGCCGTACTGCGGGTTCGCTCCCGGTGGCGGCGGACCGCTGGGCGGCGAACGCCTGGAACTGGGTGAAGGCGTGGGTCGAGGTGCTCACCCGGTAGGCCGAGCCACGCAAACCGTCCAGCGCCAGGTTGAGCTGCTCGTCGGTGGGTCCGGTCGCGGTGGCCGCCGGCGCCGCCGCCTTCGGGGCGGCCAACGACCTGGTCAGCCGCTCGGTCACCGCGTCCAGGTCGGTGCGCACCCGGGCGGCCAGGCGCAGCACCCCGGCCACCCCGGCCAGCACCGCTTCGTGGCTGACCGCCGGCAACGTCGAGCGGACCAGCTCGACCAGCGCGTCCCCGTCGCCTTCATCGACCGCGGCGGCTGGTGCGGAGCCGGAGGCGCCGGCCGGTGCGCCGACCAGGGACGCCGGGACCGCGACGGGAAGGCCGGTGATGGCCTGCGTGGCCGCGACCAACCCCGATCGGGTCGCCGCCCGGGCGGCGGCCCGCGCGGCCTTCTCGGCCAGCGCGACGCGGCGTTCGTCGAGGGCCACCTTGAACAGCGCGGCGGCGGTGTCCCGGTCCATCCCGCGCAGGGCGGTGGAGCCGGCCGGGTCCCGGGGCAGCAGGTGGCCGAGGAACTGCTGTCCCGGCAGCGGGACCGCGCCGGTGGTGTAGTCCCGGCTAGACGGCGGTCCGGCGGCGGCCGACACCACCCCGTCCGGGTCGACCAGGACGAAACCCTTGAGGACGGCCCGCGGCCGGTCGTCGCCGGGCAGCACCAGCGCCGCGATCGGCTCCTGCCCCGCGGCCACGGTGACGGTACGGCCGGCCAGGTCCTCGCCGCGTACCGAGCCGTCCGGCAGGGTGACCACCCGCCAGCCGAGCAGGCCGTCCACCGCAACGGCGGCCGGGGTGGCCCGGTCGGACAGGGCTGGCCGCAGCCAGCTCGCCGACTCCTGGAGGTGGCTTCCGCCGACCGGGAGGTCGGCCAGGAACCGGGGCAGGCTGCGCCGGCCGTGGGTGTTGCTGGCCGGGTCGTACTCGCGCCAGCCGTAGTCGCGGTCATCCTCGCTGTAGCGGTAGGTCCAGTAGGAGGTGCCGTCGGTGATGACCGGCAGCTCGGAGGGGACAGCGGTGTCACCGACGTGCAGCACGCCGCCGCCGGTGGTCCGCCCGCCGCCGGCCAGCGGCAGGGTGATCTCGTTGCTGCGCCGCTGGAGGCCGCGGGTGTCGCCGAGGATGGGCTGCGGCTCGCCAGGCGACGAGTGCCAGTAACCGCGCAGGTTGTAGCCGAGCGCCCGGGACTCCCAGTAGACCAGCAGCTGACCGTCGACGTAGTGGTAGCCCGGCTCGCCCCACAGGTCACCGGCCGGGATGCGCAGGTCGTGGCGGAGCACGATGCCCGCGGCGCCGAGCACGCGCACCGTGGTCGGCGCGCCCAGGATCACGTACGGCCAGGCCTCCTGCCGGGTCACCTCGACCCGGTGGTCGCCGCCAGTCACCTCCTGCCAGGCCAGCTCCCAGTCCGGCCAGCCCAGCTCCTCGATGATCCCGCCGCGCAGGCTGCGGGTGACGTGCTCGGTGAGGTTAACGCCGAGGGCCTGCCCGAGGTCGCCGTCTTGACCGGGGTCACCGGAGCGGTCGAGGTCGTCGGACACCAGGCGCAGCGCCTCGACCGGGAGCCTGCCCAGCCAGTCCACCGACTCCGGCAGGTACGGAAGTCCGACGGCGAACCGGTCGCGAATCCGGGCCCGCAGCCAGTCGGTCAGCAACGGCCGGATGCCCGGCGTCCCGACCATCCGGCGCAGGGCGTGCTGCTGGTCGTCGAGTTGGTCGAGGCCCCGGCGCAGGGCAACGGTGAACCGGTCGTCGCCGGCCACGGCGAGCAGATCCCGCTCACCCCCGACGTTGACCCACTGCGCCAGGTCCAGGGTGTCGCGCTCGGTCGGCGGGGCCACCGGCAGGTTGAGGGCGAGCAGCAGATCGAGCAGGTCCAGGTCGCCGTCGGCGGTGAGCGTCTCGCCGCTGTCGGTCAGTTCGGCGCGTAGCCGGTCGGCCATCCGCTCGACGAGCGGGTACAGCTGCGGCAGCTGGCTGCGGCGGTAGCCGGAGTTGGCCCGGCTCACGAAGCGGCGCAGCCAGCCGACGGAGCCGTCCTGCGGGCGGGCCGGGTCCGGCACGTCCGGGTCGGACAGTCCGGCGAGCGCACCGGTGTCGGTCAACAGGGCCAGCCACGGGACCAGGTTGTCCCGGTCGGTGGGCATCAGGTCGAGCAGGCTGCCGCGGACCGCCGGGTCGCGGCCGGCCAGCGCCGTCACCGCCGGCAGGTGCGCCTGCCACCAGCCGGCCGGCGCTTCGGCGGCGACCGGCAGCCGGAGCAGCTCGGTCAGGTAGGCCGCCGCACGGTCAGCGACGGCGGCGGCGCCGGCCTTACCGGCGGCCTTGGTGGCGGCCCGGACCAGCCGGTTCACCGCGTTGGCCGACTGGGTGGACGGAACCACGCCGGCGGCCGCGGCCCGCAGCGCCAGCCGGCAGAACCGGTCCAGCGCCTCGTCGGCCGGCAACTGGGCGGACAGCTCTTTCGCGTAGCCGGCCAACGCGGTCGCGGACACCACCTTGGCCGACGCGAACTCCAGGTAGACCTCGTCCAGCCGGGTCAGGTCGACCGGCAGGCCGTGCTGCGCCTCCGCCTTGCGCGCCTTGTTGAACAGCTGCGTCGCGTAGGTGTCCTGCCCGGCGGCCAGGAACACCCGCGCCGCCTGCTCGAAGAACGTCGGCAGGAAGTATGGCAGCGTACGGGCGAACCGGTCGGCAATGGCCTGGTGCCCGTCCAGGGCTGCCTTCGGCCGCGACCGCACCTGCTTGGCCAGCTTCTGCAACTCCGGCACCACGGCCAACGCGTGCCGACCGTCCGCCGGGTGGTGTACCAGCACCCACTCCGGGAAGGCCAACGGGCGGCGCGGGCCCAGCCCGACGACGGCCGGCTCGGCACCCGGTGCCAGGCCGAGGAACCCGACGGCGATGTCCTCGCCCTCGCCGAGGGCGGCGTCGACCAGGCGGACCACCGGCCGGTCGTCGAGGACCGGGTGCCGGTAGGTGCGGGCGGTGAGGGGCACGGCCTTGTCGCCGGCCCCTGCTGCGTCGGCCGGCAGCACCGCGCCGGCGGCCAGCAGGCTCGCGGCCGAATCCCCGCCCGACATCGTCATCCCGGTCACGCCTTCTTCCCCGTTCCGGTCACAGCGCCGGACAGGGCCGTCGCCATCCGCATTCCTTCCGACCAGGCCACCGGCCCGACCTCGGTCAACCGCAGCGCCGGTCCGTCCGCTACGGACCAGGAGAGGGTGCCCAGGGTCGCCTCGGAGTCCCAGTAGTCCTCGTCGAACCACATGGCCGCCTCGATCGTGCGGCCGGCCTCCCAGACCCGGCACGTGACCTGCGAGCCGGAGACCCGGAAGCCGAGCGTGGCGGCCCGGGCGGCCAGCCGGTTGGGGACCGTGGCGCCGCGGAAGTCGGTGATCGTGGTGTCCCGGTCCTTCAGGTCGGCGGGTTTGCCCCAGGTGCCCCGGCGCAGTTGCTCGACCCGCTGGGTGAGGTCCAGTTCGTCAGCAAACTCGCGCAGGTCGGCCAGGTCGGGCAGACGCACCGGGTGGGGCAGCGTGGCGCTGGCCGGCGAGAGCCGGACGGTCTCCCCGTCGAGGTTGACCACGCGCAGGTCTCCGGTGTCGGTGACGTCCCGCAGGAAACCGGGCTCGGCCGGGTCGTCGCCGAGCACCACGAGGTCGCGCAGCGCGTCCTGCCAGGCCGGGTCCGGCCAGACCCGGGCCAGCAGCCCGGTGGGCACCGGCAGCGAGGAAACCACCCAGGCGTCGACCCGGGCCAGACATTCCGCGGCGTGCCGGTCCAGCCACTGGGCAAGCTGGCGCAACCGGTCCACCTCGGGGTCGTCCCGCAACACCTTCGGCAGCGTCTTCAGTGGACGGCCGGTGGCCCGCGGGCCGATGGACCGCGCCGCCACCTTCCCGTCCACAAGGGAGACCTCGTACGAGTCTCCCACCGGTAGCCAGCCCATGAGGAACACCCTCCGCAGTGGCAAATTAGCCAGATTTCATGAGGAATCGGCCGCGATCGACGACGCAGGGCACGCTAACAGTAGTGACCGACACGACAGGGACCCGCTGGCGGGCGTACCAGGAACCGGCCGGCGGGACGAGAAAGGCCGGACCTGCGGGAGTCGCAGGTCCGGCCGGTCGGGCTGCAGGTAAACGGGCCGGGCGGTGGTTCGATGCGAGCGCCGCAGTGACCCGGGTCACACCAACCGACGGCTCTGCGGCCCGGAGGCGATGATCACGATCACCGACGACGGTGCGGCCGTGCTGGGGCTGAGCCTCGACGCGGCTTCTATGCCGCGCCTCGGTGGCGTCCCGGTGACGCTTTCCTCCGCTGGACACAGCCACCGCTGTTATCGTCTGCAGCGTGATGTCCGGGTGGATCCCGGCGCTGCGCCAGTCGCACGAGACCAGGGAGAACCGCGACCCGCACCGCCGCCGCCCCGAATCACCCCGATGATCGAGAGGGGGTGAGGCTCATGACCACCCCGATGCGAGCCGGCGATGTCATCGCCGCAACCGTGACCAAGGTCCTGCCGTTCGGCGTGCTCGTCGAGACTCCGGCAGGCGTGCCCGGGCTCGTACGCGGCACCAAGGCCGAGGTCGGCACGGTCGTGACCGTTCGCGTTCGCGAGTTCGACGGCCAGCGGTTCGCCGCAAGCCAGGTGTGAGTGATGCGGCCGGGTGCCGCCTGGTAAGGCGCGCACCCGGCCGCGGCACTCGCCGCTGCACTGCTCCGGTCCACCGCGGTCCGGTCCCGGAACCGCCCCGGGACCGAACTGCACGAACGGCGGCCTATCGTCCTCGGCTACCGGCCTTGGCGGGGACGGTCAGCAGGACCAGGCCCAGGGCGAGGACAACCATCCCGCACCACGACGCGGCCGGCAGGCGTTCGTCGAGGACGGCGACACCCAGGACCGCCGCCACGGCGGGCTCGGCCAGGGTCAGCGACGTGGCCACGGAGGCAGGGGTGCGGCGCAGTCCGTGCCCGAAGAGCCGGTAGGCCAGATAGACGGTGAACAGGGCAAGGTACAGCGCCACCGCCGCGCCACGGGTGGTGGCGAGCCAGGCCGTGTTGGTGAACATGACGAGCGGCAGGACGAGCAGCCCGGCCGCGCCGAACAGCACGCCCATCACCGCGTCGGAGGCGTGTTCGCGGGTGATGAGCCTCCCGCCGATCAGCGAGTAGGCGGCGTACGACAGTCCGGCGCAACCGGCGAGCGCGACGCCCGTCAGGTCTGTGGGCGCGTTGTGTCCGGTGAGCCCGGGGCCGAGCACGAGAAGGGTGCAGCCGAGCACGGCGGCCGCGGTGGCGCCGCTCCAGCGTACGGTCGGCCGGGCCTGCGAGGTGATCCAGGACAGCAGGCCGGCGAAGACCGGCGCGCTGCCCAAGGCAACCACGGTGGCTACCGCCACGCCGGTCCGGGCCACGGCGGGGTAGAAGGTGATCGGATACCCGGCCACGGCCAGCGCACCCAGGACGAGCAGCCACCGCTCGAGGCGCGTGCAGCTGGCGGGCAACAAGCGGGCGCGGCGTGAGGTGAGGAACAGCAGGGTGCCGCCGAGGGTGAGGCCAGCGGCCCCGATCGCCGCCGCCGGTGCACCGGCGGGTGCCAGGGAGCTGGCGGTCCCGGTCGTACCCCAGAGAACGGCTGAGGTGAGGATGGGCGCGGGACCGCCCAGGAAACCGGTACGGGAGGGGCGCTGGCTGGCGGCCGGACAGGTGAGAGCTTCAGGTGCAGTGCGGTTTGGCACAGTTCGTGGTCTTCCGTCGTCGAATGCGTCTGGGGCTCGATCCGAAAACGGGCGCACCACGAGAACCTGACCCACCCGCGGTCGACGGGGGTCAGGGATTCAAACGATCAGCGGCTGCGCCCGATCAGGCGCAGAGCGGCGGCAGAACGACGTGCCAGTAGGAGTTCACCCCGCGATCGTAGCTGCCTGGGACGGGATGGCGGCGTTCGCGGCTGCTGGCCGGGCACCGCGTTCCGGCTACCCGGCCAGCAGCTCCTCTCGATTACAGGGATGGGCGGGTGATCAGCTCGATGGCGTGGCCCGCCGGGTCCTTGAAGTAGACCCCTCGGCCGCCGTGCTCGTTGTTGATCTCGCCGGGGCGTCGCATCTGTGGATCGGCCCAGTGCTCGATGCCCTGATCACAGAGCCTCTGATACGCCCGATCGAACAGATCATCGTCGATCAGGAACGCGTAGTGCTGCATCTGAATGTCCACCGGCGGCTCAGCGAACTGGAGCAGCACGCCATCGGTGAGCTGAATGTTGGTGAACACGCCCCAGGACGGTGCCTCCGGGAGTTCCAACAACTCTCGAAAGAACCGAGCCGACTCGTTGCGATCCTTGGCGGCGATGATGGTGTGGTTGAACGTGACTGTCATTCGACTGACCTCGCTGTGTTCGACACGAAATGGGGACCCGCGGTGCGCAAGCCGCTGGGAGGTCCACGTGCCGAACCGGGAGGGTGCCATCTCCGCACCCGCCGGGCGATCAGCTATCCACCGGGTCGCCAATCCGTGCGTGGCGTAGTGCCGGTCCGGTGTTCACGATCGGTGACGCTACTTGATCTGATTGGCTACCCGCAAACGTCGGCCTGGGCGGACTGCGCCTGATGTCGATGACGGCAGCATTACATCGGCCTCGCCTCGGCGGGGAACTGCTCATGCCCCAGCACGCCGAGCAGTTGCAGCTTCTCGTGGCCATCGCTGCGCGGTGGCGCGGTGAGCACCAGCAGCGCCTGGGACTGGTCCTCGGTGAACAGCACCTGGCAGTCGAGTTCGATCGCACCGAGCTGGGGGTGGACGAGCGTCTTGTGGTCCGCGAAGCGCTTGGCCACCTCATGCCGTTCCCACAGCTCGGCGAACTCGGCGCTCGCCTTCTGCAGCGCCCGCACCAGCGCGCCGGCCCGCGACTGCGGGCCCATCGACCCGTACGCGGCGCGCAGGTTGGCGACCTGGGCGCGGCTCTGCCGGTCGCGGTCCTCCTCGGGGTAGCGCAGCCGCTCCGCGGGATCGGTGAACCACCGGTAGATCTCGCTGCGGGCGAGGCCCGTGTAGCCCGATCTGTCCCCGAACAGGGCTTCGGCCATCCGATTCTGCACGAGGGTCTCGCCGAGGTTGGACAGGATGAGCGCCGGGGTGTCGTCGAGCCGGTCCAGCACGCGCAGCAGCGCCGGGGCGACGTGCGTCGCCGCGGACACGGCCGTCGGAGCGTTCTGCCCGGCCACCCGGAAGAGGTAGTCGCGTTCGTCGCCGGTCAGCCGCAGCGCCCGGGCGAGCGACGCGAGCATCTGCGGGCTCGGCTGCGGGCCGCGCTGCTGTTCGAGCCGGGTGTAGTAGTCGGTCGACATGGCGGCGAGGGCGGCGACCTCCTCCCGCCGCAGGCCGGGTGCGCGCCGGCGCGCGCCGGCAGCCAGCCCGACATCCCCGGGCTGCAGCGCCTCCCGGCGGCGGCGCAGGAAATCGGCCAGGGCTGCACGGTCCATGATCCCAGTATCCGCGCGCCGCACGGGCGAACCAGGGATTGCCGATCCCCCGACAACCGGTCTCTTCATCCGCCCCTGAGGACCCGCGAGGCTCAGCACATGAACATCTCCGGCAACACCATCTTCATCCCCGGCGCCACGAGCGGTATCGGCCTCGCCCTCGCGCTCGCGCTGCAGGCCAGGGGCAACACGCTCATCGTCGGCGGCCGGCGGACCGACCTGCTCGACAAGATCGCTGCCGAGCATCCCGGGATCGACACCGTGCAGATCGACACGACGGATCCGGCGAGCATCGACGCCGCCGCGAAGCAGGTGCTGGCGAAGCACCCGGAGCTCAACGTCCTGGTCACGATGGCCGGCATCATGCGGGTCGAGGACTGGCGCCAGCCCGAATCGTTCCTCGCCTCGGCCGAGGCGGTGGTGACGACCAACGTGCTCGGCCCGATCCGGCTCATCGCCGCGTTCATCGAGCATCTGCGGGCGCAGCCGGACGCCACCCTCGTCACCGTCTCCTCCGGCCTCGCGTTCGCGCCGTTGAGGCCACCCCGAGCTACAACGCGTCGAAGGCCGCGATCCACATGCTCAGCGAGTCGATCCGGTTGCAGCTCGCCGACACGACCGTGAAGGTCGTGGAGCTTGAACCGCCTGCGGTTCGTACCTCGTTGCTGCCCGGGCAGGAGGAGAGCGAGTTCGCGATGCCGCTGGAGGAGTTCGTGGCGGAGGTCGTCGCGCTGCTGGAGTCGCAGCCCGACGCCAGGGAGATCCAGGTCGAGCGGGTGAAGTTCCTCCGCTACGGCGAGGCGCGCGGCGATTACGACCAGGTCGTCGAGACGCTCAACGCGTCCGACCCGCACGGAAAGTAGGGTCCAGGCTCCCCGGGCGGCGCGGCGTCGACGCCGCGCCGCCGGCGCAGGCGAAAGGCCGGCCGGTCGGACGCCGATCAGGGTGGCCATCGACACGCCATCGGCTGGTCATGCCGGCTTCGGCAAGAGATCATCGACGGCGTCACCGGCGGCGTTTAGGGTCTGTACGCCCCCTACTGGGCGAACTGTGCGCCGCTCTCGTACCGGAGGAAACGCCTCAGCGGCACTGGCCTTTCCACCCCGTCTGATCCGGAGGACCCGTTGAGACTGAGCATTCATCGCCGTACCCTGCTCGGCGCCGCGCTCGCCGCCGCGCTGGGACCGCTGTCGCTGGCCGCGCCGGCCAGCGCGAGCGAGCCTGCGGGATCGGCCGCGCCGCCCGTGGCGCTGCGCGTGGCCACCTACAACATCCATGCCGGGGCCGGCGAGGACAACGTGTTCGACCTCGACCGGACCGCCGAGGCGATCCGGATGCTGGACGCCGACGTGGTCGGCCTGCAGGAGGTCGACGTCCACTGGGGCGACCGCAGCGACTTCGTCGACGAGGCCCAGGAACTCGCCGACCGGCTGGGCATGTCGGCCTTCTTCGCGCCGATCTACGACTTCGACCCGCTGACCGCCGGTGCGGCCCGCCGGCAGTACGGGGTCGCGGTGCTCAGCCGTTACCCGATCCTCGAGGCGGAGAACCACGAGATCACCCGGCTGTCCACCCAGGTGCCCAACCCGGTGCCGGCCCCGGCGCCGGGCTTCGCCGAGGTGACGATCAACGTGCGGGGTGCGCACGTGCACGTGTACTCCACGCACCTCGACTACCGGTCGGACCCGACCGTGCGGCGCATGCAGGTCGCGGACACGCTGAACATTCTGGCTGCCGACTCCGGGCCGAAGGTGCTGGTCGGCGACCTCAACGCGGAGCCGGGGGCGCCCGAGCTGGCTGCCCTGTGGGAGGACCTGCGGGATACCGCCCCGACGGGTGCCAGGACGTACCCGGCGATCAACCCGGTGAAGCGGATCGACGTCATCAGCGTCTCGCCGGACATCACGGTGGTGGGCAGCGACACGGTGGCGACGGCGGCGTCGGACCACCGGCCGGTGGTCGCCGACCTCCTGCTGCACCAGCGCGGCAACTGATCCGGGCGGCAGCCGACGCGGGGTGCTCCGGGACCGGCGCACCCCGGGACGGATCCCCACGCCCAATGGCGCACAACGGAGTGGAGCCACTACCGACGGCAGTGGCTCCACTCCTCCGTTGTCAATGCGTCTCGCACCCCGGCGGCCGCTGACCCCGAGTCGAGGGATCCTGCCTCCGCGTATGCCCTCTCGTGCGCGCGCTGAACTTGCGGTTCACATGCGTCACACGATGGAGATCGACCGCACCTGGGTGTTGCCCTTGGTGTCGACGAATACCTTGTAATCGCCGACGGTGTAGGTGCCCGCGGCGTTGTTGTCGATGGTGAACGTGGCCGTCACCGGAGACTCGCTGCCGTCGACATGGGTCTGCTTCACCGTGATGGTCAACTCGTTCGTGTTGCCCGTCAGCTTCTTCACCACCGCCGACGGCTTCGCATCGACGACCGCGTTGGCGACTGTCACGTAGACCGCGTCGGGTGAAGAGAACTCCGCGTTCTTCTGCCCGTCACCGAACACGAAGAAGCCCCGCTGTTCGATGGCCCCGCGCCCGGGGAACGGATCCGGGTTCGAGGCCAGGTACGTCGGATTGACCGTGTACAGGTCCGTCTTGGAATCCGCGAGCATGGCCTGCACCCCGGTGTACGGGGCATCGGTGATCGCGAGGTTGACCGACAGGTAGATGGCGTTGGGGTTGTTGGCCGAGATGCGCGAGGAGAAGTACTTGTCCGCGTTCTGCCCCGCAGGAACGGCCAGCGGCACAACCTTGTCGCCGACGAGAATGTTGAACTGGAAGTCGCCGTAGCCGCCGGCGACGAACTTCGCCCAAGCCGCGTCCGACATGTGGTCGGGGCGCTCCACCTTGAACTCCAGACGCATCGGCGCCACGTAGGTGGAGTTCAGGTACTCGGTGTCGGTCAGGGGCAGGTAGACCCCTCCCGGGGCGTGCCCCAGTTCGAAAGCCGACGCTGTCGGGGTCGAGTTGCCGCGCCCGTTCCACATCGGGATGTTGAACGAGGTGGCGCCGAGCAGGGCCTGGTTGCCCAACTGGCTCGTGCCGACAGCGGCCGACGCGTCCTTGTAGGTTCCGATCGTGACGTCGAGCAGGTCGAGGTCCGCCCGGTCGGCGTTCAGCCCCGGCATGTCTGCCCACATGAACTTGGCACCGGCGGGCCCGGAGTACCGGGCCATCTCCAGCATGCCATCGGCCATGATCTTGGTCATCTGCACTGCCGAGTCGACCTTCATCCGCTCGTTGGCCGTGTGCCACCAGCGCTCGTTACCCGGGATGACGGCGCCGAAGGCGGTCATCTTGTTGCGGAAGCTGCTGGCCAGGGTGCCGCCGGTCGTGCCCTGCGGATAGACCACGTCCCTGAGGGAATACGGATCCGGGAACGCCCCCGGGTTGCGGTTGATCGAGGCTTGGTAGCTCCCGAACTGAAGAGCCGTCAGCGGGTTGTCGTGAGTGACGTACAACCCGGCGCCGACGGGCGAGCCGAGGTTGCCGATGGTGAACCCCTTCGCCTGGAAGGCGGCCGTGACCGCCGTCGTTGCCTGGCTGGAGTCAGCCGCGGTGACGTGCATGCTGCGCACATACATCGGCATGCTGAGGACGCCGGAGGCGTCCGTGTAGAAGCTCGTCGGGGTCTCCGAATTGATGCCGCCCATGAGGGCAAAGGTCAGGTTCGGCGTGCCGTTGCTCGGGTTGCGCAACAGGTTCGCCGGGATGCCCATGTACTTGCCGATATAGGCTTCGCCTTCGACACCGTCGCGGAAGAACAGGTCGCTGATGCCGTCGGCGGCTTTCTTCAATTGCATGTCGGCGGCCGTGCCCAGTGCGCCGAGTCCCTGGGAGAGGAGGAACATTCCCCACACGACGGCATTCTTGCCGTACTGCGGGGTCGGCATCTCCATCGCCACATCGGTGTTGATCTCCAGCGTGAGCGAGTCGCCGGTGATCGTGGTCTGCACCTTGGGGGTGGTGCGGGGAGCAGCCGGGAGCCAACCCTTCGTGGTCGCGGCAGCGGTGATCGCCGACACGAATCGGTCACGCTCGGCGGAGCCGGCCCCCGCCACGTCGAGGGTGAAGATTGCCCGGGAGGCGATCTGCGTGGTGCTGCCGTAGGCGATGTCCTTGAGCGTCGGGTCGCCTTCGCGCAGGGTTACGCCGGCGGTGGCAGCCGTCAGCCGGAAGGCCTTGGTGCTGTCCGCGGCCAAGCTCATCGACACCGGCGGGGTCACCGATCCGGAGTTGCCGACGATGACCGGGAACCGCGAGTCGGAGGTGTAGGCCGCGATCGGGATCTCTTCCCGGTTGAGGTTCTTGTAGGCCCAGTTGTCGTAGAAGCTCGGGTTCGAGTTGTACGGGATGGACTGGAAGGTGGCGGTGTTCGTCGTCGAGGGCGTGCCGGGACCGCCGTCTTCGTAGATTCCCATGACGATGCGGATGCGTCGGTCGAGGGGCAACCCCGCCTCGAGCAGCGCCTTGGCCGCGAGCAGCGTCGCCAGCGTCGGGCCGCTGTCGTCCTGGATGCCCGCCCCGTAGACCCAGCCGTCCTTGACGTAGGGCGAGTGGTACGCACCAGGAGTGCCGAGGTTGCCATCGGCGTCCCGCCAGCGCGCCAGCTGGGCCGGCGAAACGGAAGCCGTCGGCGAGTCGAGGTGACTCAACGCCATGACCATCTCCGGGGCGTCCGGGTCACCGATCTCCGCGTAGACGTACTTGTCCGGCTGGCGTTGAACGACCACCGGGAAACCCAGGTCGGTGGCCAGCTTGACCACCCAGGCGAGCTTGGCGACCTTGCGGTCGTACTCGTGCTGGTTGGCTTCGGTGTTGCTGACCGGGAAGGGGTACGCCGTCGCGGCCGTGCCGCCTCGGGAGATGGAGTCGTAGCTCGACCCGTCCAGCATCGCCCCGACCAGAGTGAGCGGGTCGTAGGTGCCGTCCCCCGCCCGCGCGCTGTTGACGCGTCCAGCCAACGCCTCGACTTCCGCGTGGATCGCGTCGCGCTCGGCGTCGGTCACCGACAGATCGTAGGTGACACTCGGCTGGAAGCCCTCCTCGCCGACGCTGGCCGCGGACGCGTGGGGCGCGGGCGCAACGGTCGCCGCGAGGGACCCGGCGAGCAGGACGGAGAAGATGGTCGTCCGTCTGTTTCTCATAGACGCTCCAGAACAGGGGGATGGCACTTTGCCGACAGCACACGCCAGCCATGCCGCTAGTGGCTGACGGAGCGGGATTTCTTGAGGATGATCTGAGAATCGGCCGGTGCCGTCAGCTCGGCCGCAGCCGGTAGCCCACCCCGCGTACGGTCTCCACCAGGCCGGCGTCGTCGAGCTTGCGACACGGCCGAAAGTGACACGGCAGCGACCTGGCTTGACCTGCCTCGCGGCGCTGGCCGCCACGTCGAGGAGCTGCGCGAGTCCTGGTACGGCATTTCGCCTGGTCGGCGCGGTACCGACCAGAATGGTTGGGCCTGGAGTTACCCGGGCTTATGGCCCGGCCTACCGCTCGCCGGCGGCTGGCCGCAGGCGGCTCATCTGCGGGTCGAAGCAGACAAGACCACGGTCGGCGGCCATGCGTGCGGCGCCGGCCGACACCTCCTCACATCTGCTGAAGACCATGGCGAGGTACACGATCGGCCCGGAGGCGCTGTTCATCAACCCGCCCGTCGACCAGGGACTGTCGTCCTCCCAGTCGTCGTCGTCCACGTCCTCGTCGTCCGCTTCCTCGATGTGCCAGCGTTCCAGCAGAGCCTCGACGTAGGCCCGGATGCGTGGTGTCGGCGGGACGCGGTATTCCTTGTCGAGGTACTTCTCGTAAAGCTGCTCAAACAGCGCCGCCGCGGCAGCATCGTCCGACGGCCGGTCGCCTTCCCATACGGCGAGGTCGTAACTCACACCCGGCAGCCCGTCGCAACGGCTGCCACCGAGGCGAGGTGGGTGAGCATCGTGTGGTTGGCTTCCCAGCCGTCCGGGAACTTCACCGGCACGTCCAGGTGCACCCGCTCGGTCGACGGGTGCGCGTCGAGCAGCTCAACGATCCCAGCCCGCGCCACCACGAGGCACGCGTGCCGGTGCCGGGAGGCCAGCACGCACAGCCGCCCCGATTCCAGGTGGAACGCCGTCGCGTCCCGCCGCCCGGACAGCGGGTGCAGCACGACCGTCACGTCGTACTCCCGGCCCTGCAGCCGGTTGGCGGTGTCGACGGTGATGCCCGCGCCGGCCTCACCCAGCCGGGCTCGGATGGCCGCCACCTGGTCGCGGTGGGCGGCGCCGATGGCGATCCGGTCCGCGGTCACCGGCGCGCCGTCGGGCGCCTGCTCGGAGATCGCGACCGCACCCCGGGCCAGCACCCGCAGGGCCAGCGCCGCGCAGGCCGCCGCGGCCTCCCCATCGGTACGCAGCGTGTGCCGGGCCGGCAGCTCGTACAGCCCCCAGCCGGTGGCCGCCGCCAGGTCCACGGTCGCGTCGTAGGCGTCGCCGGGTCCGGGCTCGGTGAGCGTGAGGGCGCGGTCGGCGTGGCCGGTGCCGGCGCGGAAGCCGGTGAACGGGTAGAACGCCGCCGCCACGACCGGCGCGGCGGTGGCGGGCAGCCGCCAGGACACGGGCAACCGGTGTACGGGCAGGTCCGGGTTGTGCCGCAGCAGGGTGGCCACCGCCGACTGCATCGGATCCCAGGTGAGACCGGTCCAGCGGGCGGTCTCGACGGTGGAGAACGGGTCGAGCTGCCCGGGGTCACCCACGAACAGCGCCCGCTCGAACCTGCCGGCCACGCGCAGCAGGGCGTCCGAGCGCATCTGGTACGCCTCGTCGACGATCGCCCACGGCCAGCAGCCCTCGGCGACGGTGGCCCACTTCGCGGCCGTACCGATGATGACGGCCGAGGCGGCGAGGTCGGCGACCTTGGCGGCGACCCGGACCGTCTCGTGGCTCTCCACCCGGTCGGTCGGCTTGTAGTCGGTGGCGGAGAGCCGGCCGATGCGCAGCTCGGGGGCCTTGCGGGCGAGCCGGTCGATGAGGTCGTCGACCTGCTCGTTGGTCTGCGCGATGATGATCAGCGGCTCGCCGGCGGCGGCCAGTTCGACGGCGGCGCGGACCACGAGGGTGGACTTGCCGGCGCCGGGCGGCGAGTCGACCACGACCCCCCGATGCGCGCCGGATCGCAGGTCGGCGAGCACGGCGGTGATCACCCGCTCCGCCTCGACGGCGGGCGGCACCGACAATCCCGCGAGCATCCCTCCCCCCTCCCGGCCGCGCCCGAGCGGGCGGCGGTCCCGTCACCATACGAGCCGGGTGCGGGCCGCTGGCGGACGCCACCGGCCCGCACCGCCGGTCAGCGGCGGCGCTCCCCACCCGGCGCTACGGTGACCGTCGCATTCAGGTACGTGCAGCCGCGGCGACGTCGTTTCGGTTCATAGCGGACCCCAGCGTCTTCTCGTTCGGGGAAGGGGTGGAGCGTACGTGGACATGGACGTGGCGGAGGCTGGTCGCTGATTTGCCCACGGACCTGCTGGGACAGGCGCGTGTTCCTGGTGGCGCCCATGCTCTTGGCTTCCATCGACCGCAG
This sequence comes from Micromonospora sp. MP36, assembly GCF_008119785.1. GTDB lineage: Bacteria > Actinomycetota > Actinomycetes > Mycobacteriales > Micromonosporaceae > Micromonospora. The sequence continues at coordinate 76,082 of NZ_VSFA01000008.1, read as the reverse complement.
GTCTTCCACATGACTAGTCAGCGACGTGGATAACGATCTTACCGCGGCGTTTGGCCGTCTCGAGCGCCTCGTAACCTGAGCGCGTCTCAGTGAGGGGCAGCACGCGGTCCAGCACCGGCCTCAACCGGCCGTCGTCGACGAGCTCGGCGATGGAACGCAACGCGTTCTGGTCGGGCTCGACGATGAAGTACACGCCGCGGACGCCGTGCCGGGCTGCTTCCTGCTGGTCGGGTGGGGTGACGAGGGTGACCAGGACACCGCCCGGTTTCAGGACCGACCAGGACCGCGACTGCGTGGCTCCTCCGACAAGATCAACGACCACGTCCACGTCGCGAACGTGATCCTCGAAGCGGTCGTGCGCATAGTCGATGACCTGCTCGGCACCCAAGCCCTTGACGAATTCCAGGTCGGCCGCCGCCGCCGTGGCGCTCACGCGAGCACCGAGACCGGCCGCGAGTTGCACCACGTAGCTCCCCACGCCGCCGGCGCCGCCCTGCACCAGCACGTGCTGGCCGGCCTGCAGGTCGGCGTGGTCCACCAGTGCCTGCCAGGCACTCAACGCGGCCAGTGGGAGCGCTGCGGCGTGGTCGTGGTCAACGGTGGCGGGTTTGGCCGCCAGGATGGCCGCGGGCAGGGCGACGTACTCGGCGGCCGCGCCATCGCGGGTGAAAGGGATCAACCCGTAGACGGCCTCCCCCTCGGCGGGGCTCTCCACCCCCACCCCGGACGCCGCGACCACACCGGAGAACTCGTGCGACGGGATGATCGGAGTGCGCTCAGGTCCTGACCCGTCCGAGCTGTGCGTCCAAGTCTGCGGCCAGGTGAGCTCGGTGGGTGTCATGGAAGCGGCCTTCACGGCCACCAACACCTCACCCGGCCCCGGCTCGGGTCGCGGCGCCTCCTCGTACACGAGTTGCTCCGGCCCACCCCTGGTGTGAGCTCTCACGGCGTGCATCGTGCTCATCCGACGGCTGCTCCTTCCGACCGCATTCGTTGTTGCACACCGGCTCCGACCTGCGCGTCTTCCTGATCTTGTGCGCCAGGACCGGTCGGTCGCCGCGTCAGCGACGGTCGCGCGGGTGCTGCGGCGGCTTTGGCTCGTCCGGTGACGGTGGCAACTCGTCGCCCACCTCGTTTGCCGGCGTCGATTGCTTCGGGCCGAGCCCGTAACGCACCACCCAGAACAGGATGAGCGCCACAATGACGACGATCACAAAGAAGCATGCTATCCCGCCCGTGATGCCCATATCGGGAAATTATCGTGTGGTGCACAGCCGGGGACTCGGTTTCGAGGATGCTCGATCAGGTGGGCGGCGGCCTCGGCCCGTTCGGCGGCCGGCCCACGATCCCATTCCGCCCCGGGAGCGAGGGCGATAGCACGAGGCCCACACCCCACCGGTCAGCCGTGGCGCTCCCCCACCCGGTACGTGACCAGGTTCGGGTCGGCCTTGAGCTGCCGTTCGGTGAACTTGATGGTGTCGAAGCCCTTGCCCGAGTACAGCCGGGTCTGGTCGGCGTACCAGGGCGAGTTGGGGTTGGCGGACTGGGAGTAGGTGAGGATCTGCCGGCCGGACGGCCCGTTCGGGCCCAGCTCGACGGCCATCAGGAACGACGTGCCGTGCAGCACCTTCGGGTAGCCGACGCCGGGCTGTACCACGTTGATGGTCATGTTGAAGACGCCGGCCTCGGGCCAGCCACCGTGGATAGGGATGCGGTCGGCGCCGCGCGGCTCGGTCTGGATGTCGCCGAGGCGGGCATTGAGCGGGATGCCGTCGAGCAACTGGACGGCGTCGGCCAGCGCCGTGCGGATCCAAGGGTCGTCGACGGCCAGCCGGCTCGGGGTGGTGAGCGGGTTGGCCGGGTCGAACCGGTCGGCAAAGCGCAGGCCGCCGGCGCGGGCGAACTCGGTGAACACGTGCGAGCCCCGGCTGTCGAGGTCGACCCGCAGGTCCCAGCCGCGCAGGGCGGCGCAGGCGGCAGTCAGGTCGACCCGGGTGCCGTCGGAGGCGGTGGCGGCCGGGTTGGCCGTACACGATTTGACCAGGTCGTCGCGGACCAGTTCGCCGCCGTAGGCGCGGTTGCCGAGGGTGACCGCCCACAGGTTGCCGGTGGTGAAGCGGGTGCCGGGGAGCCCGTCGGTGCTGGCGAGGCGCTGCCGCACCTGATGGACGCCGAGCCGGGTACGCAGGCTGCGCTCGGTCCGCTCGTTGCCGATGATGCGGGGGAAGCCTTCGAGGGGTTGCTGCGGGTTGGCGAGCCAGTAGCTGTCGTTGGAGTTGGTCACGTAGTCGTTGCGGACCAGCGTGGGCAGGTGCGCCGGGCCGAGGATGCCGGGCACGGCGGCGTCCGGGTCCCGGCCCAGCTCGCAGGCGGAGCGGGAGCCGTCGAGGACGGCCTGGCCGCTGCCGGCGTAGAGGTTGCGGTAGGCGGCGGGGATGCAGGTGGCGGCGAGGTCGTCGGTGACCCGGGGGATGACGGAGTGGTCGGCGTAGAGGGCGTTGCCGCCGCTGTCGGCGGCGATGACGTTGACCCAGGGCAGGAACTGCCGCCGGTCGAGCACCGCCCGCAGGTCGGCCACCGACCGGGCGCGTCCCATGGCCAGCCAGCCGTCCAGGGCGCGGTTGTTGGCCGCGTTGGGGTCGCTGATGGCGTACGCGGTGTCGGCGGTCCAGTCGAACCGGCCGGGCACCACGACGACGGGGCCGAAGTGGGTGTCGTAGAGGGTGCGGCTGACCGGCCCGTCGGGGGTTTGGACGGTGACCGTGCGGGCGGTCATCTTCCGAGGCTTGCCGTCGTGCAGATAGGTGGTCGGGTCGCCGGGGCCGAGGGTCAGCTTGTGCCAGGTGAAGCGGCGGGCGGTGGAGACGGTGTGGCTCCAGGCGACTCGGCCGTTGTGGCCGATCTCGATGAGCGGGTCGCCGACCAGGGCCGCGCCCTCGACGTCGTACGAGCCGGGGATCTTCAGGTGCATCCGGTAGAACCGGTCGGGGCCGTCCCACGGGAAGTGCGGGTTGGCCAGCAGCATGCCCGACCCGCTGGCGGTGGCGTCGCGCCCGAGTGCGTACGCGTTGCTGCCGACCCCGGCCGGCGCGCCGTCGCGGGCGGCGACGAGGGCCGCCGCCTCGGGGGCGGGGAGCTGGCCGGTGATCTCGCCGGGCTGCGTAGGAGCGCCCTTGCCGGGTGGGGCGGCGGCGATGATGCCGTCGGCGAGCCCGGCGGAGCCGGCGCGGGCCATGCTGGTCCAGTGGGCCCGCCACACGTCCAGCTCGGTGATCGGCTGCACCCACGGCTTGCCGGCGCAGGCCGGGTCGGTCAGGTTCGCCGCGCCGGTGCGGCGCAGGTACGCATTGTAGCCGGCGACGAAGCCGCGGATCTGGTCGCGTACCTCGTTGGAGGGCGTGTGCAGACCGTCGCGGGGGCCGATGAGCAGCCGCTCGACGACCCGGTCGTCGATGACCTTCTGCTGGAACAGGTCGCTGGTGACGTTGACCGCGGCGTCGCCGGACGTACCGAACCAGCGGGAGCGTTGGGCGCGGACGGTGACGACGGTTTCGGCGATGGTGCAGATGTTGTCCTCGGCCTGGACGTGGCCGACGCCGTAGCCGAGGCTGGCGAAGTCGCGGGCGGTGATGTGCGGTACGCCGTACGAGGCGCGCTGGATGAGGGCCGAGTAGCCGCTGCCGTGGGCGGCGGCCGCGCTGGTGGTGGCGGTGAGGCCGGCGGCGACGAGAACTACGGCGGTGGTCGCGGCGGCGATCCGGCGCGGCCTCATCGGGCGACTCGCTGAGGGTGTGGCTGGGTCACTCGGAAGTCCTCCCCGTATGTCGAGTGTCTACTCCCGACCCAGGCTAGGGGCGCCGGCCGGTCCGGCCATCGGGGAAGATCACCCAGGTCGCTCCGGGGTTACCCGGAGGGGAATGGCGGCTGGCGAGCTACGACCTGGCCGACGACGACCGGCGGTCACCGTCCGGGCGAGCCGCGGGCCGTGGATACGGCCACCGCGCCGAGCGCGACCGCGGTGGTCAGCAGGACACCGGCCACCCCCGCGCTGGCGGCCACCAGTCCCACCCCTGCCGGTACGACGAGCTGGCCCAGCCGATTGCCGCTGAGCCGGAGCGCGAGCGCGGTGGCCCGCGCCCCGGGTGGAGCGGCCAGGGTGATCCAGGACATGGTCAGCGGCTGCCCGATGCCCAGCCCGAGACCGGCGGCGACCACCGCGACGCCGAGCGCCCATAGCGGCAGCGGGACCGCCAGCACCGCCACCGCCACGGCGGACGCGGCGATGCTGCCGACCAGCAGCCGCATCCGGCTCATCCGCTCGACCAGGGCGCCCAGGAACAGCCGCGACACCATCGAGGCGCCGGCCCGCAGCGCCAGGAGTACGCCAATCACGCGCGCCGCGATGCCCTGCTCGGCGCCGAGGGCCGGCAGGTAGATGACAAGCAGGTCGACGGCGGCCAGCACGGTGAGGCTGGCCAGGATGGCCCGGCCGAGCCCGGGCATCCGCAGCACCGTACCCATCCGGTCGCCCCGACCCGGCCGGCCGGCCGCGGAGGGCTGCGGCCGGGGCCGCAGCAGCAGGCCGGTGGCGAGCAGCGCACCGGCACCGGCGAGCGCACCGGCGAAGACCCGTTCGGTGTCCGGGACCAGCCCGCCGCCGCCGAGCACGGTGATCAGGACGGGCCCGACCGCCTGGCCCAGCGACACGGCGAACGTGTAACGCCCGAAGGCGATGTCCAGCCCGGCGTCGACCGTGGATCGGGCCACCCACGCCTGTTGCCCGACGACGGAGAACAGGTGGCCGAGGCCGAGCACCGCGCTCCACAGCACCAGCCCGGTCAGCGCGTCGGCGAACGCGGTCAGGCCGGCGGCGGCGACCAGCACGAGCAGCGCGCCCGCCAGCAGGGCGGGGCGTTCCCCGTGCCGGTCCGTCGCCCGGCCGATCAGCACGGCGGCCAGCAGCGGCAGCACCGCGAAGCTGGCCGAGATGACCCCCAGCCACGCGGCCGGGACGCCAAGTTCCAGCGCCCGGTACGACGTGGTGGGCCGGAGCAGGAAGGTGACCGACTGCAGGAGCACGGTGTGCAGGAGCAGTGCCCACGGCCAACCGGCGGCCCGTACCGAGTCGCGTGGGCGCACGGTCAGGGCACGACGAGCAGATCGAGCAGGTCGTCGGCTGGCGTGTCGAGGAGGCCGTCCCGATCGGCGAGGCTATCGGCCACCAGTTCCGCGCGCTCGTCGGGCAGCGCCGCGCCGAGCCCACGGCGCAGCTTGTCCCGCACCAGCGGCTCGGCCTCGGGCCGGCGTCGCGGGTGGCCGATCGGGATGCGGATCTCCTGCCAACCGGTGTCGGTGCCGTCGGAGAAGGTGATCCGCAGCGCGTTGGCCACTGCCCGCTCGGCGGGGTCGAGGTAGGCGCGGCTGTACTCCGGGTCCTCGGTGACGATCATCCGCTCCCGTAGTGCGTCCACCCGGCGGTCGGTCGCCGCCTCGTCGGTGTAGTGCTCCTCGTCTAGCCGGCCGTGCAGCAGGGCGATGGCCACCATGTACTGCAGGCAGTGATCCCGATCGGCCGGGTTGGCCAGGGGGCCGGTCTTGTCGATGATCCGGACCGCCGCCTCGTGCGTTCGGATCTCGATCCGGTCGATCTCGGTGACCCGGTCGCCTACCGTCGGGGCGAGCCGGAAGGCGGCTTCCACCGCCGTCTGGCCGTGGTACTCGGCCGGGAACCACGGCTTGAGCAGCACGTTCTCCATCACGTAGCTGCCCAGCGGCTGCGGCAGGGTGACCTGGTGCCCGCCGAGCAGCGAGTCCTGGAAACCCCAGCCCTTCGCGGTCAGCGGGGTACGCGGGCTCTCCGCGCGGCGCAGCGCCAGGTAGGCCAGCCGGACCGCCCGGCTGGCCGCGTCACCGGCCGCCCAGGACTTACGCCAGGTCACGTTCGGCGTGTGCCGGTACGTGCGCAGCGCACCGCCGTCGACCCAGGCGTGCCCGAGCGCCCGCCGGATGTCCTCCTCGGAACCGCCGAGCAGCCGCGTGGCCACCGCGGTCGAGGCGATCCGGACGTACGCGACGTGGTCCAGCCCGTGCCGGTTGAGCGCGGTACCGAGAGCAAGCACACCCTGGATCTCGTGCGCCTGGATCATGGCGACCAGCACGTCGCGCACGGTCGGCGGGGTGCCGCCGGTGGCCCGGGCCCGTTGGGCGAGGTGGTCGGCCAGTGGCAGGATGGCGGCCAGGTTGTCCGACGGGTGGCCCCACTCCAGAGCCAGCCAGGTGTCGTTGAAGTCCAGCCAGCGGATCAGCGTGCCGGTGCTGAACGCCGCCTGCACCGGGTCGGTGGCGTAGCCGGTCGCCAGCACCCGGCTGGGGTGCGGCGCGGCGGTCGGGAACAGCGGCTCCGCGGTCCGCCGGCACTCGGCGTCGGCCAGCCCGAGGAAGGCGCAGGCGGTGGCGTCGAGGAAGGACAGGTGGGCGGTGCGCAGGGCCAGCTCGGATTCGATCCGCTCCGGGTGGGCGGCATACTCGGCTATCTGTACCACGACGTCGTCGTAGGCGGCGGACATCAGCTCTCCTATCGGATCGTGCTAGACGGTGGAGGATTCGCGGTCTGGGGTGGGGACGCCGGCGGCCTGCTGGGCTCGCCGGGTCCGCAGCCGCAGCAGCGCCGGGACGCACAGCACGAGCACTAGGAGGCTGTAGACCGCCACGGTGAACGGGGTGCTGACCAGGGTGGTCAGGTCGCCACCGGCGATGTCCAGCGCCCGGCGCAGTTGCAACTCGGCGAGCGGGCCCAGGATGGCGCCTACGATGAGCGGGGCGATCGGGAAGCCGAAGCGACGCATGAAGTAACCCAGGACACCGACGACCAGCAGCAGGTAGACGTCGAACGACGAGCCGTTGACCGCGTACGCGCCGACCAGGGCGAACAGGCCGATGCCGGCGTACAGGTAGGGCTTGGGGATGTGCAGCATCTTCACCCACAGCCCGACCAGCGGCAGGTTGAGCACGAGCAGGATCGCGTTGCCGATGAACAGGCTGGCGATCAGTCCCCAGACCAGCGCCGGCTCGGTGTCCAGGAGCTGCGGGCCGGGCTGGATGCCGTACTGCTGGAAGGCCACCAGGATCACCGCGGCGGTCGCGGAGGTGGGGATGCCCAGGGTGAGCAGCGGGACCAGCGCGCCGGCGGCGTTGGCGTTGTTCGCCGCCTCCGGCCCGGCGACGCCCTCGATCGCGCCGTTGCCGAACTCCTCCGGCCGCCTGGACAGCCGGCGCTCCAGTGAGTACGACAGGAACGTGGGGACCTCCGAGCCGCCGGCCGGGATGGTGCCGAGCGGGAAGCCGATCGCCGTGCCGCGCAGCCATGGCTTCCAGGACCGTCGCCAGTCCTCCCGGGTCATCCAGCGCTGTCCGGCGACCGAGGCGATGCCGAAGGTGCTGGCTTGCTGGTGCGCGGCGACGTAGAGCACCTCACCGATGGCGAATAGCCCGACGATGAGCAGCACAGTGTCGATGCCGTCGAGGAGCCGGACCAGGCCGAAGTCGAGCCGCGCTTGCCCGCTCTGGAAGTCGATGCCGACCAGGCCGATGGCCAGGCCGAGGCCGAGGCTGGCGAAGCCGCGCAGCATCGACCCGCCGAGCAGCGAACCCACGCACATGAAGGCCAGCACCATCAGCGCCAGGTAGTCGGGGGCGCCGAGGCGCACGGCCAGATCGACGATTCTCGGTGCGGCCACGGCCAGCAGGCCGGTGGCGATGGTGCCGGCGAGGAACGAGCCGATCGCGGCGGTGGCCAGGGCGGCGGCTCCCCGGCCGGCCCGGGCCATCTTGTTGCCGTCGATCGCGGTGATGATCGAGCCGGACTCGCCGGGGGTCTTGAGCAGGATGGACGTGGTGGAGCCGCCGTACATCGCGCCGTAGTAGATGCCGGCGAACATGATGAACGCGCCGGACGGTTCGAGGCCGTATGTCAGCGGCAGCAGCAGGGCGATGGTGAGTGCCGGCCCGATGCCGGGCAGCACCCCGATCATCGTGCCGACGATCGTGCCGATCAGCGCGTAGCCGAGGTTGGCCAGGGTGAGGGCGACCGCGAAGCCCGCGAGCAGCTCGCTGATTCCGTCCATCAGCCGATCCCTTCCAGCGGGCCCGCAGGCAGGTCGATGCCGAGGCCGTAGGTGAAGCCGAGGTAGACGACCGCCGCCACGGCGAGTGAGATCGCCGGGGTACGGACCGGGTGGCGCGCGCCCAGCGCGTACGCGATGCCCCAGAACGCGACGAACGCCGCGACGAGGTAGCCGGCCAGGTCGAGCAGCAGCCCGTGGGCGAGCACCGCGCCGACCACGAGCAGCGCCGGACGGACCTGGGTGTGGGATGGGTCTACGTCACCCTCGCCCTCGTCGGGGGTGCCCCGGTGGCCCCGGAGCACCGCGACGATCAGGGCGGCGGCGACGGTGAGCAGGGCGACCCCGACGATGGTTGGGAAGAACGCCGGGCCGACGCCGGAGGCCGACGTCGAGGCGGGCAGTCCGGCCGCGTCGACCAGCACGGTCACCGCGACCGCCGACAGGAGTACGCCGAACGCGAGTTCACCCCACGCGATCCGGCCCCGGGCCGCCCCGGTCGGCGGTACCCCGCCGACCGGGGTCGGACCCTCGACCGGGCCGGCGGTGCCGGGTTGGTCGGTCGGAGAGGTCACTTCACCAGTCCGAGTTCGGTCAGGACGCCGCTCACCCGGGTCTGCTCCTGGCCCAGCCAGGTGCCGAACTCGTCACCGGCCAGGAAGGTGTCCTCCCAGGCCCGCTCCTTCAGCGTGGTCTTCCACCCGTCCGAGGCGTGCATCGCGGTGACCGCGTCCACGTACGCCTTCTTCTGCTCGGCGGTCAGCCCGTTCGGCGCCATGATCGAGCGCCAGTTGTAGAACTCGACCCCCGGGTGACCGACGTCGGCGATGGTCGGCACGCCCGGCATGCTCTCCACCGGCTTCGCGGCGGAGACCACCAGCGCCCGCAGCTTGCCGGCCTTCACCTGCTCCTGGAACTCGCCGGTGCCCGCGACGCCCGCGGCGACCTTGTTGCCCAGCAGCGCGGTGGTGGCCTCGCCACCGCCTGAGAACGGCACGTAGTTCACCTTGGCCGGGTCGATTCCGGCCTCCTTTGCCAGCAGGCCGATGAAGATCTGGTCCGCGCTGCCGGCCGAGCCACCGGCGATCGGGACCTTCTTCGGGTCCGCCTTGATCGCGGCCAGCAGGTCGTCGAGCTTCTGGTAGGGCGAACTTGCCGGCACCACGATCGTCTCGTACTCGCCGATCAGCCGGGCTACCGGCGTGAGATCGTCCAGGGTCACGTCCGTGCCGTTCGTGAGGACGCCGCTCATCATGGCCAGCCCGGACATGATGAGCAGGTCCTTCTTGCCCTTCTGCGGCGCCACCTGGGCGAGCGCCACGGTGCCGGAGGCGCCGGGGACGTTGGTCACCTCGACTTGGCGGGCCAGGTCGGCCTTCTGAAGCGAGTCCTGCACCGCCCGGGCGGTCTGGTCCCAGCCGCTGCCCGGCGCGGCCGGGGCGATGATGTTGAGCCGGGCGAGTTGCTTCGCGCCCTGATCGCCGCCGCCCTTGGCGGACCCGCCGCCGCATGCGGAGACGGTCGCGACGAGCGCGGCCAACACGGCCGCGATGGTGCCGGTTCTGGTGATGCGCATGGTGCTTCTCCTTTGGGGGATGAAGGAGTGGCGTGGTTCGTCAGGCGTATCGAGATTCCAGTTCGCGGTAGCTGGGCAGGCCGATGATGTCGTCACGCTCGGTGAAGGTCGTCATCCTGCCGGCCAGCCGGTCGGTGGAGCCGTTCTCGCGCAACTCCCGGGCGGTGTCCTGCATCGCCCGAATGGCCGCGCGTTGCAGGTCAGACGGCGCGATCATCAGCTTGAAGCCGAGCCGCGCCAGGTCCTGCGCGTTCATCAGGGGGGTCTTCCCGCCGGCGAACATGTTGATCAGCAGGGGTACGGGCAGTTCGTCGGCCACCCGCTCGATCTGTGCCACCGAGGTGGGCGCCTCGATGAACAGCATCTCGGCGCCGGCCCCGACGTAGGCGTGCGCGCGGGCGATCGCGGCGTCGAAGCCCTCCGCCGCGATCGCGTCGGTGCGGACGATGAGCAGCGGGCCGTCGTCGCCGCGGGCGTCGACCGCGGCCCGGACCTTGCCGGTCATCTCGTCGACGGAGATGAGTTGCTTGTCCTCGTAGTGCCCACAGCGTTTCGGGGTGACCTGGTCCTCCAGGTGCAGCGCCGCCACGCCCAGCCGGGCGAACTCCCGTACGGTGCGGCGCACGTTGAGCGCGTTGCCGTACCCGGTGTCGGCGTCCGCGATGACCGGCACGTCGACCGCATCGACCACCTCGCGCAGCCGGCCCAGCACTTCGGTCATGGTCAGCAGTCCCAGGTCCGGCACGCCGCTGCTGCGGGCCACCGCGCCGCCGCTGACGTACACCGCCTCGAAGCCGGCGAGGGCGGCGATGCGCGCTGACAGCCCGTCGTAGACGCCGGGCGCGACGACGATCCCTGGGCCAGCCAACCGGGCACGCAATTGCTGGGCGGGACTCATGGACAACGGCGCTCTCCCTCGCTTGCGAGCCGGACCAGGAACTTCTCCGGCTGAGAACGAGACCGTAACGCCGTGGGTACTTGTATGCAATAGTGCAGCGGGCAACGAGTCATGGCAGGATGAGACGGTGACCAGAGGGCAGGCCAATCTGCGGCGGCAGTCCGGCGCGCAGGCGGTGTACGAGTTGATGCGCGCCAAGATCATCTTGGGCGAGTTCCGGCCGGGCGCCCGACTCACTGAGCCGGAGCTGGCCAGCACGCTGGGTGTCAGCCGGACCCCGGTACGCGAGGCGCTCCGGCTGCTGATCGCCGAGGGACTGGTCGACCAGTTGCCCACCGGCGGCTCCCGGGTGACCCCGCTCGACCCGGCCGACATTCGCCGGGTCTACGACATCCGGGCCCGCCTCGAGGGGCTGCTAGCCCGGGACGCCTGCACCCGAATGACCCAGCCGGACCTCGACGCGCTGGCCCGGCTGATCGACCTGATGCACCGGCTACGTGGCGACGAGACCGAGGTGCTGCGCATCGGCCGGGAGTTCCACGCCCGGATCGCCGAGATCGCCGAGAACCGCTGGTGTGACCAGTTGCTGCACCAGATCCGGGGGCACGTCGACCGCTACCGGTCGCTGTCCACTCGAGAGCCCGGCCGGCCGGACCTCGCGGTCACCGAACACCAGGCCATCTACGAGGCCCTGGCCAGCGGCGATCCCGAACGGGCCGAGCAAGCGATGCGAGTACACGTCGAGCAGAGCGCCAACTCCGCCGCCCAAGCCGCCGGCGCCGTACCCGGCTAGGCGCCGGGAACGGGAAGCGGGGCCGGCCCGATGGGACCGGCCCCGCTCCGGGGTGTTCCCCCGTTGAACCCGTCGATCAGCGCTTGTGCTCGACCACCGTCAGGGTGAAGTCGTCGTACGACGCCGCGTGGGTCTTGTCGCCGCCGTAGACCGCGCGTACCTGGTGGGTGCCGGGGTTGGGCAGCATCTGGACGGTGCAGGACGCGGTGCCCTTCTTGACCGGGGCCTCGCAGAGCACGTCCTCACCGATCATGAACTGCACCGGGCCGGTCGCCGTGGTGGGCGTGACGGTCGCGGTCAGTTTCAGGGTGCGGCCCCAGGTGGCCGTCACGTCGTTGGTGCGGACCGAGGTGGGGGTGAGCTCCACGGTCGGGGCCGCGGTGACGGTGACGACCCGGCTGGCGACCGCCTGGTTGCCGTTGGTGTCGGCGACCAGGTACGTCAGCGCGTAGCTGCCGGGGGTGGTGGTGTCGACGGTGCCGACGACCTGGATGCGGTCGGTGACGTTGCCGTCGGTGTTGTCCACCGCGGTGACGCCGGCCAGCGGGTCGAAGGCCTGTCCCTGCTTGACCGAGGTCGTGGCGGGGACGGTCAGCACCGGCGCGGTGACGTCGGTGCCGGCCGCGGTGGCGGTGAAGATGCCGCCGAACTGGTCGGCCGAGCCCACCTGGTCACCGTCGCCGGTGCGGCTGGTGGTGGTCCAGGCGTAGAGCTCGCCCTCGGTCAGGCCGCTCCACTGCACGGTGGCGGGCCAGCCCGACTTGGCCGTGGCCGCACCGATCACGGTGTCGGTCGGGGTGACCAGGACGAGACCGTCGGTGCTGAAGCTGGTCTTGCGGGACGACAGGTCGATCGGCAGCACCATGTTGTCCTCGGCGCCGTTGTAGCGCTTGCGGTCGTCGTACTCGGTGGCGCCGTAGTTGTTGAGCATCGGCGAGTAGGTGTCGATGCTCATCTCGGCGCGGTCGACGTCGATCTGCAGCAGCCGCAGGAAGCTGGCGCCGAACTGCAGCAGGTCGCCCTTCTTGTGATCGACGGTGCCGTCGCCGTTGAGGTCGAGGTTGCCGTTGGCGTCGACCTTCTCCGGCCACAGCTCGCCTGCGGTCATCTTGTAGAACTGGTAGTCGGCGAGCAGCTCGACCACGTTGTGCTCGACGGTGACGCCGACCCCGGTCTTGAGGTTCGTGCCGACGCCGTGCTCGTGACCGGCGAGGACCAGGAACACGTTCGGGTTGGCTGCCACGATGCTGGAGAAGGCCCGCGAACCGTCGGTGGAGAAGTTGGCGCCCCGGCCGTCCGCCGCGCCCGACGGGGCGATGTAGGCGTGGGTCAGCAGGATGCCGTTGCGGTCGTGGTAGCGCTGGAAGATGGAGCTGGCCCAGTCGGCCTCGGCCTGGGTGACGCCGTAGGAGAGGCCCACCGCGACGAAGTCCAGACCGCCCGCGGAGAACAGGACGTAGTTGTTCTGGTTGTCCTTACCGCGGGTGACCACGGCGCCGGAGGCGTCGGTGGTCTCGTCCCAGGCGTGGTACGACGCCTTGTACTCGGCCGGCCACTGCTTGGCGCCCTCGTAGTAGCGCTCGGGGCCGTAGTACTGGTTGAACCGGGAGGTCGGGCCGGTCTCGGCGCCGCCCTGGTTGTCGTGGTTGCCGGCGATGACCTGGTTGACCAGTCCGGCGGCGTCGAGGGTGCGCTGCGCCTCGGCGGTGAACTGGAACTCCTTGGTCACCTGCTCGTCCAGGCCGGGGCGGAGCAGGTTTCCGTTGGAATCGGTGGCCAGCGGGTTGCTGTAGTCGTTCTCGATGATGTCGCCGGTGTGCGCGGTGTAGGCGATCTTGCGTCGGGCGGCGTTGTCGGCCAGCCACTGGGCGGTGTCCTTGTAGGACTTCGCCCAGAGCGCCTGCTCCTCCATGGTCATCTTGTCGGTCGGCTCGTCGATGCCGTCGAAGTCGTCGTACGTGCCGCCGACCGCGCCCTCGGCGAGGTACTGCGTGTCGGTGAAGTGGGCCAGCGAGAAGTCGTACTTCGACGGGTCCTCGAAGTGGTCCCGGTTGGCCGGGGCGCCGGCGGTGGCGTCGCGCGCCGCCAGGTCGTCGGCGAACGGGTCCTGACCGGTGACCAGGACGTGGACCACGCCGTTGTCGACCAGCTCGGGCCGGACGGCGGCCTTCAGCGTGGTCTCCCCCTCGGCCTGGCCGCGGGCGGTGGCGACCTCGGTCCACGCCTGGGTGGTGGCGTTCCACGCGTGCAGCGAGACCGCGCGCTCGGGGTCGACCACACCGTTCCACAGGATCTGGCGGCGCTCGGTCGACGCCGGCACCTGGACGTCGTACCGCTGGAAGGGGATGTTGCCCGTGGACGGGCTGTTCGCCAGCTTGCCGTCGGGGCGCGGGCTCGCGCCGATCTGGCCGCCGTCGGTGTAGGAGAAGTCCAGCGCGGACGGCATCACCGGGACGACACCCTGGAAGCCGCCCACCGGCACGCTCGGGGTGGCCTGCTTGAAGGTGGTGGTCACCTCGCCGCCGTCGGGGTTGTGGGCGATCGCCGAGAGCGTCACCCGACCGCTGCCCTGGCCGACGTCGGTGCCGCCCGTCGTCGGGATGGCGTCGGAGGTGAACGTGACCGTCTTGCTGACGGGCTTGCCGAACACGTCGGTCGCCGAGATCGCCAGGGTGTGGTTGCCGGACTTCATGCCGGCGCCGATTTCCTGGCCGACCTGGACGGGCTCGCCGTCGAGCAGGTAGCGCCAGCCGGTCGCGTTGCCCTGGTTGGTGACGCTCACCTGGAGTTCGGTCGGGCGGCTCAGGTGGTCGCCCTCGGCGGGGAGCGTCGCGGTGATCGCGACACCCGCGTTGCGGACGTCGCCGAGGGCGGCGACGTTGAGCGCCTTCACCTCGTCGAGGGTGAGGACCCGGGAGTAGATGCGGGCGTTGCGGACCGTCGCCGGCGCCCAGAACTGGTTGACCGCGTCGGCGCCGACGTAGAAGGAGTTGCGGGCGGCGCCGCCGGGCAGGCCGAGCGGTGCCGGCGCGGCGACGGACGCGGCCAGCTCGCCGTCGACGTACAGGCGGGCGGTGGCGCCGTCCCACGTGCCGATGGTGTGGTACCAGCGGCCGGAGGAGATCTGGACCTGGGCGTTGCGGTAGGCGCCGTTGGCGTACACGGCGAAGGTCAGCTTGTCGCCGTAGACGACGATCGAGTAGCCGCCGGACTCCTTCTCGGAGCAGACGGAGTGCTCACCGGAGTTGGGCAGGGTGCCGTTGTCCTTGAAGGTGCACTCGATCGTGACCTGGTTGCGGATCTTCTCCCACTGCGGGTCGCCCATCGCGTAGGCGTAGGCGTCGTTGCCGCCGTCGAAGGTCGCGACCGGGGTCTTCACCGCGGTGTCCTGGGCGATTACCGGCTCGCCGACGGTGGTGACGGCGAGGTTCTGGGCGTCGTCCTTCGGCGTGCCGTCGTCGAAGTCGACGTCGAGGACGTCGGCGGTCGGGACCGGGGCCTTGAGGTCGAAGGTCGACGCCAGCTCGGCCGCCTGGGCGGCGGTCAGCCCGCGGCTCCAGACCTTGCTGGCCGCGAAGGAGGCCGGCGGGGCGACCTGCCCGATGCCGGAGGGCGCCGCGTCGGCGCCGATCACGAACCGGCGCGCGGTCGTGGCCGGCGGGGTGAGCGCGCCGGTGGCCGCGGTGGAGCCGGCCAGCTGGCCGTTGAGGTAGAGGCTCAGGGTCTGGCCGTCCCAGACCGATACGGCGTGGTACCAGCGGTTGCCGCTGATCGGGGTCAGCAGCGACTTGTAGCCGCCGCCGATGTGGGCCATCGTGCCGAGGTTGCCGGCGTTGACGTAGACGGAGAAGCCGCCGGCCTCCTTGTCGGAGCAGAGGTCCTTCTCGCCGCTCACCGGCATGGTGGTGTCGACCCGGAAGACGCACTCGATGGCGAAGCCGGTGGAGAGCCGGCTCCACTGATCGGTGAAGTCGAAGGAGACCGCGTCGTCGACCCCGTCGACCTTGAGCAGGTCGTGTCCGAACGCCGCGTCGGTGGCGTAGCTGGGAGCGCCCCAGATGGTGGGGGTGAGGCTCTGGGCCCGGTCGGTGGTGGCGCCGCCGGTGAAGGCGACGTCGAGCACGTCGGCGGCCGGCACCGTGACGGCCGAGGTCGGAGCGGCCTGGGCGGGCAACATCAGCGCGCCGCCGGCCATCGCGAGCCCGAGGGCGGTGGCGCTCAGTCGGCGCCACCTCCGGACGAACGGATGGAGTCGTGTCGTCACGACATCTCCTTTTTCTATGGGTTTTGTGTGGGTGGTGGGGTGGGGTAGGTGGCCGGAGATCCGGCGAGGGAGGATCAGGTGCCGGGTAGGCCGGCTACGGCGGAGGCGGAGATGCCGACGCCGATGAGGGTGATCCCGCAGGCGGCCAGCACCGGGGCCACCCGGGTGGCCAACTGCAGGAGGCCGTGGGAGCCGGCGGCGCGGGTCACGAGGGAGCGGCCGGTGAGGGCCATGAGGCCGACGGTGAAGAGCACCGCGGCGAGGCCGAGGCCGAAACAGACCACGAGGACGAGAGCGAACCCAGCCCGCCCGGCGAAGATGCCGGTCACCAGCACGAGGAAGGCCGCCGGCGACGGCGTCAGGCCCCCAGACATGCCGAGGAGGAGCAGACCCGGGCGGGACGGGCTGGGGTGGCCGTGTCCGTGGTCGTGGTCGTGGTCGTGGCTGTGGTCGTGGCTGTGGTCGTGGCTGTGGCTGTGGCGGTGAGCGTGACCGCGCCGGTGCAGGTGGCGGCGCAGCAGCCAGAGTCCGACGGCGACGACGGTCAGGCCGGCCGCCAGCTGCAGTCCGGTGGTCAGTCGCTCGAGGCTGACCAGGTCGGAGAGGGAGAAGAAGGTCCAGGCGACCGCGATGGCCAGCACCGAGACGGTGTGCATCGCGGCCACCGAGAAGCCCAGCCAGGCGGCGTCGCGGACCCGGCCGCGGGAGCCGATCAGGTACGCCGCCGCGAGGCTCTTGCCGTGGCCGGGGGCGAGCCCGTGCGCGGCCCCCGCCACGAAGGCGATCACCAGTGCCACCGGCACGAACCCCGGCGACTGCACCGTCTCGATCAGTCGATCGCCGAACCCGGCAGCGCCGAAGAGATCGACATCGAGGAGGGCCGTGGGACCGGAGCCGGGGGGTGCCGCTGCGGGGCCGAGGCTGGTGATCGCGTTCATGGTTCAGGCCTTTCGTCCGCGCCGGCGGTGCCAGAACGCTCCGGCGACGACGACGGCCAGCAGGACGCCCCCGACAACCGAGAGCTGCAGGGCGCTGCTGCGCGAGGAGACGGCGGCGACGGTCCGGGTGGACGCGGGGGAACAGTCGTCCGTGCCGTCGCCGACGGTCCAGTCCGCCGACTCGTGGTTGGCGTCGTACACCGCCTTCTGCCCCTCGGGGCCTCTGGCGAGCGTCCGGTAGGCCTCGTGCAGGTCGGTGAGCATCCGGGCGGTCACGGTCACGGTGCTCACCGGTTCGGGGCAGGTGAACCGCACCTCGGCGCCGTCGGCCGCCAGGTCGTCGGCGACGCTGGCCTTGCCCTCGCAGGGCCGCCCGTCCTGGGTCACGATGATGCGCTCGGTCAGGTACTTGGCGAACTTGGGAGCCCCGGCCAACGTCTCGGCGTCGGAGGCCTCGTAGCTCACCGCGCCGTCCAGCAGCACCCGGTCCTGCGGCAGCACGCCGAGGGAGATGCCGAGCAGGGTCAGGTCATCGGCTCCGCCCACGAGCCAGCGCACCCGCACACCGTGCTCACCCTCGCCCGCGACCTTGATCTGCTGTGGGGCACCGAAGGGATGCGCCGAGGCCGGGGCCGGCACCAGCACCCCGGCCAGCACCAGGGCGAGTACGCCCCAGGAGCAACGCCGAGCATGGCGGAGGGCACGGCGCAGGGCAGACACAACAGGGCTCTCATTCGCTCGGCGATCGGGCGCAAACGCCATGAGGGTTCCGGCCGCAGGTGACCAACAAGATCACGGAAACCGAGCGAACTCTTACGGAGAGATTGCCGGACCACGAAAACTGGCCGTCCATTCCCGACCGCGGCGGGTGACGCCAGCCGGCCCGGACGTGGTGAAGACCAGCAGCTCGCTCCGGGATTGCCCGAAAGAGGCCGCAAATGTCGCGGCCGTCGGTGACGGATCATGCGGTAAGACGATTGCCAAGGGCAACCATCAGGCAGTACGAACGTGAATGTCATCCCGGTGGATACGGCCCCGACCGGTCCACCGGATTCCCGACCCAAGGGGGGCCAATGGCACGCAGCCGCCTCGCCGGTGCAGCAGCCATCGCACTCGTCCTACCCATCCTCGGCGTCCTTCCCGCGTCAGCCGCGGCGGCCGCACCCGCCCAGCCCGCAGCGAACAAGGATCTGCCCAACGACACCCGGGAGCTCACCCGCAAGGACTTCACGCTGGACGGCCGCAAGGTCGAAACGCCGGCCCGCTACCAGCCGCGCGCCCAGGCGCGCGCGAAGACCCAGGCCGCGGCGGCCACGCCGCCGGTCGGCACGGTCCGGCAGTGGCTCGGCATGGACGATTTCCAGGGCCGGCTCTACCGCAAGGACTACACGCTGCGCGGCGTGGGCGACCACATCGAGGTGTGGGTGGCCAACGACATCGCGTTCCCGGCCGGTGACTGCCGCACCCAGATCCCCTCGTCGACGCAGATCACCGACGAGCAGGTGGCGAGCTTCGTCCACGAGTTCGACACCAACATGTACCCGAAGGAGACGGCCGCGTTCAGCACGCCGCCGGACCGCGACGGCAGCAACGCGCTGCTCGGGCCGGACGCCAACGGCAACGGCGGCGACTACACCGGAGACGGCAACAAGACGGTCACCCTGGTCGACAACGTCCGGGACGACAACTTCTACCAGTTCCCGGCGGCGCCGACCTACATCGCGGGCTTCTTCTCGGCGCAGTTCAACGAACTGTTCGACCGCAACGTGATGACCGTCGACGCGTTCGACTGGGCGCACCGCACCGGCGCGAACCCGCCGAACGAGCCGACCAGCGACCTGTGCACCAGCCGCCCGGCCCGGCCGTTCGCCTACGAGGGCACCTTCGCCCACGAGTGGCAGCACCTGGCGCACTACTACACCGACCCGTTCGAGACGAGCTGGGTCAACGAGGGCCTGTCCGACTTCGCGCAGACGCTGGTCGGCTACGTCGACACCACGGCGACGGTCTTCGACCGGGGCGCCGACAGCCACCTCTACTGTTTCCAGGGCTTCGGCACGGTGCAGACGCCGTACAACGCCAACCCGCGGGACTGCGGCGGCCCGGAGAACTCGCTGACCCTATGGGGTGAGAGCCCGAACCCGAACGCGGTGCTCGCCGACTACGGCAACGCGTACTCGTTCATGCAGTTCCTCTACGACCGGTACGGCCAGGACATCATCTCCCGGCTGCACAACGACGGTGACCGGCAGGGCCTGGCCAGCCTCGACGCGGCCGTGAAGGCCGAGGGCGCGAAGAACATGTACCAGGTCATCCACGACTTCCAGACGATGACGCTGGTCGACAAGATCGTCGGGGACTCGCGGCACGGGGTCATGCTCGGCGTACCGAAGAGCCGGGTGACCGCGCCGAGCCTGCGCTCCACGGTCAACCTGGCCAACCCGGCCGCCAACGCCACCCCGGGCGCGGCGCCGAACGGGGCCGACTACGTGCCGCTGCAGAAGGCCGACGGGCAGCTGCTGCGCGGCCGTGACCTGCGGTCGCTGTCGTTCCAGGGCGCCAAGACCCTGCCGCCGCTGCCGCTGGCCTGGACCGTCGTGTCCAACGACCCGGACCGCGCCGGCAACCCGGTGCTGTGGTCGGGCAACGCCAGCAACACCGACGCCGGGGCGGTCACCTCGGTGACGGTGCCGACGACCGACCCGACGCTGCGCTTCGCCGCCAAGTACGGCGCGGAGTTCGGCTTCGACTACGGCTACGTGACCGTCTCCACCGACGGTGGCGCCACCTACACGGCCATCCCGGGCGACAAGACGGTGGCCGGTCCGCTCGGCCCGGCGATCAACGGGACGACCAACGGGTTCGAGGCCCACTCGTACGACCTGTCCGCGTACGCCGGCAAGACGATCCTGCTCGGCTTCCGCTACGTCAGCGACGGCGGCGTCAACGAGGGCGGCTGGCTGATCGACGACATCACCGTCGGCGGCGCCACGGTCAGCGACGGCAGCAGCCTCACCCCGTTCGACTCGCCCACGGAGATCAAGCCGATCAGCGTGCACAACTGGAACCTGCGCCTGATCGGCCTCGACGAGAAGCACTCCCTCGCGTGGCAGTTCGAGTTCGACGGCAAGTCGAGTCTGACGCTGAATCGGGCGCAGTTGGCCGTGCTCAGCCTGTTCCCGAAGGTCGTCGCCGAGGTCGCCTACGACGAGCCGACCGAGCAGGTCAGCCAGTACGCGCCGTACACGCTGAAGGTCAACGGGGTCGTCCAGCCGGGCGGCGCCGCCTGACCTGAGCCAGAGTGATCGCCAGGGCACCTGCCACCGGACCGGTGGCAGGTGCCCTGGTTGATCTCCTACCATGGGCCGTCGTCTCATTCGCGAGGGTGGATGCCGTGAACGATCGGATCATGGAAGGCAAGACCGTCGTGATCACCGGGGCCAGCGCGGGCCTCGGCGCCGAGGCGGCCCGCCAGCTGGCCGGCCTGGGCGCGACCGTCGTAGTGGTCGGCCGGTCTCCGGAGAAGACCGCCGCCGTAGCCCGCCAGGTCGGCACCGAGCCGCTGGTCGCCGACTTCGCCCGGCTGACCGACGTACGCAAGCTCGCCGACACCCTCCTGGACCGCTACCCGCGCATCGACGTCCTGGCCAACAACGCCGGCGTCGTGCTGTCCAAGCGGAGCCGCACCGAGGACGGCCACGATCTGATGTTCCAGGTCAACTATCTGGCCCCGTTCCTGCTCACCAACCTGCTGCTGGAGCGGCTGACCACCGTCGGGCCGGCGCGGGTCCTCAGCACCTCCAGCAACGGCAACCGGTTCGCCGGCGTTGACCTCGACGACCTTGAAGGCGCCCGCAGGAGATCCGAGATGCTCCGCTACGGGATGACGAAGCTGCAGAACATCCTGTTCAGCCGTGAGCTGGCCCGCCGCACCCAGGGCACCGGGGTGACCGCGACCGCGTTCCACCCGGGCATCGTGGCCACCACCGAAATCAACCGGACCAATCCGCTGATCGCCGCGCTGGTCCGCTATCGCCTGCTGGGCAGCCTCGTCAGCCTCGAGGAAGGCGCCGCGCCGCTGGTGCACCTGGCCACGATGCCCGATCCGGAGGCGGCCAACGGCGACTACTACCACCGGCTCAAGCCCAACGGGCCGGCGCATCCGCAGGCCAAGGACGACCAGTTGGCGACCCGCCTGTGGGAGCGTACGGCCGATCTGCTGGGCGTCCCGGTGACGTGACGTCGAGAGACCGGTGCGGGCGGCCGCGTCAAGGGCGAGCGTGGGCGGCTCCCCCGCCCGGCCTGGTGACCTGGTGGTATCCGAGCGCCGCCACGCCGAGGGCGAGGCCCCACGCGAGGAAGACGATCTCGGTCCCCACCACCGCCCACTCGGACCGCAACTGCGGCCACGTCACCGTCCCCGCCAGCAGAGCCTCTGTCATCAGACAGATGCCGATCACGCCGTAGGAGATCAGCGCCACCGCGACCACACCGGCCGGGACCAGGGCGAGCAGGCGAGGCACCCGGCGGCCGCCCAACCACGGCATCCAGCGGGGAAAGACCTGCCCCCAGCGGGCGGCCAACCCCAGCGTGAGCAGGCCGCCGAGCGCCGGACCGACGGTGAGCGCCACACCGGCCGCCAGGCCGATGTCCTGCGTGGCCGCACGGATCGCGGCCGCGGAGATGCCGAACGGCACGCCCATGAGCCACAGCACGTGCGGAACGGTGAAGCCGAGCACGGGCAACAGACACCCCGCGTACGCCCAACCCCGCGCCCACCCGGGCACCGGACACGGCCCCGCCATCCCCGATCGGCCGGATCGGCGGGGTCCGAGCGAGGCCGCGGTTGCCCCCAACAGCAGCCCACCGCCCAACAGCAGCAGCCGGTGGACCAGATCCCGCCAGTCGGCGGGCCGGCCGAACGCCGCGGCCGGGATCTCGAACAGCAGATGCCCGGGGAACGACAGCGCGACCAACGCCACGCACGACCCCCACGCACCGAGCACCGCTGCCCTCCCGGCCCGCAGCACGGCCAGCACTGCCACCCCCACAAGCAGACCGCACAGGGCGACCGGGCCCCACCCCTGCCAGAACGTCAGGGTCGCCACCTACTCGGCGCCGCAACCGGTGGCGACCTCCGCCGCGCCCGGGGACCGGGTACGGTCGCATGCCGTGTAACCCCACCGGCCGCCCGTAGCCCAGTAGAGCCGGAGCAGCCCGTAGCTGACCGCGAAGGCAAGCGCCGCCAGGGCCCACCTCCGGGGCGCAGATATCCGCGTTGGCATGCCTCGACGGTCCGGGAGAGCGGCGGACGGGGCATCCCACCCGGTAGGGATTCCGCTCCCTCGTGCGGGGGCTGCGCGGTGTTTCCCGATGCTCGGCAACCAGGTGACGGGTCCTCGCGGTCCTCGGCCCACCGGCACCGCGACCACGGGTTACTGATCAGTCACCCATTGTTTAATCTGCCTATTTCCATGGATGATTGCGCTGATGGCCCGGTCGCCGGTGCTCCGTCGTCCAGGTCAGCTCGCCCACCGGATGAAGGAGAGTGCCTGGTGTGTGAAACCGATCATCTCGAGCCCTCGGGCATGAACCGTCGCGACCTGCTGGGACTTCTCGGCGCGGCCGGCGCCGGGTTGGCCGTCGCCCCCGTCCTGACAGCGGATCCCGCACTGGCTGCCGCGTCGGACCTCGCGCTCGACCCGAAGACACTGCCCGCCGATCCGATCAACTACGAGCCACCGACCGAACTCGCCATCGACTCGCAGGCCAAGGACTCGGCCATCTCCTGGATCGACAACAACGCGCACCGCATCGTGGGGCTGAACGACCGAATCTGGGAATACGCCGAGCCCTCCCTGGCCGAGTGGAACTCGTCCTGGGCCGAAGCGGACTTCCTGCGAGCCAACGGCTTCACCATCAAGTGGGGAGCCGGCGGCATGCCCACCGCGTTCGTCGCCACCTTCAGCAACGGCACCGGCAAGCCGGTGATCGGATTCAGCGGAGAGTACGACGCGCTACCCGGGCTGTCGCAGGAAAAGGGCAACCCGCAGCACTCACCCCTGGTCTACCACCACGACCCGTACGCCCCCAGCTACGGCTTCGGCCACGGGTGCGGCCACTGCGCGCTCGGCGCGGCCGCCGCGGGCGCGGCCGTCGCGACCGCCACGGCGATGCGCGCTCGCAACCTCGACGGCACGATCAAGTTCTTCGGCTCGACCGCCGAGGAGCAACTGGTCGGCAAGTCGGTGGCGGTCCGAGCCGGCGTCTACAAGGGACTCGACGCCTTCGTCGACTGGCATCCCAGCAGCGGCAACAGCACCAGCTGGTCGTCGAGCAACGCGATGTACAGCATCGCCTTCCATTTCCTCGGCACCGACGGCCACGGCGGTTCGCCGCTCGCGACCCGATCCACCCAGGACGCGGTCACTGCGATGGCGATGCTGACCGAGTATCTGCGGGAGAGCGACCTGGCGCACACCGGCCGGATGCATTACGCGATCCGGCAGACCGGTCAGGCGCCGAACGTCTTCCCCACGATGTCGAGCATCTGGTACTACGCCCGCGAGGGCAGCCCGGACCGTGCGAAGGTCCTGATGGACAAGATCATCAAGTGCGGTGAGGCGGCGGCGATGGCCACCGGCACCCGGATGCAGTACCGCATCATGGGTGGCGTCTGGAACCAGCTCGGCAACAAGCGTGGCGCCGAGCTGATGTACGCCAACATGACGCAGATCGGTGCGCCGAAGTTCTCCGCCGAGGACCAGGCGTTCGGCAAGGCCCTGCAGCGGTCCAACGGAACGGCGGAGACCGGCTTCAACGACGCGATCACCGAGCTGCGGCCACCGGCCACGGTCTTCATGGGCGGCGGCTCGACCGACGTCGCCGACATCAGCTGGCAGGTGCCGACGATCCAGATGGGGACCGCGCATCAGCCCAGCGGCACGAAGAACCACTCCTGGCACCACACCGCCACCGCGGCCTCCCACGCCGGGCACCTCACCACCCTGCAGGCCGCCAAGTACCTGGCGGCAACCACCGTCGATCTGCTGACCCAACCGACGGTGCTGGGTGAGATGAAGGACGAGTTCGACCGGCGTACCTCCAAGATCAAGTGGAAGAGCCTGCTGCCCGGCGACTACGAGTTGCCGCTGTACGAGCCGCCGGCGTGGTTCCTGGAGCGGACCGGGCAGGCGTGGCCGCCGCCCGGCGTCAAGTGGCCGCCCCGGCGGATCGTCTCGACCGAGACGGCCCCGGACCTCGGGCCCGCGCTGCCACCGTCGAACCTGCCCCCGCTCGACTGACCCGTACCGGCCGGCAGGCCCGGGGCGTCAGGCAAAGCCGCATCTGGCGGCGAGGATGGGGCTGCGTCGAAGCGCCCGGCCAGGCGGATCGCCTGGCCGGGCGCTCGCCCGAGTTGCATCGCAGTGGGTATGGGAGAACTACGGCAGGCCGGACGGGGCCAACCCTATCTACCTGTGCTGGGTGGGTTTGTTCACCGCTGCAAAGGGCCCGGTCGGCCTTCCGGCACCTCATGCTGAGGCCGCTGTGTCGTTGGCCGACCGGAGCGGAGGGGGTGGTCAGCCCACGTCCTTATGCGACGGTGGCGGATTCGGCAGGGCGGTCGTAGGTGAGGAAGGCGGCCCCGCTGTCGAGCACGGTGTGATCGGTGAGTTTCCAGGCGCGGGGGTCGAAGGTGGCGGTGCGGGAGAACAGCGGGATGCCGGTGCCGACGGTCAGCGTGCCCACTTTGAGGATCAGCTGGTCAATCTGGTGGTAGAGCGCGCCGGCCAGTTCGGCGCCGCCGAGCAGCCAGATGTCCTTGCCGTCCTGGCGTTTGAGGTGGCTTACCGTCTGGGCCGGGTCGGTGGCGACCAGTTCGACGGCGGGGTCGGGGCTCTCGGTGAGGGTCCGAGAGAAGACGAGGTGGCGAAGGTGAGGGAAGGCGTTCGTGACTCCGGCCTTCAGTCCGATCTCGTAGCTGCGGCGCCCTTCCAGCACGGTGTCGAAGTGGGTGCCTTCGGCGGTGACCGACAGGGCGGTGCGGGCCGGGGCGGGCAGGGTCTCGGGGTAGTGGGTCGCGATGTGCTGGATGTAGTCGGCGGGCAGGGGCCAAAAGCCGTTCGGGCCGGTGGGGTCGGCGCCGTCCGGACCGGCGATGAAACCGTCGAGGGTGGTGGCGATGTAGTACACCAACTTGCGCAACAGATGGCTCTCTTTCGTGTTGTTCGTGGCCGGGGCGACCGGCCTGGATGATCGCGGGGGAATGTCAGGCGGTGTCCGGGGCGGCCCACTCCACGAACTGGACGATCACTCCGCTGGGGTCGGTGACCTGGAACAGGCGCTCACCCCAGGGCTCCTGGCGCAGCGGCATCGTGATCTCGACACCGGCGTCGCGCAGCCGCTTCTCCTGTTCTTGCAGGCCGCTGGCGAGAGTGAAGGCCAGGATCACGCCGCTGGCGTGCTGGTCGCGCTGCTCGGGCGGCAGCACCTGGATGCCGCGGGCAAGCAGGACGACGTCGACCGCGTCGGGGCGGGCCAGGGACGCAAAACCGTCGGCGGCCTGCTGGAGGGTGTAGCCCAGGTGGGCGGTGAAGAACTCCTGGGAGGCGGTGACGTCGTCAACGGTCAGCGAAACGGTAGAGGCGGTGAACTGCACGAGTCTCCTTGGTGCGGTTGAGCGGGGTCAGTAGCTGTGGCGGCGGGGTAGGAAGTGCGGGCGCCGGGCCTGGTGCGGCGGGTGGATGGCGGGCGGGTGACGCAGTTCGGCGCCCCGCGGCGCGGACCACTGGGGCGGCGGGGGCGGCGGGTGGCACACAGGGGCGGACCCAACCGCGAGCGGGGCGAGGCTGTGGGTGAGCTTGCACATGGGCGTCCCTCCTCGCATACGCATTCGTCCGTCGCAAACTTACGACGGGCGTAATTATAATCCGAGGGCCTAAGAGTGTCAACGTAAGGATGCTACGGGGGTAAGATTGCGTCCATGGCCATCCCCACACCCGCCGCGACCACCGGGCTGCGCGAGACCAAGAAGCAGGAGACTCGGCAGCTGATCTCCGACCACGCGACCCGGCTGTTCATCGCCCAGGGTTTCGAACAGACGACCATCGCCGAGATCGCCGCAGCCGCCCGCGTGGCCAAGAAGACCGTCACCAACTACTTCCCCCGCAAGGAAGACCTGGCCCTGGACCACCAGGAACAGTTCGCCGCCTCTCTGGCCGGCGCCGTCACCGCCCGGCGCCCAGGAGAATCGGCGCTGGCCGCACTGCGCCGCGCGTTCGCCGACGCCGTGGCCGCCCAGGACC
This sequence comes from Micromonospora sp. MP36, assembly GCF_008119785.1. Classification (GTDB taxonomy): domain Bacteria; phylum Actinomycetota; class Actinomycetes; order Mycobacteriales; family Micromonosporaceae; genus Micromonospora. The sequence continues at coordinate 50,188 of NZ_VSFA01000008.1, read as the reverse complement.
CCACCGCCGGGTTCTCCGGCCAGCAATTCGCCCGCATGATCGCCGACAGCCCGACCCTGAGCGCCTGCCTACGCGGCCTGCACGACCAGCGTGAGCACCACCTGGCCCAAGCCCTGGCCGAGGCCACCGGCGCCCAGCCCGACGACATCACCGTCCAGACCGCCGCCGGCCTACTGGGCGCCGTCCACCGCGTGCTGTTCCATCGCATCCAAACCCTCACCCTCGCCGGACACCCCAACGACCAGATCGCCCACACCATCGCCGCCGAAGCGGCCCGAGCCTTCGACCTGCTGGAACCCGCCCTGTCCGGCTACGGCATCGCCTGACAGGCGCATCCGCACCCGCCCAGACCGGCTCGGGGCTGCTGTGTGTCGTGGTTGTTGATGAAGACGTAGACGAGACCCCGGTCGTGCCGGGGGAAGCCTCCCGTTGCAGCGGAGGAGCCACCAACGCATTGGCCATCCCCGCGTGAGACGAACCATTGGGGAGCTTCGGCGCAGGTCACGGGCCATGACGTCCCGCTTCCTGTCGGGTCGAGTCTGACACGGCGCTGTCACCTCGTTAGCGCCCGCTGGGAAGGCGCCTGTCGTGGGCTGCGCTGGCCGGGCCCGGCCACCGACCCCGAACGGCGCCGACCTGCCCGGCGTCCCGATGGCCTGACCTGCCGCTAGGGCTAGGGTCAGGCGTGTGAGTGTGCACGCCCGCGTCGTCGCCGACGACTTCCCCGCCACCCTGCGCTTCTACACCGACCTGCTCGGCGACCCGGAGACGGTCGTCGCGGACTTCGAGTACGCCAGCTTCGACCAGGGCGGCGAAACCGTCCTTGCGATCCTCGGCCGCCGCGCGGCGGAAGCGGTGCTGCCCGTGGGACGGGGCGACGGCGGGGTCCTCGTCGTGGTCCCCGTACCCGACGTGGACGCCACCGTCGCCGCCCTCCCCGCCGAAGTGGTGGTCGCCGAGGCCGCCGACCGTCCTGGCTGGGGCGTGCGCTCGGCCTACCTGCGCGACCCCGAGGGCAACCTGGTCGAGCTGCAGACCTGGACGGCCCGCTGAGGGTGCGACCGGCACCGAAGCCGGCCGCACCCTCGGGGCGCTCCCGCCCGTGGCGGCGTCAGTTCCCGCTGCGGTACGGGCCGTCCACGTAGACCAGCGCGTCACCGACGGCCCGCTCGGTCGACCCGCTCGGCCGGTTGATCAGCGCGCCCTCGACGGACATGGCGGTGGAGCCGCCGCCGTCGAGGTTCACCGCGTCGGACATGCCGAGCGCCTGGGCGACGGCGGCCGTCTCGTCCATGGTGGTGCCGACGCTGGTGGTCTGGCGGCCGTCGATGGTGGCGAGCACGATCTTCCCGTCCCGCGTGGTGCCGGCGATGGTGCGCGGGTTGCGGTCGAAGAAGCTGCCGGAGCCGTCCGGTACGACGATCTGGCCGTCCGCCGTCAGCGGGTACCGGCCGGTCACCCCGAACAGGCCGGGCCGCACGGGAAGTTCCTCACCGTGCTGGTCGGTCAGGGTCGAGGTGGTGCTCACGCACCCCTGCGCGGTCACGTTGAGCAGGGCGGCGGTGTCCCGCCCGGTGGCCTGCAGCGAGGTCTGCCCGGCGGCGAGGGTGGTGCCCCGGGTGGTCGAGGTGCGCACCACGCAGCCGAGCCGGTCGAGCACGACCTCCACGCCGACGCCGGACGGGGTGGACGCGGCGAACTCGGGGGTGAACTCGACGACGTCGCCGGGCAGGGTGCACTGCGTCTGGTCGGCGAGGGCGGCGCAGCCGGCGGGCACGACCGGCGGGTGGTTGATGAACTCCAGCGGCAGGGTGGCGTCGGTCTGCCGGTTCCGCACGCTGCCCGACCAGGTCAGCTTCCCGGTAAGCGCCCGGTTGCTGTTGGCGTCGACAACGAAGTTGACCTCGGCCGGGCCACCGATGGGCTCGCTGAGCAGCTTCCCGCCGAACAGCCCCAGCCCGACCGGGTCACCGGGGTAGAGCTGGCTGGCGGTGAAGGTGAAGAAGGAGGCGTTGACCCCGGCCAGAGCGCCGGAGGCGCGGACCAGGTCGGTGGTCTTCTCGACCTTGGCGAGGTCCGGGCCGTAGGTCGCCTTCAGGTGCCCGCGGGCCTTGCTCGGGTCGATGGTGAGCACGTTGACCACCCACGGACCCCGCGTGGTGGTGTTGATCTGGTCCGCGGGCGCCGGCACGCTGCCCCGCTCGATGTGGGTGAGGGTGACGCCGTCGGCCAGGGCGCGGGTGGTGCGTACCTCGGTGAGGTCGGCGTCGCCGAGCGGAAGGGCGTCGGTGGCGGCCTCGGCGCGGGCCTGCGGTACGACGCCGAGCGCCACCGCGGCCAGGGTGGCCGCCGCGATCGCCCCGGCCCGGCGGAAGCGGGACAGGTCAGCAGTGGAAACAGTCATGCCCCTGACCTTGGTACCACCACCGAGCCACATGATCGAACTCCACTTGACACCGAGTCGAATTATGGTCGACGGACTTATCCGGAGGAGGCGGCGGTGAGCAGCAAGGACAAGCCGATCGGCTACTGGCTCAAACACCTGCACAACCTGATCGAGGAGCAGTTCGACGCGACGCTGGGCGACCTCGGCCTCGACCGCCGCCAATGGCAGATCCTGAACGTGCTCTCCAGCACGGCCCGAACCCGTGGCGAGGTAGAGCAGGCGCTCGCACCGTTCTGGCCGGACGGGGTGCCCGCCCTCGGTGCGGTGCTCGACGGGCCCGACGGCCTGGTCACGCGGGGGTGGGTGGGGCACGACGGCGACGCGCTCACCCTGACGCAGCCGGGCCGCTCGGCACACCGCACGGCGGCGGAGCGCGTCGGTGAGACCCGGCGGTTGCTGCTGCGCGGGCTCACCCCCGAGCAGTACGCCGAGACCGTCCGGATCCTGTCGGCCATGGCCAGCAACGTCGAAGCGGCGTTGGCCAGCCGGGGCAAGCAGGGCTGAAGGGCTGGCGGGCGGTTCAGCGCGGCCGAGGGCTCATCTACATGGCGACGACCCAACCACCGTCCACGGTGAGGGTGTGGCCCGTGACATACGCGGAGGCCTCCGAGGCGAGGAAAACGACGGCGCCCGCGAGGTCCGCCGGTTCGCCGACCCGTCCGAGGGGTATGTGCCTGGTCACCAGCTCATCCTCGACAGCCTTCGTGGGCAGGAGATCGGCGGTCATCTCGGTTCGCATGTAGCCCGGCGCGATGGAGTTCACGCGGATCCCATACCTGCCCCACTCGTAGGCGAGGTTCTTCGTCAACTGCACAACGGCCGCCTTCGACGCGTCGTACACCGAAGACTTCTCACCGTCGACGACGAGGCCTCCGATGGAGGAGAGGTTGATGATCCGGCCCCCGCCGCGTGGACGCATGGCCCGAGCGGCACGCTGGGCCACGAAGTACGTGCCGCGTAGGTTCACCGCCAGGGTCAAATCGAACTGATCCGTGGTCGCCTCCAGCGCGGTGTTGCGCAGCGATACGCCGGCATTGTTCACGACCACGTCCGGGACGCTGCGCCGCCGCTCAAGGTCGTCGAACGCGGCCTCGATGCTGTCGACCGAGGTGACGTCCAGCGACAGCGGAGTCGCCTGGAGGCCCTGATGTTCGAGGTAGGCGCACGCCTGCTCCGCGCGGTCGGTGGTCAGGTCCGTCGCGATGATCTCGGCGCCGGCCTGCCCGAGTGCTAGGGCCTGCGCGCGGCCGAGACCGCCGTGGGCGCCGGTGACCAGAGCTCGTGCGCCGTCCAGGGTGAATAGAGAGCTCAGGGGGGCCGATGTCACTGGCAAGGTCCTTTCTGGCGGCCTGTGAACGGCTGGCGCGGCGGCTACAGGCCGTAGTTGGTGAGGATTTCGAAGACCTGCTGGGAGTCGTGGCGCACGTGCTCACGCATCTGCTCGGTCGCGGTGGCGGCGTCCTCGGCGGCCACGGCTGCCGCCATGGAGCGGTGGTCCACTCCGGTCCAGTCGGGGGTGGTGACCACCTTGGAGCAGAAGTACCACTGCCGTAGTGCCAGGTTGAAGTACACCCGGGCGGTCGCGACGAGGTATTCGTTGCGGCTCATCCGGTAGATGCTCTCGTGGAACGCGGCGTCCAGGTCGATGCATCGCTGCAGGTCGGTGGTCTGCGCCTGTTCCTCGGCGAGCGCGACGAGTTGTTCCTTTTCGGCTTTGGAGCCGCGGCTGCAGGCCAGCGTCGTGGCGAGGGATTCCAGTTCCAGTCTCAGTTCCATGACTGAGCGGGAGTCCTTGAGGGCGATCTCGGTGGCGTAGGTGCCGCTGCGCGGGTAGATGACGACCAGCTTTTCGAACTCCAGCCGGCGGATCGCCTCCCGTACCGGGGAGAGGCCGAGGCCGAGATCTGCCCGCAGTGCACTCTCGACGAGTTTGTCTCCGGGCATGATCTCGGCGCGGACGAGTCGGGAGCACAGTTGGGCGTAGGCCGATTCGCTCAGCAGGGCGTTACCCGTCTGGTCGACGCCGACGAGCGCGCCCTTTCCGACATACTCCGACAACATGTTGCTCCTCCCCCACATTCTCCGCCGCGTGTGCGGAGCGGCCCCGTTTTCTGGCAAGCTACCGGAGGTCTATGGCCGCTCGGCTTCGTCGACACCGGGCGGGTTGCCGAGGAGGTCGTCGATCACCGTCGAGATCCCGTTCGTCACGGTGCAGGCGTAGTCCCCGACGGAGAATTCGCCGCCGAGAACCTCCACCACCTTTAGTTCGACGCCGTTGACCGAGAGCGTGTCGGTGAGTTCGACGTTCGCGGGGCCGAAGCTCTTCCGATTCAGGACGAAGTCGCTGGATGTATCCCGGGAGATGATCTCGAAGACTCGGAAGCCTGGTCCGTTGGCCTCGGGCAGGGCGTGGACCTGAAGGTGCGGGTACGTGGACATGTCTGCCCAGGCGGCGTTGTCGCACCCCTGCTGGGGTGTCATCGAGATGCCGAAGATCAGCTTGCCGGAGCGGTGGACGGTGCCGGAGACGGATTCGGCGGTGTCGGTCAGGGTGATGTCGGCGTACTGCTTGGGGTAGCCCCAGACCTCCCGACCGAAGGCGACGCTCCAGGGCTGGTCCTCGTACTCGAAGAAGTAGTTCACCCCGCGGTGGTTGCGGTAGCGGACCGGGATGACGACACCCGAATCGTAGAAGGCCCCGGGGGTGGCGTTGCCGAAGTCCGCGATCTGCACGACGAATCGGTCGTCAGCGAGTTCGAACGGAGTGGGCTCGAGAAGGGCCTCGAGGTTCGCCCGGTCGCCCCGGCAGTAGACGGAGAGGCTGCGCAGATCCTTGCACCAGTAGGGCTGGTCGCCGCTCGGGTACCCGAGGTAGGTGAAGAACTGCTTGGTGTCGTACGTCTTGCTCATCAGGTGATGTCCTTGATCCGTTCTCAGGGAGGGGTGGCGCTAGTCCCGGCCGGCTTCGTGGATCTTCCGGAGGAACGACCGGAGCTCGGGAGTGGAGGGTGAGTCGAAGATCTGCTCGGGCGGGCCTTGCTCGAGGATCGTGCCCTGGTGCAGGAAGCAGACCTTCGACGAGATCTCGCGGGCGAAGGGCATCTCGTGGGTCGTCATCATCATGGTGATGCCGTCGGAGGCGAGTTCCCGGACCAGGTTCAGGACCTCGATCACGAGCTCGGGATCGAGGGCCGAGGTGATCTCGTCCAGCAGCAGGGCCTGCGGACGCATGAGCATTGCCCGGGCGATGGCGACGCGTTGCTGCTGCCCGCCGGAGAGTTGGTCGGGGTAGGCGTCGGCCTTGTCCTTGAGGCCGACGCGTTCGAGCATGGCCCGGGCGTTGCTTTCGGCCTCGGCCCTGGTCGCCACGCCGGCGCGGACCGGGGTGAGGGTGCAGTTGCGCAGCACGGTCATGTGCGGGAACAGGTTGTAGCTCTGGAAGACGATCCCGACGCGGCGGCGAAGGGCGACGAGGTCGACGCCCTCGCCGGATACGACGTCGCCGTTGAGGAGGATCTGCCCGCCCTGGATGTTCTCCAGTCCGTTGACGCAGCGCAGCAGTGTCGACTTTCCGGAGCCGGAGGCGCCGATCAGGGTCACCACTTCGTGTCGGTCGACGGTGAGGTCGACCTTGTCGAGCACGGTGAGGTCGCCGTACCGCTTGGTCACCGTGTCGAACTCGATGAACACTCTCGACATGGCTCACACCCCTGTCTTCCTGGCGCCGTTGCGGGCGAGCAGGTAGTCGACGAACCGGGTCTGCGGGATGGTGATGAGGACGAAGACGATGCAGACGGCGGTCACCGCGGAGAGGTTGAAGTCGTTCGCCGAGTAGATCTTGGCCTGGCTGAACGCGTCGATGATGCCGACGACGATCACCAGCGCGGTGTCCTTCTGCAGGCCGATGAAGGTGCTGAGCATCGGTGCGGCGATGTTGCGGGCCATCTGCGGCAGGATGACGAATCGCATGACGTCTGTTTGGGTGAGGCCCATGGACAGGGCGGCTGAGCTCTGGCCCGGGTTGATCGACTCGATCCCGGCCCGGTACAGCTCCGCGTTGTAGGCGCTGTATGTCATGGCCAGCGCCACGATCGCGTAGACGATCAGGGAGCCGCCGCTGAGGAACGGCACCTCGGTGAGCGGGAGCCCGTAGCAGACGAGGTAGATCAGGACGACGGACGGAATGCCGCGGAACACGTCGATGTAGGCGATGGACAGGGCCCTGACCGGGCGGAAGCCCCGGCCGGGGAGCTGCCTGCCGATGGCGAGCACGAGCCCGAAGACCATGGCGAGGACCTGGGCGCCGAGCGCGATCTGCACGTTGATCCAGAGTGCGCGCAGGATGTCGAAGAAGCTCCGCGTCATGTACTCGCCGTTGAAGAAGGTCTTCTGCACCGCCCCGTCGTTGGTGAAGACCATCAGGGCGAGTACGGCCACGATGGCCACGCAGCCGCTGAGTCCGAGCGAGGTGATGGCGGCGTTGCGGGAGTTGGCTGCCGCCGTGCGGGCCTCGACGTACCGGCGGGCGGCCCAGTCCTGCTGGGACTGGCGGGTACGTCGGTAGGCCAGCGACAGTGGCCAGCCGAGCGCGGCGATCGGAAGCACGGCACCGAGCAGGAGCCGGGTGGCGGATCCGGTGACGAGGAGGGCGGTGAGCTGGTAGCAGAGCGTCGCGGCCAGTAGGGCGAGGATGGCTGCTGCGGTGAGGTAGGCGGTCGTCGGCAGTGGCCGGGCCGGGGCGAAGCTGATGTCGGACGGTGCCGGCGGGGCCTCACGTCCTTCGGGTGCCTGGACTTTCATGGTCAGGCACTCCAGTCGGCCAGCTTGTTAGGGTCGCCGCCGAGGATCGGGTTCAGCCACTTGTTCATGATGGCGGCGAGGGTGCCGTCCTTCTCCATGTCGGCGAGGATCTCGTTGACCACGGTGACGTTCTGCGAGCCCTTGGGGAACAGCGCCGCGACGTCGCCGCCGGCCGGGTACTGTCCGATGACTTCGAGCTTCCCGCCGGAGCTGGCCGCCCGGGGCATGACGGTGGCGGTGTCGTTGAGTGCGGCGTCGATCTGCCCGGCCAGGACTGCGTTGAAGAGGTCGTCGTTCGAGGAGAAGACCCGCACCTCCTTGGGCTTGAGGGTCTCGTTGACGTACTTGAGCTGGACAGAACCGGCCAGCACGCCGACGGTGGCGGTCTTGATGCTCTCCTTGGTCAGGTTCGAGCCGGTCTTGACGAGGACGCCGGTGCGGTAGGTGTTGTAGGGCGTGGAGAAGTCAACTGCCTTGCGCCGCTCAGGGGTGTCGTAGATGTCCCAGACCGCGAAGTCGAAGTTCGAGGTCTTGGCGGTGACGAGGGCCTCGAAGGAGGCGTTCACGAGCTTGATCTTGCGCAGTCCGGCGCGGTTGGCGATCTCGGCGTCGAGGCAGTACATGTAGCCCCCGTCCACCGACTCGAGGGTGTTGCCCCGGTAGCCCGCCGGGTAGGGCAGGGAGGCGGCGACGGTGAGAGTTCCCTCGGTCATGGTCTTCATCGCGTGGACAGTGGGGTTCTTCGTCACCTCGCAGTCGCCGAATGGGGATGCCCCCGCGTTGGCGGACGAGGTGTCCGTGCCACATGCGGCGAGGGCGAGCATCCCGGTGATGGCTGCGGCGACGCCGAGGGATCGGAGGGACCTGGTCATCTGACACCTCCGTGTCGATGGTCGTTGGCTCAATCAGAAGCGATGAATATGTCAGTGAAATGTTAGTAAAGTGTGAGTGAGGCTACACCCGGGGAGCAGGCTCGTACAGAGGGCCGAGGGTGGAATTTTGGCTGGTCGCAGGCGGTCGTGGCGGGCCCAGGATCAGCGGGGCCGCATGTGGGGGTAGCGGTGATCGCGGGGCGGGTCGAAGGTTTCCTTGATCGACCGGGGCGAGACCCAGCGGGTGAGGTTGGACGCGGCGCCCGCCTTGTCGTTGGTGCCGGAGGCGCGGGACCCGCCGAACGGCTGCTGCCCGACGACCGCACCGGTCGGTTTGTCGTTGACGTAGAAGTTTCCCGCAGCGAACCGCAGCCGCTGGCTCGCCCACGCGATCGCCGTACGGTCACGGGCGACGACCGCTCCGGTCAGGCCGTACGGCGCGAAGGACTCCAACTGGCCGACAGCGTTCTCGAAGTTCCCGTCGTCGAAGACGTGCACGGCGAGGATCGGTCCGAAGTACTCGGTGCGGAACATCTCGTCGGTCGGATCGCTGCTCTCCACAACGGTCGGACGAACGAAATAGCCGACCGAGTCGTCGACCTGACCGCCAGCGAGCACCGTCAGGTGGTTCGTCCGGGTGGCCCGGTTGATCGCGTCCCGGTGCCGGGCGAATGCCCGAGCGTCGATCACCGCGCCCATGAAATGGGAGAAGTCGGTGACGTCGCCCATCGTGATCGCTTCCACGTCGGCGAGGAACTCCTCTCGCACCTTGTCCCAGACCGACCGGGCCACGTAGGCGCGGGAGGCGGCGGAGCACTTCTGCCCTTGGTACTCGAACGCCCCCCGCAGCAGTGCCACCCGCAGCACGTCGGGGTCGGCCGAGCCGTGTGCGACGACGAACCCCTTCCCGCCGGTCTCGCCGACGATCCGTGGGTAGGAACGGTAGTTCCTGAGATTCGCTCCCACCGTCGACCACAGGTGTTGGAACGTCGCGGTGGAGCCGGTGAAGTGGATGCCGGCCAGGTCGGGACTGGTGAGTGCCGACGCAGAGACATCGACTCCGTCGCCGGGCAGCATGTTGATCACCCCGGGTGGCAGCCCGGCCTCTTCCAGCAGCTCCATGATCAGGTGGGCGGCGTACTGCTGGGTTGGAGCCGGTTTCCAGATCACCGTGTTGCCCATCAACGCCGGGGCGGTCGGCAGGTTACCCGCGATCGCGGTGAAGTTGAACGGGGTGATCGCGTAGACGAACCCTTCCAGGGGGCGGTGGTCGGTGCGGTTCCACACCCCACGGGCGTTCGCCACCGGCTGCTCGGCCACGATCTGCTTGGCGTAGTGGACGTTGAACCGCCAGAAGTCGACCAGCTCGCACGCGGAGTCGATCTCAGCCTGGACGGCGGTCTTCGACTGGCCCAACATCGTGGCGGCGTTGAGGCGTTGACGCCATGGCCCGGCCAGCAGGTCAGCCGCCTTGAGCAGGATTGCCGCACGATCATCGAGAGACAGCTCCCGCCAGCCGGGCGCCGCTTCCCGCGCCGCCATGATCGCGGCCTCGGCGTCGTCGCGCGTGGAGTTGTGCAGCACCCCGAGCACGTGACGATGGTCGTGCGGCTGCACCACCGCGACCTCCGCTCCCCCGCCCATTCGCTTGCGGCCGCCGATCGTGGCGGTCAGGTCCACCACTCGGCTCTCCTGCCGCTCCAACTCCCGCTCCAGCGCGTCCCGTTCGGGGCTACCGGGGGCATAGCTCAGGGTCGGCTCGTTGACCGGAGACGGCGCACTCGTGACGGCATCCACACTGTTGTCCTTCGCATCGACGGAAACCGCGGTGCCGGCTGGGCCAGCCCGCCCGGAAGGCGCGATTGGTGACGCGCTACGAGGCGTACCTGGATCAGGGCCACCCCGGGTGACGGCTGACATTACACTAAAATTTCAGAGGCGCCAGCCCCCGAAATCGCCTGGTGGAAACGCCAATGACCGGACCCCCGGGACGCCACGACCCCGGATCTTGGCAGCCCACGGCGCTGATTCCGGCATTCGGGACAACCATGTACGCAGTGGCCCTTGTCCGTGGCATCTCAGGCAATGGGCGGTGCGATGAGGAGGACAGGGACATCCTCCTCATCGCACCACCCGGACGCGGCGTCCTCGTCGCCCACCGCGCCACCATGTGGTGACTCCGCGATCCTCCGGTTTGTGCTCGACGCCGCGGGATGGGAACACAGCGAATGGTCCTGGGAGACGGAGCGGTTCGGTAACGGACGTATAGTTCGCGCCATGGCCGACCCCAGTCGCCCCTCCCCGCTGAGCTCACTCATCGGGGTCGATGTCGACGCGACGGCCGAGCGGGTCTATCGGGCGTTGGTCTCCGGCGGACCGGCGCTCGGGCCGGATCTCGCCGGCCTGCTGAGGATCTCGGTCGAGGACATCGAAACGGCGATCGGTGCGTTGCGGCAGGTGGGCCTGGTCGACCTGGCCGACGGCGGAGAAATCTCGGCGGTGCCGCCGTCGCTGGCGCTCGAGGGGATGGTCGCGCAGCGCGAGCAGCAGGTCAGGGCCGCCCGAACGGCACTCGACGAGCTCGCGGAGGAGTACCGCAGGGCGCGCGAGGCGCGGCTGTCGAACGGCATTGAGATCGTTCGGGGTCGCAGCGAGATCGGCAGCTGGCTCAATGGCCTGTTGCTGTCCGCCAAGGAGCAGATGCGGATGTTCGCGAAACCACCGTTCGCGGTTTTCGGGATCTCCGAAACTGACACCGAACGCGAGGTCGCCGGCCGTGGCCTGCGGGAGCGGGTCATCATCGAGCGGACCGTGCTGGATGAGCCCGCCGCGGAGAAGGACCTGTTCGCCTCCCTGGATCGGGGACAGGAGATCCGCATGGTGCAGTCGTTACCGGCGAAGCTGCTGATTGTCGACGATTCGATTGCGATCGTGCAGCTCGACGAGGGTGGGCATGCGCACTCGGAGGTCGCGGTGGTGCGCGCCGGGGGGCTGCTGGATTGTCTGGTGTTCAGCTTCGAGAGTCTGTGGCGGTCGGCCATGCAACTGCGGGAGGCCCTCGACCGTAGGGTCGATCCGAACTTGGCATCGCCTAGGGATCTCGCCGACCCGGCGGACCGGGAGGTCCTGATGCTGTTGCTGGCTGGGTACACCGATGCCGCGGTCGCTGCCCGGCTGGGGATCGGCCTGCGGACTATGCAGCGTAGGGTCCGCCGGCTGATGGATCTGGCCGGCGCCGATTCCCGGGTGTTGCTTGGCTGGCACGCGCGGGACCGGGGCTGGCTTTGAACGCCTTCGTCCCGTCGAGCCACCGACTGCGGTGGCTCGACGGGACGAGGTGGCGCCGGGGTCTAGTTGCGCAGACCTGCCGGGATGCTCAGCATCACCGAGCTGGACCAGGCGGCGTTCGGGCCGCCCTCGCCGTAGACCATCAGCTGGTGGTGATCGTTGATGTCGAAGCTGTAGGTCGGGGTGAATCGGTCACCGGCAGAGAGTGGCACCATGCCGGACAGATCCCAGAGCCGTCCCTGCGGGTCCCACATCGCCGACACCGCGACGTCCGGGAAGAGTTCGACAGTTCCGAGGATCCACCCGTCGTCGGTGACTTTCTCGCCGGTCGCGTTGTATCCGTAGTCGGCAAGGCGCCGTATTCCGCCGGCCTTGGTCCACACGAACGCGTCGTCACCGCTGGTCCCCACGATGGTCCCGGAGGCGTTCACATCGTTCGCCTGGGCCGAGTACTGCCCCGGAAGCGTGCCGAGATCCTGAATAGCACCTGACGTCGCATCCCAGGCGACCGCGTGCGGCAGGTGGTCATCGGTGCGCGAGGCGCCGACGATCACTCCGGCATCGTTGATGGCGCGCGGCTGGGTTCCCGTCGGATCCGAGGACAGGTGGGCCAGCTTGCTGAAGGTCCCATCCGGCGTCCGCACGAACCCGTCGCTGTAGCTGTGGTTCTTGCCGTCAGACTCCTTGACGATTGCTTCGGAGAATCCGGTGACCAGCCCCTTGTTATTCACGGCGGTCGCGTAGCCGCTGGAATAGGGCCGCCAATCCGGGACGCCGAGCACGGTGAGCGATCCGTCCTTGGCCCATTGGGCGGGAAGATAATGCAATGCACTGTCTGTCGCGACACCGACGGCGGTCTGGCCGTCATTCAGGTCCAGAGCCGATCCGTACTTGCCCCCGGCGAGATCCAGGTTGGTGAACCCGTCGGCGGCCGTCCAGATGGTCGGCGTCATCCTGGCGTTGTACTGGCGATCTCCCGCGACTACGCCGCTTTCATTGAGAGCCGCGCCGACGAATGGCGGGGCCCAGGCGACCAGATCGAGTTTGGGGACATCGACAGTGGCGATCGTGACGTCTGCCGCCCCGATGATCGTGCCGTACTCGTTGGCCACCCGGACCCGGCCGACCATGGGATCCTTGGTCAACTGTCGAGCGCTGACGATCACTGCCCCGTCGACCGGCATCGACTGGCCCGTGGCAACCGTGTACTTCGCGTCGGATTTCGGCGTGATCGTGCCGAGGCCCTTCGAGTACATCTCTTGGTGGTAGTCGAACGTGACGTTGTCTCCGGCCACGGTGACTCCCGCGACCACGATGAAGTACGTACCTGGTTGTGGATCATCGATGACGATGTGCTCGGGCGAGTCCCCGGTCGTGGTGCTCTGGCCTACCGGCCTGCCGTTGAAATACACATAGAAGTCCAGATCGGCAGCGGCTCTGGGCGTCAGCGTCACGTCGAGCCGGGTCGTCTGACGCGGAACATAGAGCATGTTGGCCGTGATTTCGCCTTGCGAGACCGTCGAGAACAAATTGCGGACATCGCCGATCTCGCCAGTTGCGACGTGGGCGATCGCGGGGCCAAAGGTGTTCGTCCCCGTCGAGCCGACACTCGTCGGCGAGTTCATCGTCACCTTGTCGACTGTGACGGTCCCCGGATCGAACGACATGCCCTGCAGCGAAACCGTTGCGGTGTACGGGTTCTGTTCGACCGGAGACGTCCTGCGAGACTCGATCACGAACTCCCAGATGCCGGGCTTGGGTCGGTACACCGGCCGTGCGGTGGCGTTGCAGTTCGCCGGGTCGGCGTAGTTGGTGTAGCAGTGGTAACTGGCGTTGGAGTCCGCGGGCATGCCGTCGGGGTCGATGGGCAACGCGCGGACCTGGCTGCCGTCGGCGAGCCCGCCCAAGGTCAGCTGCAGTGCTTCGACGCCCTCGGGGACGGGCACCAGCAGCGAGGTGGATCCGGTTCGGCCGAGCGTGCCGGAACTGGTGACCGCGTAGTCGGGTTTGGCCAGCGGCTTGGTCGCCAGCACGGTGACGGCGACGAACTGGTCGATGCCGCCCGTCGCCGGGTCGTCAATGGTCAGGATCGCGCTATGCACGCCGGAGGTCGTCGCGGTCGCGGTGACCGTGACATCGGCTGCCTTTCCGAGCTGCAGGGGCATTGCCGCGCGGGCGCTGAACGTGCCGTCGTTGCCGATCCAACCGATCCGGTGCACGACGTTTCCGGCGGCACCGCTGGTCCGGGTGACGCTGACCTTGTAGGTCTTCTGCCCACCGGTCACCTGGCCGCCTTCGGTTGGCAGGCAACGGTTGTAGATGCCGACGCCGGTGTTCGGAGTTGCGAGCAGGCCGGACAGCGAACTACAAACGGGAGCCGACACAGTGAGCTCATTGGTGTTGATGCCAGCGCTGAGCTGCTTCCAGGCCGCGACGGTGTCGATGATGCCGGCGCCCTGCGCGGCGGCCGGGACGTCGGGGATCGGGTCGGCGGTGCCGGTCAGGGCGGTCTTCAGCGCCGCCGAGCTGACCGTCAGCGAACGGGCCTTGGCGGCCGACAGCAGCAGTGCCGCCGCTCCGGCGACCTGCGGGGCCGCCATGGAGGTGCCGTTGGCCATGCCGTACCCGGCCGGCAGCGAATACCCGGCCTCGGGGACGGCTTCACCGGACAGCCACATCGGGATCGAGGAGATGGCGGCGCCGGGCGCGGACACCTGCGGCGCCAGCGCGCCGTTCTCAGCGGGGCCGCGGGAGGAGAAGCCGAAGATGCCCTGCTTGGTGGCGACCTTCGACCCGTAGTCGGCCCACCAGGTGTCGGAGCTGACGGACGCGGCGACCGAGATGGCCTTGCCGGCCACGGACGGCGAGCTGACGGTGTTGGTGCCGAGGCCGTCGTTGCCGGCGGCGATGATGATCTGCACGCCGTAGCTGTCGATCAGCTCGTCGTAGAGCGCGGCGATCACGTCGGAGCCGTCGTTCAACGCGGGAAGCCCACCGATGGACAGGTTGACGACGTCGACATGCCGATTGGTGACCAGGTCGATCATGCCCTCGGTCAGTGCCGCCTGGGTGCAGCCACCGCCCCACGTGCAGGCCCGGGCGGACACGATCTGCGCGCCCGGTGCGGCGCCGTGCATCTGGCCGCCGAACATCGACGTGCCCGCGATGATCCCCGCCACATGGGTGGCGTGCGAGGCGACCGGCAACCCGATAGACACGTAGTTCGCGGTCTTGCCGACGTTGCTGCCGCCGAGCGGGGAGAGATCGACGTTGTCGCGGTACTCGACGACGAACGGGATGCGCTCGTTCTGCGGTGTTGCGGGGTCGTCACTCCCGAAGTGGCCGACGTGGCGATCGACCGCGAACGGGGCCATCGCCGCCTCGTCGGTGAGGTCCTGGTTGTTGTTGCCGTCGACCCAGATCCTGTGTGTGGCCGGGTCGTACAGAACCCCGTAGTAGTCCAGGGTGTCGCCGTCCCGGTTGAGGTCGCCCTCGAAGTCGCTCCCGGCCGTCGCACCCTCGTAGAACACGCCGAATTGGAACGTGCCCTCCGGGATCGTCCAGGTCTTGCCCAGGTAGCTGAACTTCGGACCCGTCTTGGTGGTGGACATCCGCACCCAGCTGCCGTCGCGGTCGGTGACCGGATCGGTCGCGGTTACCCAATCGACAATCTTGGGCTTGCCGTCGCTGGTCGTCTGTAGCGCGGGATGCTCGACGTCGACGCCGGTGTCCAGCACGCCGACGACCGTGCCGCGTCCGTCCCAGGCCGGGTTGTCCTTGACGAAGGCCTCGGCGCCGGTCTCGTTGATCGGCAGGTACGGGTTGTCGGCGGGCGTGTTCGCGCCGGGCGCGGTCGGCCCCGCGGCCTTCGTTGCCGCCGTCCTCGCACCCGCGGCGCCCAGATCCGGGCTCGGGATCTTGTACGTCCGGTCCAGGTCGATCGCCGCGACCGACCGAAGGCCGGCCAAGCTGGTCACGCGGTCGGTCGGGACGGTCGCCCGGACGTAGCCGACCTTTCCGGTCACCGACCCGACGGTCCCGCCGGCCTTCTTCACCGCGGCGACGACGTCCTCGGTCGCGCCCTTCCGGGCCAGCATCAACACCGTGACAGACTTCTTCTTCGACGCCTGCGCCTGCTGCAGCAGCCTGGTGTCGGCGTTGCCCAGCTTCTCGGCCGCAGAATCCGACAGCGAATCGTCGGTCAGCGGCTGGAACCCGTCAGTCTTCCCCGCCCTGTAGATCGAATCCGGGTTGTCGCGCCCGGCCCGGTCGTCGAGCCCAGCAACGGGCGACCGACCCGGACCCTGTGGCCCGTCGGGATCGACCTTGCTCGCGCCAGCACTCTCGGAGCCAGTCGGGCTGGTCGGGGCGGCGGCCGCGGCCGCAGGCGCAATCAGCGCCGCGGCGGTCAACACGGCCGACGCCGCGGCAATCACACCTGTTCGTCGTTTCATCGTGCTCCTAACCAAGGGGTGAAACATCACCGTGCGGCCAAGCCCGCAGACACGAGAACACCTGAGCCGCCCGGCCAATCTCGCAGTTGGGTCCGGGCAGGATCAACGGACTGAGTGAGGCGGATGTCTGCCATGGCTGAATACCGCCACACTCGGCGCAGACCCACCGCTCCCAGCCGGTCGACCAGGCCGGCGAGGCCCCTCAGCACCCGCCATCGGTGCGGATTGCTCGCCCAGAACCGAGCAGTTCATCCACGCATTCCGCGCTACGCCCCCGGGCCCCGGCAGTGAATCAATTACCGACAGCGACTACCACTACCCAGCGCGCCGCTGATCGCTGCTCCTCCGGCAGGCCCAGGTGGGCCGGCCGGAGGAGCAGACCCTCGCGGACTTGGGGCGCGGTGGTGCGCTCGGAGGACGGGAACGTCCAAGCGGCTGCCGCGTCCTCCCGGCGCCGATGACTTGACCTTTTGAGCGGGTTGAGCGTCGATCGTGTCCGCCCTGCCACCGCCTGCCATCGGCGGATGGTGTGACCATCGACAAACATCGGAGATTCCGCCCCGCCATGAGTATTGAAGCTGTCTCGTGGGCGCTCAGCCACGCCCCCGACGTCCCACCACAGTGCCTCGCCGTGCTCATCGGCCTGGCCAACCACGCCGACGCCGCCGGGCGCGCCGCCTTCCCCTCCCAGGAACGCCTCGCCCACTACGCCCGCAAGACCGTGCGATCCGTGCGCCGCGACCTGGACGAGCTGGAACGCCTCGGCCTCATCCGCCGCGGCGACCAACGCCACACGGCGTTCCTGCCCGCTGACCGCCGGCCCGTCGTCTGGGACCTCGCGACGCACCGCCGCCGCCCGCTTCCCGCAAGCCTCGACCCGTACGCCGAACCGCAACCCGGCCACCCCACCAACGTCCACGAACCTGTGGATAACCGGCACGGACCTGTGGATAACCGGGAGGACGTCCACGTCCCCCCGGTTATCCACCGGCCGGACGCACACGTCCAGACGGCCGGACGTACACGTCCGAACGACCGGACGCACACGTCCGACGAACCGTCCTTAACCATCCATAACCAAAACCGCGCGCGCCCGCGAAGCGACATCCTCTCACCGGCCAAAGTCCGGGCTCGGCAATGTCCCCAGCACCGCGGATCGCCGGCGCACAACTGCGGGCCCTGTCGGGCGGAGCGCCTCGGGCGTGAGCCCGACAACGAGCCGTCGCCTGACCAACGCCCCGCAGTTGACAGCCTGCGGCCAACCTCCGCTCCGAGCACCGCCCGGTATGACCGCCCACGCCCAGCAGCCCCGCCCACCAAGGTGGTGGATCGGCCCGCTGCCTCGCCGGCCCTACATCGCAGGCGCCGTCATCAAGCCGCTGGCGACGGCCTCACCCGCCGTGGTGCGAAGAAGGTCGGCACACTCCGCCCTGCCGCCGCCCACGCTGCGAAAGAGCCCCTGTTCCTCGTCGAGACTGTGCTGGGTTTCCACCAGAAGGCCGCCTCAGCGGTGGAGGAGTGGACAGCTGAAGATGGTCACCGCGATGCGCGCTGCAGGCCGTTGTAGAGATAAGCCGCCAAGCGATAGATATGAGTCTCAGCGAACGGGCTCCAGGCGGCTTCCGCTGCGGATGCCGGTCCACGTCGGTCCCTCGATGACGCTCCGGCCGCCGACGTAGACGAATTCGATACCGGTGGGCGGTCGAAGTGGCTCGTCGTAGTTGGCGTTGTCGCGGACCGTCTCCGGATCGAAGACGACCAGGTCGGCGACCTTGCCGGCAGCGATGGTGCCACGGTCGGGCAGCCCGAAGAACTCAGCGGGCAGGGCGCTCATCCGCCGTACGGCTTCCTCGAGGGTGAGCACCCGCTTCTCCCGGACGAACTCGCCGAGGACCTTGACGAAGGTGCCGGCGACCCGTGGGTGGGGAGCCTTGCCGAATCCGGGAGGTGCCCCGTCTGTGCCGATCATCGTCTGGTCGTGGCGCAGGATCGCTTCGAGGTCGCGGTCGTCGATGAGCGAGGCGATCATGTTGGCGACGTTGCCCTCCTCGACGACGACCCTGGCCAGGGCGTCGAACGGCTCGAGGTCGAGCCGCTGGGCGAGTTGGGTGATGGTGCTGTGGTCGTACCGGCCGGTGGCGGTGGACGCGACCCGGATGCCCGTGTAGCCGGCTGTGGCGATGTACGAGTCCCATCCCGCGTTGTGCGGATTGCTGGTCGGGTCGAGGACCTCGCTGGCGATACGCTGCCGCGTCTGCCGGTCTCTCAGCCGCTCCAGCATCGCGTCGACGCCGCCGTCCAGCACCCACGGCGGCAGGCACGACGAGAGCATCATGGACGACGTCGTGTACGGGTAGGCGTCCTGGCCGATCCGGGTGCCGGCGCGCCGTTCGTTGTCGAGGTGGGCGAGGATTTCTCCCGCCGCGCCCCAGTTGCTCCGATCGGCGATCTTCAGGTGGGAGATCTGCACGGGGTGGCCGGAATCGCGGGAGACGCGCACAGCTTCGGCGATGCCGTCCGTGATGCGGCTGCCTTCGTTACGCATGTGCGTGGCGTACACCCGTCCGGCCGGCATCGCCGCCACGAGTTGGCTGATCTGCTCGGCCGTTCCGAACATGCCGGGCACGTAGGCGAGGCCGGTCGACAGGCCGAACGCTCCGGCGTCGCACGCCTCCCGGATGTGGCGGATCATCGTGGCCAGTCCGTCGGGCGACGTGCTCCCACTGGCGGGACCGTGCGCGAGTAAACGGAGGTTGCCCTCTCCCACCAGGGCCGCCAGGTTGGTGAGGTACCCACCCTGGTCCGCCGCGTCGACATAGTCGGCGAAGCTCCGGAAGACGGGGCCGCCGCGCGGGAAGCACTGGGCCAGGAACGCCGTCACCTCCGGTGGCCCGTCCGACGGGGCCAGGGAGAAACCACAGTTGCCGACGATCTCGGTGGTGACTCCCTGCCGGATCTTCGGCAGATCACCCGGCGCGTACAGCGGTGCGTTGTCGCTGTGGGAGTGGACGTCGACGAAGCCCGGGGCGATGACCTTTCCGTCGATCGCGACGACGCGTTTGCCGTCGTGGGATATCTGTCCGTGGGGGCGGATGTCCACGATGCGGTCCGCACTGACCAGGACGTCACCCGGAGACGACTTGGCTCCCGTCCCGTCAACGACGGTGCCGCCAGCGAAGAGTATGTAGTCGGACACGGATGAGCCTTCCGGCATTCGGGGTGAGGTGTGGTGTCAGCTGCGCTTGCCGCGGGCGCCCCGGATCCGCGAGGTGACCATCACCAGGAATCCGACGAACAGCATCGCGAACGTCATGAGAACGCCGACCGCGGCGACCTTCGGGCTGACCTCGAACTGGATGTTCTGGTACATGCGAACCTGCAGCGTGACCGTCTGGGCGCTGCCCAGGAACACGCCGAGGACCAGGTCGTCGAAGGCCATCACGAACGCGAACAGCAGCGAGGAGATGGCCGCCGGGAGGATGAGGGGCAGCAGGATGTCCCGGGCGCGGCGTGCCGCGTTGGCGCCGAGGCTGGCGGCGGCGTGTTCGTAGAGCGGGTCGATGTTCCTGATGACCGCCTGCGAGGTGATCATGACGTACGGGAGTCCGAGGATGGTGTACGCCAGGACGAGAGCGGTCGGGGTGCCGAGCAGCCCGCCCCGCGCGAAGAGGAAGAACAGTGCCACCGCGTAGATGATCGGCGGCATGACCAGGGGGGCCATGGACAGCAGGTAGAACAGGACGCCG
Source organism: Micromonospora sp. MP36 (assembly GCF_008119785.1). GTDB lineage: Bacteria > Actinomycetota > Actinomycetes > Mycobacteriales > Micromonosporaceae > Micromonospora. The sequence continues at coordinate 30,582 of NZ_VSFA01000008.1, read as the reverse complement.
GCCTTGCGGAGCCGGGTTCTGGCCACGGCGAACGCGCAGAGCACGCCCAGCACCGTGGCGAGCGCCGCGGCGGCTATCGCCACCGTGAGGCTCAGATACGTCGAGGAAAGCCAGAACTCGTCGGTGAAGTACTCCTCGAACCAGCGCGTCGAGTAGCCGGTGGGCGGGAAGACGAGGAAGTTGGAGCTGTTGAAGGCGAGCATCAGCACGACGAGCTGGGGTCCGACCAGGATGACGATGCCGACGACGGTGACCACTGCGAGAAGCACGTGGCGCACGTACGAGATGCCTTCGCCGACCAGGCGGCCGGCCCGTCCGAGGAGGCCGCCGGCCAGGCGGTTGGCGATCAGATCCGTCATGGCTGCGACGGCGTTGGACACGCGCCCGGACACTGCCCGGGAGGTGCCACCTGCGAGGGTCTGCGGAGAGGTCAGGCCCAGGGGCCTGCGCAGCAGGACCATGAGGATCACGACCCCGATCAGCAGGATCGTGGCCTGGGCTGCGGTGGGACCGTACTGGTTCTGGGTGTTGATCTGCACGTCGATGCGTTGGGCGATCATCGGCACCGCGGGGCCCCCGAGGAGCGCGGGGGTGGTGTAGAAGCCCAGCGACGAGATGAACACCAGGCTGGCCCCGGCCATGAGGCCGTTCACGGACTGCGGGAGGAAGACGGTGCGCCAGGCTGAAAAGGGCGAGGCCCCCATTGATCGGGCCGCATCGGTCAACTTGCGGTCGATGCCACTCATGGCCGCGTAGAGCGGCAGCGTCATCATCGGTAGAAGCACCTGGCTCATACCGACGACGATGCCGATGTCGTTGAAGACGAGCTGGTGCGGTTCGGAGAAGATGCCCAGTTTCGTGAGCCAGTTGTTGACGACACCGTTGTCCGCCATCAGCGCCCGCCAGGCGTACGACCGCACCAGGGTGGAGGTGAAGAAGGGCAGGGAGACGCTGGCCAGCACGGCAGCGGCCAGGTATCGCGGCAGCCGGGTCGCTGCATAGGCCAGTGGATAGCCAATCAGGGCGGCCACGACGGTCACCACGAGCGCGATTTTGATCGTGCGCTCCATGACCGGGATGAAGAGTCCGTCGTGCAGCAGGTCGGTGTACCGCGACAACGACATTCCGCTGTCGGTGACCAGTGAATCCACGACCAGTCGGCTCAGCGGCAGGACGAACAGGGCGAGGAGGACGATCACCGCCGGCAGTGCGAGCCAGACCACGGCGTCCGGCATCCACGTCGGGCGGCGGATCGTCGAACGTCTGGCCCGCACCGTCGGCGTTGACATCAGCCGGCCAGCCACTTCTGCCAACGGTCGATGGCGATCTCCTCATTGGTCTTGCCGCCCGCCCCGATGGAGCTCCAGTAGTCGGTGTTCTGCAGGACCGTCTTCTCCACGATGCCCGGCGCGGTCACCAGGAGCTTCTTGCGCTCGTCAGGGATGTGGTCGAAGGCCGCCGGGATCGTCGGCGCGTAGGTGATGAGCTGCGCAAACTCGGCCTGACGCTCCGGCCGGGAGGCGAACTCGATGAACCGGGTCGCGCCTTCCACGTTCGAGCAGCCCTTGGGGATTGCCCAGTAGTCGATCTGCACCACGGCCTGCTCGAAGGTGCTGGAGATGTTCTTCGCGCCGTCGGCGATCGCGGACTGGATCCGGCCGTTCCACGCAGCCACCGCGGAGATCTGGTGGTCGACCAGCATCTGGATGGACTCCGCGCCGTTGTCCCAGAACTTCAGGACCTGGGGCTTGACCTCGGACAGCTTGCGCAGCGCCCGGTCCATGTCCAGCGGGTAGAGGTTCTCGGGCTTCACGCCGTCGGCGAGCAGGGCGATCTCCAGGGTGCAGCCGCCGGGGCCGTCACCGGTACGGAAGGAGCGCTTGCCCTTGACCGCCGCGTCCCACATGTCCGCCCAGTTCGTCAGCTCCCGGCCGGTCAGGTTCTTGTCGTACGCGAGCTGCACGGCGAAGACGATCGCGGGTACCGCGGTCTCCAGCGCGGGGTACGGGGAGAAGGCGTCCTTGAGGCTGGAGTCCTTCCACGCGCTGTAGTCGATCTTCTGCAGCAGGCCGTCCCGCGTCCAGGATCCGATGCGCGCCCCGTTGAGGTCCACGACGTCCATGCCGGGCTTACCGGAGGCGATGGCCGTGCGCAGCTGCGCGGCCGGGGGCGCCGGCGCGGGAATGACCTTGATGCCGGTCTCCTTCTGGAAGGGCTCGAAGAAGGCCTTCCGCTGGGCGGCGCCCCAGGCACCGCCGCCGTCGAAGACCACGAGCTGCTTCGAGTTCCCGGATCCCCCGTCGCCCTGCCCGTTCGACTTGAGGGCGTCCGGGTTCCCGCCACACGCGGAGAGCCCCAGGCCAAGCAGACCGGCCCCGGCACCCGCCAGCAGGCTGCGCCGCGAAAGTGTTCTCGTCACACCCGGATTCGTCACGGATGAATCCCTTCCATTACTGGCTGCGAATTGTTTGCGGTGGCGGCGGTGCGGGTTCCGGCCGGACCGGGGGAGGTGAAGGCACGCAACGCGGCCGGGTCCCATTCGAGATGCACGGTCGCCCCCTCCCGCACCCGCATCGCGGGGTCGGAGGAAAGCCCTTGGACCATGAATTCCTGGTCACCCACCCGCGCCCGGACCGTCGTGGTTGGACCGGAGAAGACAACCTCGACGACCTGCCCGGACAAGCTCGCGGGAAGGTCGTCCCGGCACAGCCGGATCGCCTCGGGCCGCAGGGCAACCCGACATTTCTGGCCTGCCTCTGGTCGGACGCCGGCCGGGAACAGCGCGGGAAACCGCCGGTCGCCGAGAGCGACCTGCGTCTCTGCACCGGCGACGGAGGTCACGGTCGAATCGAGAATGTTGGTACGGCCGAGGAATCCGGCCACGAATTCGGTTGCCGGAGCGTCGTACAGCTCGTGCCCGGGGCCGAACTGCTCGATCCGTCCGTCCCGCAGCAACGCCACCCGGTCGGACATCACGAGCGCCTCTTCCTGATCATGAGTTACAAAGATCATGGTGAGGCCGAGTTCCTGATGCAGGCGGCGGATCTCCAGTTGCACCTGTTCGCGAAGCTTCCGGTCCAGGGCACCCAGGGGCTCGTCGAACAGCACGATCGGGGGCCGGTACACCAGCGCCCGGGCCAGGGCGACCCGCTGCTGTTGCCCGCCGGACAGTGCGGCCGGTCGGCGGTGCGCCAGCCCGGTGAGATCGACCAGATCCATCGCGTCGGCGATTGCCTTCGCGCGTTCCGATCTGGACACGCCGCGCACCTTCAGCGGGTAACCGATGTTGTCGGCGACGGTCATGTTAGGGAAAAGCGCGTACCGCTGGAACACGACCCCGAGGTTCCGTTTGTGCGTCGGCAGGCCGGTGATCCGCTTGTCCCCGACGTACACCTCGCCGGAGTCCGGCTTTTCGAAGCCGGCGATGGCCATGAGCAGGGTGGTCTTCCCTGACCCGGACGGGCCGAGCAGCGACACGAACTCGCCGGGTTCGACGGTGAGGCTCACGTTGTCGACGGCGTGGATGTCACCGTAATTCTTGGAGAGCCCCTCCACCCGCACGGACGCTCCGGAGAAATTCGAGGCGGCTTTCCGGCCGGTGATTTGCTCAGTTCCCACGACCGCAGACTTTCTCGATGGCCAGCATGTGCATCCGGATCATGTCGTAGTAGTCGACGAGTTCGACGCGCTCGTCCGGCATGGTGTTGTACTTGCCGCCCGGGCCGCACACGATTCCCTCCATGCCGGCCTTGCTCAGGTGAGCCGCGTCGGACCCGAAGAAACAGCACGGCTTGATGGCCCCCGTCGGTTGGGCGGCACCCCGGACGAGCTCGTACGCCGCATTCACCGTCCGGACAATGGACGAATCGGCGGGCACCTCGAACGGCGGCATGTCGGGGCGGTCGGTCACTTTCTCCTGCGGGAACACCTCCGCCCGCAGTCCGGGAAACTCCGACTCCAGCCGATCAAGCTGCCGCCGCAGGTCGGCGAGCACGGACTCGACGCTCTGGCTGGGCGCGTACCGGCCGGTGCCGACGAGGCGTACGAAGTCGGCGATCTGTGGGGGGCGCCATTCCTCCAGGCTCCGGCCCAACGCACCGTGGATCACCCCGACGTTGCAGCGGTTGACCTCTCGGTGCCGCTCGTCCGCCGCGCCGGAGAAGGTCATCGCGTTCAGGCGCGGCACCAGCGCACACGCGGCGGCGATCGCGTCGACGGACTCCTCGCGCTTCGACAGGTGGCGGGTCACCCCCGTCAGCTCGACGGTGAAGTTGAACGCGCCGGCGTGCAGCGTCAGCGCCTGGATGTCGGTCGGCTCACAGTTGATGAAATAGTCGGCGCGTACCCCGTGCTCGATCATCTTCACGGTGCCGATGCCGCCCTGCAGCTCGCCGACGACGAAGGTGAGGGTCACGTCGGCGGCCGGGCGGAAGCCACTGCGGATCAGGGCCTCGACGGCGCTGAGGTACGAGGCGCACCCGGCCTTCATGTTCGAGACACCCAGGCCGTAGATGACCTCGTCGGTGGTGTGCGCCCCCCACGGGTCGACCGTCCATCCCTCGGTGGCCGGGTTGGTGTCGATGTGGCCGTTGAACAGCAGCGACGCCGCGCCCGGGACGTCCTGGCCCACTCCCCTGAGCACCCCGATTGCGTTGTAGCGGCCGGGTGACACCTCGTCGAGCCACGCCTGCAGCCCGAGCTCGGACATGTAGTCGACCAGCCACTTCGCGAGCTCCACCTCACCGGGGGTCTCGGTCCGGGAGTCGAAGCGAACCATGCGCTGCAGCAGCGTCAGCGGCCTCGCCACGTCGAGACCGGCCGCCAGGGCATGGACGGACGGCTCCGCGGAGCGGACGGGTTGCGCGTCGGTCATGAGTCGTACCTGCCTGTCGCCACCGGGACGGTGCCAGCCGACCCTCGGGCGGCCTGGCAAGATTGTTGAACGATAGCAAGGCAGGTCAGGTGAGGGAAGAGTTGATTTTCGGGGCTCTGACGTGGGAATCTGGCCCGACCTGGCGGAGGTGTTCCGCGTTTTATGGCGCTGCTGTGTTGAGCAAAAGCTGTGCTTACCTTCAGCGCCACGGGCTCGCTCCCGGTCCGCTGCCCGTTGGCCGGGAGTCCGACACGAAACCGCCCACACTCGACACACGCAAGGCTGTGCCACATGATTGTTGAACGACTCGTTGGCGATGGGGTGCCATGAGAATGGGTCGCGCGGTCCCGACAGAGCCGTTAAGGAAACCCGGTGGCGACAGCTATTGCGCGTGAAGGTTCAACGGAACAGGCATCCGGAGCAAGCCGGGTCGCGGCGGTGCTGCGCCGCCGGATCATGGAAGGCCAGTTGAAGTCCGGCGAGTTTCTGCGCGAGGCGCGGCTCGTCGAGGACCTGTCCGTGTCCCGGAACACGCTGCGCGAGGGCTTCCGGCTGCTGACCCAGGAGCGGCTGGTCGTCTACGAGGCCAACCGGGGCGTACGGGTGCGCAGCCTCGGCCCGGGCGATGTCAACGACATCTACCAGATGCGGCGGGTGCTGGAGCTGGGCGCCATCGAGAACGCCGGCCCCGCACTCACGGAGCCCGGGATGTTGGCGCAGGTGGATGCCGCCGTGCGCGACGGATACGCGTACGCCTACCGCGGCATGTGGTCCGCGGTCGGCACCGCGAACATGGAATTCCACGTCGCGATCGTCCGCCTCGCCGGCAGCGAACGGCTGACGGTGGCGGCCGAAAGCCTCCTGGCGGAGCTGCGCCTCGCCTTCGGAGCCGTCGAGGATCTCCAGCCGTTCCACGAGCCCTACCTGGAAACCAACGAACGGATCTCCGATCTGCTGCGCGCCGGCAAAACAGGTCAGGCATCCCGAGAAATGGCAGCCTATCTTGAGCGAGCACAGCGCCAACTACTGGCGGCGATCACGCCGTGACAGCGGCGCATCGCACCAGGGTCCCCCACCCCGGCCCCCGGTCACGGCAACCACGACCGGCGGGCCCCGGCGCATGACCGGCACGACCCCAGCCGTGGACCTCAACGCGGACCTGGGCGAGGCGTTCGGCATCTGGCCGATGGGCGACGACGCCTCGCTGATCGACATCGTCACCAGCGCCAACGTCGCCTGCGGCTACCACGCGGGCGACGCCTCGAGCATGCGCCGGGTCTGCGCCATGGCCGCCCGGCGCGGCGTCTCCGTGGGCGCCCAGGTCGGCTACCGGGACCTGGCCGGCTTCGGGCGGCGCTTCATCGACGTCGCCCCCGAGGAACTGACCAACGACGTCCTTTACCAGATCGCCGCCCTGGACGGCATCGCCCGCGCCGAGGGCACCCGGGTCCGCTATGTGAAGCCGCACGGCGCCCTGTACAACGCCATCGTCACCCACGAAGAGCAGGCCGCCGCCGTCGTCGCGGCGGTACGGGCCGTCGAGCCCGCGCTCTCGGTCTACGGGCTGCCGGGATCCGCCTGGTTGCGCCAGGCAGCCGACGCCGGTCTCCAACCGGTGGCCGAGGCGTTCGCCGACCGCGCCTACACCAGCAACGGCACCCTGGTCTCCCGCCGGCTGCCGCACGCCGTCCTCCACGACCCCGACGTCATCGCCGCCCGCGTCGTGCGGATGGTGGTCGAGGGCACCATCGAAGCCGACGACAACACCGTCATCGAGGTCGCCCCCCAGTCGATCTGCGTACACGGCGACACGCCGGAGGCCGTCGCCATCGCCCGTGCCGTACGCCAGGCCCTGGTGGCCGCCGGCGTGACCATCGAGGCCCGCGCATGAGTCTGCGGGTCCTGCCGTACGGCGAACGCGCCCTGCTCATCGAGGTCGCCGACCACCACGAAGCGCTGGCGCTGTACGACGACATCCGGCGCGAGCCCCCCGCGGGCATGGTGGATCTGGTGTCCGCGGCGGCCAGCGTGCTCGTCGTCTTGGATGACGAGGAGTCCGCCGCCGCGGCCGCACCGACGCTGCGGAGCAGGAGCATTCCTCCGGTGGACCGGGGGGTCGGCGCCCTGGTCGAGGTGCCCGCCCGCTACGACGGCGCGGACCTGGACGAGGTCGCGGCCACCCTCGGCATGTCCGTGGAGGAGGTCGTTCGGCGCCACGAAACCACGGAGTACGTCGTCGCCTTCGTGGGCTTCGCCCCCGGATTCGCCTACCTGACCGGCCTGGATCCCGCCCTGCACATGCCCCGACGCGACGTGCCCCGTACCAGAGTCCCCACCGGGTCGATCGCGATCGCCGGCGAGTACACCGCCGTCTACCCACGGGAGTCCCCCGGTGGCTGGCGCCTCCTCGGGCACACCACCCTCGAGATGTGGGACCTGGACCGGGAGCCGCCCGCCCTGCTCCAGCCCGGCATGCGCGTACGCTTCCGGCGCGTGACGCCATGACGGGCGGCACTCTGGAGATCGTCCGGCCCGGCCCGTTGACCACCGTCCAGGACAACGGGCGGCCCGGCCTCGCCCGGCTCGGGGTGAGCCCGTCCGGCGCCTGCGACCGGCCCGCCTACCAGCTCGCGAACCGGCTGGTCGGCAACACGCCGAACGTGGCCGCCCTGGAAGTGACCCTAGGTGGCCTGGTCGCACGGTTCAGCCGTTCCTGCTGGGTGGCCGTCACCGGCGCCCCTGCCCCGGTCGTCTCGGCGGGTCGGGCCTGCGCACCGTACGGTCCGGTCTTCGTCCCCGCAGGCGGCGAGCTGAAGATCGGCGTCCCGGCCGCAGGCCTACGCAGTTACCTGGCGGTCCGGGGCGGGATAGCCGTGCCCCCCGTGCTGGGCTCCCGCTCGACCGACACGCTCACCGGAATCGGACCAGCGCCGCTCCAGGCCGGCCAAATCTTGCCGATCGGCGACGCGACCGCAGGCCCGGTAGCCCCGATCGATCTGGTACCGCTGGCTCCCCTTCCGCAGGAGCCAGTGATCGAGATCCAACCCCTCCGCCGGCCTGGGTGGTTCGCCGACAACGCCCTCGACGCGTTGAGGGACAGCTATCGGGTCAGCCCCGACACAAACCGGATCGGGATGCGGCTGCAGGGAAACGTGATCGAACGAGCGCGCGAGGACGAACTCCCCAGCGAAGGGCACGTCGCCGGGACCGTCCAGGTCCCGCCGTCCGGGCAGCCGGTCATCTTCCTCGCCGACCATCCCGTAACTGGGGGCTACCCCGTTCTCGGAATCGTGCGCGCGAGATCCCTGCCTCTGCTGGCGCAGGCCAGGCCTGGGCAGAGGTTGCGGCTGCGTGTCACCTGAACGTGCGCCGCCGCCGTGCACAACCGCGCCGGTCTGGCAGCCCAGACCTGGCCCCGGGTTGATCCCCGCACCTCACAGCTCGCGGTAGTGGTACCTCCGCGTCAGCCGGGTACGGCCACCCGCTGCTCCGGGGTCGGCTTGCCGGCGCCCGGGAAGTGCACCTCGGTGTCTGAGGCGAGCACTCCGTAGTGTCCGCCCGAGGTGTATCCGGTGAATCGGATCGTGTAGGCGTCGCTGCCCGTCGTCGGGGTGACCGCGTGCGGCACCAGCCGGCCGCAGGACGCGGTGTGCCCGGGCCCGTTCCCGCTCGGTGAGGTGGCGGTGAGGGAGTAGTCCTGTTCGCCGGCGTGGCTGACGCGACAGGTGATGGTCAGGCTGAGCGGCTCACGCGAGTCCTGGAGCCATGGGCCGCCGTCGAGGAAGAAGGGCTCGACGAAGACGTACGGGTTGAGGTAGTAGCCACCGCTGTCGTTCTTGCGCAGCCGTTGTGTGCAGAAGCGGAAGTTTCCCTTCGTCTTGCCGCTGCGCGAGACGTACACCTGCTGGCCGGCTTGGAGGGTGCAGGTCTGCGACAGCAGGGTGTAGCCGCGGGGGAATTCTGGGGCGGGGGTGGCCCTGGCGGCCGGGGCCGGCGGCGGAGCGGCGGCCGAGCCGGCCCACGCTGTCGCCGTGGTGCGCGGTTTGGGTGTCGGGGAGGCGCTCGTGGCCAGGTTGCTCGGCGTGGGGATCGCCACAGCGGCGGCACTCGTCGTCGGCGCCCCGGTGGGCGCCGTCACCGCGACGGTGGGTGCCGGGGTGGCCCAGACGGTGCCGGCAGCACCGGGTCGGGCGCAGGCGGCAACACCGGTGGCGATCAGCAGCAGCGCCAGTACGCCGCACCGGACGAGCGGACGGCGCCGCCGGGACGGAGTGCTCATCGCTGCAGCGTCGCGGTTGCGTAGCCGTCCGGGTAGAACTGGTAGTAGTCGCGGTACCGGACGGTGAAGGTGGTGGTGCCGCGAGGCAGCGCGTAGGTGAGGGTGTATCTGCCGCTGGCGTCCAGCTTGCCGCGCCAGAACTCCCGCTCGGCCCCGCCGTTGGTCGACGCGGTGATCCACCAGTAGTGGTCGTCGCCGATGGGCGAGCTCCAGGTCACGGTGAGCTGCGCGGTGCTCTTGTCTTTGCCGGTCCCGACCTGGGCGGTGACGGCCAGGTCGGTGACTGGTGGTGTCGGTGGGTGCGCCGGCCCGAAAGAGTGCAGCAGCTGAGTTTCCTGGTAGGGGTCGGTTGAGGTGACCGCCCAGACTCGGGTGCCGGCCTGGTTGACCAGCAGCGTGCCCTCCCAGAGGTTGTCCCCGCTGCGGAAGTCGACGGCGTACGTCGGGATGGTGCTGCCCTTGCCGTAGAGGTAGACATCGGCGTCACCGGTGGCGGTCGAGGAGCGGCCGATGGCGACGGTGGAGCCGTCCCCGGACCAGGCGGCGTCCTGCGGATAGACCCCGCTGGGATACACGGTGGCGTCGGCGAGGTCCGGCAGCCGGTACGAGTGGTGCTCGTACGGGTGGCCGACCGTTTCCACCACCTCGGTGCCGTCCGGGCTGACGGCGTAGTCGATGAGGTTGCTGCCAGTGTTGTCCCGCCGGGCGACGATGGTCGGGCTGGCACCGGACACGTCGATGAGGTACGTGGTGACCGGCGAATACCCGGTGTCACCGGCGACGAGGAGCCCGGGCGCGCCGGGGCTGGCGTCGATGATCGGGTGGTAGTTGGGGCCGCCGGTGTAGACCACCGGCGGGGTGCCGGGCGCGGACCAGACCAGCAGGCCGCCGGAGCCGATGCCGGCATTGATGAACCCGCCGACGATCTTGCCGCCGGTCGGTTCGACGGTGTACACGCGGGCGCCGGTGGGTGCCGGGTAGCTGGCGATCATAGTAAGCGTGGCGGCGTCCAACGCGATGATTCGGTTGAAGCCCTGGGCCGCGTACAGGATGCGCCCGTCGTCGCTGAGGACGAGGTCGGAGATGTCGGCGACGGCCGTGACCTTATTCAGTAGTCGGCCGTCGAGGTCGGTCACCACCAGCGGCAGGCCGGCACCGATTCCCTGGGCGATGTAGAGACGCCCGCGCGGCTCGTCAAGCTCGATGGCCCGCAGGTCGTTCACCGGCAGCTGCACGCCGACACTCTTCACCGGGGCCGTCTGGGCGGCAGCCGGCCCTGCGGACAGCAGTTCCCCGGCACTGAGCCCGATCGTCGCGAACATCCCGGACGCCAGTAGTTGACGACGCCGCATGGCCCCTCCCCTGGTCGGCCAGCCGCCGTACCGACGGCAGGCGAAACCCGGGCTCGCCGCTGGCAGTGTTGCCTCGCGAACGCCCGCGGCCCGCCAGGCGGTGGGCCAAACGGGCACTCGAGCGGGACCTCGTACGCCACGAGGCCGCCTCCTCAGAGACAGAGCTGCCCGCGACCTGTCGGGTCGCGGGCAGCTCATCGATGGAATGGGGACGAGCGTGCGCAGCGGCGGTCGTCCCCGGAGTGGGCTTCCGTGGCCGCCGCTCACGGGATCTGTCACGTCGAATGGTTAGGCGAGTGCACGGGCGGCGTTCTGTCATAGAGGGCCGCCGCTGACAGTTTGTGAAGGCCGTCGAGGTTTGCTGCCTGCCCTGATGGCAGGACCTCTCCGCGCTGTCCTCTACGGGATGGGTCGTGCGGCGGCGACGGTCGCTGCCCGGATGGCTGGGCGGGTGGGCATTCGGTGGCGTGTGGCCACAGGTTGCGCAGCGGGCCACCTGCTCGTACGGCCCATCATGCCGCCCGCCCATCCGGATCCGGCACGGCGAGTGTGGGGAACTCGTTGTCGTGGTCGGTGTCGGTGTAAGGAAGAGCGATTAGCCGGTGGCGACCGGCCGTGCGGCCGGCTATTTGCCACAGCTGCTCGGCCGGGCTGGCGCCGGTCGCCGTGCGCAGCTCCACCGTGGTGGTGGCGATGATCGCCTCCAAATCGACGGCAGCGAGGCGGTGGTGCAGGTTCAGCTCCCGGCGGGCGGAGGGTAGGTGGAACAGGACCGGCCATGCCCAGGTGCTCATGCTGTACAGGCGCTCGTACTTGGCGATCTTCTCGGTGAGGATGTCGAGGCGTTCGCGGCCGGTGTCGTACTCGAGGAAGAACGGCACGGACCGTCCGTGCTCTGTCCACACCCCGGCGCCGTCGGGGCGGGGCAGTCCTGCCGGTCGGACGATCATCTGCGGGTTGTCGCCCTCCCGGTAGAACACCCCCGGGGTGTGGAAGGCGGAGGCGGGCTGCCACCGGTCCAGACTCGTGTTGGGGTGGATACGGGCATGGGTCGCAAGGTCGATGAAGACCTGGTTGCCGCCGAGTAGGTGCGGCAGGTCCGGCCGGGCGGTCAAGGACTGTTTGCGGCGGCGGGCCTGGTCCCGGCGTGGTGGTCCGAGTCCGCGTTGGGCGTGGACGTGGTGGTAGCCGAGTTGGTCCAGGACGTAGTGGTACGGGTAGGAGCCGCCGTCGGGCTTGTTGGGTCGGAAGCGGTCTACCGCCCGCACGGTGGTGAGGCGGCGTAGCCGGCGTTGGGCGAAATCGAGGGATGGGAACAGGGCGGTGGCGATCTGGTCGGTGGTGAGGACGCCGTGGTCGTAGAGCCAGCCGAGGAGGCGGTCGTCGCGGGCGGTGATGCTGGCCTGCAGCCGCAGCAGGGGGTCCGCAGCGGGCAGCGGTTTACGCATGGGCGGCCCCTCGGGGGGACACCCAACACATGGGGTGTGTCTGGAACCGATCCGGGCCGGTAAAAGCGGGCCTGACCTGGGCTGTCAGGGGGGTCAGGGGGTCGGTTCGGGGGTCAGCATCAAGACGGACAGTGAAACGGAGATCTACACCGACGCCCACACGGCCAGCCACACCGTAACCGTGGTGTGAAAGGACGTGTGATGCGGGCCGGTGACAACGCGGGCGGGACAGGTTGGGCTCGATGAACTGGATCAGCATGCTTGTTGCTCCTTGATCAGGTGGATGGTCGGGTGGTGCGTGCACTGGCCGCCCCGTCATGGCGGGCGGGCCGCGTGTGCGTTCTGACAGGTCGGGCCAGGTTCTGACAGACGGCCGGCTTCCTGACAGACGGCGGGCTTCCTGACAGACACGCGCTGCCCGGGGACGGCGTGGTCTGACAGGAGTCGCAGGTGATGGTTCGTCAGGCGGCCTCATGTGACGAATCCGGCGTGGGTGGGGTGGTCTCAGCGCGCAGGACGCGCACGAGCGCTGAGGCGGGGGCGTTGGACAACTGGTGCCCGTCGGCGCGTAGCTGTCCGCGAGTTCCTTGCGGGACAGCAGCGTCCCCTCGGCGGAGAGGGCACGGGCGGCGGTCCGCGCGGCCGGGACCAGCGCGGCAATCTCCGGACCGCGGTCCCGGACCGGCGTAGCGCTGTCGGGCCGGTCCGGGACCGCCGGTTCCTGGTCCGCCAGAGCGGGGACCGCGGTGGTGCGGTCCCGGACCGCGGTGGTGCGGTCCCGGACCGCGGTGGTGCGGTCCCGGACCGCGGTGGTGTTGGCGGGGACCGGCGGCCGCGGTCCGGGGACCGGCTCGCGGCGGTCCGGGACCGCGGCGTCAACGATCAGCGCCGGTCCTGGCTCGGCCCGCATGCGGGCAGTGCGGTCGGGTGGGGCGGGATCGGCGCGGCCGAGAGCGATCTTCACCATCGTCAGGAAGCCGAGCGCCGGCAGCGCGGCGGCAACCCAGCCGATGACGGACGCTTCCGCCTCCACGACCTGGGCGGCGAGGGACAGGAACACCGCGACTGTCAGTACGATCGCGGGGAAGGCGACGCTTTTGCCGAGTCGCCGGTTTCGGCGCAGTTCCAGACCGGCGGCGATCGAGGTCAACTCCAGGACTACCGCGTCGGCCCAGGCGAGCGGGCCCGGCTGGCCGTGTGCCGCCGCGACGTCATGGACGTGACGGAACGAGGCCGCGCCGGCAGCGCTGCCGATCAACAGCATGATCAGCACCTGTATCCAGTTTTCCAGCCGCTCCCGCCTTGTCGGCCCCCCGGCGGGCGGGTCAGGGGATCGCTGCTCAGGTGTCGCCAAGGGCCCACCACCTGTCGACACGTGCCTCGCGTGAGGCCTTGGATTGCGTCGTCGTGCGCAGGCGGACCGGGAAAGCATCCGCCGTTTTGGTTGGGTTGATGTGGGTTGAGGTCATGTTCGTGCTCCAGCTTCGTTGGTAGGGATTTGAGATACGGCGATGTGGGTGCCGCCCAGGTCGCGCCCGCCGCTCAGGGGCAGGTCTCAGGCAGGCGCGACCCGGCCGGGTGACACCGGCCGGGCGGACCCTCGTACGCACAGGGGTTGATATGCGTCACTGTGGTCGAGTCAACGAACACGCCAGACCCCGCGCAGGGGCAGGCACCAGGGCAGCAGACGTCGCCACAACCCGCACAGCAGGCTGCGGTCAACAGACGGACACAGGGCAGACGGACAAGCCGAGCCACGACGGTCAGGACTCTCGCCACTGGCAGCGCTCGACAAGCGCCACAGTGGTGCGGCGGCTCAACTCGCCGACGGACGATCCTTCACATTGGCCTCCCATCTCTCGGCGTTCCCGGCGTCGTCGGCGCATCAAGAGCAGGCACCCCGTGCTGGGAGTGCCTGCCCCGCGCTTTTGTGGCCGACCACGCCAGCTGGCGGTGCGGGGACGTCTATCCAGTACGCCCCGGGACCACTCGTCGAGTCAACCCAAATCCCGCGCGGATCGGCCATCCAGTCTTGACGCCACTGTGGTGGAGTATTGATCAGGCCCCGTTCATTGTCCGTTCGTTCCCACCTGATCGCCGACGAGAAACCGAGAAACGGTCACGGCGCGGGACAGTCATTTCAGCAGGTGGACGGGTGCTCAGGTGGCTGGTGCCGCCCGTAGGCAGGACAGCTCCCAGTAATCGCGTTCGGTGGCAGGACGGCTCGGGTACCGCAGCCGTCAGGTACACCCGATTGGCCGCCATTATCTGGTCAAGTCATGGGCTGTCGGCCAACGCCGCGAACCTCGCCCGCTTCTCCGGATCGGCGCCGGCGCCGCGGGAAGCTGCTCTCATCCATATGTGCGCAGTTCATCAAACCGGCACAGTGGACCGTCAAGGTCGCGGCAGTAGATCTGCTACCGACCGATGGCTGGACTGTCTGCCGCACCGCTTCGCCGACCGCTGTCCGTGATCGGCCCGGAGTCGGTCAGGGCTGGCGAATCGCCTCGCCGGCAATTTCGATCCGTACGTTCTTGCCAACGAGGACGCCCCCGCTGTCGAGAAGTACGTTCCACACCAGCCCGTAATCCTCGCGGTCGATCTCCGCTGTCGCGCTGAACCCGAAGATGTCCTGCCCGTAAGGGTCGCGGCGTGCGCCGCCGAACTCCACTTGGAGGTCGACCGGTCGGGTGATCCCCTTGACTGTCAGTTCCCCGGTGAGCACGAACCGTCCTGTTGTGGACTGTGGTGGGATGTGGCTGGCTTCGCTCCGGCGGCCCAGTCGGCTACTCCGCAGGCGAGCCCAGTAGAAGATCGAGTCGTTGTTTCCGTGCCATTTGATCCCTGTGCTGCGGTACTCCAGCGTGGGATACCTCTCCACATCGAGGAAGTCGGGGCTGCTCAGGTGCGCGTCGCGGTCGGGGTTGCCCGTGTTGACGGTCGCCGCGTGGATGGTCGCGCTCACCGAGGATGCCAACGGGTCCTCGGTGACGTCGATCCGGGCGGTCGCCGCGCCGAACTCACCGCGTACGGGACTCACCATCATGTGGCGGGCCAGGAAGCCGATCCGCTTGTGCGCCTGATCGAGAAGATAGGTGCCGGCGGCCGGGATGGTGATGCCATCCCAGGACCGTGTGGCAGGACCGGTCATGGTTGTGTCATCCCCCGAATTGCTCTTGGGTACTACCAGCGTTCTGCTGCGGTTCGCGGAGTCCGCCGGAATAGTCGGACGCATACCCCTTGGCCAGCATAGGAGGTAGCTCTGCCCGCCTCCTGAACCCAGCTAATGACGACCATGACTGGCTACCTGGGATGTGTCCCGGTCGTCAGCAGTGCCGCCTTCCGGCCAATCCCCTTTCAGCGAAAGGCTTTTCGCCGCCGGTGGATCCAGCCCAATCGTCGATGGGGATCGAATCGAGGCGACGTCGGAGCCTCATTGGCGCAGGCCGCGAGCGTGAAGATTCTCACCGCCGAGGAGGGGGCGGGCAGCGTGACTGCCGGCATGGGGATTGCTTGGCGTGCCCGGCTCGTCGCGTTGCGCGTACTCACTGCGGTCGCCACCGCAGCGGCTCAGGATCGCCCGGCGAGGTCGTTCTCGATCCGCGTCGCGGCGGCCGTCATGGCGGCGATCCAGGTCGGTAGCTGGTGACGGTCGAACCGCGCGGTCGGGATGGCGAGGGAGATCGCCGCCTCGGGCGCTCCAGAGGGCCCACGAACCGCCACGCCGAGTGCCGTCAACCCGGCCTCGGTCAGTTGGTCGTTGATCGCGAAGCCACGCTTGCGGACCAAGGTCAACTCCCGCCGTAGCTTGGGTATGTCGATCCCGTCCACGTCCTCGTACAGCGCTCGCACCTGGTCCGGCGGGAGCCCTGCGAGGATCGCCTTGCCGCCGGAGGCGAGGTGCGCGGGGAGGACCCGGCCGGCCCGCTCGCCGACCCGGAGGATCCGCGCGCACTCGACGGTGGCGATGAAGCGCACCTCCGTTCCGGCCAGGATCACGAGGTTCGCCGACTCCTGCACCAGGTCGACGAGGGCGTTCAGGTGAGGGGTGGAGACGCGGCGTAGCAGCGCGACCGGGGCCTCGGATCGCTGCGCGGGGCGGAGCACGGGCCCGGCCGTGTAGGTGCGGTCCGGCCGCTGGGCGGCGAAGTCTCGGTAGACCAGCATCGCGAGCAGCCGGTGGGCGGTCGACACGGAGACGCCGAGCCGTTCCGCGGCGTCGGTGACCCGAAGCATCCCCTCCTGCTGCAGGATCTGGGCCAGGTGCAGCGCATGATCGACCGAGTCGATGGCGTAGACCGGCTTATTCTTCACAGCAGAAAACAGTATCCCGCCTCACAGAAGACGCCGACGATCGGTGGGTATGACCCCCACCACCACGCACCCCCAAACCCGCAGGTCGGCGGCGCTTGTGACCGCCCTCTGCTGGGTCATCGTCGTCTTCGACGGATACGACCTCATCGTCTACGGCACGGTTCTCCCCCGCCTGTTGCAGGAGCCGGGCTGGCATCTCACCAAGGCGGGGGCGGGCCTGCTGGGCAGCCTCGCCTTCGCCGGGATGCTCGTCGGCGCCGTCTTCGCCGGGGCCCTGGCCGACCGACTCGGCCGCCGCACAACGATCATCGCGTGCACCGCCTGGTTCTCCGTCTTCACCGCACTGTGCGCCGTGGCCCCCAACCCGGAGGTCTTCGGTCTACTCCGGCTCGTCGCCGGGCTCGGCCTGGGCGGGCTCGTGCCCAGCGCCAACGCGCTCACCGCGGAGTACGTGCGCGTCCGTAACCGGTCGATGGTGTCGACCCTGATGATGTCCGGCATTCCGATCGGCGGGGTCGCGGCGTCGCTGGTCGGTATGCAGGTCCTGCCGTCGTTCGGCTGGCGGGCAATGTTCGTGATCGCGCTGCTGGGCGGGCTGGTCGTCGTCGCCCTGGCCGTCCGGTTCCTACCGGAGTCGCCGATCTGGCTGCGCACCCGCGGCCGCACCGACGAGGCGGCGGCACTTGAGGCCCAGTTCGGGATCGATCCCCAGCACGAGGCGACTCCCACCGGTGAGACGCGGCAGCCGCTACGCTCACTGCTGCGCCCACCGTTCACCGTCAGCACCGTGCTGTTCTCGCTGGCCACCGTGGCGACCCTCTTCGCCTGGTACGGACTGGCCACCTGGCTGCCCCAGCTCATGCGGGAGAGCGGATTCGATCTCGGGTCGGCGCTGACCTTCCTGCTCGCCCTCAACCTCGGTGCGGTGCTCGGCTCGCTCGTCACCGCGTACGCCGGGGCCCGGTTCGGCCCGGTGAAAGCCGCGGCGTTCGCGGCGGCGGTGGCGGCGCTCGGTCTCGGGGTGCTGCTCAGCCACCCATCGTCCGGCGTCGGCTACCTGGCGTTGGTGCTCGCGGGCGTCGGCACGCACGGCACGCAGTGCCTGATCATCGCCGCGGTCGCCAACCACTACCCGGCGCGGCTGCGCGGCTCGGCCCTCGGCTTCTCGCTCGGCTTCGGCCGGATCGGCGCCGTGGCGGCACCCCAGGTCGGCGGCTGGCTGCTCGCGGCCGGGCTGGGCGTCGACTCGAACTTCCTAGCCTTCGCGCTGGCCGCCGCCGTCGCGGGTTTGCTGCTGTTCGCCTTCCCGCGCCGGATGCACCAGGCGCACACCCCCGCAACCGACCTTGAGCCGGAAGGAGCCACGGCATGACCGAATCACCGGTCACCATCACCGCCACCGACGACCCGGGCCAGCCGGTCCGCACGCCGGAACTCGAGGAGCTGTACCGCGGGTTCGAGAAGGAACTCCTCGTCCCGCTCTGGACCGAGATCGGCGACCTGATGCCGGCCCACCCGCATTCCCACGCGCAGCCGTACTGCTGGCGGTGGAACAGTCTGCTCCCCCTGGCGGCTCAGGCCGGTGAGCTGGTCCCGGTCGGCCGGGGCGGCGAGCGGCGGGCCATCGCCCTGGCCAACCCGGGCCTGGGTGGCCGGCCGTTCGCCACCCCGACCCTGTGGGCGGCCATCCAGTACCTCAACCCGGGTGAGGACGCGCCCGTGCACCGGCACACCCAGAACGCGTTCCGGTTCGTGGTCGAGGGCGAGGGCGTGTGGACCGTCGTCAACGGCGACCCGGTCGCGATGCGCCGCGGTGACTTCCTCCCGCAGGCGGGGTGGCACTGGCACGGCCACCACAACCGCACCGACCGGCCCATGGCCTGGATCGACGGCCTGGACATCCCGTTGCAGTACTACGCGGACTCGACCTTCTTCGAGTTCGGCCCGGACGAGGTCGAAACCCGGGACGCGCCGGAGCGCTCGTATTCGGAACGGCTGTGGGCGCACCCGGGACTGCGTCCGCTCACCCAGCTGCAGCCGACCCCGGCCACCCCGCTGCTGGCCTACCGGTGGGAGCACACCGACCGGGCCCTCACCGAGCAGCTCGCGCTGGAGGCCGAGGGCTACTCCGCCACCGTCGAGCCCGGGCACGCCGCGGTCCGATACACCAACCCGACCACCGGCGGCGACATCATGCCGACCATCCGTACCGAGTTCCACCGCCTCGCCCCCGACACCGGGACCGCGACTCGCCGCGAGGTCGGCTCCTCGGTCTACCAGGTCTTCCAGGGCAGCGGCCAGGTGACCGTCGGGGCGGCCTCCTGGACGGTCGAGCGCGGTGACCTGTTCGTGGTGCCGTCCTGGCAGCCGCTGACTATCACCACCGACGGCGGACTGGACCTGTTCCGGTTCAGCGACACGCCTGTCTTCGAGCGGCTCCACCAGGACCGCGTCCAGATCGACAACCGGGAAGGGATCATCCAGTGAAGCTCGCCACTATCCGCGCCGCCGAGGGCACCCGCGCCGTCCGCCTTACTGAGGACGGGTACGTCGACCTCGGGTTCACCGACGTCGGAGCGCTGCTGGCCCAGCCGGACTGGCCGGCGCTGGCGGCGGCGAGCGGCGGTGCGACGTACCCGGCCGGCGGGGTCGAGTTCGCGCCGGTCGTACCGCGTCCCGGGAAGGTGCTGTGCGTCGGCCTCAACTACCGCAACCACATCCTCGAGATGGGCCGGGAGCTGCCCGAGTACCCGACGCTGTTCGCCAAGTTCGCCGAGGCGCTCATCGGCGCCAACGACGACATCCAGCTCGCGCCCGAGTCCACCGCCGTGGACTGGGAGGCCGAGCTCGCCGTGGTGATCGGCCGGCCCGTACGCCGCGCCGACGAGCAGGCGGCGGCCGACGCGATCGCCGGGTTCACCGTCTGCAACGACGTGACCATGCGGGACTGGCAGTTCCGCACCAAGGAGTGGCTGCAGGGCAAGACGTTCGAGGCCACCACGCCGCTCGGACCGGTCCTGGTCACGCCCGACGAACTGCCCGGCGGCGTCCGGCCGGCGCTGACCCTGACCGCCGCCGTCGACGGCGAGACGGTGCAGAAGGCGGACACCTCCGATCTGGTGTTCGACCCGGTCGCGCTGGTCCGGTACGCCTCGACGATCATGACGCTGCGGCCCGGCGACGTCATCGCCACCGGCACCCCCGGCGGCGTCGGCCACGCCCGCAAACCCCCGCGCTACCTCGCCGACGGCACCACCCTCGTCACCGAGATCCAGGGCATCGGCCGGCTGACCAACGTGGCCCGGGCATCATGACCGCCCGGGACTGGATGGAGCAGGGCACCAAGCTGTTCCTCACCGCTGTCGACCTGCTCAGCGACCAGGAGCTCGACAAGGCGACCGACCTGCCCGGCTGGAGCCGCCGCCACGTGATCGCCCACGTGCACCACAACGCCGAAGCGCTGCGGAGGCTGGTGCACTGGGCGGCCACCGGCGAGGAACGGCGGATGTACGCGAGCCCGCAGCAGCGCACCGCGGAGATCGAGGCCGGCACCCGGCTGCCCGCCGGCGAACTCCGCACCCTGGTACGACGGTCGTCGCGGGCCCTGGCCGAGGAGTTCGACGCGCTCTCCGCACAGGCCCTCACCCACGAGGTGGTGACCGCCCAAGGCCGCACCGTGCCGGCCAGCGAGATCCCGTGGATGCGCGCCCGCGAAGTCGCCATCCACGCCGTCGACCTGAACGCCGGGATCGGCTTCGACGACCTGCCGGCCGGCTTCACCGCCGCCCTCGCGGTCGACGCCGTCCGCAAGCGGGCCGCCGGCGGCGAGGCCACACCGCTCGCCGCGTGGCTGACCGGCCGAACGCCCCAGGCACCGACCCTCGGCCCCTGGCTGTGACGAGGAGGAGACGACCATGAGCTCAACCATCACCATCGTCGGCGGCGGAATCGGCGGCCTGGCCAACGCGTACGCCCTCGCCAGCGCCGGTCACACCGTCCGCGTGCTGGAACGGGCGGCGGAGTTCGCCGAGGTCGGGGCCGGGCTGCAGATGGCCCCGAACGCCACCCGCATCCTGCGCCAATGGGGGCTGCTCGACGCCGTACTCGAGCGGGGCGTCGTGCCGCGTCGGTTGGTCTTCCGGGACGCCGTCGACGGCGCGGAGCTGACCCACCTCGACCTGGGCGCGGACTTCGTCGAGCGCTACGGCGCGCCGTACGTGGTGATCCACCGCAGCGACCTGCTGGACATCCTCGTGCAGGCCTGCCGACGGGTGGGCGTCGAACTGCTGCCCAACACCCGGGTCGACGACGTGGTCACCTCCGCGGACGCGGCGGTCGTGGTCAGCGAAGCCGGTGAGTTCACCAGCGACCTCGCGCTGGCGGCCGACGGCCTCCGCTCCACCCTGCGCGGCAAACTCAGCGACGACCAGCCGATCGCGTCCGGGTACGTCGCCTACCGAGGAGCGTTCCCCCTCGCCGAGATCGACGTCGAGCTGAACCAGGACGCCCTGCAAGACGTCGTCGTGTACCTGGGCCCCGGCTGCCACCTGGTCCAGTACGCGCTGCGCAGCGGCGACATGTTCAACACGGTCGCCGTGTTCAAGTCCGCCGCCTACGACCGAGGCGAGGAAGACTGGGGCAACCCCGACGAGCTGGAATCGGCGTTCTCGGGCATGTGCCCGGATGTGCGCCGAGGGCTGCGATCGCTGTGGCGCACCCGAAAATGGCCGATGTACGACCGTTCCCCTATCCCGACGTGGGTGGACGGGCGGCTGGCGCTGACCGGGGATGCCGCCCATCCGATGCTGCAGTACCTGGCGCAGGGCGCCTGCCAGGCCATCGAGGACGCGTACGCGCTCGCGGTCGAGGCTGGGAAGACGGTGGCGTCAGGTGGGTTGGACTGGGATGTCGCGCTGCGTTCCTACGAGGCGGTGCGGTCGGAGCGGACGGCCCGGGTGCAGACGTCGGCCCGGGTGTGGGGGGACATCTGGCACGTGGATGGGGTGGCCCGGCTGCTACGCAACGAGCTGTTCCGTGACCGGGCGGCCGACGACTACAAGCACATCGACTGGCTCTACGGCGGGTGAAGCCGCTCGCGCCATGGGACAGCTGCGGAGCCTGCCCCTCCGGATCGTTCCGCATTGCGGGCATAACCATCCGAAACGAACGGGGGCTTGACATTTCCGGGTGTGCGAATCCCGCTCGATCTCCCTCCAGGATGTCCGGATGCAGAAGTCGCGGATGTGGGGCCGCATCAGTATGGGCGGCCTGGCAGCTCACCAAGGCCCGGTAGCACCTTGCGCAGCCGCCTCCCCGGCCTGACGCGGTAGGGCAACGTTCACCGGCTCGGTCAACGTCCGCCAGAGGAACTCCAGCGCCAGCGCCGAGATGAAGGCGCGCTGCTCGTTGTTGGCGGCGGCACCGTGCCCGCCTTCGACGTTCTCGTAGTAGGACACGTCGTGGCCGTGCTCGCGCAGCCGGGCCGTCATCTTGCGGGCGTGCCCCGGATGCACCCGGTCGTCCCGCGTCGAGGTGATGAACAGGACCGGCGGGTACACCGCCCCACTGCGGATGTTGTGGTACGGCGAGTACTCCCGCAGGTAGGCCCAGTCCTCCGCCCGGTCCGGGTCGCCGTACTCGGCCATCCACGAGGCACCGGCCAGCAGGCGGTGGTAGCGCCGCATGTCCAGCACCGGCACATGCGCGACGACGGCGCCAAGGAGCGACGGGTAGCGGGTCAGCATCACCCCCATCAACAGCCCGCCGTTGCTGCCACCCTCGATGCCGAGCTGCGCCGGCGCGGTGATCCCCCGTGCGACCAGGTCGGCCGCCACCGCGGCGAAGTCCTCGTACCCCCTGGGCCGGTTCTCCCGCATCGCGGCGCGGTGCCACTGCGGGCCGTACTCCCCGCCGCCCCGGATGTTCGCCACCACGTACCTGCCGCCCCGGGCCAGCCAGCCCCGGCCGATCACCCCGTCGTAGTGCGGAAGCTGGGGTACCTCATACCCGCCGTACCCGGTGAGCAGCGCCGGCCCGGCGGGCGCGTCCGGCTCCCCCACCACGAAGTACGGCACCCGCGTGCCGTCGGCCGAGATGGCGAAGAACTGCCGTACCGCCAGACCCTCGGCGTCGAAGAACGCCGGCTCCCGCTTGAGGGTCTCGACCGCGCCGCCCACCTGCCCGAGCCGGAGCGTCGCCGGCTGGAGGAACCCCGCCGAGGCGAGCAGGTAGTCATCGCCGAGGTCCGGGTCCGTCTTCACGATCCAGCTGTGCTCGTCCTGCGGCACCCCCGCGAGCGGCTCCCGCCGCCACTGTGTCTCGCCCGGTGTCAGCACCTCAAGCCGGCTCCGCACGTCGGCGAGGGTGGCCAGGATCAGATGGTGCCGCGTCCACACGTAACCGGTGAGCGCCGTGCGGGCGCCGGGTTGGAAGAGCACCGCCATCTCCCGCGCACCGGTGAGGAACGCGTCGAAGCGGGCCGCCAGCAGGGCGCCGGCAGGATAGGTCACCTCGCCCACCGTCCATGGCGAGCGCAGGCGGACGACCAGCCATTCCCGATGTACGTCCAGATGGGCGTCCTCCGGCATGGGAATCCGGATCCGTTCGCCCGCCTCCGACAGCAGGTAGGTCTCCTGGCGGTAGAAGTCCAGGCCGCGACCCACGAAGTCGCGCTCGAACCCCGGTGTCGGGTCGTGCCAGGCGACCACGCCCACGTCCTCGGCGCGACCCTCGTAGACGACCTCAGCCGCCGCCAGCGGCGTGCCCCGCCGCCACCGCTTGACGATCCGCGGATACCCGGACCTGGTCAGCGAACCCGGCCCGAAGTCGGTGCCCACGTAGACGTGATCGGCGTCGATCCAACAGACGCGGCTCTTGGCCTCGGGAAGCGTGAAGCCGTCCGCGACGAAGGCCCGCCGGACGACGTCGAACTCGCGGACCACCACCGCGTCCGCGCCGCCCCGGGACAGACTGATCAGGCAGCGCCGGTAACCGGCGCGCAGCACCGTCACGCCGCGCCAGACCCAGTTCTCACCCTCCTCGGCGGCCAACGCGTCGACGTCGAGCAGCACGTCCCACTCGGGCTCCGGCCGCCGGTACTGTTCCGGGCTGGTCCGGCGCCAGAGCCCACGGGGATGGGCGGCGTCCTGCCAGAAGTTGTAGTAATAGCGATCCCCACGCCAGCCCGGATAGGGAATGCGGTCCTCGGCGTCGAGCACCTGCCGGATCTCGTCCCGCAGGGCAACGAACCGCTCGCCCCTGGCCAGCGCGGCCACGGTTTCCGCGTTGCGGTCCCGCACCCACCCGGCGGCGTCCGCACCATCAAGATCTTCCAGCCAGAGATACGGGTCATCGCCCTCATCGCGCACGGTCGCCACCTTCGCCACTATCCCCGACGAGTGCCCCGCATCCCTGCGTACCTGTCGGCATGGCGACTCAGGCTGCCCGGCTCCAGGCAATGCCGGTGCCTCGTGCGCGGCTCGCTCGTGGACGCGTAGGGAAATCCCCGATTCCGCGACGGCCGGGAGCCCATACGGTTCGGCTGTGGTCCGGTCTCAAGACCGCAGCGATCCCCCTGGAAGGAACCTCCAGTGCGCCGACTGATCCTGCCCGCGGCCTGCGCGGCCGTGCTCCTGCTCGCCGGCTGCGGCGGCTCAGACGACGGCGCCCCACCGGCGAGCGGCGACCGCGCGGCCCCGGCGACCGACACGCCCACGGCGGATGGTTCCGCGACGGGCACCCCGCCGAGCGACGCACCGGCCGCCCCGACCGTTGACGCCTGCTCGCTGGTGACCAAGAAGGAAGCCGAGCAGTTGGCCGGGACGAAGCTGCAGGATGCGGTGCCGGTCCGCGAGACGTGCACCTACACCGGGCCGGTCACCGGGCCCACCGCCCAGGTGGAGGTGTTCGTCGGCGACGGCGCCAAGAAGTTCCTCGACATCGAACGCGAACTCGGCCACGACCTGAAGCCGCTGCCCGGCGTGGGTGACGAGGCGTACGCCGAGGACGGAGCGGTGTTCGTCCAGGCGTCGGGGGTCTGGTTCTCGATCCGGCTGGTCCGGCTCGACGACCCGGCGAAATTCCGGCAGCCCCTGGCCGACCTGGCCAGGACGGCGGCCGGGCGCATCTGACCCCGACCGGCGCCGCCCGGTCCCCGCACGCAGCCGACCGGGGAGGAATCCGATGCCTCAGCCCGCCCGCCGTACCGTCGCGGCGCTCGCCCGCCGCGCCGCCGCCGCTCTCGTTGTCGTCCTGGTGGCCGGCTGCGCGGCGGGCGGCAGCCGGCGTGCGAGGGACTGGTCGCGGCCCACGGACGCGGCCTCGGCGGTGGCCGCGCGCAGCTACGGGTACGGTCCGGTCCGGAACGGTTCCGTCACCTACCAGCCCGACGTGGTCCTGATCGACGGCGGGCCCGGGGTGATCCGGTCCGCCAGCGCGGACGGCGTCGTCTGGACCCTCGCGGGCGACGCGCCGGGCGTGGCCGACCTCGCCGTCGGAAAGGTCATGTACGCGACGAGCCGGGCGGTGGGCCGGGTCGCGGATCTCCGGCAGACGGGCGGGGACGTGGCCGTCACCCTCGCCCCGGTCGGGCTCACCGACGTGTTCCGTGACGCCCATTTCGTCGACGACCGGGAGATCGGGGACGCGGAGGCGTTCCTGCAGGAGGTGCCGGAACTCCCGGCGGCGTCGGGCGTGCCCGCCGACCCGAAGCGAACCCTGAAAGGGGCTACGGTGCCGATCGGCTACCGCCTCGGCTCCGATGGCCAACTTCCCCCGGCGAAGACCGCCCGGACCGCCACGGTCACGGTGGGTGACTGGGAGGTGCAGCCGTACCGGGGCGGGGGCGTGCTCGGCCTGAAGGTCGGCCGCAAGCAGAACGACAATCTCAAGTTCTTCGCGGACTTCTCGCTCAAATACCGGAGCCTGCGGGTGCGCTCGGACGTCCGGGTCGCCGGCGGGAAGGTCGACAGCAACTCGACCTTCGCCCTGGAGGGGATCGAGAGCGTCGCCATGGACATCGCCGCCGGGGCGGCGAACGGGTCGGCCGACAACAGGAAGATCCGGGTGGAGGTGCCGATCGAGATCCCGCTGCCCATCCCGGGCGAACCGCTCGTCTACGTCACGAGCTGGAAGTTCGTCGCCAGCACGGCGATCAGCGGGAAGAACAGCACCGTGAAGGCCGGCGGTGAATGGCGGTTGGACGGCCCGATCGGTGTCATCGACGGAGTGCTCAAGGGACCGAGCCTGAGCGTCAAGCGGAGCATCATCGACTCGATCACCGGGCTCTCCGTCGGGGCCAGCGGGGCGGTGTTCGCCGCCGAAACGAAGGTCCAGTTCGGCATCGGCATCCCCGCCGCCTTCGCCGGCCCGTACGCCAAGGTGGTCTTCTCGGTCGGCATCACCAACGGCTCGGCCCTCGGCGCCCCGCTGGCCCGCTGCATCGGAGCGACCCTCGACGGCAAGGTGGGCGGTGGGTTCGGCGTGTCGGCGTCCTCGGAGGCCCTGGACGCGCTCCAGAAACTGTTGCCGAAAAAGATCAAGTTCAAGCTCGAAGGCGAGAAGCTGAAGCCCTTCTACCATCGGGACCAGACGCTGCCGCCCGTCTACTTGTGCGGCGCCTGACCCGCCTGCACGCTCCCGACGCCCCGGCGGCCTCGATCCAGCCGTCGACCGGCCAGAGCGACCGGCTGGCCGGTGCGGCCAACGGGAGCTGCGACCCGTCCAGCATCGCCGCCTCGGGACGGCCGGCCACGGTCAGGAGCCGAGCCTCCGTGCCGCCTCGGCCGACTGCCACCTCCGCAGGGCGTCCTTGATCCGTTGGTTCTCGGCACGCGCCTCGTCCCGCTCGCCCGTGCGCCGGTGCAGCTCGTAGGCGAGCCGGTGCAGCAGCGCGTCGACCTCGTCGACGCGGTAGCCCCGCCTGGCTGTCGGAAGCCGCAGCGTGGCGATCCGGTCAGGGGTGAACGGGCCGCGCAGGGCGTGGCGGCTGCGGTAGACGGTCATCGCCACGGGATCCGTTCCGGCAGGTGGATCCGCTCGCCGGGCACCCCGGCGGCGAGCAGCCGCAGCCGCGACCCGGCCAGCATCGCCGGCGGCCCGCACACATACACCGCCTGGTCGGGGCGTAGATGGTCGAGGGCGACGGTGAGCGCGTCGCCCCGCTCTCCCGGCTCGGCGAGCGGGTCGTGGGAGAACGCCGGCACGATCGTCAGCCAGTCGTGGCGCAGCTTGTCGAGGGTGACCGCGTCGTACAGGCTCTCCACCGAGCGGGCCCCGACGACCAGGGTCACCCGCCGGCCGCCCGGGTCGGCGGCGACCTGCTCGACCAGGGCGCGCAGCGGCGCCAGCCCGGTGCCTCCGGCCACCAGCAGCAGGTCACCGTCGACCAGGCTCAGCCCGGTGTCGACGGGCGGGCCGAGGTGCAGCAGCTCGCCGGGGCGTACCTCGTGCACCAGGCTGGTGGAGACGGCGCCGCCGGGCACCGCGCGGACGTGCAGCTCGACGGTGCCGTCCGGGCGTGGCGCGTTCGCCGGGCAGAGCCAGCGCCACTGCCCGGGCCGGCGCGGCGTACACACCGGCACCGCCTGGCCGGGCCGGAACGGCAGCCGCCGCCACGGCCGTACCGTCAGGATGGCGACGCCATCGCAGGCCCGGTCGTGGCCGATGACCTCGGCCGGCCACCAGGCCAGGCCGTCGCCCATCCGCGCCGCGGCCCGCTCGACCTTCTGCCACGGCACCGCGGCCGGTAGCGCGCCGTCGATGACGGCGGCGTGCGCCGGGCGCAGGCCATAGCGACGGTACGCGCGGCCGAGCACCGCCAGCAGCGCCAACCTGTTGGGGCGGTCGCCGGCTCCGCTCGCAAGCTGGTGCAGCGCGGCGTGGAGCAGCGGCGCCTCCCGCTCCGGCAGCAGGCCCGGGCAGCGGTCCTCCACCGCCTCCCAGAAGCGCGCGACGCTCCGCTCGTGGTGCCGTTCCAGGACCCCGAGCAGGTAGTCGACCGCGCGCCGGTGCTGCGCCTCCGACCAGCCCAGGCGCGGGACCTCGCGCTCGCCGCCGGTCGCGCTGGTCAGCGACCGCGCCAGGTGCGCCTTCAGGCGGTCCCAGTCCACCGCGATCAGGTACGGGGACAGCTCCGCGTCCGCCGCCACCAGGCTCAGCCAGCGGGCCACCGCCTCGCGTGCCTCCGGCTCCGTCATCGTGTCTGGTCCTTGGCCTGGCCCTGCTCCTCGGCCTCGCGCTGGTCCCCGACGAGGCCCGCGGTCAGCTGCTCGGCGGTGAGGCCGGCAGAGTCGAGGGCGGCGTGGCCCCCGCGGGCCAGGCGACACGGGTACGGGAAGCATTCGCTGCGGCAGAGCAGGCCGTGCGGCCAAGGCTCCGGCGCGTGGACGCGGACCGCCCGCGCGGCGAGAGCCAGGTCCTCATCGGTGACCGGGTTGAGGACGGAAAAGTCGGCGAGTACGGCGGACATCGTTGGGCGCCTCCGGCGTCGTGGTGCGTGGAGCGGCACCAGGGCGGGCGGGGACGGCGGATCCGCGACGGGGGACGCGGAATCACCGGAGCCCAGCACCCGCCCCGGGCCATGCACCCAGCCTCGGCGAGGAGCTGACCAGGAACTACAGCGTCGAAGGGGCCTGTGTGACGCAGAAATGAGGCGTCTGCGTGCCCACGCGATCAACGGGGTGTTACTACAGTTGCGGCAGAACGGAGGGAGATCGGGCGTGGCCCTGAAGCGACACCGGCTCTGTCAGCGGCGCAAGGCTCTCGGGTACAGCCAGGAGCGGCTGGCCGACATCCTCGGCGTGGAGCGGTCAACCGTCGTGCGCTGGGAGAACGCCGAGACTGATCCGCAGCCATGGCACCGAACCCGAATCGCCGCTGCCCTGGGAGTTACGCTCGAACAGTTCGATGACATGCTCGTCGACGTGTCAGTGGCAACGCATCGAGGGCAAGCCATGGGAGATGAGAGCCATCCTGCTTCCAGCGCTGCCCGGACGGAGCTGCTGAAAGGCCTCCGGATCTTCCTCACCAGCTACCTGGCGACCCCCGCTCGGCCGCCTCAGTCCCTTGTCGAGGTGCGGCGCTCTGTGGGCCGGGTGCACAACCTCTATCAGCGGGCGAGCTACACGTTGGCTGCTCGACTGCTGCCCGACGTGCTCAGCCAGGCGACGGAGCTGTCCAGGCGGTCGACCGGGCTGCATCGCGGGAGCGCTTTTCGGCTGCTCGCCGCCGCGTACATCGCGGCGTCGAAGCTTGCCGCCAAGGTCGGGGACCGCGATACCGCTCTGCTCACCGCCGACCGAGGTTCCACCGCCGCCAGGCTCGCCGACGACCAGGCGTTGGCGGCCGTCGCGGCGTACCAGGCAGCCTGCGCTCTCATGCGGCTGCCCGGGAGGGCGACCGAAGCCGAACAGGTCCTGTGGAGCAGCATCGACCGCTTGGCATCTACTGGGCCTACGACGGATCCTGATCTGCTCTCCGCTCACGGAGCCCTGCTGCTTCGGGCCGCAATAATGACGGCTGGACAGGGCAAGCCGAAGGATGCAGCTCGGTTCCTGGCGCAGGCCGAGGGGCTGGCAACGACGCTCGGCGCCGACCACAACCGGCTGTGGACCGGCTTCGGTCCGACGAACGTTGTCATTCACGCGGTCTCCGCTGCGGTCCGAGCGGGGAATGCGGATCAAGCGCTGGAGATCGGAACGCGCCTCGACACCTCGCGACTGCCGACGGTGCTGGTCGGCCGAAGGGCACAGGTTCATGTCGACCTGGCGGCAGCGGCGTTGATGTCGGCTGGCGACAGGTCGATATCGGTGCTGCATCTGCTCGAAGCCGAGCGGGTCGCCGCCGAGGTGGTCCACACCAACGTGCAGGCCCGCACCCTTTTACTCGACCTGCTTGCAAAGGAGCGACGAGTGACGACGCCGGGGCTACGGCCGCTCGCAGAGCGGGCGGGGCTGCTCGCATGACTCAACGAGGCTTGCTGGCTCTGGTCGTCTGCGCCGCGCCTCCCGTGCTGCGCATCGGCGAACTAATTGAGCTGTTGCAGGAGGACGGCTGGGCCGTCTGCCTTACCGCTACGCCGACCGCGGCAACATGGATCGACCGAGAGGCATTGGCCCGGCAGACCGGCTATCCGGTCCGGTTCGAGTGGCGCATGCCCGGGGATCCGGAGCTGCATCCTTCGGCGACCGCCGTAGCCGTCGTGCCGGCCACGTTCAACGTCATCAACAAGTGGGCGCAGGGGATCAACGATAGCCTCGCGCTCGGCATCATCAACGAGGCGCTCGGCGCAGACGTGCCGGTCTACGCGTTCCCGAACGTTAAGCCACAGCTTGCCGCCCACCCGAGCTATGACCGTCATCTGCGACTGCTTTGGAAGGCGCACGTCATCACGGCACCGCTGTCGCCCGATGTGGACTGGCGGGCGGTGGTGTCCCTGCTCCAAGGCCACACGCAAGGCCCTCCTGGCAGTTAGAGATCGTTTCAGGCGGAGACCGAGCTTTCAGTCGTGGACGGCGCGGAGAGGCAGACCGGGCCTGACGGTCGCGGACGGCGACCGGGGCCGCGGGACATGGTTGTAGACCGATGTGGCGTGCGTGCGAGGCAAATCGTTGACGGGCTGTGGGAGCGGGCTCGGGCCGCTGATCCCGGCTCGTCCAAGCCGGTTTCCGGTACCCGGGACGGTTGGCTCGTGATGTCCGAGCAGCCCTGGTGGGGTCTTGTTCATGCTGCGCACCGCGGTCCCGTGGCAGCAGCTGCCGACCTCGGCATTTGGGGTATCCGAATCCACGTGTTGGCGGCGGCTTGCGCGCTGGCAGAGCCGGGGTGCAACGGCTTCTGCACGAGGTGCTTCGGGCCGAGCTCCGCGCCATCGGCGCCCTGGACCTGGCGTACGCGATGGTCGACGCCACGCACGTACGGGCGCCCAAAGAGGGACTACGTCGGGCCGAGCGCGGTGATTGGGGTCAGCCCGGCAGCGAGCACCTCCTGAATCGACAGGAACGGCACGCCCCGGGCGGTGACCCTGGCCTGCGGGAACTGCTACGAGCTCGCCCAGCTCGTCCCTCTGGTCGACGCTATCCCACCAATCCGCGGGATCACCCCGGCCGTCGTCCCCCGCGGCACTGCCCACCGCTCCGGCCGCGGCAACGACGATGGGTCGTTGAACCTAGCTTCGCCTGGCTACATGCCTTCAAACAACTCCAAACCCCCTACGAACGCCGTCGACATCCACCAGGCCCTCCTGAGCCTGGCCTACGCAGCCATCTGCCTGCGAAGACTCCACAACTCAAACTGAAACGATCTCTAACTGGGCGTTTC
>NZ_VSFA01000079.1 GCF_008119785.1 Micromonospora sp. MP36 | reverse complement strand
TGCGGCGTAGAGCGAGGCGACGTCGGCGAGGTGCAGGTCCCGGGCGATCGCCATCAGGTTGTCGGAGGTGAGCATCCGCTGCAACGGCATGCCCTGCTTCCGCATCGCCTTGACGATGGCGTCCTTGCCGGCCTCGATCGCCTCCTCGCGCCGCTCCTTGTTGAAGTACTGGCGGATCTTGGTGCGGGCGCGCGGGCTCTTGACGAAGCCGAGCCAGTCCTGGGTCGGCCCGGCCGTGTCGGACTTCGAGGTGAAGATCTCGATCACGTCGCCGTTGGACAGCGTCGACTCCAGCGGCACCAACTTGCCGTTGACCCGGGCGCCGATGCACTTGTGCCCGACCTCGGTGTGCACCGCGTACGCGAAGTCCACCGGCGTCGACCCGGTCGGCAGCGGGATGACGTCGCCCTTCGGGGTGAAGACGTACACCTCCTGGCTGGACAGGTCGAACCGGAGCGCGTCGAGGAACTCGCTCGGGTCGGCGGCCTCCCGCTGCCAGTCGAGCAGCTGGCGCAGCCAGGTCATCTCGTCGATGTGCGCCGGCGGGCCGACGATCTGGGTGCCCTTGTGCTCCTTGTACTTCCAGTGCGCGGCGATGCCGAACTCAGCGGTGCGGTGCATCGCGTAGGTGCGGATCTGCATCTCCACCGGCTTGCCGGTGGGCCCGATGACCGTCGTGTGCAACGACTGGTACATGTTGAACTTGGGCATGGCGATGTAGTCCTTGAACCGGCCCGGCACCGGCTGCCAGTTGGCGTGGATGACCCCCAGCGCCGCGTAGCAGTCCCGCACCGTGTCGACCAGGATCCGCACGCCGACCAGGTCGTAGATGTCGTTGAAGTCGCGACCCCGCACGATCATCTTCTGGTAGATCGAGTAGAGGTGCTTCGGCCGGCCGGTGACCTCCGCCTTGATCTTGGCGGCCTTCAGGTCGGTGCCCACCTTCTGGGTCACCTGGCGCAGCAGCGCCTCCCGCTGCGGCTGGTGCTCCCCGATCAGGCGGTTGATCTCCTCGTACCGCTTCGGGAACAGGGTGCCGAAGGCGAGGTCCTCCAGCTCCCACTTGATGGTGTTCATACCGAGGCGGTGCGCCAGCGGAGCCAGGATCTCCAGCGTCTCCTTCGCCTTCTGCTCCTGCTTGGGCCGGGGCAGGAAGGTGAGGGTACGCATGTTGTGCAGCCGGTCGGCCAGCTTGATCACCAGGACCCGCGGGTCCTTGGCCATGGCGACGACCATCTTGCGGATCGTCTCCGCCTTGGCCGCGTCGCCGAGCTTGACCTTGTCGAGCTTGGTCACGCCGTCGACCAGCAGGGTGACCTCGGGACCGAAGTCGGCGCGCATCTGGTCGAGGGTGTATTCGGTGTCCTCGATCGTGTCGTGCAGCAGCGCCGCCACCAGGGTGGTGGTGTCCATCCCGAGGTTGGCCAGGATGGTCGCCACCGCCAGCGGGTGGGTGATGTAGGGGTCACCGGACTTGCGGTACTGACCCGAGTGCCAGCGCGCGGCGGTGTCGAAGGCGCGCTGGAGCAGCCGGGCGTCGGCCTTGGGGTGGTTTTCCCGGTGGGTGGCGATCAGCGGCTCGAGCACCTCGCTGACCTGCGAGGTCTGCCACGGCGCGTTGAACCGGGCCAGCCGGGCGCGCACCCGACGGCCGGTCGGGGCGTTGGAGAGGGCGAAGCCTCCGCCGGGGGACGGCTCACCCGTGGCGTCGGTCCGCAGCGGCACCACGACCGCCCCGGACGACGCGCCGCCGTCCGTCCTGGCGTCGGGGCCGCCGGCGCCGGTCACCCGGGCCGGCGGGTTGCCGCTCCGCTCGGTCACCGAGCCGTCCGCGTCGCCTGTCGGGTGCACCGTGCCCTCCATCGGAGGGACGACATCGTGGGACACCGGCCTCCTCACCGCTCGCCGGGATGCGTCGGCCGTCCGGCCGACGTACTGTGCAACCGGCCCGGGGGCCGGTGTTGTTCCGCGCCGACCTGCCACCCCGCCCGGTCGGCAAAGGGCAATGCTACCCGTACGCAGGGGCCGTCGCCCCTCCGCCGGACGGACCGCACGGGGGCGGTCCGACCGGCTCATGGGGTCAAACGGTCAGCAGGGCATGGACCGGACGCGGGGCGAGCCGCTCCCGGCCCTTGAGGAAGCCCAACTCCAGCAGCACGGTGAAGCCGGCGACCGTGCCGCCGGCCCGCTCCACCAGGTCGAGGGTGGCCTCGGCGGTGCCGCCGGTGGCGAGCACGTCGTCCACCACCAGGACCCGGTGGCCGGCGGTGAAGGCGTCCTGGTGCACCTCCAGGGTCGCCTCGCCGTACTCCAGCGCGTACGAGGCGGAGTGCGTCGCGCGGGGCAGCTTGCCGGCCTTGCGCACCGGCACCACGCCGACCCCGGAGGCGTACGCGATGGCGGCGGCGATCACGAACCCCCGCGCCTCGATGCCGGCCACCGCGTCGAACGAGTCCCGCCCGTGGTACGCGATGATCCCGTCGGTCACCTCGCGGAAGACGGCACCGTCGGCGAAGAGCGGCATCAGGTCCTTGAACATGACCCCGGGCTGGGGGAAGTCCGGCACGTCCAGCACCCGGCTGGCGACCAGCTGGGCGACCTCCAGGCCGCTGTCTCCCCGTACCCCGGTGGTGTGGGTCTCCGTCACGATACGTCCCGTGTCCCTTCGTAACGACGACGGCGTCCGTCATGCCGCTCGCACAACATGACGGACGCCGTCCGGTCGGTTCCTACCGGGTGTCCCCGGGCAGGTCGGAGGTCGCCCCCGGTCAGCGGCGCTTGGCGCCGCCCGGCCGGTTGCCTCCGCCGCCGGGGCGACCGCCCCGGGTGCCGGCGGGACGCTTGCCGGCTGGCCGGGCGCCCACCTTCGGCGCGGCCCCGGCGAGGGCCGCCGCCTCCGGGTCGATGGCGTCGTCGGTGGCCACGGCGGCCCGCGGCGTGCCCTTCGGGGCGACCTCGCCCCGGGCGATCGCGCCACGCCGGGCCAGCACCCGCTTGTTGTGCGCGCTGATCCGCGGGTCCTGGTTCTTCATCAGCACCAGCAGCGGGGTGGCCAGCAGGATCGAGGTCAGGAACGCCACCGCCATACCGACGAAGAGCACCAGGCCCAGGTCCTTGAGCGTGCCGGCGCCGAGCAGGCCCGCCCCGATGAACAGCAGACCACCGACCGGCAGCAGGGCGACCACCGAGGTGTTCAGCGACCGCATGAGGCTCTGGTTGAGCGCCAGGTTGGCCGCCTCGCCGTAGGTCATGTTGTTGTTCGCGGTGATGCCCCGGGTGTTCTCCTGGACCTTGTCGAAGACCACCACCACGTCGTAGAGCGCGAAGCCCAGGATGGTGAGGAAACCGATGATCGTCGACGGGGTGACCTCGAAGCCGACCATCGAGTAGATGCCGGCGGTGAGGACCAGGTTGGTCAGCAGCGAGGCGATCGCCGCGACCGCCATCCGCCACTCGAAGCGGAGGATCAGGTAGACCGCCACCACCGCGATGAAGATCAGCAGACCGAGCAGCGCGCGAGAGGTGACCTGGCTGCCCCAGGCCTCGGAGACCTGGCTGCCGCTGATCTGGTCGGCGTTGATGCCGAACTCCTGGGCCATCTCGGTCTTGACCGCGTTGGCCTGCTCGGCGCTGAGCTGCGCCGTGCGCAGCTCGTAGTACTCGCCGCTGGTGCTGCCGACCTTCTGCGCGGTGACCACCTCGACGCCGCCACCCTTGGCGAGCAGGGCGGCGTTGACCTTCGCCTCGGCCTGGTCCAGGGTGCCGACGCTGGCCGGCACCTGGAAGGAGTTGCCACCGGCGAACTCGATGCCGAGGCGGAAGCCCTGGATCGCGAAGCTGAGCACGGCGACCAGCACCAGCACTCCGGCGACGCCGAACCACAGCTTGCGCCGGCCGACGATGTTGAGATCGGCCTCGCCCCGGTAGAGCCGGGACGCCAGACCAGTCTTAGCCATCTCAGGCCTCCTTGACGCGCGGGTTGCGAACGGTGGCCTGCTCGGCCGATCGGGCCGGCAGGGCCCGGCCGAGACCGCTGACCCGCGGGGACAGGAACGCCCGGGTCCGGGCGAACATCGTCATGATCGGGTGCCGGAAGAGGAAGACGACCACCAGGTCGAGGACGGTCGCCAGGCCGAGCGCGAAGGCGAAGCCCTTCACCGCGCCGACCGAGACGAGGTAGAGCACCACGGCGGACATCAGGGTGATCGCGTTCGCCGAGATGATCGTCCGGCGGGCCCGGACCCACGCCCGCGGCACCGCGCTGCGTGGGCTGCGCCCCTCCCGGATCTCGTCCTTGAGCCGCTCGAAGTAGATGACGAACGAGTCCGCCGCCACACCGAGCGAGACGATCATGCCGGCGATGCCGGCGAGGGTGAGGGTGAAACCGATCGACCGGCCGAGCACCACCAGCGCGCCGAAGACCAGCAGCGCGGAGAGCACCAGGCTCAGGAAGATGACCGAGCCGAGCAGCCGGTAGTAGAAGAACGAGTAGATGATGACCAGCAGCATGCCGATGCCGGCCGCGAGCAGCCCCGCCTTGAGGTGGCTGTCGCCCAGCGTCGCGGTGACGTTCTGCTGCTCAGCCTGGTTGAAGGTCACCGGCAGCGCGCCGTAGCGCAGCTGGCTGGCCAGCTGGTTGGCGGTCTTGCTGTCGAAGCTGCCGGTGATCTGGGAGTCACCGGTCAGCACGCCCTGGATCTCCGGGGACGAGATGATCTCGTTGTCCAGCACCACGGCGACCCGGCACTTGCCGTCCTGGCCGAGCGCGGTCTGGTCGCAGGCCTGGCCCTCGTTGTTGAACGACTCGCGGGTCAGCGCGGTCCACTTCTCCTGGCCCTTGCCGGTGAACTGCAGGCTCACCACCCAGGCGCTGGTCTGGTCGAGCTGAGCCGAGGCGTTCTTGACGTCGCGGCCGACCACCTTCGCCTTGTCCAGCAGGTACTTGGCGCCGGACTCACAGGCGACCGCCTGCTGGTTCTCGTCCTTGATCGACGCCGGCGGCCGCTTGTCGAGCTGGGCGCAGGTGATGGTCGGGACGTTGTACTGCATCTCGACCGGCAGCACCGCGATCTCCTGCGGGGAGAGGGTGCCGAACGGCTTGAGCTTCTCGGCCAGCGAGGGGTCGGCGCTGACGTCGGCCGGGGCCTTCAGGCCGGTGGCGGCGCCCCAGGCGGCGGCGCCGACCTTCTGCTCGACGGCCTTGCGCTGCTCCTCGATGCCCTGCGGCACCGGGGCGGCGCTCGCGCTCGCGCTCGGGGACGGTGCGGCGGCGCTCGGCGACGCCGACGGGGTCGGCGCGGCGGCGCTGGCGCTCGGCGCCGGGGCCATGCCGCCCTGACCGCCCGCGCTCGGCGAGGCGGTGGCCTGCGGCGCGGCGCTGCCGGACGGCGCCGGCGTCGCGCTGCCGGATGGCGCCGGGGTGGCGCTACCCGACGGAGCCGGGGTGGCGCTGGCGCTCGGGGCCGGGGCGACGGTGGCGCCGCTGCCGTCGGTGGCCTTGAGGACCTTGCGGAAGCGCAGCTCGGCGGCGCTGCCGACGTCGGTCAGGTCCCGGTTCTGGCCGGGCAGGGAGATGACGATGTTGCGGTTGCCCTCGGTGACCACCTCGGCCTCGGCCACGCCGTACGCGTTGACCCGGTTCTCGATGATCTGGCGCGCCTCCTCGAGGTTGGCGGCCGTCGGGGGCTTGCCGTCCACGCTGTTGGTGGCCTCCAGCGTCAGCCGGGTGCCGCCGATCAGGTCCAGGCCGAGCCGAGGCTCCAGCCGGTCCTTCCAGCCACCGCTGGCGCCGCCCGAGAAGAACACCAAAAGATAGAGGACGACGAAGACGAGCCCGAGCACGGCAAGCTGCCGTCCGGGGCGCATCTGTCCCTGAGGTGGTGCCACGGCTGTCCTGTCTCCCTGTACGGTCGCGCCGCTGGGCAGCGGCGACGAAAGTCGGGCCGGGGGTGTCCGCCCGACGGCTCTGGCGGGTCGACGCCACCGGCCGACACGCCTCCCCCGGTACGACGCGGCCGCGTCCCTCGGGATTCCCATGCGTGTCGGCGCCGGGCGCCGACCCAACTATCCACTTGTGCGGCTGAATCCGCTGCCCCGTCCGGGGCCCACGGTCACTCCTTGACGGGCTCGGCGTCCTCGGTTACCGGCTCGATCGTCTCGGGGCGCTCGGCCTGCTTGATCACGCGGGCGACGGCCGGGCGCGCGTACCGGGTCTCCACGCCCGGGGCGACCTCCAGCAGGACCGTCTCGTCCTCCACGGCGGTTACCGTGCCGTGGAGCCCGCCGATGGTGACGACCTCGTCGCCCGGGGCCAGCGCGGACTGCATCTGCTCAGCCTCGCGGCGGCGCTTCTGCTGGGGGCGGATCATCATGAAGTACATGACGCCGAAGAGCAGAGCGATCATGAGGATCGGCATCAGACCGCCGGCTCCCCCGCCACTCGCTGCTGCGTAAAGCACGGTTGTCGACCTTCCCATTGGCCTCCCCACCAGCACGAGGGGTGCCGGAGCGGAGGCGGATTCTCACGTCCTGTAGACCGCGCGAAGTCTAGTCCCTGCGCCTGAGAAGACCGAATGCGGCACAGATCACGTTCGGATCACGGCTGATCGGTCTGCACGGAGAACAGATCGGGCGCGGGCCGCGTCTCGGTGCCAAATGTACCATTCGGCGGCGTACGCCCCAGATGGTGCCAGGCAGCCTCGGTCGCGACCCGCCCCCGGGGCGTGCGCGCCAGCAGCCCGGCCCGCACCAGGAACGGCTCGCACACCTCCTCGACCGTGTCCGGCTGCTCGCCCACCGCCACGGCGAGGGTGGAGAGCCCCACCGGGCCGCCCCGGAACGAGTCGACCAACGCGGTGAGCACCGCCCGGTCCAGCCGGTCCAGCCCGAGCGCGTCGACGTCGTACACGGTGAGGGCGGCCTGGGCGGTCTCCCGGTTGACCACGCCGTCGGCCCGGACCTCGGCGAAGTCGCGGACCCGGCGCAGCAGCCGGTTGGCGATCCGGGGCGTCCCCCGCGACCGGCCGGCGATCTCGATCGCGCCCTCGTCGGTGATGGGCACGCCGAGGATCCGCGCCGAGCGGCGCAGCAGCGCCTCCAGGTCGGCCGGGGCGTAGAAGTCGAGGTGGGCGACGAAGCCGAACCGGTCCCGCATCGGCCCGGTGAGCAGGCCGGAGCGGGTGGTCGCGCCGACCAGCGTGAACGGCTCCACGTCGAGCGGAATGGCGGTCGCGCCGGGGCCCTTGCCGACCACCACGTCGACCCGGAAGTCCTCCATCGCGCTGTAGAGCAGTTCCTCGGCCGGCTTGGCGATCCGGTGGATCTCGTCGATGAACAGCACGTCGCCCTCGGCGAGGCTGGTCAGGATGGCGGCCAGGTCGCCGGAGCGCTCGATGGCCGGCCCGCTGGTCACCCGGATCCCCGAGCCCAGCTCGGCCGCCACGATATTGGCCAACGTCGTTTTCCCGAGGCCAGGCGGCCCCGACAGGAGGATGTGGTCGGGCGGGGAGCCCCGCCGCATCGCGCCCTTGAGCAGCAGGTCGAGCTGGTCGCGGACCCGGTGCTGGGCGATGAACTCCTCCAGCCGCTTCGGCCGGACGCTGGCCTCCGCGTCCCGTTCCGCGTCGCTGACGTACGCCGAGACCAGGTTCTCCCCCGTCATGAGTTGATCTTCATTCGTGACTGCGGGGCTCGCAACCCTGACTCAAGCGCGCATTTCGGCTCGGCCGCATCCCACGCGAGCCGCCCCGGAACGCGCGTCCTCGCGCTCGTCATCGGGTGCGACCCAGGAGGCGGATGGCCTGCTTGAGCAGGACCGGCACCGGCGGGGTCTCCCCGTCGACGGTCTCGGCGACCGCGGCGACGGCCTGCTCGGCCTGGGCGGCCGTCCAGCCGAGCCCGACCAGGGCCTGGCGCACCTGCTCCGGCCAGGGGCCCGCGGTCACCCCGGCCGCGCCGTCCGGGCCGATCGGCACCGGGCCGATCCGGTCGCGCAGTTCGAGGACGAGCCGCTCGGCGCCCTTCTTGCCGATGCCGGGCACCCGGGTCAGCGCGGCGGTGTCAGCGTTGGCGATGGCCTTGCGGACCGCGTCCGGGGTGTGCACGGCGAGCACCGCCTGGGCCAGCCGGGGGCCCACTCCGCTGGCGGTCTGGAGCAGTTCGAAGAGCTGCTTGGCGTCGTCATCCGCGAAGCCGTAGAGGGTGAGCGAGTCCTCCCGGACGACCAGGCTGGTGGCGAGCCGGGCCGGCTGGCCGATCCGCAGCTCGGCGAGGGTGCCGGGGGCGCACTGCACCGCCAGGCCGATGCCGCCCACCTCCACCACGGCGTGGTCCGGACCGGTCGCGGTCACCGTGCCGCGCACGCTAGCGATCATCGAGCTCCTCCTCGTCGTGCCCGCTCGGCAGCGGCGGCCAGCTTGGATCGGGTGCCACCGCGCCAGACGTGGCAGATGGCCAGGGCCAGGGCGTCGGCGGCGTCGGCGGGCCGGGGCGGCTCGGGCAGCCGCAGCAGCCGGGTGACCATCGCGGTCATCTGCGCCTTGTCGGCCTGACCGGAGCCGGTCACCGCCGCCTTGACCTCGCTCGGGGTGTAGGTCTGCACGGGCAGCCCGACGCGCGCCCCGGCGAGCACCGCGATCCCGCTGGCCTGGGCCGTGCCCATCACGGTGCGGACGTTGTGCTGGCTGAACACCCGCTCCACGGCGACCGCGTCCGGCCGGTGCTCGGCGATCAGGTCGGTGAGCGAGCGGTCCAGGTGCAGCAGGCGCAGCGGCAACTCGTCGGCGGGATCGGTGTAGACGACGTAGTA
The DNA here is from genome assembly GCF_008119785.1 of Micromonospora sp. MP36. Classification (GTDB taxonomy): domain Bacteria; phylum Actinomycetota; class Actinomycetes; order Mycobacteriales; family Micromonosporaceae; genus Micromonospora. The sequence continues at coordinate 24,215 of NZ_VSFA01000079.1, read as the reverse complement.
GGCGACCAGCGTGCAGGGCCGCCCCGGCACGCCCTCGACCACGCCGACCCCGCACCGGGTCAGCCCCGGGTCGACGCCGAGCACCCGCACGCCGCCTCCTCCCCGACCGCCAGCAGTACGTGTGTTCGACACCCTACCGATCCACTCCGGGGCGCGCCCGGGCGGACACGCCGTCGGGGCAAACCGCCGGGCGGACACACCACCCGCTACATCCGCGCGTGGTCGACCGCGACGGACACCCGGACCACGTCGCCGTCGTCCTTGCCGGCCCGGATCCGTGCCGGCACCGCCAGGAGCCAGCCGTGCCGCCGGTCCCGCCAGACGCTGGTCGGCCAGGTGCGACCGTCCACGGTGGCGACGACCGGGACCCGGCCGAACGGCCCGGCCGAGGACGGGGCGTACTCGTCCGGCACCACGGCGAAGACCCACCCACCCGCGCCCGACCAGCGGAACAGGCTGGCCGGGAAGGTGGCCGGCTCGGCATGGTCCGTCCGGCTGGTGTCCGCTCCGGTCTTCGTCACGTCCCGCCTTCCGTCGCGCTCCGCCAGCCGCTGCCGCGCGGCGCCTGCCGCCGGTCACTCTGCCAGGCACCCCTGACACATCGCGGGAGCGAGTTGGGCGACGGTGCCGACCTCCAGAGCCAGCCGGGGCGGCACGAGTCGCGCCCACCCACACACCCCTCGGGCGGAGTATGTGTCCGTACGCCATGTGCGCCCGGCCACACAGCTCGTAACTTCTTGCGCCATGACGGCAGAACCCGTGGCGGTCCCCCACGTCGTACGCGTCGACCTCTCCGGTCGTAGCGCCCTGGTGACCGGTGGTGGCAGCGGCATCGGACGGGCCTGCGCCCTACGGCTGGCGGCAGCCGGCGCGGCGGTGCTGGTGGTCGACCGCAACGTGGAGGCGGCCAAGGCGGTCGCCGCCGAGGCGGGCGGTCGCGCCGAGGGCATCGATCTGGCCGACCCGACCGCCGTGGACCGGCTGGACGTCGACGTCGACATCGTGGTCAACAACGCCGGCCTGCAGCACGTCGCGCCGGTGCAGGACTTCCCCGTCGAACGCTTCGAATACATCCAACGCGTGATGGTGGAGGCGCCGTTCCTGCTGATCCGGCGGGCGCTGCCGCACATGTACGCCAACGGCTGGGGCCGGATCGTCAACATCTCCTCGGTGCACGGGCTGCGCGCCTCGCCGTACAAGGCGGCGTACGTCTCGGCCAAGCACGCGCTGGAGGGGCTGTCGAAGGTGGTCGCCCTGGAGGGCGCCGCGCACGGGGTGACTGCCAACTGCATCAACCCGGCGTACGTGCGGACGCCGCTGGTGGAGAGCCAGATCGCCGACCAGGCGGCCACCCACGGCATCGGCGAGGACGAGGTGGTCGAGAAGATCATGCTGGCCCGGGCGGCGATCAAGCGGCTGATCGAGCCGGAGGAGGTGGCGGAGCTGGTGGCGTACCTGTGCTCCCCGCCGGCATCGTTCATCACCGGCGCCTCGATCGCCCTCGACGGGGGCTGGACGGCGAACTAGTGGCGCCCCGCACAATGACGGTCATGTCGTCACCCGTCGAGTTTCTCGAGCTGCTGGCCCGGGAGGCCGCCGCGGTGGAGTTCGAAGGGCCGCTGGTCGCGGCCCGCGCCGCCGGCCTGCCCGCCGAGCGGCTGGCCGAGCTGGAGCAGGCGAAGGTGGTGGCGCTGCGGGTCCGCGCGCTGCTGGAGCGCCGGCGCCGCCGGGAGATCGAGCTCTCCGGCCTGTACGACACGGCCAGCGACCTGGCCGGGCTGCGCGACCTGGACGACGTGCTGCGGGCCATCGTGCACCGGGCCCGGAACCTGCTCGGCACCGACGTGGCGTACATGACGCTCAACGACGAGGAGCGCGGCGACACGTACATGCGGGTCACCGACGGCTCGATCTCGGCCCGGTTCCAGCAACTGCGGCTGCCGATGGGCGCCGGCCTGGGCGGGCTGGTGGCGCAGACCGGCACCCCGTACGTGACGGCCAACTACCCGGAGGACGAACGGTTCCACCACACCGGGGAGATCGACGCCGGGGTGGGCGAGGAGGGCCTGGTGGCGATCCTCGGCGTGCCGCTGCGGCTCGGGTCGAGCGTGATCGGCGTGCTGTACGCGGCCAACCGGTCGGCCCGGCCGTTCGCCCGGGAGGAGGTGTCCCTGCTCGTCTCCCTCGCGGCGCACGCGGCCGTGGCGATCGACACCGCCCGGCTGCTCGCCGAGACCCGCGCGGCGCTGGCGGAGTTGTCGGCGGCGAACAGCACCATCCGGGCGCACAGCAGCTCGGTGGAGCGGGCCGCGGCCGCCCACGACCGGATGACCGCCCTGGTGGTGCGCGGCGGCGGGATGGAGGACGTGGCGGCGGCGGTGACCGAGGTGCTCGGCGGGGCGCTGCTGGCGCTGGACGCCGAGGGGCGGCGGCTGGCCCGGGTGGGCGAGATCGAGGAGCCGGAGCGGGCCGACATCGTGGAGGCGGTGGCCGCGTCCCGGACCGAGGGGCGCAGCGTCCGCCGCGGTCCGCTCTGGTACGCCGCCGTGGTGGCCGGCGCGGAGAACCTGGGCGCGCTGGTGCTGCGCCCGGACGGCGAACTGGTCGACGCCGACCAGCGGATCCTGGAGCGGGCCGCGCTGGTGACCGCGCTGCTGCTGCTGTTCCGGCGGACGGTGGCCGAGGCGGAGGGGCGGGTCCGGGGTGAACTGCTGGACGACCTGATCGCCCGGCCGCTGCGGGACGCCGACGCGCTGCGCAGCCGGGCCCGGCGGCTCGGGGTGGACCTGGACGCCCCGCACGTGCTGGTGGCCGTGGGCGACGACGCGATCGCCGCGACCGGCTCGGCCCGGCAGCGGGTGCTCTCCTGGGCCACCACGTACGCCTCCACCCGGAGCGGGCTGGCGGCGGCGCGGGACGGCCGGGTGGTGCTGATGCTGCCCGGCAAGGACGCCGGCGGCGCCGCGCGCGCGGTGGCCCGGGACCTGTCGCGGGTCACCGGCCGGCCGGTGACCGCCGGGGCGAGCGGGCCGTCGACCGGGCCGGCGTCGCTGGCCGCCACGTTCGCCGAGGCGGAACGCTGCCTGACCGCGCTGGGCGCGCTGGGCCGCGCGGGGCAGGGCGCGAGCACGGCCGAGCTGGGGTTCGTCGGGCTGCTGCTCGGGGCGGTCGGCGACTCGGGCGACCGGGACGTGGCCCGGTTCCTCACCGCGACGGTGGGGCCGGTGGTGGACTACGACGCCCGGCGGGGCACGGCGCTGGTCAAGACGCTGGAGGCGTACTTCGGGGTGGGCGGCAGCCTGGCCCGGGCGGCGGAGCTGCTGCACGTGCACGTCAACACGGTGACCCAGCGGCTGGAGCGGGTCGGGCAGCTGCTCGGCGCGGACTGGCAGAAGCCGGAGCGCGCCCTGGAGGTGCAGCTGGCGTTGCGGCTGCACCGGCTGCGTACCCCCGCCGGCTGAGCTGCCCGGCCGAGGTCGCCGACCCTGCCGTGTGCGGGGTGACCGGGACGCGGCGGACGGTGCCCCGGCCGGGGACCCGGGTCAGCGGGCGCGGAGGCCGTCCAGGACGGCGTCGACGATCCGCTCCGGCAGGATCCGGCCGTCCAGCTCCGGCTGCCAGCGCAGCATCCGCTGCATCAGCATCGGCCCGCTCAGCAGCGCCATGGCCAGCTCGATGTCCAGGTCGGCGCGGAGTTCCCCGCTGCGTACGCCGCGCTCGAGCACCTGCCGCATCAGCTTCCGGCGCGGCTCGACCATGTTCCGGTAGAGCTGGTAGTGCACCGGGCTGCGGTTCACCTCCGGCACCAGACAGGGCATGATCTTCGCGGCCCGCGGGTCGACGTTGTGCCCGATCGCCCCGACCAGCAGCACCAGGTCGTCCCGGACGGAGTGGCCGGCCGGCTCGGGCGGGATGCCCTTGAGGGTGCGCAACGCGTCGAGCAGCAGGGCTTCCTTGCCCGGCCAGCGACGATAGATGGTGGCCTTGCCGACCCCGGCGCGAGCGGCGATCGCCTCGATGGAGAGCGCCTCGATGGTGCTGCCCTCGGCCAGCAGGTCCAGGGTCGCCTGCACGATCGCCTCGTCCGCGCGGCTGCTCCGCGGTCGCCCGGGCGACCGCGGAGCATCGGCGGTGGAACTCATGTCAGACATTGTCGCCGAACCTACGCGGTCCCGGCCAACTCAGGTTCGGCGGCCGGCCGGGCGTCGGCCGCGGCGGGCACCGGGCGGCCCGGCATCCAACGGAGCACGATGACGATGCCGAACGCGGCCACCAGCGCGGAGAGCGCCGCCGCCCAGTGCATCGCCGACACGAACGAGTCGTTGGCCGCCGCGATCAGCCGCGGCGCGACCGGCCCGAGCTGCGCCGCCGCCGCGTACGCGCCGGAGATCGACTCCCGGGCCGCGTCCTGCGCCGGGCCGGGCAGGCCGGTCAGCGCGGAGGCCACGTCGCTGCGGTAGACCGCGGAGAGCACCGAGCCGAGGATCGCCACGCCGAGCGCGCCGGCCACCTGGCGGACGGTGTTGCTCACCGCGGAACCGACGCCGGCCTTCTCCCGAGGCAGCGCCGACATGATCGACTCGGTGGCCGGGGGCATGATGTTTGCCATCCCGGCGCCCTGGATGAAGCCCAGCGCCGAGAAGATCCAGATCGGGGTGTCCGCGTCGATGAGGACGAACGCGCCGAGCGCGGCGGCGGTGAGCAGCAGCCCGACCGTGGAGACCGCCCGGCCGCCGTAGCGGCGGACCATGGCGGCGCTGCGCGGGGCGAAGATGAGCTGGGCGAGGGCGAACGGCAGGAAGAGCAGGCCGCTCTCCAGCGGGGTGTAGCCGCGCACCAGCTGCAGGTAGAACGCGCCGAAGAACATCACGCCCATCGCGGCGAAGAAGACCAGCCCGACCATCGCCACCGGGGCGGCGAACCGGGGCACCCGGAACAGCCGCACGTCCAGCGACGGGTGGTCGCTGCGCAGCTCGTGGGCGACGAACCCGGCCAGCACTGCCAGCCCACCGGCGATGGCGACCCAGACCGGCAGCCGGTCGAAGCCGTGCTCGCCGCCGTCGATGATGCCGTAGGTGAGCGCGACCAGACCGACCACGGACAGCAGTACGCCGAGCACGTCGACGCGGCCCGGCCTCGGGTCGCGCGACTCCGGCACCAGCGCGGCGACCAGCACCAGGCCGAGCAGCACCACCGGCACGTTGATCAGGAAGACCGAGCCCCACCAGTAGCGCTCCAGCAGGGCGCCGCCGAGGACCGGGCCGATCGCCACGGCGAGGCCGACGGCACCGGCCCAGACGCCGATCGCCCGGGCCCGCTCCCGCGGGTCGAAGACGTTGGAGATGATCGACAGCGTCACCGGCATGATGGCCGCGCCACCGACCCCCATCAGCGCGCGGGCGGCGATCAGCTGCCCCGGGTCCTGGGCGTACGCCGACAGCAGCGACGCCAGCCCGAACAGCGCCAGGCCGACCAGGAGGAAACGCTTGCGGCCGAGGCGGTCGCCCAGGACGCCGAAGGTGAAGAGCAGGCCGGCGAAGACGAGGGTGTAGGAGTTGATCGCCCACTCCAGCTCGCCCTGGCTGGCGCCGAGGCCGTGCACCGGGTCGGCGAGGGTACGCAGGGCGACGTTCAAAATCGTGTTGTCGAGGACGACCACGAGGAGGCTGATCACCAGCACCCCCAGGATCGCCCACCTCCTCGGGTGTCCGGTGTTCTCGTGCGGTTCCATCCCGGTTCTCCCCCCGATTCACCCGCATCGAAATACGATACGGGCCAGACTCGTAACGAGCCTGAGCCTAAGCGAGCCATTTTCGATACGGAACCGGTTCGTATCGTTTGTGCCCCAGCTCACGTGCCACCCTCCCCGCCCCAGGTAGAATCCTTGATCGACTCCAGGTACGCGATGTGGCGGTCCGGGACTGCCAGATACCGCCGTTTACGCGACCTGGAGTGGATCACCCGGGTCTGCTAGTCGCCTTCCGGCGCGTTGTGGTGGGTGATGTCCGGTTTGCGGGTGACCGGCGGCATCCTAGGGCCGGAATGGCGGGCGGCCGGGGGTCGTTGAACCCGGGTGCACGGCCGAGGAAGCCCCCGTAAGGCGGGGCTGCCGGGGTCGGCGCCCGGAATCTGAGGTGCCGGCGCGGGCGCGGAATGATGGTGGGCCGCCGGTCGTTGCACATGAGCCACGCGATCGAGGCACCCCCGGGTGAGCCGGGGTGACCGGGCCCGGAATGATGGCGGGCCGTCGGTCGTTGGATATGGTCCCGGCGCCGCGAAGAGGCGACCCCCTCTCGCCCCGCGAGCTAGCCGGTTCGAAGACTTTCCCCCTTGTTTGAGCGCCTGACGGTGCTTGCGTGCCATGCCCACCCCCATGGGCTGTGTGCGCCAAACCCCCGAATGGAGCTTTGGTGATGAACACGATGCTGCGTAAGACGGTTCTTGGTGTTGCTGGTCTGGCTTTCACCGGTGGTGTGTTCGCCGGTCCGATCGCCGCTCACGCCAACGCCCCGGTTGCTGCCGGGAAGCCGGTCGCCGCGGTCCAGGCCGACAAGCCGGACGTGGGGAAGCTGGTTCCGCATGGTGTGCAGGGCGCCCAGTCGAAGATCACCCTGAACGACGAGCAGGTCGCGAATGTGAAGGCGATCATCGCGGCGACGAAGAAGGCTGGTCTGCCGGAGCGGGCTGCGGTGATCTCGATCGCCACGAGCCTGCAGGAGTCGAAGCTGGAGAACCTGGGCCACCTCGGCGACGCCAATGATCACGACTCGCTGGGCCTGTTCCAGCAGCGCCCGAGCTCGGGTTGGGGTACGCCGGAGCAGATCACCAACCCCGAGTACGCCACCCTGGCGTTCGAGAAGGGTCTGAAGCAGGTCGACGGCTGGCAGGACATGCCCCTGACCCAGGCGGCGCAGACTGTGCAGGTGTCGGCCTACCCGGACGCCTACGCCCAGTGGGAACAGCAGGCCGCCGACCTGGTCGCCCAGTACTGGAACAGCTGACCCAAGCAACAGCTGAGCACAACCGAACACCGTGAACACGCGCTGCTGGCCGGCACCCGAACACGGGTGCCGGCCAGCGCCGTCTCCAGAGAGCATCGTCTCCAGAGATCTTGAAAGTTGCCGTCCGCAGCGAAGGCAAACTGTCCAAGATCGGAAAGCAGCAGCTGCCCTGGAGGATGAACCGTTACCGGCGGGCGGGCAAGGCGCACGACGGGGCTGGGGGCGAGGGTGACCGGCGTAGGGATCAAGCCTGACCGCCCGGAGCCGGTCACCCTCGCCTCCAGCCCCCAAGCGCAACCACCGACCCACTGGGACGCAGTCCAAAGCGCAACCACCGCCCGGACCCAGCCCACAAGCGCAAGTCAGCTCCGACGACGCCACCGCAGCGCCAGGGCCGCGACACTCCCCCAGATCCCCCGCCGGAACAGCAGCACGACCAGGACGAAGATCCCCCCGGTGACCAGGCCGATCGCCTCGAACCCGGAGAACGACAGCAGGTCCTCCAGGCGGACCACCAGCGCCGCGCCGAGCACGCCGCCCCAGAGGGTGCCGATGCCGCCGAGCACCACCACGATGACGGCCTTGCCGGAGGTGGTCCAGTGCAGCACGTCGAGAGAGACGAACCGGTGGCCGACGGCGAAGAGCCCACCGCCGAGCCCGGCGAGGAAGCCGGAGAGGACGAACGCGGTCAGCTTGTACCGGTGCACGGGGTAGCCGAGCGCGCGGGCCCGGGCCGGGTTGTCCCGGATGCCGACCAGCACCCGGCCGAACGGCGAGTGGACGATCCGCCAGGCGGCGAGCAGGCCGAGCAGCACGATCGGCAGGATCGCGTAGTAGAAGTAGTAGTCGTCGGAGAGGTCGGCGCCGAAGAAGGAGCGGGGCACCCCCTGGAGGCCGTTCTCGCCCTGGGTGACCGAGCGCCATTCGTTGGCCACGTAGTAGACCATCTGCGCGAAGGCCAGGGTGACCATCGCGAAGTAGATTCCGGCGCGCTTGACGGCGAGGTAGCCGATCGGCAGCGCGAGCAGCGCCGCCGCGAGGGCCCCGGCCAGCACGGCCGCCGGGAACGGCAGGCCGGCGTGGATGGCCACCAGACCGGTGACGTACGCGGAGGTGCCCCAGAAGGCGGCGTGCCCGAAGGACATCAGCCCGGTGAAGCCGAGCAGCAGGTCCACCGAGACGGCGAACAGCGCCCAGCAGAGGATGTCCACCGCCACCGCCGGGTAGAGCCCGTTGGGCAGCCAGAACGCCACGAGCAGGCCGACGGCGAGCAGCGCGTACCGGACCCAGCCGGGGGCGCGGGCGACCGCCACCAGCCCGGACGGGGCCGCCGGGCGGGCCGCGTCGGCGGGGGTGTCGACGGCGCTGGTCATGCCGGTGCCTCCTCACGGCCGAACAGGCCGGCCGGGCGCCAGAGCAGCACGGCGGCCATCACCACGAACACGACGGTCTGCGACACGATCGGGAAGTCCGACAGGTACGCCTCGCCCCAGGCCTGGATCAGGCCGATGCCGAAGCCGGCGGCGACCGAGCCGAAGATCGAGCCGAGGCCACCGATCACCACTACCGCGAAGACCACGATGATCAGGTCAGCGCCCATCAGCGGGTTGACCGCGCGCATCGGGGCGGCGAGCACCCCGGCCAGCCCGGCCAGGGCGATGCCGAAGCCGAAGACCGGGGTGACCCACTTGCCGACGTCGATGCCGAAGGCGCGGGTCAGTTCGGGCCGCTCGGTGGCCGCCCGGACCACCATGCCGACCCGGGTCCGCCCGAGCACCCACCACACTCCCACGCAGAGCAGCACGGTGAAGCCGAGGATGAAGACCCGGTAGGTGGGGAAGTCGAAGAGCCCGAAGTCGACCGACCCGCTCAGCTCGGTCGGGGTGGCGTACGGGCTGGACTGGATGCCGTACCGCGACTTCACCAGGTCCTGGAGGATCAGGGTCAGGCCGAAGGTGAGCAGGAAGTTGTAGAGCGGGTCGAGCCGGGTCAGCCGGTGGATCACCGCCCGCTCCAGCACCATGCCGAGCAGGCCCAGGGCCAGCGGCATGATCACCAGTGCGGCCCAGAACGGCACGCCCGCCTCGGCGAGCAGCACGTACGCCCCGAACGCGCCGAGCATGTATAAGGCGCCGTGGGCGAAGTTCACCACCCGGAGCATGCCGAAGATGACCGCGAGCCCGAGGGCGAGCAGGGCGTAGAACGCCCCGCCCACCAGCCCGTTGAACGTGTTCTGCAGGAAACCTGACATCAGCTCGTCACATCTTGCAGTCCGGCGACGGCGTACGGAACGCCTCGGCCGCCGGGATGGTCTTGAGGATCTTGACGTAGTCCCACGGCTCGGTGACCTCGGCCTGCGGCTTCACCTGGGCCAGGTACGCGTCGTGGATGACCCGGTGGTCCTCGGCGCGGATCTTGCCGTTGCGCAGGAAGAGGTCGTTGACCTCCTTGCCCTCGAGGCCCTTGACCACGGTGTCCGCGTCGTCGGTGCCGGCGGCCTGCACCGCCTCCAGGTACTGCATGGCGGCGGAGTAGTTGGCCGCGTGCGCGAAGGACGGCCGGGTGCCGGTCTCCTTCTGGAACCGGTCGGCCCACTCCCGGTTCTGCTGATCGAAGTTCCAGTACCAGGCGTCGGTGTAGGTGGTGCCGGCGAGGGCGGCCGGGGTGAGCGAGTGGATGTCGGTGATGAACATCAGGCCCACGGCCAGCCCGATGCCCTTGTCCCGCAGCTTGAACTCGTTGTACTGCTTGACCACGTTGACCAGTTCCGCGCCGGCCTGCATGGTGCCGAGCACCTGCGGCTTCGGGTTCAGCGTCGGGGCCTTGAGCAGGAACGACGAGTAGTCGCCGCTGGTGTTCGGGAACGGCGCCCCGTCCTTGCCGACCACCGCGCCGCCGGCGGCGGTGATGGCGGCGGAGAAGCTCTTCTCCATGTCCTGCCCGAAGGCGTAGTTCGGGTAGAGGATGTACCAGTTCTTGCCGACCTGCTCGGTGGTCACGGTCCCGGTGCCGTGGGCCAGCATGTACGTATCGTACGCGTAGTGGAACGTGTACTTGTTGCAGCTCTTGCCGGTCAGGTCGGTGGTGGCCGCGCCGATGTTGAAGTAGAGCTTCTTCTTCTCCTTGGCCACGTCGGCGACCTTCAGTGCGGCCGAGGAGGTGGGCACGTCGAGGATGGCGTCGACGCCCTTGCGGTCGTACATCTCCTGGGCCTTGCTGTTGGCCACGTCCGGCTTGTTCTGGTGGTCGGCGGTCTCCACCGAGATGTTCTTGGTGATCGCCTTGTCGCCGTACTTGGCCTTGAAGTCGGCGATGGCCATCTCCACGGCCTTGACCGAGTTCTTCCCGGACAGCTCCGAGTAGGCCCCGGACTGGTCGTTGAGGACACCCAACACGATCTTGTCGCCGGTCAGCTTCTGGTCGCCGCCGGACTGCGGGCCACCGCCGCCGCAGCCGGTGACCAGCGCCGCCACCGCCGCCGAGGCGGCGGCCACACCCACGCTCCTGCGCATCTCAATCCCTTTCCGTACCGCGCGGTCCGCGCGGGTCAGCCGTCGTTTCAGATCCCGAGGTACGCCAGCAGCTCGCGCTCCCGCGAGCGCACCTCGGAGTTGTCCATCGCCTCCGCGATGCGTCCCTCGGCCAGCAGGTAGTGCCGGTCGGCGACGCCGGTGGCGAAGTGCAGGTTCTGCTCGACCAGCAGCACGGTCACGCCGTGCTGCTTGGCCTCCCGCAGCAGGTCGCCGACCTGCTGCACGAGCAGCGGCGACAGCCCCTCGGTGGGCTCGTCGCAGAGCAGCAGCCGGGCGCCCATGCGCAGCACCCGGGCCAGGGCGAGCATCTGCTGCTCGCCGCCGGAGAGCATGGTGGCCGCCGAGTCGCGCCGGCTGTAGAGGGCGGGGAACGCCTCGTACACCCGCTCCAGCGGCCATGGGTCGGGGCCGACCCGGGGCGGCAGGGTCAGGTTCTCGGTGACGGTGAGGGTGGCGTACGCGCCACGGTCGTCGGGGACCCAGCCGAGCCCGAGCCGGGCCCGCTTGTAGGCCGGCAGCCGGGTCAGGTCGGCGCCGTCCAGGGTGACCGTGCCGCGCTGGCCGGGGTGCAGCCCCATCACGCAGCGCAGCAGGGTGGACTTGCCGGCGCCGTTGCGGCCGACCAGGGTGACCACCTCCCCGGCGGCCACGTCCAGGCTCACCTCTCGCAGCACCTGCGCCTCGCCGTACCAGGCGGAGAGGTTGTCAATGCGCAGCATCGGTGGCTCCCAGGTAGGCGGTGATGACCCGCTCGTCGGCGCGGACCTGCTCGTACGGCCCCTCGACCAGGACCTTGCCGGCTTGGAGGACGGTGACGGTGTCAGCGAGCCGGCCGACGACGCTCATGTTGTGCTCGACCATGACCACGGTCCGGCCCTGCCGGACCCGGGCGATCAGGTCGACGGTGCGGTCGACGTCCTCGAGCCCCATGCCGGCGGTGGGCTCGTCGAGCAGCAGCACCTTCGGGTCGAGGGCGAGGGCGATGGCCAGCTCCAGGGCTCGCTTGCGCCCGTACGCGAGGGCCTCGGCCGGCGCCTCGGCCAGCTCCCCGAGGCCGACCATGGCCAGCAGTTCGTCGGCCCGCTCCCGGTAGCGGTGCATCAGTTTGGCCGAGCGCCAGAACCGCCAGCCCAGCCCGCTCGGGCTCTGCAACGCCAGCTGGACGTGTTCGCGGGCGGAGAGCTGGGGGAAGAGGCTGGTGATCTGGAAGGAGCGGGCCACGCCGAGCCGGGCGACCCGTTCCGGGGGCAGCCCCGTCACGTCCCGGCCGGCCAGTTCGATCCGCCCGGCGGTGGGCGGCAGGAAGCCGGTGAGCAGGTTGAACAGCGTGGTCTTGCCGGCGCCGTTGGGCCCCACGAGGGCGTGCACGGTCTCCGGCGCTACGTCGAGGTCGACCCGGTCGACCGCCCGGAAGCCCCGGAAGTCCCGGGTCAGCCCGCGGGCCGACAGGAGCGCTTGCCCGGCCATCGCCACACCTTCCGCAGGTCCGTCTCGCGACGACCAGGTCGGTGACGGGGGTCACAGGGTCGTCGCGTGCAGGAAACCTACGGTGCGCCGCGGGAGTCGATCCATGTCGATAACCCACATATTCGGGGGCCGGCAGCCGGGTTCGACAGCCATGCGCGGCGGGTCGGGTGCCGGTCCGACCCGCCGCCACATCCGGATAGACCAGGGCCGATTGCGCTCGGCATGTGGGCCGACCACCATGGGAGCGGTTCCCGGGCGGTCGGCGCAGGGCGCGTCACACGTCCGCGTGGTGCGGGAGGCGTCGGGCGGCGTAGTCCTTGAGCACGATGCCGTCGGACTTCTGGAACTGCCTGGCCAGGATCTGGCGCATCGGCCACCGGGTCATCATCCGCATCGAGAGGGCGCGTAACGAGATCATCAACTGCGACTGCGGCGCGTATCCGTTGACGCCACCGGGCGGCAGCTCCATCGCGGCCGCGACGTAGTCGCGCATCTCGTCCTGGTAGCGGACGAACGACGCCTCGTGATCGTCGGGCGTCGACGCCAGTTCCCCGGCGAGGACGTACGCGCCGACGAGGGACATGCTGGTGCCGAGGCCGACCAGCGGTGAGCCGCAGTAGCCGGCGTCACCCACCAACGCCACCCGTCCCCGCCACCAGCGGTCGACCCGCACCTGGCAGATCGAGTCGAAGTAGAAGTCCGGGGCGTCCGGCATCGCCGCCAGCAACTCCGGCACCCGCCAGCCGGCGCCGGCCATCCGCTCGACCAGGATCCGCTGCTGCTCGCGGACGTCGCGCCGGTCGTAGTCCAGCGGTGGCGAGGTGAAGCCGAGTGACGCCTTCGCCGTACCGCCGCGCTCCGGGCGGAGCATGGCCACCCGCCCGCCGGGCGCGTTGTACATCAGGAACCAGTTCTCCAGGTCGCCCGGGTCCGGCACGGTGAAGTACGCCGTGTACGCGCCAAGATGGCGTACGTGGTCGGACTCCGGCCCGAAGGCGAGCGCGCGTACGCCGGAGTGCACCCCGTCGGCGCCGACGACGAGGTCGAACCGGCGGGCGCTCCCGCTGGCGAAGACCACCTCGACCCGGTCGTCGTGCTGGGTGAGCTCCACGATCCGGTCACCGAAGAGGTATTCGACATCCCCGCTGGTCGCGTCGTAGAGGATCCGTGACAGGTCGCCCCGCATGATCTCGATCTCGGCGACGATCCCCTCGCCGCCGAACGCGTCCGCGGGCATCGTCGCGGTTCGCCGACCATGGCGGTCGACGAGCGCGACGCCGCGCTCGTCGACACTGTCCTGGCGCACCCGGGGCATGATCCCCATCCGCTCGACGACGTCCCGGGCCGCACCGCGCACGTCGACCGCGTGGCCGCCCGCCCGCAGGGTCGGAGCCTGTTCCACCACCGTCACTGAGAAGCCGTAGCGGCGCAGCCAGTAGGCCAGCGCGGGGCCCGCCACGCTGGCGCCGGAGATGAGCACGGTCCTGTCGTCCATCGCAGCGCTCCTGAAGTCGTGCGTACACCGTCAACCCGGGTCGTCCCGGGTCCGCTGAGGACCGTAGGCCCTCAGCGCCGTGCCGACCCGCCGCGACCTAGTACGCTCACCCCGGCGAGGGGCACCTGGCGCACCTCGCACTAGTACGCTGCGCCGGAGGTGGACCGTGTCCGGACCGGAGCCGCCGTACCGGCGGATCGCCGGGGAGATCCGCCGCCGGATCGCGCTCGGGGAGTTGCGCCCCGGCGACCCGGTGCCGTCGGCCCGGCGGATCACCCGCGAGCACGGCGTGGCCATCGCCACCGCCACCAAGGTCCTCGCCCTGCTGCGCGACGAGGGGCTGGTGCTGACCCGGCCGGGAGCGGGCACCGTGGTCGCCCCACCCCGCCCGGTGACGCCCCGGGCGCGCCGCGGCCCGGACGGGGCGGAGCCGGAGCTGAGCCGCGAGCGCCTGGTGCGTACCGCGATGGCCCTGGCCGACGCGGGTGGCCTGGCCGCGGTGTCGATGCGGCAGCTCGCCGCCGACCTGGGCGTCGCCACCATGTCCCTCTACCGGCACGTCCGCGGCCGGGACGACCTCGTACTCGCGATGGCCGACACGGCGCTGGCCGACGCGCCGCTGCCCGCCGTGCCGCCGGCCGGCTGGCGGGCCCGCCTGGAGCTGCTCGCCCGCGGGCAGTGGGCGGTCTACCGGCGGCACCGCTGGCTGCCGCACGTCATCTCGATGTCCCGCCCGCAACCGCTGCCGAAGGGCATGGCGCACACCGAGTGGGCGCTGCGGGCCACCGCCGGGCTCGGGCTCGACACCCGGCTCCGCTGGCACTTCGCGGTGACGCTGATGGCGTACGTCCGGGGCATCGCGACCAACCTGGAGGCGCAGGCGCACGCGGAGCAGGACACCGGCCTCACCGACGAGCAGTGGGTGGAGACCCACGACGCGATGTTCCAGCGGCTGATGACCGGCGGCCGGTACCCGACCATGGCGGCGCTGGACGAGGCGGTCGACCTGGACCTGGACAGCGTCTTCGAGTTCGGCCTGCACCGCCTGCTGGACGGCTACGCCGCGCTGATCGACCCTCCGCGGGCCGGGTGAGGCCGGCGTCGAGGGCCCGTCAGTCCGGGAAGGTGACCACCCAGCGGGCGCCCTCGCCCCGGGCGAGCCGGTCGAACGCCGCCGGGGCCTCGTCCAGCGCGACCGTGCCGCTGATCAGCGGGCGCAGGTCCAGGGTGCCGTCGGTGAGCGCGGCGGCCAGCTCGGGCACCTCCCGGTCCGGGTCGGACGAGCCGTACACCGAGGAGCGCAGGGTCCGGGCGGAGTGGAAGATGTCCAGCGCGGAGAGGCTGACCAGGTCGTCCCTGCCGCCCATGCCGACCACGGTCACCGCTCCCCCGCGCCGGGTCAGCCGCCAGGCGGCCCGGATGGTGGCGGCACGCCCGACGCACTCGAAGGCGTGGTCGACGCCGCGCCCCTCGGTGCGCGCCCGGACCTCCTTGGCCAGCGTGTCGTTGGAGCGCAGGAAGTCGGTGGCCCCGGCGGCGAGCGCGAGGTCCCGCTTGGCCTCCACCACGTCGACGGCGAGGATCGGGGTGGCACCGGCCCGGCGGGCGGCGGTGAGCACGGCGAGCCCGACCCCGCCGAGGCCGATCACCGCGACCGACTCGCCGGCCGTCACCCGGGCGGTGTTGCGGACCGCGCCGGTGCCGGTGAGCACCGCGCAGCCGAGCAACGCCGTGTGCTCCGGCGGCAGGCCGGCGGGCACCGCCACGGCGGCGTGCTCGGGCACCACCACCTCCTCGGCCAGCGCGCCGAGGCCGAGGGTGACGTGCAGCGGGCTGCCGTCGGCGGTCTCGCCCCGGGCCACCGCCGGGGCGGTGTTGGCGGCGCAGAGCCAGGGTTCGCCGTGCCGGCAGTGCCAGCAGGAGCGGCAGGCCGGGGCCCAGTTGAGCACCACCGGCGTACCGACGGCCAGCCGGGCGCCGGGGCCGGCCTCGGCGACCACGCCGGCCGCCTCGTGCCCGAGCACCAGCGGGTACGCGGGCGCGAGCGTGCCGTCGACCATCGCCAGGTCGGAGTGGCGGATCCCGGCGGCGCGGATGCGTACCCGCAGCTCGCCGGGACCGGGGGCGGGCAGGCGTACCTCCTCGACGGCGGGGCTGGCGGCCGGCCCGCGGACGACCAGGGCCCTCACCGCTGGATCGCCTTGAGCTCGGTGAACTCCTCGACGCCGGCGGCACCCAGCTCGCGGCCGAGGCCGGACTGCCGGTATCCGCCGAAGGGGGCGAGCGGGTTGAACGCTGCCCCGTTGACGTCGACCTGGCCGGTGCGCAGCCGGCGGGCGACGGCGAGGGCGGCGTCCTCGTCGGCGGACCAGACGGCCCCGGCCAGTCCGTACCGGGAGTTGTTGGCGATGGCGACGGCGTCGTCGGTGTCGTCGAACGGGAGGACCGCGAGGACCGGGCCGAAGACCTCCTCCTGGGCGAGGGCGCTGTCCGGGTGCACGTCGGCGAAGATGGTGGGCGCGACGAAGTGCCCGTGTGCCGGCAGCGGCACGTCCGGGCCGCCGGCGACGAGGCGGGCGCCGTCGGCCAGGGCCCGCGCGACGTGGCCACGGACCCGCTCGGCCTGGGCGGCGGAGACCAGCGGGCCGAGTCGGGTCGCCGGGTCGAACGGGTCGCCCAGCCGGTATCCGGCCACGGCGGCCCGGATCAGGTCGAGCGCCTCGGCGTAGCGGTCCCGGTGGACCAGCATCCGGGTCCAGGCGGTGCAGGTCTGCCCGGAGTTGAGGAAGGCGTTGGCCACCCCGACCTTGACCGCGGTGGGCAGGTCGGCGTCGGCGAGGATCAGGTTGGCGGACTTGCCACCGAGTTCCAGCGCGACCCGGGCGATCCGGTCGGCGGCGAGGTGGGCGATCCGGCGGCCGGTGGCGGTGGAGCCGGTGAACGAGACCAGGTCCACGTCCGGGTGGGCGGCCAGGGCCTCGCCGACGATCGGCCCGGTGCCGGGCACCAGGTTGACCACCCCGGCCGGCAGCCCGGCCTCGGTGATCGCGTCGAAGAGCAGGTACGCGGTGAGCGGGGTGAGCTCGCTGGGCTTGAGCACCACGGTGCAGCCGGCCGCCAGGGCCGGGGCCACCTTGGCGACGACCTGGTGCAGCGGGTAGTTCCACGGGGTGATCGCGCCGACCACGCCGACGGGTTCGCGGACCACCAGCGAGTTGCCGACGGTCTGCTCGGCCGGCGGGCGGGCGGCGAGGTCGACCATGCCGCGCAGCACGGTCAGCGGCAGGCCGGCCTGCACCCGGGTGGCGAGCTTGAGCGGGGTACCCAGCTCCAGCGCGACGGTGTGCGCGATCGCGTCGGCGCGGGCGGCGAGCGCGACATGCAGCCGGTCCAGGTGGGCGGCCCGCTCGGCGGGGGCGGTGGCCGCCCAGCCGGGGAAGGCGGCGCGGGCGGCGGCGACGGCCCGGTCGACGTCGGCCGGGGTGCCGGCGGGCACCTGCCCGACGATCTCCCCGGTGGCCGGGTTCTCGACGGGGATCGTCTCGCCGTCGGCGGGGTCGACCCACTCCCCGGCGACGTGCAGGTGACGGCGGACCAGGCGGGCGGGCGGCGCGGTGGCCAGATCCATGTCGTCCTTCGCGGGGGAACCTAGCGCTGGGAGTTTTGACGCTACTCCGGAGCGGCGGCCCGTTCCAGGGGCGCCACCGTCCGCTCGTACTCGGCGCGCAGGCCGTGCAGCAGCGCGTCCAGGCCGAGGGTGAAGGCGCCCTCGTCGACGCTGTGCTGGTGGCCGGCGAGCCGGTGCGCCTGGCTCAGGTGCGGGTGCGCGGCGTAGAGCGCCGGGTCCTCGACGAAGCCCCGGGCGAACGAGCCGAGCGCGGAGCCGGCGACGTAGTAGCGCAGCGCCGCGCCGATGTGGGTGGCCCGGGCCGGTGGCCACCCCGCCCCGACCAGGCCGCCGTAGACGGCGTCGGCCATGGCGAGCGCGGCCGGCCGCCGGCCCGGCCCCTGGGCCAGGTACGGGACGATGTTCGGGTGCGCGGCGAGCGCCGCCCGGTAGGACCGGGCCCAGTGCCCCAGCGCCTCGCACCAGTCGACCCGACTGAAGGCGCTGACGTCCACGGTGGCGGTGACGCTGTCCGCCACCGCGTCGAGGATGGCGTCCTTGGTGGCGAAGTGGTTGTAGAGCGAGGGACCCTGTACGCCGAGCGCCGCGGCCAGCCGCCGGGTGGAGAGCGCGCCCAGCCCGTCGGCGTCGATCAGCCCCAGCGCGGTGGTGACGATCCGGTCCCGGGTGAGCAGCGCCTGCCGGGGTCGCGGCACGTCAGGCCGCCCGTGCCGGGTCGCCGTCGTACGCCTGCCCGCGGCCGAGTTCCGCCACGCCACCCTCCCCCGTCGGCACCACCTGCTCACGCACCCTAACCGGGCCCGGCCGGGCGCGGCCTCACCTCGACGGTGGAAGGCGGGGGCTGGACGGATGAAAACTTACACCGCTAGTTTGAGGGCGATCCGCCGCGCCGACGCCGAGGGAGCACCGTGGACTTCGCACTGTCCGACGAGGAGCGGGCCGTTCGGGACACCGCCCGGGCGTTCATCACCCGCGAGGTGATGCCGCTGGAGCAGGAGGTGCTGCGCCGCGAGCGCGCCCACCGCCCCGGCCTAGAGCGGTCCGAGTTGCGCGAGCTGCAGCTCAAGGCGCGCACGTTCGGCTTCTGGGGGCTGGCCACCCCGGAGCGGTACGGCGGGATGGACCTGCCGGCGGTCCTGCAGTCGCTGGTCTGGACCGAACTCGGCCGCACCTTCGTGCCGTTCCGGTTCGGCGGCGAGGCGGACAACATCCTGTTCCACGCCAACGAGGAGCAGCAGCGCGAGTTCCTCCTGCCCACCATCGAAGGGGAGCGGATCTCCTGCTTCGCGATCACCGAGCCAGGCGCCGGCTCGGACGCGGCGAACATCCGGCTGCGCGCCCGGCGGGACGGCGACGACTGGATCCTCGACGGCGAGAAGACCTTCATCACCAACGGCAACGACGCCGACTTCGCCATCGTGATCGCGGTCACCGACCCGGCGAAGGGCGCCCGCAACGGCGGGGCCACCGCGTTCCTGGTGGACCGGGCGATGGGCTGGCGGTCGGAGTTCATCCAGACGATGGGCGAGGGCGGCCCAGCGTCGCTGGTCTTCGACGGCGTACGCGTGCCGCACCGCAACATCCTCGGCGCGGAAGGGCAGGGCTTCGCGCTGGGCATGCAGTGGATCGGCAAGGGGCGCTACACCATCCCGTCGCACGCCCTCGGCATCGCCGAGCGGGCGTTGCAGATGGCGATCGACCAGGCCAACACCCGGGAGACGTTCGGCACCAGGATCGGCACCAATCAGGCGATCCAGTGGATGATCGCCGACTCGGAGACCGAACTGGAGGCGGCCCGCTGGCTGGTGCTGCGCGCCGCCTGGACGGTCGACCAGGGCCTGGACCCCCGGCACGCCTCGTCCATGGCCAAGCTCTACGGCGCCGGCATGGTCAACCGGGTGGTGGACCGGGTGCTGCAGATCCACGGCGGCATGGGCTACACCCGCGAGCTGCCGATCGAGCGCTGGTACCGGCAGGTCCGGCTCTACCGGATCTTCGAGGGCACCGACGAGATGCAGCGCCTGATCATCGCCCGGGACCTGCTGCGCGGGTACACGAAGATCGGCGCCCACCTGGCCTGAGCTGCGAGGGCTCCCGCCCGGTCCCGGGGTGGGAGCCCTCGCTCAGTCCGTCAACGCCGCCAGCGCCCGGTCGACGTCCTCCTCCGTGGTGTAGAGGTGGAAGGAGGCGCGCACCCGGCCAGCGCGGACCGCCGCCCGCACCCCGGCCCGGGCCAGCTTCTCCTCCGCCCCGGGCACCGCGACGGTCACGATCGCGCTGTCGCCGGGCGGCCGGCCCAGCCCGACCAGGAACCGGTTGGCCAGCGCCACGTCGTGATCGCGCACGGCGGGCAGCCCGATCTCGGCGAGCAGCTCCAGGGCGGGTGCCGCGCCGACGTAGCTGAACCACGCCGGGGAGATGTCGAAGCGTCGGGCGTCGTCGGCCAGCCGCAGCGGCGGGCCGTAGTAGGAGGCGTGCACGTCCTGCCCCGCGTACCAGCCGGCGGCGTCGGGGCGCAGCCGCTCGCGCAGCGCCGGGGCCAGGTAGGCGAAGGCGGTGCCGCGCGGCGCCATCAACCACTTGTACGCCGAGACCACCACCGCGTCCGCCCGGCCCGCGTCGAAGGGCAGCCAGCCGCACGCCTGGGTGGCGTCCACCGCGACGAGGGCGCCGTGTGCCCGGGCCGCCGCGACGATCTCGTCGTACGGGGCGACCGTGCCGTCGGCCGACTGCACCAGGCTGAACGCGACCAGGTCGGTGTCGGCGTCGATCGCGTCGACGAGGCCGGCCAGCGGCACCGTGCGGACCCGGACGCCCCGCTCCTGCTGCACCAGCCAGGGGAACAGGTTCGAGGTGAACTCCACCTCCGGGACGACCACCGTCGCGCCCGGCGGCAGCCCGGCCGCCACCGGGGCGAGCAACTGCGACGCCGTGCTGCCGATCGCCACGTCCGCCGGGGCCACCCCGACCAGCCCGGCGAACGCGCTCCGGGCCCGCTCCGCCGCCTCGCCCCAACCCTCCCAGGAGATCCGTCCCACCCGCCAGTCCGCCAGGGCGTCCTGCAACGCCACCCAGGCGGGCTCGGGCGGCAGCCCGTAGCTGGCGGTGTTCAGCCAGCCGGGCTTCGGCTGCCACAGCTTCTGCGCCTCGTCCAACTCCACGTCGCCGACGCTAGTGACGCCGCCGGCGCCGGGGCACAGCCAATTCCGGCGTCGTGGTCCCCATCGGCGGGTACGGCTCCGGGCCGCACCGGAGGACGGTCCGGCGCGGCCCGGGACGGGTCGCTGAGCGGGGGCGGCCGGCTCAGGCCGGCGCGTCGGCCAGCGGGGCGGGGCGCGGCGCCGGGGCCGGCGCCTCCGGCGCCCCGTGCGCGCCGTCCTCGTCGAGCATCGTCGCCTCGTCGAACGGGCGCTCGCCGGCGAGCACGGCCCGGGCCTGCTCCCGGTCGAACTGGCTGGTCCAGGTGCCCACCAGCACGGTGGCGACCGCGTTGCCGGCGAAGTTGGTCAGCGCCCGCGCCTCGGACATGAACCGGTCGATGCCGACGATCAACCCGACGCCGTCGACCAGGTCCGGCCGGTGCGACTGCAGCCCGCCGGCCAGGGTCGCCAGGCCCGCACCGGTCACCCCGGCCGCACCCTTGGACGCGATGACCATGAACACCAGCAGCGACACCTGCTCGCCCAGCGACAGCGGCTTGCCCAGCGCGTCGGCGACGAACAGCGACGCCATGGTCAGGTAGATGGCCGTGCCGTCGAGGTTGAACGAGTATCCGGTCGGGACGGTGATCCCGACGACCGGCCGGCTCACCCCGACGTGCTCCATCTTGGCGATCAGGCGGGGCAGCGCCGACTCCGACGAGGAGGTCGACAGGATGAGCAAAAACTCCCGACCCAGGTAGCCGAGCAGCTTGAAGATCGAGATCCGGGCGACGAACCACAGCACCGCACCCAGCACCAGGAACACGAAGATCACGCAGGTGACGTAGAAGCCGAGCATGATCTGCGCCAGGCTGGTCAGCGCGTCCACGCCGGTCGCGCCGACCACCGCGGCCATCGCGCCG
Organism: Micromonospora sp. MP36; assembly: GCF_008119785.1. Taxonomy (GTDB): domain Bacteria; phylum Actinomycetota; class Actinomycetes; order Mycobacteriales; family Micromonosporaceae; genus Micromonospora. The sequence goes on along the minus strand of NZ_VSFA01000079.1, from coordinate 3,028 downwards.
AACGCGCCGATCGGCGCCACCCACATGATCATCGCCAGCACCTTGAAGACGAGGCGCTGGATCACGCCGACAGCGCGCAGCACCGGCTCGCCCCGCGTACCCATGGCCTGCACGCCGAAGCCGACCAGCAGCGCGACCAGCAGCGTCTGGAGCACCTCGCCCTCGGTCAGCGCGGAGAGCAGCGAGGTCGGGATGATGCCGAGCAGGAAGTCGACGGTGCCGCCGCTCTCGCCACCGGCGGCGGCCTTGCCCGCCTCGGCCACCTCCGGGCCCAGGTTCAGGCCGGAGCCGGGGTGGATGATGTTGCCGACCACCAGGCCGATCGCCAGCGCCACGGTCGACATGACCAGGAAGTAGCCGAGGGCCAGACCGCCGACCTTGCCGACCTTGGCCGCCTGCCGGACGGAGCCGACGCCCAGCACGATCGTGCAGAAGATGACCGGGCTGATCATCATCTTGATCAGGTTCACGAAGCCGGTGCCGAGGGGCTTCAGCTCCTTGCCGACCTCGGGAGCGGCGAGGCCGACCACGACGCCGGCGATCACGGCCACGATGACCGCGAGGTAGAGGTACCGGGTCCGGTCCCGGCGGGCGGGCCGGGCGGCCGCGGGGGTGGGTGTGGTGGTGTCCATGCCCACAATGTGAACCAGGTCTCAGCACAGGGCATCCTTGCGTTCATTCTGTTCACCCCTGTGACTCGCGGCCGAAACGGGCCGCTGACCGGTGCGCCACACTTGCGACGACGTGCGACGGAAGGAGGGGACGTGGCCCGACGGCAGTGGAGCATCGCGGGGCAGCTGTTCGCCCTCCAGGCGCTGGTGGTGACGCTGCTGGTGCTCGCCGGCGCGGCGGGCGTCGCCCTGCTGGCCCGCAGCGACTCCAACCAGGCCGCCGAGCAGGAGGTCCTGGCGGTGGCGCAGACCGTCGCCAACGCCCCCGGCGTCCGCGCGGCCCTCACCGCCGCCGACCCGTCGGCCACCCTCCAGCCGTACGCCGAAGCCACCCGGACGGCCACCGGAACGGACTTCGTGGTCGTGATGGCCCCGAACCGGACCCGGTACTCCCACCCCAACCCGGACCTCATCGGGCAGCCGTTCATCGGCGACATCGGCCCTGCCCTGGCCGGCCAGCCGTTCACCACCACCAACGTCGGCACGCTCGGCGAGTCGGTGCGCGCGGTCGTCCCGGTGTACGGCGACGGCCACCGGATCATCGGGCTGGTCTCGGTCGGCATCACCACCAAGGCGATCAACCGCAAGCTGCTCGGCCAGGTGCCCGTGCTGCTCGGCGGGGCCGTCCCCGCGCTGGCCCTCGCGGCCACCGGCTCCTGGCTGCTCAGCCGGCGGCTCCGCCGGCAGACCCACGGCCTGGGCCCGAGCCAGATGACCCGGATGTACGAGTACTACGACGCCGTCCTGCACTCGGTACGCGAGGGGCTGCTGGTGCTGACCCGGGACGGCCGGGTGGCGCTGGTCAACGACGAGGGACGCCGGCTGCTCGGGCTGGCCGAGGACGCGGCGGTGACCGACCGGCCGGTGTCCGGCATCGACCTGCCGCCCGCGGTGGCCGAGCTGCTCGACTCCGGGCGGGACGCGCACGACGAGCCGATCCTCGCCGGGGACCGGGTGCTGGTGGCCAACCAGCGGACCACCCGCTTCGAGGGGACCGTGCTCGGCACCGTGCTGACCCTGCGCGACCAGACCGAGCTACGCAACCTGGCCAGCGAGCTGGACTCGGTACGCGCGCTCACCGAGGCGTTGCAGGCCCAGACCCACGAGTCGGCCAACCGGCTGCACACCGTGCTGACCCTGGTGGAGCTGGGCCGCACCGCCGAGGCCGTCCAGCTCGCGACCCGTGACCTGGCGCTGGCCCAGCAGCTCACCGACCGGGTCGTCGGGGCGGTGACCGAGCCGGCGCTGGCCGCCCTGCTGCTCGGCAAGTCGGCCCGGGCCGGCGAGCGCGGCGTGGACCTGGTGATCGAGCCCGACTGCCGACTCGACGACAGCCCGCTGCCCACCACCGACCTGCTCACCGTGGTCGGAAACCTGGTCGACAACGCCCTGGAGGCGGTGGCCGGCACCCCGCCACCGCGCCGGGTGCGGGTGTTCGTCGGCGCCGCCGACGACGAGATCGTGGTCCGGGTCGGCGACAGCGGCCCCGGCCTGGACCCGGACCGGGTGGCGGACGCGTTCCGACGCGGGTGGTCCACCAAGAGCGCCGGCCGGGGGCTCGGTCTGGCGCTGGTCGGGCAGGTGGTCCGCCGGCACGGCGGCCGGACCGACGTGGCCCGCGCCGAGGACGGCGGCACCCTGTTCACCGTCCGCCTGCCGATCCCGCGGGAGGCCACATGAGCGAGCGCAGCGAGGTCGACATTCGGGTGCTGGTGGTGGAGGACGAGCCGCTGCTGGCCGAGGCGCACAAGGCGTACACCGAGCGGGTGCCCGGCTTCGTGGTGGTCGGGGTGGCGCACACCGCGCGGGAGGCGATGGCGGCGCTGCGGCAGCGGGGCGGCGCGGACATCGATCTGGTGCTGCTCGACTTCCGCCTGCCCGACCTGCACGGCCTGGACGTGTGCCGGGCCCTCCGGGCGGCGGGCAGCAGCGTGGACGTGCTGGCGGTGACCTCGGCGCGGGACCTGGCGGTGGTCCGCACCGCTGTCTCCCTGGGGGTGACCCACTACCTGCTCAAGCCGTTCACCTTCGCCGCGTTCCGCGACAAGTTGGAGCGGTACGCTGACTACCGGCGGCAGGCCCTCGCGGAGGGCGAGGTGGCCGCCCAGCACGAGGTGGACCGGATGTTCGCCACCCTGCGCGGGGCGGCCCGGCACACCCTGCCCAAGGGGCTGGACGAGCAGACCTTGAACCGGGTGCTGTCGGCGCTCGGCGGGGGCACCGGGCGGTCCGCGGCCGAGGTCGGTCGGGAGACCGGGATCTCCCGGGTCACCGCCCGGCGTTACCTGGAATACCTGGTGACCAGCGATCGTGCCGTGCGCGCGCCGCGGTACGGCACCCCCGGCCGTCCGGAGGTC
>NZ_VSFA01000078.1 GCF_008119785.1 Micromonospora sp. MP36 | reverse complement strand
ACCCGCGCCACCCGCCCCGGTCCACGACGCGATCACAGAAGCTCTGGCGAACGATCGGCCGGTGACCGTACGCGTCGGGCTGCGACCGCCGTATAACTGGTCCGTTACCCCGATAACCGAGGACGCCGTCGCTGGCCATGACTATCTCGACCAGCTGCCGTCGCGTCGGCAACTGCTCCTCGTCGGGGCCACCGACCTAGCCGCCGTGATGGCAGGCATGGCGCACCTGTTGGACTGGGCGGTAGTCGTGGTGGACCCTCGGCCTGACCATGTCGCAGCGGGTGCGATGCCGCCAACAGCTCGGGTAGAACGTGCCTGGCCGGACATCTGGCTGGCCGAGCACCCGCTCGGACCTCAAGACGCTGTCGTGACACTCAGCCACGATCCGCGGATAGACGACCGGGCCATTCGCGCGGCGCTGGCGGGAGATGCGGGACATTTGGCTGCCCTGGGCAGCCGAGCCACTCATGCCCAACGGATGCGACGGCTGGCAAGCCAGCCAGGCCTTGACCGACTTGTCGGGCCCGCGGGACTCGACCTCGGTGGTGCATCGCTCGCCGAAACGGCACTGTCCATCCTCGCCGAGACCGTCGCGGCAAAAAGCGGCCGCAGCGGCCGTCGGCTCCGAGACGGTACGCTGCCGATCCGAGCCGCAGAGACCGCGACGGCTCATGGTTGACACCCGTCGAGCTGGCACACCGATTGCCCGGTCATCCAACGGCTGTCGTCCGAGGCGAGGAACCCCACCGTGTCGGCCGCAGGGCGCGACCGTCGGCGGCGCATCCACGCTCAGGAGACCTTCGCGAGCAGGCCGGTGACGGTCTCGGCTTCCGGGTGCTGCATCTCAGTCAGCAGCGCGAGCGCGTTACGCCAGACGTCCTGGGCAGCCTGTCGGTCTCCCGTGTCGGCGTGCACCCCGCCGAGCCGTACCAGCGTCTGCGCCTGCTGGTAGCGATCTCCCACCTGCTCGCGCAGCTCGGCCGCGCGTCGGTAGGCGGCCACCGCCAGGTCCGGTTGCGCGAGTGCGCTCCGGACGGAGCCGAGGGTGTCCCACGCCGCTGCCTCGCCCCGCCGGTGGCCCACCTCTGCGAGTAGGACGATCGCCAGCTCGACGATGGGCACTGCGGCATCGTGGTCGCCCAGCTGGGTGCGCTGTAGGGCGATCAAGTTCAGCGCCAAGCCTTCCCCGCTGCGATCACCCGCCGAGCGGCAGAGCTCCAGCGCCAGTTCGGCGTGGCGCAGCGCCAGTTCGGGTCGTCCCTGCCGTTCCTGCGCGAAGGACAGGCCGCGTTGCGCGATTGCCTGCCCCTCGACGTCACCCACCCGTTGGAACAGCGCGGTGGCCTCGACCAAGTGCGGCGTGGCTTCCTCAGCGGTGCCGGCGATCAGGGCGATCAGGCCGAGGCCACGGTGCGCCTGGGCCAGCGCGTACGGGTCGTCGAGTCGGCGAGCGGCCCGCATCGCGGTCTGCCACGTCCGCGTCCAGTCGGTCCAGTGGCCCCACCGTTCCAGGTACTGCTCCAGGCTCCAGGCCAGTTGCCAGGCCTGGCCGTCTAGACCGCCGGTGTGGGCGGCATCGAGGGCGGCGAGCAGCGCCGGTCGTTCGTCGGTGAGCCACGCGACGGCGCTGGCCTCGTCCGGGAACTCCCGCGCCGTCACCCCGGGCGCCGGGGTGGGCAGGTGCAGCGGTGGCCGGGTCGGGCTGATCCGCCGGTCCGCCGCGTACGCCGAGTGTAGGTAGTGGTCGATCATCCGGCCGAGTGCCGCCTGACGGTCCGCCGGTGACCCGACGGTGAGGCACAGCTCTGCGGCGTACGCGCGCAGCAGGTCGTGGAAGGCGTAGCGGCCGCATGCGGGCTCGGCGACCAGGTGCGCGCCGGTGAGGCCGTTCAGCAAGGGCCGAACATCCTCGGCCGGTACGCCGGCCAGGCTGGCGGCCGCCTCGACGCTGGCCGGTGGGCTTGGGTGCAGGGCGAGCAGCCGGAACAGTCGCGCTGCGGCCGGCTCCAGCGCCGCGTAGGACCAGGAGAAGACCGACCGCACGTCGACGGCCGCCTCGGAACCGGTGAACGCCGCGAGGCCGCCCGTGGCACGACGCAGCTCCTCGGCGATCGCGGCGAGCGGAAACTGGCGATGGGTGGCGGCGCGGGCGGCGACGATGGCCAGCGCCAGTGGCAGCCGCGCGCACCGCTCGATGAGCTCGTCGACGGCCGCGGGCTCTGCGGCGACCCGGGCCGCATCGAGCCGGCGGGCCAGCACCTGGCGGGCGTCGTCGTGGTCCGGCAGGTCGAGTAGCGTGGGGCGGGCACCGTGCGTGGCGACCAGGCCGGGTAGCTGGCTGCGGCTGGTGACGATCACCAGGCTGCCGGCTGAGCCGGGCAGCAGCGGTCGTACCTGATCGGTGTCCCGCGCGTTGTCCAGCAGCACCAGCATCCGCCGCCCGGCGAGCCGGCTGCGGTAGAGGGCGGCCTGGGCTTCCACACCGTCGGGCACCTGGCGGGACGGCACGCCCAGCGCGTCGAGGAATCCGCGCAGCACATCCTCGGTCCGGGCGGCACCGGCCGGGTCGAAGCCGCGCAGGTTGGCGAAGAGTTGGCCGTCCGGGCACAGCGGGGCGACCCGATGCGCGCAGTGCACCGCCAGGGTGGTCTTGCCGATCCCCGCCATGCCGGTGACGACGCTGACCAGCGGCGCCGCGGCCTGCGCCGCCGACGTCAGCCGGTCGACCAGTTCGACGACCTCGTGGTGGCGGCCGCTGAACACGGGCAGGTCCGCCGGGAGTTGCGCCGGTACCGGCGGTGTTCCGGTGGTGGGCGCGAGCGGTGCCGCCTGGTCGGTTTGACCGGCGGCCGGGTCGCCGCCGGTGCCGGGCAGATGACCGTGGAGCAGACCGCTGGGACGGCGCTGCCGGGAGAGCGTGGCAGGCTGGCGGCGGCGGCCCGCCCGGGCGGCGGCGGTCAACGCCGATCGGCTCTCCGGGTCGAGCCGTAACGCGTCGGCGATCGCCGTCACGGTGCGGGCCTGGGGCCCCTGGCTGACGCCTCGCTCCATGTCGCTGATCGCGCGGTCGCTCACCCCGGAGCGGGCGGCGAGCTGCTCCAACGTCAGGTCGGCGTCGAGGCGGAGCCTCCGCAACAGCGGCCCGAAGGCCATCCCCTCCGGCATCGGGCCCTCCCGCGACGGTATCGCCGGTTCATTTTGGCACGCTGCGCGCGGCCGATGACCGGTACGGCGACCTGGTGCGACCTCGCTCACCTGCGCACGCAGAAGACCACTTCTGCGTGTCTTCTTCGTGGTTTCCCCCCGGCCAGGCCGGTTGGCTGGAGGCGGCGGCGAAGACGGCGGGGCGGGACCCGCCGTGCTGGCAGCCACCCGCGTTCCCCTCTCACCAGCAGGAGCAGCACATGCCCTACGTCACCGTCGGCCAGGAGAACAGCGGCGACATCGAGATCTACTACGAGGACCATGGAACCGGACAGCCGGTTGTCCTGATCCACGGCTACCCGCTCAACGGGGCGTCCTGGGAGAAGCAGTCCCGGGAACTGCTCGCCTCCGGATACCGCGTGATCACCTACGACCGGCGGGGCTTCGGCAAGTCCAGCCAGCCGACCACCGGCTACGACTACGACACCTTTACCGCCGACCTGAACACCCTGCTCGAGCACCTGGACCTGCGCGACGTCGTGCTGGTCGGGTTCTCCATGGGCAGCGGTGAGGTGACCCGCTACCTCGGTACCTACGGCTCCCAGCGGGTTCGCAAGGCGGTGCTCATGGGAGCTATCCCGCCGTTCCTGCTCAAGACCGACGACAACCCCGACGGCGTCGACAAGCAGGTGTTCGAGGACATCAAGGCGGCGGTGATCGCCGACCGGCCGGCGTACTTCAAGAACTTCCTCGACAACTTCTACAACGTCGACGTCCTGGGCGGTTCCCGGATCAGCGACGAGGCGTGGCAGAACAGCTTCGTCGTCGCCCTTGGCGCCTCCACGTACGCCGCGCACGCCTGCGTCGACACCTGGCTGACCGACTTCCGCGGGGACCTGGGCAAGTTCGACGTGCCGACGCTGGTGATCCACGGTGACGCGGACCGGATCCTGCCGATCGAGGCGACCGCCAACCGGCTGCCTGGACTGATCTCCGATCTGCGCTACGAGGTGATCCCGGGCGGCCCCCACAACATCGCCTGGACCCACCCGGAGCTGGTGAACCGCTACCTGCTCGACTTCATCGCGTCATGAACCGGGCCAGCGCACCCACCGTAGTGCTCGTGCACGGGGCGTTCGCCGATGCGTCCAGCTTCGCCGAGGTGATCCCGCAGCTGCTCGCCGACGGGATCCCCGTGGTCGCACCCGCGGTGCCCAACCGCAGCCTCACCGGTGACGCGGCGTACGTCGCGTCGGTCGTGCGGAGCATCCCCGGACCGGTGCTGCTGGTCGGGCACTCCTATGGCGGCGCCGTCATCACGGTCGCCGGAGTCGAGGAGAACGTCGTCGGGCTGGTGTACCTGGCCGGCTACGCACTCGACGAGGGGGAGAGCCTCGCTGACCTGCAGGGCCGCTTCCCTGACTCCGGACTGGCGAGCGCGCTCGTCTACTCCCCGTACCCGACCACCGATGGCGGCGAGGGCACCGACGTCTCCGTTGACGTGACACGGTTCGCGGAGATCTTCGCCCACGACGTGGACCCGGACCGGGCCGCCGTGCTCGCGGTGTCCCAACGTCCGCTGGCGGCGGCGGCGTTCACCGAGGTCGCGCCCGTTGCCGCCTGGAAGGACGTGCCCAGCTGGGGCGTCGTCGCCAGCGCCGACCACACCATCAACCCCGAGGTGGAGAGGTTCGGCTACCACCGGGCGGGGATGCCCACGACAGAGATCAACTCATCGCACCTGGTGATGCTGTCGCATCCGAAGGACGTCACCGCGGTGATCCGCGAGGCGATCCTGCGAACCACCGCCTGACCTGACACCGTGCGGCAACGGCCGGCCCGGCAACGGCGCCGGCCGGCCGACCCGCCGCATCACCCCATCCCTCCACCTGACAGGAGAAAGCCATGGCCGTGATCGACGGAATCCTGAACTCGGCGGACCGCAAGGTCACCGGTGAGGCGCTGCAACAGACGCTGGCCGATCTGATCAATCTGGGTCTGCTCGCCAAGCAGGCGCACTGGAACCTCACCGGCCCACACTTCCGCAGCCTGCACCTGCAGCTCGACGAACTCGCCGACCTCGCCCGCCGGTCCGCCGACGAGGTGGCCGAGCGGGCCGTCGCCGTCGGCTTCAACCCGGACGGCCGCGCCGCCACGGTGGCCGACCAGTCGGCGCTGCCCACCCTCGAGCACGGAGACATCGAGGAGGGCACCGCAGTCGAGATCATGATCGACGCCCTGTTCGCCCTGATCCGCACACTGCGCCAGGCGGTGACCGAAACCGCTGCCGCCGACCCGATCTCACAGGACCTGCTGACCGGAATCACCGCCGCCGTCGAGCAGCAGCACTGGCTGTTCCGCGCCCAACGCTGAACCCAGCTGCCGCCCGACCCGAAAGAGGCCGACATGAGTACGTTGCTCACCCCGCGCACCGACATCCGCCGCGCCGGCGACCGATTCAAGACCGACATCGCCTGGCTGGACAGCAAGCACTCGTTCTCCTTCGGCCGGCACTACGACCCGACCAACACCCACCACGGGCTGCTCCTGGTCAACAACGACGACATCGTCCGCACGGGCACGGGGTTCGAGACCCATCCGCACCAGGACATGGAGATCGTCACCTGGGTGCTGCGGGGCTCGCTGGTGCACCAGGACTCGACGGGCCACAGCGGCGTCATCTACCCGGGCCTGGCCCAGCGGATGAGCGCCGGCCGCGGCATCCTGCACAGCGAGAAGAACGACGCCTACCGGCTGGAGACCGACCGGCCCCACGAGGACGTGCACTTCGTTCAGATGTGGGTCGTCCCCGACGAGTCCGGCATCACGCCCGGCTACGAGCAACTAGAGATCGGCGACGAGCTGCTCTCGGGCCGCCTCCTCACGGTGGCCTCAGGAATGGACCAGCACGACGGGTCGACCGCGATCCGGATCAGGAACCGGTACGCCGCACTGCACGCCGCTCGACTACAGCCTGGGCAGAGCGTCCAACTGCCCGACGCACCCTTCCTGCACCTGTTCGTGCCCCGCGGCACGGTGCGGCTGGAAGGTTCCGGGCCCCTGGCCACCGGAGACGCCGTGCGCTTCACCGCCACTGGCGGGCAGCTTGTCACCGCCGTGGACCCTGCGGAGATCCTCATCTGGGAGATGCACGCCTCCCTCTCCGACGAGAGCTGACGACCGCGGTGTTCCCACCCGCCCCGCTGAATGGACGAAAACCAGGCCCCGGCAGCTCGCCGACGAAACGCCCGACCCGCGACCAAGGAGACCAGCACGTGGATGTCAGCATCACCGACGTACCCGAGCGTCGACGGTACGAGGCCAGGGTCGACGGCCAACTCGCGGCGATCGCCGAGTACCTGCCAGCCGACGACACCGTCGTCTTCACCCACACCCAGGCCTTCGACGGATACGAGGGCAAGGGCGTGGCGAGCGCGCTGATCCGCAGCGCGCTCGACGACGTACGCCGCAAACAGCTCTCCGTGCTCCCGGTATGCCCGTTCGTCGCGCAGTTCGTCCAGCGGCACCCGGAAGACTACGCGGATCTGATCCAGGACCCGTCAGCCGGACGGTCGACGCCGCAGGCAGACTCCACCTGACCCGGTCGACGCCGCCAACAGCGGCTCCGGCACCCCGCCGCGCAGCGATCGGGTCGAACCGCCTCGACTTCATCAGGGTGTGCACCAGGGTCTCCGGCAACTAACGGACGGTAACAATGCAGACGCCGTTATCGCATTGGACGCCGCGAAGGTGTTTCCGGCGGCGTCCCGGGCTTTGACAGCAAACGTGTATGAGGTTGCTCGGCGACAGCCCGGCCGGGTAGCCGTCAGCGGGAACCTTGCCGGTAATCTCGCAGATCCCAACGGCGAGGCTTCATGAAGACGCGAGATTGCGCCCGTGTGGCCAGCGGATCGGGAAGGATGCCGACGATGGCCAGAATGGTGCACGGCACGGAGGAGTCCGGATGACCGAGTTGTTCCCGCCGATCCCGCTGTCCGCCTGGGCGGACTCGAAGGAAACCGTCCACCGGTTCGAGCAGATCGTCGGCAAGATCCGGCTGGACCAGGCACCGCCCCGCAACCACTGGTGGCACGTGCCGTTCCATCTGACCGGCCGCGGCATCACCTCCCGGCCCATGGGCCGGGACCTGATGTTCGCCATCGACTTCGACTTCGTCGACCACCGGCTGGCCATCAACACCCTCGCCGGCCAGACGGCCTCCTTCCCGCTGCCTGGCCTGTCCGTCGCGGCATTCCACGAACGACTGTTCACCGCGCTGTTGCACCTCGACATCCGCGCCCACATCGCAGGCCAGCCCTACGATCTGACCGACAACATCCCGTTCGCCGAGGACACCACACACGCCGCGTACGACCCGTACTGGGTCAACCGGTACTGGCAGGTCCTCAGCCAGGTGGGGCTGGTGCTGGAGGAGTACGCCGCCCGGTGCAACGCCAAGACCAGCCCGGTGCACCATTTCTGGCACACCTTCGACATCGCGGTCACCCGCTTCTCCGGCCGGCAGGTGCCGCAGCCGGACACCGTCGACCCGGTGACCCGGGAGGCGTACTCACACGAGGTGATCAGCGCCGGCTTCTGGTTCGGCGACAAGAACATCCCCGAACCGGCCTTCTACTCCTACACCGCGCCCGAACCCGACGGCCTCACCGAGGAACCGCTGCGACCCGCTCAAGCACGCTGGGTCGAAAACCGGGGCGCACACCTCGCGCTGCTGACCTACGACGACGCCCGCGCCACCACCGACCCCCGCGCGACGGTCCTCGCCTTCCTGGAGAGCGCCTACCAGGCCGGCGCCCACCGTGCCGGTTGGGACACCGGCAAACTGCGCACCCAGTACGCGCCCTGACCGTCGGCACCAACGTGGCCGGGTCGGTCCTGCAGCCGGCCTGGCAAGGTCATCTGCCGGCCGGGTAGGGCGGCGACCAGCGGCCCGGCGGATGACGCTGTCGGCTGTCATCTCCTCGTTGCGCGCGGTCTCCAGGACCGCCTTGGCCAACTGCACTTAACGGTGGTGCGACAGATTTCCGTCCAGTCAGCATCCGCCAGCAGGGCGGGTGCGGGACGCGCCGCTGGCCGAAGCCTGAACTGCGAGTTTGGCTGCGGGCCGCAGGCCTGGTAGCGCTAGGAGGCCCCCAACGGCAATCGCGCGAGCGTGCGTAAGGGGTGGGGTGATGGCCGAGGCGCGCGGATACTGTGAAGCGCGGCGACGACCGGTCGCCAAGCTTGCTCGCCGAGAAGAGGTGTCTGTGATGGCCGATGCGCCGATCTTGGTGCTCGGGGCGACCGGCGGTCAGGGCAGCGCCGTCACCGAGGCGTTGTTGAGCCGCGGGGCTCGGGTGCGGGCGTTGGTGCGCGACCCGAAGCGGGGTGCGGCTCGCCGGTTGGCCGACCGGGGTGTCGAGGTGGTCGCTGGTTCGCTGGATGATCGCGGCTCGCTGGCCGCGGCGATGGCGGGCGCGGGGGCTACCTTCGCACTCACGACTCCATTCGAGGCGGGCGTGGATGCCGAGGTGGCCCAGGGGCGGGCGATCTTGGCCGCCGCCGGCGAAGCCCGAGTGCCGCATCTGGTGTTCAGTTCGGTGGCCGGCGCCGATCAGGGGAGCGGTGTGCCGCACTTCGACAGCAAGGCGCGCATCGAAACCGAGCTGGCTGCGGGTGACGTCCCCTACACGATCTTGGGGCCGACGTACTTCTTCGACAACGCCCTCGGCGGGGCGGACCGCATTCGCAGCGGGGTGCTCGAGCTGCCGCTGCCGGCGGATCGGCCGCTGCAGCAGCTTGCCCGCACCGACCTCGGCGTCTTCGCCGCGCAGGTGCTTCTCAACCCCGCCCCCTACGTCGGGCGACGCATCGAGCTGGCCAGCGATGCCCCTACCCCCGCCCAGATGGCGGCCGCGCTGAGCGCGGCGCTGGGACGGGAAGTGCGCCATGAGCGGGTGCCGCTGGCCGAGATCGGCAATCCGGACATGCACGCGATGTGGGCGTTCTTGAATGGGCCGGGTTACCAGGTCGACATCGCCACACTGCATGCCGCCTACCCCGAGGTTGGTTGGACCAGCTTCGCCGATTGGGCCCACCGCACGTTTGGATTCGTTTCGTGAACCCTCCCGGCTAAGGGACGTCGTCGGCGCTCACGCTCATTCTCGGCGCGCCACGCCCTCGTGGCGTGACGTGACGCGAAAGGGGTCAGCCGATACCCCAAGACACGAGATGGGCACCGCGGTGTAGGCACTGAAATTGGGACGCAACCAGCTGCCGGCCGGCACGGTCCAGCTGCTGCAGGAGCGCCTCGGTCTTCCGCCGTGACCAGCCGAGCTGATGGCAGCTGACGCGAATCATGTCGCGACACAATGGAGGCGCGGACCAAGGCCCTTCTCCACGAAGGGCCTGCTGCTAATCTCACGGCATGAGCACCCATGCTGAGCATGGGTGCCGCGAATTTGTGTACGATCCCCCCTCGGACACCAGTCTTCGTGCGGGATCACGGGAGCTCACCACCCCGGTGGCTCCCGATGAGGGCACTCCGTAGCACTCGTGCACACATCGAAGGTCAGGGCTCTCGGCAACATCTGCTGAGGCCGCGCGAACGGCTGCGGCGGTCACCATGACGGCCGCCCGGCAACCGCCCCGCCGACGCCTCGACGAGCAGCTCATCGGCGCGGTCATCCCCACCCCGCTTCCTCGCCCGGCACCGCCACCGGCTCCGATGCCGGCGCTGCCCGCAGCCGTTCCACCTGGGCGCGAACCGGCCGACGGCATCGCCTTCGACGTGGCCCGCCCGGACGCCGACGGCCGGGTGGCCGCCCGGGCATTGCTGCGGGCGCTGCGCTGGCCGTCCGGTCACCGCCTCCATGTCGACGTCACCGACGGCCTCCTGCTCATCGCCGCCGCACCCGACGGGATGCACGCCGTTGGCGCGCGCGGGGCACTCCCGCTGCCCGTCGCGGCCCGGCAGATGTGCGGCATCACCTCGCACCAGGTGGTGCTGCTGGCGGCGGTCCCGGCCCGCGATCTGCTGATCGTGCACCCCTCGAACACCATCACGCGGCTCCTCGCGGACCTGCACACTGCCGTCCTCGGAGGCCCCTCCCATGCCGGCTGATCCGTCACGCATCATCACCGCCCGGCAGATGCTCGCGCACCTCGGCCTCACCCCGGCCGACCTCGCCGCCCACCCTGACCTGTCGCGCCGCATACCGACGCTTGCCGACTACATCCCGCGAGTCGCGGCCGCGGCCAGTCCGGGCACCCGCCGCACCTACGGCACCTACTGGAACCGGATGGCCGCCACGCTCGGCCACCTGCGGCTGGACGAGGTGACCGCCAGCGACATTGAAGCCCTCATGCGGCAGGTCACCGCCACCGCCCGCACCCGACGCACCAGCCGACACGGCCGTCACGCGGGCGAGCACGTCATCGCCGCTGCACGCGCCGTCTACCGCCGTGCCATCGCCGACGGCTACATCGCCCTGGCGGCCAGCCCCGCCCACCGGGTCGCCAAGCCGCGCCGGCTGCCCAACCCCCGCCGCGCCCTTACACCTGGCGAGTTGCAGGACATCAACCTGGTGGCGCGTACCAGCGGCAACGACGTCATCCTCGACGCCCTGCTGCTGCGCCTGCACACCGAAACCGCCTGCCGCCGCGGCGGCGCCCTCGCACTGCGCCTGGCCGACCTCGACACCCGCCACTGCCTGATCCGCCTCACCGAGAAGGGCGGCACCCTGCGTTGGCAGCCCATCACCTCGACACTCGCCAATCGCTTCCTCGAGCACGCCGAGGCGCGCGGTGCGGTTCTGCCCGCCGACCGGTTGCTGCGCTACCGCAACGGCCGGCCGATCAGCAGCCGCCGCTACGACCACCTGTGGAAACGCATCGGAAAACGCCTACCCTGGGTCGCCGCCCACGGCATCTCCACCCACTGGCTGCGCCACACCACCCTCACCTGGGTGGAACGCCACTTCGGCTACGGAGTAGCCCGCGCCTACGCCGGGCACACCGACCGCCGCGGGCCCGCCACCACCACCTACATCAAAATCGACCCCCCATGCCATCGCCGAGGCCCTGGCCGCCATGACCGGCGAGCCACACCCGCTTGCGCCAACCACCGCGCAGACTCGCGCCCGATAAGGGCGGGACCGCGTGCCAACCGTCGCGGTGGTCGCGTCTGATGCCGAGCCCACGCCAACGTCGAATTGGCACTGGACTTGGTAATTGTTCCGTGGCCAGCCGAGTTCCCGATTCTCGTTCGCGCGCACAGCGTTGTCGTGTACTCTCACCGAGAGTCGCCAGGCGGGCTCACCGGTCGCGCGAAATCCGCAGGTTCTGCGGTCAGTATGGCGGCGAACTGGAGATCGATGCTCGCCGGTGATCCAGCGACGCGCGGTCCGGGGACCTGGCGGCTTTGACGTTTCACGGCCCGGCCTACGGGCGAGCAACGATGGACAGTCGGAGGCCGGTCTCTGTTTCCTCGATGAGCACGCGTTCGCCGTGGCGGTGGTCTGGCAGCATCGCGTCGTACAGTTCTTCGTTGCTGATCTCCAGAGTGCCACCGGACCGGCCGATGAGGACGTTGAGTACGGCGCGCAGGTTGACGTCGCTGAGGTAGCGCATGGGGGTTGTCTCCGTAGGTCCTGCTGCTCGGTTCGACATGAAGGCAGTTCAGTCCCGGCGACCGGGATGACGTCGGCTTGTCAGGAACCGGTCGACGCGGCGGGGCGCTGCTCCAGGGTGCGCTGGATCTCGCCAACGAGTGCAGCTATGGCGACGAACGGTGCGGGTTGGTGCGCCAGGCGTGGACCCGGGTCAACGCTGCGGCGAACAAGGACATCTGTGTTGCCGTCCCGCGTGCCTGAGGTCGTGACAGGCCGGGTCGTGCCGGTGGCAGCCGGTCGGGCTGGGCGGCGATTGCCCGGGCGACGAGTCCTTCGGCCCGGAGGCCGGTCACCTGTTCCCGCGGGCCGTGGTGGCGCGGCGGCGGGCCGCCGGCCACCGGTCCTAGCAGGGCCACTCTCACCGATCTGTCGACTCGCCGAGCTCGGCGGGGTCGAGACGCAGGGTCGCGAGCAGCCCGGCGTGCTGGGTGGTGTCGACCTGCTCCGGCAGCTCCCGCTCGACCCAGTCGGCTCTGGTGTGCTGGCCGCGGCGACGCAGCGCGGAGACGATCGTGTTCCGGGCGATTGTCATGATCTGCTCCTCGGTGGCGATGGTGGGAAGATTGCCGGTCCTTCGCTGCCTCGGCGGAGGTGCTGTCGGCGCGGGCGCCGGTTCCGTTGGCGCAGAGTGTCCGGCGGGTCCAGCGTCGGCTATGCGGGAAGCGACCGCGGCAGGGTCGCCGGGGGCGGTGCGGAGACGGCCGCCACCCCCTCCCAGGTGTGCCTGCCCGGGCTGTCGGCCGTCGCCTCGGACCTCTTGCGCGGCGACGGCGAGCAACTGCGGAGCATGGACCACGTTGCTGGCGGTGGCGGCGCGCGCCATCGCCGCCTCGGCCAGGTCGACCGGGGTATCCGGCGGGACGACCAGCAGGTCGACCCGATCGTCGTTGAGGCAGATGGCGGTCAGCAGGCTGGTGGGCTGACTGGTGAAGTAGCCCAACCGCAGCACCCTGCCGCCGATGGTCAGGCGGCGTGGATTGCCATCCCAGATCTGGGTGTTGAGAAGCAGCCGGACGATCGGCCCGTGCAGCAGATCGATGGCGAGGACGAGGCCGGGCAGCTCCGCGAGCGGATCTGTCGAGCGGGGCCACCAGCCGCCGTCGAGCAGCGTGCGCGCGGACCGGGTCGGTTCGATCCGCAGGCGCGGCGTCAATGGCGGCGATGGGGAAGCGAGGGCGTTGGTCGATGGCGTCATGTTGGATCCTTATCGCCGTGACCGCGGCGTAGCGGTGGGTCGTGCGCGGAGACGCGCCATCCGCTGGCGGGTGCCGGTTCGCCGACCCGTCCGGCCGTCGGTTGCACCACTCAGTGGCGGCGCTGCAGCTTGCGGGCGGTGCGGATCACCATGGCGACGATCGCGAGCGGCGCGCCGTGGCGCGGACGCCGATCCGGGTCGCGCTGGCGCGGGTCAACGGCACCTGGCCCGGTGGGAGGGGGGGTGGTTCCCCATGCTCTGACGGCGGGAGGTCGGTCGGGCCGCTGCGGATCGGGTGCTTCGGGTACGAACATGGCATCCCTCGAGTGGAGCCGGCGTGGCGGGCACCTCAGGAGTGGGATGTCGTCGATTCCGGGATGGCCCCAGCCTACACCTGTCCGGGCCGGTCAGATCGGTGACGCCGCAACACGGGCCGGGGCTCACTCCGAACGGTCCGTGGTCGGCGCCCGTCCGACGACGCGTAGCTGCGCGAGATGGCCGGATTCGCCAGGACCCGAACACCGAGGTGACCGAGTCAGCCGCCGAACCACAACGCCGATCCGACGTCGTGTACGGCGTGGTTGTCGGTCGCGGTCAGCTGCACGCTCGTCGCTCGTTGAGGATCCGGTTACACACCCTTACTCGCGGGCACCTAAGGCTAGAAGGCGGGGGAGGGTGCTTCGGGCGGACGTCCATGGGCGCGAACGATGTCCGCGGTGGCTACCCCGGCCAGGACCAGGTTCGCGACGATGGCGACTCCCAGCGGTGGGGCGTACACCATCACCGGCGCGGCGACGGCCAGGACGAGCAGTGCGACCAGCCGGGATGGGGAGACCCGGCTGAATACCTCGTACTCGAATCGGGCTCGGCCGGCCAGGAACAACGCGGGCCCGCCGAGGACGATGGCGACGAGCCCGAGGGTGGTGTCCCCGCTGGTCTGACGGATGAGGGTGTCAGCTCCGGCTGCGGCGACGACGATGCCCGCCACCATGATCAGGTGGGTGTAGGGCGCTGACCGCACGAGCCGGCCTGGGTCACGGGAGGACTCGATGGCGGCCTGGAGCAGGACCCCGGCGCGTTGGCGGTAGATCTGCCACAGCAGCACGGTGGTGACGAACGTGAGCACGAACGCGACGGTCCGGTCGAGCGCGAATCCGCCGCCGGCGTATGTCAGGGTGGGGAGCAGGATGAGGTCGCCGAGGGCGAGAGTGAAGAACTGTTGGTAGCGTTCGGCCAGGTGTTCGGCCGCTAGCCTGTACTGCTGCCTGGGTATCCGACCGAGCCGGGGTGTGGGGTAGCGGAGCCAGGCCGACCCGTAATCCAGGGCGAGGGCCGCCGTCCACAGCACGCCCCGCGTGGTGCCTGCCATGGTGGCTCCGGTGAGCCATGGCACGGCCGAGATGGCGAACCAGAAGAGGAATCGCGCGGCGTGTCGACGTGCCTGGCGCCCCCGTAAGGCGGGTGCCAGGAAGAGATTGCGGCCAAGGTGGATCGCCACGTAGGCGGCCGCGAAGACCACGGCGTCGCGGGTGAAGGCCGCGGGCAGCGCGGCTGCCATCAGTAAGGTGCCGAACATGACCGAGATGGTCATGAGATAGATCGGTGGCCGGTGCGGTAGGTAGAGGTCGGTCGTGAGTGCGGTGACCGACCAGACCCACCAGAGCGCCATCAGTAGAACCAGGGTTTGAAAAGCGCCGGGCCAGGTCAGATCAGCGGCCAGCTTCTGCGAGGTCAGGGCGAGCGCGGCAACGAAGACCAGATCGAGGAACAGTTCCAACAGGGTTGCTCGTTGCGGTCCCCTGGCCTGGCGGGTCAGCCCCACCGCCCGGTCGTTCGTCACAGGCCGCCCGATCTGGCGAACGGTCGGCCAACGGCAATCGGCGCCTGGGCTCGATACGCGGCCGCCTGGCTGCCCCTAGACACGATCATAATCTGACAAGCCGCCCCTTTCGGGCTAATCGTATACGGGACTGAACCGCCGAGTACCCAGGAACGACAGCGCGTTGCCGCCTCCACCGGGCGACCGCGGTCGTGCAGGCCGTCCTCGTCCTGTACGGCATCGAGACCAGCCGCTGCTCAGGGGGCGCTGCTCGGCCTCGTCGGCACCCCGCCGACTGCCGTGTTCGTCGGCAAGCTCACCACCGCGACGGCCGCATGGGACGGCGGCTACGCCTGGCTTGCCGTCGTCGTTTTCGTCAACACCGTGATCAGCTTGTTCTACTACCTGCGCTGGATCGCCCCGACCTACCGCAGCCGTGAGCCGACGCCAGAGGGCTGGGACCAGGCACCGTTGAACGACGAGCCATCGCGGCCGTGGTCGACACGCCTCGCCGTCGCGGCCGCCGCCTTCAGCCTCGTGCTGGGCGTCACCGCCGGTCTCCTGTGGGATCTGGTGGCACGGCAGTAGGTGGCCCCCGGCGAACGCATCTCAATTCTGCTCATCAGGGCTGGATCCTTGGCGGCTGATCGAGGTGCGCCAGGGGCACTCGTCGACCTCATCCAGCCGAGATCAGGCGGGTCGTGCTGCCGCTGCGGCTGTGCAGAGCCAGGGCGCTACGAGCGAGGGGCTGACCGATGTGGGTGGGACTGCCGAAACCGAACGGTCAAATCCGGGCAGCTTGTCCGATCTTGTGAGCTGATGCCATCCGATCATCGGGCGGTTGCCTCAACCGGTCGTTGCCGATGAAGCTGCTCAGCTCGGCACGCAGGTTGGTCCTCCGGTTCTCCTCCCGCCGTCCCAACTCGCCCCGCAGCAGCGCGACGTGCAGTGCCGAGAGCTCCGGTGAGGGGTCGACGCCCAGCGCGTCGGCCAGGGCTTCGCTCGTGCGCTCGTAGACGAGCAGCGCCTCGGTGTCGCGACCGGTCACGGCGAGGGCACGCATCAGCGCGATGACGAGCCGCTCCCGCACCGGGTAGGCGGCCACCAGGTCGGTCAGCTCCGCGACCAGCTCCGCGCCGCGGCCGAGGCTGATCTCCGCGTCGAACCGATCCTCCATGGCGGTCAGGCGTAGCCTCTCGAGCCGGGTGACCGCTGCGTCGAACGCCGCGCTGTCGGGCAGGCCGACGTCCTGCATGGCCGCACCGCGCCACAGTGCGAGGGCCTCGCACAGCCGCCGTACCCGCTGCGGGCCCTCGCCGTCGCGGGCCCGGCCGACGAGCCGTTCGAACCGTACGGCGTCGACGGCGTCAGGTTCCACCGTCAACCGGTAGCCGTCCGGCTGCCCCTCGACCGACCCCTCCGGGAGCACTTTCCGCAGCCGGGAGACCAGGCGTTGCAGGGCGTTCGCCGCATCGGCCGGCGGGTTTTCACCCCAGATCCAGTCGACGAGTGCCGCCTTCGGGACCACGCGACCAGGGTTGAGCGCGAGGGCGACCAGCAGCCCCCGCAACCGCGCGCCCGGCACGTCGGTCAGGACGCCGTGGTCCGTGCGGACCTCGAACGGTCCAAGCATCCCGATCTGCACCTGGCAGATCTTGCCACGGGCGAACTCCGTCGGCTTCTAGCCAGATGGACAGGTTGCAGCGGAACTGAGAGCCGCTGCTCCCCAATCCCCGGCGGGCGACCGCGGCATCCCCCCGGCGCCTCGGCGCTTCCCGGTCTCCGGCACGCCTTCTGGGGACAGCACCAAGGAAGGCACCTACTCAGCGGCCATCGATGCGGTGAACGTGCGGGTGCGTCGTACCCATCAGAGGCGTGCGACGGTATTCGCCAGTGCGCGTATCTCCTGTACCACGGTCGGCCAGACGGCTCGGGGCAGGTCGTGACCGATGCCCGGCAGTTCCACGTACCGTGCGTTCGGCACCGTTTCGGCGATGCGGCGGCCCGCGGCTGGGCGGATGAGCGGGTCCTGCTCGCCGTGGAGCACCAGGGTGGGCACGCGTAGGTCCCGTAGCCGTGGGCCGTGCCAGGATGCGGCGGTCTGCCGTGCCTGGGCCCGGGTGTCGCGGACTCCGCTGGGTAGTCCGGCGTCGAGTTCGCGTTCCACCCGGCTCCGGACGTCCTCCTCGTCGAAGGCGTACCCGGGAGAGGCGACCGCCCGCGCCAGGGCCAGACCGGCCGCCACGTCGCCCTCGCGACCGGCGGGGAAGCGGTGGCGCGCCAAGCGTGCCAGGAAGGGCAGGCGTACGTACCGGAGGCGGGCGGCGCCGCGGGCGTCGCTGGGCACGGCGGCGAAGGAGGTCATCGTGTGCACCCGCTGCGGGTGGCGTAACGCGGTGCGCTGAGCCACCAGGCCACCCTGCGAGATGCCGAAGAGGTGGGCGCGCTGCCAGCCGAGGGCGTCGAGCACGGCGACGGTGTCGTCGGTCATGTCCTCGGCGGTGTAGGCGGTTGGTCGCCGTCGCAACAGCCCGGCGAGGGGATTGCCGGCCGGAACGTCGTCGAAGTGCGTGGAGGCCCCGGCATCGCGGCCGTCGAAGGCCGCTACGTGGAATCCGGCGTCGACCAGGGCGTCAACCAGGCCGTCGGGCCACCAATACCGCGAGACCCCGAGGCCCATGACCAGCAGCAACGGCTCGCCGCCGGTGCCTCCGAGTTCGTCGACCGCGAGGATCACGTCGCCGTTGCGTGCGGTGTGCGGCGTCCTGGTCATCCCAACCCCCTGGAGCAGACCCATTCGGGAACACTGTTCGCGAACGATGATAGCAGCGTTGATACGGTGAGCCCAACCGACGGGAGGGGAGCATGGACGCAGGGGAACAGACGGTCCCGGTATGGCTCCGGGAACGCCGAGCGGGGGTGGGCCGGCCTGCGGAGCGCTCCCGGGCGGAGGTGACCGCCGCGGCAATCACACTGGCCGACCGGGAGGGTCTAGCGGCAGTCTCCATGCGCCGCGTCGCCGCGCAGTTGGGCACCGGAGCGGCATCGCTCTACCGCTACGTCGCTAGCCGTGACGACCTGCTCGACCTCATGGCCGACGAGGTCGCGGCCGGCTACAACCTGCCGACCCCGGGTGGCCCGTGGCTGACGGGTTTGCTGGAGGTGTGCCGACAGGGACGGGAGCTCATGCTCCGCCACCGCTGGCTCCCCGAACTGGTACTCACCCGCCCCACCCTCGGCCCACACGGCGTCGACCTGCTCGAACACGTCCTGGCGGTGCTCGCAGAGCACCCGGCGGACACGGCGCACAAGATGGAGGCGTTCGCCATCATGAACACCCTCACCGCCGCCCTTGCGCTAAACGAACTCAGCACCACCTCCGGCACCCGTCACCGGCAGGGCGCCTACCTCGCCCACGCGGTCGCTGCAGGACAGCATCGCCACTTGGCGGCGGCGCTGGCGGGAGCCTCGCTGGTGCCGGCCGCACCGGCGGAACGCTTCGAGGACACCCTTTCCAAGATCCTCACCGGCCTGCTGGGAGCCGCCTGATCAGGAACTGAGCCACGCGAAAGCCCCCTGTGTGCCACACGTCGCCAGGCACCGCTTGGGCCGGGCATCGCGTCCCGATGATGTCGGACCGCTTCGCTAACCTTCGGCGGCGATCAACATCGAGGCATCCAACGCCGCAATAGAGCGGCCTCCCTGGTCTGCGTGGGGGTCGGTTCGGGCATTAAACCGGGCCTAACCAGCGTCCAGGCTTCGTCGAGGGGCAAGGGTCGGCCTGCCAGCGTTGATCGCGGCAACCCGAGGGGTCGGGCGACGAGCGAATCGTCCGTCGCTCGATCCCTCGCATGTAAGAACTGCGCGCTTCGTCCAGCGGCGTCCGTCCGCGTCCGTGACCTCGGACCAGGGCGAAGGCAAAGTCGTGATCGTCATGGCCGGGATGCGGCGAGGAGCGGCAGGATCCGCATCCGGTCGGCGGCGATGTGTTCGAGGGTGCGTTTGATCTGGGTATGGCCGGCCAGGCGGATCAGGCCGATGGCGAGGTTGCGGAACAGGGCCATGCCGTGGGCGGCTGCGCCGAGGTAGGCGTTTTGGTGGTCCTCGGCGAAGATGACGTCCCGAACCCAGTGGATCTTGTTTTCCACGCCCCAGTGTTGACGTACCCAGCGGCCGATCGCGCCAGCGGTGGCCTCGACGAGGCTGGTGATTCCGTGCACGATTTCTTTGCTGATGCGCTGTCCAGACAGGTCGAACACGTTGCGGCGAATTCGGAAGACCTGGGCGGCGCCGGGGAAGTCGATACCGGCCGCGTCGGTGCTCCAGACCTGGCGGTGCACGATCTGACCACGGTTGTGGTCGATGTCCAGGTGGTGGCCGGGGGCGCGGTGGTGGCAAGTTTCGTGGTCACGTCGTCCAGCAGCGACGGCTGGTTGCCCTTGAGTGTGAGGACGTAGTCGGCGCCACGTCCACGGATGTAGGCGGCGGTGTCGGTCTGGGTATGGGCCGCGTCGCCGGTCACCACCGCTCCAGCCAGATCCACCGGGTCGAGCAACTCGGCGACCTGGGTGACCTCGGTGGTTGCGTCCGGCACGCGGATCTGCGCGATGACCACGGCATGCTCGTGCAGCATCGCCGAGAACAGCTTCACGTTGGCATCGGGACTACCCGCGCCGGAGCGCCGCACGGTCTTGCCGTCCATCGCCAGGCCATGCTGCGCTTCGAGGGTGCCATCACCGTCGCTGTCGCAGGCCGAGCGCAGCCGGGCCCGCTGCGCGATCCATTGGCAGACCAACCGGTCGGCGATGTCGGCGTCGATGTCCTCGATCACCCGGCGAAGGGTGGAACCGCTGGGCGCCACCAACTCGCCCGTGCGTCGATCACTGCGTGCACCGGCAGCCTTCAGCAGCAGCGGCGGCAGGTCACCGGCCCGGTCACCGGCCTCTCGGAAGTTACGCGCCCCGGCCAGCACCGCCAACACCATCACGGTCAGCACCGTGGCGATGTGATGACGAACCCCACGAGGACACCGCGGATCGGCCACCTGCATGAACAAGGCGTACAACACACCGCAAGGTGTACCAGACCTACCTGCAGCGGGAGCGGCAGAAGGTGCTCGGCCTGCTCGGCGACCTGCAGCAGCACCGGTTCGAGATCTTCCGGTCACTGACCCTGCTGCGGCAGGCCAGCCTCGACGTCGCCCTGGTCGACCCGAAACACCGTGCTGTGCCGTCAACGAAACTGGACGTGCTGGCCGAGCAGGTCAGCGATCTCGTCGCCGAGGGCCACCGGACTCTGGTGTTCAGCCAGTTCACCCGGTTCCTGGACGCTGCCCGGGAGCGGTTGGAAGCAGCTGGCATCCGCTGCTGCTACCTCGACGGGGGCACCCGCGACCGGGCGACGGTGCTCGCCGAGTTCAAGAAGGGAAGAGCACCGGTGTTCCTGATTAGCCTCAAGGCCGGTGGTTTCGGGCTGAACCTGACCGAGGCCGACTACTGCATCCTGCTCGACCCCTGGTGGAACCCTGCCACAGAGGCGCAGGCCGTGGACCGCGTGCACCGCATCGGGCAGACCCGCAACGTGATGGTGTACCGGCTGGTAGCCAAGGACACGATCGAGGAGAAAGTGATGGCGCTCAAGGCCCGCAAGGCTGAACTGTTCGGCAGCGTCCTCGACGGCGGTGATTTTGCCTCCGCGCAGCTGACCGCCGCCGACATCCGAGACCTGCTCGAGTAGTGCACCTCGCGGCAGCCCTCACGCCGCTCCCGGCGGGCCGACCGGGGTGAGGGCCGCAGCGAGCAGCGATGATGACCACCCCGGCCAGCGGCTGCTTCTCCACAGTGCCCGTTGACTGCTATAGGACTACGGCATGAGCACCCATGCTGAGCATGGGTGCCGCGAACATGTGTACGAATCCCCCCTCGGACACCAGTCTTCGTGCGAGGTCATCGGGAGCTCACCATCCTGGTGGCTCCCGATGAGGGCACCCCGTAGCACTCGTGCACACATTGAAGATCTGGGCGCCCGGCACCACGCGCTGAGGCTGCGCGAACGGCTGCGGCGGTCACCATGACGTCCGCCCGGCAACCGCCCCGCCGACGCGCCTTCCTTGACCGCTACCCGGGGATGACCAGGGCGGCGATCGGTCTCAGCCGTCGGAGCCTTCGGCGGCGCCATCTGCCGTGAAAGCGCCCTCCGCATCGCCAGCGTCCAGGTAGACGTGTTGGTGGCCCCGGCCGGCATCGATATTGATCTGGTCAAGCTGGGCCGCGGCAATCGACCAGGTGACCGACGCGAGGGCCGCTTGCCGCGCCGCCAGCGTCAACTGGTTCTTGCGTACGGGGGTTGGGCTGGTGACGGCCAGGGCGACGGAGTCGACCGCGACGGCGCCCTGATCCACCGCGCTTCTGAGGCCACCACGGGCCACGTTGGTTGCGGTCGTGCCCGACGGTGGGTCGTCGAACTGTTCGGTCAGCTGGCGCATGGTCTGCTGCCATTGGTGGACCTGAGATGCCTCGGGCGTCCGTCCGGCGTCCGAGTCCTGCTTGATGGCGACAAGGATCGGCGAGAGCTGGTCGGCTGTCCTGCGGGCCATCTCGGTCAGTCCGATGATCTGCTGGACGTCGCGCTTGGCGTTGGCTTCGCGCATCTGAGCGATGCCTGCTTCGGTCGGGCTCGGCTGGCCCACGGCGAACCCGATCAGTCCGCCGACCAGGCCCAGAGCCAACGCCGCCGCGGCAGCGCCCGCGCCCATCCTTGTCGTGGATCGCTGTTGCCGGGCAGGTGAGGCCAGGAGGTAGGACGGTCTTCCGGTTCGACGGGACATGGCATCCCCCGCATCGATGGTCGTTTGGCTCGGAGCGTAAGTCCTTCGACCACGCCCAGTCGATAGTTCTGCTCAGGGAGCACGAAGTTTCATCCGTCGATACGAAAGATTTCAGGCAAGGAGACGGGCAGGACGCACATCAGTCGGTCAGCCCCGTTGGCTTGATCTTCAGCCCGACGCCACAGTGGCCGGTGGTCGGGTGCGGGGCCTTGTATGCAGACAGCTGGTCTCGGGCTCTGCCCCGATTGTCCGGCCGGCGCAGGGGCTCAACGGCCCACAGCGCTCATGGGTGTGCCGGTTCGGATGGAAAACCGGATCTGGAGCGCTCGTGGGCTGGGTCGATGTCTGCGGCCGATCACGTCCGGTTGGGGCGGATCGCTCGGCGAGTTCGCCACCGCGGGCCTGGATGAAGGCTGGAAAGCGGCCGCTGAACCCGGCGAGTCTGCTCAAGTTGACAACCGATTTCCTTTAGCGGACGCCGTTGGGTTGCGGCAGCAGCCGCGTGCTGCATCAAACCCAGAGTGGCCTGGTGCCTTGTCACAGACTGATCACGACCGGCGGAGACGTAGTGACAGTCGATTTCAACAGCCGGATGATGCTCCTCGTTCGCCCGCCGCTGGGTAGTTGCCGTCGGAGGAGTCCGTGCGTGGTCAATCATCCCCGCAGGCATGCGGACCCTGGCGGCGCAGGCCGACGCAGGGGGTGGTGCCTTCGCCGCTACGGGCCCTGCCTCACGTTCTGATCACTCCAGCATGCCGCTGCATTGGACACCCGGAGAAGGTGATCGCCCTGAGCACGACCGATTCCGCGCCCCCTGCCGCGCCGGCCGGCGAGCTGCACTCGCACCCGCCATCGGGGACGGATTCGAAGCCCACGCCGCCGAAACGCGATCGGGCGATCGGTTCTGTCGAAGTGCTGTGCGTGGTCCTCATCCTCGTCGGCGTCCTGTACCGGCAGATCGGCGGGCTAGTGGCGGACCCGCGGTTGCAGACCTGGTTGACGGTGTTCGTGTCGGTGATGGTGCAGGCGGTGCCGTTCCTTGTGTTCGGGGTGGTGCTGTCGGCCGTGATCGCGGTGTTTGTGCCGCGCTCGTTCTGGGCCCGGGCCTTGCCCCGGCATCCGGCGCTCGCCGTGCCGGTTGCCGGCGCGGCCGGGGTCGTGCTGCCCGGCTGTGAGTGCGGGTCGGTGCCGATCGCGGGATCGTTGATCCGCCGCGGGGTCACGCCCGCCGCCGCGTTGGCGTTCCTGCTGGCCGCGCCGGCGATCAACCCGATTGTGCTGACCGCGACCGCGGTGGCGTTCCCGCGTAACCCGGAGATGGTCGCCGCCCGCGGCGGGGCGAGCCTTGCGGTGGCGGTGCTGATCGGATGGTTGTGGCTGCGGCTGGGCCGCACCGAGTGGATCCGCCTGCCGCATCGGGCGCACCTCGACGGGCTGCCCCGGATGGCAGCGTTCTGGGCGGCCTGCCGGCACGACATCATCCACGCCGGCGGCTTCCTCGTCTTCGGCGCGATGGCCGCGGCCACTATCAACGTGGCCGTACCGCAGCAGTTCCTGCACGACCTGGCGGCCCGTCCGGTGCTGTCGGTGCTGGCGCTGGCGGCGCTGGCCGTGCTGTTGTCGATCTGCTCGGAGGCGGACGCGTTCGTCGCCGCGTCGTTGTCGCAGTTCTCCCTGACCGCGCGTCTTGCGTTCCTCGTGGTCGGTCCGATGGTTGACCTGAAGCTCGTGTCCATGCAGGCCGGAATGTTCGGGCGGCGGTTCGCCGTCCGGTTCGCGCCGGCGACCTTCGTCTTGGCCGTGCTGGTCGCGGCGGCAGTGGGGATGGTGATCTGGTGAACCGGGGCGCTCAGGCCGTGGTGATGGTGTTCTTCGGTGGTGCGATCCTGCGGGCCAGCGTCACCGACGTGTATCTACGCTACGTCAAACAGGGACTACAGCCGTTCCTCATCGCCGCCGCGATCCTGCTGATCATCGCCGCCGTGGTGGCCCTGGTGCAGGAGTTCCGTGGCCCGCGCCAGGCGGATGCCCACTCCGCCGACGACGACGGGCACGGGCACGACCACTCCGGGCCGGCGGCGGGTTGGCTGCTACTGCTGCCGACTCTTGCGTTGCTCTTCGTCGCGCCGTCGGCCCTTGGCGCCGACACCGCCGCTCGCGCCGGCTCCGCCCTGACCAGCAGCCGGCAGGAGACCGCGGGAACGTCGGGCGAGTACAGCCCCTTCCCGCCCCTGCCGTCGGGCGACCCGGTCAAGCTCACCCTCCTCGACTACGGCTCCCGCGCCCTTTACGGCGAGGGCAAGACGCTGCGCGGCCGACAGGTCCAGCTGACCGGCTTCATCGCACCCGGCGCGGACGGCCAACCCATGCTTGCCCGTATCATCCTCAGTTGCTGTGCCGCCGACGGCATGCCCGTCAAGATCGGCCTCAGCGGCGATGTGCCCCGTCTGGCCGCCGATAGCTGGGTGCAGGCCACCGGCCGGTGGGTTCCGCAGACGGCCAAGGACCCGATTAACGGATCCGACATCCCGTACCTGGAGGTGGACACCTGGCAGAAGATCGCGCCACCCAAGAACCCGTACGAGTAGGGCGCGCCGGAGGCCGGCGGGGCGTTCGAGCCACAGACGTGCCCATGGGCGCTCCGCCGGGTCGAGAACTGCGATTGGCAGCCGGCCAAGGGGCTGTCAACCAAGTGGGACGGGTAGGCCGGCGCGGAACAGGCCCTGTTCGAGCCAGACGGCGGCGCGTACGCCGTCGGCGGTGGCCTGGCTGACGAGGGTGAGCCCGTCGGGTAGGGCGGGCAGTCGGGCGAGGTCGCCGGCGGCGGACACGCCGGGCACGGTGGTCTGGGCGAACTCGTCGATGCGCACGTAGCCGTCGGGCAGTAGTTCGGCGCCGAGCTGGGCGGCTAGGGGTGCGTGCTGGCGGGTGGGCGCCCGGTGGAAGACGGCCTGCCGGTCCAGGGTGGTGCCGTCGGCGAGGTGCAGCTGCAGGGCGTCGAGGTCGCCGGTGAGCGCGGTGACCGGCTGCTCGATGAGGGGAATGTTCAGCGCCTTGAGGTTGTCCAGGATCGGCTCGGGTAGCTGGTGCGGGCCGTGGGTGGCGACGACGACGTCGTTGGTGTACCGGTCGGCGAGGTACGCGGCGAGCATGACCTGGGCGGGTTCGCGGCCGAGCACGGCGATTCTCTTGCCGCGGGCTTCCCAGCCGTGGCAGAAGGGGCAGTGGAAGACGCTGCGGCCGAAGCGTTCGGCGACGCCGTCGATGGGCCAGGGTTCGTCGATTTGTCCGGTGGCCAGTAGCAGGCGGCGGGCGTGGTGGGTGGTGCCGTCGGTGAGGGTGACGGTGAAGTTGTCGATGCTGCCGTGGGCGGCTTCGACGCGGGTCTGACGGATCTCGACGCTGGGGTAGGCGGCCAGTTCGCGGTGGCCGGTGTCGAGTAGGCGCCGGGGTGGGAAGCCGTCGCGGCTGAGGTACATGTGGATGCCGTCGGCGGGGTGGTTGCGCGGTGGGCCGCCGTCGATGAGCAGGGTGCGGCGTTGCTGGCGGCCGAGGACCTGGGCGGCGCTGAGTCCGGCGGCGCCAGCGCCGATGATGATGACGTCGTACACCTCGTTGGTGCTCCCTCTACTGGGTCGGGGTGGGGCGAGCGGCGGCGGCGAGGCCGGCCACGGTGGGCGCGGCGAGGAAGTCCCGCACGGTGACGCCCGCGAGGCCGGCGCGGGCCAGCCGGGCGAGGGCGCGCACGGCGAGCAGGGAGTCACCGCCGAGGGCGAAGAAGCTGGTGGTGCGGTCGGTGACCGCGACGCCGAGCAGGTCGGCGAAGACGGCGGCGATCTGTTCCTCGACGCGATCGCGGGGCGGGCCGGGCTCGTCGTCGCTGGCCTGCGGTGCCTCGTCGAGCAGCCCGAGGCGTAGGCCACCGGCGAGCGGGTCGGGGTCCGGCGCGGCAGGCAGCGGCACCGCCTCATGCCAGGCGTCGGCCTCGGCGAGGGCGGCAGCTTGGTCGACGAACTCGGCGAACGCGCGGTCGACCTGCTCGGCGGACAGGATCTCGGCGACGGTGCTGAACACCAGCGCGAGTTCGTCGTCGAGTTCGAACAGGCGCGCCTCGAGGGCCACCTGCGGGGTACGCAGCTGGTGGTGATGGTCGGCCGCGTTCACCTCGCCGAGCGGGCCCGCGTGCCGGGGCGCCCGTTCGCCCATCGCCGCGTCCATACCGATGGTGCTGAGGAACACCACCGGAGCGACCGGTCGGTGGGTGCCCCGCAGGCGAGCGAGGTCGCGGGCGATCTCGACTCCCGAGACAAGGTTGTGGGCCGTGTGCTCGGCGAACCGGCGCTGGGTCTGCCCGGCCAGTTCGGCGAAGCTGCCACCGGGTGGCAGGTCGACAGGCAGCAGCATGGTCGAGGCGAACGCGCCGACGAGGCGGTGCACGTCGGGGTGCAGCGGAAGCCGGTTGAGCTGCAACGTGTTCAGTAGCAGCCGGTGGTGCCCGGCCCAGCGTGCCAGCACCGTGGCGTAGACGGTGAGCAGGGCGACGGACGGTGTGAGGCCCTGCTCGGCGCACCGCTGGCGCAGCGCCGTCCAGACGGCTGCCGGCAGCCGGGCCTCCCTGTTCGCCATCACCTGAGGCGTCGCCTCGGCGGGGTCGCGGGTCAGCGGTAGCGCCGGCGCCGGAGGCCAGCTCGGCAGTTGCGCCCGCCACCACTTTTGGTCGGCTCGCCAGCCGGTGGTGGCGGGAAGTTGCTCGAGGGCGTTGACATAGTCGCCGAAGTTGACATCGAGGGCGGGCAGGGTGGCGTTGACGTCGGCGGCGAGGGTGAGCAGCTCGCGGGTGAGCACGTTGGACGACCAGCCGTCGACCAGCAGGAGACTCAGCGACAGGTGCAGCCGGCCCCGGCCGGCGGGCAGCAGGCTCAGCCGCACGTCGACGCCGGGGCCGCGGGTGGGATCGGGGCCGTGGGTGCTCATCTCGCGGCGCAGCACTTCCAGCCGGGCGTCGGAGTCCGGATCGTCGCGCAGGTCGAGCACGTGCAGCGGCGGGACCGCGCCGGGATGCTCGAGCGCCAGCACGTGCTGGTGGCCTTCCGGCGTGACCCGGGCCCGCAGGGTGGGCTGGTGGGCGGCCAGGCGCTGCAGCGCGTCGCGCAGCGCCTCCGGTGCCTCGTCGGGGTCGACGTCGGTCAGGGCGAGGTCCAGGTAGTAGTGCGCGGAGTCGTAGGACAGCTCCCAGCCGTCCTGCTGGCCGACGAAGTAGCCCTGCTGCAGCGGCAGCAGCGTGAACGGCGTTGCCGGATCGGCGCGGCGGCGCAGGTCTACGGGCAGGGGTCGGTCGCCGGTCGTGGTGCCGGCGGCGCGGCTGGCGACCAGGGCCGCCAGTTCGGTGAACGTGGTGTCGACGCGTACGTCGGACAGGGCGAGCTGCACGCCGAGTCGCCGGCGGACTAGCGCGGACATCCGTACGGCCAGCACGGAATCGCCGCCCAGACGCAGGAAGCTGACGTCACGGGGTAGCGCGTCGGGGTCGACGCCGAGCAGTTCGGCCCAGATGCCGGCCAGCATGGTGCTCTGGTCGTGCTCGGTGGGGGCGGCGGTCGAGGTGAGGGTCATGGGCGTCGCAGCCTCCAGCGGTGATGGCCGGGATGTCACCTCGGCAGCCTAGTCGAAAATGAGAACGGTTTCCACTAACCTGGCGGCATGGAAGATGGGTACGAAGCGTCGGGAGAGTTCATCGACGTCCTGAGCGGACCGCCATGGCAGGTGCTCAACGACCCGGTGCGGGCAGCGCTGCGCGGGGTCGATCCCGAGCACGGGCCGGTGCTCGACGTCGGCGCCGGCACCGGCCTCGGCACGCAGCTACTGGCTGACGCCTGCCCCACCGCGACGGTGCTGGCCGTGGAGCCGTCGCCGGTCCTGCGCGCGGTGCTGCTGTCCCGCGTCGCCGCCGACGCGGACCTGCGCGAGCGGGTCACCGTGCTGGCCGGCGACGCACTCGATGCGCCACTACCCGAGCGGCTCGGCGCGGTGCTCGCGGCCAACATGATCGGGCACCTGCCCCCGCAGGACCGGCGCGAATTCTGGCACCGGGTCGCCGCGCGCCTGGCACCCGGCGCGCCCCTGGTGGTCAACCTGCAGCCGCCAGCCGAGCCGGCGGTGGTCGGGTTCACCACCTTCGGCGCGGTGCGCATCGGCCGGCACACCTATGAGGGCGGCGGCGCCGCCGAGCCGGCCGGGCCCGACACGGTGACCTGGCGGATGCGCTACCGAGTGCTCGACGGCGACGGCGTGGTGCTGCGGGAACACACCGTCGATTACCTCTGGCACGTACTGTCGGAGCACGACCTGAGGGCCGAGCTGGCCGAGGCGGGGCTGCGCGCCGAGGTCGGCCCCATGGGTGTGGTGCGTGCCGTACGCGTCGGGTGAGGCAGCGGGACCGCGACGGCCGGCGGCGGCAGCGGCAGGACGCCCGGGGCGGCTCACCGGGCTGCCAGGAAGACGTGCTGGCCGAGAGCGCTCAGCGGATCGTCGGGGTGCGGCAGGTCCAGCACGGCGGTGAACCCGGCGGCGGACAGTTGCGCCAGCCACTGGGCGCGGGTGAGGAAGATCCGATCAGTGCCGGCCCGCAGATCTGCGCTGCCGGCCGCCGGGGTGCCCGGGCGGGCGGACATGAGGAACTGCATCGACGTGGCGATCTGGTAGTGCTCGCGGCAGGATTCGATGAGCAGCAGCTGCCCGCCGGGTGCCAGCAGCGTGCGCAGCCCCGCCAGCAGCCGGGTTATGTCGACCGCGTTGTGCGCGACGTTGGCGGCGACGATGACATCCTGCGAGCCGGCGGGTAGCTGTTCGGTGGGGTGGCGGTTGATGTCGAACAGCCCGTAGGTGAGGAAGTCGTAGGCCGCGAACCGGTCCCGTGCAGTGTCGAGGAAGAACCGGGACACGTCGGTAAAGTGGTAGGTCACCGGCTGCCCGGCCAGCGCGGGCAGCACGTCGGTGGTGGTGCCGCCGACGCCGGCGCCGAGTTCCAGGATTCGCAGAGGCTCCGGCCTACGGCGCCGGCTGGCCAACGCGGCGAGGGCGGCGGCGGTGACCGCGTTGAGGTAGCCGTTGATGACGTTGTCCTTGTAGGCGGCCTCGGCGGTGGCCAGGTCGTCGTCGGCGAACAGCAGCGCCTGTAGGGGCACCTCGTCGCGGAGCAGCTGCGGCAGGTGCGCCGCGGTGGTGGTGAAGAACCGGGTCATCGCGGCCGGGTAGCCCAGGCCGGCGCGGGCGGCGTCGAGGTCGCGGGCGGTGGCGGCCAGATCATCGTGGGTGGCCGGGCGTAGCCCGTGGTAGCGACCGGGGCCGGCGTCGTGACGCAGCCAGCCCTCGGCGGTGAGCACGGCCAGCCAGCGGCGCAGGATCCACCGGTGCCGAGGGGTGACGCGCAGCAGGTCACCGACCTCGTCCGCGGTGCGCGCCACACCTGCCGGGAAAACGCCGCCAGCGTGCAGCGTGGCCGCCATGGCCACCAGCGCCGCCTCGTCGAGCCGGCGCATGAACCCCGGCAACGCCGCCCGGTTCACCCCGGCCATGGCCTGCTCGCCGGCCTGCGCCGCCCGCTGCCGGATCAACTCGACGCTCATCCGGCGGTCCGGCCCAGGTCGACGCGGACGGGGGTGCCGGCGGCTGCGGGCAGGCGGCGGCGCAGGGTGCGACGGGCCTCCTCGGTCAGGCGTCGACGCGCGAACGCGGGCAGCGGCTCGTGGGCCCGCCGGTCGCCGCCGGCAAGGGCAGTGGCCGGAACCGGAACGCCGCCGGCCGGTGCGACCAGCTCCAGCAGCGTGGGGTCGCGCGGGTCCAGCAGCACCGCACCGCGGTCGCCTACCACGTCGTGCAGCGCGTGCGCGGTGACCGCGTCCGGGGCGTCCGGGTGCAGCAGCGCGTTGGGGATGCCGTGCACGTGGACGGGCCCGTCGGCCAGCAGCTTCCGCACCACGTCGAGGCGGTCGGGTACCGGCAGGTCAGCCCACCGCACGGCGGGCGGCCGCGACACCGGGGCCGCGGCGTCGACGTGCAGCACGGTGTCGAAGCGGTACCGGGTCAGTTCGGTGTCGGCCTGCATCGTCTTGGCGTACACGCCGACATGGACGACGCGGCCGGTGCCGCCGGTGGCGGCGGCGATGGTGGCCGGGTCGACGAGCAGCTCCTCCTCCCGGGCCGCGCGGGCCGTCGCCCGCGCGGCCACGGTGGCGTCGTCGGCGTCCGGGTCGGCGGCGCGTTCGGCCCACCGGCAGAAGTGCTCGTGCAGGTCGGCGTGGCGCACGTCGCCGACGACCACAGTGCCGCCCGGGGCGACGAGGTCGATGGCGGTGGCCACGACGTGGTTCAGGTAGGCGACGGTCGGAAAGCATTGCGTGACCGAGTTGAGCACGACGCAGTCCGGCCGCCCGCCCGGGAAGCCCAGCTGGTGCAGGGCCCGTCGTACGGGCGCGCCGGCCAGCTCGTGGGCGGCGGCGCGCAGCACCCGCACGGTGGGCGGCGCGGCCGCCGCCAGGGTGGCTACGGCGTGTTCGGCTACGTCGGTGCCGACGTAGCCGGTCAGGTGCGGGTGCAGGCGGTGCATCAGCAGCCCGGTGCCGCAGCCGAGTTCGAGCACGTGCCGGGCTCCGGTGCCACGGATGAGCGCGACGGTGCGATCGACCCATTCGGTCATGTGGTCGGTGGGCAGCGGCTGGCCGGTGTCGGTGGCCCGCCAGCCGGACAGGTCCAGGTCGTCGGCGTGGCGGCCGTGCGCGCCGGCGTACGTCGCCTCGTACAGCTCGCTCCAGTGGTCGAGGAACTCGACGACCAGCGCGCCGGGGTGGGCGCCGACGGCCAGCGCGGCGGGTTCGGGCGCGATCCGCAGGCCCGCCTCGTCGGGGTACGCGGCGGCGATCCACGGGTGCGCGGCCAGCACGGCAGCGGCCTCGCTGGTGGTGGGCGGGTCAACGGGCATGGGCAGGGTCCTCCGCGGTGAGGTGGTTGTCGTGCAGGAGCAGGACGCGGTCGGTGCGGGCGGCGACCGCCGGGTCGTGGCTGGCGGTGAGCACCGCCAGGCCGTCGCCGCGCAGCCGGTCGAGCAGGTCCAGGACACCGGCTGCGGTGGCGGCGTCGAGCGCGGCGGTGACCTCGTCGGCCAGCAGCAGCCGCGGTCCGGCCGCCAGGGCGCGGGCGAGCGCGACGCGCTGCCGCTGCCCGCCGGACAGCTCGTGGGGGCGGCGTGCGGCGATGTCCGGGTTGAGGCCGACCTGGGTCAGCAGCCGCGCGATGTGAGTGTCGGGGGCGTCGACGCCGGCCAGAGTGCGTAGCGGGCGGGCCAGTGTGGCGCCGACGCGGTGGGCGGGGTTGAGCGCGTCGGCCGGGTGCTGGCCGACCAGTTGGACGGCCCGCAGCAGCGGCCGGGTTCGGTGGCGGACCGGCCACGGCAGGTCCCTGTCGCCGAGGCGGGCATGTCCGGCGTCGACCGGGTGCAGCCCCGCCAGGGCACGCAGCAGGGTGCTCTTTCCGCAGCCGGACGGTCCGCGCACCGCGACGAACTCGCCCGCCGCCACCTGGAAGTCGACCCCGCGCAGCAGGGCGGTGCCGCCGGGCGGCTGCGACACCGTCAGGCCGCGGACGCTCAGCAGCGGTGTGGCCCCAGGCGCCGGCCGCGACACCGATCCAGTCCTTGCGGGCGCCAGCGGTGTGCCGATCTGTACGACGCGGTCGGCGAGGGCGGCCACGACGGCGGCGTCGTGCGACACGAGCAGGGTGACGCAGCGGGGATCGCCACGCCGGACGCGGACCGCGGCGGCCACGAGCTGCATGGCCGCCTCGTCCAGAGCGCTGGTCGGCTCGTCGAGGACCAGCAGATCGGGTTCGGCGGCTACCGCCCGGGCGACGGCGACGCGCTGGGCCTGTCCGCCGGAGAGCTGGTGGGCGCGACGGTCGGCGTACCTGGCCGGGTCGAGGCCGACCGCGGCCAGCGCCGCCCGGCTGGATACGACATCGGCGCCGCTCTCGGCGATCAGCGCGGCGGCGCGCCGCAACGGGTGCAGCGCCTGGGCAGGATCCTGACCGACCACCCCGACGCAGCGACGCCGCCAGCGGCGGGCCGCCAAGCCGGGCGCGACGAGTGTGCCCTGCCAGCGCACCTGACCCGCCGCGCGCCGCAGCGGCGGCGTCAGCGCATCGAGCACGGCCGACAGCAGGACGGTCTTGCCCGCGCCCGACGGGCCGACCAGCGCCACGACCTCACCCGGCGCGGCGTGCAGGTCGACCGGGCCGATCACGGTGCGCCCGGCGGCGTCCACGACGTGCAGGCCGGTGACGGACAGCCCGCCGGCCACCGCCCCGTCTGATGTAGAGCCGTTGCCGGTCATGCCGGCCGTCCGCGGGTGCGGCCGGCGAGCTGACCAGCGACCGTGACGAGCAGGGACACCACGGCCAGCGCGGCCGCGGGCGCGGCCAGCGCAGCGGGGTTGAGCGCCGCGCCGGTGAGGTTCTCCCGGATCATGGCGGCCCAGTCCGGCGCGGGTGGCGCCGGACCCAGACCCAGCAGACTCAGCGCGGCGGCCAGTTGCAGGGCGACGACGAACCGGGTGGCCAGGTCTGCGCGGACCAGCCCGGCCAGCGCGGGCAGCACCTCCCGCGCCAGGATCACCGGGTCGGACTCGCCGCGGCCGAGGGCGGCCTCGACGTACCCGGTGTGCCGCATGGCGGTGACGGTGTCGGCGACCACCCGCAGGGTCAACGGCGTGCCCCCGCACACCGTGCCGGCGACCACCGCCGCCGGGCCCGGCAGCGCGACGGCGAGGACCATCGCGATCAGCAGCAGCGGCACCGCCAGCAGCAGGTCCATGCCGGCGGTCAGCAGCCGGGAGACCCGGCCGCGGTGCCAGCCGACGATCAGCCCGCCGGCCACCCCGAGCGTGCTGGCGGTGATCGCCGCCGCAGCGGCGGTCACCGTCAGATGCCGGCCGCCGGCGAGCACCCTCGACAGCACGTCGCGGCCGAGGGCGTCGGTGCCCCAGGCGGCGTCGGGGCCCGGCGGCGTCCAGGGGGCACCAACCGGGGCGGTGGGATCGTGGGGAGCCAGGATGCCGCCCGCCACCGCCAGCAGACCGACAACCGTCACGGCCGCCGCCCCGGTCCAGGCGCCGTGCCGGACGCGGGAGAGCCAGGTGGAGGGGCCGGTCATCGGAATTGCGGCGTGGAAACTTGGCCGTTCAGGGCCGGGAGGAAACGCCGCTCCCTCCCTTCCGATGATTGTCTTACATGGACGGTAAATTGTGAGGCGTGGGTGGCGTGGTGAAGCGGGCGTACAAGTACCGCTTCTACCCGGCCCCGGAACAGGCTGCGCTGCTGAATCGGACCTTCGGGTGTGTGCGTCTGGTGTACAACCGGGCGTTGGAGGCGCGTACTCGGGCGTGGGCGGTGGAACGTCGGCGCACCACGTACGTGCAGTCGTCGGCGTGGCTGACGGAGTGGAAACGGTCGGACGACCTGGCGTTTCTGAACGAGGTGTCGTCGGTTCCGTTGCAGCAGACGTTGCGGCATTTGCAGGCCGGGTTCGCGGCGTTCTGGGACAAGCGGGCCCGGTACCCGAGGTTCAAGTCCAAGCGCAAGTCGCGGGCGTCGGCGGAATACACCCGCTCCGCGTTCCGCTGGCGTGACGGTCAGCTCACGCTGGCCAAGATGAACACCCCGCTGAACATCGTGTGGTCCCGGCCCCTGCCCGAAGGAGCGGAGCCGTCCACGGTCACGGTGTCCCGGGATGCTGCCGGCCGCTGGTTCGTCTCCATCCTGATCGAGGACCAGACGGTCAAGCCGCTGCCGCCCGTTACTGCGGAGGTTGGTGTGGACGCGGGGATCACCAGTCTGCTCACCCTGTCCCGTCCGGTGCCCGGGGTGAGTGACGAGCAGGGGAAGGTGGCCAACCCGCGTTACGGGCAGGCCGACCGGCGCAAGCTGGCCAAGGCGCAGCGGAACTTGGCCCGCAAACAGGAGGGCTCCAACAACCGGGCCAAGGCCCGGCTCAAGGTTGCCCGCATCCATACCCGTATCGCCGATCGGCGT
>NZ_VSFA01000077.1 GCF_008119785.1 Micromonospora sp. MP36 | reverse complement strand
TGACGGGGATCACCTCACGCCCGTACCAGTCGGCTTTGTACTCCAGCATGCTGCGGAACTGACCCCAGGCCGCGCCGGAGATGACGCGGGCCAGGCGGCGGTTGCGGAGCATGTTGCGCACGCTGAGGTCTTCGATCGCGACCGTTTGGGTCTCACGGACGAGTCGAGTGGTCAGCTGGTGCAAGTGGTCCCGACGCCGGTCGGCGATCCGGGCATGAATCCGAGCCACCCTGAGCCGGGCCTTCACCCGGTTCGCGGAGCCCTCCTGTTTGCGGGCCAGGTCCCGCTGCGCCTTGGCCAGCTTCCGCCGGTCGGCCTGCCCGTACCGCGGGTTAGCCACCTTCCCCTGCTCGTCGCTTACCCCGCTGATCGGGTGGGACAGGGTGAGCAGGCTGGTGATACCCGCGTCCACACCCACCTCCCCAGCGACCGGCGGCAGCGGCTGCACCGTCTGGTCCTCCACCAGAATGGACACGAACCAGCGGCCCGCAGCATCGCGGGACACGGTGACCGTGGAGGGCTCCACCCCGGCGGGCAGGGGCCGCGACCACACGATGTCCAGCGGGGTGGTCATCTTGGCTAGAGTGAGCCGGCCGTCACGCCAGCGGAATGCGGAGCGGGTGTATTCGGCCGACGCCCTAGATTTGCGCTTGGACTTTGAACCTCGGGTACCGGGCCCGCTTGTCCCAGAACGCCGCGAACCCGGCCTGCAGGTGCCGCAGCGTCTGCTGCAACGGCACCGAGGACACCTCGTTCAGGAACGCCAACTCCTGCGTGCGCTTCCACTCGGTCAGCCACGCCGAGGACTGCACGTACGTGGTGCGCTGGCGGTCCACCGCCCACGCCCGGGTACGGGCTTCCAACGCCCGGTTGTACACCAGACGCACGCACCCGAAGGTGCGGTTCAGCTGACCAGCCTGTTCAGGGGACGGGTAGAAGCGGTACTTGTACGCCCGCTTCACCACATCACCCACGCCTCACAATTTACCGTCCACGTAAGACAACCATGGGAACGGAGGGAGCGGCGTTTCCTCCCGGCCCTAAACGGTCGGGTCTACACGCCGCAATTCTGATGAGCGTCATCGAGATGAGTGGGCTGCGCAAGGAGTTCACCGTCCGGGTGAAGGTCGGGCGGCTGCGCCGGGAGCGGCGGACGGTCACCGCGGTCGACGGGGTCGACCTGCGGGTCGAGCGCGGCGAGATGCTCGGCTACATCGGCCCGAACGGTGCGGGGAAGTCGACCACGCTGAAGATGCTCACCGGCGTGCTGATGCCGTCGGCGGGGGAGGCCCGGGTGTGCGGGCTGCGCCCGGTGGCCGAGCGGACCCGGCTGGCGCTGCGCATCGGCGTGGTCTTCGGCCAGCGCTCGCAGCTGTGGTGGGACCTGCCGCTGCGCGACTCGTTCGAGCTGCTCCGGCACGTCTACCGGGTGCCCGCGGGCGAGCACGCGGCCCGGCTGGCCCGGTGCCGGAGCCTGCTCGACCTCGACGAGTTCCTGGACACCCCGGTCCGGCAGCTCTCCCTCGGCCAACGGATGCGCGGCGAGCTGACCGCCGCGCTGCTGCACGGCCCGGAGGTGCTCTTCCTCGACGAGCCGACCATCGGGCTGGACGTGGTGAGCAAGCAGGCGGTCCGGGGCTTCCTGGCCGAGCTGGGCCGGGCCGGCGACACCACGCTGGTGCTCACCACCCACGACCTGGCCGACATCGAGCGGCTCTGCCGGCGCCTCGTGGTGATCGACCACGGCCGGGTGGTGCACGACGGCTCGATCGCCGCCCTGCACAGCCGGTACGGCTCCCGCCGCATGGTCGTCGCCGAGCTGGACACCGCGCTGCCCGAGCCGCCGGCGCTGCCCGGCGCGCCGCTGCAGCGGGTGGAGGCGGACGGGCACCGGCTGGTGTTCGCGCTGGAGTCGGCGACCGTTGCCGAGGTGGTGGCCGGGCTGGCCGGCCTGGCCGCGCTGCGCGACATCGCGATCGTCGAGCCGGACATCGAGGAGGTCGTGGCCCGGCTCTACCGCGCCCCAGTCGAGATCGCGTGAGGAGGCGCAACCGGGAAGCTACGGCTTACCGGGCAGGTGCCTCACGGGTGCTCCATCACCAGCACCGCGAAGGTCCCCGGGGCCAGGGCCTCGTACCGGTGCGGCGCGTCGCCGGAGAACGTGGCGTAGTCGCCCGGACCCAGCTCGACCAGGTCGGACTCCGGGCCGACGCGCATCCGCCCGGCGGCGACCACGACGTGCTCGACGCTGCGCGGGGTGTGCGGCTCGGCCACCCGGACCGCCCCGGGCTCCAGTTCCATCACGTAGACGTCGCGGCGGGCGTGCGGGGCGCCGGCGGCGAGCAGCGTGGCGGAGAAGTCGGCGTGCTCGGAGCGGATCCGCGGACCCTCGCCGGCGCGGATCACCCGGACGGCGGCGGTGGGCGGCTCGACCAGCCGGCTGAACGGTACGCCCAGCGCCACGCCCAGCGCCCACAGCGTCTCGACGCTCGGGTTGCCGACCCCGGACTCCAGTTGCGACAGGGTGGACTTGGCGATGCCGGCCCGGCGGGCGAGTTCGGTCAGCGAGATCCCGGCCCGGTCGCGCTCGCGACGCAGGGCGGCCGCGATGGTGGCCAGCGGGGGAGCGGGGTCGGCGGCCATTGTTCGCTCCAGAGGTCGGTTTGTTCGGTTTGACGAACGCGCGCTGTCACGTTCAGGATAATGGACATGCGTACGGCATATCGAACGGGCGATCGGGGCGTGCTCCGCGACGTCGCCGCCATCGGGGCGGCCATGGTCGCCGTGGGCGCCTCGTTCGGCGCCGTGGCGGTGGCCGCCGGGCTGCCGGCCTGGGCGGCCCTCGCCATGTCGGTGTTCCTCTACGCCGGGGGCGCACAGTTCATGGCGGTGGGTCTGGTCGCCGCCGGCAGCCCGCTCGCCGCGGTCCTCGCCGGCCTGCTGCTCAACGCCCGGCACCTGCCGTTCGGCCTGGCCCTCGGCGGCACCCTCGGTCAGCGGCGCTGGCAGCGGCTGCTCGGCAGCCACCTGATGACCGACGAGGCGACCGCCTTCGCCCTGGCCCGACCGGCCGGACCCGGGCGACGGCGGGCGTTCTGGCTCGCCGGGACGCTGCTCTTCCTGGCCTGGAACGCGGGCACCCTGCTCGGCGTGCTCGCCGGTGGCGCGGTGGGCGACCCCGGCGCCCTGGGCCTCGACGCCGCCTTCCCGGCCGGCCTGGCCGCCCTGCTGCTGCCGAGCCTGCGCGACCGGGACACCCGCCGGGTCGCGCTGGCCGGCGCCGGGCTGGCGGTGCTGGCCACTCCGCTGCTGCCGGCCGGGATGCCGGTGCTGCTCGCGCTCGCCGCCGTGGTCGTGCCGGCGCTCCGCGGCCGCCGTGCAGCCGGCGCCGACTCGGTGCCCGACGGGACGGCGCCGGCGGGTTCGGGGAAGAAGGACGGGGTCGCGCCGAGCGGCGCCGACGACGCCGGGCAGGTCGTCCGGGCCGGGGAGGCGTCGTGCTGATCGCCGTGATCCTCGCCCTGGCCGTCGGCACGTACGGCTTCCGGGTCACCGGGGTGCTGCTGCGCGACCGGCTGGAGCTGCCCGAGTGGTCCCGGCAGTTGCTGCCGGTCGGCGCCGCCGCCCTGCTGGCTGCCCTCGCCGCGACCGCGGCGCTGACCGAGGCCGGCGGTTTCGCCGGCTACGCCCGGCCCGCGGGGGTGCTGGTCGGGCTGGCGCTCGCCTGGCGGCGGGCACCCTTCGTGCTGGTCGTGGTCGCGGCGGCCGGCACGACCGCGCTGTTGCGCCTGCTCGGGGTGGCATGACCCGGCCCCTCCCCGCCTGGGCGGGAAGGGGCCGGGCCGGGGCCGGGACGGGTCAGATCTTGTCGCCGATGTTCACCTGGGGCGCGGGGGCACGCATCTTGCGGAAGGTGATCGACCGCATGATCGCGTAGAAGTAGAGCGAGCCGAGCTTCTCGGTGCTCTTCGGGTAGCGCTCGCGGACCAGCTTCTTGATCTTGCGGGAGATCAGGATCGAGTCGATCACCAGGCCGAGCGCCAGCGCGCCCCACAGCAGGTTGGAGATCAGCCGCACGATCGGCGGCATGGCCTGGTTGGAGCCGAGCAGCACGATCAGCGCGCCGCCGAAGAACCAGGTGCCGACGGTACGCCGGGAGTCCACCACGTTGCGGGCCAGCAGCCGCTCGGGGCCCCGGTCGCGCGGGCCGCCCTCGCGGCGGAACTCGGCCGCCGCCTCGGCGCGGGCCGCCCGGCGCTGCTCCCGCGCCTCCTCCTTGGTCAGCGGCTTGGTCGGCGCGCCCGGCCGGCGGCCGGCGGTGGGCCGCTTCGGCGTGGCCACGCCCAGCTCCTTCTTGCTCGGGGTGTAGCCCCGGGAACGGGCAGCGGCGGGTGCCTCGTCGGTCGTCACCGTGGTGACGGACTCCTCGACGAGGTCGGCGGGCTTACGACGAAACAGCGACGGCACTCGTGAAGGGTAGCCAAACGGCCGCGCCCGGTGCACATCGCGGGTGCACCGGGCGCGAAGAAAGACGGTGTGATGTTACGGACGCTCGACGTGTGCGCCCAGGTCCGCCAGCTTGGCCTCGAAGTCCTCGTAGCCCCGGTTGATCAGGTCGACGCCGTACACCCGGGAGGTGCCCTCGGCCGCGAGGGCCGCGATCAGGTGGCTGAAACCGGCCCGCAGGTCCGGGATGACCAGGTCGGCCGCGTGCAGCTTGCTCGGGCCGGCGATCACCGCCGAGTGCTTGAAGTTGCGGCGGCCGAAGCGGCACGGGGTGCCGCCCAGGCAGTCCCGGTAGACCTGGATGTTGGCGCCCATCGAGTTGAGCGCCGTGGTGTAGCCGAGCCGCTGCTCGTAGACCGTCTCGTGGACGATCGACAGCCCGCGGGCCTGGGTCAGCGCGACCACGAGCGGCTGCTGCCAGTCGGTCATGAAGCCCGGGTGCACGTCGGTCTCGAGGGCGACCGACTTCAGCTCGCCGCCGGGGTGCCAGAACCGGATTCCGCCCTCCTGGCCCGGCTGCCCGGCCCGCGGTGGCCGGAGGTCGGTCACCTCGTACTCGCCGCCGACCGAGCGGAAGATGTTCAGGAAGGTCATCATGTCGGCCTGCTGGGCGCCCAGCACCTCGACGTGGCCGCGGGTGGCCAGCGCCGCAGCGGCCCAGCTCGCCGCCTCGATCCGGTCCGGGATCGGCCGGTGGGTGTAGCCGTGCAGCTTCGGCACGCCCTGGATCTCGATCACCCGGTCGGTGTGCACCTTGATGATCGCGCCCATCTTCTGCAGCACGCAGATCAGGTCGATGATCTCCGGCTCCACGGCGGCGTTGCGCAGCTCGGTGACGCCCTCGGCCATCACCGCGGTGAGCAGCACCTGCTCGGTGGCGCCGACGCTCGGGTACGGCAGGGCGAACTTCGTGCCGTGCAGCCCGTTCGGGGCGGACAGGTGCAGCCCTTCCGGCCGCTTGTCGACCGTCGCGCCGAACTCGCGCAGGGCCTGGAGGTGGAAGTCGATCGGGCGCGGACCGATGTGGCAGCCGCCCAGGTCCGGGATGAACGCGTGGCCGAGCCGGTGCAGCAGCGGGCCGCAGAACAGGATCGGGATCCGGCTGGAGCCGGCGTGCACGTTGATCTGGTCGGTGCTGGCGCTCTCGACGTTGGACGGGTCGAAGACGAGTTCGCCGTCCTCCTCGCCGTCACTGACCTTGACCCCGTGCAGGCCGAGCAGCCCGCGGACCACCTCGACGTCCCGGATCCGCGGCACGTCGAACAGCCGGCTGGGGGTGTCACCCAGGAGGGCGGCGACCATCGCCTTGGATACGAGGTTCTTCGCGCCGCGCACGCGGATCCGCCCTTCCAGCGGAGTGCCTCCGTGAACGACCAGGACGTCGTCGGTCAACGCAACCTCCAGCGCGTTGGTACTGCCGTGCAGATGGTCGGGGCTCACGATGTGCATCGCTACCCGCAATGCGGCCACGGGAAAACCGCCCGCGTGTGTCGTCGCCCCGGCAGCATAGCCCTCCGTGACGAAAATGGAATCGGTCACATCACCAGCGAGGGCACGAACCGGGGTGTCCCGTGCGTTTCCGTGCCAGTGATGTGACCGAGGGTGATCAAGCGCCGGGGAGTGCCAGC
Organism: Micromonospora sp. MP36; assembly: GCF_008119785.1. Taxonomy (GTDB): domain Bacteria; phylum Actinomycetota; class Actinomycetes; order Mycobacteriales; family Micromonosporaceae; genus Micromonospora. Next base: position 28,078 of record NZ_VSFA01000077.1, on the reverse strand, counting down.
ATCTGGTCGAGCGCGGCCCGGGCGTGGTGCGCGGTGTCCGGGTCGACCGTGATCTGGTTGACCACCCGGCCGGCCACCAGCTCCTCCAGGGCCCACACCAGGTGCGGCAGGTCGATCCGGTTCATCGTCGAGCAGTAGCAGACCGCCCGGTCCAGGAACATGATCTGCTTGTCCGGGTGGGCCAGCGCCAGCCGGCGGACCAGGTTCAGCTCGGTGCCGACCGCCCACGCCGAGCCGGCCGGGGCCGCCTCGATGGTCTTGATGATGTATTCGGTCGAGCCCACGAAGTCGGCGGCGGTGACCACCTCGTGCCGGCACTCCGGGTGGACCAGCACGTTGACCCCCGGCACCCGCTCTCGGACGTCGTTGACGCTGTCCAGCGTGAACCGGCCGTGCACCGAGCAGTGCCCGCGCCACAGGATCATCTTCGCGTCGCGGAGCTGCTCCGGGGTCAGCCCGCCGTTCGGCTTGTGCGGGTCGTAGAGGACGCAGTCATCCAGCGAGAAGCCCATCTCCAGCACCGCGGTGTTGCGGCCCAGGTGCTGGTCGGGGAGGAAGAGCACCTTCGACCCCTGCTGGTACGCCCAGTCCAGCGCCCGCTTCGCGTTCGACGAGGTGCAGACCACGCCGCCGTGCCGGCCGACGAAGCCCTTGATGTCCGCCGAGGAGTTCATGTAGGTCACCGGGACGGTGTCCTGCGCCACGCCCAGCTCGGTCAGCACGTCCCAGGCCGTCTCGACCTGCGACAGCACCGCCATGTCGGCCATCGAGCAGCCGGCGGCGAGGTCGGGCAGGATCACCCGCTGGCGGTCCGAGGTGAGGATGTCCGCACTCTCGGCCATGAAGTGCACGCCGCAGAAGACGATGTATTCCGCGTCCGGGCGGGCCGCCGCCTCCCGGGCCAGCTTGAACGAGTCGCCGGTCACGTCGGCGAACTGGATCACCTCGTCGCGCTGGTAGTGGTGGCCGAGCACGAAGACCTTCGTGCCGAGCGCGGCCTTGGCCGCCGCCGCCCGGGCCACCAGGTCCGGGTCACTCGGCGCGGGGAGGTCACCCGGACACTCCACGCCACGTTCGGTGGCGGGGTCGCTGCCGCGGCCGAGGAGCAGCAGCGCAGTGGCGGTGTTGGAGGGCTCAACCCAGGTCGAAGTCACGCCCCCCATGGTCCCACAGCGCCACCGGCGTACGGCCGCCGTCGGTGTGGCCTGCCACACTGCTCGCCATGCGCGTGCTGCTCTGCCCCGACAAGTTCGCCGGCACGCTGCCGGCCCAGGAGGTGGCCGCCGCGGTGGCCGAGGGCTGGCGGTCGGTGGCGCCCGACGACGAGGTGCTGCTCCGGCCGCTCGCCGACGGCGGGCCCGGGTTCGTCGCCGTGCTCGCCGAGGCGCTCGGCGGGCGGCGGCTGCCGGTGCCGACCGTCGACCCGCTCGGCCGCCCCGCCGCCGGTGAGATCCTGCTCACCGACGACGGCACCGCCTACCTGGAGAGCGCCCAGGCGTGCGGGCTGCACCTGCTGTCGGCCGCCGAGCGCGACCCGAAAGCGACCACCTCGTACGGGCTGGGGCTGCTGGTGGCCGCGGCGGTCGAGGCGGGGGCGCGGACCCTGGTGATCGGGCTGGGCGGTTCCGCCACCAACGACGGGGGTGCCGGGATGCTGATCCCGCTCGGCGTCACCGCGCTGGACGAGGCGGGCCGGGCCCTGCCGTACGGCGGAGCGGCGCTGGCCGCGGTGGCCGCGCTGGACGGCGCGCCCCGGGTCCGCGGCGTCACCCTGGTCGCCGCCACCGACGTGGACAACCCGCTGCTCGGGCTGCACGGCGCAAGCAACGTCTACGGCCCGCAGAAGGGCGCCACCCGGGAGGACGTCCTGCTGCTGGACGCCGCGCTGGAGCGCTGGGCCGGGGTGCTGGAACGCGAGCTGCCCGGCTGCCCGCCGGGGTTCGCCGGGCTGCCCGGCGCCGGGGCGGCCGGCGGGCTCGGCGCGGCGGTGCTCGCCCTCGGCGGCCGGTGCGAGTCCGGCATCGGGCTGGTCTCCCGGGCCATCGGGCTGGACGCCGCGCTGGACGCGGCCGACCTGGTGGTCACGGGGGAGGGCTCCTTCGACCACCAGTCGCTGCGCGGCAAGGTGGTCGCCGGGGTGGCCAACGCCGCCCGGGACCGGGGCGTGCCCTGCGTGGTGCTGGCGGGACGGGTGAGTACCGGGCGGCGGGAGGCCGCCGCGGCGGGCGTGACCGAGGCGTACAGCCTGGTGGAGCACTTCGGCGGCGAGGAGCGCGGCGGGGTGGCGGCGGCGATGGACCGCCCCGCCGAGGGGCTGCGCGCGCTCGGCGCCCGACTCGCCCGCCAGTGGAGCCGGTGACCGCTGCCTGGCCTGCGGCGCGGCTCACCCGGCAGGGATCACGCCACCGGAGGTGACGCACCGCGGGGCGGCGTACGATCGGATCTGGACCACACCGGGAATGACTGGGCGACGGGAAATGTTGGCCAGTGCGTCCGGACCCATAGCGCGCAGGGAGATTTCCACGTGACCACGCCAGCGCAGACCGAGTCGACCGAGGCCAAGGCCCCCAGCACCGTCGTCCTCACCGACGTCGCGGCGCAGAAGGTCAAGGCCCTGATCGAGCAGGAGGGCCGCGACGACCTGCGGCTCCGGGTCGCGGTGCAGCCGGGCGGCTGCTCCGGCCTGCGGTACCAGCTCTTCTTCGACGAGCGGTCGCTCGACGGTGACATCGTCACCGACTACGACGGTGTCGAGGTCGTCGTCGACCGGATGAGCGCCCCCTACCTGGCCGGCGCGACCATCGACTTCGCCGACCGGATCGACGCCCAGGGCTTCACCATCGACAACCCGAACGCCGGCAACTCCTGCGCCTGCGGCGACTCGTTCAGCTGAGTCGACGCCGGCCGGCCCCACGGGCCGACGGATGACATACGGACACGGCGGGACCGCCCCTCACCGGGTGGTCCCGCCGTGCTGTCTTCCCCGCCGGCAGGTGTCCGCGCGGTGACCTTCGTACGTGCGGAGTATGGCCGGTTGTCGACCGACCCCCGTCCGCCCCGGCGGAGCGACCGGTAGGCTGACCCGCGCCGTGCTCCCGACCACGAGGGTTGACATGAAGATCGCCGTGACCGGCTCGATCGCGACCGACCACCTGATGAGCTTCCCGGGCCGGTTCGCCGAGCAGTTGATCGCCGACCAGTTGCACAAGGTGTCGCTGTCGTTCCTCGTGGACGACCTGGTGCTGCGCCGTGGCGGGGTGGCCGCGAACATCGCCTTCGGCATGGCCCAGCTCGGGCTGCGCCCGGTGCTGCTCGGCGCGGTCGGCGCCGACTTCGCCGACTACCGCTCGTGGCTCGAGCGGCACGGCGTGGACTGCGACTCGGTGCACATCAGCGAGGTGGCGCACACCGCCCGGTTCGTCTGCACCACCGACACCGACATGTGCCAGATCGCCTCGTTCTACGCCGGCGCGATGAGCGAGGCCCGCAACATCGAGCTGGCCCCGGTGGCGGAGCGTCTCGGCGGCCTGGACCTGGTGCTGGTCGGCGCCAACGACCCGGAGGCGATGATCCGCCACTCGGCCGAGTGCCGGGAGCGCGGCTACCCGTTCGTCGCCGACCCGTCCCAGCAGCTCGCCCGGATGGAGGGCGAGCACGTCCTCGGGCTGATCGACGGCGCCGACTACCTGATGACCAACGACTACGAGAAGTCGCTGCTGCTGAGCAAGGCGGGCCTGACCGACGCGCAGCTGCTGGACCGGGTGAAGGTCCGGGTCACCACGCTGGGCAAGGACGGCGCGGAGATCGCCGGCCGGGACTTCGAGACCATCCACGTGCCGATCGCCCGGGAGATCGAGGCGGTCGACCCGACCGGCGTCGGCGACGGGTTCCGGGCCGGGTTCTTCGCCGCCCTCTCCTGGGGGCTGGGCCTGGAGCGGGCCGCCCAGGTCGGCTCGCTGCTGGCCACCCTCGTGCTGGAGACCGTCGGCACGCAGGAGTACCAGGTTCGCCCTGACCTGTTCGTCAAGCGGCTCGCCGAGTCGTACGGGGACGCGGCCGCCGACGACGTCCGGCCGCACCTGCTGCCGTGACCTCCGGCGTACCCGGCCCGGACGGCGGGGTCGCCCCCGACGCGGTCCGCCCCGGTGTGGGCGGGCCGGTGCTGGTCGCCTTCGCCGGGCTGCCCGGCGTGGGCAAGACCACCCTCGCCGTCCGGGTCGGTGCCGCCCTGCACGCCCCGGTCCTGCCGGTCGAGCCGGTGGAGCGGGCCCTGCAGCGCTACGGGCTGGTCGGCGACGTCCCCGAGCTGGCCGTGTACGGCGCGGTCGCCGGGCTGGCCGAGGTGCAGCTCGGGCTCGGGCTGAGCGTGGTGGTGGACGCGGTGAACCCGGTGGCCAGCGCCCGGGGAATCTGGCACGACCTGGCCGAGCGGTCCGGCGTGCCGCTGCGGATGATCGAGGTGCACTGCGGGGACGAGGCGGAGCACCGCCGCCGGGTCGAGGCCCGGCTGCCCGACGAGCAGCTGCCCAGTTGGGAGCAGACCCTGGTCCGCCGGGCCGAGTACGAGCCGATCATCGGCCCCCGCCTGGTGGTGGACACCGCCGTCGACACCGACCCCCTGCCGGGCATCCTCGCCTACCTCCGTTGACCCCCGCCGCGGGTGTCAACAAGATGCTCTGCACGAGGCGTTGAGAAGGGGCCGCTCAGCCGGCCCGGGTCATCTCGTCCTCGACGGTGGAGCGCAGCCGGCGAGCCTCGGCCAGGTAGGCGTCGCCGAGCCGCCCCCGCCCGGCGTCGTGGTGCAGTTCACCGAGGCGCCGGGCGGTCTGCTCCTGGCCGCGGCGGTCGCCGATCTGCTCGAAGATCTCCAGCGCCCGGCCGAGGCCGGTGATCGCCGCGTCACCGTGCTCCAGTTCGGCCAGGTCGCTGAGGCAGTACGCCTGGCCGTGCGCGTCGCCGAGGGCGTTGAACCGGTCGAGCGCGGCGGTGAAACAGTCGCGGGCGGCCACCGCCTCGCCGAGCGCCACCCGGACCAGCCCGAGCCGGTGCAACAGGTGCGCCACCCGGTGCTGGTCGTCCAGTTCGCTGGCCAGCGGCAGGCCGGCGTTCAGCGCGCGGAGCGCTTCGGCCGGGTTCCGGCGGGCCAGCCACACCTGGGCCAGCGCGCCCTGCACGTACGCCTGGCCGTGCTGATCGCCGACCGCCAGGTAGGACGCCAGCGCCTGCTGGTAGCAGTCGTACGCGGTGTCGTGGTCGCCGCGCAGCCGGTGCACGGAGCCCAGCCCGGCCAGGGCCCCCGCCTCGCCGTACGTGTTGCCCAGCCGGGCGTACGCCAGCCGGGCCCGGCTGAACGCCTCGGCGGCGGCGCCGTAATGGTCGCGGTACAGGTGCAGCTGCCCGAGCCCGCGCAGGCTCACCGCCTCGCCGAGCAAGTCCCCCGTGCGGTGGCAGACGTCGAGCGCGGTGCGATGGCTCTGCTCCCACTCGACGCTGTGGCCGCCGAGGTCGCACCAGGGCAGCATGGCGTGCGCGAACTCCCAGGCCAGTGCGGAGCGGCCCAGCCGGGCGGCGAGGTCGACGGCGGCGAGCAGGGCCTGCCGTTCGACGGTGAACCAGGCGACCGGATCCTTGGTCAGCTCCGCGGCGGCCGGCACCGGCCAGCGGGCCGCGACGCTCACCCCGGGACCGAAGACCTGGGCCGGCAGGCCCCGCGCGGCCCGCCCGGCCAGGTCGAGGTAGCCGCCGAGCACCCGGCACAGCATCGCCTCGTCGGCCGGCTCGGGCAGCTCCGGTGCCAGCAGGCTGGCCGCGATCGACAGCCGGAACCGCGGTTGCCCCAGCTCGTCCCGGCCGACCCGGCGGACCAGCCGGCCGAGCTCCAGGTTGTCCAGTACGGCCTGCGCGTCGTCCCGGTCCACCAGGGCCGCCGCCACCCAGCCGGGTGCGGGCCCGAGGTTGAGCAGGGCGAACCCGCGCAGCATGGTGGCCGCGACACCGTCCAACCGGGGCGACTCGGCCCGGGCCGCGGGCGCACCACCGGTCAGCAGGCTGCGGTGCAACCGGCGGAGCGGTTCGCTGGGCTCGATGCCCAACTCCTCCAGCAGGAAGCGGCGGGCGCTGGAGTACGTCGACAGCGCCTCCGCCCGCCGGCCGGTCGCCTCCAGCGCGGTGACCAGCAGTCGCCAGGCCTCCTCCCGCAACGGGTCCTCGGTCACCAGCGCCCGCAGGTCGGCGACCGCCCCGGCCGGATCGCCGGACTCGATGCGTACCCGGGCCCGCTGCTCCCGCAGCCGCCGCCAGCGTTCGACCAGGCGCTCCACCTCGGGCCGCCACAGTGCCGAGTGCGGCAGGTTCTCCATCGGGTCGCCCCGCCACAGCGCCAGCGCCGCGTCCAGCCGGGCCGGGTCGGTGGCCCGCTCGTCCTCGTCGAAGCGGGCCACGTCGAGTTCGGCGGGGCCCAGCAGCAGCCGGTAGCCGGGCGGCTGCCGGCGCAGCCGGGCCACGCCGAGGTGGCTGCGCAGGGCGTGGACGTACGTGTGCACGTTGGCCACCGCCGAGCGGGGCGGGTCCTGCGGCCAGAGCACCTCGATCAGGTGCTCCACCCCGACCGTGCGCTGGTTGCGGAGGGCGAGCGTGGCGAGCAGTTGGCGGGGCTTGACCCCGGCCAGCGGGACGGGAACGCCGTCGCGCAGCAACTCCACCGGACCGAGTATGCGCAGCTCGAGTCCTTCTGGCAGGGGCGACGGCCGGTCGGACATCGATCGATTGTAGGAAATGTGGAGCCGGCCTGGAGGAGCCCCGCCCACGCTGGAGGGCCTACAGCACCTACGGAAAGGACGGCCAGATGCGACTACGCCACCTGCTGCGGGCCGTGAGCGCCTTGGTCATCGGTATCGCGGGGACCCTGCTGATCGCGAACCCGGCGCAGGCCGCGCCGGCGTTCCAGCTGCCCTTCCCGTGCGGGCAGACCTGGCAGGGCAACAGCAGCAACAGCAGCGCCCACGTGTCCTGGGAGATCGACTTCAACCGCGGGTCCACCGCGTCCGCGGACCTCGGCGACACCGTGGTGGCCGCGGCCGCCGGCACGGTCGAGGTCTCCGCGCACCAGGGCGAGACCAACGGGTACGGCAACCTGATCGTGATCAACCACGGCGGTGGGTACTACACCTACTACGCGCACCTCGACAAGCGGGCGGTGCTCGCCGGCGAGTCCGTGCTGCGCGGCCAGGCCATCGGGGCCGTCGGCAACACCAGCAGGTCGGGCAACAACATCTCCCCGCACCTGCACTACGAGGTGCGCTACCCGGACCGTTCCCAGTCGCACATCATCAAGGCCGTCTTCAACGGCGCCACCTTCGGCTACCCGGACGCCTCGGTGACCAGCAGGAACTGTGCCACCTCGTACGACCCGGCGGCAGTGTGCGGCGGCGGCTTCGAGGTCACCGACTCGAAGCCGCTCGGTTCGGCCGGCACCACCAACCTGCTGTGGAACGGCTCCACCAGCCAGAACTGCGTGGTCACCCTGAAGATGGCGAACGTCGGCACGGCCACCGCCACGAGCGCGTTCCTCGAACCGGAGGGCAGCACGAGATCAACGGACTCCGGCAACTACTCGTACTACGCCGGGCCGGTCATCCGCACCGCGCCGGGCTGCGTGAAGTGGGGCGGCAGCACCGGTGGCGCCAGCTACACCTCGCCCTTCGAGCACTGCGGGTAGCGCGGACGCCGGTGTTGTTCGCGTCATGCCGCCTGTGACGTGGACCTCCTGGTCGACGGGGTGACGGGCCGTCAGCGGATGCGGCGGACGTCGTAGGCGGGGGAGTCGGGGTGCGCGGCCAGGAACTCCTGGCCGCGCATCCGGCACCAGGCGGGGATGTCCACGGCGGCGGCCGGGTCGTCGGCGAGCACCCGGACCACCGCCCCGACCGGCAGCTCGGGCAACCGGCGGGCCAGGTTGATCACGGGCAGCGGGCAGCGCTGGCCCCGGCAGTCGAGCACCTCGTCCGGCTCGCTCGGCTCGCTCACAGCCCGGTGACCCCCGCCTCGGCGCGCAGGTCGGCGACGATCCCGGGCAGCTCGGCGAGGAAGCGGTCCACGTCCGCCGCCGTGGTGTCCCGGTGCAGCGACACCCGGACGTTGCCGTGCGACAGCACCCCCATCGCCTCCAGCACGTGCGACGGCCGGAGCGTGGACGAGGTGCAGGAGGAGCCGGAGGAGACCGCGAAGCCCCGCCGGTCCAGCGCGTGCAGCAGCGCCTCGCCGTCCACGTAGAGGCAGGAGAAGGTGACCAGGTGGGGGAGCCGGTCCACCGGATCGCCGACAACCTCCACGTCCGGCACCTCGGCGGCCACCCGGGCCCGGATCCGGTCCACCAGCGGCGCCAGCCGGGTCGTCTCGGCCGCCGCCTCGGCCGCCGCCGCGCGCAGGCTCGCCACCGCGGCCACCACCGCGGGCAGGTTCACCACCCCGGGGGTACGCCCCGACTCCCGCTCGTCGGCCGGGAACGGCGACTCCCACCGGGTGCCCTTGCGGACCACCAGCAGCCCGACACCGGGCGGCCCGCCCCACTTGTGCGCGCTGGCGCTCAGCATCGACCAGCCGGCCGGCAGCGGCGCCCGGCCGACCAGCTGCGCCGCGTCGACGTACAGCGGTACCCCCGCCTGCGCGCACGCCTCGGCCGCCGCCGGCACCGGCTGCACGGTGCCCACCTCGTGACTGGCCGCGATCAGGGCCGCGAGGGCCACCCCCGGCGCGGCCACCGCCGCCGACCAGGCGTCCAGGTCCAGCCGACCGAGCCGGTCCACCGGTACGGGCACCGCGTCGCCGCCGGCCGCCACGTGCCGCTCCGCGGCGTGCAGCACCGCCGAGTGCTCGATCGCGGAGTGCACCAGGGTCGCCCCGGCCCGGCGCCGCCCGGCCAGGCCGCCCAGCACGGCCGCGTGGGCAGCGGTCGTACCGCTGGGGGTGAAGGAGAGCTCGTCGGCGCGGACGCCGAGGGTCTGCGCGGCGGCCTCGCGGGCGGCGTCGAGGAGCTGGCGGGCCCGGCGGGCCTGCGTGTAGAGCTTGCCGGGGTCGGCCCAGCCGTCGTCGAGCGCGGCCAGCAACGCCTGCCGCGCGACCGGGTGCAGCGGGGCGGCGGTGGCCGCGTCCAGGTAGACCGGGGACGTGCTCACACGGCCGCCCCGCTCCGCTCCGCGGCGGCGCGAGGCGCCGCGCTCCTGAGCCTGATGGTTCGCTCGCTCACGACTGCCGACGCTATCGTGCCGCCCCGCCCCCGGACCCCCCGATGGGGGCGGACAGTGACCCCAACACGGTCAGGCCCGTCATGGTCGAGTAATCTGCGACCGTCGGTGACGCCTTTGCCGTCGGTACGGAGAGAAACCCCGCCGCGGCGCGCTAGGGAGGCAGGACCAGGTGGTCGCAAGGAGTTCGGAGGTACGGTCGTCGGCCGTACGGCACAGCGCTTCCCCGGGAGCCGGTGGGCACCGGCGGCGTGGTGCTGGTCGGCTCGCCGGGCTCGGTCTCGGCGGAGCCGCGCTGCTGGTGCTGCTCACCGGCTGCGACGTCGGCAAGACGTTCGCCGGCTTCGGGTGGCCGCAGGGCGGTATCACCCCCGAGTCGCACCGGATGTACGACCTGTGGATCGCGTCCTGCATCGCGGCCCTGGCGGTCGGCGTCTTCGTCTGGGGCCTGATCTTCTGGTGCGTGATCCGCTACCGGAAGCGGGGTAACGCGCTGCCGGTGCAGACCCGCTACAACATGCCGATGGAGTTCCTCTACACGATCGCGCCGATCCTGGTCGTCTCGGTGCTCTTCTACTACACCGCGATCGTGCAGACCGACGTGGACAAGACGTCGAAGAACCCGGACGTCACGGTCGAGGTCGTCGCCTTCAAGTGGAACTGGCAGTTCACCTACCGCGACGGCCAGGGCCGCGACGCCAACACCGTCGCCTCGGTCCTCGGCACCAGCGAGGTCATCCCGGTGCTGGTGCTGCCGACCGGCAAGTCGATCCGGTTCGAGGAGCAGAGCCGCGACGTCGTGCACTCCTTCTGGGTGCCGGAGCTGCTGTTCAAGCGGGACGTCTTCCCGGGCAACGTCCGGAACGTCTTCGAGGTCAGCAGCCTCGACCAGGAGGGCGCGTACGTGGGCCGCTGCGCCGAGCTGTGCGGCACCTACCACGCCTTCATGAACTTCGAGCTGCGGGTCGTCTCGCCCGACAAGTACGAGCAGTTCCTGGCGGCCAAGAAGGCCGGCAAGTCGACCCAGGAGGCGCTGCAGGCCATCGGCCAGAAGCCGTACGCCGAGACGACCGAGCCGTTCGACACCCGGCGCGACAAGAACAACTTCAACCCGAGCGGCGAGACCGCCGGCACGAGAAGGTGAGAGGGCCGGCATGAAGACCGAGTGGAAGATCTTCCTGACCGTCGGGGCGTTCCTCCTCGGCGTCAGCATCCTCTACGGTGCCTGGACCCACGGCACGGGCGGTCGCATCGAGTGGGTCGGCACGGTGGCGCTGCTGCTGTCGTTCCTGCTCTGCTCGATGTGCGGCGGCTTCTTCTGGTTCGTCTCCCGCCGGATCGACCTGCGCCCCGAGGACCGGCCGGACGCCGAGGTCGCCGACGGCGCGGGCGAGGTCGGCTTCTTCAGCCCGGGCAGCTACTGGCCGTTCGGCCTGGCCCTGGCCGCGTCGATCGCCGGCCTGGGGCTGGTCTACTGGCAGATGTGGCTGCTGGGCGTGGGCCTGGTAGCGGTGATCTTCGCCGCCTGCGGCCTGCTCTTCGAGTACTACTCTGGCACCCGGCGGACCGCCGAGCACTGAGTTCACGGCTCGTCCCGAGGCCCGCGTCCCGTTGGGACGCGGGCCTCGGCGCATAGGTCCAGGGTGTGCGGGCGGGTCCCACCCTGGGACCGGGCCCGGAGGGCGGGGGTCGTCGGCTGCGTCTCCCCGCCGTCCGCGCTGTAGGGGTCGGCCCGGGTGCCGGGCGCGCTGCCGTTCGGCTGCGCCAGCATCGAGCCTTGGTGCTTGATCGACTCCGCTGCGCCGACCTGGTCGGCATCCAGCCACCCGGGATCGCCACGTGGGCGGCCTGGCGCCGGGGGAGCCGCCGTCGGGTCAGGCGGCGCGGCGGTGGATCGGGCGGGAGCCGCCGCGGCGGTGCTCCAGCCGCGGGGCGCGGAAGGCGAACGTGGCGATCAGCACGGCCGCGCCGCAGTCGGTGCACACCAGCTCAGGGCAGTCGGCGCCGTGGCCGTCGACGCAGGGCGGAGCCTCGAACAGCGCAACGCCCTCGCAGATGTCGCAGTAGAGCTCGCGGTCCGACACGGGCGTCTCCTCTCGTTCCGGTGCCGCCGGGGGCGGTGCCCGCATGGGCGGAAAACGGAAAATTACTCCCGTGTAGTTTGGCACGCCGGTCTGACACTTCCGGGCGTGGGCCCGCCCCGGCTTGCCGGCCCGGGACGCCTCTAGGCGTACCAGCGGGGTCCGACAACCGCCGGGATTCCGGGCGTCAGAGGGAGCGGGCCACCTCGAGCCAGCGGTCCAGGACGCCGGCGGCGGCACCCGAGTCGACGGACTCCGCCGCCCGGGCCATGCCGGCCCGCAGCGCCTCGTGCAGGTCGCCGTCGAGCGGGCCCTGGGTGGCCAGCGCCACCGCGGCGTTCACCAGCACCGCGTCCCGGACCGGGCCGGTCTCGCCGGCCAGCAGCCGCCGGGCCACCCCGGCGTTGTACGTGGCGTCCCCGCCCCGCAGGTCGGCCAGGGTGGACCGGGGTACCCCCAGCTCCGCCGCGTCCAGCAGCGCCTCCCTGACGGTGCCCCGCTGCGCCACCCAGAGGCGGGTCGGCGCGGCGGTGGTGAACTCGTCCAGCCCGTCCTCGCCGCGCATCACCACTACCGAGTCGCCGCGGGCCGCGAAGACGGCCGCCATCACCGGCGCCATCCGCAGGTCGAAGCAGCCGACCGCGCCGGCCCGGGGACGGGCCGGGTTGGTCAGCGGGCCGAGGAAGTTGAACGCGGTCGGCACGCCGATCTCCCGGCGTACCGGGCCGGCGTGGCGCATGCCCGGGTGGAAGCGGCCCGCGAAGCAGAAGCCGATGCCGGCCTCGGTCACGCACCGGGCCACCTGCTCGGGGGCCAGGTCCAGCGGTACGCCCAGGTACTCCAGCAGATCGGCGGTGCCGCACGAGGAGGAGGCGGCGCGGTTGCCGTGCTTGACCACCCGCACGCCGGCCCCGGCCACCACCAGCGCGGTCATCGTGGAGATGTTCACCGTGTGCGCGAGGTCGCCGCCGGTGCCGACCACGTCCAGGGCGGTCGCCCGGATCTCCTCGGGGAGCTCGACCTCGACCGACCGGCCGAGCATCGCCTGCACCAGGCCGGCCAGCTCGGCGGGGGTCTCACCCTTGGCGCGCAGCGCCACCACGAAGCCGGCCACCTGGGCGGGGCTGGCCGAGCCGGTCATGATCTCGTCCATCGCCCAGGCGGTGTCGGCGGTGGAGAGCTCCTCGCCGCGCAGCAGCGCGTTGAGCAGCAGCGGCCAGGTGCGGTCGCCCATGGCGGCCCTCCCGTGCGGGGTGAGAGCGGGTGTGGAACGGCGCCACGGCCTCGTCGCCGTGACGCCGCAGGGTCGCTCAGGCCGCGGCGTGCGTACGCCGCAGCAGCTCGGCGACGGTGGTGCCGGTGGTCACCGGGTCGAGCGGGTGGGTCAGCGTGGCGTCGACCTCGGCGTACGCGGCCAGCCAGCGGTCGGCGGCGCGGGCCAGCACCACGCAAGTCGGCGGGGCGTCGTCCCGGTCGTCCCTGATCTGGCGGGCGATGCCGAGGCCGCCGCCCGGGGTGGCCTCGCCGTCCAGCAGGAGCAGGTCGATCTCGTAGTCGTCGACCAGCCGGACGCACCCGGCGTAGTCGGCGGCCTCCACGAACTCGATCTCGAGCCCGAGCGCGGGCCGGGTGCCGACGGCGAGTCGCATCCGGTCACGGACCTTCGGGTCGTCGCTGTAGAGCAGGACGGTGCAAAGACGATCGCTCACGCTGGCTCCCACCTCGTAGCTGCCCGCTGATCGTAGCGGGCGTCACATCCGGCCGGTCGGCCCGCCCTGGCGTACCCCCGACGGCTCCCGGTCGCGGCGCGGCGTCGGGCCGGCCTTCATTCGATCCGGAGCGCCGCCTGGCGGCGCGGAGGCCGAATTATGGCCGCCAGCCGAGCTGGAGTTGTCGCCGGGGCAGCTCAGGCGGTGGCCCCCGCGGCCCGCTCGCGGGCCTCCTGGCGGTCGAGCTCGCGGTCCAGCCGGCGGGCCTCGCGCTCGGAGTGCTTGATCCACTGGACGACCAGCACGGCCAGCATGGTGACGCTGACGAACTCGCCGCCAGCCCACAGGACGCCGCCGGCGACCACCTGGTCGTTCCGCGGGTCCGACCAGGCCAGGTGCAGCGACGGGTACCAGTCGCCGCCGAGCAGCGTGGTGCTCTGCATGATGGTGAGCCCGAGCACGGTGTGGAACGGCACGGAGAGCAGCATCAGCAGCGCCCGGGCCGGGTGCGGCCAGCGGCCGGGCAGCGGGTCGAGGCCGAGCAACGGCCAGAAGAACACGCACCCGGTGGCGATGAAGTGCGCGTGGGTCAGCTCGTGCGCCCACTCGTGCTGCAGGGTGTAGTGGTAGAGGTCGGTGAAGTAGAGCGCGAACGGGTTCACCACGAAGATGGCGAACGCCACCAGCGGAAAGGTGTAGATCCGCGCGATCCGGCTGTGCACGATCGCCAGCAGCCGCTTGCGCGGGCGCACCGGCAGCGTACGCAGGGCGAGCGTCACCGGGGCGCCCAGCGCCAGGAAGATCGGCGCGACCATGGACAGCACCATGTGCTGCACCATGTGCACCGACAGCAGCGTGGTGTCGTACGCCCCCAGCCCGCTGACCGTCACCGCCGCGATGCCGCCCAGCCCCGGGCCGAGGAAGAAGACCGTGCGGAGCACCGGCCAGTGGTCGCCGCGCAGCCGCAGCCGGTAGACGCCGTAGAGGTAGAGGCCGGCGGCCAGCACCAGCCCGACGGCGAGCCAGTTGTCCAGCCGGGTCTCGGTGAACACCCGCGCGACGGTGAAGGGCGGCGGTACGCCCTCGCCCCCGGCGGCCAGGGTCGACGGAGCGCCCGAGGTGGCGGCGAAGATCGGATCGACGTGCAGCACGCTTTTCAGGGTAGGTCAGGCGAAGCGGACGACCCCGATCGGGCCACTGATGGCACAGGTTTGCCACCCCGCTGATCGTCGGTCCCGGTCAAGGGCAATAATGACCGCGTGACTGCGGCCCCAGCCATTGACAAGAGCCGGATCCACTCCCTGACGCGCCCCAACATGGTCAGTGTCGGGACGATCGTGTGGCTCTCCAGCGAACTCATGTTCTTCGCGGCGCTGTTCGCGATGTACTTCTCGATCCGCGCGGCAGCGCCGGAGCAGTGGGAGAAGCACACCGAGATCCTCAACATCCCCTACGCGACCACCTTCACGGTGATCCTGGTGTTGTCCTCGGTGACCTGCCAGCTCGGTGTCTTCGCGGCCGAGAAGGGTGACGTCCACGCCCTCCGCCGGTGGTTCACCATCACCTTCGTGATGGGCCTGATCTTCGTGCTCGGCCAGGCGAACGAGTACCGCAACCTGGTGCACGAGGGCGTCAAGATCAACGCAGACGGGTACGGGTCGATGTTCTACCTGACCACCGGCTTCCACGGTCTGCACGTGACCGGCGGTCTGATCGCCTTCATCATCTTCATGATCCGCACCACCATGGGCCGGTTCACCCCGGCGCAGGCCACGTCGGCCATCGTCGTGTCCTACTACTGGCACTTCGTCGACGTGGTGTGGATCGGGCTCTACGCCATGATCTACTGGCTCCAGTGATCTTGGCGCGTCACGTACCGCGCCGCTGCTTCGTCCCCTGAGACAAGGTCCAACCGGTTAAGGACACAGGTCATGACTTCTGACAACGACCGCCGACGCGGTCTGCTCGCGCGGCTGCGCGGGCGGCCCGTAGCGCGCAGCAGGGGCCGCCGCCGGCTGGGTGCCGCGGTCCGGCTGGCCGCCGCGCTGATGCTGGCCGGCGGTGCCTACACCCTCTTCGCCCCGGGCGTGCAGGCGCAGGAAAACCCGCCCCTGAGCGCCGCCGCCAACGAGGGCAAGGCGCTGTTCGACGTGAGCTGTGTGACCTGTCACGGTCGCAACGCCCAGGGCGTCGCGGGGCGTGGTCCGAGCCTGATCGGCGTCGGTTCGGCCTCGGTCGAGTTCCAGGTGAGCAGCGGTCGGATGCCGATGGCCCGGCAGGAGGCCCAGGCCCCGCGGAAGAAGCCCCAGTTCACCGACGAGCAGGTGCGCCAGCTCGGCCAGTACATCCAGGAGCTGGGCGGCGGTCCGGAGGTCCCGCAGGGCAACCTGCGCGAGGGCGCCGACCTCGCCGCCGGCGGCGAGCTGTTCCGGATCAACTGCTCGCAGTGCCACGCGTTCAGCGCCGGCGGTGGTGCCCTCTCCTCGGGCAAGTACGCGCCGAGCCTGTACCCGGCCACCGATCGGCAGATCTACGCCGCGATGCTGAGCGGCCCGCAGAACATGCCGGTGTTCGGGGACAACCAGATCTCCCCGCAGGAGAAGGCGGACATCATCGCCTACATCCAGGAGAACCTGAAGGGCACCCAGGACCAGGGCGGTTTCAACCTGGGCCGGTACGGCCCGTCGACCGAGGGTCTGGCGGCCTTCCTGGTCGGCATCGTCGCGCTGGTCTTCACGAGCCTGTGGATTGCGGGCAAGTCGTGACCGAGCGGACCATTCGTTTCAGTGCTGTGGCGTCGACCCCCGGCGCCACCCGTAGCGAGGTGACGGCATGAGCACCCACACCGAGCACCAGGCCCCGGCGGGCCGGGAGCCGCTCGACGTGAACGACCCGCGGCTCTCCCGGTTCGACATCGTCCAGGAGGGCGCGCGGCGGGACGACATCGAGATCGTCCACTACGAGCCACAGGTGGTCCCTGGCAGCAAGGCGGAGCGCCGGCTGACCCGTACGGTCGCCGCGATGTTCTGGCTCACCTTCGTGGCCGGCGTCACCTTCCTCGTGGTCTACATCGCGTGGCCCTGGAAGTGGGAGCCGGGCCGCGGCGGCGACAAGTACTTCACCCCGCTGCTCGGCCTGACCCTCGGCATCGCGCTCCTCGGCATCGGCTTCGGCATCCTCACCTGGGGCAAGAAGCTGCTGCCCAAGGAGGTCTCGATCCAGGACCGGCACGACCAGCCGGGCTCGCCCGAGGATCGCCGGATCACCGGCGAGACGATGCTCTACATGGCCGACGAGATGGGTGTCCGGCGCCGGCCGCTGCTCGGCGTCTCGCTGCTCGCCGGCCTGGTGCCGGTCGGCGCGGTCGCCGCGGCGCCGCTGGTCGGTGGCCTGATCTCCGACCCGCACAAGAACAACCAGATGTTCACCACCGGCTTCAAGCCGGAGAACGGGAAGAAGATCCGGCTGGTCCGCGAGGACGGCCGGCCGATCCGCCCGGCGGACATCAGCGCCGGTGGCCAGCTCACCGTCTTCCCGGGCATCGACGGCGGCGTGAGCAACAAGCACGCTGACTCGCCGACCCTGCTGATCCACCTGCGTGAGGAGGACGCGCAGAAGTCGCGGGCCAACAACGCGCGGATCGGCCACGGCGACTTCATGTGGGGCAACTACGCCGCGTTCTCCAAGATCTGCACGCACGCCGGTTGCCCGGCCAGCCTCTACGAGCAGCAGACCAACCGGCTGCTCTGCCCGTGCCACCAGTCGCAGTTCCTCATCACCGACAACGCCAAGCCGGTCTTCGGGCCGGCCAGCCGGCGGCTGCCGCAGCTGCCGATCGAGGTGGACGGGGAGGGCTTCTTCGTGGCGAGGTCCGACTACACCGAAACCATCGGTCCCGACTTCTGGGAGCGGCCATGAAGCGCCGAAAGTTTGACGTAGCCGCGGTGCCCGCCAAGACCGCGGGCGCGCTGGACGACCGCTTCCAGGCGGCCACCCCGCTGCGGAAGCTGCTGAACAAGGTCTTCCCGGACCACTGGTCGTTCCTGCTGGGCGAGATCGCGCTCTTCTCGTTCATCATCCTGATCCTGACCGGTGTCTTCCTGACCTTCTTCTTCGAGCCGGCGATGACCGAGGTCATCTACAACGGCAGCTACGCCCCGCTGCGGGGCACCCCGATGTCGGCCGCGTACGCCTCCAGCCTGAACCTGTCGTTCGACGTTCGGGGCGGCCTGATCATGCGGCAGATGCACCACTGGGCGGCCCTGCTGTTCATGGCCTCGATCGTGGTGCACATGCTGCGGGTCTTCTTCACCGGCGCGTTCCGCAAGCCGCGTGAGACGAACTGGATCATCGGCTCGCTGCTGTTCTGGGTCGGCTTCCTGGCGGGCTTCACCGGCTACTCGCTGCCGGACGACGGCCTCTCCGGCACCGGTCTGCGGATCGCCTCCGGCATCATGCTGTCGATCCCGGTGATCGGCTCCTGGGTCACCTCGTCGATCTTCGGCGGGGAGTTCCCCGGCACCATCATCATCAGCCGGTTCTTCATCGCCCACGTGCTGCTCATCCCGGGTCTGCTGCTGGCCCTGATCAGCGCCCACCTGGGCCTGGTCTTCAAGCAGAAGCACACCCAGTGGCCCGGCCCCGGCCGGACCAACGAGAACGTGGTCGGCGAGCGGATGTTCCCGCGCTACGCGCTCAAGCAGGGCGGCTTCTTCATGGTCGTCTTCGGCGTGATCGCGCTGATGGGTGGTCTGTTCCAGATCAACCCGATCTGGTACTTCGGCCCGTACGAGGCGTGGGTGGTCTCGGCCGCCAGTCAGCCCGACTGGTACGTCATGTTCCTCGACGGCTCGACCCGACTGATGCCGGCCTGGGAGATCAACATCCCGATCGGCGACGGGTACGTCATCCCGCCGCTGTTCTGGCCGACGGTCGTCCTGCCCGGCATCCTGGTGGGCCTGTCGTTCCTGTACCCGTTCCTGGAGGCCCGCCGCCTGAAGGACTACCGCCACCACAACCTGCTCCAGCGGCCCCGGGACGTACCGGCCCGGACCGCGGCGGGCGCGATGGCCGTGGCCTTCTTCATCGTGCTGACCCTCTCCGGCGGCAACGACGTCATCGCCGACAAGTTCCACATCAGCTTGAACGCGATGACCTGGGCGGGCCGGGTCGGTCTGCTGATCCTCCCGCCGCTGGCCTACTACTTCACCTACCGGATCTGCCTGGGCCTCCAGCAGCACGACCGGGAGGTGCTGGCCCACGGCGTGGAGACCGGCATCATCAAGCGGCTGCCGGACGGCCGGTTCGTCGAGGTGCACCAGCCGCTCAGCGAGGCCGACCACGACGGGCACGGCGCGCTGGACTACGTCGGCTGGGTCGTCCCGAAGAAGATGAACCGGCTCGGTGCCCTGGGCCCGGCCATCCGGGGCTTCTTCTACCCGATCGAGAGGCCGGCCGAGGCTCCGGTCTCGCCCGGGCACCCGCCGGTCGAGACCCGACCGGAGCGGGAGGAGATCACCAGCGGCGAGAGCCGCCGCTGACCCGCCCGCGCACGACTGACCGTGGCGCCCGCCGGATTCCCCGGCGGGCGCCACGGCCGTTTCCGGGCCGGGCGTCCCGTCCCGCCCGCCGCGTGCCGGACGCTCCCGCTCCGGCGGCCCGCAACCCCCTGACACGGACGGGTGGAATCGCAGGAATAACCCCGGTCAGCCGGGTATCCGTGCGGTCCAACGAAAAAGGGGGGGAAACATGTTGGGTATCAAACGCCTCGGACTGCTCGCCGCCATGGTGGTGGTCGGGCTGGCGCCCGCGGCGGCGGCGCAGGCCGCGGCGCAGCCGTCGACGCAGGACACCCAGTACCTGCAGGCGCTGCACCAGGTCAACCTGTTCGAGATCACCTCGGGCAACCTGGCCCAGCAGAAGGGCCAGAACGCGCAGGTCAAGGACCTGGGCAAGCAGTTCGTGACGGACCACACCCAGCTGGACCAGACGGTGAAATCCACCGCGCAGCAGCTGAACGTGCAACTGCCGAACAACCCGACCGCCGACCAGCAGAAGGTCCTCGACCACCTGAACACGCTCAGCGGCGCCGCGTTCGACAAGGCGTGGGTGACCGCCGAGCTGGCCGGCCACGTCCAGGCCATCCAGGCGACCCAGACCGAGATCTCGCAGGGGTCCGAGCAGTCGGTGATCACCGTGGCCCAGGACGCGCTGCCGGTGCTCCAGGCGCACCTCGACGCGCTGACGGCCCTGGCCCAGACCCTGGGCGTCCCGGTCCCGCAGACCAGCGCCAGCAGCGGCACGCCCAGCCCGGGCGGCAGCGCGACGACGGGTCCGGGCGGCACCGAGTCCCCGGCTCCGGGCGGCACGAGCACCGAGACGCCGGCCCCGGGCACCACGGAGACCCCGGCCCCGGGCACCACGGAGACCCCGGCGCCCGGCACCAGCTGACGCCGTACGGCCGACGGAGGCCGGTCCGCCCCACGGGGGTGGGCCGGCCACCCGGCGTATGGGCCCTAGTCGGCGTTCGCCAGGCCGATCGCGAACGCCTCCTCCAGGTCGTGCTGGGAGTACGCCCGGAACGCGATGTGCGACTCGGTGTTGATCACCCCGGGAACCTTGGAGATGCTACCCGCGATGACCTGGGCGATCTGCTCGAACTCGCGGACCCGGACCATGGCGATCAGGTCGACGTGGCCGGCCACCGAGTAGACCTCGCTGACGCCGGGGAGGTTGGCCAGGGTCTCGGCCACCTCGGGAATGGAGTCGGTGGCGCAGTCGATCAGCACGATCGCGGTGATCACGGGACATTTCTCCGTTCGTCGACGTCGTGGCCCATGCTAGAGGTTCGTCCGGTCAGGCCGTCCCCGGCTCGGGGATCCCGCCGGCCGGGACGGTCAGGTCCGTGCCGGCCCGGATCGCCTCGGTGAGCCGTTCCTCCGGCCCGACCGTCGCCCCGGGCCAGACCACCGCCCGGGTGGCCGTGCCCCGGACCACCGCGCCCGCGCCGACCACCGACCGCGCCACCCGGCCGGTGACCGTGGCGCTCGGGTCGAGCAGGCTGCCGTCGCCGGCCGCGTGCAGGTTCGCCGCCAGGTAGTCGGCCGGAGTGCCGGTGTCGTAGAAGGTGCCCCGGTAGGGCACCACGGTCAGCGCGCCGGCGGCCTCCGCCGGCCGCCACACGGCCCGGACCAGGTCCCCGAAGGTGGCCGGCAGGTCGCGGACCAGCCGCCAGGGCAGCAGCGAGAACCCGACGAACACGTGGCCGCTGAACGTGCCGGGGGCCGCCGGGTCCGCGGCGGGCTGACCGAGCAGGCGTACGCTCCGCCCGTCCCAGCCGTCCAGCAACGCCGCGACGTCCGGCCCCGGCGGGGCGTCCGGGTCGGCCAGGTACGCGTCGGCGTTGCCGACCAGCACGCCCCGCCCGGCGATCCAGTCCCGCAGCCGGCCCAGCCCACCCGCAGTGCCCAGCGGGGCGCCCGGCTCGACCGACAGGTGCGCCCGTTCGCCCACGTGCGCGACCACCTGGTCGCCCAGATAGCAGGCGTTCACCGCAACCCGCTCCGGGCCGGCCAGGCCCAGCGCGGCCAGCCGGTCGAGGGCCCGGTCCAGCAACGGCACGTTGCCGACCGGGCAGAGCGCCTTGGGCAGCCGCTCGGTGAGCGGGCGCAGCCGCGTGCCCTCGCCCGCGGCGAGCACCACCGCGCAGACGTCCACCGCCGCCCGCCAGCCGGCACCCGTCGCGCCGCTCGGACCGCCCGCCCCGGTGGGGCCGGGACGCGGGCCGGTCACGCGGCCGGCGGCGCCGGCGGGACCTCGCCGGCACGCGGGCCGATGCCGTAGTGGCCGAGCAGGTTGGCGGTCGCCCGGCTCAGCCGCGGCAGGTCGTCCAGCGGATGCCAGGCCGCCTCGAAGACCTCGGCCCCGTCCACGGTCAGCTCCGTGGTCGAGGCCGGCACCTCGGTCTCGAAGACCACGTCCACCCAGCCCTTGGCGTGCACCACGGCGTTCGGGACGGCGGGGCGGAGCCGGTCGGGGGAGAGCCGGATGCCCGACTCCTCGTACAGCTCGCGGGCCGCGCCGACCACCGGAGCCTCGCCGCGCTGCAGCAGGCCCGCCGGGAGCGTCCAGCTGTAGCCGGGCGGCTGGCGCAGCAGCAGGATCCGCCCCACGCCGTCGGCCTCGGCGTCCCGGACCAGCGTGACGGCACCGACGATGTACTTCGGCACGGCGAGGCGCACCAGCCGACGGCGCAGCGGGACGGGGAGACGGTAGAAGAGCTGGTAGCCGATGGCCCGTCCGGTGGCACGCGCGCGGGGGATCATGCCTCCAGGCTAGTGGCCGGGCGGCCCCGCCGGATGAGCGGCGTTCACCTACTGCCGGTGGTCGACCAGATCGATGAGTTGCTGGACCACCGTGTCCGGCTCGACGGCCCGGTCGAAGACCGCCACCAGCATGGTCTCCAGGTCGGGGTAGCCCAGCTCCTCGGAGAGCCGCAGCAGCGGCAGGTCGCTGGCCAGCCCCCGGTCGTGCTGGCGCAGCGCCAGACCGATGCTGGCCCGGCCGAGGCGTACCTTGTCGGCGATCGAGATGCCCGGCTCGGTGTGCTCGGCGAACCAGCGGCTGATCTGCATCTGGGCGTGCGGCGACTTCACGAAGCGCAGCCACTCCCGCCGCGGTCCGCGCGGCGCGACGTCGGCCTCGAAGCCGCTCTCCGCGTCGCTCTCGGTGAAGATCTCCACGACGTCGCCGTCCTCCAGCTCGGAGGAGAGCGGGGCCAGCCGTCCGTTGATCCGCGCGGCCAGGCAGTGGTCGCCCCGCTCCCGGCCCAGCTCGTACGCGAGGTCGACCGGGCTGGCGCCGGCCGGCAGGACGATCTGCCGCCCGTCGGCGACCACCTGGATCTGCGCCTCCGCCAGGTCGCAGCGCAACGACTCCATGAACTGCATCGGGTCGACCGTCTCCTGCTCCCAGTCGAGCACCCGGCGCAGCCAGGCCAGCTCGTCCGCCCGGTCGGCGGCGCGCCCGGTGGCCCGGGGGAAGCGGTAGTGGGCGGCGATGCCGTACTCGGCGGAGCGGTGCATCTCCTCGGTGCGGATCAGCACCTCGACCGTCCGGTCCTGCGGGCCGCAGACGCTGGTGTGCAGCGAGCGGTAGAGGTTGTTCTTGGGGGAGGCGATGAAGTCCTTGAAGCGGCCCGGCACCGGCCGCCAGAGCCCGTGCACCGCGCCGAGCGCCGCGTAACAGTCGGTGGCCGGGCCGTCCACCACGATGGCGATGCGGGGCAGGTCGTACGGGGCGGTGTGGCCGCCGGCCACGGTGTCCTTCCAGATCGAGTAGAGGTGCCGGGGGCGGGGGGAGACCTCCGCGTCGACCCGGCTGCGGCGCAACGCGACCCTGGTCTTCGCCACCACGTCGTCGAGGTACGCGTCCCAGCCCGGCCGGTCGTGCACGTGCCGGGCGATCCGGGCGTGCTCCTCCGGCTGCAGATGCAGCAGCACCACGTCGTCCAGCTCGCGTTTGAGGGTCTGGATGCCCAGCCGGTCACAGAGCGGGACGAGCACCTCCTGGGTCTTGCGGGCGATGCGTTCCCGGGAGGCGGCGGAGCGTACGCCGAGGGTGCGCATGTTGTGCAGCCGGTCGGCCAGCTTGATGATCAGCACCCGGACGTCCTTGCCGGCCGCGACGATCATCTTGCGGACCGTCTCCGCCTCGGCGGCCTTGCCGTAGAACGCCTTGTCGAACTTGGTCACCCCGTCGACCAGGTGGGCCACCTCGCGGCCGAAGTCCTCCTGCAGCGCCTGGAGGGTGTAGCGGGTGTCCTCCACGGTGTCGTGCAGCAGCGAGGCGACCAGGGTGATGGTGTCCATCCCGAGGTCCGCGCAGATCTGGGCGACCGCCAGCGGATGGGTGATGTACGGCTCGCCGCTCTTGCGGAACTGGCCGCGGTGCATGTTCTCGGCGATGGTGTACGCCCGCCGGAGCACCGAGGCGTCGGCGCTGGCGTGGATGCCGCGATGGGCGCGGACCAGCGCGGTGACCGGGTCGCTGTCGGTGGTGGGCCAGGTGAGCAGGGAGCGCAGCCGGCGGGTCAGCGGCAGCTCCCCGGGCTGGGTCGGAAGCGCGCCGCCCAGGGCGGCGCCGTGTCCGGCGTCGACGTCCACCTGGGACACCTCCTCACCCCGGCCCCGGGCCGCCGGGACCGGCGACCGGGAGCAGGCCCGCGAAACGGGCAGGACTGCACTTCTCTAACAGCCTAAGGGAGGTGACGTCATCCGATCGGACAGTTGGTCATGGGCGTTCGGTCGAGAGTTGATGGGATGCCCCGTTCTCCGCCTTGGTCAACAGGTCACGGAACCGGCCCGCGCCGGTGATCGGTGACGCCCAGCCGGAGGAGATTTCCACCAGCCGGGTCTCCGGTCGCTCCAACCAGGACAGGATGCGTTCGGTCTCCTCGGCGGAGGCCCGAGGCACCGGACCATGGCCGGGCAGGACGGTCTCGGCGGTGGCCCGGATCGCGTTGATGGTCGGTCGCGGATGGACACCCGGCGGGGATACACCGGCGCCGGCGAGCCGGCCGTACCGGACCAGGGCCAGCTCCCAGCCGCCGCGGGCGGCCGGGCGGGCGGCGGCCAGCTCGGTGATGCCGGTCAGCGCGGCCAGGCGTTGCATCCGTACCGCCGCGCGCAGCACCGCGGTCAGCCGGCCGCGGACCACCGCGGCCTCCTCGTACCGCTGGGCACGGGAGAGCACCTCGATCCGGGCGAGCAGGGCGTCCACCACCACCTGCGGGTCGCTGGTGGTGGCGGTCCGGAACGGGGCGGCGGCGCGGTGGTCGTATTCCTCCGGGGTGATCCGGTGCTCGCAGGGTGCCGGGCAGCGACCCAGCTCGGCCAGCGCGCAGGCCGGCATGGTGGTGCGCCGGGAGAGCCGGTGCGTGCACTGGCGCAGCGGCACGGCGTCGTGGAAGCCGGCGGCGGCCAGCTCGGCGGCCTGCTTCGAGCGGAACGGGCCCAGGTAGGCGGTGTCGGTGGGGGCGAGGTCGCGCACGATGGACAGCCGGGGATACGCCTCGTCGGTGAGCTTCAGCCAGACCTGCCGTTCCGGGTACTTCGAGCGCCGGTTGTACGGCGGCGCGTGCGCGGCGATCAGCCGCAGCTCGCGGACCTCGGCCTCCAGCGAGTGGGCGCACTCCACGGCCTCGACCCGCTCGGCGGCGGCCAGCATCTCGGAGATCCGGGCCCGCTTCTCGGCGGCGGTGAAGTAGCTGCGGACCCGGGTGGCGATGTCGCCGGAGGTGCCGACGTAGAGCGGCCGGTCGTCGGCGGCCCGGAAGATGTAGACCCCGGGCACCTTCGGCAGCCCGTCGGCGAGGTGCCGCTTGCGGCGCTGGGTGGGGGTGACCGCCCGGGCGAACTCGATCGCCTCGCCGATGGTGTCGACCCGGTGCCCGCCGAGCCGCCCGATCAGCCCGTGCAGCACGTCGACGGTGGCCTTGGCGTCGTCCAGCGCGCGGTGGGTCGGCTGGGTGGCGGTGCGGAAGTAGGCCGCGAGGGTGCCCAGCCTGCGGTTGGGCACCTCGTCACGGGTGAGCACCCGGCGGGCCAGCGCCGCGGTGTCCAGCACCCGCGGGTTGGGCCAGCGGTAGCCGTGCTTCGCGCAGGCCGCCTTGAGGAAGCCGACGTCGTACGGGGCGTTGTGGGCGACCAGCACGGCGTCGGAGATGAACTCCAGGAAGCTCGGCAGCACCTGCTCGATCGGCGGGGCGGGGAGCACCATGGCCTGGGTGATGCCGGTCAGCACGGTGATGAACGGCGGGATCGGCGCCCCTGGGTTGACCAGGGTGGCGAGCACACCCAGCTCCTCGCCGCCGCGGACCTTCACGGCGCCGATCTCGGTGATCCCGCCGCCGTCCGGCGCGCCGCCGGTGGTCTCCAGGTCGACCACCACGAAGGTGGTCGCGTAGAGCGGCAGCGCGGGGTCGACCCCCGAGCCCGCCGCCCGGTCCAGGCCGGCCAGCGCCTCCTGGACGTACTCCGCTCGCGTCACCCGGCGCACGCTAGCGGCCGGGTCCGACACTCCCGTCCCTCCCGCCCCAGGGGTCACCACGGGGCTTAGGATGAGAGATCGGCTCACTCACCGGGCGGTGAGCCCGTCCGCGGTGGGAGACTTGCCACATGCCCCTCACCGAGCCGTACGACGACCACTCCTCCGAGGAGGAGCTGGTGGCCGCCGTGCACCCCGTCGGTGAGGACCCGGACGCGCCGGGCCCGGCCACCGCGGACGTCGGCGGGGCCCACGCCGGCCAGGGGGCACCGCCCGAGCCGGAGCCCAGCCTGCCCGAGCCGGTCCGGCAGCGGATCGTGGCGCTCACCGCCGCCGTGCTGCCCGGGCTGCCGGCCGACGAGGTGCCCGTTCCGCTGCGCCGGATCGCCAAGTTCGCCCCCAACCGGCGGGCCCGCCTGGGCGCCCCGGCCATCGCCGCCCAGCTCACCGCCGACCCGCTGTTCCGGCAGCGGGTCACCGCGCGGGTGCTGGCCGACGCCGGCGATCTCGGCACGGCCGTGGTGGAGGGGACCGCTCCGGCCGCCGCCGACCCGGTCGAGGTGGCCGCCCTGGCCTACCTGGCCCGGCCGCGCGGCTGGCGGGACCTGATCGAGGCGAGTGGCGCGGCGGTGCGTGCCGAGGCGGACAGCGCGGTGGTGGCCGAGCTGGTCCGGGAGGCCGAGCAGCGGGCCACCCGCGCCGAGCACGACCGGGCTGTGGCCCGGGTGGAGGCGGAGAAGCTGCGCGACGAGCTCGCCCGGGTCCGGGAGGAGCTGGGGCAGCTCCGCGAGGAGGCCCGCCAGCTGGCCCGGGCGCTGCGGGAGACCCAGGCCCGGGAACGCAAGGCCAGCGAGCTGCTCGCCACCGAGCGGGGCCGGGCGGCCCGGGCGGCGGCCGACGCGGACGCCGAGCTGCGTCGGGTTCGGGCCCGGCTGGCCGAGGCGGAGGCCGCGGCGGGGGTGGCCCGGGCCACCGCCAAGGAGGCCCGTTCGGTCGACGACGCGAAGTTGTGGCTGCTGCTGGAGACCATCGGGCAGGCAGCGGTCGGATTGCGGCGCGAGCTGGCCCTCGACCCGGTGGACAAGCTGCCCGCGGACTTCGTCGCGGACGCCTTCGCCGACCAGGCGGCGGCCACCCCGGCCGGTGCGGCGGCCCGCGCCCGGGACACCGACGACCCGGCCCGGCTGGACCAGTTGCTCGCCCTGCCCAAGGCGCACCTCGTGGTGGACGGCTACAACGTCACCAAGCGCGGCTTCGGCGAGATGTCACTGGAGCAGCAGCGCAAGCGGTTGATCAGCGGGCTGGGCGGGATCGCCGCGCAGACCGGGGACGAGGTCACCGTGGTCTTCGACGGCGCGGAGCGGATCCACGGGCTGCCGCCGGCGCCGCGCGGGGTGCGGGTGCTCTTCTCCCGCAAGGGGGAGACCGCGGACGAGCTGATCCGCCGGCTGGTCCGCGCCGAGCCGCCGGGCCGGCCGGTGGTGGTGGTCTCCTCCGACCGCGAGGTCGCCGACGGGGTACGTCGGCACGGTGCGTACCCGCTGGGCGCCGACTCGTTGCTGCGGCGGCTCGCCCGGTCCTGACGCTTGATGATCGGATTCGAGGCGGCTGCTGCCTCGTTGTCCGGTTCTGTCACACCCCTGCCGTAGCGTCACGGTGACCGAAGGTGGCCGGTGGGTGACGGTGACGTCCCCCGCCCGCCGCCGACGCCGGGCGTCAGGAGGACGGATGCTGATCGACTGCGACAGTTGCCGGATTCGCGGCGCGAGCTGCGCCGGCTGCCTGGTGACCGCGCTGCTCGATGCCGACCCGGCCGGAGCAGCCCTCGGTGCCGCCGAGTGGCGGGCGATCGAGGTGTTCGCCCGGGCCGGGTTCGACGTCGAGGTGCTGCCGGCTGAGCCGACCGCCCGGCCGCGCACCACTGGCCGTCGCGTCGCCTAGGGCACATCGTGGGCCCAGACTACGTACGCTGACCGCTTACCCCGGCCGGACCAGCGCCGCCATTGCGTCCACATCGGATCCGTGGTCGGATTTGGAATCGTTTACAGGGGGCACCGGGGGAGGTATGTGCGATGCCAGGCGGACACGACCGACGATCACTGCTACGCGGGGCCGCGACGGTCGGGGCGGGTGTCACGGCCGGCGCGCTGGCGGCCGGCGGCCCCGGCGTACGCGGCCGGGGCGGGCGACGATCCGTACAGCGTTGACGTCATCAGCAAGGGCGCGGACCCCACCGGCGCAACCCCGAGCGACACCGCGTTCCGGGCGGCCGCCGCCGAAGTCCTCGCCTCCTTCCAAGCGGCCCCGATTTCCGGCGCGATCCCGAAGAAGGTGCTGGTCATCCCGCCGGGCACATACTTGCTGACCCAGCCCGACTCGTTGCTGCCGAGCGTGGACGGCGCGGGCAACGGCGGCATCATCGACGGCATCGCGATCACCGGGTACGGCAAGCGGCTGTCCCGTATCGTCTACTCGCCGTCGACCAATGACACGACGTTGTGGACGAACTACCAGCGCTACAAGAACGTGCGCATTTCGGGCCTCACCTTCACCAGCACCAACGCGACATCGAGCTTCTGCTACGCGTACTCCTCGGCCTCGTACGGTGTGCAGGACACCTGGTACACCGACGTGGAGTGGCGCGGATCGTGGAAGCGCGGCATCGGGCTGGACGGCCCGACCACCACCTCCAACCTCAACAGTGAGATGGGCTGGGATCACTGCCAGGTGGGCGGCACCTACTCCGACGCCTTCCTGGTCATCGGCATGACATCGAGCGCGAGCCAGCAGGACCAGTTCCTCAACTTCTGGTTCCGAGACTGCAAGATCGAGTTCCAGTCCGGAGTG
The DNA here is from genome assembly GCF_008119785.1 of Micromonospora sp. MP36. Taxonomy (GTDB): domain Bacteria; phylum Actinomycetota; class Actinomycetes; order Mycobacteriales; family Micromonosporaceae; genus Micromonospora. The sequence goes on along the minus strand of NZ_VSFA01000077.1, from coordinate 154 downwards.
TTCGTGAAGAACATCCGGGGCGGCTCGATGAACTTCACCGGCGGTTTCTACCTCCTTACCGCCGCCCCGGGGGGCGGGGCCCTCCTCCATCCCACCCCCGGCGCCACCCGCCCGGGCGCTTGCGTGGAAGGCCCGGCCACACCTGGCCCTTCCA
>NZ_VSFA01000076.1 GCF_008119785.1 Micromonospora sp. MP36 | reverse complement strand
TGAACTCGATCATGGAACGCTGGGTACAGACCTGCCGTCGTGAGCTCCTGGACCGCACGCTGATCTGGAACCAGCGGCATCGCCTCCACGCCCTGAGAGAGTTCGAGAACTTCTACAACTCCCACCGGCCTCACCAAGGCATCGACAACGCACGCCCGCTGTACCCGTTGCCCACGCCGATCGCCGACCCGGACAAAATCGCCCGCCTCGACATACGAAGACACGATCGTCTCGGCAGTCTCCTACATGAGTACAAGCATGCTGCGTGACCTGCACGGACGAGGTTTTCGGCAAGAGCAGGGTTCGAATACCTCTTCCAGTGGTACAACAACGGCGACGTCGAGACGCCGACGGCCACGCCCGGCATGACACTGCGCACCTCGGCAGCGAGCGCCAAGCACCTACGCGACCTGAACGAGAGGACCGGGGCGCTGGTGGTCGGACGGCGGCTGTTCGACATGACCCACGGCTGGGGCGGCCGCCACCCCATGGACGTGCCCGTGGTCGTCGTCACCCACACCGTCCCCGACGGCTGGGAGCGGGAGAGCGACTCGTTCGTGTTCGTCACCGACGGCATCGAGCACGCGATCGACACCGCCAAGGCCATCGCCGGCGACAAGCAGGTCGGCGTCAACGGCGGCACCATCGCCGCCCAGGTCCTCGAAGCCGGCCTGCTCGACGAGGTCCACGTCGACCTCGTCCCCACACGCTCGTGACCGCTGGAGCTTCCGGCTACCGGCCCCTTGGTGGACGCCAGATGGCGGCGGCGTTGAGGTTGTGCTGGATCAAGAGGTGGTCTGATCCTGCCGGGTTCGATCGGCACCTTCGTGACGCCGTGGATACCCAGGCCGGCCTTCGCCAGCGCCGGCACCGCCGCCGCGGGCCAGAACCACGCCAAGGGCCAGCAAACCAACAAGAATCAGTAGTGTTCTCATCCTGTTTCCCAGGTCTAGATCGCATGCCAGACACATTGACGAATCTGAGCGGACCCAGCCGTAAGGCGCAAGGCTGCCGCTCCTGCCGTAGGGCAGGTTCAACACGATACCCCCGTCGAGCACCGTCTCGGCCGAGCCGATCGCCAGCCTGGCGCGATCGATTTGAGCAACGAGGTCCCTACCAGCCCGGGACCGTTCATGCGCAAGTCGCCGTCTGTCGTTGTTGAAGAAGGTGAGTGTCAGTGCGACCCGGCCAGTACGGCGAGCGCCACGCTAAGACCGCCGGCGGCGGTTGCGAGCGCGACCGCCGCCAGCCAGGGGCCAGGTGGACGGGCCGAGCTCAGCACGGCAGGGGCAGTAGAGGGCGGTAGGCGCCGTCGCAGCGCCGCTGCGGCGACGATGACGACCGCCGCCGCGCTGACGACGGCGGCCAGGAAGATCCGTCCGCCGAGGTGCGGCAGGAGGAAGCGGCCGACCCCGGCCGCCGCGACGACGAAGGCGGTTGCGGTACGCCGCCACGCCAGCACTGTCCGTTCCACCTGCAACCCCCGATCAGCCGACGAGACCGGCCCAGCGGAGGGGCCTGGGGACGGCGAGGAGCCACGGTCGATCACAGGATGAGCCCCAGGAGGACCAGGACGCCGACGAGCATGAGACCCGCGCCGACCGGTACGGCCATCAGCGGTGGTGGGAGGCCTCTTCCCCGTCTCAGGGCGAGCTCGGTGCGGACCCAGCCGAACCAGGCCTGCGCCGGTGCGGCGACACCCAGCAGGATCAGCACGATCGCCGACGCGCGGCGCAACCCGGGCACGATCGGCAGATTCACCGCCTCCAACGCCACGCCTGCGGCGAAGAGCGCCAGGGAGGTACGGATCCACGCCAGGAACGTGCGCTCGTTGGCGAGGCTGAACCGCGGATCCGGGTCGCTGCCCTGGCTGAAGACGCGGCGAGGCCACCGCGTCGACGCGCCCGGGCGCGGGGCTGAGGAACTACGTTTCACCACGCCGAAAGCCCCTTGGCGATCGCGATGACGCTTCCCATGAGGGCGAGCGCCAGCACCCAACGCCGGGTAGCCGTCTCCGGCAACCACCGCGCCAGCCAGTGCCCGCCACTGATCCCTGCCAGCATCGCCGCCCCGCAGGCCAGCAGCAGTCTCCACGACAGGACCGGAGGACCCTTCGCCGCAAGCGACAGCACGTTCGTCACCAGGCCGACGAGCTGCACGGTCGGGACGAAGCTTCGGTGCTCCCAGTCGGTGCTCACGGCGTAGACCGCCAGCGGCGGTCCGCCCGTCCCCGCCGTCGTGTTGCAGAAGCCCGACGCGAACCCCGAGGCCACTGCCCCACCCCGCTGCCTGAGGAACGGCATGCTCTGGCCCATCGCCACCCAGGCCACTGACCCCGCCGTGATCATGCCGATGCCGACGAGCAGGACCGGGCCCGGCAGCTCCCGGACCACCCAGACTCCCAGTGGCAGGGCCAGGATCACCCCGGCGATCATCTGGACGGCCAGGCGGTGGCGCAGCGTCCGGGCGGTCACGGACAGCACGATCAGGTTGATCACCGCGGAGAGCAGGTTGGCCAGGGTCACGCCCGAGAAGGGGCCGAGGATTACGACCAGAAACGGGGCGGCCACCAGGGCGAAGCCCAGGCCGGTTGCTCTCTGCATGGTGGCGCCGAGCGCCACCGCGCCGACCGCGAGCACGTCGCCGACGGGCACCATCTCAGAACGACACGGCGTCGTCGACCACATCGGCGAGGCGCCGCAGCCGGTCGACCGAAATCGTGCGCAGGTCCTCGGCCATGGTCGGGCTGCCGACCACCGAGGCCCAGACCGCGCGGCCGGCGAGGAAACCCGAGGCCCCGGCCCGGCAGGCGAGTCGCACGGCTTCGGGGAAGACCTCGGCGGGTACGCCGGAGGACAGCACCACCCACGGGCTGCTGATGACGGACGACAGCGCGGCGCACCCGGCGGTGATCTCGTCCGGGGTGCCCTTGCCGTGGGTCGGCACCTCCGACTTGTAGAGGTCGGCGCCGAGGGCGCCCAACTCGCGGGCCGCCGCGTGGATTCCCGCTTCGTGGCCGTACGCGCCGCCGTCGCGCGGTCCACGGGACACCGGTTCGATGATGCTGATCAGCCCGGCCTCGCGGCAGCGGGCGACGAAGTCGGTGACCATGGCGATCCGGGGCTCTGGCGCCTCATCCGGCCGGTAGAGCACGAGCAGCTTGAGGGCCTTCGCGCCCTCCTTCCGTACGGTCGCGGGGTCGACCTCGGGGTCGATCACCACGTCGGCGACGAACTCGGTGGCGCTCGGGGTGAACGCGTCGGCGGCCGCGATCAGCGCGCAGGACGGGTCGACGGCGTTGTCGGCGATCACCGCGTCCCAGCCGAACTGCTTGTCGATGAGGATCGCTGAGGCGTACGGGCTGAGCGCGCGTGCCGCGTCCACCTTGAAGGCGGTCAGCTGCGCGTCGGTCACCGGCTCCGGCTGACGTGCGGCGAACATGGCCCGCAGCGCCTCGCGCTGGTCGACGGCGAGCATGGCGTAGCCGCCCGAGGGGCGGGCGAGGATCGAGGGGTCGACGGTCACGGTTCCTCCAGCGAGGGAGCGGCCGGGGCGTCGTCGAGGTCGGCGACGTCGAGGCGCTGAGATCAAAGGATGTTCGAAAAGTAACATCCGTTGGTATCAGAGGAACAGAGGCTAGACTACCGACGTGTCAGTGGAAGCCATGCGCTACGACGGCGCCCCGCAGCGGCGGACGCACATCATGGCCGCGCTGCGCCGGGCCGGCTTCCTCTCGGTCGCCGAGATCAGCGCCCAGCTCGGCGTCTCTCCGATGACGATCCGCCGTGACCTGCGGCGACTCGCCGAGAGCGGCGAGGTCCAGCTGGTCCATGGTGGCGTCAGCCTTCCGCCGGGCGGCGTCGGGGCCCCCGGGTACGCGTCCCGGGCGCTCAGCCACGCTGGCGCGAAGCGGGCGATCGGCGCCGCGGCGGTCCGCCTGGTCCAGCCCGGCGACACGATCGGCATCGACAGCGGCACGACCGCGGCCGAGGTGGCCCACGCGCTGCCCGAGGACTTCGACGGCTGCGTGCTCACCCACTCCGTCCCCGTGCTGGCCCACATGCTGTCCCGGCCCAGGTCAAGGGTCATCGGGATCGGCGGCGAGTTGCTGCACGACAACCAGGCGATGGTGGGTTTCGCCGCGCTGGATCTCGTCCGGCGCATGCGGGTGCGTCTGCTGTTCCTCGGCGCCAGCGCGGTCGACGAGCGGGGCGCGTACGTGCGCTCGGAGGTCGAGCTGAGCGCCAAGCACGCCCTCATGGACATCGCCGACGAGGTCGTGCTGCTCGCCGACGCGAGCAAGCTGACAGCCTCCGCCCCGGTTCAGGTGTGCGGCTTCGACCGGATCGACACCCTGGTCGTGGACGGTCCGCTGCCCGCTGCGGTAGCCACCGCCGCACGCCGCACCGGCACCCGCGTCCTGACCGCCTGAGCCCGGCGAACCGCGCCCGACGCGAGGTGCACCCGCCTGCAGTAGCGGCGAAATCCTTCCGCGCGGTCACGGGGCGCGGGAGACCGCGGAACGAAGCGCCTCGGTGAGGCATTAGCCCCTTTCGCCGGATACCAACTCTCCACCTTTTCTTTGTTTCGTGCTCTTGACGTCTCGGTGACATGCGTTCAACACTGCATGCAGATAGCGTCGACGTGAGAGAAGGCACATGGACCTCAAGGCCGCACCCTCAGCCACGGGGACCCGCGTGGTCACGTTGCCGGATGCCAAGGTGGTGGACGTGCGGTGCCGGGTCTTCCGGGCGCGCCCCACCGAGCCGATCGCCATGTCGTTCGCGCCGCTGAACCACCGCGTGATGATCCTGATCGAGGTCGAGCTGGCCGACGGTTCGGTCGGCGTCGGCGAGAGCTGGGCGAACTACCCGTCCTGGGCATGGCGCGAGCGGATCGCCACGATCCACGACGGCGTCGCGCCGCTGATGAAGGACCGCAGCTTTCCCGACCCGGCCACCGCCCAGCGCGCCCTGCTCGCGGAGCTGGCCCCGCTGGGCCGCCAGTGGGGTGCACCCGGCCCGGTTCACCAGGCGATCAGCGGCGTCGACATGGCGCTGTGGGACCTCGCCGCCCGGCACGCCGGCACCAGCCTGGCCCGGCTGCTCAGCGCGAGCCCACGCACGGAGCTGCCGGTGTACGGCTCCAGCCTCGGACCCACCGGGGTCGCCGAGGTCGCCCACCGCTGCGCCGCGCTCGGGCTCACCGCCGTCAAGGTCAAGGTCGGCTTCGGCGCGGACACGGACCTCGCCAACGTCGGGACCGCCCGGCGGATCCTCGGCGACCAGGTGCAGATCTTCGCCGACGCCAACCAGGCGTGGCGGCTGACCGAGGCGCTGGAGATGGTTCGCGCGCTGGCCGATCTCGGCGTCGCGTGGGTCGAGGAGCCGCTGGCCGGCGACCGCCCCTCGGAGCTGGCCGAGCTGGGCCGCCGCACCGGGATGCCGCTGGCGACCGGGGAGAACCTCTACGGCGCCGCGGCGTTCACGCCGTACCTGGAGGCCGTCGAGATCCTGCAGCCCGACCTCGGCAAGGTCGGCGGCGTCACCGAGTACCTGGACGTGTTGTCGGCCGCGGCTGCGGCCGGGCGGACGGTCAACCCGCACCTCTACAACGGCGCGGTCGCCACCGCCGCGACCGTCCAGGCCGGCGCGATCTCGTCGGCGACCCGGCTCATCGAGTGGGACATCCGCTCCAACCCGCTGCGGCAGGCCGCCGACGGCCTGCTCACCGCCGACGGCACGGTCCGCGTGCCGGACGGGCCCGGATTCGGCATCGATCTCGACCAGGACCAGCTCGACGCGTACGAGGAGCAGCTACCGTGACCGACCCCATCGTCAACGACATCCTCTCGGCCGCCACTGCCGTGCGCGTGACCGGCCGGACGGCGGGCGGACCGCGGCTCGCGGTGCTCGACCCGTCGACCGGCGAGCCGTTCACCGAGGTCAGCACGGGTAACGGTGCTGACGCGGCGGCGGCACTCGGTCGCGCGCGGCAGGCCCTGCCGGGGTGGGCGGGTACGCCGCGGGCTGTCCGGTCGGCGGCACTGCGGGCCATCGCCGCAGACGTCGAGGCGCTCGCCGCGGAGCCCGAGTGGCCCGCGCTGATCACCCGGGAGAGCGGCAAGCGGCTCGCCGAGTCGGTGGCCGAGTTGGGGCTGACGGTCGCCTACTTCCGGATCATGGCCGACCTGCTGGACCGGCAGGAGACCGAGCAGTTGTCGGTCGTACCCGGGATCACGCACCGGGTGACCACCCGGCCCGTCGGTGTCGCCGCCGTCCTGACTCCCTGGAACTTCCCGGTCTCCATTCCGGCTCGCAAGATCGCGCCGGCGCTGGCGGCGGGCTGCCCGGTGCTGTTCAAGCCCTCCGAACTGACGCCGCTGTCCTCGATGGTGCTGGCTGCCGTCGTCGAACGGCACGTGCCCGCGGGGGTCCTGTCGACCGTGCTCGGCACACCCGCCGACGTCGTCGACCCGTGGCTCGCCGACCAGAGCGTCGGCGTCGTGTCCTTCACCGGGTCGACCCGGGTGGGGCGGCTGGTCGCGGCGGCCACGGCGCCGCGCTTCGTGCGTACGGTGATGGAGCTCGGCGGCTGCGCACCTTTCCTCGTCCTGCCGGATGCGGATCCGCAGGCAGCCGCGCAGACGCTGCTGGTGGCGAAGTACCGCAACAACGGCCAGTCCTGTATCGCCGCGAACCAGATCCTCGTGGCCCGCGAGGTGGCGGCCGAGTTCACCGAGGCGTTCATCGCGGCGACCGAGAAGATGGTCGCCGGCCTCCCCACGGATCCGGCCACCGACCTCGGTCCCCTCGCTCCGGCCTCGGACCCGGCCCGGATGGCCTCGCTCGTCGAGGAAGCGGTGAGCAAGGGCGCGCGGAAGGTCACGAGTGGTGCCGTCCCGGAGAAGGGCCACTTCGCCCCGGCGACCGTGCTGCTGGACGCGCCCGTCGACAGCCGGGTGATGACCGACGAGATCTTCGGGCCGATCGCGCCGATCCACGTCTACGACGACCTCGACGATGCGCTGGCCCTGCACCATGCCACCGGGTACGGCCTGGCCGGCTACGTCTGCAGCGCGGACCTCGACCGCGCCCACGCCGTCGCCGACCGCCTCTCCGCCGGGATCGTCGGCATCAACACCGGGACCCCGAACACGCCGTGGATCCCGTTCGGCGGCGTGCAGGACTCGGGGCTCGGGTACGAGGGGGGCCGCCCCGGCCTGGAGGCCTTCCAGACCTTCCTGTCCATCGGCTCGAAGGCGCAGGTGTGACGATGCGCCTGCTCATCGGACAGACCGGCGCACCGACCAGCGTCGTCAACGCCAGCCTCCGCGGCTTCCTCGAAGCGGCGGCGGATCACGACGTGCTGGCGCTGCGGGGCGGCCCGGACGGCCTGGTCGAGGGTCGGCTCACCCCGGTCACCGCCGCCGACGTACCGGCCGCCGCGGCCCGGCACGGCGGATCCTGGCTCGGCGCCGGGCGGCGGGCGATCACCGAAGCGGACCTCGACACCGCGCTCGACGTCCTGGCCGCCAACGGTGTCGAAGGCGTGGCGCTGATCGGCGGCAACGGGACGATGGCGCTGCTGCACGCCCTCGCGAACCGGGCCGCCACGACCGGGCGCGAGTTGAGCGTCGTCGGCATCCCGAAGACCGTGGACAACGACCTGGTCGGCATCGACCACTGCCCCGGATACGGCTCCGCCGCGCGCTACCTCACGAAGGTCGTCCCGGACCTCGCCCGCGACCACGAGGCGATGTCCGGCATCGAACCGGTCCGCATCGTGGAGACCCTCGGCCGGTCGGTGGGCTGGCTGGCCCTCGCCGCGACCTGGCACCGCGACGATCCGGCGTACGCGCCGCACCTGGTCCTGATCCCGGAGCTCGCCTTCGACCGGGCGGCGTTCCTCACCGCCGTGCAGGATGCCCTGCGGGCCCACGGACGGGGGTTCGTGGTCGTCAGCGAAGGCGCGGCCAGCGAGTTGACCGACGATCCGTTCGAGGCCGTCAACCACACCCGGATCATCCTCGGCGGCGTCTCCAGGGCGCTCGCCGGGCTGGTGAGCACCGAGCTCGGTGTCGCCGCCCGCGGCGAGGTGCTCGGCATGGTCCAGCGCAGCAGCGGCGCGCTCGCCAGCGACGTCGACCGGGCGGAGGCGGCGGAGGCAGGGCGGCACGCGGCGAAGCTGCTGGCCGACCGGGCCACCGGACTGATGGTCGGCCTGCACCGCAGCGCCGGCGAGACCGTGTACGACCCGGTGCCGCTCGCGGAGGTGGCCGGCCGGACCCGGCCCGTACCGCCGCAGTGGCGCAGTACCAATCCCGCCGACCTCGGCGACTTCCACGACTGGCTCGCTCCACTCCTCGGTCAGAACTGAAAGGCATAAGGATGCGAAACAAGATCTTGAGCGCCGGGTTCGCCCTGGCCCTCGTCGGTGGGCTCGCCGCCGGCTGCGGCGGCGCCTCGAGCGGCAGCGCCAACGAGATCTCCGTCGTCATGTCCAACCACCCGTGGCAGAAGGCCATCGAGCCGCTGATCCCCGAGTTCGAGAAGGCCTCGGGCGTCAAGGTGAAGGTGCAGACGTTCGCCGAGCAGCAGGCGCGCGACAAGATCTCGCTGAACCTGCAGTCGCGCAGCTCCTCCATGGATGTCTTCATGACGCTGCCGTCGCGCGAGGGCCTGCAGTTCAGCAAGGCCGGCTACTACGCTCCGCTCGACGACTACATGAGCAAGTCCGACGCGTACGATGCCGCCGACTTCCCGGCCGCGGTCAAGACCGGCATGACGATCCAGGACAAGATGATCGCCGCGCCGGTGAACGTCGAGGGTGTCGTCCTCTACTACCGGACGGACCTGTTCAAGCAGTACGGCATCACGCCGCCGAAGACCCTCGACGAACTGCCCACCGTCGCCGCCGCGATCAAGCAGAAGTCCGGGGGCAAGGTCACCCCGATCGCGCTGCGCGGCCAGTCCGCCGCGCTGCCGTTCACCTTCGGCCCGTTCCTGCACTCGCAGGGCCTGGAGTGGACCAAGCCGGACGGCACCCCGAACTTCGACACGCCCGGCGCGGCTGACGTGATCAACCGGTACGTGACCCTCGCCAAGGACTACGGCCCGCCTGGCGTCGTCAACAACACCTTCACCCAGTCCTCGGCGCTCTTCGCGGCCGGCAACGCGGCGATGGAACTGGAGTCCAGCAACGAGATCAGCAGCATCAACGACCCGAAGACCTCGAAGGTGGTCGGCAAGATCGGCGTGCTGGACTTCCCGGCCGGCTCGGCGGGCTCGAAGTCGACCGTCCTGAACTGGGGCATCGCGATGTCCTCGTACTCGAAGCACAAGGACGCGGCCTGGAAGTTCATCGAGTGGGCGACCGGCAAGGCCACCCAGCTCAAGCTGACCACGGACGGCATCGCTCCGCCGCGGACCTCGGTCGCGCAGGACAAGGCGTACACCGACACGTTGAACACCGAGACGCTGAAGGAGTGGAGCAAGGCGCTCGCCAACGTACAGGCGAACGGCTCCACCGAGGTCGGCCCGGTCGGTGTCGCCGCCCCCGAGATGCGCAAGGTCGTCGGCGACGCCGTCGGCAAGGTGATCCTCGGCCAGGCGGACGCCAACGCCGCGGCCAAGGAGATCCAGGACGGTCTGACCCCGCTGCTGGCGAAGAACGCCGGATAAGTCTGATGAGCGACCTGATGACGAAGTCGCCCGCCGCCTCCGGCTCCGCCAGTGCGGGGCCGGGGGCGGGGGCGCCGCCCCCGCGTCGCCGCCGGGTCGACCCGACGGCCCGGGGCGTGTGGCCGTTCGCGCTGCCGGCCGTGCTGGTCACGGCCGTGCTCGTGCTGGTACCGGTCGCGTACACGATCTGGCTCTCCGTCAGTGACCGGCAGTCCGACGGGACGAACTCGGGGTTCCTCGGGTTCGCCAACTACGCCGAGATGTTCGGCAACCCGCAGTTCTGGAACTCGCTGAAGGTCACGCTGTTCCTCTTCGTGGTCTGCCTGCTCGTGGAGACCGTCCTCGGGCTGGCCTTGGGCTACGTGATGAGCCTGGACGTGCCGGGCCGACGGATCTTCCAGGGCATGATGCTGGTCCCGGCGATCACGGCATCGGTCGCGGTCGGCCTGGTCTGGCTGCTGATCATGGACCCGTCGCTCGGCGCCGCCAACCAGATCCTCGCCAAGGTGGGCATCGACCCGGTGGTGTGGCTCGGCGACCCGGACATCGCGCCGTGGTCCATCGCCCTGGTCGACATCTGGCAGTGGACACCGTTCATGGCGCTGATCATCTCGGCCGGGATCCGGTCGCTGCCCGAGGAACCGTTCGAAGCCGCCGCGCTGGACGGGGCGAGCGGCTGGCGTACGGCCTGGAACATCGGCCTCCCGCTCCTGCGCCCGGTGCTCACGGTGGCGATGCTGCTGCGCACGGTGGACCTCGTGCGCTTCTTCGACACGATCTACATCATGACCCAGGGGGGTCCGGTGAACTCCACGAACACCCTCAACGTGTACGGCTACAACGCCGGCTTCGTCGACCACGAGCCGAGCTACGCGGCCGCCCTGCAGGTCGCCCTGCTCGTCCTGGTGATCATGATCGCGGGCGGGTTCACCTGGTTCCGGCAGCGGGCCTCGCGATGACCAAGCGGCTCAGCGGCGTGTACGCCGCGTACCTCGTCTTCGCGGTCATCTTCTTCGGCCCGGTGCTCTTCATGCTCTGGTCGTCGCTGCGCAACAACGTCGACATCACCGGCTCGTTGTTCAACATCGCGTCACCGCTGACGCTGGAGAACTTCACCAACCTCTTTGAGCGCTTCGAGTTCGGCCGCTACATCGCCAACAGCTTTATCGTGGCCGGCGGGTCGACGATCCTCGGGCTCGTCCTCGGTGCGCCGGCCGCGTACGTGGTCGTGCGCCGCAAGTTGGCCGCGCTGGGCTTCGTCACGCTGCTGGCCCGCATGGCGCCCGGCGTGCTGTTCGTGCTGCCGCTCTTCGTGCTCTCGATCCGCATCGGTGGCCCGGACAGCGTGGCGCTCAACTACGCGCTGCTGATCGTCGCGCACCTGATCATCACGCTGCCGCTGTGCATCTGGCTGCTGGTGCCGTTTTTCGAGGAGATCCCGATCAGCATCGAGGAGTCGACGCTGATCGACGGCGCGAACGCCTGGCAGCGGTTCCGCCGGATCGCGCTGCCGCTGGCCCTGCCCGGGCTGTCGGTCGCGCTGACGCTGAGCTTCATCTTCAGCTGGAACTACTTCCTGTTCGCGCTGGCCCTGGCAAACGAGCGGACGCTGCCGCTGACCGTCATCGCGTTCAACTTCATCGGCCAGGGATCCAACGACTTCGGCGGCCTGATGGCCGCGAGCACGCTCATCTCCGCGCCCGCCCTGCTGCTGACGGTCTTCGCGCAGCGCTGGCTGGTCCGCGGCATCACCGGAGGAGCCGTCAAGTGACGTCCATGCGAGCCCGCTTCCAGGGCAACGGCGAGATCACGTTCGAGAAGGTCACGCTCGGCGACGTCGCCGAGGGCGACGTGCGCCTGCGGGTCGATGTCTGCGCGCTGTGCGGGTCGGACAAGCGGCTGCTGCAGAGCGGCGCGGCCGTCGTTCCGGGCCACGAGATCGGGGGCACGGTCGTCGGCGGAGCACTGCCCGAGGGTATGCGCGGCATCGTTTACATCCCGGTCTTCTGCGGTACGTGCCTGCGCTGCGCGGCCGGCCGCACGAACCAGTGCCTGAACCTGTCGCAGTTGATCGGCTGGCAGCGTGACGGCGGTTTCGCCGAACACGTGGACGTCCCGGCGCGGTGTGTCCTGCCGGTGCCGGACGACATCCCGCTGTCGGTCGCGGTCCTCGGGCTCGACACGGTCGGCACCGCCGCGCACGCCCTGCGGCTGGCGCTGCGGACGCAGGACACGGTGGACCGCGCGCTGGTCGTCGGCGCCGGGCCGCTCGGCCTCGGTGTCGTCGCGGTCGCCCAGGCCATGGGGATCGCCGTGGACGCCTTCGACCCCAATCCCACTCGCCTCGAGGCCGCGGCGACACTCGGCGCCACGCCCGCCGGTGACCTGACCGTCGAGAACCAGTACGACATGGTCGTCGAGGTCAGCGGCGCGAACGCGGCCCGGGACACGGCACAGCGGGTGGTCCGACCCGGCGGCACGGTCGTCGCGCTCGGCGAGTCGAACGAGCCGTACACGATGCCCGCGACGCCGCGCTGGCGGCGGACCGACTGCTACACCGTCCGGTCCTTCTACTTCCCGGTCAACGAGGTCGAGGCGAACTGGGACCTGCTGCGCGTCATGGGCGCGTCGCTGCGCGACCTCATCGTCAAACCCCTCACCCTGCCCGAACTGCCCGAGGCGTTCGCCCGCTTCGTGGCCGGCGACTACGTCAAACCCTGCATCGTGTCGGCGGACGCCCATCTCGTGCCGGAGGTAGCCCGATGAGCCTGTTCATCCTCGCCGTCGACCAGCGTCCCTGGATCACCCAGGCCCTGTACGGCCACACCACCACCGCGCTGCCCGCGGAGCGTGCGGCGATCACCGACGGCAAGCACATGGTCCTCGAAGGACTGCTCGCCGCTGTCGAAGCCGAGCCACGCCTGGCCGCGCACGCCGGCATCCTGGTCGACGAGCAGCTCGGAGCGGGCGTACCCGAGCGGGCCCGGGCCCATTACGTCACGCTGAGCATGCCGGTCGAGCGCGGTGGCTGCGACGTGTACGAGACCGAGCCGGCCGACCTGCCGGCGTTCCTCGCCCACTTCCGCCCCGAGTTCCCCAAGGTGCTGGTCCGCTACAACGTCGAGGGGTCGGCGTCGGACAACCGCGAGCAGCGGTCCCGGCTGGCCAAGGTCTCGCAGGCGGTCCGGGACGCCGGGGGCCGGTTCCTCTTCGAGCTGCTCGTGCCGCCGACACCCGAGCAGCGGAACATCCCGAGCGAGGTGTTCGACACCGAGGTCCGGCCCGGGCTCATCCATCGGGCGATGGCGGAGATCGTCGAGGAGGTACCGGTCGACGTCTGGAAGCTGGAGCACCTCGGCGCGCCGGAGCACTACCGGACCGCCGCCGACCTCGCCGCGCAAACCGGCGGCGAGTGCATCCTGCTGGGCGCGAATGCACCGATGGCCACAGTCGACGGTTGGCTCACCGACGCCGCCGCGAACGGGTTCACCGGCTTCGCCATCGGCCGTAGCATCTGGTGGGACTCGCTGCGCGGGCTCCTGGCCGGCGACCTGTCTCGGCCCGAGGCGATCGCGGCGGTCGCTGCCAACTACCGCCACTTCGCAGGGACGTTCCTTCAGTGACCAGCTCTCTTCAGGCCGACCCGCAGCGCGTCGGCGAAGTGCTCTACAAGACCCTTCGCGACCGGATCATCTCCGGCGAACTGCGGCCGGGGACGCGGCTGAGCGTCCCGGCCCTCGCTGAGGAGTTCCGGGTCAGCCGCAGCCCGGTCCGCGACGCGGTGATCCGCCTCGTCCAGGAAAACCTGGCCGCCGAGACGATGAACCGCGGCGCGGAGGTCGCCCGCATCTCCCGCGCCGAACTGGTCAGCCTGTACGAGGCCCGCGAGGTCCTGGAAGGAGCGGTGGCCCGGCTGGCGACGGAGAAGTACGACGCCGCGCTGCGGCGGAGCCTGCTCGCGCTGCTCACCGAGCACCGCACGGTCGCGGCGCAGGGTGACTTCGCCCGCCACATCGAGCTGGACGCGGCCTTCCACCGGGAGATCCGGCAGGCGGCGAAGAGCCCGGTGCTGGCCCGGATGCTCGACGGCGTCCAGAGCCGGGTCCTGGTGGCGATGCGCTCCACCAGCCTGACCGGCGGCATGGTCCAGGCCGTTCACGACCACCAGGCCATCTTCGAGGCCATCGGGTCCGGTGACGCGGAAGCCGCCGAGGAAGCCGCCCGCGCGCACATCCGCCGACTGAAGGAGTTACTCCGTGCTGCTGACTGAGGCCCGTTTCTTCGGCACCGGCGACGTACGGCTGCTCAAGTCCGAGCCGGCGCCGCTCGGCCCGGCGGAGGTGGCGATCGCGCCGCTCGCGGTCGGCGTCTGCGGCACCGACAGCCACATCGTCGCCGGCAGCTTCGCCGCCGCGCCGCAGGTCGTGCTCGGCCACGAGGTGTGCGGCCGGATCACCGAGGTGGGCGCGGCGGTCGACGGCCTCACCGTCGGTGACCTGGTCACCGTCGAACCGCACGACTACTGCACCCGGTGCACGTACTGCCGGCTCGGGCAGGAACACCTCTGCGACAGCAAGCGGGGGTACGGGGTGAAGCTCGACGGCGGCATGACCGAGCGGATGGTGGTGCCGGCGCGGATCGCGTACCGGCTGCCCGACGCGACGCCGCCGTGGATCGGGGCGCTGACCGAGCCGCTCGCCTGCTGCCTGCACGGGATGGACCAGCTGAACCCGCGCTCGGGGCTGCCGATCCTCATCTTCGGCGCCGGACCGGCCGGAGCGATGATGGTCGCCCTCGCCAAGGCCCGCGGGCTCGCACCGATCGTGGTGCTGGACCCGCGCGCCGACCGGCGCGAGGCCGCCCTGCGGATGGGCGCGGACGCCGCCCTCGACCCGGCGTCGCTCGACGAGGCCGTCGCGCTGACCGACGGGCTGGGCTTCCCGCACGTGATCGACGCGGTCGGCTCCGGTCGGATCCTGGAATCGGCGATCAACGTGTCCTCACGCGGCGGCCGGATCCTCGTCTTCGGAGTGGCCCGGCCCGACGACGAGGCCCGGGTACGCCCCAACGAGATCTTCGCGCGTGAGCTGACGCTGGTCGGCGCGGTGATCAACCCGTACACCCATCATCGCGCGGTGCAGATGCTGCCGACCCTGGGCCTGGATCGGCTGCGTCCGGCCTTCTACGGCCTGGACCAGCTGCCGGAGGCCCTCGAAGCGCAGCGGACCGGCACGGCCGACAAGGTGTTCATCGCCCCGCACGGCATCGCCGCCGCGCAGGGCTGACGAATCAGTGTCCGGGCACGGGTCGGTCACCGCTGGCATTTTGCAACGTCCGTCACGGGGGCGACACAGGTGACTGCCGGCGGACGGGTGCCTGGGTGGCCGCCCGCCCGACGGGGGCAAAACGCGTCAGCCTCACCCTCCGGCCGTGAGGGCCGCCCGCAGCCGGGCGGCCCCTCACCAGGGGCGATCAGGTACTGGCAGGGGTAACAGGTGCGGGCTCAGGAAAATCCGCCCACCCCAGCCAGGGTGTTCCGCACATCCATCTCATACCGCGCCATCCCGGTTTGCCGGGCGATCGTGAGTGCCTGCTGAGCGTCGGAATCCGCCTCGACGAGCTGGCCGGCCTGGCGATGCGCGACGGCGCGTATCAGCTGCGCATAACAGCGGCCGCGCTGGTAGCCGGTGCCGACGGCGACGTCGATGGCGACGCCAGCCGTTTCTATCGCGGTCGTGTTCTCGCCTTGCCGCGATTGAATGTCGGCCAACGCGATGAGCGCCTCGACCTCTGCGCGCCGATGTCCGGTCTCTCGCGCCGCGAGTAGCGCGAGCCTGATGTGCTCCTGCGACGACCGCCACGCACCGAGGTCGCGGTGGACGGCGGCGAGGCCGACGTGGACCTCGCTCAGGTCCGCCCGCGCATCCAGCCGTTCGAAGATCTGCATCGCCTGGTTGAGGTGCTCGGCCGCCCGATCGGGCTCGCCGTTGACCAGGTGGACCTGTCCGAGATTGCTCAGCACGGTCGCTTCGGCGTGCGGCGCACCGTTCTGGCGGGCCAGCGTCAAGGCTGATTGGAATGCGTCGACTGCTTCCGCCGTGCGGCCGAGTATGGAGCACAAGTGGCCAAGATTAATCAGGTGGGCACGGTGCATCCGGGCGTTACCGGCGTCCCGCGCCACTTGAATCGACCGTCGCAGGTGGTCGACCGTCTCCTCCGCGTTGCCGAGTTCCCGGTGCCCGCTGCCAGCAACGGCAAGGGTGGCGTCGGCCTCGCCGTCGCGGATCTCTTTCATCTGAAAGGTGGCCAGGGCCGCCTCCAACAGGGCAGCTGCTTCCTGATGTCGTCCGGCGGCCCAGCGCTGAACGGCCTTGCTGTAGGTCATCGCGCCCTGGGCCGCAAAATCCTGGGCCACCCGGGCCGCCTTCAGGCCCATCTCCGCAAGGACCAGCCACTCCGCGTCGTAGCGGCGGAAGTACAGGTAGCCCCGCAGGGCGTCGGCCAGCAGCCACGCCATTGGCGTCACCCAGGGCACACCATCGGCGTTGCCGGCGCCGTCCACCGACTCGGCCGCGGCGCTGCGCACCGCCGCGGCCAGATTGAACCGCTCCTCATCCAGCCAGCGCAGGGCCGCATCCGCGTCATCGAACAGGGCCCCGGCCGCTTCGCCGGCAGGGGCCGGCACGGGCAGCCGCCACAGGTCCGGATAGAGCAGGTGGGCGGCACGGTCGACCCTGTACAGGTAGAAACCAAGCAGTCGTTCCCCGGCTGCCCTGCGCTGCGCCGGCGTCTCCGCCACCGCCACCAGCTCTGCGGCGAACAGCCGGATGAGATCGTGGAACTGGTACTGTCCAGCCTTCTCCTCCTGAATCAACCCTGCCGCGCCGAGCTGGGCGATCAGCCCGCCCACCCGCTCCGGCGGCAGGTGGACCAGCGCCGCCGCACCAGCCACCGAAACATCCCGTCCGGGTGCCAGAGCGAGCAGCCGGAACAGGCGTCGAGCCGGCTCGGCCAGCGCCGCGTACGACAGCTCGAAGGTGGCACGCAGTCCGCTCGGGACATCTCCCTCAATTGTCAGGTGGTCGAGCCGGTCGCCGGTGCGGAGTGCCGCGACGTAGTGGGCGACCGCCTCGCGGGGCCGTCCGACGAGGTTGGCCACCGCAACCCGCAGGGCAAGCGGCAGGTACCCGCACAGCCGCGCCAGCTCTCGCACCGACTGCCGCTCGACGGCAGCCACCTCCGCGCCGACGTTGGTTGCGACCAGCTGGTAGGCGTCGTCCGGCGTCAGCAGGCCTACTGGAAACACCCGCGCCCCGTGTGTCGCGCTGAGGCCACGGAGATCGGCCCGGGCGGTGACGAGGACCGCGCTGCCTGCGGTGCCCGGCAGCAGCGGCCGGACCTGGGTAGGGCTGCGCACGTCATCGAAGACCAGCAGCACCCGGCGGCCGGACAATCGGGCCCGCAGCAGCCTCGACCGCGCGTCCAGCGTCGGCGGCAACTCGTTGGCCGGTACGCCGGTCAACCGCAGCACGTGGGCCAGCACGTCCAGTGGATCCAACGGAACCTGCCCGGCGCCGAGTCGCAGGAACCACTGCCCGTCGGGAAATGACGCGCGCACCCGGTGAGCCGCCCGGATCGCCAGCGCGCTCTTGCCGACGCCTGGGGGCCCAGGTAGGACGGCTACGGGCACGCCGGTCGGTGAGTCGGGGGCGAGGAAGGCACACAACTGGTCGAGGAGTGGCTCCCGGCCGACGAAGTCCACGATGTCCATCGGCAGATCGGAAACCGACGTTTGGCACAGCCACGACTCGGCCCCGAATCCGGCCGGCTCACCACCGTCGGACTGCTCGCTGGTGGGGTTCAGGATCGGCGTCGGGCCGGGCCGGGCCAGCGCGGGACCGGCCAGGATTGCCCGTTGCATCTCGCGCAGTTGCGGGCCGGGGTCCAGCCCGAAGTCCTCTCGCAGCAGCCGCTCGACCATGCGGTAGGCGTCCAGGGCCTCGCTCTGCCGGCCGGAGCGCCACAAGGCCTGAAGCAGGAAGGCCCACAGGCGTTCGCGCAATGGATGGCGTGCGGTGAGCGTACGCAGTTCGCCGATCAGGTCCGCGGGATCATGGACGTCGAGCTCGAGCTCAAGGCGTCGCTCGATCGCCCGGTGCCTCATCTCGGTCAACCGTGGCACCTCGTCCAACTGCAGCCGCTCGCAGGCGACGTTGCTCAGCGGGTCGCCCCGCCACAGGTCGAGCGCCCGGGAGAGCAGGTCTAGTTCGACCGTGGGTGGGCTGCCGGCCGCTGCGGCCGAGCGGGCTCGGGCCAGCAGGGCCCCGAAGCGGAGCAGGTCGACCTGATCCTCGCCGACCTTGAGCAGGTAGCCGTCGTGCAAGGTGTGAACGAGGTCGCGGCCGTCGGGGCCGAGGCCCCGCCGGAGCCGCGCCACGTAGGTGTGCAGCACCTGGCGGGGTTCCCGGGCTGGCTCCCGCGACCACAGCCTCTCCACCAGCGCATCCACCGGCACCGGCCGGTTGGCCTGCAACAGCAGGGTGGCCAGCACCACGCGCAACTGGTTGCCCGCGAGCCGGACCGGCTCCTCCTCTCGGTGCACCTCCAACGGCCCGAGCAGACCGAAGTACATCCGCCACACCCCCAGCGCTGTCGTACGCGCTGATCGTACGGCCGCCCGGCAAATTCAATATAAAGGTGGGCGTACCGCATTCGGACGCTCCGGCCGTGACGCCGGGGAATCTCCCGCCGTCCGGGGGGCGCAGCGGCCGGGTGACCATCTGCCGTCACCCGGCCGTCCGTTCGTCTCAGGTGGTGAAACGCTGCGAGTCGAGCATCGCCTGCCTGAGGAGCGGGTCGTCCCACCTCAGCTTGTATCCGGGGTTATGCCCCGTGTTCACTCCAGCCGATCCGATGTTGCCACCGATTTCGAAGCCTCCACCGATGTTGAACGAAGACGTCGGGGGCTGGCCGTCGAACGGAATCTCGGCACCAACCTGCGCCTTTCCACCCAGGACCTTGCCGGCTTCGGGTCCGTAATCGGTGAAGAACGAGTTACCACCGTTGACATTATCGGCGCTTCCGCTGTCGATCTTGACACCGAAGGTAATTCCTGCTCCCGCTCCGTAGGCGATACCCGCCTTGGTCCCGGTGTTCCATGCGATCCCAATTTTGTCGAACGATAGGCACCATTCGCTGGCGGCCATCGCCATACCTGCGGCGTATGCACCGACGCAGACGCTGTAAGATGCGGACAGGAGGGTATCCAGCATCGAGGCCAAGGCATCATTTATTTGCCGTGCCTGTTCCTGCGCCTTGCGCTGCCGCTCCAGTTCGGATCGACGCCACTCCTGGTACCTTTTCTCAGTAACCCGGCAACCAGCGGCGTAACCACTATGGCAAGGTACGTAACTCCGCGCTGGCGCGCTGATCGTCGTTGCTGCCCTCTTCGGGTAGCTGCCCCGCGGGTAGGTTCTCGACGGCGCATACTTCCATGGGTCGTAGGCGCCGCTGCAGCCGCCGCAACCGTCGTTGTGACCGCGTACCTCGTGGAAGTTGCCGGACCGGTCCACATAGTCCGCGCCGGGTCCGCAGGCGGAGTCCGAGCAGAACTTCAACCCGTCGGGATCGCTGAACGTCGCCGGGCTGTTGTTCGAGTATGCGTAGGCGTTCATCTGCTGCGGATCGCCGACGTCCATGATCGGGTCGACGGAGATGAACCGTCCGGTGTCGGCGTCGTACTCACGGGCGCCAAGGTGGGTCAGCCCGGTGGAGGAGTCGATGGTGCCGCCGACGAATCCCTTTTCACCGGGGAAGGCGACCGCGCTCCCGCGAGGCACGCCGAACGGCGTCTGGCGGCGGTGGATCACCTTCTGGGTAGTGCTGTTGATGGCGAACTGCGCGGTGCCTTGGTTGTCGCTGCCCAGCCAGGTCAGGCCGGACGGGTCGCGCATCGCGACGGTCTTGCCGCCGTGTTCGTAGTAGCGGGTGCCGGTGAGCTGCCCGGTCGCCGCGTCCATCCGGAGTTCCTGACCGTCGAGATACAGGGTGCGGCCGGTGGGATCGCTACGGATCAGCCGGTTGCCGTCGGCGTCGTATAGGTACTCGGTGTCGCCGCCGGCCTCGGTCACCTTGGCCAGGTGCCCTCGGAGGTCCCAGTGCAACTGCTGACCAGGTCGGATGGTCGTGTTTCCCGCCGCGTCGTAGTCGTACCCATCCTGGTTGGTGCCGCTCGGACCGGTCGTGGTGACGGACTGCAGTGCGTGCGCCTGTCCGGCACCGGGGGCAGGATAGGTGTAGGTGCGGACGGTGTCCCCGGCGGCGGCGTGCTGCGTGTCGGTGCGGCGGTTGCCAATGACGTCGAAGGTGAATGACTGCCAGTACGGTGCCGGGCCGGCGAGTGCGCTGGCGCTCGGGTTGGTCCCGCAGTCGGTGCCCGGTGTCCACGCCTCCGTCATCCGGCGCAGGTGGTCGTACCGGAAGCACTGGGTGTCGGCGGGCTGGCCCTGCGGAGTGTCGGCGATCGAGGTGACGTTGCCCGCCGGATCGTAGCTGTAGCGCAGATCGGCCTGCATCGGCTGGGTCACCTCTGCGTCGACGATCGTACGGGCGAGCCGACGGGTGTGGTCGTCGTAGTAGTACGACTGCCAGGCCCGCTTGCCGACGTCGCCGAGTTGGAGCCGGGCCACTTCGCCGTATCGGGTGTGTCCCGTGTCGGTGACGTACTCGATCGTTGAGCCTGTGGGACCGCCGCGGCTCTTCCACAGGTGACCGAGGTCGGGTTCGTACTCGTAGGTCACGGTTTCCTCGAAAAGACCGCCGACGGCTTGGAAAGACTTGCTGGACAGGCTGCCGTCGACCTTGTATTTGAGGGTCGTGGTGTAGGTCCCGAGAAGCTTCTGCGCATGCTCACTGTCGGGAATGGTGATCGAGCTTTCCGACGGCTGGTTGAGTGGGGTGTAGCGAAGCACGTTGCGGGTGTACGGCTTCCCGTCGACGTACGCCGTCGCGCTCGCCGGGAGGCCCTTGCCGGCCATCGCGGTGTCGAACGTCCACTCGGCGAGCATAGGACCGGTCAGGGAACTCTGACGCGTGGCGGTCCGCCGGCCCAGAGCGTCGTACTGGTAGGCCAGGGTGACGGCTCGCGCGTCGGTCGCTGTCGTCAGCTGCCCGGCGGCGTCGTAGGTCATGGTCGAGGCGCCCTTGTCGACGTCCTCGGTCCTGGTCTGGCGGCCCCGCAGGTCGTACGTGTAGCGCCAGGTGTTGCCGGCTGGGTCGGTGACCGAGGTCAACTTTCCGGCGTCGTTATATTTGTACGTGGTGGCGTCGTAGGCACCGGACGGCATGCCAGCGTGGTATTGGCGCAGTTCGGTGGTCTGGCCGCGGGCGTCGGTGATGGTGGTGGTCGCGGTGCCGCCCTGCGGCGGCGTCATGTTGACCCGGTCACCGCCGTACGTGGTCGTGGTGCGCCACTTCTCGGCGCCGCCGCCTTTGAAGATCTCGGCGGTCTTCCGGCCAGCGCCGTCGAACTCGGTGAAGGTCAGCCCCGGCACGTCGACATCGGCGGCGACCCAGAGCGTGTCATCCAAGCCGCCCTCGTTGAAGTACGGCTTGGTGGCCTTGTAGACCCGGCCCTGGCTGTCGTACCGGGTGTCGGTCAACAACCGCCCGCCGCCGATTGCCGGTGTCTGCGTCTGCCGCAGCCGCAGCAGGCCGTCGTAGAGCTGCTTGGTGCTCGTGTAGGTGCCGTTCGCGGTGATCTTGGTGGTGGTGACCACGCTCGGCGCGTCGTTACGGATCAGGTAGGTGAACCTGGAGTTCCCCCGCACGCTGGGGGTCCGCGGCCGGTTGGCCAGCCACACCTCTGCCGTGCGGCCGAGCGCGTCGTACGCGATTTCGGTCTTGCGCCCGTTGGCGTCCACCACGATGGTCGGCTGACCCCAGGCCGGGTCGAGGGTGGTGGTGACCGTGTGGCCCAACGGGTTGGTCGAGACGGTCTGGGTGGCCGGGCCGTCCAGGGCCGGCGTGTAGCTGGTCTTGGTGACCCGACCGAGGGCGTCGCCCGACTCGGTGACCCGCCCGTGGCTGTCGTACTTGGCGGTGGCGGTCATGACGTAGACCGGGCCGGAGGCGGGCCGCTCATCGGCCTCCTCGACCCGGGTGGCGTCGCCGGTCGTCGGCGCGGCGTCGAACCCCTGCCCGTCATAGGCGGTCCGGGTGTCCGCGATCGCGTCGGCCGGGAAGCTCGGCGTCTTGTCGCAGCTCACCGCGACCGTCTCCGATCGCGCCGGAAGGTTCAGCAGCCATCGGCCGGTGTTGCGGAGGTAGGTGACCCGGGTGCAGCGGTCGTCGTCGGCCGTGCTGGTGTCGCCGAGATCGTTGGTTCGGGTGACCAACCCCCGGTCGTCGTACGACCACTCGGTCCGCGTGGTCCGCCGACCGCCCGCGGCTAGCGCCGTGTAGCTCTGGGTGGCCCCGGTGCGCACGACGTACGCCTGGTAGGCGCCGCGGGTCGCGGTCGGGCCCTGCACGGTCGGGGTCGAGATCTCCTTGCTGACCATCGGGCCGTTGTCGCCGTTGTACGTGATCGTCTCCAGCGGGAAGCCCTGCAGCCAGTCATCGTCAGTCCGGCGGCCGTTTTCGGAATCGGTGACGCTGACCGACCGGGTACCAGCGGGTTGCTTGTCGCCGTTCATGCCACGGTAGAACCGCTGCTCGGTCATGGTGATCGGCCCGCTGGGATCACCCTGCTTGCCGGCCCGGATGCGGACCCGCTTGAAGCCCCGGAACTCGTTCCAGGTCTTCTTGTCGTCCTCGGTGACCTCGGACGTGTCGAAGTGCCAGGCCGCTCCGTCCAGGTACTCGTAGCTGGTGACCTGCTCGGGGTTGCTGCTGATCCGGTCGGACTGCGCGACCTGGGCGACCACGTACTTGTGGAAGTAGTCCGTCCGTTCGGCGTAGTCCTTCTTGCTCCATCGGACCGGAAAACATCGCAGCGTGTTGGACTCGGGGTTCGCCGGCATCGAACTGCCCTCGACGCAGTCGGGATCGGCGTAGTACCCCGACAGCACACCGCCGGACTCGGAGACCACGCCGGTGATGCGATACCGAATCAGCGGTGCGACGCCGTCGACCTTAAACACGCGGTTCGGCATCTTTGTGCCCTCGAACGTCACCGATGGCAACGCGACCGCGCCGCCGGCCGTGCCGGGGTGGTTGACCAGGCCGGTGTGGGTAATGCCGCGCAGCCACAGCGCCGCCTTCTCCCCGTCGCCCGGGTCGGGGAACTGATGGTCCAGCGTCCACGAGTCGACCTCGTCATAGTCGGCACCGTTGCGCACCTGGGTAGTGATCTTTGCCAGCCGCTTGGTCGACCAGAACGTCGGCGAGTGCCGATCCGCGCAGGTGGCCGAATCGCAGCGTTGATCCAGTGGCGTGTCGGGCCAGTTCTCCTTACGGTCGAACGTGCAGGTGCTGCCCGCCACACACCGGTCGGCCGGGGTAAACACCACCCGCCCCGTCGCCGCGGCGCTCGATCCCTCCCGCAGCCCGTACTCGACGGTCTTCAGTGTGCCGCCTCGGATGTAGGAGACGGCGGCGTCCTTGAGGTTGAACCCGTAGGAGTTGGTCTCGGTGTCGTAGCTGTAGATGATCATGTTGCCGTGCCGGTCCACCACCTTGTCCAGGTTCCACCGCCACGCCTGGGTGCAGTGCGACGTGTCGAACGTCGTGCCGTGACAGGGCTCGTCGGCATCGTCCCCGAACACCGGAACCGTCCAGGTTGACCCCGATCCGGGGCGGGAGCCGAAGAAGTATTCTGTCCCGTCAACCGTCGTGATCTTCCAGTACTCGCCGTTGTCGTCCCCGTTGGCCACGCCGGTGAGCCGCTCGATCCGGGAACCGTCGTCACGCTTTGCCCGCCATCCACCGGTCGCGTCATCCTTGATGAGCATCCCGCCCTGGCCGCGGTACGACGCGGCGGCGTTGTCGCTACGCCAGCACAGGTCACCGACCTTCGGCGGCGTGGTCCCACCCATGGTGTCCGCCATGCAGGCGGAGTAAGTCCGCTCAATGAACCCCGCGGACAGGTCCCAGCCGTCACCGACCCAGGACGGCTGGTTGTTCGTGGCGCTCGTCCGGCCGTCGACCTGTGACGAGGCGTACGACAGCGACAGCTCGGGCTCCAGCCCGCCCGGCGACGGCGGCACCCGCAACGGGTACGACCACGTAAAGTCACCCGTCTGCGCCGACACCTCCCACGTCGCGGACGGGGACAGCGGCGTCGCGGAATAGGTACCGCCACCATCCAGCGCGGCATCCGATCCCGCCGGCTGGTCGCCCTGCAACGCGCTCGCCGACGCCTGATCCGGGGGGCGCGAGACCATCGTCTGCTGCGACACCGACACCGAGGGCGTCTCCGGCAACGGCACCGACGGCCCGGCCGCCAGCGCTCGGCCCGGAGCGACCAGCACGTCGACCAGCGACGCGGCCAGCACTACCGGCATCGCGACCGCCATGCGGCGACGCACTCCGGTTGAGAACAGCAATTTTCGCACGGTTTCTCCTCTTCGGCGCGGCCGTCAGCCGAACACCGGAGTCAGGTCAGGCACGGCGGTGAGCACGTACCCGAGTTGCTGGTCGACGGTGGCGCCCTCGCAGTCGGCCTGCATCGACACGAACCGCTCGCTTCCGAACCGACATCGGTAGATAGGGGCGCTCGGCTGCTCTGGCGGGGCCTGGCTCCAGATCTCCCCGATGGTCGACACCACCGTCTTCCCCTCGCACCGAGCATCCAGGGAGGCGAAGTGGTCGGTGTCGTCGAGGCAGCTCATGAGCGGCTGGGTGCCGGTGGCCTGGGTCAGCGCCACAAACCCCTGCTGCCCGTCGGGCCGGTATCCAGGTGGCGTGCCGTTGACGGTGCTCAGGTGGTCGTGGCCCATGTCGTGGTACCGGGCGAGCGGCGCGTAGGCGAGCGCGTAACCGAGCAGGGACTCGTTCGTCGCCCCCGCACAGTCCGGCCGCCCCGACTCGAAGCGCTCCGACCCGGTGGTGCAGCGGTAGATCGGGACGGTCGGCAGGTTGGTCGGCGGCGTGGTGTAGACCGCGCCGATGTCGCCGAGCTTGGTCTGCCCGTCGCAGGCAGGGTCGGTCGAGGTGAACCCGTCGGTGCCGGCCTGGCACGCGTACAGCATCCGGGTGTTCGGTTGCTGGACCGGCACCGGCGTCCCGAGCGTGCCCTCGAACCGGTACCCCTCCCGCACCGGGCTGCCGGTGTTCCCGGTGTAGTGGTCACCGGCGGCGTTGATGTACCGGCCGAGCTGACGGGCCGGCGGCGCTGGCCAGGTGGCCCGCTCGGCGATCTCCGCGTCGGGCATCATGCCCTGGGTCACGCGTACCTCGTCGATCGCGCCGGCGAAGAACTCCGCCGGCAACCCGTTGTACCTGCCCCGGCCAATCGTGAATCCGCCGAAGGCCGGCCACAGCGCCACGTTGTCCTTCGTGTTCGCGAGTTGCCCGTTGACGTAGAGCCGCAACTGGCGGGCCGAATAGTCGTACACGCCGGTCAGGTGGGTCCACCGGTCGACGACGGCCGGCACCATCGAGTCGGCGTACGCCAACGCGGCGGAGTCGCTGTCCTGCGTCGGCGCACCGAACACCCACCGGTCCAGGGTAGGACGGTACTGCAGGAAGAACCCGCCCATCCGGTCGCCGTCCTGGCCGGCCACCGTGTAGACCTTGTCCTTGCGGGCGAGCTTCGCCCACGCCGACACCGTGAAGCTGTCCCGCATGCTGACCACAGGCTGGGTCGTCACCGCGGCACCGGACACGCCGTCGAGCTGCCCGGCCTGGCCGCTGACGCCGGGCACCAACGTCGCCCCGCCGGACACCGTCGCGTCATTCTTCCGCGACGAATAGTCCCGGGCCGTGCCGTCATCGAACCGGTAGAACGCGGCCTCGTTGGCTGGCACGTCGTCGTGGACCCGGCGAACCTCGCCATCGCTGAGCGCCCGGGAGAACACCCGCACGTCGTCAATGCCGCGGGGGAAGAAGTCGACGTTCTGCCCGTTCCACTTGCCCCGGCCGATCGTGAACCGACCGCCGGCGTTGAGGATGCTCACCCCCGTCCGCGCCGCGGACAGCACACCGTTGACATACAGCCGCAACTGGCGCAGCGACGCGTCGTAGACTAGGCCGAGGTGGGTCCAATCCCCCACGGCCGCCGCGCTGGTCGACGTCAAGCGGATGTTGGTCGGGTTGTCCTGGTCGGCGTCGGGGATGACGATGGTCCATTTGCCGTAGCCCGCGTTGTACTGCAGCAGGAACGAGCTGGCCCGGTTGCCGTCCTGGGCGGCGATGGTCCGATTGCCGTTGTCACTGACCGTCAGGTGCGCCCAAGCGGTCACCGAGAAGCTCGCGCTGGTGGTGACGACCGGGCCGGCGGTCTCGGCGTACCCCGTGGCGCCGTCCAGCCACAGGCCGGCTCCGGAGCGGGCACCGGCCCAGCCGGCTCCCGCACCGCCCTGCAGGGTGGCGGTCAGGCCGCGGCCGCTGACGTCCGCCGCCGTGTCGCCGGCTCCCTCGTCGAGCTTCCAGTACCCTGCGTCGGCCGTCGGCAGCTCGGTGGAACCGTCTGGCGCGGGGTAGGACTGGTAGAGCGCCGAGACGCGGTCGTCGTCCAGCGCCCCGGTGTACATCCGGACGTCGTCGACCCGGCCCGGCCAGTACTCGGTCTCGGCGCGGTTGACCTTGCCCCGGCCGATCTGCAACCCGCCCGACGCCTGCCACGGGTTGAGGACTGTGCCGTCGCCGATCCGGGTGCCGTTGACGTAGAGCCAGATCTTCTTGGTCGGCGCGTCGTAGACCCCGACCAGATGCGTCCAGGTGTCCAGATCGGTCGGCAGGGCCGACACCGCAGCCATGGTGACCTGCGCGTCGTCGACATCGTCCTCCGGCATTTCGAACGTCCAGGCGCCGAACATGTTCTGGTCGCTGTCCACCACGTGGCCCAGCCGGAACTTGCTGGTCCAGTTACCATCCACCGTCACCGCGTCGGCCTTGCACTGCCAGTACGTGCCGAGGTCGCAGTCCTTACTCTTCAGGTACACCCATGCGGCGACGGTGAAGCTCTGGTCGGTGCGAAGGTCGACACCCGTGGTCGACACCGCACCCGTGCTGCCGTTGAGCTCGACCGCGTTGCCGATCCGTCCCGGCACGAAGCTCGCTCCAGGGGAGAGCGTGCCGGGACGCGCGCCGACGGCGTCCGCCGCGGTCGTACCGCTTGCCTCGTCCAGTTGCCAGTTGTGCACCAATGAGAGATCCCTACCCGCCATCGCCCGGATCTCGTCGGCGAACAGGGGCCGGCCGTAGACAGCGACGTCGTCGATCGCGCCGGGGAAGAAGTCGATCGGGTTGCCGTACCACTTGTTGCGGCCGATCTGCAGCCCGCCGTCCGGGTGGTTCCAGGCGGTCGCATGTGCGACGCTGCCGGCCAGCACACCGTTGATGTACAACGAGATCTGCCGGTTGCCCGCGTCGTACACCCCCACCAGATGCGTCCAGACGTCGGACTGGGCCGTTCCGCCGGTCGCCCGATCCCCCTGGCCGCCGCCGTTGACGTCCTGGGTGAACATCACGAAGGACCACCGGCCACCCGGCTCGGCCTCCAGCTTGAACGCGCTGGTCGTCTTTCCGTCCTGGGACACCACGCCGTAGTGACCGCCGACCTTGTCCAGCCGGGCCCATGCGGCGACGGAGAAGCTCTTGCTGGCATCCACGGCGTTCGGCGCACTCACATGGCCGCTCGTGCCGTTCAGGTGTAGGGCCAGGTCGCTCGGGTCCGGGACGCTGGTCTGCCCGCCGACCCAGTCCGGGTTGCCGTTCAGCGTCCCGTGCAGGCCCCGGCCGGAGCCGTCCAGGGCGTCACCGTCCAACTTCCACTGGCCGACGCTCACGTTGTCGCGGCTGACGATGCCGCGGATCTCCTCGTCCGAGACGACCCGGCTGTACGCGCGCATGTCGTCGAGCAGACCGGGCCAGAAGTCCGTCTCGACGCCGCCGTACTTGCCCCGGCCGAACACCAACGGCCCGGTGGCGCTCCAGGCCGCCGAGATAGCGCCGCTACCGGCCAACGTGCCGTTGAGGTAGATCCTCAGCTTGCCGGCCGGGGCGTCGTAGACGCCAACCACGTGGGTCCAGGCGTTGGCCTGCGCGCTGCCGTCCGGCGAGGCGGCGTACCCCGACCAGCCGCCCGCCTGATCGCCGTCGAGGATGCCGAACAGCCACGAGGTTCCCCGCTGTTGCAGGAAGAACCCGCTGCTGTTGGTGCCGTCCTGGCTGATGAACGTCTGCGCGGTCCCGGTCGCGGCGATCCGGTCGGCCTTGACCCAGGCGCCCACGGCGAAGCTCTGGTCGGTGCGGAAGGCTGGGCCGTTCGTGGCCGCGTAGCCCTTGACCCCGTCGAAGCGCAGCGCGCCGTCGACTGCGCCCTGCCCGGGAGCGAAGGTCGCGCCCTCGGCCAGCACGGCCATGTCGCCGCCCGCCGTCGCGTTGACCGCGGTCTTGCCATTGGTCTCGTCGAACTTCCAGTAGCCGACCTGGACGTTGTCCCGACTGACCGCCCCCTTGACCTCGGTTTCGGAGATGGTGCGGTCGTAGACCTGCACCTCGTCGATCATTCCGGGCCAGAAGTCGACGGCGGTGCCGTCCCAGATGGTCTGGCCTACCCGCACCGAGCCACCGGCGTTCCAGCCGGTGACGGTACGCGTGGCGGTGCCGGACAGCACCCCGTTGACATACAGCTTGAGCTTCTTGTTCGGCGCGTCGTAGACCCCGGCGAGATGGGTCCAGACCCCGAGCTGCGCCGGCGCGGCTGACCATGCCATGTCGGTGCCCTGGGTACTGGCGTCGGACTTGGCCATGCCGAACACCCACTTACCGCCGTTTTCCGGCCGGTACCACAGGTTGAAGCCGGCGAACCTGGTGCCGTCCTGGCTCACCACGGTCCGCGCGGACCCTCCGGTGTCCAGCTTGGCCCACGCCGAGACGGAGAAGCTGGTGTCGGTGCGGACCGTGTTCGGGGCGGTCATGTGAGCGCCCGTGCCGTCGAGGCGCAGGCCGGTGCCGACCGCGCCAGCGGCGTACGTCGCGTTTCCGCTCAAGGTTCCGTCGTGGTCACCGAGGAAGGCGTCGTCGTTCGCGTTGCCCTCGAGCGCCCACTGCCCGTACGGGCCGTTCCCGGCACGAACATAGAAGTGGTAGACCCGGGTGGGGCTGCGGTGGCCGGCGCGGTCCACGCTCTGCACGTACAGGTCGCGCGGGCCATCACCGGGCGGGGCGATCGTTACCGTCGCCTTGCCACCCAGCGCGTCGGCGTTCACCTTCGTCGACGGAGGATCCTGCCACCCGTACCGGTAGTGGTCGATGTCAGCGACGCCCGCGGCGTCGAACGTGAACTGGTCCGCCACCCCGATGCCGCCGTGCCAGCGGTTGTCCTCCTTGTACATGCTCGCCGATACGCCAGGCGGCTTGCTGACCCCGACCCGGTCCACGATGAACGGCCCCGGTCCGCTTCTCGATGGGCCGCCGTCGGTGCCGTCACTGGCCCACACCGTCCAGGAGATCTTCTGCCCGTCCCGGCCCCGCAGGTCCAGGTCAGTGCTGAAGAATGCGCCCGATGACTGGGTCGGCCCCCAGTCGCGATGCTCGGGCTGCGGCCCGCCGTAGATGTCCCAGATCGGGCGGACCTGGTCGTTGTCCGGGTCGGACAACCGGGTCTGCAGCCGGATCCAGTCATCCCCCACGTACGACGTGCCACCGCACCACCGGCACGGTGCCGCCAGCCGAGCGTCGGTATTCAGGTCGTACGGCGCGTTCGGCGCGGTGTTGTAGTTGACCACGAGGTTGGTCGCGTTCGGGTCCAGCTTGCGCCAGGCGTAGCCGTCGCCCTCATCCACGGCCTTGATGAAGTACGTCGAGACGCCGCCGGCCCGGATGTTACCGAAGGTGTCGAAACCGAGCGGCTTGTACCCAGCACAGCCGACGTACGAGACATCGGCGGGCTTGATCTGCAGCCCGGCTCCGTGCGGGGCATTGTTCCACGTCGTCCCCCCGCCGATCGGCCCGTTGGCGATGAACAGCTGCAGATCCCGCCAGCCGCACGACGGGCTGTAGGTGATGGTCGTGTTCAGCACGGCCGTGAGGATGCGCTTACCGGCCAGGAACCCGGTGTCGTACTGAAAGTAGGTTCGAGCGGCTGCGATGCCGTTACAGGCCTCCGACGGCCAGCACTGCCCGACCTTCGCCTCGCCCCCGTCCATGCCACCGAACCAGTAGCTCTGGTTCGGCATGCCGGAAAATACCTTCGCCCAGCCGGTACGGGCGGCGGTGCCCCAGGTCGGGTCGACAATGACGGGGAATCTGGTGGCCGGATCGGCGAGCAGCTTCCGGTCCGGGACCAGGGTCAGGTTTCCTCCCTTGACGGAGACGTCGACCGCCGCGGTCTTCGCCGGCCGGCCTGAGTCCCACATCTGCGAGGGTGGCGCCTGGAAGACGAGCTTGTTCGCGGCGTCCCGGGCCTCCAGCGCCCCCTGGTCGCTGGCCCGCACCCGGAGGCCGTCGGCCCGCAGGCCCAGCCGGACCCGGCGAACTGCCGGGTTCGCCGCGGCCTTCGCGTTCTTGACCACCAGGTGATGGGTGTAGCCGTCCGTCTCCGCCCGCAGCACGAGGTCCACCCCGGGCAGGACCTCGGCGTACGTCGCCGTCGAGCCGGACAGGGTGGGCGCCGGCAGCGGGCCCGGCCAGACCAGCGTGATGCCCTTGCCGGCGCGGGCGTACCGCACCAGCGGCGCCTTGCCGCCGCCACCCGAAAACGCCAGATCAACGGCAGCGGCACGCGGCGCGATCGAGCCATCCGGGCGGCGGACCAGTGACGTGTCCACGCCGACCCAGGTGCCGCCCTGCCGCACTCGGGTCACGCCCGGGCTCAGCTGCGCGGTCAACGTCCCGTTCGGCTGAGCGTGGACGATCCGGGTCTCGGTGGTGAGGTTGGCGACCTCGACCGACGACTTCTGCAGTCTCGCGGCGGCCACGGCGCTAGCGGCATCGGGAGCCTGCGCGACGGGACGGGGGCGGCCGCGATCCGTTGTCGCCGACTGTTGGCTGGCGGGCTCGCCGACGATGGACGCCGCGAGCAACGAAACCATCAGCAGCGCGAGGAGCGCAGCAGCGACGCTCCCTAACGGTGCGCCTCGAAAGGATGATGTTCCTCGCAGCACGTGGTGTCTCCTCTGTCGCCTCGGCCCGACCGGAGCCGCGCGCCGCCACAGTGCGGCGGCGAACTCCGGGCGGCAGGATGGCAGAGATCCCTTTCAACGCGCTGTCATCGCTCTTTCAGGGCGTCAGTCGCAGCCAACGGGCGAGGTGAGCCGTGGGACGAGCGCCGTGAGGGAGGATGTCAAGAGGCCGTGCGGACACCGTCGACCGTGCGGGGAAGGCGAGCGGGTTGGCCTCGCGCAGTTGCAGGGCGCGGGCCCCTCGGGCAGCCCGCGCGAGCTGTGAGGCCGGCGGAAGTCGCCGAACCCTCAGAGCGGGCTAAACGGCCATGCGAGCGGTGTGGTGAGGGCTGCCGAACGGACAAGCCCGTCTACGGATGGGTATGCGCCAACTGCGTCTACGAGCTCGACCGGTAAGTAACAATCCGTATGGGTCTTACGGGAGGCACAGCAGTTGGCGTCTACGAGGTTGCCAAGCGACGGGGAGAGTTGCCGCCGCCTGGTCCTCATGGCCCAGGTGTCAACGTCCGCAAGCCATAGGGGCCGCTCAGACGTTACATCTGTCGACCATGGACGCGCCCTGTGACCCTATCGACTCGCCGGGTGACTAACTGAGTGACGATCGGGGTGCACGCGGCCGGACACCCCTACGCTACCCGAGTTGCTCGGCGAGGGCAGCTTTTAGGGCCTCGGTGTCCGCAGGTCCAGCCCAGGTGACAAATCGCCCGCCCGCACTCGTGAACCTCATCAGACGCCGCTCCCCTTCCCGAGTGAGGCCACCGTTCGTCACAAGCAAGAAGCGCGCCGGACTTGGGTCGGCATTGGACAGCAATCTCTCTGTCCACGTAGTCACCACTGCCGCAGGGATGACTTTCCCATGGCTGTACTTGACTACTACGGCAACAGCAGTGCTATTCCGCACCACTACGAAGTCCAAACCATAGTCCAGATCTTGACCGAAGACGAAAGCTCCAAGTTCAACTGCGACCTGGCGAAGCACAAGTTCGATCCGCACCTCATATTGTCGCGGAGCCCTCGATGGTTGCGTTTTAAAGCCCTTTTGGCTTAGATCCTCACGCAAATCCTCCAACATGGAGGCAGCCTGACGATCGGTTACCCTGATACCTCGAGGCGACGCCAGTTCTTCAAGGGCCTCGAGGGTTGCCCTATCGGCGCTACGGTCATCGTCCTTTGTCCGATCCGTCGTCGGTTTGGATATATCTGGCTCATCCTTCTCCCCCTCAACCTCACATTGCTCGCTATTCTGTTCCGCGACCCTCTCCTGGCTTCCGGATTCGACCGAGGGCTCATCGTCCGGGGCAACAGTCGGCGTCGTATCAAACATTGCCAGAATCGAGCTAATGGCTTGCCCGCGCAACCGATCAGCCTTGCTTTGACCCACCCTCTCACTGAGAGCGGTAAGCATGGAAAGTGTAACTCGTTGCGGAAGAGCCGGCTTTTTCCCCTCCTCGACCACGGTTCTGTCATACACCCATGTCAGCGTTTCCCACCAACGTTCGTCGTGGTGCCGATGCTTTGCATGTCTAAATTGCAACCAAGCGATGCTTCCCGCGACAAGGGCAGCAACAACGGCCATGACTCCGCCAAAGCCAGCCGAGGTCAAGAACCGCTCCCAGAAGTCGGGCCCAAAGTGTTCATTCCCGACGACGCTTGGGGGCGACGGAGATGGGGCGGGAGTTTCAGGAGAGGGCAGAACGTATTCCAGGATTGAACGATTAGCCAACCAAGGGGCATAAGCGGATAATGCGCCAATCATCGAAGGCTTGCCCTCCTGGCTTTCCTACTCGTCGTCGCCCACGTGCGAGAACAGGAGACCACGCCATCCCGTCTGCCGTCGACCCGCCCTTTTGGGGAGCGGGCCTCCGCCCGGCCCGCCATGTCATCCATGAAGGAGCGGGGCCGGTCAAGGGTGGGGTTTTGACCTGGTGACGTTGTTTTGCCTCGTCTTCCGGGATGGTTTTCGGGCAGGCGTCTGTGCGGCGTCGGGGTCAAGGCTGGGCCGGAGGCCCACCCGTAGGGCTTGGCCTTGACGCCGGCGCCGTGGACGCCATCGTGATGATGCCGGAAGTCGGTGTTGTGGGGTGTGGTCGCGTCGCCAGGGTCCGAGCGATGTCGGGAGGGCAGGCCGAGGTTCGGCTGCCGGTCATCCATTCGCCCCGCGCTGGTTCGGGGGCATGGTGGTGTGCGACCGTGACCGGACGGGGTCAATCAAGCGGGCGGCCTCGCCGTCGGCCGACGGGGGCCAGACGTGGCACGGCCACGCGTCCGGTCACGTCCGAACCTGCTCACGCCGCCGCCCGGGCCTGGCTCAGGGCACGGATGTGCCCGTCGCGTAGGCCGTAGTAGACGAGGGTGAGCAGTTTGCGGGCCACCGCGACGGTGGCGATGTTGCGTCCGCGTCGCTCGGCGATGCGGGCGCGGGTGCCGGTCAGCCAGCCGGCGCTGTGCGGGACGCCGTGGGCGGCCTCGACCGCGGCCCACCGCACCAGCGTGGAGCCTTGTTTGGTGATCCGCCCCCGGTGCACGACGAGGTCGGACTCGCGGTGCCGGGGCGTCAGGCCGGCCCAAGAGGCCAGCTGCGCCGGCCCGGGGAACCGGTCGACCTCGCCGATCTCGGCGACGAACACCGCCGCCAGGACCGGCCCGACACCGGGGATGGCCTGGACCGCCGTGTAACCGCGATGCCCGCAGAGTCTGGCCCGGATCGGCCCGGCAACCGCGTCGATCTCGAAATCAACCGCGTCGATCAGCCGGCACAGCGACGACACCCGACCCCGATACGCCCCATCCAAAGGCGCCCGAGCAAGGAGTTCCCGCCCGCCAACACCGAACAGATCCGACACCGCGATGTGCACGCCCTGCTTGGCCAACACCGCATGCACCGACGCCTTCAACCCGCTGCGCCAGGCCACCAGCTTGGCCCGATACCGCACCAGCTCCCGCAACTCCCGCACCGCCGGCGGGGCCACATACGCCTCCGGCAGCCTGCCCATCCGCAGCAGATCCGCCAGATCCGCCGCGTCCCGGGCGTCGTTCTTCACCCGCCGGTAAGCGAACCCCTTCACACCCAACGGATGCGCCAGATGCACCCGGGCACCGGCTGCAGCCAGCACATCCACCGACCAATACCAGCCATACGTGGCCTCCAGGACCACCTCCGGGTCCGGACCCGCCTTGGCGATCTCCAACCCCAACGCGACCGGATCGTTGTCGATCCGCACCGTCTCGAGCTTCTCGCCCGCCTCGCTCATCCGCACGATCACCGACCAACGCCGATGCAGATCAATACCCACGATCTGCCTACCGTCGTACTCTGCCTGCATGAGGGGCCTCCTTCGTCGTGAGACGTGAGCACCCCGAGCATCCCGCCCGGGACCCACGAGGAGCGAGGCCCCGCTCCTTCATGCCATCAAGCGAACCTAATGAGAGCTACCGGGTCGGCCTTCGGGCAGACTCCGGTCCGGTAGCCGCCGGTGGGTGAGCACTCTGCGGACCGGGACGCCTGCAGTCCTATGTCAAGATCGTGCCCCTGCTGGTGGTCGGGAGATCAGACCGCTGATGGGATGTCGTGCCTGCTGACTCCGGCGTGAGCATTTGTTCATTTAGGTTGCTGGTTGTTCTCCCGCGGGCCGC
>NZ_VSFA01000075.1 GCF_008119785.1 Micromonospora sp. MP36 | reverse complement strand
TCCGTGACGGCCGGCGGAGCAGGCGCCTACTGGGCGGGCACCGCCGGCTCGGAGTCGGCCACCCATCTCGGGTGGGCGGCGACGAACGCGTCGACGGTGTCGTCCCGGACCGCTTGCATCAGTCGCAGGCTGGTCGGGCTGAGGATCTCGGCGCTGCCACAAGTGAGACCAAGCCGATCATGGCGGCAGCGGCGCAACCGCTCTTCTTCGCAGGCTCCACTCTGCTCCGGATCGTCCGGTCGGGGCGCTCGCTCCGGTTGTCGCCGTCCCAGTCGTCGTGACGGTCAACGAACTGCGACCGAGTACTCCGCAGGTGTCAGCTCACGGCGTCGCCAGGCCTGGTGCCACTCCGGTCGCCGCGCCTGATGCTATGCCTGCCGCTCGGTGGCGAGCTGAGCCACGATGCGAGGAAGCCCGTGCCTTCCTGGAGTCGTCCCGAGACGGCGACGATTATCTTTACGCCGCCTACGTCCTGGTCCTCGTGCTCGGCCTACGCAAAGGTGAAGTCCTCGGCCTCACCTGGGACCACGTCGAGTGGAGCGGCTGGGACAAGCCCTGCAACCCACACGGCGAGGAATTCTGCGAACACTGCCGAGATGGCCACGACATCAGCCTCGTCATCGACAAGCAGCTCCAGCGGGTACGCGGCCGGCTCCTGCACCGAGCCACCAAGACCGAGGAGTCCGACGCTCCCCTACCGCTGCCGGCCATCTGCGTCACCGCGTTGCGGCGCCGCCACCGCCAACAGGAGGTGGCCCGAGAGAAGGCCGGCGAGGCGTGGCACGACACCGGCATGATCTTCACGACCCGCTACGGACTGCCGGTCGAGCCGCGGAACTGCAACCGCTCCTACGACAGCCGCATCGCCCGCGCTGGCGTTCCTAAGATCACCGTCCACGACGCCCGGCGCACCTGCGGTTCACTGCTGGTCGACCTGGACGTGCATCCCAGGGTCGCGATGGCGATCCTCAGACACGCGGACTTCTTGATCACGATGGAGATCTACAGCCAGGTCTCGTCCAAGGCCACCCGAGAAGCCCTGCGGAAGCTCGGCGAAAGCCTCGGCCAATGAGGTCTTGTCGGCAACGTGATGGTTGCGGTGTTGACGGGGTGGGGGTGACCACCCACGGTCTAGTTCTGCGGTGCCAGGGTGCGTAGGACGCAGAACTCGTTGCCCTCGGGGTCTGCCATGACCACCCAGTTTCGATCTGAGCCTTGACCCACATCCGTCTTGGTGGCACCGAGGCCGAGCAATCTGGTCACCTCGTCCTCAGTGCTGCCGTCGATTGGGCTGACGTCGAGGTGGAGTCGGTTCTTCACGGCCTTGCCCTCGGGCACCTGGACGAACAGCAGGGTGGGCGGCATCTGGCGGGCCCGAACATCTTCAACGGTCGGCACCCAGGAGCCGATCTCGACCTTGCCCTCGCTCCGGTCGATCACCCTGAAGTCCATTACCTCGCACCAGAAGGCCGCGAGCACCTCCGGGTCGCGGCAATCAACGACCAACTCGGTGAACCGACTTGTCATGGCTCTCCCAGATCGTGCGGACGGGGTTCGGAGAATCGGCCAATGAGCCGTTGTTGCTGTACAAGATCGAAAGGGGCCATCCGGAAGATTCCGAATGGCCCCTGAGCTGCGTCGGGACGGCCGGATTTGAACCGACGACCCCTTGACCCCCAGTCAAGTGCGCTACCAAACTGCGCCACGTCCCGATGCTCCCGCGCGGTCGTGCCCGCGGCAGCCGGTACAGCTTAGCGCAGGATCTTCACGGTTGCGCACAGGCCCCTCCCGCGTCGCGCGCCCGGCGCCACTCCCCTAGAGCGTCCCTAGGAAAGAGTGGCGGGGTGGGGTCACGCGAGCGGCGGGAGGCTCAGCCGTGGGCCTTGCCGCGCCCGCCCGGTCCGACCTTCTTGCGTGGGCGTACCGAGATCTCGATTGGGGTGCCCTCGTAGCCGAACTCCTCGCGGAGCTTGCGCTCGACGAAGCGCTGGTAGCCGGCGTCCAGCGGACCGGTGGTGAAGAGCACGAAGCGCGGCGGGGCCACCCCGGCCTGGGTGGCGAACAGGATGCGCGGGGCCCGGCCGCCGCGCACCGGGTGCGGGGTGGCCTGGACCAGGGCGGTGAGCCACTGGTTGAGCTGCGCGGTGGGGATGCGGGTCTCCCAGCTGGCGAGGGCCCTGCGCAGCGCGGGGGCGAGCTTGTCGACCGCCCGGCCGCTCTTCGCGGACAGGTTGAGCCGGATCGCCCAGGGGATGCGGCGCAGCTCCCGGTCGATCTCCTTGTCCAGGTAGTACCGGCGGTCGGCGTCGACCAGGTCCCACTTGTTGAACGCGATGACCAGGGCCCGGCCGGCCTCCACGACCATGGACAGGATCCGCTGGTCCTGCTCGCTGATCACCTCGCTGGCGTCGAGCAGCACCACCGCCACCTCGGCCGCCTCGATCGCGGAGGCGGTGCGCAGGCTCGCGTAGTACTCGGTGCCGCTGGCCTTGCCGACCCGCTTGCGCAGGCCGGCGGTGTCCACCAGCTGCCACGTCTCCCCGCCGATCTCCACCAGGCTGTCGACCGGGTCGACGGTGGTGCCGGCGACCGAGTCGACCACCGCCCGCTCCTCCCCGGAGAAGCGGTTGAGCAGGCTGGACTTGCCGACGTTGGGGCGGCCGACCAGGGCGACCCGGCGCGGGCCGCGGGGGCGGTGTTCCACCACCTTCGGGGCCTCGGGCAGCGCGTCCATGATCGCGTCGAGCAGGTCGCCGGAGCCCCGGCCGTGCAGCGCGGAGACCGGGTACGGCTCACCTAGGCCGAGCGACCACAGCGCGGTCGCCTCCATCTCGATGGCGCTGTTGTCGGCCTTGTTTCCTACCAGGATCACCGGCTTGGCGCTGCGGCGCAGCATCTTCACCGCGGCCTCGTCCACGTCGGTCGACCCGACCGTCGCGTCGACCACGAAGAGCACCACGTCGGCCGTGGCGACGGCGGCTTCGGCCTGCGCGGCGATCGCGGCGGCCCGGTCCTTCGCGTCGGGTTCCCAGCCGCCGGTGTCCACCACGGTGAACGCCCGGCCGTTCCACTGCGCGTCGTACGGGACCCGGTCCCGGGTCACGCCGGGAATGTCCTCGACGACCGCCTGCCGGCGGCCGATGATCCGGTTGACCAGCGTCGACTTGCCCACGTTGGGCCGGCCGACCACGGCCACCACGGGCTGCGGGCCGGTCGGCTCCGCGCCGTCGAGTTCGGGCTCGCGCAGCTCGACCCAGCCGCCCATGTCCTCGGTCACGCCACACCCCGCTCGGTGAGCAGCTCCCGCAGCCGGGCGACGACCTGGTCGATGCCCAGTTCGGTGGTGTCCAGCACGACCGCGTCGGGGGCCTGCTGCAGCGGGTTGACCTTGCGGGTCGAGTCGAGCCGGTCGCGGCGGGCCAGGTCGGCGGCGGTCGCCGCGACGTCGGCGGCGTCCTCGGCGCTGCGCCGCTGGGCGCGGGCCGCCTCGGACGCGGTCAGGTAGACCTTCAGGTCGGCGTCCGGGGCGACCACCGAGCCGATGTCGCGGCCCTCGACCACGATCCGGTCGGAGTTGGTGATCATCTCCCGCTGCCGGGCGACGAGCTGCTCGCGGACGGCCGGCACGGCGGCCACCGCGGAGACCGCGGCGGTCACCTCCGGGCCCCGGATCTCCTTCTCCACGTGCACGCCGTCGGCGGTCACGCCGTACCCCTGGGGGTCGGTGCCGATGCGCAGGTCGACCTCGCCGGCGACCTTGGCCACCGACTCGGCGTCGGTCAGTTCGACGCCGGAACGCAGCACCGCCCAGGTGATCGCCCGGTACATGGCGCCGGTGTCGAGATAGCGGGCGCCGAGGGCGACGGCGAGCCGCCGCGAGACGGTGGACTTACCCGAACCGGATGGCCCGTCCACCGCGACCACGCACCGTCCGGTCCGTTCGTTCTGCCCCACCGTGCTCCTCCTCAGCCCGTACCTCGCGGGTCACCGGTTCCTCCGGCGCCGTTGAGCGGTTGTCCATCATCAATGATGCCCGCCGTCGCGGAACGGCCCGCGTACGACGCCGCCAAGCGCGATCCGCGCCACGACGCCCCTGCGGCAACTCCAGCTCGGCGCGCCTGGCGCCGCGCCACGACCGGAGCCGTCGCCGGGCCGCGACGAAGCCTACCGCCAGCGGTACCCGAAACGTCCGGGTCAGTCACCTACCGCCTTGAACAGGGCGGCCACCTCGGCGTTGGTCAGCCGGCGGGTGCGCCCGGCGCGCAGGTCACCCAGCCGGATCGGCCCGATCGAGGTCCGCACCAGCCGGCTCACCGGGTGCCCGACCTCGGCCAGCAGGCGCCGGACGATGTGCTTGCGCCCTTCGTGCAGGGTCACCTCCACCTGGGCGGTCTTGCCCAGGGTGTCCACCACCTTGAACGAGTCGACCTTGACCGGGCCGTCCTCCAGCTCGACCCCGGCGGCCAGCCGCTTGCCCAGGTTGCGCGGGATCGGCCCGGTCACCTCGCAGAGGTACGTCTTCTGCACCCCGTACGACGGGTGCATGAGCCGGTGGGCGAGGGTGCCGTCGTTGGTGAGCAGCAGCAGGCCCTCGCTGTCCGCGTCGAGCCGCCCGACGTGGTAGACCCGCTGCTCCACCCGGTTGCCGAGGAAGTCCGACAGCGCCGCGCGTCCCTTTTCGTCCGCCATGGTGGAAACCACCCCGCGGGGTTTGTTCATGGCCAGGTAGACGAGGCGGGTGTCGGCCTGGAGCCGCTCGCCGTCGACGTGGATGACGTCGCGCGCCGGGTCCGCCTTGTCGCCGAGTTGCGCGACCCGGCCGTTGACGGTGACCCGGCGCCGGAAGATCAGGTCCTCGCAGGCGCGCCGCGAACCCACCCCGGCGGCGGCGAGCACCTTCTGCAGGCGCTCGGCACTCTCGTACACGGGGGCGTCGGGCTGGGGGGCACGGTCATCGCGTCGCATCGGCAAGCTCTTCTACGTCGTCGGGGAGGAAGGGGGCCAGCGGCGGCAGGTCGTCCACCGAGTTCAACCCCAGCTTCTCCAGGAACATGGTGGTGGTCCGGTAGAGGAAGGCCCCGCTGTCCGGTTCGGTGCCGCACTCCTCGACCAGGCCGCGGGAGACCAGGGTACGGATCACCCCGTCACAGTTGACGCCCCGGATGGCGGAGATCCGTGACCGGGTCACCGGCTGCTTGTAGGCGACCACCGCCAGGGTTTCCAGCGCGGCCTGGGTGAGCCGCACCGACTGCCCGTCCAGTACGAACCGCTCGACGTAGGTGGCGTATTCCGGGCGGGTGTAGAGCCGCCAGCCACCGGCGGCTCGGCGCAGCTCGAAGCCGTGCCCGGCGGCGGTGTAGCCGGCGGCGATGTCGTCGAGCATCGGGCCGATCCGTTCCGGGGACTGCTCCAGCACCTGGGCCAGGGTCAGCTCGCTGACCGGCTGGTCCACCACCAGCAGGATCGCCTCCAGCGCGCCGCGCAGCTCGGCGTCGCTGAGTTCCGGCGCGGGCTCCGGCGCGGCCGTCACCCGCCGCCGTCCCGCCGCCTGCTTCGGGGGTACGCCCGCAGCCTCCCCCGCCGTCCCGGTCTCCGCTGCGATCTCGGTACGGTCCGGCACCGCCACGGCCGCCTTCGCACCAAGATCCGGCCCGGCATCCGGCTCCGCCACGGCTGCCGTGAAGATCTTGGCAGTAGTCGGCTCCTCCAGGGGCCCTTCCCGGCCAAGATCTGCTGCAGTCTCGGGCTCCGGCTGCTCGGCGGGGGGCTGCGGGGGGACGGGGCGCTCCCACGGGGGGATCCAGGCGGCGGCCTGGTCGGCCAGGGAGTCCCGGCGTTCCTCGTCGCTCTGGCGCTCGCTCATGGGGTCACTCCTGCGTCGTTGCCGGGTCGTCGGCGGGTGCGGGCGCCGCCGGGGCCGGCTCCGGGGAGCCGGCGTACTCGTCGATGGTCAGCTCGGTGTCGCCGTCGGCCGAGCCGGTCCAGCGGACGGTCAACTCCTCCAGCGCCTGCTCCTGGACGAAGGCGACCAGTCCCTGCCGGTAGAGCTCCAGCAGGGCGAGGAACCGGGCCACCACCTCCAGGGTGATCTCGCAGTCGGCGCAGAGCAGCGAGAAGGTGGCCGTGCCGGCCCGGCGCAGCCGCTCGGAGATGATCTCGGCGTGCTCCCGGACGCTGACCCGGACCATGTGCACGTGCGCGATCGACACCTCGGGCACCGGCTTCGGGGTCATCGCCTTGAGCGCCAGCTTGAGCAGCCGCTCCGGGCCGATGCCGAGCACCAGGTCGGGCAGCGCCTCGGCGTACCGGGGTTCGAGGGTGACCGCGCGGGGATAGCGGCGGCCACCCACCGCCTCCAACTCGGCCAGGTGCGCCGCCGCCTCCTTGTACGCCTTGTACTGCAGCAGCCGGGCGAAGAGCAGGTCCCGCGCCTCCAGCAGGGCGAGGTCCTCCTCGTCCTCCACCTCGGCGGCGGGCAGCAGCCGGGCCGCCTTCAGGTCCAGCAGGGTGGCGGCGATCAGCAGGAACTCGCTGGTCTCGTCCAGGTCCCACTGGTCGCCCATGGCCCGGATGTACGCGATGAACTCGTCGGTGACCTTGTGTAGGGCCACCTCGGTGACGTCGAGCTTGTGCTTGCTGATGAGCTGGAGCAGCAGGTCGAACGGGCCGGTGAAGTTGTCCAGCCGGACGGTGAAGCCGCTGGCCTCCTCGACGGTGGCCGGGTCGGCGGGCACCACGCCGTCGACCTCGGCGGCCAGCTCGGCGGCGGCCACGGAGTCGCCGGCGTCGCGGGGCGCGGGCGGGTCGAGGGGCGGTGCGGTCACCGGAAAACCGTAGTCCACGGTCCGGACACCCGGCGTTCGGCCTACCGCTCCGACTCGGCGGCGATCACCTCACGGGCCAGCTGGCGGTAGTTGCGGGCGCCGGAGGAGGCCGGGTCGAGGGTGGTGATCGGGGCGCCGGCCACGGTCGACTCGGGGAACTTCACGGTCTTGGTGATCACGGTCTGGTAGACCTTGTCGCCGAACGCCTCTACCACCCGCTGCAGCACCTGCCGGCAGTGAGTGGTGCGGCTGTCGTACATGGTGGCGAGGATGCCTTCGAGCTCCAGGTCGAAGTTGAGCCGCTCGCGCACCTTGTCGATGGTGTCCAGCAGCAGGGCGACCCCGCGCAGGCTGAAGAACTCGCACTCCAGCGGGATGAGCACGCCGTGCGCCACGGTCAGCGCGTTGATCGCCAGCAGGCCCAGTGAGGGCTGGCAGTCGATCAGGATGAAGTCGTACTCCTTGCGGATCGTCTTGAGCACCCGGGCCAGGGCCATCTCCCGGGCGACCTCGTTGACCAGCTGGATCTCCGCGGCGGAGAGGTCGATGTTGGCCGGGAGCAGGTGCAGCCCGGCCACGTCGGTCTTGATCAGCACGTCGTCGGCGGTGACGTCGTCCTGCATGAGCAGGTTGTAGACCGACAGGTCGAGGTTGTGCGGGTTGACGCCGAGGCCGACGGAGAGGGCGCCCTGCGGATCGAAGTCGACCAGCAGCACCTTGCGGCCGTACTCGGCCAGCGCGGCGCCCAGGTTGATGGTGGTGGTGGTCTTGCCGACGCCACCCTTCTGGTTGGCCATCGCGATGATCCGCGCGGGGCCGTGCCGGTCGGTGGGCATCGGCTCCGGGATCGGCTTGCGCATGGTGTACGCGGCCGGGTCGGCGGGGCCGAGGTCTGAGCCGAGCGTCGCCTGCTGCTCGCGGAGCTCCGACGTCCAGGTCTCGGCACGGTCCTCGTTGCCAGCCATGTCCTCGTTGCCCCCTCCCGACGACCACCCGGTGTCGGAGCCGTCCGACGTCCCTCGCGGCGCCGCTGCGCACCCCGGTGTCGCCCCATGAGGTCCGCGCCGATGCCGACTGTACGCCACCCGCCAGCAGCGCGTTCGGTACCGGGTCGGCGTGTCGGCCGGCCCGAGGTGGCCAGGCGGTCCGAACAGGTCAGCCGCGTGCCCGCGGGTGGGCCGTCGCGTACACCTCACGCAGCCGCTCCACTGTGACCAACGTGTACACCTGGGTGGTGGTCACCGAGGCGTGGCCGAGCAGTTCCTGCACCACGCGGACGTCGGCGCCGCCGTCGAGCAGGTGGGTGGCGTAGGAGTGGCGCAGGGTGTGCGGGGAGACGGCGTCCGGACCGTCCACCGGCAGGCCGGCCCGCTCGGCCGCGCGGCGCAGGACGGTCCAGGCGCCCTGCCGGGTCAGCGGCCCGCCCCGGGCGTTGACGAAGACCGCCGGCGTGCCCCGCCCGGCCGCGAGCAGCGCCGGACGGCCACGGACAAGCCAGGCGCGCAGCGCCTCGACGGCGTACCCGCCGATCGGGACCAGGCGGGTCCGCCCGCCCTTGCCGCGCAGCAGCACCGTGCCCGCGTCTGGGTCCAGGTCGTCCACCGCGGCGCCGACCGCCTCGGAGATGCGCGCCCCGGTGCCGTACAGGAACTCCAGCAGCGCCCGGTCGCGCAGTGCGCGGGGCGCCGCGTCGCTGGTGGCGGT
Organism: Micromonospora sp. MP36; assembly: GCF_008119785.1. Classification (GTDB taxonomy): domain Bacteria; phylum Actinomycetota; class Actinomycetes; order Mycobacteriales; family Micromonosporaceae; genus Micromonospora. The sequence goes on along the minus strand of NZ_VSFA01000075.1, from coordinate 26,633 downwards.
GACCGGGCCGGCGGTCTCCAGCAGCCGGACCACGTCCTCGACCGGCAGGGCGCGGGGCAGCCGGCGCGGCGGGGTGGGTGGGCGGACGTCGCGGCTGGGGTCGGCGCCGGCCAGGCCCTCGCGCAGCGCGAAGCGGTGCAGGCCGCGGACGGCGCTGGCGGCGCGGGCGGCCGAGGACACGGCCAGCGGCGGGTGCTCGTCGTCGCCGGCCCGCAGCCGGGCCAGGTGTCCCTCGACCTCGGCGGCCCCGACGGCGGCCAGGTCGGTCACCCCAGCGGCGGCCAGGGTGGCGAGGTAGCGCGCCAGGTCACGGCGGTACGACGCGAGGGTGTTCGCGGACAGTCCCCGCTCGACGGTGAGGTGGTCCAGGTAGCCCCGGACGGCACGATGCAGGGCCGGCGCGGGTTCCGCGCCGGCCCCGTCCACAGTGCTGGTCAGCTTGTCACCCCTCAGCCGATCACCTCGGCCAGCGGCAGGACGTCCATGCCGTGCGCCTCGGCGACCGGGCCGTAGACCACCTGGCCGGCGTGCGTGTTCAGGCCCAGGGCCAGCGCCGGGTCGGCGCGCAGCGCCTCCCGCCAGCCGCGGTTGGCCAGCTCCAGCGCGTACGGCAGGGTGACGTTGGTCAGCGCGTGGGTGCTGGTGTTCGGCACCGCCCCGGGCATGTTCGCTACGCAGTAGAAGATCGACTCGTGCACCTTGTAGACCGGGTCGGCGTGCGTGGTGGGACGCGAGTCCTCGAAGCAGCCGCCCTGGTCGATGGCGATGTCGACGAGCACGCTGCCCGGCTTCATCCGGGAGACCAGCTCGTTGGAGATGAGCTTCGGCGCCTTCGCGCCGGGCACCAGCACCGCGCCGATCACCAGGTCCGCGTCGAGCACGGCCCGCTCGATCTCGTACGCGTTGGAGGCGACGGTCTGCAGGTGGCCGCGGTAGATGGCGTCGGCCTGGCGCAGCCGGGCCACGTTCTTGTCCAGCAGCAGCACCTCGGACTGCATGCCGAGCGCGATGGCGGCGGCGTTCATGCCGGAGACGCCGGCGCCGATGACCACGGTCTTGGCGGCGTACACGCCGGAGACGCCGCCGGGCAGCACGCCCCGGCCGCCGCTGGTGCGCATCATGTAGAAGGCGCCGACCTGCGGGGCGAGCCGGCCGGCCACCTCGGACATCGGGGCGAGCAGCGGCAGCGAGCGGTCGGGCAGCTCGACGGTCTCGTACGCGATGCCGGTGATTTTGCGGTCGAGCAGCGCGTCGGTGCACTCCCGGGACGCGGCCAGGTGCAGGTAGGTGAAGAGCACCTGCCCCTCGCGCATCCGGTGGTACTCCTCGGCGATCGGCTCCTTGACCTTGAGCACCAGCTCGGCGGCGTCCCAGACCTCGTCGGCGGTGGGCAGGATCTTCGCGCCTGCGGCGGTGAACTCGTCGTCGGTGATGCTGGAACCGACGCCCGCGCCGGACTCGACGAACACCTCGTGGCCGTGGCGGGTGAACTCGTTGATGCCCGCGGGCGTGATCGCCACCCGGTACTCGTGGTTCTTGACCTCGCGGGGGATTCCGACCTTCACGATGCAGACACCTTCCTTCGGGGCTGCTCACCCCCGAATGCGCGGTGCCGCGGCAGCCCCATTGCCGACGCGGTCCACCGGTCCCGCCGGCGGCAGTCTAGGCCCGTACGAACTCCGCGGAGGGCAGCACAGTGACATCCGGTGCCCGGTGGTCCTGACGATGTGTCAGGCATGAACCGGACTGGGCGGTGGAGTCCGCCTCGGCCGTCAGGACACTATTGGATAAACATCGTCCCACCGTTCGGGTACGGATGCGGACAGGACGGCAGTGGATCACTATGGTGTCCGCTCATGACCACTCCTCCTTACCAGCAGTACCCGCCGCAGGGCGTCTCCGACAAGAGCAAGGTCGTCGCGGGCATCCTCGGCATCCTGCTCGGCTGGCTCGGTGCCGGCCGCTTCTACATGGGCGACACCAAGATTGGTGTGCTCCAGCTCGTGGTGAGCCTCGTGACCTGTGGTGCCGGCGGCATCTGGGGCTTCATCGACGGCATCCTGATCCTGATCAACGGCGGTGTCGACGGTCAGGGACGCCCGCTGCGCGACTGAGCGGCGATACAGCGAAAAGGGGCCGCGCGGTGTCACCGCGCGGCCCCTTGGTCTGTCCGGTCCGGCTCAGCGGGGCGGCGGCGCCCCCGGCCGGCGCAGCTCGGTGAAGCCTGTCTCCCGGGCCCGGGCGGCGGCGAGCAGCCCCGCCACGGCGGCCGCGTTGGTGATCTCGCCGGCCAGCACCATCCGCACCGCCTCGTCGAGACCGACCCGGAGCACCTGCAGGTCGGCCTCCTCGTCGCGCCGGTCGTGCCGCTGCTCGGCGGGCACGTCGGCGAGGTCGCGGGCCAGGAAGACCCGGACCGCCTCGTTGGAGAAGCCGGGCGAGGTGTGCAGGTCGACCAGGACGTCGATGGTGCCGGCGGTCAGGTCGGCCTCCTCGGCCAACTCCCGGGCCGCCGCGGCGGCCAGGTCCTCGCCGCTGACGTCCGTCAGCCCGGCCGGCAGCTCCCACAGGTGCCGGCCGACCGGGTGCCGGTACTGCCGGATCAGCACCACCTGGTCGACGTCGTCCAGTGCCACCACGGCCACCGCGCCGACGTGGGTGACGTAGTCGCGAGTCGCGGTGCCGCCGCCGGGCATAGTGACGTCGTCGCTGACCACCTGGAAGATCCGGCCGGACCAGATCTCCCGGTGCGCGGTCACCTCGTACCGGTGCTCGACGCCGCTCACGCCGCTGCCTCGCTGCTGAGCCGAACGGTTCGCTCGCTCACGACGCGGACGCCGCCTTCGCCGCGGCGGCGGCGCCGTTGCGGCTCGCCTTCGCGGCCGCGGCCTCCGGCGGGGCGGTCTCCAGGTCGACCGGGAGCTGGTCGGCCTGGGAGTACGCGACGGCGGCCTTGACGAACCCGGCGAACAGCGGGTGTGGCCGGGTCGGCCGGCTCTTCAGCTCCGGATGCGCCTGGGTGGCCACGAAGAACGGGTGCAGCTTCCGGTCCAGCTCGATGAACTCGACCAGCCGGCCGTCCGGCGAGGTGCCCGAGATCTGCAGGCCGGCCTTGGTGAGCTGGTCGCGGTAGGCGTTGTTCACCTCGTACCGGTGCCGGTGCCGCTCGCTGACCTCGGTGCTGCCGTACGCCTCGGCGACCAGCGAGCCCTCGGCCAGCTTCGCCGGGTACGCCCCGAGCCGCATGGTGCCGCCCAGGTCGCCCTTGCCGGCGACGATGTCCTCCTGGTCGGCCATCGTGGCGATGACCGGGTGCCGGGCCTCCTCGTCGAACTCCAGCGAGTTCGCCCCGTCGAGGCCGGCCAGGTGGCGGGCCACCTCGATGGTCATGCACTGCAGGCCGAGGCAGAGGCCGAGCAGTGGGATGCCGTTCTCCCGGGCGTACCGGGCGGTGCCGATCTTGCCTTCGATGCCGCGGACGCCGAACCCGCCCGGGATGACGATCCCGTCCACGCCGGCCAGCGCGGCCGCCGCGCCGGCCGGGGTGACGCAGTCGTCGCTGGGCACCCAGCGCAGCTGCACCCGGGCCCGGTGGCCGAACCCGGCCGCCCGGATCGCCTCGCTCACCGACAGGTACGCGTCGGGCAGGTCGACGTACTTGCCGACCAGCGCCACGGTCACCGTGTGGCGCGGCTGGTGCACCCGCTCCAGCAGGTCGTCCCAGCGGGACCAGTCGACGTCGCGGAACGAGACGCCGAGCCGGCGCACCACGTACGCGTCGAGGCCCTCGCGGTGCAGCACCTTGGGGATGTCGTAGATGCTGGGCGCGTCCGGGGCGGCGGTGACGGCCTCCCGGTCCACGTCGCAGTAGAGGGAGAGCTTCTCCTTGACCTTGTCCGGGATGTCCCGGTCGCAGCGCAGCACCAGGGCGTCCGGCTGGATGCCGATGCTGCGCAGCTGCGCCACCGAGTGCTGGGTCGGCTTGGTCTTCAGCTCGCCGGACGGCGCCAGGTAGGGCACCAGCGAGACGTGCAGGTAGAAGCAGTTGTCCCGGCCCAGGTCGTGGCGGACCTGCCGGATCGCCTCGAGGAACGGCAGCGACTCGATGTCGCCGACCGTGCCGCCGACCTCGGTGATCACGATGTCGGGCACCTGGCCGTCGGCGTCCGGCTCGCCCATGCCGAGGATCCGCGACTTGATCTCGTTGGTGATGTGCGGAATCACCTGGACCGTGTCGCCGAGGTACTCGCCGCGCCGCTCCTTGGCGATCACCGCCGAGTAGATCTGCCCGGTGGTGACGTTCGCCTTGCCCGACAGGTCCCGGTCGAGGAACCGCTCGTAGTGGCCGACGTCGAGGTCGGTCTCGGCGCCGTCCTCGGTGACGAAGACCTCGCCGTGCTGGAACGGGTTCATCGTCCCCGGGTCGACGTTGAGGTACGGGTCGAGCTTCTGCATCACCACGCGCAGCCCGCGCGCGGTCAGCAGGTTGCCGAGGCTGGAGGCGGTGAGGCCCTTACCCAGCGAGGAGGCGACGCCCCCGGTGACGAAAATGTGCCTGGTCGTCCGTGCTGAAGGGGCCAAGGCCTGCTCCCGTGTCGTCCGTAGCGGTCGTGCGAACCGCCGTGCCGATCACCGAAGTGATCACGCGATCCACGGGATTCCACGGTAACACGTTTCCCGGCCCGGACCGGTGTCGCACCCGGCGTCGGCGCACGTGAAGCCGGGTCCGGCTCACGCCGTGGGGAGCTCCGTCGATGCCCGACGGGCCGGGGCGGGCACCCGGACCGGGCGCGCCTGGGCCCGCGCCCCCGTACCGTCGTCCGGCCCCGAGTCGTCGGACGGGCCGGCGGCGTCGGCGGCCGGCCGGGCGCCCGGGTCGGCGGATCGGGGCGGGTGACCGCCGTCGCCGTCGCCGGGGCGGGCCAGCCAGGTGCCGCTCTCGTCACCCGGCCGGTCGGTGCCGGGCTGGGTGCGGTCGGTGGAGTGGTCGAGCACCCGCAGGGCCGCCAGGGCCGCCATCGGCACCACCAGCGCGCCCGCCGCGCCGGCCACGTCCAGCGCCGAGCCGCCCAGCAGCCCGCCGACGCCGGCGGCCACGCCGGTGCCGGCCATCGCCGCCCGGACCGCCGGGTAGATGCCGAACAGCCGCATCAGGCCGCCCCAGGGCTGGAGCAGGGCCAGCCAGACCAGCGCGGCGCCGGCCAGGGCCAGCACGGTGAGCGGGCTGTCCACCAGCGTCTGCAGGTTGGCGGCGCTGGAGCGGTGCACGGTGAGCCCGCCGGTGCCGTCGCCGAGGGCGGCGAGGAAGCGGCCGACGCTCCCCCGCTCGACCGCCGGGCGGCGCAGGTCCACGACCGCGTAGCCGATGGTGAGCGCCAGCCCGGCCATGGTGGCCCAGGCCAGCCGGCTCACCGTCAGCCAGCCGCCGGTGCAGATCGCGGCGGCGACGCTCACCCCGGCGGTGAGCGCGATCGCGCCGATCGAGTCCGCCCCCAGGTACGGGCTGCCCACGATGACCACGGCGGCGCCGCCGACCGCGACCATCACCATCGGGCGCCAGGCGCGGCGCACCCGCTGCGCCAGCCAGCCCCCGCACAGCAGCGAGCCGGCGATGAACACGCCGAGCCCGACGGTGCCGAGCCCGGTGTACCGGCCGCCCTCCAGGGCCGAGTAGCCGACCACGCCGTTGAGCTGCAACCGGGAGCCGGTGAGCACGTCCACCCCGACCACCAGGGTGGCCAGGCCGGCCACCGCGCCGAGCGGGCCGAGGGTGCGGTCGTGCCCCGGACTGAACCGGACGGCGGCCGTGCCGCCGACGATCAGCAGGGCGGTCACCAGGGCGAACCACCACCCGGCGTGCTCGCCCCGCCACCACGGCGCCGCGTCGGCGAGCAGGGCGGCCGGCACGGCGAGCGCGGCGGCGATCAGCAGCAGCTCCACGGCCGCCACCACCCGCCGGGACACCGGTTCGGGTCCGTGCGGGCCGGCGTGCCGGCGGGCCCGGCGCAGCAGGGGCAGCACCGCCACGGCGAGGGCCACCTGGGCGGCGGCGAGCAGGCCGAAGAACCAGCCGGCGACCCGGCGCTGCGCGGCGGCCTCGCGGTCCGCGTCGGCCGGCGCGTCGATCGCGGTACGCAGGTCGTCCGGCCGGTCGCCGACCGAGACGGCGGCCCGGCCGAGGAAGAGCCGCTCGGGCACCGGCCGGCCCAGTACGACGAGGGCGGTCGGCGCCAGGTCGACCAGTTGCAGGTAGCCCTCCCGGCCGGTGCTCGGCGAGGTCAGCCAGCCCCGCTCCCAGCCCGGGCCGTCGGCGACGGCCACGTGCAGCCGGGACGGCGGGTCGGTGTCGCCGACGCCGGCGACCAGCACCGTCGAGCGGGCGGGCCGGGCGGCGAGCACCCGGGCGAGCTGGGCGTCCACCTGCCGGGCCTGGGCGGCCCGGGTCGCCGGGTTCTCCCCGTCGACGCTGCCGAGGTCGACGATGCTCAGCACGCACGAGCCGAGCAGCTGCGCCGGATCGGCGGGCAGGACCGGCTCGTACCGGTCGACCCGGCCGAACGGGCGGGCGGCGGCCACCGCGGCGCCCGGCCCGACCGCCACCGAGCAGCGCACCGACTCGGACAGCGCGCCCGGGGTGGCCCCCCAGGTCAGCTTGTCCTGGTTGTACGCGACGACGCTCTCCTGGTCGGGCAGGTTGGCGCCGATGCCGTCGGGCTGCTCGACGGTCACCCCGGTGGCCGGGCAGCCGGCCGCCGAGCGGCTGCCGTTCCAGGCGGCGAAGTTGCCCGCCCCGAGGGTGAGCCAGCCGTCGACCGGGCAGGTGGGCCGGTGCGCGGAGCGTACCGAGAGGGAGCCGATCGAGCCCTGCTCCGCCATCCGCCACAGCGTGGGGGTGGTCTGCGGGTCCACGTCGTCCCAGCGCAGCCCGGCCGCCCCGGCCAGCACCACGAAGTCGGCGCTGCGGCCGGGGTTGCCGTGCGGCGGCCGGGCGGCCAGCGCGGTGACGCCGAGCACCACCACCAGCAGGGTCAGCAGGACCGGGGTCAGTCGACGCAGCATCACCGGGTCCTCGTCGACGGCTCGGGCGTCAGTTCGGCGTAGAGGGCGGCCAGGGTGGCCACCGTGTCCGCCTCGGTCGGCCAGGTCGCCGCCCGGGCGGCGCCCCGGCGGGCCAGGTCGGCCCGCCCGGCCTCGTCGTCCAGCAGGGCGCGGACCGCCGCGTCCACCGCGTCGACGTCGCCCGCGGGGATCATCACCGCGCCGTCACCGACCAGCTCCGGCAGGCCACCGACGGCGGTCGCCACCAGCGGTACGCCGGCGCGCAACGCCTCCTGGGCGAACAACTGGCGGGCCTCCCAGTCGCTGGTCACCACGGCCAGGTCGGCGCCGGCGAGCAGGTCGGCCACGTCGGTGCGGTGCCCGAGCAGGGTCACCGGGGCCCGGACGGCCGAGATCCGCGCGGCGAGCTGGAGGTACGCGGGCCCGCTGCCGGCGATCACCACCACCGGCGCCGGGTTCCGGGTCCGCCACCGGGCGGCGGCGTCCACCAGGATGTCGTACCGCTTCTGCGGGTGCAGCCGGCCCACCGACAGGATCAGCGGACGGTCGGGGGTGACCCCGAACTCGGCGCGGACGGCGGCCCGGCGGCGGCGCGGCGGGGGCAGCGTCGGCGCGGCGACCGGGGCGAGCCGGGCGTCGGCGGCGCCCAGGGCGGCGGCCCGCTCCACCAGGTCTGCGGAGGCGCCGAGGGCGACCCGGGCGGAGCGGGCCACGATCCGCTCGACGAGCCGGGACAGCCGGCCGCGCAGCCCACCGGCGAGGACGGCGTTGTGCCAGGTGACCACCACCGGGGCGGCCGGCCGGGCGAGGACGGCGACCAGGCCGGCCCGCAGCCCGTGGGCGTGCACGACGTCGACCTCGGCGCCGGACAGCGCCTGACGCAGCGCGGCGACCGCCCGCGCGTCGGCCGGCGTGGGGCTGGCCGGGATCTCCACCGGCGCGAACCGGGCACCCACCCCGGTGAAGTCGAACTGGTCCTGCGTGGCGGCCGGGCCGCAGACCAGCACGGACGCGCCGACGGCGGCCAGGCCGCGGGCCACCGAGCGGACGTGCTGACCGACCCCGCCGGTGCTGGAGGCGAGCACCAGGGCCACCGAGCCGTGCCACCGCGGCGCCGACGAGGCGTCCGTCATCGCCTCGCCTCCGTTCGCGACTGCGGGGCTCGCAAACCCGGCTCACTCCTCGCGCGCACCGTGCCTGCCCTCCGTTCGCGACCGCGGGGCTCGCGGACCCGGCTCACTCCTCGCGCTCACCGCGTAAGAGTCTCCTTCCCGTCGCCCCGCTCCGGGGGGCGTTGCTCCTCCGGCGTGTCGGCCGGCGGCCGGCGTCGCCCGAACCGACGGGTCACGGCCGCGAGCAGCGGCCGCACGTCCCGCGCGTCGGTCAGCCAGGCTACGGCGAGGAACACGGCGCCGACCACGACCCCGGACAGCATGCCCTGCACGAGCGCCGCGGGTGTCGTCGGGGTCACGAGGCTGGCGAGCCAGCGGGCGGTGGCCGCCCCGCCGAGCCCGGCGACCGCGGCGGCGAGCAGGCCGGCGGCCCCGGCCCGGCCGACGCCGGCGAGGGCGGCCCGGCCGGCGGAGCGGGCCACGGCGGCGAGCAGCAGGCCGCCGAGGAGCAGCATCCCGACCGAGTTGGCCAGGGTCACCGCCAGCACCCGGTCGCTTTGGTGCAGCACGGCCGACAGCGGCACGGCCGCCACCGGGACGGCCAGCCAGCCGATCGTGATCGCGGCGGTGGCCGACCGGGTCGCGCCGCGCGCGTAGAGTGCCCGCGAGAGGATCGCGAAAAGCCCGTAGCCGATCAGACCGGGCGCGAAGCCGACGATGGCCGCCGCCGTCTGCCCAGCCCCGAGCGGGAAGAAATGGCCCACCGCCTCGGCGGTGCCAACCAGAGCCGCCGCCCCCAGACAGGTGAACAACAACACGCCTCGCGTGGCGGATGCCAACGTCTTCCGGTATCCCGCATCGTCCCCGCCGACGGCGGCAGCAGCGAGAGTTGGGTAGGCCGCCACCGCCAGCGGCACGGCCAGGACCGACCACGGCAGCAGGTACATCGTCTGCGCCAGGTTGTAGACCTGGGGGGAACCGACCGGGCCGCCGGAAACCCGCTTCAGAATCACCGCCAGGGCCAGTTGCTGGGCGGTCACCGCCACCGCGCCCGCCACTGCCAGCCCGCCGACCTTCATCCGGGCCTCGGCCGGAAAGGCGTACCCGGGTCGTAGCCGCAGCCCCAGCCGACTCAGCGGCACCAGCAGCGACAGCGACAGCACCACCACCCCGATGGTGGTGCCCCCCGACAAGATCAGCTCGCCGGCACGGCTGACCCGGGCCACGCTGACGTCCCGCCCTTCGACGAGGCCGAAGGCGACGTAGGCGAGGATGACCGTGACGCTGGACAGCAGCGGGGCGATCACCGGCCAGGCGAACCGGCGGTGTGCCTGGAGCACCCCGGTCAGCACGATGCCGACGCCGTAGAGCGGCAGCTGCGGGGCGAAGACCTGCAGCATCCGAGCACCCGCAGCCAGCTCGGCCGGTGAGCGGCCCTCGCTGAGCAGCCCGACAATCGGTCCGGCCAGCAGTGCGACCAGGATGGCGAGCGGCACGAGGAGGGTCAGCGTCCAGGTCAACAGGGCTCCGGTGATGGCAGCCACCTCGCGGCGGTCGCCCGCCTCGACCGGTCGGGCCAGCAGCGGCACGACGAGGCTGGCGAGGGCACCGCCGGCGACGATCTCGAAGATGATGTTCGGGACCGTGTTGGCGATCACGTACATGCCGCCGAGGTCGCTGCGCTCGACAACCCAGGTGAAGACGGCGGTCCGGCCGAAGCCGGCGAGCCGGCTGACCACGGTGAGGACGGCGATGAGTGCGGCCGCCCCGGCCACCCGGCCGGCGCCGGCGAGGGGTGCCGGTTTCGTCACGTCAGGCGTCGAGCCGGCCCAGCGCGTCCAGTTCCCGCAGCCCCGGGGTCCGCTGGATCACCTGCGTGAAGCTGACCTTCTCGCTGGCGGCGGTGAGGGCGGCGAGCACGGCGAGCACACCGGCCCGGCCCAGCGGCCCGGTACGCGCGGCCAGGCTCACCCCGAGCAGCGCGCCGAGCGCGTTCGCGCCGCTGTCGCCCAGCATCACCCGCTCGTCGAGGTCCTCCCGGATCAGCCCGGCGGCGGCGCCGACCGCGCCCGCGGCAATGCCGCCGTACGGGCCGGTGGCCAGCGGCGTGCCGAGCAGCATCCCCGACTTCAGCGCCCGGCCGGGGCGCAGGTCGAGCAGGTTGACCAGGTTGGCGGTGCCGGCCACGACGCCGGCGCCGAGCAGCACGTCGAGCCCGCGGCCGAAGGCGCCGGCGCGCTGCCGGCGGGGATGGGCGGCGACCCGGCGGTCGGCGGCGAGCAGCGCGGCCGCGCCGAGACCGGCCGCCCCCACCCCGATGATCTTGACGAGTCCGGCGGTGACCCGGCCCTCGCGCAGCGCGGCGAGGTGCCCGGCGAAGCCCTTGGCCGCCTTCTGCTCGGGGCGCGCGCCGACGATGTCGTCGTACAGCCCGACCGTGCCGGCACCCACCCCGGCGACCAGGGCGGCGGCGCCGGCGGGGGCGCTGCCCGCGCCGAGCGCGCCCGCGGTGGCGGCCCCGACCGCCAGGGCCGGGCCGGCCGCCAGGGTGACCGTGCGGCCGCGGAAGTTGGTGCGTTCGAGCGCCGGCGCGCCCGGGGAGGTACGCACCTCCCGCAGCACGTAGCGGGCGGCGACCGCCCCCGCGCCGACGGCCAGCAGCCGACCCAGTCTCACGCGACCCCTCCGATCCGGATACCCAACGCGACGCGGTGCAGAGCGGACACCCGCCCCGCTCACTGCGGCAGTTTAGGCAGCAGCGCCGCGGCGTTGTCACCGACGCCGTACTGGCCGGCCTTCTTTTCCGTCAACTGCTGCACCATGGCGAGCGCGGTGACGACCTGACCCTGCACGGTGTTGGCGTTGTCGACCGTCGAGATGTTCTGCGACAGCACCGGGTCGCCGCGGACCACGGCGACCACGTTTCCCCCGGCCGCGCCCATGCCGCCGACCACGACCGCGCTGTTCTTGTCGAACTGCTCGGCCATCTTCACCACCGACTCGTCCTTCTTCGCCGAGTCCTTGTCGACGTACGGCTGCCCGCTGACCAGCACCACCGCCTCGGCCGCCCCGGAAACCTTGTCCTGTGGGGTGAGGTAGCCGGCGGTCGCGTACACCTGCAGCACCGCCCGGCGGTCCGCGTCGGTGACCGGCGGGCTGCCCTGCGGCCGGTCGAGCAGGACGCTGGCCAGCAGCGCGCTGGAGGTCTCCACGCCGTGCAGGTTGGCCGGCAGGCCGGCGGTGGGCACGCTGGCCGGACGGGCGGCGGTGACGGCCAGCTCCAGCAGGCTGTTGTTGCTGTCCGGGTTGATGAACTTGTCCTGGATGTCGATCCGGCCGGTGACGTTGGCCCCGGCGAGCTGGAGCATCTTCACCACACCGTCGGTGTGGTCCCGGCCGCTGGGCAGGTCGACGACCAGCACCCGGCGGCCGTTCAGCTTGCCGGGGAGCAGGATCTGTGCCGTCTGGCCGGCGAACTCCTCCTCCATGTCCAGTTCCTTCTGGAGGCTGTTGACCGTCTGGCGCATCTGCTGGTTGTCCTTGCGCAGCGCGTTGACGTTCTCCTTGAGCGAGTCGGCGACCGGCCCGTTCAGCGCGGCGGTGCCGACCACCAGGCCGATCGCCAGCGCCAGGAACACCGCGGTCAGGGACACCACGTGGTAGCGGAAGTTGATCACGCTTGCAGCCTCTTGATCGGTCGGGGGAGCTAGAAGAGCTGGCCGAGCTGGAACACGAAATTGTCCCACCATTCGGAGACCACGCCCAAATACGCCTTCCCGACGGTGGAGACCGCCACCGCGGAGGCCATCGCGGCCACCGCCGACAGGACCAGCAGCAGCAGCGAGGAGCCGGAGATGCCCTGCCGGTAGAGCCGGCTCACCCCCTTGGCGTCGACCAGCTTGCCGCCCACCTTCAACCGGGTCAGGAAGGTCGAGGCCATGCCGCCCCGGCCCTTGTCCAGGAACTCCACCAGGGTGGCGTGGGTGCCGACGGCCACCAGCAGCGAGGCGCCCTTCTCGTCGGCCAGCAGCATGGCCAGGTCCTCGCTCGTGGCCGCGGCCGGGAAGGTGATCGCCGGCACGCCGAGGCCGTTCACCCGGGCCAGGCCCGGCGCGCGGCCGTCCGGGTAGGCGTGCACAATCACCTCGGCGCCGCAGCGCAGCACGTCGTCGGTGACCGAGTCCATGTCACCGATGATCATGTCGGGGGTGTAGCCCGCCTCGACCAGGGCGTCGGCGCCGCCGTCCACGCCGATCAGCACCGGCTTGAACTCCCGGATGTAGGGGCGCAGCACGTCCAGGTCGGCCTTGTAGTCGTAGCCCCGGACCACGATCAGGCAGTGCCGGCCCTGGATCTGGGTCTCGATGTCCGGTACGCCGACGCCGTCGAGCAGCAGGTCGCGTTCCTGCTTGAGGTAGTCCATCGTGTTGGCGGCGAACGCCTCCAACTGCACCGACAGCCCCTCCCGGGCGTCGGCCATCGACTTGGCCACCGTCTCGGCGTCCTGGAGGGCGCCGTGCGCCACCGGCTCCTCGCCGACGTAGACCGTGTTCCCCTCGATCCGGACCAGGTCGCCCTCGCGGATCTGCTCGAAGACGCTCTCGCCGAGGTCGTCCAGCAGCGGGATGCCGGCGGAGATCAGCACCTCGGGGCCCAGGTTCGGGTAGCGACCGGAGACCGAGGGCTTGGCGTTGAGCACGGCGGCGACCCCGACGGCGACCAGCGAGTCGGCCGCCACCCGGTCCAGGTCGACGTGGTCGATGACCGCGATGTCCCCCGGCCGGAGCCGGCCGACCAGCCGCTTCGTCCGGCGGTCGAGGCGCGCGGTGCCGAGGACTGAGCCCGGTTCCGCGTGTCGGGTCCGGCGCAACGTGGGTAGACGCATCGTGACCATCCTGGCATGTGAGGCAGGTATTGCTGTCGCGACATGCCTGAGCAGGGCCGCCTACCCAGGGAAGCACACCGGAGCGCAGGCCGGTGTGCTTGCGCTCACAATCCCGGCATCACCGGCGTCTTTCCTTGGCTGCCACGGCCAGGAGTTCCTCGGCATGAGCGATACCCAGATCGGAATCGGGCAAACCCGCCAGCATCCGGGCCAACTCCCGGGCCCGCTCCGTGTCCTCCACCACACGAACCCCGCTGGTGGTCACCGCTCCCCCGGTGTCCTTGGCCACCACGAGGTGGCGGTCGGCGAACGCGGCGACCTGCGGCAGGTGGGTGACCACCAGCACCTGGTGGCTGCGGGCCAGCCGAGCGAGCCGCCGGCCGATCTCCACCGCCGCCTGGCCGCCCACGCCCGCGTCGACCTCGTCGAAGACCAGGGTGGGCGGGCCGCCGGAACCGGCGAAGACCACCTCGATGGCGAGCATCACCCGGGACAGCTCACCGCCGGAAGCGCCCCGCTGCAACGGCAGCGCGGGCGCGCCCGGATGGGCCAGCAGGCGCAGCTCCACCTCGTCGGCGCCGTCCGGCCCGACGCCGGCCTCCACCCCGTTGACCGACAGGCTCGGCTCGGCCCGTCCGGCCGGGCGCGGCAGCACCGCCACCTCGATCCGCGCGTGCGGCATGGCCAGCCCGGCCAACTCGACGGTGACCTGCTCGGCGAAGCGGACCGCCGCCTCCTGACGCGAGGTGGCGACCCGCCCGGCCAGCTCGGCCACCTCCCCGGCCAGCCGGGACGACTCCTTCTCCAGCTCGTCCAGCAACTCGTCGGAGGTGTCCAGGTCGGACAGTCGGGTGCGGGCCCGCTCGGCCCAGGCGATCACCCCGTCGACGTCGTCGGCGTACTTGCGGGTCAGCCCGCGCAGCGCGGCCCGCCGCTCGTAGACGGTCTGCAGGCGGGCCGGGTCGGCGTCCAGCCCGGCCAGGTAGGCGGACAGCTCCGCGGAGACGTCGGCGACCAGGGTGGCCGCCTCCTCCAGCCGGACCGCCAGCTCGCCGAGGGCCGGGTCGGTGCCGGCCTGCGCCTCCAGGGTGCGCCGGGCGGTGCCCAGCAGCACGGTGGCGTCGGGGGTGTCGTCGGTCGCCTCCACGCCACCGGCCACGCACTGCTGGGCGAGCTGCGCCGCCGTCCGCAGCCCCTCGGCGTGCTCCAGGCGCTGCGCCTCCGCCTTCAACTCGTCGTCCTCGCCCGGCTGCGGGTCCACCCGGGTGATCTCGTCGAGGCCGAGGCGGAGCAGGTCGGCCTCCTGGTTGCGCTCGCGGGCGTTGCGCCGCCGGTCGGCCAGGTCGTCCACCACCGCCCGCCACCGGGTGTACGCCTCGCGCAGCGCGTCGAGCAGCTTCTCGTGCTCCGGCCCGGCGAACCGGTCCAGCGCGGCCCGCTGCTCGGCCGGGCGCAGCAGCCGGAGCTGGTCGGACTGGCCGTGCACGGCCACCACCTGCTCGCCGACCTCGGCCAGCATCGACACCGGCATGCTCCGGCCGCCCAGGTGCGCCCGGGAGCGACCCTCCACCGTCACCGTACGGCTCAGCAGCAGCGAACCGTCCTCGTCGGGCTCGCCGCCGGCGTCGGTGATCCGGGCGTGCACCGTCTCGGCCACCCGGCCGTGCAGGCGCAGCCGGCCCTCGACCACCGCGCGGCCCGGTTGGGCGCGCACCCGGCCCGCGTCGGCCCGACCGCCGAAGAGCAGGCCGAGGCCGGTCACCACCATGGTCTTGCCCGCACCGGTCTCGCCGGTGATGACGTTCATCCCGCCGGTCAACGGCAGCGTGGTGTCCTCGATGACGCCCAGTCCGGTGATGCGCAGCTCTTCCAGCACAGCACCTGACAGTAGACGCGGCCCCCGACAGTTGACCAGCCGGCGACGCCGCATCGGGGCATGGCACCTGACGTCGTACAGTTCTGCCCCGTGTTGGACGTGATCGGCCTGAACCCGGGCGAGGAGGAGCTCTACCGCGCCCTGGTCCAGCTCACCACGGCCCGGGTCGACGAACTCGTCGAGCGGCTGCGGCGGCCGCGCGCGGAGGTCGTCGCGCAGCTCGACGCCCTGCGCGGCAAGGGACTGGTGCTGCCGACCGGGCCGGAGCCGGACGCGCCGCTGCGGCCGCTGGCCCCCGACGTCCCGCTCGGCGAGGCGCTGCTGCGCCGACAGGAGGCGTTGGAGGCGGCCCGCGCGGCGGTCACCCAACTGACCGAGGAGTACCGCGCCGGGATGCGGCGGCACGACGCCGACCACCTGGTGGAGGTGATCACCGGGGCGCGGGTGCTCCGCGAGCGCCTGCGGGACGCGCAAAACGGCGCCCGGGTCGAGGTGCTCTGGTTCTGCCGGGCCAACCCACTGGCCATGCCCGGCCAGGACAACGTCGAGGAGTTCGACGCGCTGGCCCGCGGGGTGCGCTACCGGGCCATCTACGAACGGGAGATGCTCCTCGAACCGGGCGGGCTGGAGGACGTCGAGCGGGGCGTGCACGCCGGCGAGCAGGCCCGGGTGCTGGACCGGCTGCCGGTGCGGCTGGCCATCGTGGACGCCCGGACGGCGATCTGCCCGCTGGTGCCGGAGCGGGAGAGCGGCGAACCGAGCGCCGCGGTGATCGGCCGCAGCCAGCTGCTCGACGCGCTGCTCGCCCTCTTCGAGAGTTACTGGCGGATCGCGACGCCGCTGCGCTCGGGCGCCCCGCCGGCCGACGCGCCGGCCGTCGACGGCTACCGGCCGGACGCCGACGAGGTCCGGCTGCTCTCGCTCTTCGTGGCCGGGGTGCCAGACAAGTCCATCGCGTCCCAACTGGGGGTGAGCCGCCGTACCGTGCAGCGACGGCTGGCCGACCTGATGACCGTGGCCGGGGTCGACACCCGGCCGGGTCTGGCCTACCAGGCCGCCCGCCGCGGTTGGCTCTGACCCGCGCCCACCACCGGCCGCGCAGCCGTCCGGGACGCCCGCCACCCCCTGGCGGGCACCCCGGACGGACCGAGGGTGACGTCCGCGCGGGCGAAGGGTTTCACCCGCGCGGACGTCGGCTCAGCGCAGGCCGTACGCGTCGAGCACGGTCTGGTCGACGCTGTTGCCGGCGCGGTCACCGGCGTGCACCCGCAGCGACACCGTGCCGTGCCCGGCCGGCACCATGGCGGTGAACCGGGTGCCCGAGCCGCGTACCGGCACCGTCGTCCAGCTCCGCCCGCCGTCGAACGACACCTCGACCCGCACCCCGACACCGGCCGGCGCCGGCACGCCGGCCGGCTGGCGCACGGTCAGCCCGAGCTGGTGCGGCCGACCACCCGGCACCTCACCGTGCAGGTCGGCGGGGACCTGGTAGTCCACCTGCAGCAGCGGCAGCGGCTGGGCGGCGTCCCCGGCCGGCCGGGCCGAGGTGAACTCCCAGGCCGTCTCGGTACGCGTGGCCCAGAGCCACTCCTCCGAGGACCGCTCGGTGCTGAGGTCCAGCCGGTAACGGGCCACTCCCGGGCTGGTCAGCACCGGTGCCCACTCGCGGGAGAGGTCGGCGACCTGCTGCCCGTCCCGGCTCAGCCGGGCCTGCACCTTGTCCCACTCCTCGCTGACCCGGGCCGGGCCGTAGTGGCCGTCCGCGTCGACGAACTCGGCCACCCGCAGGTTCAGGGTGTCGCCGGTACGCGTGGGCACCGGCACCCCGCCGCCCGCCGGCACGGCCGGCCGGACCACCGCGCCGTGCCACGTCTCGGTGACCCGGTCGTCGGCAGCGTACCGCCGGGGCAGCCGGGCAAGCCCGCCGGTCAGCGGGCCCCAGTCGGACCAGGGGAGCCGGTGCAGCACCCGCTGCTGCCACCAGGAGTCCCCGGCGCTGACGAACTCCTGCCGCACGGTGCCGGTACGCACCATCCGCTGGTCGTCGTTCCAGGAGTAGTCCTGCCAGGGGCGCCACCCGAACCGCTGCTCGCTGGCCCAGTCGAACCCGCCGGTGTCGGCGTAGCGAGCGGTCACCTCGGCGGTGTTGTCCGCGGTCACCCGGTGCACGATCCGGTCCGGGACCCGCCCCTTCGACACCTGCCACACGTCGTACAGGTAGGGGCTGTCCACGGTCAGCGTCACGTCCAGGGTCGCGCGGCCGCCCTTCGCCGCCGCGATCATCGGCTGCCCGTCGTCGTACGCGACCACCAGCGACGGGATCGGCAGCCGGTCGCCGTCCGGACGCCAGACCGTCCACGCGCTCCGGTCCGCCGGCCTGACGATGAGCACCATCGCGGCACCGGCCGCCGTGGCGTCGGCGATCTGGTCCTCCTCGGCGCGGTCGTAGCTACCGGCGACCAACGCGGCCGCACCTCGGACCCCAGCCCGGGCCAACTCCGCGGCGGTGCCGTCGCCCGCCCAGACCAGCGGCAGCTTCCGCCAGCCGGCCGGGGCCGGCGACCGGCCCAGCAGGTTGATGTCCAGCGGACCGGAGACGTTGCTGACCTGGGCGTCCACCATGGGCGCGACCAGCTGCCAACGGGAGGCGAACTCGAACTCGCCCTGGCGCACCGGCCGGGTCGGCGTGACGTTCACCTGCTGGACCGTGCTGAACGCCATCACGCCGTGGTCGACCTGCCGGCCGTTCCCGAAGACGCGGTGCTCGTAGAAGCTGAGCGTGTCCCGCTGCTCGGTGGGCTTCGGCGTCTCGATCCGCACCGGGGTGCCCTTGCGCGGGTCGAGCACCACGGTCAGGTCCCGGTCGACGGTCAGCTCGGGATCGGTGACCAGGGTGAGCTGCTCGTCCAGCGGGGCACCGTGCTCGATCAGCCCCTCCACCAGGTACGGGCCCTCCTCGACCTGCACCCGCCACTCCATCCCGGTGAAGAGGAAGCCGAGCCGATCGGACTCCTGGTGCTCGCCGAACAGGGTCACCACCGGCGCCCCGCCCGGCTGCCCCTGCAGGTCCAGCGCCTTGAAGGTGACGAAGTGCAGCGGGCCGCTGAGGGTCAGACCGACGGCGGTCCGCACCGCGACACCGTCCGCACCGGTCGCCACCAGCCACCCGCCGTACACCCCGCGGTCCAGCTTCGCCGGATCGGCGTGCAGCGGGACGTTCACGCTGCCGCCGGCCGGCACGGTCACCTCCGTGCCGTCGAGTGACACCCCGTCCGGCTCGGTCGCACCGGTGTCCAGGTTGCGCAGCTCCAGCGCCAGCCGCAGGGTCTGCGCCGCGACGGTGCCGTTGGTGTACGTCACGGTCCGCTCCACCGCCGCACCGCCGGTGGCGATCCGGCCGAAGTCGGCGGTGGCCGAGCCGTACACCCGCTGGCTCAGCGCGCGGGCCACGTCCACCCGGCCGCCGCCCTGCTCGAAGACGGTCAGCGCGGGGTTCGCCTTCGTCGTGCTGACCAGCGCGTCCTTGAGCTTCCCGGCGGTCCAGTCCGGGTGCTCCTGGGCGAGGATCGCCGCCGCGCCGGCGACGTGCGGGGTCGCCATCGACGTCCCGGACGCCCGCGTGTACGCGGCGTCCACCGGCGTACCCATGGCGGTGCCGACGGCGCGGGCGGCGACGATGCCCACGCCCGGCGCGGTGATCTCCGGCTTCAGGCCGTTGTCGCCCAGCCGCGGACCACGGCTGGAGAAGTCGGCCAGGTTGTCGTCGCGGTCCACCGCGCCGACGGTGAGCGCCGCGGCGGCCGCGCCGGGCGTCCCGACGGTGCCCGCCGCGCCCTCGTTCCCGGCGGCGATCACGAAGAGCGCGCCGGTCTCGGCGGTGAGGTCGTTGACCGCCTGGCTCATCGGGTCGGTGCCGTCGGTGGCCGGGCCGCCGAGGCTCATGCTGACCACCTTCGCGCCGGAGTGGGCGGCCCACTCCATGCCCGCGATGATCCCCGAGTCGTAGCCGCTGCCACCGTCGTCGAGCACCTTGCCGACGAGCAGCTTCGCGCCGGGCGCGACGCCCTTGCGCAGCCCGTCGGACGCGGCGCCGCTGCCGGCGATGGTGGCCGCCACGTGGGTGCCGTGGCCGTGCCCGTCGCGGGCGCTGCCGCCGCCGGTGAAGTCCTGCGCCTCGGCGATCCGGCCGGCCAGGTCGGGGTGGGTGGCGTCGACTCCGGTGTCGAGGACCGCGACCCGAACGCCGGTGCCGTCCCGGCCGGCTGCCCAGGCAGCGGGGGCCCCGATCTGCGGCACGCTGTGCTCCAGCGCCGGGTGGACCCGCCCGTCCAGCCAGACGCGGGCGATGCCGGCGCCGAGCCGGACCGGCCCGGTCGCCGCGGTCCACGCGGCCGGCGCGTCGCTCAGCGTGCTCCACAACTTGCCGAGGTCACCCTTGGCCACCCGCAGGGCCGCGCCGTTGATGCTCTCGAGCGGCCGGGCGGCGGTGGCCCCGGCCAGCAATCGGAGCCGGCCGGCGGCCGGCTCCTGGTAGCGGACGATCAGCGGCAGTGCGCCCTGCGCGGCGTCGCCGTACCCCTCGGCGACCAGCTCCTGCACGTCGAACAGGTCGGCGTCGAGCACCCCGGCGGAGACGTACGGCACGACGTCGCTGGGCAGGACGCGCAGCCCGCCATCGGCCGACACGGTCTGGAAGGTGATCCGCTCGCGGCCGGGGCCGGGGTGGACGGTGGCGGCGACCCGGCCGGGCGCGGCCTGGGCCAGCTCGACCCGGTCACCGGTGATGAGGGTGATGCGGACGGGCGCGGCGCCCGGAATGGACGCGGCCGGTGCCGGGGCGACCGGTCGGGCGGGCGGTTCGGCGGACGCCGGTGCGGCGAACCCGACCACCAGCGCGCCGACCGCGCCGGCGGCGAGCCAGCGTGGGGGCCAGTGCATGCCATGAGCTCCTCTACTCCGAGGGTCGGTCCCACGAGACCGACCGCTCGGAGTCTGCGACGGAGATCATCCGAAGGTCACTAGCCGCGGCCTGCCGCATCGGCGACATGTCGCCAGGTGGACACCGGCCGGCCGGGATCGGACCGCCGGATGTCCGGCGGGTTGCCGACCGGCGGCGACCGGAAACGGTACGGGCTGATGGTCGGGGTGCCAGACGAGCGCTTCGCCGCTCGGCTGGTGAGCCGTCGCTTCCTCCGGCGACGGCTCGCCGATCCATCGGCCTGGCCGGGGTCGACACCCGACCGGGCCCGGCTCACCGGTCCGCCCGCCGCGGCCGGCCGCGACTCCTCCGACACCCCGACCGCCGCGGTCCCGACCACCCCCTGGCCAGGCCCACGGCCGCCGGACCGCGCGTCCGGGCGGACACGGGCCTCACCGCCCCGCCCGGACTCCACCTCAGCGCAGCCCGTACGCCCCGATGACCGTCGGCTCGGACGGTCGCTGCCGGCCCCGGCGACGGCACACCGCCGCCAGGGGAGACTCCTACCGTAACCCGTCTATCCACGCGGTACGGGTCCCCGACCATCCGGCGCCGCGTGCTCGATCCCACCCCGGCCGCTGAGCCGCACCTCAGCGGCGGCTGCCCCGCCAGCCCTGCACCGGCAGGTCGAACTTCGCGACCAGCCGGTCGGTGAACGGCCGCGCCTTGAGCCGGACGATCCGCACCGGCAGCGCACCCCGGCGCACGGTGACCCGGGCCCCCGGGGGCAGGTCGTACACCCGCCGCCCGTCGCAGCTGAGCACCGCGAGGGTGGTGAACGGGTCCACCGTGATCGCGAAAGTGGACGTCGGCGCGGTCACCAGCGGGCGGCTGAACAGCGCGTGCGCGCTGATCGGCACCAGCAGCAGCGCCTCCACCTCCGGCCAGACCACCGGCCCGCCACCGGAGAACGCGTACGCGGTGGAGCCGGTCGGGGTGGCGCAGACGACGCCGTCGCAGCCGTACCGGGACAGCGGCCGGCCGTCCACGTCGACGAGCAGCTCCAGCATCTGGGCCCGCTCGCCCTTCTCCACGCTGATCTCGTTCAGCGCCCACGATTCGATGGTCGGGCCACCCTGGAACTCCGCGGTCACGTCCAGGGTGAGCCGTTCGTCCACGGTGTAGTTGCGCCCGACCACGTCGCGTACCGCGCTGTCCAGATCGTCGATCTCCGCCTCGGCGAGGAAGCCGACCTTGCCGAGATTGATGCCGAGCAGCGGCGCCTTCGCCGGGCGGGCCAGCTCGGCGGCGCGCAGGAACGTGCCGTCCCCGCCCAGCGCGAAGACGATCTCGGCACCCTCGGCGGCCTCCGGGCCGGTCACCGGCACCACGCCGGGCAGGTCCACGTCGTCGGCCTCCTCGGCCACCACCCGCACCTCGAAGCCGGCCGCGATGAGGTCCGCCGCCACCGCCCGGGCGTGCTCGGTGCTGCGCCGACGCCCGGTGTGCGTCACCAGCAGAGCGGTCCGGCTCACCCGGGAACCTCCTCGGTCGTGGACTCCGGCGGGTCGGCCGGAGACGGGAATCCCTGCGGGCCGGCGGCCACCACCGCGCGTACCCGCTCGGGGTCCGCGGCGGGCGCGTCCCGGCGTAACCATACGAAGAACTCGACGTTGCCGCTCGGCCCCGGCAGCGGGCTCGCCGCCACGTCGGCCAGCCCAAGGCCGAGCGTGGCCGCCGCGGCGGCCACGTCGAGCACCGCCTCGGCCCGCAGCGCCGGGTCGCGGACCACGCCGCCCGCGCCGACCCGCTCCTTGCCGACCTCGAACTGCGGCTTGACCATCAGCGCCAGGTCGCCGTCCGACCTCGTGCAGCCGGCCAACGCCGGCAGCACCAGCCGCAGGCTGATGAACGACAGGTCGGCCACGGTCAGGTCGACCTCGCCGCCGATGACCTCCGGGGTGAGCGTACGGACGTTGGTGCGCTCGAACACGCGCACCCGGGCGTCGTTCCGCAGCGACCAGGCCAGCTGCCCGTACCCGACGTCGACCGCCACCACCTCGGCGGCGCCCGCGCGCAGCAGCACGTCGGTGAAACCGCCGGTCGAGGCGCCGGCGTCCAGGCAGCGCCGGTCGGCCACGGTCAGCCCGCCCGGTGCGAACGCGGCGAGCGCCCCGGCCAGCTTGTGGCCGCCCCGGGAGACGTACTCCAAGGTGGGGTCCGCGCCGGTGACCAGCAGCGGGTCGGCGGGGTCGACCATCGCGGCGGGCTTGCGGGCCGGCACCCCCCGCAGCTGGACGCGGCCGGCCTCCACCAGCGCGGCGGCCTGCTCGCGGGAGCGGGCCAGGCCGCGGCGGACGAGTTCGGCATCCAGCCGGGTACGACGTGCCATGGGTGGTTCTTCTCCGCCTCTGTCAGGCCTGGTCGATGCTGGCCAGGGTCTCGCGCAGCGTCTCGTACGCCGCCTCGTACTGGGCGATCTGGTCCGCCGGGGAGAGCGCCTCGGCGTTGATCATGGCGTGCACCGCGGCGTCCACCGCCGGGTGCCGGGCGTCCCCGACGTCCTCGGCGGGGGCGGGCGCCGGCCGTGCTCCCGGGGGTGGCCCGGGGCGGGGTCCCCCGGGCGGCGGACCGGGACGCGGGCCGGGCGGCGGACCGGGGCGGTACGGGGCGCTCACGACCCGGCACCGCCGGTCTGCTTGCGGCCGGCCGCCTTCTTCGCCGGCCTGGCCGGCGACTCCTCGGTACGCGCCACGGTCGCGGCCGGCTTCTTGGCGATCGCCTTCTTCGCCACCGCCTTCTTCGCCACGGCCTTCTTCGCCACCGCCTTCGTGGGCGTGGGCGCCGGGCGGTCCGGCGGAGCGGAGACGGGAGCCGCGGCGGTCGGCTCGGCCGGGGTCGGGGCCGTCTTCGCCGCGCGCAGCTGCCGCTCCAGCTCGTGCACCCGGCGGGTCAGCTCGGCGACCTCGTCGGCGGTGGCCAGCCCGACCGCGCCCAGCGCCCGGTCCACCTCGAAGCGGATCAGCTTGGTCAACGCCTCCCGGTTCGCCATGCCGGTGGAGACCAGCTCCTCGGCGAGCGCCTGGAGCTGGGCGGCGGTGGCGCCGCCCTGGCCGACCACGCGTCGCACGGCGTCCTGGGCCTTCTTCCGGGGCGCCTCCGTCAGGCCCATGGCCAGCTCGAGATAGGCGCGCCACGCGTCCTGCATGCCTGAGTCCTTCCGCGGGCGGAGTAGTGCAGGTGTTCACGCTACCGGGCGCCCCGGACGCCCCATTGCGGTACGGTGCCGGGGGAACGGCGTGGCGTGGTGAGGAGACGATGTGGCCAGCGTGGACGAGTGCCGGCAGGCGTTGCAGGAGCTGGCTGCCCGGCTGAACGGCCACGCCGGGGCGCAGGAGCGGATCGACCTGGACCGCACCCTGGCCTGCCGGATCACTGACCTGGATACGGCGTTCCACGGCAGACTGGAGGGCGGCCGGCTGGTCGACCTGGTCGACGGCGACGACCCGCAGGCGAAGATCGCGCTCAACACCACCAGCGACGACCTGGTGGCGCTGGTGCACGGCCAGCTCGACCTCGCCAAGGCGCTCGCCGCCCGGCGGGTGTCCATCAAGGCGAACCCGTTCGACCTGATGAAGCTCCGCAAGCTGCTCTGATCCGGGCGGCGCCGATCGGCCGCCCTGCCCCCGCGAGGGCTCGTCAGTCCGCCCGGCCCAGCGCGGCGAGGGCCTGCGCCGCCGCCGGGGACACCGGCCGCACCCGCGGGCCGGCCCCCGTCGACCAGGCCACCGCGCAGAGCGCGGCGAGCGCGTCGAGCGGGCGTCCCGCGCCGTCCAGCACCAGCCCGCCGTCGGCCACGGACGTCGACCAGCCGCCGCCGTCCGGCGCGCCTGGCACCCGGACCACCGCCGCCGGGTCGAAGAGCCCGGCCAGGTCGACCGAGACGTACGTCGGCCGGCGCTCCGCCGGGGCGGCCAGCAGCTCGGGCAGGCCGCTGACGCCGGTGAGCACGAGCAGGCTGTCCAGCCCGGCCCGGCGCGCGCCCTCGATGTCGGTGTCCAGCCGGTCGCCGACCACCAGGGTCCGTCCCGCGCCGGCCCGTCGGGCCGCGGTGGCGAACAGCGCCGGTTCCGGCTTGCCGACCACCACGTCCGGTCCCCGGCCGAGCGCGGTGCGCAGCACCGCCACCAGGGCACCGTTGCCCGGCAGCGGACCACGCGCGCTGGGCAGCGTCCGGTCGGTGTTCGTCGCGTACCAGGGTGCGCCCGCCCGGACCGCCAGGGACGCCTCGGCCAGGTCGACCCAGTCGACCTTCGGGCTGTACCCCTGGGCCACGGCGGCCGGCTCCTCGTCGGCCGTCGCCACCGGGCGCAGGCCGACGGCGCGCAGCTCGGCCCGCAGCGCCTCCGCCCCGACCACCAGCACCGGCGCCCCGGCCGGCAGCCGGTCGTGCAGCAGCTCGGCGGTCGCGGCCGCGGAGGTGAGCACCTCCTCCGGCCGGGCCGGCACGCCCATGCCGGTGAGCAGGTCGGCCACCTCGCTGGAGCGGCGCGAGGCGTTGTTCGTCGCGTACGCGACCGCCCGGCCCTCGGCGTGCAGCCGGGCGACCGCCTCGACCGCGCCGGGGATCGGCCGGTCGATCAGATAGATCACCCCGTCCAGGTCGAAGACGACCAGGGCGTACCCGTCGACCAGCCGCTCCCCGGCCTCTGCCGTCACCGGCGGTCCGCCTCCTCGCCGGCCACCTCGGAGGTACGGTCCCCGGGCCCGGCGTCGGCCGGATCCTGCACCGGGGCATTCCCGCCCGTGGCCGCGCGGGTGTCGTCGGCGAGCGAGCGCGCCGTGGCGTCGGTCAGCTCGTCGTCGCCGAGGTCGGCGGCGTTGCGGTCGCGGTATCCGACGGCCTCGTCGTGGACGTCCCGGTCATCGACGTCCACGGCGGAGCGGTCCTGGCCACGCAGGCGCGCGTCGCCGTCCACGTCGTCGTCCAGGTCGCCCTCGTCGTCCTCGTCGTCGTCCAGGTCGCCCTCGTCGTCGGTGTCCTCGTCGGCGTCACCGTCGAGGTCGTCGTCCTCGTCGAGGTCGTCCGCGTCGTCGGCCCGGCGGTCGAGCAGCTCGTCGGCGTCCCCGCCCGCGGACTCGCGGGTGAGGTCGGCGTCCGGCCGGGCCGGCACGGCACCCGGGGCGCCCGGTCCGGCCGCGAGCTCCTCGTCGTCCTCGTCGTCACCCTCGATGATGACGCCGTCGAGCTCCAGCAGCCGCTCCGCGGCGTCGGTCTCGCCCTCGGCGTCCACGTCCGCGGCCCGGGAGAACCACTCCCGCGCCTCCTCGCGCCGGCCCACCGCGAGCAGCGCGTCCGCGTAGGCGTAGCGCAACCGCGCGGCCCACGGCTCGGTCGAGTCGCTGGTCAGCTCGCGCACCTGGAGCATCGCCACGGCGGCGTCCTTCTGCCCCAGGTCACCCCGCGCCCCGGCGGCCACGATCAGCAGCTCGATCGCGACAGCCTGGTCGAGCTTCTCCCGGTCCGCGCCGCGGAACAGGTCGATCGCCCGCTCCGGGCGACCCAGCGCCCGCTCGCAGTCGGCCAGCACCGCCAGGTGGCTCTGCAGCCCGGTCATCCGGTGGTACGTGCGCAGCTCCGCGATGGCGGTCTGCCACTCCCCGGCGTGGTACGCGGCCAGCCCGACCGCCTCCCGCACCGCCGCGATCCGCGAGGCGAGCCGGCGGGCCGCCATGGCGTGCGCCAGCGCCTCCACCGGGTTGTCGTCGATCAGCAGGCCGGTCGCCACGAGATGCCGGGCGACGGTCTCCGCCACCGGCTTGGCCAGCGACAGCAGCTCGGCCCGAACGGTCGGGTCGAGGTCGCTGGCGACCACCTCGTCCGGCAGCGCCGGCGCCTCACCCGTACGCCCCTCGGCGCGCTCGTCCTGCCGCTCGCGGTACGCACCCTCGGGCCGGCGGTCGTCCCGGCCGTAGCCCCGGCGCTCCCCGTCCCGCTCGGTACGCTCCCGCCCGCCGCGGAAGCCACCCTCGCGCTCCTCGCGACGGAAGCCCCCGGGCCGCTCGTCACGGCGGAAGCCCTCACGGCGCTCACCGCCGAAGCCACCCTCGCGGCGCTCGCCACCACGGAAACCGCCCTCGCGGTCGCCGCCGCGGAAGCCGCCTGCGCGGTCGTCGCGGCGGAAGCCCTCACGGCGCTCACCGCCGGCGAAACCCTCACGGCGCTCGCCACCACGGAAACCACCCTCGCGGTCGCCGCCGCGGAAGCCGCCCTCACGGCGGTCGCCGCCGCGGAAGCCGCCTGCGCGGTCGTCGCGGCGGAAGCCCTCACGGCGCTCACCGCCGGCGAAACCCTCACGGCGCTCGCCACCACGGAAACCACCCTCGCGGCGCTCACCGCCGAAGCCGCCCTCGCGGCGCTCGCCACCGCGGAAACCCTCGCGACGCTCGCCACCACGGAAACCGCCCTCACGACGCTCACCGCCGAAGCCACCCTCGCGACGGTCACCGCCACGGAAACCGCCCTCACGGCGGTCACCACCGCGGAAACCCTCGCGGCGTTCACCGCCGCGGAAGCCGCCCTCACGGTCGCCACTGCGGAAGCCGCCCTCGCGGCGCTCGCCACCGCGGAAACCCTCGCGACGGTCCCCACCACGGAAGCCGCTCTCGCGGTCGCCACCACGGAAGCCACCCTCACGACGATCACCGCCGCGCAAGCCACCCTCACGGTCGCCACCACGGAAACCGCCCTCACGACGATCACCGCCACGGAAACCGCCCTCA
>NZ_VSFA01000074.1 GCF_008119785.1 Micromonospora sp. MP36 | reverse complement strand
CCGAGCGGCATGGCTTGGTTGTCTATGATCCGCAAGGTGACGAGGTCACCGGCTTGCGCCAGGACTACCGAACCACCGTGCCACTGGGTGACTAGCTGGGTGACGATCGAGAAGCACCAGGCTGGACGTAGGTGGACACCGACGGACGGTCCGTCCCAGCGTAGCCGGCAGTCGCCGCAGGTCGGAGCGTCGTGATGGTTGCCTGGGGGTCAAGGAATCGGCTGGGGCAGACACGGAGCTTCAATGTATGACCGTCGGGCGGGGAGACCAGGGGATGGTCTGCAGTAGGTTGGCGTGCTTCCATGACTGCATGACCAAGACCGACGTGCGGCCGGCTTCCAAGCAGCTTGCTCAGTTGGGTGCGTGGTTTGTGGTCTTCGGCTTGGGTGTCCTCATGATCGAGGTTTGGGTGGGTGACCATCTATTCAGCGGGAGTTCGGCTTCATGGGGCCTCGGGGAGACCTTCTCTGTGCTGGGGGGCGTGTTCCTCTGCTGGGCCGCGCTGCGTCATCGACAGCAGCGGTGACAGCAAGAGGCCCGGATGAAGACGACCGGGAACGGCTCGCACGGACGGTCGGCCGAGGCGGGAGACAGTCTGAGACGTCGCCGGACGACGCGCCCAGAACCTACAAGCGAGGGGCCCGACGGCTACGACGGGCGCTGCCACCGGTCGGCGCCGAAGCATCGAGCCAAGCGGCGAGGCGGTCAGGCCAGTCTTCGTTACCGAAGTCAGCTCCGACCAGGAGATCGCGCCAGTCCTCTCGAGCCAGACGTGAGGCACGATCGAGCTTGTCGAGTCGGCCCTGGGCGAGGCGCACAACCGCTGCAAACATCCGTTCCGCGTCCTGATGAGAGTCCGTGACTAATTGATCGAGGCTGTGCAGCCTGTCCACCACCACGTTGGTGTGTTGGGGGAAGTCGGCGTTGATGCGGCGTCGGAGTCGAGGAGAGATGTCCGGCATCGATGGAGTTTACGTGGACCCTACGGCTTGCGAACGCTGACACCCGGGCCACGTGGACCGGGCGGGGGAAGTTCCCCGCGTTGCTTGGCCGCCTCGTACACGCCCTCTTCTGTGCCTCCAGTGAGGCCCATGCGGATCATGACGTACCGGTCAAGCTGAACCGTCCCGGGTTTGATGGCGGTTAGATGGGTTGGGTTTCCGGCTGGGTCAGCCGGCGCTCCGGTGGGGGCGCGCGTCCGACGCTCCGCTGTCGCTCCACGCCGGGCACGCAACACGCCCGGCGGCTGGCGCGGAGAGCGGGAAGCCCGGGGCCGCCGCAGACGAAAGCGCCGAGAGTGGTTGCGGTTCGCGGGCGGCAGCCGGCCGCGCCGCGTCCGAGCGACGCGGCGCAGGGAAGGGCACGCCGGGTCCGCGCGGCGGGTCGCGGCGGCGGACTGTCGCGGTCACTGCACCTCTGGCGGGGGCGCAACGACTCCAGGGTGGCCGGGGCTCCCTGCGCGCGTTGCGGTCCGTGGGTGGTGGCGCAGGGCCATCCCGCCAGCCGCCGACCCGGCCGAGCCGAGCAGACCACGCGGCGGTTGACGGGTCAGCGGTCGGTCGGGGCGGTGCGGCGCAGGTGGTCCAGCACGATCGGGTCGATCCGGCCGGGGACGAAGCGCTCCTCCAGGTTCTCCACCCCGGCCCAGGAGGCGAGCGCGTCGTCCAGGCCGGCCGGGCCGACCGGGTGGCCGGCGGCGGCCAGCAGCGCGGCCACCTCGTCGGCCAGCGGGCCGGCGAGGTCCCGCAGGGTGGCCGGGTCGGGCTTGCCGAAGAGCATGGTGTGCGTGTCGAGCAGGCGGCCCAGCTCGGTGACCGGGTCGGGGTGGTCGTCCACCCGCAGGTCGACCAGCTCGTCGCCGGTGCCGGCGTAGCCGCCGCGCCGCTGCACCACCAGCAGGCCGGCGCTCTGCCGGCCGCGCCGGTCGCCGCCCGCCCGGTCACCGGCGTGCAGCGCCGCCAGCAGCCGCCGGGGGAAGGGCAGTTCGGCCCCGCCGAGCCAGGCGTCCCGGATCGCGTCGATGACCTGCGGGCCGGCCAGGATGTTGCCCTGCACGGCCCAGCCGTCCCCGGCCTGGCCGCCGGCCCACGGGTGGCACCGCGGCCCGGTCCAGGTGGCCCCGTCGCCGGTCGTCCCGACCACGCCGACCTGCCGGTCGTCCCGGCCCGGGTCGGCGGCGACCAGGCCGGCCACCACGTCCGCCGGGGCCACGCCGGTGCGCAGCAGCGCCAGGCTCTGCGCCCGGTACGCCAGGTTGACGTGCGCCTGGGTGGCCACGGCGCCGACCTCGGCCTCGGCGGCCGGGACCAGCGCGCCGGCGGCGAGGAACTTGCTGGCCACGGCGACGCCGTGCAGGTGCCCGTCGGCGGAGCGCGCGACGATCGAGAAGGTCATTCGCGGATCGTAGTGCCAGCAGCCGGCGCGGGTGGTCCCGCGACCGTGGTCCTCGGGGCGGGTCAGAACGGCGGCTTTGCTGCCTCCGGCGGCTTGCCCCGCGCGCGGCGCGCGTCGGCCACCGCCACCGCGGCCAGCACGGCGGCGGCCACCGTCGAGGCGATCAGCGGCGGGTGGAACAGAAGCAGCGGCACCGAGGCGAGCAGGGCGAGGATGGCGATCCAGCGGGACGGCGACACCCGGCCGAAGACCTCGTACTCGAACCGGGCGCGCCCGGCTAGAAACACCGCTGGGCCGAGGATGATCAACGTGACCCAGGCCGCCTCGGCCCGATCGAGGGGATGCTCGATGGCCAGCTGGTAGCCGATGGCGATGGCGGCGGTCCCGGCCAGCATGATCATGTGGGTGTCGGCTGCGGACCGGCCGATCGTCGCGGGATGCTTCGCCTTGAGGACCGCCTCGCCGAGGATCTGGCCGGCGCGCTGGAAGTAGATCCGCCAGAGCAGGATCGAGGTGAGCAGCGCAAGGGCGAAGGCCACGGTGGGGTTGCGACTGATGGGACGGGCGCTGTAGGCGAACCCGGCGACGAGGATCGTCTCGCCGAGCGCGACCAGGAAGAACTGTCGGTAGCGTTCGGCTAGGTGTTCCCCGGCGATGTCCCACCGGGACACCGCGGACCGTCCCAGCCCGGGTACCGGCCAGCCGGTGCGTCCCGCCAGGTACTCGATGGCCAACGCCACCGTCCAGAGCACGGTCCGCGGGTTGGTCGGCAGGAACGCGCCGACCAGCCAGAGCACCGCGGTCGCGCAGTACGTGATCAGCATGCGCAGCTTGAGCCCCCGGTTGTGATGCCGGCCGAGGGTGGTCAGCAGGATCAGCGGCCGGGAGACCTGGGTGACCACGTACGCGACCGCGAACGCCAGGCCGGCGGCCCTGAACGCGCGAGGGATGGCCACGCCCATGATCATGCTGCCCACCAGGGCGATGATCACGACGAGCTGCAACCCGAACCGGTACGGGTCGTACCGGCTGGTGGTCCAGGCGGTGCCCTGCCACACCGTGTACAGCGCCAACAGCAGCAGCAGGGTCTTGCCGCCGCCGGTGATCGGTGAGAACCCTGTGGTTCCGCCCGGTTCAAGGGCCAGGTCTTGGAAGGAGCGGGCGGTGATGCGGGTGAGCGCGAAGACGAACACCAGGTCGAAGAAGAGTTCGAGGAACGTGGCTCGGGTCGACACGACCCCTGGGGCCTCGCGCGCTGCGCGATCGACCTGCCCGCCGGTCTCGTCACCGGTCGTCATGGTCGGCGGATCCCACCCTCGGTCCAGGCCACCTGGAAGTCGTAACATGCGCTTGTCGCGCTCCGGCCGGGATCGCCCGGATTGCCGCCACTGGGGCGGTTCCTGCTCGCCGGCCGCGCCGCGGTCCTCTTGCCCGGGCGTTGCGCCGTCGGCGAGGCCGGCCCGGCGCGGCATCCTCAGAGGGGCGGAGCGGCGGCCTCGGGTGGGCGACCCCGGGCCCGGCGGGCGTCGGCCACCGCCACCGCGAACAGCACCACGGCGGCCGCCACCCCGGACGCCAGCGTCGCCACGTGCAGCAGCAGCGGCGCTGACGCCAGGAGAACCAGAATGGCGATCCAGCGGGACCGTGACACGCGGCCGAAGACCTCGTACTCGAAGCGGGCCCGACCGGCCAGGAAGAGCGCCGGGCCGCCGAGGGTCATCGCGACCCACACGGCGTGGCTGTGCCCCGCCGGATGGTCGGTGACCAGTTCGTAGCCGATCGCGGTGGCGACCACGCCTATCACCATCATCAGGTGGGTGTCGGAGGCTGACCGGCCGATGGTGGCGGGATGGGTCGCCTTCGTCACCGCCTCGGCCAGGATCTGCCCGGCCCGCTGCACGTAGATCCGCCATAGCAGCACAGAGGTGACGATCGCCGTGGCGAAGGCGGCACTCCGGCGCAGGTCGGGCGGCCGCTCGCTGTATTCCAGGCCGGCGACGAGGATCGTCTCGGCGAGCGCGACGAGGAACAACTGCTGGTACCGCTCGGCCAGGTGCTCCCCGGCGATGTCCCAGCGGGAGGTGGTGGAGCGGCCCAGTTTGGGCAAGGGCCAGCCGGTCCGCATCGCCAGGTACTCCAGGGCGAGGGCGGCCGTCCAGAGCGCCACCCGCGGGACGGTGGGCAGGAACGCTCCGGTCAACCAGAGCGCGCCGGTCACCGCGAACGTGATCAGCATGCGCAGTTTCAGCCGGCGGTATGGGTGGGCGCGCAACGCCGCCAGCAGGATCACCGGGCGGCTCAGCTGCGCCGTCACGTACGCGACGGCGAAGGCGAGCCCGGCCTGGGCGAACGCCCGGGGGATTGCCACCCCCATCACCATGCTGCACACCAGCGCGATGATCACGATGGCCTGGATCGAGGTGTGGTACGGGTCGTACCGGCTGGTCGTCCACGCGGTGCCCTGCCAGACCGCCCAGAGTGCGAGCCCCAGCAGCAGGGTCTTGCCGCTGTCGGTGACCGCCCGCCCACCGGTGCCGTGCCCCGGCGCCACCGCCAAGTCCTCGAAGGCGCGGGTCCCGATCCGGGCGATCGCGAAGACGAACACCAGGTCGAAGAAGAGCTCAAGGAACGTCGCCCGCTTCGCGTCCTTCGCCATCAGCAGACCCGGCGGTTCGGCGGCGGTCACGGTCGCCTCTCCCCGTCGGTCCGGCCCATCTGGCAGTCGTAACACTCTTTCCGGTCTTGTTGGTGTCTATCGTGCTTTTCGATCAGGGTGGGACCGACCCGGATCTTGCTCGGGGGAACGGCGAGCGGGCACGATCGACCAGTGACGATCAGATGGGGCATGACGGTTCCGTTGAGCGGCATCCCGCTCGCCGACCACGCCCCGGTCTACGCGGCCCTCGACCGGGCCGGCTTCACCGACCTCTGGTCGTCGGAGGTGGCCGGGACCGACGCGTTCACCCCGCTGGCGTTGGCCGCCGCCTGGCAACCCCGGCTGCGCCTCGGCACGGCGATCACCCCGGTCTTCACCCGGGGACCCGGGCTGCTCGCGATGAGCGCCGCGGCGCTCGCCGAGGCCGCCCCCGGCCGATTCGCACTCGGCATCGGCGCCTCCTCGCCGGTGCTCGTCCAGGACTGGAACGCCGCCCGCTTCGAGGAGCCGTACCAGCGGACCCGGGACGTGCTGCGTTTTCTGCGCGCCGCGCTGTGCGGCGAGACCGTCGACGAGGTGTACGACACCTTCACGGTCCGCCGGTTCACCCTGGAACGCCCCCCGGCCGTTCCGCCGCCGGTGCTGCTGGCCGCGCTGCGCCCCGGCATGCTGCGGCTCGCCGCCGCCGAGGCCGACGGGGTGATCCTCAACTGGCTCGCCGCCGACGACGTGCCGACCGCCCTCGCCGAGCTGGGCGAGCGCCGCCCCGGCTTCGAGGTCGTCGCCCGGATCTTCGTCTGCCCCACCGAGGACGCCGCACACGCCCGGACGCTGGGCCGCCGGCTGATCGCCGGTTACCTGACCGTCCCCGCGTACGCGGCGTTCCACCGCTGGCTGGGCCGGGACGCGCTGCTCGGGCCGATGTGGCAGGCGTGGGCGGCCGGCGACCGGCGGGGCGCCGCCGCGGCCGTGCCGGACGAGGTGGTCGACGCGCTGGTGCTGCACGGCTCGCCGGAACACTGCGTCGCGCAGGTCCGGCGGTATGCCGACCAGGGGGTGGACGTGCCGGTGCTGGCGCTGCTGCCCACCCCGGAGCTGGCCGCCGGCGGCGCGGCGGCGCTGGCCGCGCTGATCCCCCGGCTCGGCGGCGAAGGGAGCCGACCATGAACCTGACCGACCGGGTGGCCGTGATCACCGGCGGTGCGGGTGGCATCGGCGCGGCGCTCGGCCGCCGGTTCGCCGCCGAGGGCGCCGCCGCGGTCGTCCTCGCCGACCTGGACGCCGACGCGGCCCGCACGGTGGCCGCGGCGGTCGGCCCGGTCGCGCACGGCGTCGGGCTGGACGTCACCGACGCCGCGCAGGTGCGCGCGCTGGTCGACGAGACCGAGCGGCGGTACGGGCGGATCGACCTGTACTGCGCCAACGCCGGAGTGGCCACCGGCGGGGGAGTGGACGCCCCCGACGCGGACTGGGAGCGGGCCTGGCAGGTCCACGTCATGGCCCACGTGCACACCGCCCGGGCGGTGCTGCCGGCGATGCTCCGCCGCGGCTCGGGCTATCTGCTGTTCACCTGCTCGGCGGCGGGGGTACTGACCGCGGTCGGAGACGCCCCGTACACGGCCACGAAGCACGCGGCGGTCGGTTTCGCCGAGTGGCTGTCCATCACCTACCGGGACGCCGGCATCCGGGTCAGCGCGCTGTGCCCGCAGGGGGTGGACACGCCGATGCTCGCCGACGGCCTGGCCGCTGGGCACCTGGGTGCCCGGGTGATCGCCGCGTCCGGGGCGGTGCTCAGCCCCGACGAGGTGGCCGAGGCGACCATCGCCGGGCTGGCCGAGGAGCGGTTCCTGATCCTGCCGCACCCGGAGGTTGCCACGTACGCCCGCCGCCGCGCCGAGGACCCGGACGGTTGGCAGGCCGGCCTGCGCAAACTGGTCCGCAAGCTGCGCGCGGCGGATCAGTAGGAGCCGCCGTCGCTCCCGCCGCTGTCGAAACCGCCGCCGCCGCTGTCGTAACCGCTGTGGTGGCCGGCGGCGTCGCCGTAGGCGCTGTTCTCCAGGATCGCTCCCGAGTACCGGTCACCGGGCGGAGCGCCCCGTTCGAAGGTGTCCCGGTGCGGGCGCGGGCCGGAGCGGTGCAGCTGCCGGGCCGCTTTGCGGGCTGCGGCGAGCTTCTCCTCCCGGGTCAGCTCCCGACGGTTGCGGGTTCGTACGCGCCGCCGCCAGCCGGCGGTGACCAGGAGAGCAGTGGCGAGGGTGGCGAGGACCGCCCAGAGTGGTGCGGACATGCCCCGACGGTAGGACCGGTGGGCAAGGCGTCAGCGGCGCCAGCGCAGCGGACCCGGATGCACCGTCCACAGCAGCCGCCGCCACCAGGGCCGGGCCGCGCGTAGCGCCGAGACGTAGTCGCCGGCCAGCGTGGTTGCCCGGTCCGCCTGGGCGGGCGTTGCCATGCCGGGCGCGAACGCCACCTGGTTGAGCATCCCGGCCAGCTCGTCGAGCCCGGCGTCGGGCGGTTCCGCCGGGATGCCGGCGGTGTCCACCGCGACCCGGGCCTCGGCCAGGGTGCGGCGGGCCCGCGTGGCCACCTCGGCCGCCGCCAGGTCGTCGCCGACCGGGGCGCCGGCCAGCCGCAGCGCGTCGGTCAGCTCCCGCCAGGCGCCGGCGATCCGCCGGCCGGGGTCACCCTGTTGCATCCGGTCCCGGGTCAGGTTGCGGCGCAGCGCGGCCAGCGTGAGCAGCACCAGCCCGACCAGCAGCGCCAGCCCGAGGGTGCCGCCGCCGAC
Organism: Micromonospora sp. MP36; assembly: GCF_008119785.1. GTDB lineage: Bacteria > Actinomycetota > Actinomycetes > Mycobacteriales > Micromonosporaceae > Micromonospora. The sequence continues at coordinate 28,533 of NZ_VSFA01000074.1, read as the reverse complement.
CAGCAGCGGCGTGCCCGGCCCACGCTGGGCGGCCGGACCGGGTGCGGCGGCGGCCGGGGGCGTCGCGGTGGGTTCCACCGTCGGCTCCGGCACCTGCGACGGGGGCGGGTCGTCCGGCGGTGGGCGGAAGTCCTCCTCCACCGGGCGGGGCTCCTCGTCGGGGCGCGGCATCGGGTCGAACGGCACCCAGCCGACGCCGTCGAAGAGCACCTCCGGCCAGGCGAGCGCGTCCGCGGCGGGCACCGGCCCGTCGCCCTTGGGCGTGAAGCCGACCACGACCCGGGTGGGCAGGCCGGCCAGCCGGCCGAGCACCGCGAACGCCGCCGCGAACTGCTCGGAGGTGCCCCGCTGCCCGCCGCCGTTGCGGGGTCCGAACAGGAAGAACGCCAGGTTCGGGTACGCGTGCCCGCTCGGCGCGTCGGCGGTCACCCGGTAGTGCTCGGCGAGGAAGTCCTGGATCGCCGTGGCGCGGGCGTACGGGGCGCCGTTCTCCTCGGCGAGCTGGGTGGCCAGCCGGCGCAGCTGCTCCGGCGCCCCGTCGGGCACCCGCAGTACCCGGGCCACCGCGTCGCCGGCCGGTACGTTCGCGGTGGCGAGCAGGTTCACGTCGGGGCGCTCCCGCACCGAGGTGACGGTGTAGCGCAGCCCCGGGGTCAGCCCTTCTGGCCGGATCAGCGTGCCGGTCGCCGGGTCGTACGCCACCCGGGCGCCGGTCACCTCGCGTGGCGTGGGCACGGCGGGCAGCAGCCGCCCGGTCAGGTCGGCCACGGTGATCTCCTGGCGGACCGTGTCGGTGGTGGCGTCCGGGGCGGGCGTCGTGGCGGGCAGGATCCGCCCCGCGTTGCGGTAGGTGGCGCCGACCCGCCAGGTCACCCCGTCGTAGTCGCTGAGCACCGCGAGCCGGATCCGGTTGCCGCCCTGCTGCGCGGTGGCCTGCTCGGTGCGTACCTCCAGCAGCTTCTGGTCGGGGTTCAGCGCCCAGCCGGAGATCCGGATCAGTGGATTCTCGTCCAGCGACTCCACCTGCGGCGGTTCGACGTACCGGCGCGGGTCGACCGGGCGGTCGTCCACCTGGCCGGCCACCACTGGGGCGAGCAGGGCGGCCAGGGCGACCACCACCGCCACCCCGGCCGCGCTCGCGGCGAGCAGGCGCAGCCGCACCGCCGCGCGTACCGCCGGGGCCAGGCCGGCCGCCGGGTCGGCGGAGGTCGGGGCGCCGGGCCCGGACGGCACTGCCAGGCCGGCCGCGGCGACGGCGGCGAACAGCACCGTCGGCCCGATCGCCGGGTCCGCGTTCGGGCCGACCACGTAGAGCGCGCCGGCGTAGAGCAGCACCGGCGGCAGGTAGCCGAGCAGCACCCGGCCGGTGCGCAGCGCCACCTCGGTGGCGGTCAGCCCGGCCAGCCAGGCGGCGACCAGCGGGACCAGCACGGTGTCCGGCGCCGGCTCCACCGGGATCATCGCGGTGAGCAGCCGGGGGATGGCGTTGCGCGCGGCGTCGGCGGTCACCTCGGCCAGGCCGCCCGGCAGGCCGGCGTGGCCGGCCGCCAGCCGCAGCGACAGCGCCATCCACCCGGCCAGGGCGGCCACCGACACGGGTGCCACCAGCCACGACGGCAGCCGGCGGGCGGCCACGCTCACCAGCACCGAGCCGACCGCCGCGCCGACCACCAGCCGGGTCAGCAGCGGCCCGGCGTACACCCGGCCGAGCACCACGCCGGCCAGGGCGATCATGGTGATCAGCGCCAGCGGCACCGGCACCAGCCGCAGCAGCCGCGTCCACCCGCCGCCCGGCTCCGCGGCCGGCCCGCCGGGGGTGGCCCGCCCCGCGCCGCCCGCCGGCCCGGCCGTCCCGTCCGCGCCGGCCCGGGTCGGGGACACCGTCACCACCGGCGGATCCCGTCCCACTCGGCGGCGAACTCGGCACCGTCGGCCGCGTCCACCACCACCAGGCCCGCCGCGCCGGCCGGCGTCGGCCCGGCCGCGCCGAACACCCCCACCACGATTGAGGGGTACGCGGCGCGCAGCGCGCCCACGTGCCCCAGGTCGCCGCGGCCGCCCGGCCCGGTGAGGAAGACGAGGGTGTCGCCGAGCCGTTCCTGCCGCAGCCGGCTCAGCGCGGTACGCAGCGGGTCGTCCGCCCGGTCGGCCAGCTCCACCGCGGCCAGCCGGTCCAGCGGCCCGCCACCGCCGGCGGGGTCGTCGTCGGCGGGGGCGACCAGCAGCAGGCTCACCGGCAGGTCCTCCCGGACCGCCGCGGCCACCACCGACGCGGCCGCCTCGCACCCCGACTCGAACGACTCGGCGACCCCGTCCACCCGCTCCGGATGGGCGGCCGCCCGGTTGTCCAGCACCACCACGATCCGGGGGAGGCTGGTGTCCACGTTCTCCCGCACCATCAGCTCGCCCACCCGGGCGCTGGTCCGCCAGTGCACCCGGCGCAGCTCGTCGCCGACCACGTACTCCCGCAGCGAGTCGAAGGTGATCGAGCCGTGCGGGACGCTGTCGGTCCGCCCGTCCAGGCTGCGGCCGGCCCCGGTCGGCACCGCCGTCAGCGGGTGGATCCGCGGGTGCACCCACACCGGCACCGTCCCGCCGTACGAGCGGGCCAGCGCGACCAGGCCCAGCGGGTCGCGTCGGGTGACCCGCAGCGGCCCGACCGGCACCACGCCCCGGCGGCGGGTCGGCACGTCGTAGCGGACCTCGGTGTCCCGGCCGGGCCGCAGCCGCAGCAGCGGGACCGGGACGAGGCGGCCGCCGCAGCGGTCCTCGGCGACCAGGTTCGCCGCCCGCAGCCGCCCGGTGTTGCGGACGGTCAGGGTCATGGCGGCCGGCTCACCCCGGGCCACCCGGTCCGGGTCGGCGACCCGGTCGACCGCCAGCCGCGGCCGCCAGGCGGCGGTGACCGCGGCGTACCCGACCGCGACGCCGGCGGCCGCGCCGAGCACGGTCAGCTCCGGGTACGCGTACCGGAAGCCGACGCCGAGCAGCACGACGGCGGCGACGAGCAGCCCGACGCCGCGGGCGGTGATCCCCACGACTCAGCCGTGCACCGGGGCGGGCTGGCCCGACGGCAGCGGCACCGGCACCGAGGCGACCGCCTGGCGCAGCACCTCGGCGGCGGTCACCCCGCGCACCTGGGCGTCGGGGGTGAGCAGCAGCCGGTGCGCGAAGACCGGCTCGGTCAGGGTCTTCAGGTCCTCCGGCATGATCCAGCCCCGCCCGTCGATCAGCGCGTACGCGCACGCCGCCCGGGTCAGCGCGATGACGCCCCGGGGGCTCACCCCGACCCGGACCTGGGGGTGGTTGCGGGTGGCCGCGGCCAGCCGCACCGCGTACGTGTAGAGCGGCTCGGCGATGTGCACCCGCCGGGCCATCCGGACCATCTCGCCGACCGTGGCGGTGTCGGTGATCGCGTTGAGCGAGTCGGGGGAGCGGAGCGTGGCGCCGCGCAGCACCTCCACCTCCACCGCCTCGTCGGGGTAGCCGACGGACAGCTTCACCAGGAACCGGTCGAGCTGCGCCTCGGGCAGCCGGTAGGTGCCGTCCATCTCCACCGGGTTCTGGGTGGCCACCACCAGGAACGGCTGCGGCACCGGGTGCCGTACGCCGTCCACGGTGACCGTCCGCTCCTCCATCACCTCCAGCAGCGCCGACTGGGTTTTCGGCGACGCCCGGTTGATCTCGTCGGCGATGACGATGTTGGCGAAGACCGGGCCCGGGTGGAACTCGAAGCCGCGGGTGGCCTGGTTGAAGATGGTCACCCCGGACACGTCCGACGGGAGCAGGTCCGGGGTGAACTGGATGCGCCGCCACTGGCCCTTGACCGTCGCCGCGATCGCCCGGGCCAGGGTGGTCTTGCCCACCCCGGGCACGTCCTCGAGCAGGACGTGCCCCTGGGCGAACAGCGCGGTCAGCGCCAGCCGGACCACCTGCGGCTTGCCCAGCACGACCGCGTTGACGTTCTCCGCCAGCCGGGCGGCCAGGGCGGCGAAGCCCTGCACCTCCGGCTGGGTGAGCGGTTCGTGGGTGTTCACGTGCGCGGGTGCTCCTTGAGGTGACGCGGTCAGCAGGTGGGCAGGAGGTTGATGTTGTCGCCGCCCTCCAGGTTCAGCCAGGCCCACGGGATGTAGTTGCGTCCCGAGTACTCGACCTGCACCCACCAGGTGCTCTGCTTGTTGTTGTTGTAGATCCAGGCGTCGACGTTGTCGCCCTGCTTCTTGCAGTACGCCTTCAGCCGGGTGCCGGGTGACGCCCAGCCGACCTGCTTGCCGTTGAGCTGCTGCGGCACCGAGAAGATCTCATTGCCGTTGCGGCCCGCCACCTCAGCGTCGCAGTAGGTGCGCTGGTCGCCGGACGGCCCGTTGTTGCAGGTCGCGATGCCGTAGAGCGCGTCGGTGCCCTGGTCCCGCTTCGCGGTGCCCTTGCCGGCCGCGTTGGTCGCCGTGATCGTCACCGTGTACGCGGTGCCCGGCGTCAGGCCGGTCACCCGCAGGCTGGAGCAGCTCCCGCTGGCGGTCTGCCCGCCGGTGGTGGCCGAGCAGGTCGCCTTGCCGCCGCCCGCGTCCACGGTGAACGACACCGTCACCGAGGTGGCGTCGGCCGACGAGCCGGTCACGGTGACCCGCGGCACGGCGACCGTCCGGGCGGTGGTGCTGGCCGCCGCGCCGGGGCCGGCCTCGTTGACCGCCTTCACCTTCACCGTGACGTTCTGTCCGTCGCCGAGACCACCGACCGTGGTCCGGGTGTCGGTCACCTCGCTGGTCTTGCCGCCCACGTCCACCAGGTACTTGGTGACCGGGCGGCCGTTGTCCGCCGACGGCGCCCACTGCACCGAGATGGTGCCCGGCTGGTCGGCCACGGTGGTCGCGCGCAGCTCGGTCGGCGCGGCCGGGGCCGCGAACGGCACCACCGTGTTGCTCACCGGCGAGGCCTTCGAACCGGCGCCCTTGTCGGTCACTGAGACCACGGTGAAGGCGTACTGGGTGCCGTACTCCAGCTGGCCGGCCGGGATCACCAGCTCGGTCTTGCGGGACTCGCCCGCCGGGGCGCTGGCGCCGGCCGAGGTGGCGGTGACCGCGTACTTGGCGACGGTGTTGCCCTGGCCGTTGGCCGCGGGCCACTTCACCAGCACCGTGCCGTCCGGGCGGGCCTCCGCGGTCACGCTGGCCGGCGGGTCCGGCACCTCCGCCGTCGGGGTGACCGGGTTGCTCTTGCGGGCCGGCCCGTCGCCCTTGGCGTTGACCGCGTGCACCTCGAACGTGTACGTCTCACCGTTGGTCAGCCCGGTGATCTCCACGGCCCGCTGGTTCGCGCCCACCTCGTGACGCTGACCGGCGCCCTCCACCACGTACTTGGTGATCTCGGCGCCGTTCGCGGCGGCCGCCTGCCAGCTCACCCGCGCCGACGCGTCGCCGGCGGCCGCCGTGACGGCCCGCGGCGCACCCGGCTTGCCCACCTTCGGCTTCTTCGGCGGGGGCGGCGGCGCCGCAACCGGCGGCGGGTCCCCACCGAGCACGTCGTTGGCGTACTTGTTGACGTCGCGGACGTGGTTCTTGTCGTCCACCACCTGCGCGGTGGACGAGTTCGGCGGGTTGATGAACAGGTGGTTCTCGCGGACCTCCAGCTCCATCGGCCCGGGCCGGCCGGAGCCCTTGATGGTGTCCACGAGCTGCCCGTTCGCGTCGAACGAGTAGACGCTGCCGGTGCTCTCGTCGGCGACGTAGAACCGGCCGGCCCAGGCCACCGCCGGGGTGAGCCGGTCACCCGCGCCGGGGACGGTGAACTGCCGCACCTCGCCACCGTCGCGGACCACGTGCACCTTCCGGTCGCCGACCACGGTGACCGGCACCTGCGGGCCGCTGGTGCGCGGCGGCAGGCTGCCCGGCGCGGTCATCGTCAGGTCGGCCCGCTGCGTCCGGCCGCCGCCCTGCACGGTCACCAGCGAGGCGGAGGTGCGGTCCAGCACCGCTACTCCGTCGTCCAGGGTGGACACCACCAGCTCGTGGTTCGGCTCGGCGACGTCGTACGTCTCGACCTGCTTCGGGCTCAGACCCGCCGGCGGCGCCGCCCCGGGCGTGGCCGGCAGCTCGGCGGCGGTGACCGCCGAGACGGTGCCCTCGCCCGGGACGGCGATCCACAGCCGCCCCGCGCCGTCGAACGCCCCGCCGGTGATGCCCGGCGGGTAGCGGACCGGCTCGCCCACCGGGGTCAGCGCCCGCGGGTCGAGCTGCCGGACGATGCCCTGCACCGCGTCGACGACGAACGCGGAATCCTCGTGCAGCGCCACGCTGACCCCGAGGCCGGGGGTGGTCGGGGTGCTCGCCGTGATCTGCAGGGTGGCCAGGTCCAGCGAGCTGACCTGGCCGGTGTTCAGGTCGCGCAGGATCAGCAGCCGGTCCGTCTGGGCCACCTGCATCTGGTGGCTGCGGGCGCCCGGCACCTCCATGCGGGTGTCCACCCGCGCGGTCAGCCCGTTGACCCGGGACATCTCGCTGCGGGTGTTGCTCCACAACCACGAGGACGAGTCGTAGTTGGCCACCGCGTTGTCGGCGGCGCCCAGCCCGAGCACGGTCAACCCCATCGCGGCCAGCAACGCGACCACGACGCCGATGGTGACCAGCCCGCCCCGCAACCGGGTACGGGGTCGGGGCGCCTGCGTCCCGGTGCTCGTGACGTCCTCGATGGTGGCCACAGCCGGCTGCCTCCCCGTCTCGGTGGGGGAGGCGCCCACGCACGTGTGGACCCTCCCCAGAGCCGGGAGCCATCATAGGGGCCGCCCGAGGAGCGTGGAACCCGCACCGTCCGCCTGTGGACACCCACCGTGTCGTGGCCGGACGGCGCCGGTCAGCGGGTGCCCGTGCCGCCTTCCCGGTCGGTGCAGACCTGCCCGGAGGTGGCGTAGGTGTCGGTTGAGTAGACCGCGAGGACGGTGAAGCAGTAGTCCAGCTTCGCGCTCAACCCGTTCACCGTGTAGCGGGTCTCCCCGGCGTCGACCGTGGCCATTACCCCCAGCTTCTGCCCAGCCCGGCCGCCGGCCACCACGAACGGCACCCCACCGTTGGTCGGGTCGGTCCAGGTGACCGTGATGGTGGTGGAGTCGTCCTGCAACCGCAGGTCACCCGGGGGTGGGCCGCTCACCTTCGGCTTCGCCGACACGGGGGCGGGCGCGGGTGGCGGTGCGGCATCGCGGTTGAGCACCATCGCGCCCACGCCGACGGCGGCGGCCACCGCCACCACCGCGGCGCCGGCCACCACGGCCACCGTCGTCCGGTTGCGGCCGCGCGGCTCCGGCTCCTCCGCTACCGGGTACGCGGGCGGCTGGTGGAACGGCGCCGGCACCGGCCAGGCGGTCTGGTCCGGGTACGCCTGCGGGCCGGGCTCCGGGCGCGTCGGCTCGGGAAACTCGAGCAGCTCGTCGTATACCGGCAGCGACCGCGGCGCGTCGTCGCCGGTCTCCGGTCCGGCCTGGTCCGCGGGCTCCGGATCCGCCGGTGCCACCTCGTCCGTCGGCTGCTGCGACCCGTCCGCCGCCGGCTGCGGCGGGGCGTCGCCGGGCCGGTCGACTGGCTGCGACGGGGCCGCGCTGCTCCACGGCGGCGCGGTCAGCCCCCATGGCGGCACCGGCGATCCGCTGATCGGCGCGGCGACCGGCGGGCCACTCACCGGCATGCCGCCCTCCGGTCCGGGCGGTCCGCTCACCGGATACGCCGGCGGCCCGCTGACCGGGTAGGACGGTGGTCCGCTGACCGGATACGCCGGCGAGCCGCTTGCCGGCGGCACCGGCGCGGGCGCGCCCACCGGCGGCACGGCGGCCGTCGGACCGCTCACGGGCGGCGCGCTGACCGGTGGAGCGTCGACCCGTGGCGCACCCACGGGCGGGCCGCTCGCCGGCGGCGGTGTACTCGCCGGGCCGCTCACGGGTGGCGGTGCGCTGATCGGCGCGCCGTTGACGGGTGGGCCGGCGATCCGGGGCGGGCTGCTCGCCTGCGGCGGCATGCCGAGCGACGCGCCGCTGACCGGCGGGCCGCTGACCTGCGCGCTGCCGGCCGGTGGCGCGCTGACTCCGCTGACGGTTGGCGTGCTCGCGGGCGGAGCGCTGATCGGTGGCTCGCCGACGGGTGGTGCGCTCACGGGCGGACCACTCATCGGTGCGGCGCTGACCGGCGCGGCGCCTGCATGGGGTGGGTTGGCGGCCGGCGGTGCAACCACCGGCGGGCCGCTGACCGGCGGTTGGCCCGGGGATGCGGTGGGCGGTGAGCCGATCGTCGGAGGAGCGCTGACCGGCGGAGCGATGCCGGGCGGGCCGCTGACCGGGGGAGCGCTGACCGGTGTCTCGCCGACAGGGGTGGCGGCCGGGGACGCGGCCGCCCGCTCCGCCTCCTCGCGGAGCAGCGGCCCGATCTGCTGCACCTGGACGGTCGGCTTCGCCCAGCCCGGCGCGGGCGTGCCGGACGGGCGGGAACCGTCGGACCCGGCGCTCTCGTCCCGGCCCGCTGCCGACTCGTCGGACCGGTGTGGGGCCGGGCTCACCGGCGGTGCCGACGTGGGCGGCACCGGGACGGCCGGGCCTATCGGCGGAGCTGACATGGGCGTGGAGGGCTGCGACGCCGGGTCCGCCGGGGAAGCCGACGTCGGCATGGGCGCAGGCGGCACCGAGCCGGTTAGGCCCATCGCCGGAGCCGGCGCGGGCACGGACGGGTGCGGCATCGGGTCGGCCGGGGGAGCCGACGTGGGCGCGGAAAACGGCGGCCCGGAACTCGGCGCGGTGCCCGTTACCGGCGGCATGGCCGGCGCCGGAATGCGCGGGGGCGGGGGCAGCGTGGCGGACGCCGGCGGGGCGGAGGTGGGTGCCGGGACGTGCGGCGCAGAGGGCATCGGCTGGGCGGTCGGCGGCATCGGGGGCAACCCCGCCGCCGCGCCGGACGCCGGCGGTGCCGGGTGCGGGGCGGGTGAAGCCGGGATGACCGGTGCTGGCGGCAGGGTGGCCGGCGGAGCGGATACGACCGGTCGCACCGGACCCGCCGCGGACGGTTGCGCGACCGGCGGGGCCGGGTGAGCTGCGGAGAAGCCCGGTGGGGCCGGGTGCGGTGCGGGCGGCGTGGAGATCGCCTGTGGCACGGCAGGCGTCACCCGGCTCGGCATGGGGGGCGCGGAGACCGGCGACGGAGCCGGAACAGCCGCGGGCGGCGCGGCGGCGGCCGGCGGCGGAGCCTGCATGCCCGGGTGCGGCGCGGCGGCCGGGGCGGGCGGTAGGTGGACCGGCGGCGCGACCGGCGGGACTGGGCCCCGTGCGGGCGGGGCCGCCGGTGCCGCGGAAGCCGGCCCCACGCCGGCGGACGGCCCCGGGAGCGGCACGGCCGAGGTGGGTGCCGGGATGACCGGAGGCGGTGGCAGCGGGGTGGCCGCGGGAGCCGCCTGGGGTGGCACCGGTGCGGGGACGACCGGCGCCGGGGCCAGGGGCGCTCCCGGAGCGGGGGCGGGAGGCGCCCAGGGCGACGGCCGGGCCGGCCCGGTCTGTGGCGTCCACTCCGCACCGGCTGCGGGCGAGGTCACCCCCGGCGCCGCAGGAGCGGGTGGCGCCGGGCGGGGAGCGGTTGGAGTTCCGGGCGCCGGTGGTGCGGCCGGCGGCTGGTTCCGGGCCGACATGGCCGGCAGCGACATCGTCGGTTCGGACAGCGGGGCCATGCCGGGGTGAGCAGCGGCGGCGGAGCCGCCAGGCTGAGAGCCCGGCGCGGCGGGAGCGGCGGCGGAGCCGCCGAGATACTGGCGCGCGGTGCGTACCGCAGGGTGGTCCGGACCGAGTACCGCTGGCCCGGCGGTGGCCACCCGGGTGTAGTTGCGGCGGGCCTCGTGCCGATTCCCGAGCTCCTCCGCCACCCCCGCCAGGTCGAAGCTCAGCGCGAGCATCAGCGGGTCGGCCTCGCCGCGACGGCGCTCACCGGCCGCGTACGCCTCCTCCAGCACCCGCCGGGCGGCGGCCGGGTCGCCGGCCTCCCGATGCAGGCGGGCGAGCAGGTGGCCGGTGGCCAGCACGTCGGGGTGGTCCTCCCCGTACGCCGGTCGGGCCGCGGCGATCGCGTCGTCGAGCAGGCGGCGGGCGGTGGGCAGATCACCGGCGGAGCGCAGGGCGAGGGCCTGGTGTTGCGCGGCGGTCAGGGGGGAGGGGTGGGACACGTGAGCAATGCTGCCCGGAATCGGGTGTCGGACGCCACCCGACCCCCGCGGAAATGGAAACCGGTCCCGTAGGCTGCTCCCGACTAACCGCCCTGACCTGCGGAAACGTGGAGACGGAGCGGCGGTGTGCATGATCCATCTGGGCCGTGTACAGTAATGCCCCGTGCGGCCCACCGGGGCGGCCGAACCGGTGACCAGGTCACCGCGGCCGACAGGGTAGGCTGGACGAGTAAGTCCGGGTGGCGGAATGGCAGACGCGCTAGCTTGAGGTGCTAGTGCCCGTATAGGGCGTGGGGGTTCAAGTCCCCCCTCGGACACGTTATTTCCACACGAAGCGTGATGGTTTTTCGTGTTTTGCGTGATCCCCGTCCCGTTGGGCGGGGATTTTTGCTGTGGCGGCGAGGCGGCTTCCCTGCGGGTTGAGCGGGTAGACCGCGGTCTCGGCTTCGACGGTCCATGCGCGGTGGTCACACACGATGACCATGTTGTTGGTGCGCAGGTAGGCGGTGAGCTTTTCGGGGTCGGGGCTGCGCAGTGCGGGGTGGTGTCGGTGTAGTCCGCGGTCGTGTCGGATGCGGTCCAGCAGGTGGTCTTCCCGTATGTAGAGGATCTTCGGCTGCGGTGAGGTCTTGGTGCGGCTGCTGGTGTGGCCGTGGCGGCAGCGGTAGCCGGGACGGGCGTGGACCCAGTGGGAGTCCATGATGCGGCCGCAGATGCCGCAGCACACGAGGCCGGCCAGGAGGTAGTGGCGAGGAGCGCCATCAGCGGGGGTAGGCGCGGTGTGGATCGCCTGGGCCGCGACGAACTGCTCCTCGGTGACCAGCGGCGGGTGAGCGATCTGGCGGGAGATGACCCACTGCGAGGCGGCGTTCCAGCGCTGGACCTCGCGGTGCCGCGCGACGGTCCCATCGGGCGTGAGGTCGTCGTGGTCATTGCGCTGCCGGTTCCAGACCTGGCGGCCGGTGTAGCGGGGGTTGGCCAGGATCGCCGCGACGGTGGTCAGCATCCAGCGTTGGCCGCTGCGGTGAGGGTTGCGTGCCGGGTCTGCGCCGGACGGGCACGGTATGCCGGTGTCGTTGAGGGCGCGGGCGATACTGGCCACGCTGTAGCCCGCCAGCCGCTGCTCGAAGATCCACCGCACGTGGGGCGCGGTGGCCGGGTCTGGTTCCAGGCGGTGCAGACGGCGTCCCCAGGCGGCGTGGGCGCGGTTCGGATGAGGGCCGGCGTCGACGAGCCGGTAGCCGTAAGGCGGCCGGCCGCCGAGATGTCGACCCTGCAGCTCGGCTTGGGCACGCATGGCCACAGTAGTGCGGTGCCGGGCCCGGGACACCTCCCGCTGGGAGTGCACGCCCAGCAGGTCCAGCAACGCCAACTGTCGCGAGTTGTCGAAGTCCACCGGCCCATAGGTCTCCGGAAGCCACAGCTGCACACCATGCCTGACCAAGGTGGGGGTCAACTGTTCGAGCTGCTGGCCATGGAAGGCACGTTCGTACTCGCCCACGACGATCGCGTCGAACCCGCGCGCCGGGTCCGCCACTGCGGCGAGCAGCAAGGCCGCTTGCGGGCGGTCCGGCCAAGCGTTCCGGCGGGAGACACCCTCGTCGAAGAACTCGGTCACGATCCGACCGTGGCCGGCGATCAGGTCTTCGGCGTAGTTGCGCTGCCACCGACACGACGACGCCCGGTCCTGGAAGTCGACGGTGGACATGCGCCCGTAGAAGGCGAAGCGGATGCCGGGTGGAGGTGATGTTGTCGGGCGCCGCGCCCGTTGGCGGCCTCGCTGGTTCGGCTGCCGTATCCACCAGCCGAGCAGGTCGGGGCCGTCGAGTTCCGGCGCGTATTGCATCAAGACCGCTCCCCACACACGTTACAGCCATCCGCCTCGATATAGATGGCTAACGATGCTGTGGTTCGTGGGACTCGCCACTCGCAACCTCTGTGGCTTAACCGTGCGGGGCGGACCCGGCTGGTCACCTGGTCTGCGGCTGTGCGGTGACCGCCTCGGCCAGTTTTCGGTGCGCCACCGGTAGTGCCTGACCGGCGTCAGCGCGGAAGCCGCCCGGCAGTTCGGCTTCGACTGGCCGGTATGACGCTGAAGGCGGAAACCGGCTGGTCCATGTCGTGGGCCGGCCGGTACTCTGCGCCGGCCAGGAAGGAGTGCCGCAGTGGCCGAGACGGTGACCCTGTGGCGGCCGACCGGGGTCGTCCACGAGTTCCGGCCCGACAGTGGGCCGACGGGGTGACCGGCGTTTGGACGCGTCTGAGCGGCTCGCGAGGGTTCAGCATCTCCTGGCCGGACTCCCAGGACCCTACGGCAAGGAGCATTTGTGGGCCTTGATCAGGTTCGCCGGTGGCGAGGACTCTTTCCCGGGCGTGTTCGCGTTCCTGGCCGACTGTGGTGTCATCGGCTCGGCCAGTTCGTTCGGTGGTCCGCCCCAGGCGCCTCAGGATGCTGAGGAGCTTGCGGTGTGCCTGGCGGAGGTGGATCGGGACGCGGCGCTCGCCATGCTGGTGGGGATGACGTCGCGGACGCTCGCCTACGGCGTGCGGGGCCGCTACCCGGTCGACAAGGCCCAGGACGTGTTCGAGAAGCTGATCACGTTGCTCGGGCATGTTCATGCTTGGGGACGTGCTGAGCCACTACATCCCGCCGCTGCGCAACCGCCGTCTGTCCCACGGGGCGCTGGTCGTCGCGGCGAGCCCGGATATCGATAAGGGCGAGGCTCCAGGTAAGACAGCAGTCGACCAAGATCCGATGCCCCGACCGGGAGCCTCGCCTGTGCTGTCTTACCCCTCCACGATCCCCCTGTTCTGCCGAACCCTGAACCACCTTGCCGACCTCATCCGCCAGCACCGTAACCGGTATCGATCCCGGTGGCGGCGTCTCGCGCCGGGCCGACAGGCACTGCTCGCCCTGGCCCACCTGCGCAACGGTGACACCTACACCCGGCTCGCTGCCGGGTTCGAGGTCGGTGTCGCCACCGCCTGGCGCTACGTGCAGGAAGCGATCATGCTGCTCGCAGCGGTCGCCGAGGACCTGGCCACAGCGATGCGGCGCATCCGGCAACTGGCGTACGCGATCCTGGACGGCACCCTGATTCCGATCGACCGTGTGGCAGACCAGAAGCCGTACTACTCCGGCAAGCACAAGCGGCATGGCGTGAACGTGCAGGTCATCGCCGACGCCGCCAGCCGGCTCGTGTGGGCCTCACCGGCACTGCCGGGCTCGGCGCACGACCTCACCGCCGCCCGCATCCACGGCATCATCGACGCGCTGACCAGCGCGGACGTGATGACCTTCGCCGATAAGGGCTACCAGGGCGCTCGGGGCAGCGTGCGCACGCCGTTCAAGCGGCGCCGCTTCCGGCCGAACCGGCCAGGAGGCGGCGCGGCCGCCGAACGGGTCCGGCCCGCCCGGTCGGGAACCAGGCGGGCCGGACGTTTTACCTTTCAGTTGTCAGCACCTGGTCGGGGACAGTGCGAAGTCCTCCACTCTCGGGGTGCTGCTGATCGACGTCTGACGGGTCTGGGAGGGCTTCCAGCCGTCCTTGGCGACGGCCATCTTCAACGGGTTGTGCTTGCGGTCCAGCCAGTAGGCGTACTTGCCCTGGGCGTCCGTGGTAAAGGTCCACGAGCCCGTCTTCGAGTCGACCTGGACGGTCGCGCCCTTGAGCGGTGAGCTGACACCCTGACAGCTCGTCCCGGTGACCGTACCCATCAACTTGCCCCAGGTCACCGGAGGCTGCGCGTTCATCGTCACCTGCACCGGCTGCAACCGGTACGGCACGTTCCCATTGATCAAGATCGAACCGGAGTAGGCGCCCGGCTGGTCGACGTTTGCCGTCATCCTGACGGTGACCGTGACCTTCTCGCCCGGCGCCAGCGTGGCCGACGTCTTGTCGATCGTTATCCAGCTGACATCCTCCGCCTCGGCACACTCCTCGAACCCGGGCAGCACCTCGCTGTCCGGCGTTGCGGTGAAGTTGCCCGTGGAACCGCCGATCCTGTATAAGCCGCACGCCGCGCCACCGCGGTAGCGGGCCGCGTTGGCATTCGGCAGGTTCAACCAGGAGTTGGCACGGGGGTCGTAGGCGAAGCCAACGTTGGTGATGCCTTCGCCCTGCACGCCGCCGACGACCATGAGCTTGCCGTTAGCGACGGCGGACGAGCTGCCCCAGGCGGCGACCGGAGCATCCGCGATGGCGGTCCAGGTGTCGGCACCCGGGTCGTAGGCGTAGCCAGCCTTCTGCGAGGCGGACCCGTCGTTACCACCGGTGCAGTAGACGACGCCGCCGATGCCACCGCAGGAGAGGTACCCCACCCACCTCGGGTAGTTGGCCACCGTCTCCCAGGTGTCGCTGCGAGCGTCGTAGCGGACAACGGAGTTGGACATCGGCTCGCAGGAGGAGGTGGCGCAACCGCCGATGGCGTACAGCTTGCCGCCGACGACCGCCTGCCCGGCCTGGGCGCGCGGCGCGGGGTTGTTGGCCACCGTCGTCCAGGTGTTGGCCGCCGGGTCGTACGACCAGGTGGCGCCGTCAGGGCCGTTCGCCCCCCAGCCGCCGGTCGCGATGATCTTCCCGTCCACGACCCCCACCGTCATGGCGGTACGCGGACTGGGAAGATCGGCGATCGGCGCCCACTGCTGCGCCATCGGGTCGTAGACGTAGTTCTTCGCCGAGAAGGCCGATCCGTTGCTGCCGGCGATCGAGTAGATCTTGCCGTCGAGGTTGACCACCCGGTTGTCCATGACCTTCGCCGGGTAGGCGGCGATGTTCGCCCACGGCGCGGCCTGCGGGGTGATTGGGGCCGAGTTCGCGGTGGCCTCCTTGCCGGCCGGCAGCGCGGCCAACGACGTCGGGACGTTGAGCCGCTGCACCGGCGCGCCGGTGGAGGCGAGCAGCTGCTGCTCGCTCATCGTGGACCCGTCGGCGCGGAGGAGCTCGAAGCCGCCGTTTCGCTCACTGAACTGGACGTCGACCGGTGCTCCGCCGGTGTTGGTCACCGTGAACGTCTTGTTCACCGTGCCGCCGGGCATCTTGGCCGTCCCGCTCACCTCGGTCGGCTCGACCGACAGCCGGCCGGCGGGGAGCTGGAAGGTTGCGGTCGTCGCCCCGTTCTTCTGGACGTCGATCTCCTTGCTCTGGCTGACGTAGCGGCGGGCCTTCGCGGTGAACTTGTGCGACCCGGTCAACGACGAGAACATCCAGACGAAGCCGTTGGGCAGCTCGGGGTCGTCCGGCGTCGCCACCGTGGTGCCCGTCTCCGCCGGCCGGTCGTCGCTGGTGACGGTGGCGCCGTTGATGTAGCTGTTGTCGTTCTTGTCCTGCACGTGGCCGAGCACCAGGCCACCGTCGGTCGGCTGGCAAAAGGCCTGGCTGCCGATCAGCACGTTGTCGACCTGCCACCAATAGCCCCAGTAGGCGTCGTAGTAGTGGAACCGGACCTGGACCTGGTCCTTGCCTGCGGCCTGCGGGATCGGGACCTCGGTCACCCGCGGCCCGCGGAAACCGGCCGTCTGTCGGAGCACGTTGGTCCAGGTCGTGCCGCCGTCGAGGCTGAGGTCGACGTCCGCGCGTTCGGTCTGCCACCGGCGGAAGTCCTGGTTGAACCGGACCACCGGAGCGGCGACGTCGGACAGGTTGACGACCTGGCTGACCAGCGAGGTGTCCTGGTTGCCACTGCCGCCGTACTTGTCACTGTCGATGATCGCGAAGTTGCCGCCGCCGCCGGTCAGGTTGCGGCGGTTGCCGGGGTTGGTGAACTGCCAGACCTGGCCGGTACCTCGGTGGTCCACCACGGACCAGCCGGACGGCACGGTGGTGCCGTCGAAGGTCTCGTACACCCCGTCGGAGCCGGCCCGGTAGCCGGGCGCCGCGGTGCAGTCGTTGACGTTCACCGGCACGGCCACGTCGTGGGTGACGTTGCTCGAGCCGACCACGACGTCCTTGCTCACCGTCTGGTAGCCCGGGTACTGCGGCTTGACCGTCACCCTGTACGTCGCCCCGGCCGGGAGCTTCAAGCTGTAGTGACCGTCGGCGGGGGTGGTGTAGTCGGACACGCCCGACCGGCCCTCGAGGCCGACCTTCGCGTAGAGCGGCCAGCCGTGTCCGGACCCGTCGGTGACCGATCCGCTGACGGTGACACTCGGCATCGCCGCCAGCGCGACGCTGGTCGTCGTGGTCGTGTCCTTGGTGAGCGTCGCCGACCCGTCTTGCTCCCGTAGCCGAACGCCGACACGGCAACCTGGTAGTCGCCGACCGGAAGCCGCGCCGAGTACTTGCCGTCGCGCCCGGTGCTCAGCTGGATGGTGGCCGCACCGGTCAGGGCCACGGTGGCACTCGCGATCGGGGCACCGCTGCTCGCGTCCGTGATCGTGCCGGCCAGGGTGCCGGTGTCGCCGATCGAGGCCCCGTTGAGCAGCGCGAGGGCGTCCAGCCGGCCCTCGCCGTACACGTTGTTGTTCGCCGCGGTGCCGCCGCACTGGTCGTCGGCCTTGTCGATCGCCGTGTTGTTCAGCAGCGCGCGGGTGGCGTTGACGTCACCGACCAGCGCCGGCGCCGCCGACCACAGCAGCGCGACCGTGCCCGCGACGTGCGGGGCGGCCATCGAGGTGCCGTTGTAGCTGGCGTAGGTGCCGCCCGTAACGCTCGACCGGATGTTTACGCCCGGGGCCGAGATGTTCGGCTTGATCGCGCCGTCCTGCCCGCTGCCGCGGGAGGAGAAGCCGCCGATGTTGTTGTTGATGTCGTAGGCGCCGACGGAGTAGTTGCTGATCCGGCTGCCCGGCGAGCCGCTGGTCTGGCAGCCCGGACCGTCGTTGCCGTTGGCCCAGGCCCCGAAGATGCCCGACGCGGCCCACGCGTCGGTGACGTCCTCCATGAACGGGGCGTTGGAGGGCGGCGAACCCCACGAGTTGTTGATGATGTTCGGTCGCTTGCTGGCGTCCGGGTTCTGACCGTTGAGGTCCCTGGGCTGGAGCATCCACTGGCCGGAGGAGATCAGCGCCTCGTCGCTGGGGCAGCAACCGTTCGCCGCGATCCACTTGACCTCGGGGGCGACACCGATCTGGTTCGCGCCGTCCGAGCCGGCCATGGTGCCCATGGTGTGCGTACCGTGTCCGTCCTCGTCACAGGGCGCGTCGGTACAGGCGCCGGCGGCGTCGAACCAGTTGTAGTTGTGGTCGAACGTGCCGTCGCCGTTGTTGCCACGGTAGGAGTTCACCAGCGCCGGGTGGTCGAACTGGACCCCGGTGTCGATGTTCGCCACCGTGATGCCGCCGCCCTTGACGCCGTACTGGGACCAGACGTCGTCGGCGTTGATGTTGGCGATGCCCCACTCCAGGGCGTTGACGGTATGCTCGTCAGTGCCCTTGGTGACCTCGGGAGCCTTGTACTCCATCGGGGCGTACAGGCCGTCGACCTCCGCGTGGGCGGCGAAGTCCTGCGCCATCGAGGACGAGCCGCCGGTGACCCTGATGGCGTTGGTCGCCCAGAAGGTCTGGTACTTCACGCCCGAGCGCTCGAGTTTAGCCCGGACCTTGGCCTGGCTCTCGGCAGCGGTCTTCTGCAACGCCTCCGCGACCGCGGTGCCCCGCTTGGCCCAGTCCTTGATCTGGCTGGCCTTGCTCACGTCCGCCTTGTCCTTGAAGTGGATCCAGAAGTTGCCCTCGCTCTTGCCCTCGAGCCGCCTCGCGAGCTCCGGGCGGATCTTGTCCGACGCGGAGGCCGCCCCTGCCCCTTCAGCCTTCCGCTTGACCGCGGTCTCGTCCGTCCCTGGCTGGGCGAACGCGGTGCCGCCGGTAAGCGGCACCAGCACGAGTGCGGCCAGGGCCGCGATGGCCCCGTGCAGCGGTCTTCTGTGTCTTGCCACGATGTGTCCTTCCAGGTATGGCGGAAGTCGCCCGCCGTGGGGTGCGGGAAGCGCGGTGCGGCTCACCGCCCGCGCCGGCGGCTTTGATTGATCAAGCCATGCGCGAGTATCGATTGACACGCGGAGCGTGATCAAGAGGTGTCAATGGCTGATGAATGTCATCGGCGCAAATGCGCCGATGAAGTGGTGAAGCCAGGCGCCGGCCAACCGAACCGCCTCGCGACCGCGTCGAGTCGGGCGAGTGCCGTGAGGGCGGCTAACCCACTACGTCCGTCCGAACGGTTTCCCAGGGCGTTGCGTTGGCGACGGTAATGATCTGGTAAGTGCCGCCTTCTAGGTTCGCCGCGCTAGATTGCCCCAGCTCCTGTGTGGCCACGAGCTGTCTGGGCACCACCGATGAAGGCCGGGTGAAGGAATGAGATACCAGGAGAGTGAAGGGGCCCGGGAAGAGACCATGTTCCGGGCGCTGGGGCTGACGGACACGGAAACCCGGCTGTACACCCTGCTGATACGGACCGACCCGTGTTGGGAAGACTCGGTGGCGGAGTTGCTCGGGATGCCCCGGGAACAGGCTTTGACGGCCGTGGACGGCCTGGCGGCCAAGGGCCTGCTTACTCGTGCCGAGGGACACCGGACACGGCTGATCGTGTCTCCACCCGACATCGCCGGAGAGGTGCTGCTGTTGGGACGGCTGCAGGAGCTGCACGCTGCCCGCGCGGCTCTGGGGCGTCTGGCGGGCGAGTACCGCACCGCGTCCCGGCCAGACCAGGTGCGGGCGCTGGTGGAGCCGACACCGAACGCTGTAGTGGCGCAGCGTATCGATCAGATTCAGCGTAGGGCGCGTCGCGAGGTGTTGATCCTTGACGTGCCGCCCTATCTGACACCACGGGCGCCAGACGGGGACGTCACGAACAAGACCGAGCTCCAACGACTGGCGGCGGGCGTGCGCTATCGGACGGTGTACGACCGGCGGGCGATCGAGCGGGAGGGCGGCCTGACCCGAATCTCCCGCTACGTGGCGGCGGGTGAGGACGCCCGCATCGCCCACCGGGTGCCGCTCAAGGCGATGATTGTCGACCGCGAGCTGGCGATCGTCCCTGCGGTCGCGGGCGAAACGGGGCGCGCGGCCGATTCGGCCCTGATCCACCCCGGCCCACTTCTGGACGGACTGACCGAGCTGTTCGAGCTGATCTGGTCACGGGCCTTGCCCATCGGGGCTGCCGACGTGCGCGCGGAGGGGCCCCCGCTTGGCGAGGCGGACCGTCAACTGCTTACCCTGCTGCTTAGCGGCCTCACCGATGCGGTGATCGCCCGTCAACTCGGAATTGGGCAGCGCACTGTGTTGCGACGCGTACGCAAGCTGATGGACCGGGCGGGGGCGGTGACCCGCATGCAGTTGGCGTGGTACGCCGCCTGGCATGGCTGGATCGGACCGGTGACGCCCGACGGGCGACGGAGTCCCAATGGCGGTTAGTTGAAACGATGGCTGGCCGGGGTCGCGTCGCGCGGAAACCCTTTTCCCCATTCCTCAGCCGAGGGCACATCCCGGGTCGCCCGTATCGATCGAACGTATGGGCGGCACCTCTGCCGGACAGGGAAGCCGCGCTGGCCCGGAACGGATGAGGTGGCGGAGGTACTGGCCGAAGCGGGTAACAAGCTGCTGCTTGGCCAGTGCGGGAAAGCCACGTGGGACGGTCGCCTCAGAAACCTCGAGCTCGGTCGCCGCCTCGGTCACCGAAAGTCGGCCCCGCTCGGCGAGCCCAGCAGGGAAACGGAACCGCGAGGAGCGGTCACCGCGGGAGCCGGCAGCGCTGGTCATTTCACGCCACCCGCGCTAAGACCGGCGACGAGGCGGCGCTCGATCAACGCGAACAGGATCACGACCGGCACGACACCGACGATCGAACCCCGAAGACGTGGTGTCCACATGCCTCGGACTCCGGCGACATCGCCGTCGTGGCCGAGGATTTCCTCGACGACGCTGTTCCACTCGACCTTGATCTTGTCATTGGTCAGGAAACGGTCGGCCTGCTTGCGGAGGTTGTCCATCAGTTCTGGGCCGTGATGCCCGATGGGGCACCCCGGCTGCTGCTGCACCGCACCGGGCTGCTGGCCGCCATGGATGCGATGTTCGAACTCGTGCGGCGTTACGCCCACCCGATCGACATCTCGGCACTGCCCGGGCTGACCGATGATGCCGCCACCAGAGCGGACGCGGATGCCCCGACGGCGCTGGACCGGAAGATCCTGGCAATGCTGCTGGCCGGGCTCACCGATCAGATCGTCGCCAACCAGCTCGGCATCTCCTTGCGGACCCTGCAGCGTCGGTTACGACACGTGATGGATCTGGCCGGTGTCAAGACCCGGATGGGGCTGGGCTGGTACGCCGCGCGTCACAACTGGGCGTGACGGCACCGGGCGGCGACCAGGTTCGTGGGCCTGCCCGACCAGCGCCAGCGACGTGGTCGCAGATCGAGGCCCCGGCGTCGGCGAACCGGGGTGATCGCCGCCGGACATAGTCGGGCGGGCTGGTTGTGCTATATGGTTCCGTCCCAAGTCTTCTCTGGGGAGGCCGTGCGCAGGTCAGCGCACGCGTGACTGAAGTGGGAAAGGGGGAGGCGTCCAGGTGGGCGTGCACTCTTGACTGCCATGGTCGGCGACCAGGTGCCGCCGTTACGGATTCTGTTGTTGGGCGGGTTTCGGGCCGTACGTGGCGGGTCGCTGGTCCAGCCGCAGTGGCGGCGGCCCAGTGCGCAGAACCTCGTCAAGCTGCTCGCGCTCGCGCCTGGTCACCGCATGCACCGCGACCAGGCAATGGAGCTGCTTCGTCCGGGAGCCTCGCCGCACTCCTCCAGGAACAGTCTGTGGGTGGCCCTCCACACCGCTCGGCACGCCCTCCAACCGGAGCTGCGGCCCCGCGAGGCGTCGGCCTATCTACTGCTGGACGGCCAGCTGCTCGCTCTCGCACCCGAGCTGGTCACCGTCGACGTCGACGAGGTCGAGGCGGCGGCGAACGCCGTCCTTGCCGAGCCCACCGCCTCCGTCGGACGGGCCGAGCGGCTGGCCAGTGTGCTGGAGCAACTGGAACCCGAGCTGCTCCCCGAGGACTCGTACGCCGACTGGACGATGATGCGGCGAGCCGAACTGACCCGGCTTCACACGAACGCCGTGCACGAGCTGGCGCTCACATGGCTCGCGACCGATCAGGCGCGGCAGGCCGCGCGACTGCTGGAACGGCACCTGGTCGGCAACCCCGCCGACGAGCAAGGCCACGAACTCCTGCTCCGCAGCCACCTCGCCCTCGGCCGTCCCGAGCAGGCGGTGCGGCAGTACGAGGTGGCCCGTCTCGCACTGCACGGCGAGCTCGGCGTCGGCCCCGGCGCCGTCCTCGAGCAGCTCCACCGCGCGGCCGTCGAAGAGTGCGCCGGGTCTGCGGCCCGGCCGGCGGGTGGCTCCCCACACCCTGCGCTGCCCGCCGCGATCCGGGCAGCGGAACGCACCCCGATATTCGGCCGGAAGGAGGCGCTGCGGCTCATCACCGCCGCGGATCCGGGGCTGCCGCCGCTCACCCTGGTCGCCGGCGAAGCCGGGGTGGGCAAGACGCGGTTGGCCGCCGCAGCGGCGCGTGCCGCCCATGGGCGCGGGGCGATGGTGCTCTGGGCGGCCGGCCACGAGGCCGAGGGCCAGACGCCGTACGGACTGTGGGCGGACGCGTTCGACGCCTGGTTCGCAGCCCGGTCGTCCGCCGAGCAGGCGGCCGCTGCGTCCGGCCACGACGCGCTCGCGACGCTGGTACCCGCCCTCGGGCCGGCCCCGATGCGGGGCGTCGGCCCGGAGGAGGAGAGAGCCCGGCTGTTCCAGGCGGTCAGCGGCCTGCTGAAGGATCTGGCTACTGCGTCGCCGGCCGGCATCCTGGTGGTCCTGGACGACGTGCACGCCGCCGATCTCGGCTCGCTGCAGATGCTGTACCACGTCGTTCGTCGTGCCGGCGACCAGCCGTGGAGGTTCATCGCCACGTTCCGGGAGGAGGAGCTCATCGCCGACCCGGGCCGCAGGCGGATCCTGAACGCGGCGATCCGGCAGAACCTGGCCCGGCGCGTGGACCTGATGCGGCTGAGCGAACAGGACTGCGACCGGCTCGTGCGCGCACTGTGTGCGGAGCGCGTCGACTCCGACTCCCTGACCTCCCAGGTGTTCCGGCTCTCCGCGGGGAACCCGCTGTTCGCCACCGAACTTGCCGGTCTGGTCAACAGCGGGCTGCCGCTGCCCTCGGCGGCGGGGCTGGACAGCGCCGGCGTCCCAGACTCGGTGCGAGGTGCGGTCGAGGCACGGCTGGACCTCCTCGGCGTCGACGAGCGCGCCATCATCGACGTCCTCGCCGCGGCCGGGGGCGACGTCCATCTGGGCGAGGCCTCCCAGGTCGCCCGTGCGGGGCTGCACCCACCCATCGACCCACCGCGGTTCGCGGCCGCCCTCAACCGGCTGCTGACTACCGGCCTGGTCGAGGAACGCGAGGTGGTGTCGGCCGGCAGGACAGTGACGGGCTACGGCTTCCGGCACCCCGTGGTGCGGCTGGCCTGCTACGCGGGCCTCAACGGCGCGCGCAGACGGGTGCTGCATGCCGCCCATGCCGACGCGGTGCTCGGGCACCGTCCGGACGCCGTCGACACGGTGGCCTTCCACCTGGCCCTTGCCGACGACCCGCGTGCCGTGACGTGGCTGCGGCGGGCCGCCGAAAAGGCTGCCGCGCTGTACGCCAACGACAGCGCGGACCGCTACTACACCGAGCTGATCGGGCGCCTCGATGCGACCGACGAGCAGGCCGCGGTGGCCGACGCCCGCCACGACCATGCGCTGATCCTGCGCCGGCTCGCCCGATACGACCAGGCGGAGCAGGCACTACGGAGCGCTCTCGAGCACCGCCTGCGAGCCGGCACGGCCGATGCAGCCGCGCGATCGCTGGCGGCCCTCGCCGAGTTGGTCTGCCAGTCGGGCCACCCCAAGGACGCCCGCACCCTCCTGAACGGCACCACACTTCCGTCCGGTCCGTTGTCGGCGGCTGCGCAGGTGGCGCTGCACCTGGCCTCAAGCGTCGTCGACTTCCCCCTCGGACGGTACGAGCAGATGCTGGCCTCGGCCATCAAGGCCGAGTCGGCCGCCCACGCCGCCTCCGGCGAGGGCGACGGCGTACCGCTGCTGCTCGGCCGAGCCCTCGGCAATCGGTCGCTCGCCCTGGCCATGCTCGACCGGACCAGCGAGGCGCACCAGGTCGGGCACCAGGCGCTCGAGCACGCCGAGAGAGTGGCCGACGTCGGGCTGCTGACCACAGTGCTGTCGATGCTCAGCGAGTTCGCGCTACGGGCCGGCAGGTACGACGAGGCACGGGTGTACCGGAGGAGATCGCTCGGCCTGGCCGAAAGGGGGGCGACCCGACGCACATCGCATTCGAGCGAGGAAACCTCGCCCGCCTCGACCTGGTCACCGGCAATCTTGAGGAGGCCCACGAAGGCGCCCTCGCCGCTGTCGAGATGGTGCGCCCCTTCGGCAACCCGTGGTCCCTGGCGTACTGCCTGGTCCACCTCGCCAGGGTCGCCCTCAAGCGCGGGGACCTGGATGCGGCAGAGTCGGCGCTGCGGGAGAGCGAGAGCTTTGCCGCGCGCAGCGGCGACATCCAGGCGCTCGAATCGGTCGGCCGCATCAGACGCGAGCTCGACCAGGCACGGGCGGCCGACGGCCAGCACGTCCGGACCCGGTAATCGGTCCGTTAATCGCTCGGTAAGCGCGCCGCCGTACGGTCCGGGCCGGATCACCGATGCGACAGCGAGGAGCGCCATGGACGTCCCCGGCCCGCCAGCCGACCACCCCCCGCCGGTCATGGTCGTCGATGCCGGTAGCGAACCCTGGGAGCGGGTGGAGCCGCTGCTTGCTCGCCGGGTCGAGGAGCTGCCCACGGGGGCCGTGCTGGAGCTGCTCTCCACGGAGCCGGCCGTCCGTGCGGCCGTGCACCTGTGGTGCGCGGAGCGTGGGCACGCCCTCGGTGCCGTCGTGTCCGACGCCGCCGCGTCGGTGTTCTGCATCCAGAAGAACCACCTCACCTCGGAGCTGACATGAGTTTCCCCGTGTCCCGTCGTGGCCGGACCAGACCACGACGGTTGGTCGACCGGCTCATCTGTGGCCTGGCGTCGATCACACTGATCGCTTCCGCCGTCGCGCTGAGTAGCCCCGCGGCTCAGGCCGCCGCCAACCCGCAGCCGAACGGTCACGACAAGATCCGTCCTGCCCTGCTCGACAAGCTGAAGACCAAGGGCAAGGCCGACTTCTGGGTTCGCTTCGACGCCGCGGCCGACCTGTCCGAGGCCAGCCGGATCGTGGACTGGAACAAGCGCGGCGCGGCGGTGGCGAAGGCACTGCGCGAGACCGCCCGGGCCAGCCAGGCCGACGTCCGTACCGAGCTGGATCGTGCGCATGTCCAGTACAAGGCGTTCTGGGCCACCAACGCGATTCACGTGAGTGACGGCTCGCTGAAGATGGCCGAACAGCTGGCCGCGGAGCCCGAGGTGCAGTCGCTCTGGCCGCCTCAGACCTACCAGATGCCCGAGCCCATGGAAGGGACGGCACCCGCCGAGGTGAACTCGGTCGAGTGGGGCATCGCCAACATCAACGCCGACGACGTGTGGGCGCAGTACGGCGTGACGGGCGCCGGCATCACGGTCGCGAACATCGACACCGGTGTCCAGTACGACCACCCGGCGCTCGTGAGGCAGTACCGCGGCAACAAGGGCGACGGCACGTTCGACCACAACTACAACTGGTTCGACGCCACGGGCCGGTGCCCTGGCGTGCCGTGCGACGGGAACGGACACGGCACCCACACGATGGGCACCATGGCCGGCGACGACGGCGGGTCCAACCATATCGGGGTCGCCCCGGGGGTCCGGTGGATCGCCGCGAATGGTTGCTGCCCCAGCGACACCGCACTGATCGAGTCGGGCCAGTGGATGCTGGAGCCGACGGACCTGCACGGCCAGAACCCGGATGCCAGCAAGCGGCCCAACGTCATCAACAACTCCTGGGGCTCCGGCTCGCCGTCGAACGACCCGTTCATGGAGGACATCAGCGCCGCCTGGACAGCGTCGGGGATCTTCGCGGCCTGGTCGAACGGCAACAACGGCGGCGGCTGCAACACGAGCGGCTCACCGGGCAGTCGGATCATCAACTACTCGGTCGGCGCCTACGACAGCACCAACGCCATCGGGTGGTTCTCCAGCCGCGGCGCCGGCCAGAACGGCGAGATCAAGCCGAACATCGCGGCCCCCGGCGTCAACGTGCGTTCCAGCGTGCCCGGCGGCGGCTACGGCACCAAGAGCGGCACGTCGATGGCCGCCCCGCACCTCGCCGGCGCGGTCGCCCTGTTGTGGTCCGCGGCCCCGGCACTGGCCGGTGACGTGGCGACGACCAAGGTGCTCCTCGACGGCTCGGCTATCGACACCCCGAACAACCAGTGCGGTGGCACCGACGCCGACAACAACGTCTTCGGCGAGGGCCGGCTGGACGTCCTCGCCCTCGTGAAGAACGTGCCAGCCGGCGTCACGGGCACGGTCACCGACGCAGCCAGCGGCAAGCCGATCCAGGGCGTGACCGTCTCGGTTGGCGAGCTGAACACCAACACCGACGCCGAGGGCCGCTACAGGCTGGTCGTCCCGGCGGGGGAGCACCAGGTCACCTTCAACGCCTTCGGCTATGCCGGGGCGACCGTCGCGGCCACCGTCCCGGAGCGTGCGTTCGCGACCCTCGACAAGGCGCTGACCGCGCTACCGCGCGTCCACGTCACCGGCAAGGTCACCGACGGCTCGGGGCACGGCTGGCCGCTGTACACCAGGATCACGGTGCCCGGCGACCCGAGCGGTGCGCACTTCACCGACCCGTACACCGGTAAGTACGACCTGCTGGTTCCCGCCGACCGGACCTACCAGCTGACGTTCGACCCCGACCTGCAGGGATACCCGACCCTCACCCGTGAGGTGGCGGCTGGCGGCGCGGACACCGCGTTCGACCTTGCCGTGCCGGTCGACGCCGCAGCCTGCACCGCCCCCGGATACGCGGTGCGCTTCGACGGTCTGACCCAGTCCTTCGACGCGCCCACCATCCCGGACGGGTGGACCGTGACCGACGCGGTCGGCAACGGCGAGGTCTGGCGGTTCGACAACCCGGGCACCTACGGGAACCGGACCAGGGGCACGGGTCTGTTCGCCGCCGTGTACGGCAAGCTCTTCGACCCGGCCCACACTCAGGACACCACCCTCACCACCCCGGTGGCCGACCTGAGCGGTGCCGAGACGCCGATCGTGGAGTTCAACACGTATCACATCGGCTACTTCAAGCCGACCGCGCATGTGATGGTCGACCTGTCCATCGACAACGGTCAGAGCTGGCAGACGGTCTGGGAGAAGAACGCCTCGAGCGTCTCCGGCTCGGTCCAGACCATCCAAGTGCCGCAGGCCGCCGGACGCTCGCAGGTCATGCTCCGGTTCCACTACATCGGTGCTGGCGGCAACATCTGGCAGATCGACAACGTCAAACTCGGCCAGCGCTTGTGCGCACCGCAGCCGGGCGGCCTGGTGATCGGCCAGGTCACCGACGCCAACACCGGTGCCGGCCTCAACTCCGTCCCCGTCAGCATGGGCGGCGCGCCGGCGGCGAGCAGTGGGCCCACCCCGGACGATGCCGCCCTCGGCGACGGCTTCTACACGCTGCTCGCCCCGCCCGGTGAGCAGACCCTCAGCGCTGGGAGGGCTCGCTACACGACCCTCACCAAGACGGTGACCGTCGTCGGTGACGCAGTGACCAAAGTTGACCTGCCGCTGCCCGCCGGGCGGCTGGAGGTCACCGGCAGCATCAATGAGACCGTTGCCATGGGCGGTCGCTCCGCGGCCACCGTCACGGTCATGAACACTGGTACCGCTCCGGCGAACGTGACGCTCAACGAGCGGACCGGGGGACGAACGATTCTCACCACCCCCAGCGCCACCCCGAGGATGAGCTCGGCAGTCACATCGCGGCATGCCCTCGCAGGTACGAAGCTCGCGGAGAGCTCGGCGCCGGATGCGTCCGAGGCGGTAGCCGGCAACGGCGGATGGGTCTACGGGCCGGGCCTTCCGACCTCCGTGGCCGACAACGTGGTCGCCGTCCACGACGGCAAGGTGTACTCGGTCGGCGGCGTCGCATGGGACTACGTCCCGCCCATCTACTACACCAACAAGGGCTGGGTGCTCGATCCGCGCGATGGGGGCTGGAAGCCGATCGCCAACCAGCCCACGATGCGGGAGAAGGCCAACGGCACTTTCGTCGGCGACAAGCTGTACATCACCGGCGGCTGGTCGGCCAAGGGGGACGGCTCCATCGCGCCAGGTCTGGACATCTACGACCCACGCACCAACACGTGGAGCACCGGATCGCCTGCCCCGGTCAGCTACGCCGCCTCCGGGGTAGCGACGCTCGACGGCAGGATGTATGTCGTCGGCGGTTGCACCAGGACCTGCGGGACCGCCGACGTCTGGGTGTACACCCCCAGCACGGACAGCTGGCAGCGGGCCGCGAACTACCCCGAGCTAACGTCATGGCTGGCCTGCGGTGTCATCGGGGGCAAGATGTACTGCGCGGGCGGCACGACGGACAAGGACGCCAGCAACAAGACGTTCGTCTACGACCCGGCGACCAACACCTGGACCCGGGCAGCGGACATGCCCCACCCCGTGTACGCGGCTGCCTACAGCGCGGCCAACGGCATGCTGATCGTGTCCGGCGGCGCGGGCGCCGGCGCGGCCGGGGTCTACATGGACAGCTGGGCCTACGACGCGGCGGGGGACACCTGGTACCAGTTGGCGAATTTCCCCATCCAGCCGACGTACCGAGGCGGCGGCGCCTGCGGCTTCTATCACGTCGGAGGCGGTGATGGTGGGCCCGGCTGGTTCACGCAGATCCTGCCCGGATTCGACGTGTGCGATGAGGGCGATGCGTCGTGGCTGTCGCTCGACGCGCGGCGGCTCACCGTGCCGCCGGGCCAGTCCGCGACGGTGACGGTCACGCTGGATGCCGCGACCATGTCGGTCACGCAGCCCGGCGACCTTTTCGCCGACATCACGGTGGACTCGGACACGCCGTACCGGACCGCACCGGTCGCCGTCGCCATGCACGTCACGCCCCCAAAGAGCTGGGGCAAGGTGACCGGCACGGTGAGCGGGCTGGACTGCGAGGGAGTGTCCGCGCCGCTCGGCGGCGCGTCGGTGCAGCTCGAAGCCGCTGGCCTCAGCGTCAGGCTGCCCACTGACAAGGACGGTCGTTATGCCTACTGGCTCGACAAGAAGTACGACCCGCTCACCCTGATCGCCGCTGACAAGGACTACGTGTCGGCGTCCAGGCAGGTCAGGATCAAGGCCGGTGCCACGACGACTGTCAACTTCACGCTGAAATCCTCGTTCTGTATGG
>NZ_VSFA01000073.1 GCF_008119785.1 Micromonospora sp. MP36 | reverse complement strand
TCAGCCACCTGACAGGGCAGATCGGCAAGGCTCGTTTGGGGCCTCGAATCGCCGACGCCCCCAACCGAGCCCCCAATGCCGCACCCAGCCGAGCCCCCACACGCGAGCTGACAACCACAGGGCCGGCTCGGCGGCGACGAGCGCCCACGACAGGCCCCTTTTCGACCGCTCGTACGGGTCGCCGCGTAGCCCGCAGGCCACCGCGACGGTCGCGGGATTCCGCACCGCTGCTGCACCCTTGTCAGCCTCCATCAGGGTCGACAGCGCCGCCGATCTGGACCTGCCCCTCGGTTCTCTGGAGACCAGCTGCTGGCCCACCCGTCGGGTCAGGTCCTGTCAGGTCGTGTCAGGTCCTGTGAGGTCCGGTCAGATTCTGTCAGACAGCGGGCTTGCGGACAGCAGCGCCCGCGCTGCCTCACAGACAGGGCGCAGCCTGACCGGAATCGCGGACCGTGGTCCTGTCACGCGGAGTCCAGGTCTGACAGGTCCCGTCTGAGCCGGTCGGGGTGTGGTGGCATCGGCGCGCAGGAGCCGCACGAGCGCCGAAGCGGTGGCGGCGGACAGGTGGCGCCCGTCAGCGCGTAGCCGTCGGGCGAGGGCCTCGCGGGACAGCGGTGTCCATGAGCGGTCAACGCGTGGGCGGCGGTCCGGGCGGCCGGGACCAGAGCGACGATCTGCGGGCCTCGGTCCCGGACCAGTGTGGGTCGCCCGCCCGCCGGTCCGGGACCGCCAACGCCGTCCGGGACCGCCGAGCGCTGGTCCGCCGAGGCGGGACCGCGACGGTGGCGTCCCGGACCGCGGGCAGGCCTGCGCGGACCGGCAGAGGCGGTCCGGGGACCGGTCCGCCACAGTCCAAGACCGACTGCCAACGATGAACGCCGACCTCCCGGGTAGACCGAACCGTAGCTCTGCTCGCCGCCCCCGCCGGTGGTCCTTGCTGTCGCATATGACGACGGCGGGCCGGCCGTTGGCCACCTCGACGCAGTTGCCACCGTTGCCGCCGCTGCGGGCGCCGGTCCACCAGGTGCGCGCCAGTCAGCTCAACCCAGGGCACTGCTCCGGCACCTGGCTGCGCCGGCCGGCGAACTAAGCCAGTCCCCAGGTACTCGCCAAGTTCGCCCTGACAGGATCGCTCCTGCTCCTGGCAGTGCTCGGCCAGGCGCTGGTCGCCGGCGGGCTGCTCCAGGAGCAGCGCCAATTCCGTACAGTCGTCCCGCGCCATCCGATAATCGCCTGCGAGCATGCGCAGATTCGTTAGGTCATGGCGGATCGCCACGATCTCGGATCTTGGGCGGCTGCCCGCTTGCCGCTGCCCGCCAGGGGCGGGCAGCGGCGTGGGTGGGTGTGGGTGGGTCAACTGGTGTGGGTCGCGTCGTCGCGGGAGCGTTGGGTCGGAATTCGGTGGGCGGGCGTCGCCGGCCAGGGGATCTCCGGGGCGGGGTGGAAGGCGATCCCGGCGGCGGTCCAGCGCGGGCCGTGGCCGGCGAGCCGGTCCCGGAACGCGGCCCAGTCGTGCGTCGAGCGGGGGGACCAGCCCAGCTCGGCGACGGCGGGCAGGCGCGGGAAGAGCATGAACTCCACCTCGGCCAGCGTGGTGACCGTCTCCGTCCAGAGCGGCGCCTCCACGCCGAGCACGGCCTCGGCCGGTACGCCGGTCAGGTGCGTCCCCGGATCCCAGTCGTACGCCCGGCGTACGTCGATCAGCCCGGCCCAGTCGTGCCCGATCGGGGTCTCCGCGGTGTACTTCATGTCCACGTATGCGTGGTTGGCGGGGGAGAGGATCAGGCGGGCGCCGCGGCGTACCGCGTCGGCGGTCTCGGGGTCGTCGCCGTTGGTGCCCCACCACTGGAGCACCCGCCCGTCGGCGTGCCCGGCCGGGGCGAGCTGGTGCCAGCCGACCACGGTCTTCCCGGTCGCCGCCACCAGTTCCTGCGCCCGTTCGATGAAGCCGCGGTAGGTGTCGGCCGGCACCTTGAACGCCTCGTCGCCGCCGAGGTGGAGCCACGGCCCGGGGGTGAGTGCGGCCACCTCGCCGAGCACCTCGGCGACGAAGGCGTACGTCCGTTCGTCGGCGGGGTCGACGTAGCTGAAGCCGACCTCGGTGCCGGTGTACGGCGGTGGCGGGATCTTGCCCGGCGCCAGCTCGGGGTACGCGACCAGCGCCGCGTTGGTGTGCCCGGGCAGGTCGATCTCCGGTACCACGGTGACGTGGCGGCGGGCGGCGTACCGGACGATCCGCCGGTAGTCGTCCTTGGTGTACCAGCCGCCCGGTCCGTCGCCCACCTCGGTGGTCCCGCCGACCTCGGTGAGCCTTGGCCAGGAGTCGACGGCGATCCGCCACCCCTGGTCGTCGGTGAGGTGCAGGTGCAGGTGGTTGAGCTTGTAGCGGGCCAGGTGGTCGATCACCCGCAGCACGTCGTCGACTCCGAAGAAGTGCCGGGCCACGTCCAGCATCGCGCCCCGGTACGCGAACCGCGGCCGGTCGACGATGGCGCCGCCGGGCACCACCCAGCGCTCGGCGACCGGGGCGGCGCTCTCCACCGCCGCGGGGAGCAGCTGGCGGAGTGTCTGCACGCCGTGGAACAGGCCGGCTGGGGTGCCTGCGGTGATGCGGACCTCGGCGTGGGTCACCTCGAGCCGGTAGCCCTCGTCGCCCAGCGACTCGGCGCCCGCGCCATCCGCTACGTCGTCGCCGGCCGGGCCGGCCGCATCGGCGGGCGCTGCCGCGCCGGACAGGGTGAGCACGAGCGGACCGTCGGCCCGCGTGGCGGAGTCGGTGACCGGGAGCGGGTAGCCGGTGGCGGGGCGGAGCAGCTCGGCGAGCTGCTCGGCGACGTCCCGGGCGGCCGGGTCGGCGTCGACGCGGATCACCGCGTCCTCGGTGAGCAGGAAGTCGGCCGCCGGGTCCGGCGCGACCAGCTCGGGGGCGGGCACCACGTCACCCAGGCGCACCGGCGTGGGCGGGGCGAGCAGCTCGCCGGCCGCGTGGGCGGCGCTCCGGGCCAGCTCAGCGGCGGCGGGCTGGCGGACGGAGAGCTCGACCGGGTCGAGCGGCTCGGGACCGGTCTCGGACGGGGCGGCGGGGGTGGTCGGCACGGTGACGGCTCCCGGGTGTATTTGCGCCGGATATGGCAAAGGTGAGGTTCAGCGGAACCAGTGCCGTCAAGCGTACGAGAGGAACGGGGAATTGCGTGATCCTGCTCGTGGAAGCGTTCCCAAAAGCCGGTACGAACGCGGATAGTGGTGACGGTTGTGCCAATAGTCACCGAACGGTCCCAGGTCCCTCGATGTTCGCTTAACCTTCGCCCACCGATCGCTGACGACACCGGGATTACCGGTGGTCGGTCTCGGGGTATGTCCGAACTGAACCTTCGTTAAGTGTCTATTCCGGCGCGCGTGGGAGGCTCTGGTGGCAGCGCAAGAGACGGTCGATCACAAGTACGTCTACGACTTCGCCGAGGGCAACAAGGACCTGAAGGACCTGCTCGGCGGCAAAGGGGCCAACCTGGCCGAGATGACCAATCTCGGGCTGCCGGTGCCGCCCGGCTTCACCATCACCACCGAGGCCTGCAAGGCGTACCTGGCGACCGGCCGGGAGCCGGACGGGCTGGCCGGCCAGATCGCGGCGCACCTGGAGTCCCTGGAGCGGGAGATGGGCCGCAAGCTCGGCGACCCGGAGGACCCGCTGCTGGTCTCGGTCCGCTCGGGGGCCAAGTTCTCCATGCCCGGCATG
Source organism: Micromonospora sp. MP36 (assembly GCF_008119785.1). GTDB lineage: Bacteria > Actinomycetota > Actinomycetes > Mycobacteriales > Micromonosporaceae > Micromonospora. Next base: position 32,694 of record NZ_VSFA01000073.1, on the reverse strand, counting down.
ATGGAGACCGTCCTGAACGTCGGCCTCAACGACCGGAGCGTGGTCGGACTCAGCGCGCAGGCCGGGGGGAACGACCGGTTCGCCTGGGACTCCTACCGCCGCCTGATCCAGATGTTCGGCAAGACCGTCTGCGAGGTGCCGGGCGAGGAGTTCGAGCATGCCATCGACGACGCCAAGCGCGCCAAGGGCACGGACAACGACCTCGACCTGGACGCGGACGACCTGCGTGGGCTGGTCGACACGTTCAAGAAGATCTTCGCGAAGCACACCGGCCGGGAGTTCCCGCAGGAGCCCCGCGAGCAGCTCGACCTGGCCATTCGCGCGGTCTTCGAGTCGTGGAACGCCGAGCGCGCGGTGGTCTACCGGCGGCAGGAGCGCATTCCGGCCGACCTGGGCACCGCGGTCAACGTGGTGGCCATGGTCTTCGGCAACCTCGGCGCCGACTCCGGCACCGGCGTCGCCTTCACCCGCGATCCGAGCAGCGGCGCCCAGGGCATCTACGGCGACTACCTGGCCAACGCGCAGGGCGAGGACGTGGTCGCCGGTATCCGCAACACCGTGCCGTTGCAGGAGCTGGAGCGGATCGACAAGAAGTCCTACGACGAGCTGCTCGACTACATGGCCCGGCTGGAGGAGCACTACAAGGACCTCTGCGACATCGAGTTCACCATCGAGCGCGGCAAGCTCTGGATGCTGCAGACCCGGGTCGGCAAGCGCACCGCCGCGGCGGCCTTCGTCATCGCCGGCCAGCTCGTCGACGAGGGCCTGATCGACCTGGACGAGGCGCTGCACCGGGTCAACGGCGCGCAGCTCGCCCAGCTGATGTTCCCCCGGTTCAAGCTCGACCACGAGTTCGAGCCGGTGGCCAAGGGCATCGGGGCGTCGCCCGGCGCGGCGGTCGGCAAGGCCGTCTTCACCTCCGCCCGGGCTGTCGAGCTGGCCGCCGAGGGCGAGGCGGTGATCCTGGTCCGCCGGGAGACCAACCCCGACGACCTGAACGGCATGATCGCCGCCAAGGGCATTCTCACCTCGCGGGGCGGCAAGACCAGCCACGCCGCCGTGGTGGCTCGGGGCATGGGCAAGACCTGCGTGTCCGGCGCGGACGAGCTCCAGGTCGACATCCCGGCGAAGAAGTTCACCGTCGCCGGGCAGACCGTCAACGAGGGCGACGTGGTCTCCATCGACGGCACCACCGGCAAGGTCTACCTCGGCGAGGTGCCGGCCATGCCGTCCGAGGTGGTGCAGTACTTCGAGGGCACCCTCGACCCGGAGCAGATCGACGACCCGCTGGTCCGGGCCGTACACCGGATCATGACCCACGCCGACGCCAAGCGGCGGCTGGCGGTCCGGGCGAACGCCGACACCGGCGCGGACGCGGCCCGGGCCCGGCGGTTCGGCGCCCAGGGCATCGGCCTGTGCCGCACCGAGCACATGTTCCTCGGCGACCGGCGGGAGCTGGTGGAGCGGCTGATCCTGGCGGCCGGGGACGAGGAGCGGGAGGCGGCGCTGGCCGCGCTGCTGCCGTTGCAGCGGGAGGACTTCATGGAGATCTTCCGCGAGATGGACGGCCTGCCGGTCACCGTGCGGCTGATCGACCCGCCGCTGCACGAGTTCCTGCCCCCGCTGGAGCAGCTCGCCGTCAACGTCGCGGTCGCCCAGGAGCGCGGCGAGGACGTGGCCAAGGAGGAGGCGCTGCTCGCCGCCGTCCGGCGGATGCACGAGGAGAACCCGATGCTAGGCCTGCGCGGCGTACGCCTGGGCCTGGTCATCCCCGGCCTGTTCGCCATGCAGGTCCGCGCGATCGCCGAGGCCGCCGTGGCGGTCACCCGGTCCGGCGGGTCGGCCTGCCCGGAGATCATGGTCCCGCTGGTCGGCGCCGTGCAGGAGTTGGAGACGGTACGCGCCGAGGCCGAGAAGATCATCGCCGAGGTGGTCGGGGACAGCGGCGTCGAGGTGCTGATCGGCACGATGATCGAGGTGCCCCGGGCGGCGCTGACCGCCGGGCAGATCGCCGAGGCGGCCCAGTTCTTCTCCTTTGGCACCAACGACCTGACCCAGATGGGCTGGGGCTTCTCCCGCGACGACGTGGAGGGCGCCTTCTTCTGGCGCTACCTGGAGCTGGGCATCTTCGGCATCTCGCCGTTCGAGTCGATCGACGCCGAGGGCGTCGGCCGGCTGGTCCGGATCGCCGCCGAGGAGGGGCGGGCCGCCCGGCCCGGGCTGAAGCTGGGCGTCTGCGGCGAGCACGGCGGCGACCCCGACTCGGTGCACTTCTTCCATGAGGTCGGGCTCGACTACGTCTCCTGCTCGCCGTTCCGGGTGCCGGTGGCCCGCCTTGAGGCGGGCCGGGCCGTGGTCGAGACCCAGGGCTCCGACTCCCGCTGACCGACCTCGATGATCATGAGGTTGGCGGCCGACGGCTCCAGGTCGCGGCGGCCTCGGCTGCCGCCGCCAACCTCATGATCGACCGAACGCGCCAGGCGCGCCGATCCGTGTGGTCGGGCGTAACCTGGGCTGATTCGATCACTGCCCGATCTCGCAACGAAGGGTGGCCGCATGAGCAGCGTCTGGGAGAGCCTGACCGTGGACGCCCTGGACCCGTCCCGGCTCGCGCACTGGTGGGCCGAGGCGCTCGGCTACCAGGTGGTCAGCGAGAAGCCGGACGCGGTGGAGATCCGCCGGGCGCCGGACCAGCTGCCCGCCATCACCTTCGTTCCGGTCACCGCCGCGAAGGAGGCCAAGAACCGGCTGCACCTCGACCTGCGCCCGGAGGACCAGGAGGCGGAGGTCGAGCGGCTGGTCGACATGGGTGCCCGGCACGTGGACATCGGCCAGGGCGACGTCGGGTGGACGGTGCTGGCCGACCCGGAGGGCAACGAGTTCTGCGTGCTTCGGGGGCGCAAGGAGTGAGCCGGGTCCGCGAGCCCCACAGTCGCGAACTCCGCGACGGCCAGCGGCCGCGGCCTGGGCGCGAGCGGTGGCGCGACCGCGGGGATGACGGTTGACCGGCGGCCGCGACGCCGACGACGCTGCGCGCTTCGTCGTCGAGGCGCCCAAGGACACCGGCTCCGGGCGGTCGCCGTACGAGCGGGACCGGGCGCGCGTGCTGCACTCGGCGGCGTTCCGCCGGCTCGCCGCGAAGACCCAGGTGCACACGGCGGGCACCGACGACTTCCTGCGTACCCGGCTGACCCACTCCCTCGAAGTGGCGCAGATCGCCCGGGAGATGGGCGCCCGGCTCGGCTGCGACCCGGACGTGGTGGACACCGCCGGGTTGGCGCACGACCTGGGGCATCCGCCCTTCGGGCACAACGGCGAGGACGCCCTGGACCTCCTCGCCGCCGGCTGCGGCGGCTTCGAGGGCAACGCGCAGACGCTGCGGGTGCTCACCCGGCTGGAGGCGAAGGTGCTCGGCCCGGACGGCCGTTCCGCCGGGCTCAACCTGACCCGGGCCGCCCTCGACGCGGTCAGCAAATACCCCTGGGAGCGCCGCCCCGGCCAGCGCAAGTTCGGCGTGTACGCCGACGACCGCCCGGTCTTCGACTGGCTGCGCGCCGGTGCCCCACCCGGCGGCCGGCGCTGCCTGGAGGCGCAGGTGATGGACTGGGCCGACGACGTGGCGTACTCGGTCCACGACGTCGAGGACGGCATCCACGGCGGGTATGTCAGCCTGCGGCCGCTGCTGGCCGACCCGGAGGAGCGGCGGGCGCTCTGCGCCGACGTGGCCGCCACGTACTCGGGGGAGGCTCCCGAGGACCTGCACGAGGTGCTGGTCGAACTGCTCGCCGAGCCGGCGCTCGCCCCGCTCGCCGCGTACGACGGCAGCCACCGGGCGCTGGCGGCGCTGAAGGCGACCACCAGCGTGCTCACCGGCCGCTTCGTCGCCAGCGTGGTGGCCGCCACCGAGGAGCGGCACGGCCCCGGCCCGCACCGCCGGTACGCCGCCGACCTGGTGGTGCCGCGCCGGATCCGGGCGCAGTGCGCGCTGCTCAAGGGCATCGCGCTGCGCTACGTCATGCGCCGCCCCGGCGCCGGCATCCGGTACGCCCAGCAGCGCGAGATCCTCGCCGACCTGGTCGCCGTCCTGGCCGACCGGGCGCCGGACGCGCTCGACCCGGTCTTCGCGCCGCTGTGGCGGGAGGCGCCGGACGACGCCGCGCGGCTGCGGGTGGTGATCGACCAGGTGGCCTCGCTCACCGACCCGGCCGCCCTGGCCTGGCACGTCCGCCTGGCCCGCAGCTGACCCGCCCCGCGCGATGTGTCCGGATCGCGCCGACCCGACGGGGGAGGGACCCGGGCGGAAGTGGGCGACCAGGAGACTTAGGCTAGCCTAAGTGATATGACGGAGCGCCCGAAGAAGGTCACCGCCGCCACGGTCGTACGGACCGAGCGGCCCACCCCGCACCTGGTCCGGCTGGTGCTGGGCGGCGAGGAACTGGCCGGCCTGCCGGTGGGCGCGTACACCGATCACTACATCAAGTTCCTCTTCCCGCCGGCCGGGGTGGTCTACCCGCACCCCACCGACCTGGCCACCATCAAGCGGGAGTTCCCGGCCGCGCAGTGGCCGCGGCTGCGGGCGTACACGGTGCGGGCCTGGGACGCGGCGGCCGGCGAGCTCACCGTCGACGTGGTATACCACGGCGACCAGGGGCTGGCCGGGCCGTGGGCGGCCGGCCTGCGCCCCGGCGACCGAGTGCTGTTCACCGGCCCCGGCGGGGCGTACGCCCCGGACCCGGCGGCCGACTGGCACCTGCTGGTGGGGGACGAGAGCGCCCTGCCGGCGATCGCCGCCGCCCTGGAGCGGCTGCCCGCCGGCGCGCCCGCGAAGGTCTACCTGGAGGTCGACGGCCCGGCCGACGAGCTGCCGCTGACCAGCCCGGGTGCGGTCGAGCTGAGCTGGCTGCACCGCGCCGGCCGCCCGGCGGGCGCGGCGCTGGTGGAGGCGGTCCGGGCGCTCGACTTCCCGCCCGGCCGGGTGCACGCCTTCGTCCACGGCGAGGCCACCGCCGTCCGGGAGCTGCTCCGGCTGCTGCGCGTCGAGCGCGCGGTGCCCCGGGACGCGCTGTCCATCTCCGGCTACTGGCGGCGCGGCCTGGACGACGAGGGCTGGCGGTCCACCAAGGCCGCCTGGAACGCCCAGGTCGAGGCCGACGAGTACGGCGCCGCCCTGCCCGCCTGACCGGCCCTGCCGGCTGATCTGTCGCGATCGCGACCGAGAGCGGGTGTGCCTCGACATGTAGTAGAGGTGCTACATTTCGCGGTATGACTGCGGTCGAACTGCCGGGAGTCGCCCCGACTCCCCACCCGCCCGGTGAGGACCTGGTCCTCGACGTCCGCGACCTGCGCATGCGGTACGGCACCGTCGACGTGCTGCACGGGGTCGACTTCACCGCCCGGCGCGGCGAGGTGCTCGCCCTGCTCGGGCCCAACGGCGCCGGCAAGACCACCACCATCGAGATCCTGGAGGGCTTCCGGATGCGCTCGGCGGGGGAGGTCCGCGTCCTCGGCGTCGACCCCGGCCGGGGCGACGAGCGGTGGCGCGCCCGCATGGGCGTGGTGCTCCAGTCGTGGCGCGACCACGGCAAGTGGCGGGTCCGGGACCTGCTGGCCCACCTGGGCGCCTTCTACGCGCCGTACGCCACCGACCGGATCAGCCGGCCCTGGCCGGTCGACGAGCTGCTGGACACCGTGGGCCTCACCCCGCACGCGGCCAAGCGGGTGCACCAGCTCTCCGGCGGCCAGCGCCGCCGGCTGGACGTGGCGGTCGGCATCGTGGGCCGCCCGGAGCTGCTCTTCCTGGACGAGCCGACGGTCGGCTTCGACCCGGCCGCCCGGCGCGAGTTCCACGAGCTGGTGCACCGCCTCGCCGACCTGGACGAGACCACCATCCTGCTCACCACGCACGACCTCGACGAGGCGGAGAAGCTCGCCGACCGCATCCTCATCCTGGCCGGCGGCCGGATCATCGCCGACGGCTCATCCGACGAGCTGGCCCGGCGGGTCGCCGGGGACGCGGAGATCCGGTGGACCCGGGACGGCGAGCGCTTCGTGCACGCCGCGGCCGACGCCACCGGCTTCGTCCGCGACCTGCTGCGCCAGCACGGCGACAGCGTGCAGGAGCTGGAGGTGCGCCGGGCCAGCCTGGAGGACGCGTACATGGCACTGGTCTACGAGGAGGAGTCCGGGGTCCGGGCCGGCACGGCGGCGGCCTCGGTCTGGCGGCAGGGGAGCGAGCGATGAGCGAGCGGCAGCGAGCGAATCATCAGTGCAGCGCCGTGGTGTCGCGTGCCGGCGCCGAGCGGAGCGAGGTGGCGGCATGAACCCGACCACGGCGGCCGTCCGGGCCGGCGTCCAGCGCGGCGTGATCGAGCTGCGCAACACCTTCACCAACGCGCAGGACCTGTGGAACTACTTCTTCCCGACCGCGGTCCTGCTGGTCACCATGTTCTTCATGCGTGGCGCCACCGTGCCCGGCACCTCCTTCTCGCTCGGCGCGCGCACGCTGCCCAGCGCGCTCGGCATGGGGCTCGCGTTCGGCGGGCTGATCGGCCTGTCTCAGCAGCTCATCGTCGACCGGGAGGACGGCACCCTGCTGCGGGCAAAGGCGACGCCGAACGGGATGCTCGGCTACCTGATCGGGAAGATCGTCATGCTCTCGGCGGTGGCGCTGATCGGGCTGGTCCTCCAACTCACCCCGGCGCTGTTCTTCCTGGACGGGATCCGGCTCACCGACGGCGGCGCCTGGCTCACGATGGCCTGGGTGGTGCCGCTCGGGCTGGTGGCGACGCTGCCGCTGGGCGCGGTGATCGGCTCGCTGATCGAGAACCCCCGCAACATGGGCCTGGTGGTGCTGCCGACCTTCGGCCTCATCGCGCTCTCCGGCATCTTCTATCCGATCAACGGCTACCCGGGCTGGCTCCAGGCCGTCGCCCAGGCCTTCCCGGTCTACTGGCTAGGGTTGGGGATGCGCTCGGCGCTGCTGCCGCCGGAGCTGGCCGCCGTCGAGCTGGGCGGGTCCTGGCGGCACCTGGAGACGTTCGGTGTGCTGGGCCTCTGGGCCGTGCTCGGGCTGACCCTGGCCCCGGTCGTGCTGCGCCGGATGGCCCGCCGCGAGTCCGGTTCCCGGGTCGCGGCCCGCCGGGAGAAGGCCATGCAGCGGGCCATGTGAGAGGGCGTCGATGAGTGAGAACGTGCACAACCGGATCGCCGTGCTCCGCGCCGAGCGGGGCATCTCCCGGCGGCAGCTCGCCGACGCGCTGGGCGTGCACTACCAGACGGTCGGCTACCTGGAACGGGGCGAGTTCCGACCCAGCCTGCACCTGGCGCTGCGGATCGCCGCCTACTTCGAGGTGCCGGTCGAGGTGGTCTTCTCCATCGAGCCCTTCCCCCGGATCGGGGAGGACGCCCGCAGCTCCGGGCGTCCGGCCTGAGGCGGCGCGTCAACGCCGGCGCGCCTGGCCGGTCAGATGCCGGCTGGCCAGCACCGCGTATCCGGCGACCGCGGCGGCGAGCAACACGAGCAGGGGGAGCGGTCGGGCCACGACGGCGCTGATCACGGCGACCGAGGCGATCCCGTAGCCGGTGATGGCGAGCCGGCGGACGCCCGGCCGCTCCACCGACAGCCAGTTCAGGCCGAGCCCGCAGAGCATCCAGGTCACCAGGGAGGCCGCCAGGATCAGCCGGACCATGGGTCGAGTGGTCGGCGCGTCCGCCTCGACCTGCCGGACCACCTCCCCGAGCGACCAGCCGAGCAGCAGCAGCCCCGCGCCCAGCGGGATGTGTAGGTGGGTGTAGCCCACCCCGCCGCGCAGCCGGGCCATCGCCAGGCCGGCGTTGACAAAGGTGGTGTAGACCCACCAGACCGCGGCCGGGATGGTGAACGCGATCGCCGCCGCGCCGATGATGCGCGGCCCGGATCGGGCCGGGACCGCGGCCAGCAGGTCGGCCAGCGCGCTGCCCAGGACGATGATCGCGAACTGGCCGATCCGCTCGGGCAGGTGCACCACGTCCACCGGGAACCGGCTCAGCCGGCGCAATCCCAGCCAGGGCGTGGCCAGCTCGACGGCCATCGCCGCGGTCCACATGGCCGGCCGGGTGGACGCCGGCACGGCCAGCGAGGCGAGCCAGATCGCCCAGCCCGTGCCGAAACCGACCAGGTAGACGTTGGTCACCAGGCGGGCCGGCTCCCCGGTCGATCGGGCCCGCAGGTAGAGCAGCAGCAGGACGCCGCGGACCACGAGGAAGCCGGCCGGCAGCAGCACGCCGTTGGGGGCCTCGGCCACGCCGAGGGTGAGTGCCCCGACGCCGACCAGCGCCACCAGGACCAGCAGTCGGTGCGGGATGTCGTCCGGGTCGTACCGGGTGTCGTAGAAGACCTGGCCCACCCAGGCCCACTGCAGCACCACGAAGAGGCCGCACGCGGCGAGCACCGCCGAGGTTCGGGGCTCGTGGCCGAGCCGGTTGACCACGGCGCCGAGCGCGAAGACGAACATCACGTCGAAGAAGAGCTCGAGCCAACTCGCGTGCCGTTGCCCGGCGTCGTCCGCCCGACGCCCTGGGAGGGCGAGCCGGGCGGTCAGCCGGCTCGCCCAGGAGGCCGCCCCACCGCCCGCCCCTCGCACAGTCACCGATGATCGCGGACCCGGCGTGACCCCCGGGGTGGAACGCGCGAGCCCGGGCGGCATTCGCCACACCGGGTGTCCCCCGACCGTCGGATCGTCGGTCCGGCAGGGCAGGATGTACGCCGAGGGGGTGGCGGAGATGGCGGGGCGGATCCGGGACGAGGACATCGCGCTGGTCCGCGAGCGCACCTCGATCGCCGAGGTCATCTCCGACACGGTGACCCTCAAGTCGGCTGGCGGCGGCAACCTCAAGGGGCTGTGCCCGTTCCACGACGAGAAGAGCCCCTCGTTCAACGTCTCGCCCGCCCGCAACGTCTGGTACTGCTTCGGCTGCGGGGCCGGCGGCGACGCCATCAAGTTTCTGATGGACGCCGAGCACCTGAGCTTCGTGGAGTCCGTCGAGCGGCTGGCCGCCCGCGCCGGCATCCAGCTCCGCTACGTCGAGGACGACCGGTCGGCCCCGCGACGCGACCGGCCGCAGCAGGGGCAGCGGCAGCGGCTGGTCGCCGCGCACGCCGTCGCCGTCGAGTTCTACGGCGCCCAGCTCAGCACCGCCGGGGCCCGCCCGGCCCGGGAGTTCCTGGCAAGGCGCGGCTTCGACCGGGCCGCCGCCGAGCGCTACGGCTGCGGCTTCGCCCCCGACGCCTGGGACCTGCTCACCAAGCACCTGCGGCAGCAGGGCTTCACCCACGACGAGCTGGTCACCGCCGGGCTGTCCCGCCCGTCCCGCTCGGGCAGCCTGATCGACCGGTTCCGCCGGCGGCTGCTCTGGCCGATCCGCGACCTCACCGGCGACGTGATCGGCTTCGGCGCCCGCAAGCTGTTCGAAGACGACGACGGCCCGAAATACCTGAACACCCCCGAGACGCCGATCTACAAGAAGTCCCACGTCCTCTACGGCATCGACCAGGCCAAGCGGGAGATCGCCAAGCAGGGCAAGGTGGTCGTGGTCGAGGGCTATACCGACGTGATGGCCTGCCACCTGGCGGACGTCCCGACCGCGGTGGCCACGTGCGGCACGTCGTTCGGGTCGGACCACATCTCCGTCCTCCGGCGGGTGCTCTTCGACAGTGACGAGCGAGCCGGCGAGATCATCTTCACCTTCGACGGGGACGCCGCTGGGCAGAAGGCCGCGCTGCGCGCCTTCGAGGACGACCAGCGCTTCGTCGGGCGTACCTTCATCGCGGTCAGCCCGGACAACATGGACCCGTGCGAGCTGCGCCTGGCCAAGGGCGACCTGGCCGTCCGCGACCTGGTCGCCCGCCGCGAGCCGCTGGTCGACTTCGCGCTCCGCCACGTGATCAACCGCTACGACCTGGACACCGTCGACGGCCGGGTGGAGGCGATGCGCCGGGCCGCCCCGCTGGTCGCCAAGATCAAGGACCGGGAGAAGCGCCCCGAGTACGTCCGCAAGCTCGCCGGCGACCTCGGCATGGAGATCGAGCCGGTGCAGCGCGCGGTGCTGGCCGCCGCGTCCGGGCAGCCGGCCGGCGAGGCCGCCGCCCCGGCCCGCTCCGGACCGGCCGCGCCGACCGTGGACAGCCCGCAGTCGATGGTCGAGCGGGAGGCGCTGAAGCTCGCCCTCCAAGAGCCGGTGCTGGCCGGCCCGATGTTCGACGCGGTGGAGGCCGGCGAATACCGGCACCCGGTGCACGTCGCCGTGCGGGCGGCGATCGCGGCGGCCGGCGGGGCGGCGGCGGCCACCAGCGGCGCGGTCTGGATCGAGCAGGTCCGGGACGCCTGCGACGACCTGGCGGGCCAAGCGCTCGTCGGCGAGCTGGCCGTCGAGCCGCTGCGCATCGACGGCGAGCCCGACCCCCGGTACGTCTCGGTCACCATGGCCCGGCTCCAGTGGGGCTCGGTGACCGGCCGGATCAAGGACCTCAAGTCGAAGATCCAGCGGATCAACCCGGTGAGCAACAAGGACGAGTACTTCGCGCTCTTCGGGGAACTGCTCTCGCTGGAGCAGCACGCGCGGGCGCTGCGCGAGCAGGCCGCCGGAGGACTGTGATGGGACTGTTCAACCGCAAGCCCAAGCTGCCGCCCGCCGCCCGCCCGCCACTGGCCGCCGAGGAGCGGGTGCTCGCCTGGGCCGCCGTCGGCAACGGCGAGGGCGACGGCGTGGTGGTCGCCAGCAACCTCGGGCTCTGGCTGCCCGGCCGGGGGCACCGGATCGGGTGGCACGACATCCTCAAGGCGGTCTGGTCGGGGCGCGAGCTCACCGTCACCCCGGCCGAGCGGGTCGCCGAGCGGGACGGCTACCTGGTGGTGGCGGACTGCCCGGCCGAGACCTACCTGCTGCTCGACCCGGGCGACCTGCCGCACCAGGTGCGGGCCCGGGTCACCCGGTCGGTGGCGTACACCAGCCACCACCCGGTGCCCGGCGGCGCCGGCCGGATCGCCGCCCGCCGGGTGTCCGGGGTGGACGGGCTGACCTGGACGGTCCGCTACGACCCTGGCACGCCCGCCGACGACGAGGCGGTGCTCGCCGAGACCGACCGGCTGGTCGCCGCCGCCCGGTCGGCCACCGCCCCGGCGAACCTCTGAACGTCAGCCGCTGCGGTAGTAGCGGGCGGCGCCCGGGTGCAGCGGGATCGGATCGGTGCCCGCCGCGCTCTCCCGGGTGAAGTTGCCCGCCTCCGGGTGCACCTTGATCAGCTCACCCTGGTACGCGAAGAGCACCCGGGTTAGGTCGTACGCGAGCTGGTCCGGCATGTCCGCGGCGACCAGGATCACGTTCGCCACGGTGATGGTCGGCGTGGCCGCCGGGGTGCCGTAGACCTCCTTGGGCAGGGTGGCCGTGGTGTAGACCGAGCCGTACCGGGCGGCGAGCGGCTCGACCAGGTCGGTGAGGGGGAGCAGCTGGAACGTCCCGGGCGCGCTGGCGAGCAGGTCCTTGATGCCCGGGGTGGGCAGGCCGCCGGAGAAGAACATCGCGTCCAGGGTGCCCGCCCGCATCCGCTTCACCGTCTCCGGCAGCGACAGGTTGAGGCGCTGGATGTCCCGGTCCGGGTCGATCCCGGCCGCGGTCAGCAGCCGTCCCGCGATGATGTCGGTGCCGGACTTCGGCGAGCCGGTGGAGATCCGCTTGCCGCGCAGTTCGGCGAAGCTGTCGATCTTCCCGCCGGTCCGGACGATCACGTGGGTGTAGTTGCGGTAGACCTGGGCCAGCGCGCGTACCGGCTGTGGTTGGCCGTCGAACGCGCCCCGCCCGTTGACCGCGTCCGCCGCCGTGTCCGCCAGGCTGAAGGCGATCTCCATGTCGCCGCTGGCCAGCCGGTTGATGTTCTCCACCGAGGCGCCGGTCGGCTCGGCCCGCGCCTCGTAGCCGGGCAGGTGCCGGCTGATCAGGTCCGCGTAGCCGCCGCCGAGCTGGTAGTAGACGCCGGTGGTGTTGCCGGTGGCGAGGAAGATCCGCCCGCCGTGCCACGCCCGCGGGCCGGGGTTGGCCGCACCGCAGCCGGCCACCAGGGCGGCCAGCAGCAGCACGGCCGCCAGCCGCAGCGGGCGGCCGGTCACGGGCGGACCGCCGGTTCCAGCGCCTCCGCCACCCGCTGGGCCAGGGTCGCCGTCTCGAAGCCGATCTGGCCCAGGTCGCAGCCGGGCGCGGCGAGCACCCCGAGCAGGGCCCGCTCGCCGATCGCCATTACCAGCATCACCCCGCCGTCCATGTCGAGGATCTGCTGGCGTACCCGGCCGGCGGACATCAGCCGGGCGGCGCCCAGGCCCAGGCTGGCCAGCCCGCTGATCACCGCGGAGAGCTGGTCCACCTGCTCGATGGACAGGTCGGGGGAGGCGGCCAGCCGCAGCCCGTCCTGGGACACCGCGAGGGCGTGCGACACGTCCGGCACCCGCTCGGCGAAGTTCGCCAGCAACCAGTCGAGTCCGGCGGTCACGGATGAGGTCATGGGTTTCTCCCGGTGGGTGTGGTGTTCGGGGTACGCCGCGTCGCGCTGGCCACGCCCTCGGCGAGCGCGGACAGGCGGGCCCGCACCACCTCCGGGTCGAGCAGGTCGTCGGCGGGTCGGGGCGGCGGGGCGGTGGCCGGCATGGTCGCGGGCAGTTGACCGCCCCGGGTCCGGCGCGGCAGCGGGCCGCCGGCGGCCGGCGTGGGCGGACCGCCGGCCGGGCGGACCTGGGCGGCGGCGGGGGCCGGGAGGGCGGTGCCGGGCGGGGGCACGGCGGCGACGCCGCGCGCGCTGCCGGCGGCCGGCGGGCGGGTGGCGATCACCGGCACGGCGACGGTGGGGGCGTCGTGCCGGGCGGTCGGGTGGAGCGGGCTGGTGGCCAGGTCGCGGGCGTCGGCCAGCGGCAAGGTAACCGCCGGCCCGGGCCGGAACCAGGGCGCGCCGCCGCTGGCGGTCGGCCGGCGATCGGGTCGCCGGGTGGCCGACTCGACCCGCGTCAGCGCGGACTCGGGCACCTCCACCTGGGCGATCGTGCCGGTGTCGGTGTGGTGCAGCTGCACCCGGATGCCGTGCCGGGCGGCCAGGTGGGCCACCACGTGCAGGCCCATGCTGCCGGCCGCGGCGCTGGAGAGCGCGGCCGGCGCGGCGAGCCGTTCGTTGATCTCGGCCAGCCGGCTCTCGCTGATGCCGATGCCCTGGTCGTGCACCCGCAGCGTGACCCCGTCGACCGTGCGCCGCCCGTCCACCAGCACCGGCGCCTCCGGCGGGGAGTAGACGGTGGCGTTCTCCAGCAGCTCGGCCAGCAGGTGCACCAGGTTGCCGACCGCCGCGCCGTGCACCGCCGCGGTCGGCACGTCGACCTCGACCCGGGGGTAGTCCTCGATCTCGGAGGCCGCCGCGCGGACCGCATCGTCGAGGAGCAGCGCCCCCTCGTGTCCGCGGCCCGGCTCGCCCCCGGCGAGGACCAGCAGGTTCTCCCCGTTGCGGCGCAGGCGGGCGGCGAGGTGGTCCAGCGCGAAGAACCGGTCCAGCGCGTCCGGGTCGGTCTCCTCGCGTTCGAAGTCGTCGAGCAGTCGCAGCTGGCGGGTGATCAGGGTACGGATGCGGCGGGCCAGCGCCTCGGCCATCCGGGTCACGTCCAGCCGCAGCTCGGCCTGCTCGCCGGCGAGCCGCAGCGCGGCCTTGTTCACCGTGTCGAACGCCTCGGCCACCTGGGCCACCTCGTCCCGGCCGCGGCGGATGCCGGCGGTCAGCCGGGTCGCCGTGCCGTCGCCCGGGCTGCCCTCGCCGGCGGCGATCGCGGTGATTCGTTCCGGCAGCTCCCGGTTCGCCATGGTGAGCGCGGCGACCCGCAGCCGGCGTAGCCGGCGGCTGGTGCGTACCGCCAGCAGCACCGCGGTGGCCAGCGAGGCGAGCGCGACCGTGGTGGTCCCCCCGGCGGTGAGCAGGGCGCGCTGCCGGGCGGCCCGGGCCAGCGCTGCGGCGTCCCGGTCGAGGTCCTCGGAGAGTTCCCGGCCCAGCAGGTTGTACCGGCGGATCGTGCCGCTCTGCGCTACGTACCAGGCGTCGCCGTCGGTCTTCAGCGCCTCGGGCCCGCCGTCGGTGTCCAGCACGTCGTCGCGCATCCGGCGGGCCGTCTCGACGTCGCCGCCGGCGATCACCCGGTACCAGGCGGTCTTCGCCGGGCCGATGGCGATCCGGAGGAACTCGGCCTGACGCTGCTCCCGGGCGCCGCGCAGCCGGCCGAGCCGGACCAGCTCACCCTGGGCCAGGGCACCCCGGACGAAGACGCCGCGCAGCAGGTCGCGCTCCAGGGATGCCAGGTGCTCCTGGGTGGCCATGGCCGCCACCTCGCGGGCGCCGTTGGCCAGGTGGGCGTCGCGCAGCTGGGCCGGCAGGGCGTCGGCGACGGCGAGCAGCGAGTCGACCAGCATCACGTACGCCGGGTCACCGCTGTCGCCGGCCAGCGCGAGCTTGCGGGTGGGGTCGAGCTGGCCGAGTTGGCCGTCCGCGTCGTTGAGCACCGGGGCCAGGTCCGGGGCGGCGCGCCGCGCGTCGCCGCTGGCCGACCGGTAGCGGTCGATCGCGGCGTCCACCCGCCGCCGTTGGGCGTCGACCAGCGGCCGGCCGGCCGTGCCGCCGCGCTGGCGCAGCGCCGCCGTCTCGCCCAGCTCGCGTTCCAGCTCGTGCACCAGCCGTACGGTCGCGGTGGCCGTGCCGGCGAGGACGCGGGCCCGGTCGGCGTCGGCGGAGGCGGCCAGTGCGGCGTCGGTCTGGGCGGCGCCGAGCACCACCAGGCCGGCCGTCGCCACCAGGATCGGCGCGAGCAGTTGGGTGCGGACCGACCAGAGCCGGTGGGTGTGGCCCGGCGGGCGGTGGTGCCGGCGTACGCGGCCGGGGAGGGGGAGCGGCACGGGATCTCCCGGTCGGGGTAGGGTGCCGGGCCCGGACGGGTCGTCCGGGCCCGGCGTCGTCGGATCAGCTCGCGCCGAGGTCCTTGAGCGCCTTGTCCGCACCCCGGTGCAGCGATACCGGGTCGGTCTTGCGGGCGTTCTGCAGGTCGATGGCCTTGGCGGCCGGGTTGGCCTGGGCCAGGGCGTCCTTCTTCTCGAAGACCGTCCTGGTGATCGCGCAGGCCACGTTGGCGTCCAGGTTGTCGCGGACCAGCAGCACGTTCGGCACCAGGATGGTCGGGGTGTCCGCCGCGGTCTTGTAGACGTCCTTGCCGATGGTCCCGGCCTGGTACGCCGGGTTCAGCTCGGCCATCTTGGGCAGCAGCGGGCTGAGGTCAAGGAACTTGACCTTGTCGCCGGCGGTGGTGAAGAGGTCGGTGAGGCCGCCGGTGGGCAGGCCCCCGGACCAGAAGAAGCCGTCGATGCTGCCGTCCTTCATGCCGTCGACGGTCTTGGTCAGGTCGAGGCGCTGCGCCTGGATGTCCTTGGCCGGATCGAGGCCGGCGGCGGTGAGCAGCCGGTTGGCGATGACCTCGGTGCCGGACTTGGGCGAGCCGGTGGAGATCTTCTTGCCCTTCATGTCGGCGACCGAGGTGATCCCCGCGTCGGCCCGCACGACCACCTGCGTGTAGTTGTCGTAGATCCGGGCCAGCGCCTTCACCGGCTGCGGGGCGCTGAAGCTGCCCTTGCCCTGCACCGCGTTGACCGCGGTGTCGAAGAGCGAGAAGGCGACGTCGTACTGGCCGGCCACGAGCTGTTCGATGTTCTGCACCGAGGCGCCCGTCTCGGCGGCCGTGCCGGTGAGCTTGCCGTCGGTCGTCGCCGCGAGTTGGCCGGCCAGCGCGTTGCCGACGACGTAGTAGACGCCGGTGGCGTTGCCGGTGGCGATGCCGACCCGGGTGTCCTTGGTGACCTTGCAGGTGACCTCGCTGGCGGCGTCGTCCTTCGCCGCCCCGTCCTGCCGGCCCCCGCATCCGGCGGCACCGGCCGCGACGAGGGCCAGCACTCCGACGACAGCGGCAACCCGCGTGTCGATCCGTCTCACTCTCTACTCCTCCCCATGGTCCAGCTGTTGTGGCACCGACGGGACCCCGGCGCGGCCGGCGGATCCACGTCGGACGAGCACACCCGTGAGGGTCAGCGCGGCCAGGACGGCGCCGACCGTGACGGGCACGGGTTCGAGCCAGAGCAGCACCAGCCCGGCGACCGCGCCGACGATCCGCTCGGGCACGCCGGCCGGGCCGACGCCGGGCAGCCAGCCGCCCGCGGCCACCGCCAGCACGGTGACGCCGAGCGCGGAGACCACGCCGGCCACCAGGATCCGTTCCACCCCGCCGATGCCGAGCAGCCCGAGACCCGTCGGCGTGATGACGAAGGCGATCGGGATCAGGTACGCGGGCAGCGCGTACCGCAGGGTCTGCCACATGGTCGGGACGAGCCGGCCGCCGGTCACCGCGGCGGCGGCCACCGCGGCGAGCGCGGTCGGCGGGGAGACCTCGGACAGCACCGCGAAGTAGAAGACGAACATCGCCGCGGCGGGGGCGGCGACGCCGAGGTTGAGCAGCGCCGGGCCGATGATCACCCAGCCGATCACGAACGAGGCGGTGACCGGCACGGCCAGGCCGAGCAGGCTGAGCGCGACGGCGGCGAGCAGCGCGGTGAGCGCCAGCACCACGGCCGGCTCGGAGCTGACCGCCTGCGCCCCGCTCACCAACAGCGCGGCGGCCTGCGGGCCGAGGCCGGTCTTCGTGGTGGTGGCGGTGATGATGCCGGCCGCGGCGCAGACGGCGCTCACCGCGAGCACCCCGCGTACGCCGCCGCGCAGCGCCTCGACCAGGCGGGCCGGGGTGAGCCGGTGGCGACGGTCCAGGAAGGACAGGGCGGCGGCCAGCACGGTGGCGATCACCACGGCGCGGGTCGCCGAGGCGCCCGTCGCGAGCACCACGATGATCACGATGAGCGAGAGGAAGTGGTATCCGAAGCGGGCCAGCAGGCGCCAGGCCGAACCGCTGTCGATCGCCACCGCGCGGACGCCGGAGCGCCGGGCGTCGATCTCCACGGAGAGCAGGATGCCCAGGTAGTAGAGGATCGTCGGGACGGTCGCCCAGCCGAGCACCTGCAGGTAGGACACGCCCAGGTATTCGGCGATGATGAAGGCCGCCGCGCCCAGCGTCGGCGGGGAGAGGATCGCGCCCACCCCGGCGGCGGCCAGCATGCCGCCGGCCCGCTCGGCGGGGTAGCCGGCGCGGCGCAGGATGGGCCAGGTGACCGCCCCGATGCTGACGGTGGTGGCCGCCCCCGAGCCGGAGACGGTGCCGAGCAGGAAACCCGAGGCGACGGCGGTCCGGCCGGCGGCGGTCCGGGAGCGGCGGAACGCGGCGGCGGAGAGTTCCACGAAGAACCGACCGGCCCCGGACAGGTCCAGCACCGCTCCGTAGATGGTGAAGAGCACGATGTACGAGGCGGCCACGTCCAGCGGGGTGCCGTAGAAGCCGCTGTCGGAGTTGTAGAAGGCGTCGATGAGCTGCCCGAAGTCGAGCCCGGCGTGGGCCACCGCCCAGGACTGCGGCAGCAGCCCGCCGTAGTAGCCGTAGGCCAGGAAGAGCAGGCAGACGGCGGGGAGGATCCAGCCGGTGGTCCGCCGGCACGCCTCCAGCAGCAGGAGCATCAGCACGGTGCCCATCGCCACGTCCAGCGGCACCAGCAGGCCCTGCCGGTCGAGGAACGCGTCGTACCCGCCACCGCCCGCGCCGAGCGTCACCGGCAGCACCGGGTAGAGGCAGGTCACCAGCGCGGCCAGGGCCAGCAGCCAGTCGACCGGGGTGGGCCCGCCGTGCCGCGCCGCGGCGTCGGCCGCCTCCGTCGGGCCGTCCTTCGTCCGCCGCAGCCGCATCCCCGACGGGTACGCCAGGAAGACCGCCGGCAGGACGCCGGTCAGGAAGATGATCAGGTAGTACTTGCTGCCCTGGGGAAGCGGAAAGAACACCTGCCAGAGGGCGAGCAGTGCGACGGCGACCGTGATGCCGGTGAACAGCCGCCCGACCGGTCCGGACAGGACCCGTCCCGGTTTTTCGTCCTCGAACTGGGCGGCGAACTCCCGGGTGTCGGGAGGTGCGGCGACCTGCCCGTCGTCGGCCCGCCCCGGGTCGTCGACCGCGCCCTCGTCGGGCGGGAGCGGCACCGGGGCAGTGTCCAGGTCGGACGCGGCGTCCCGCGTCCCGGCGGGCAGGGGCGTCGGCGCGGAGCCGTCGGACGGGCGAACGGGCGACACGAGGGGGCACGATACGCGAATAGTTCACATTATGGAACCATTGCCGAATGTGATTGCGCTAAGTGACGGAAATGGGGCGGCAATTACCCAGAGCAATGCTGTTCCGAGTGATTCTCGCAAATGCCCTCGCCGAGAGTGCGGCGAAGTCCGACGTTAACCGGTCGAAGCTGTCGGACCGGCCCGCTAGGGTCGGCCGGTGACCACAGCTCAACCACTCATCCAGGCGCGGGGGCTGGTGAAGCGGTTCGGTGACTTCACCGCCGTCAACGGCATCGACGTGGAGGTGCGCCCGGGCGAGGCGTTCGGCTTCCTCGGGCCGAACGGGGCCGGCAAGTCCTCCACCATGCGCATGATCGGCTGCATCTCCCCGCCCTCCGGCGGAGAGCTGCGCATCCTCGGCATGGACCCGGTCCGCGACGGTCCCGCGATCCGGGCCCGGCTGGGCGTCTGCCCGCAGCTCGACAGCCTCGACCCGGAGCTCAACGTCCGGGAAAACCTGACCACCTACGCCCGCTACTTCGGCATCCCGCGCCGGGTCGCCCGCGAGCGGGCCGCCGAGCTGCTCGACTTCGTCCAGCTCACCGAGCGGGCCGAGAGCAAGGTGGAGCCACTCTCCGGCGGCATGAAGCGCCGGCTGACCATCGCCCGCGCGCTGGTCAACAACCCGGAGATCGTCCTGCTCGACGAGCCCACCACCGGGCTCGACCCGCAGGCCCGGCACCTGGTCTGGGAGCGGCTGTTCCGGCTCAAGCAGCAGGGCGTCACGCTGGTCCTCACCACGCACTACATGGACGAGGCGGAGCAGCTCTGCGACCGGCTGGTGGTGATGGACGGCGGCCGGATCGTGGCCGAGGGCTCGCCGCGCGCCCTCATCGAGCGGCACTCCACCCGCGAGGTGGTCGAGCTGCGCTTCGCCGCCGAGTCGCAGGAGGCGTTCGCCGGCAAGCTGAGCGGCCTGGGAGAGCGGGTCGAGGTGCTGCCCGACCGGATCCTGCTCTACGTGGCCGACGGCGACGCGGCGGTGGCCGAGGTGACCGCACGCGGCCTCGTCCCGGCCAGCGTCCTGGTCCGCCGCAGCAGCCTGGAGGACGTCTTCCTCCACCTCACCGGCCGCACCTTGGTGGACTAGTCGCAAGGCGCGACGGCGGCTCCGGCCCTGGAGCGCGGGACGCGGAAGATGAGTCGTTTGTCCGGCACCGCCACGGGTACACCGCGGCGCCGGGGCCGCTGCCCCAGGCCGACGGGACCACTGCTCAGAGGTAGGGCACAACCATGACCGTGAACGGTGACGAACAGTACGAGCGCGGCCTGGCGGCACTCCGGCAGGCCGACGGCGGCGCCGGGCAGAAGCTTCTCGATGCCCTCGCCGACGTCTCACCAGAGCTCAGCTACCGGTCCGTCGCCTGGTCCTACGGAGACCTCTACGTCCGCCCCGGGCTGGCGCGCCGCGACCGGGAACTGCTGACCCTCGGCATACTCACCGGTCTCGGTGGCGCCGAGGCCCAGCTTGAAGTGCACGTCAACGGCGCGCTCAATGCCGGCCTGACGCCCTCCGAAATAGTCGAGGCGCTGCTGCAGTCCGTCGTGTACTGCGGTGTGCCGCGGGCGGTCAACGCCACCCTCGTCGCCAAGAAGGTTTTCGCCGAGCGCAACCTGTTACCCGTCCGCCCCACCACGGCCGGCTGACCGGCCGCCTTATCAGCGGGCTCTGGCCCAGGTCAGGAAGCGGTTGGCCAGCGCCTCCGGTGAGGCCTGGGCGTTGAGGTCGGCGAGGTCGGTCATCGCCTCGTGCAGGAGCGCGCCGAGATAGATCAGCAGGCCCGTCCGGTTCTCGCGGTACTCGCCGAGCAGCGCCAGCCGGGCCGGGGAGCACGGCCACGCCGCGCCGCACACCCGGCAGCGCCAGGACGGACGCGCCGCCACGTGCGGCCGGTAGCGAGGCATCAGCGCGCGCCCTCCTCGGGCCCACGCGGCCCCTTCTCAGGCCCGCTCGGCTCCTTCTCGGGGCAGCGCGGTGACGCCAGCCAGCGGCCCCCGTTCGCCCGCCACTCCTGCGCGCGGGTCAGCCGCCCCGGGCGTCCCGGCCCGTCGATCGGGAACACCTCGGTCGGTGCGGTCGCCCACGACGGGCGCGCATTGGGGGTGCGCCGGGGGAGCGTGGTGGGTGGTGCCGGTCGCTGGCAACGCCAGAACCTGAGTCGCATGGTCGAACCTCCGCAGCTGTGGAATGGGGCGCCCGGCGGACCTCGTTGTCCGGCGGGCGCCCCGGCCTGGTTCCGCCCGCCGTCCGATCCCGTGAGCGGTTCCGCTGCGTGACAGTCTGCTAAGGACGCGACTACGGTGGGAGGTCCCGCGCGCCGACGACCAGCGCGTACGGCGGCCGATCCCACGCGGTACGAGGATGTACGGAGGGTGTCCGTGGAAAGCTCGTCCATGCTGGACCACTTCGCGGAGGAGCTACGGCTGGCCCGGGCCGGCAGCGGCATGTCCCAGACCGCGTTGGCCGAGGCGTTGAGCTATTCGGGTGCCCTGGTCGCCAAGGTGGAGACCTCCGAGCGCCGGCCGAGCCTCGACTTCGCGCGCCGGTGCGACACCGTGTTCGGCGCGGACGGGCGGTTCGAGCGCATCCAGCGCCGGATCAGCCGGGAGACCGTGGTCCCGTGGTTCCGCGACTGGGCCGGCATCGAACAGGAGGCCACGGCGCTGCGCTGGTTCGAGCCGCTGTGCGTGCCCGGTTTGCTTCAGACCGAGGAATACGCTCGTGCGCTGCTGTCTGGCGGCGGGTTGTTCGCTGCGGACGAGATCGAGCAGCAGGTGGCGACCCGGCTGGATCGCCAAGCAGTGCTCACCCGCGATCGGCCGCCCCTACTCACCGCCGTCGTCGACGAGTACGTCCTGCACCGCCGGATCGGTACGCCGGCGGTGATGCGCGAGCAGTTGCAGCACTTGGTGAAGCTGGGATCCACGCTGCCCCGAGTCCGTATCCACGTCGTGCCAATGTCAGCCGGGGCCTACCCTGGACTCGCTGGGCACTTCGTGATCGCCACCTCGCCAACGAGGGAGGACATCGTCTACCTGGAGGGGCAGCGCCACGGGCAGGCGATCGACCGAACCGACTTCGTGCAGGAGATGGTCGAGGTGTGGGAGTCGATCCGCGGTGAGGCACTATCGCACCAGCAGTCCCTCGACTTGATTGCGGAAGTGGCGGAGACATGGACCTGACCGGCGCGCGGTGGCGCAAGAGCACCCGCAGCAGCGGCCAAGGCGGGGCGTGCGTGGAGGTGGCCGACAACCTCTCCGGCGTGGTCGCCGTACGCGATTCCAAGGACCCGGGTGGTCCGGTGCTGGCCTTCGGCCCCGACGCCTGGCGCGCGTTCGTCACCGGAATCGCCGAGCGGCCGTAGCGCGGCCGCAACAAGGAGTTCTTCGTCGTTGGGCCTGGTTGGGTCGTTGCCGGCCTTGATCCGTCGGCGACCAGTACGCGAGCACGGGCGACGTGACCTCCCTGCCTGGGGTCGCAGCGGTGGGCGTTGGGCCTGGCGGGCTGTCGCTCGGTGACGCCTCCTATGCCGTGGCCAGTAGCCCGCGCATCTTGTCGAGCGGGTCGTCGGTTGAAGCTCCCGTCGCATAGGCACCTTGTGGGGTGACGCGACGACGAATAACGTCCCGATGTATCGGAGTGATATATCGGGACGGCGTTTGTGGTCGCCCGCCAACGGGGAGGTGCGATGAGGTCGATCGACTACGACACGGAGCAGTACCAGGACTACGCGCGCGGTCGCGCGCTCACCCAGCAGCAACTGCAGGTATGGATCAACGCCTTTGCAGCGGTGCTGCCCGAGCGGCGTCCGCTGGCGGGGCTGGACGTCGGCTCAGGGACCGGCAGGTTCACCCCCGCGCTGGCCGGAGCGTTCGGGCCAGTGACCGGCGTCGAGCCGTCGGTCCGCATGCGCGAGATTGCGCAGACGCAGTCCCAGCATCCCGGTGTGCGGTATCTGGCCGGCGCCGCCGAGGACATGCCAGTGCCGTCCGGCAGCGCCGACTACGCTCTCATGTTCCTGTCCTGGCATCACGTGCAGGACAAGCCTCGGGCAGCCCGGGAGCTGGCCAGGGTGCTCAGGCCCGGCGGGCGGCTGCTATTGCGCGCGAATTTCAGCGACCACCATCCCCGGCCGTGGTGGCTGGAGTACTTCCCCCGCGGTTACGAGGTGGACGCCTCGCTGTTTCAGCCGCTGCACGAGGTCATCGCGACGTTCACGTCGCTCGGCTGGCGCGTGACCAGCTTCGGCACGTTCACCGAGCCGTCCGCGGGCACCCGCGGTGACATGCTCGAACGGCTGCGCCTGCGCACCCTCTCGTTCTTCGCGCAGCTCAGTCCCGACGAACTGGAGGCCGGCTTCCGCCGACTGGAGCAGTCTGTTGCCGCCGACCCCGGCGCACCAGCGCCGGTGTTTGCTGAGCCGCTGCTCACGCTCGAACTGTGCTGATGCGGTCGCTTCGGGGGCGTTCAGGGTGAAGATGGCGTGGTCCGTCCGCCCGTTTTCGGGGACCGGCCTGCCGTTCGCCGCGCGCCGGCAGCCACCCGCTGGGCCTGCGGGAGCGGAGAAACTGGCGCGACACCGTTCGTTGACCAGTCGTAGGGTGGCCGGCGGTCTTGTCGTACCCGGGCGGTAGGAAGACCGACGTGGACGGCGAGCGGGGGTGGTCGACGTGAGCGTGGCGGAGCGGGCCGGGCCGGCGGTGCCCAGGGTGCCGGCGCTGGCGGTGCTCGGCTATTACCTGGTCGGCTACCGGCGCACCTGGCGGGCGGGGGTCTTCTCGTCCTTCCTGCTGCCCGTGCTGACGGTGGTGGGCTTCGGCCTCGGCGTCGGCGCGTACGTGCGCCAGGGCGTCGGCGGGGTGCCCTACCTCGAGTGGCTGGTGCCCGGCCTGATCGCCTCCACCGCCCTCCAGGTCGCGGTCGCCGAGTCGACCTGGCCGGTGCACAGTAACTTCCGGTGGATCCGGACCTACCACGCGCAGGTGGCGGCGCCGCTGCGCAGCGGCGACATCCTCGCCGGGCACCTCGCCTTCGTGCTGTTCCGGGTGCTCACCAGCACGGCGGCGTTCCTGCTGGTGACGGCCCTGTTCGGGGCGCTGCGGTCGCCGTGGGCGGTGGCCGTGCTGCCGGTGAGCCTGCTGCTGGGCCTGGCGGTCGCCGCGCCGACCTTCGCGTTCAGCGCCGTCGTGCCGAGCGACAGCTACCTGGCTCTGCTGTTCCGCTTCGCGATCATCCCGATGACCCTCTTCGCCGGGGTGTTCTTCCCGGTCGAGTCGCTGCCGGCGGGGCTGCGCCAGGTGGCGTACGCGACCCCGCTCTGGCACGGCGTGGATCTCTGCCGGGCCGCCACGCTGGGCGTCGCTCCGCAGTGGTCGATCGTCGGTCACCTGCTCTACCTCGCCGCCTGGGCCGCCGCCGGCTGGCTGCTGGCCACGCGCGTGTTCCGCCGCTCGCTCGTCGTCTAGGAGATCCCGTGGTCGCTCTCGTCCTGCCCCGGCTGGTCGGCTCCGCGGGGATGCGCCGCTCCGCCTCGGTGGCCGAGCGCAACCTGACCGCGCTGCGGAGCGCGTACTGGCTGGTGCTGCTCTCCGGTTTCCTGGAGCCCGTGCTCTACCTGTTCTCGATCGGGGTCGGGGTGGGCGCGCTGGTCGGCGACCTCACCCTGCCCGGCGGGCAGGCGGTGTCGTACGCCGCGTTCGTGGCCCCGGCGATGCTGGCCTCGTCGGCGATGAGCGGGGCGCTGTCG
This sequence comes from Micromonospora sp. MP36, assembly GCF_008119785.1. Lineage (GTDB taxonomy): Bacteria > Actinomycetota > Actinomycetes > Mycobacteriales > Micromonosporaceae > Micromonospora. The sequence goes on along the minus strand of NZ_VSFA01000073.1, from coordinate 8,655 downwards.
GAGACCACCTTCAACTTCTTCGGGAAGATGAAGTACATGAAGCTGTACGACGGGGTCATCGCGACCCCGGTGCAGCCGTTCGAGATCGCCCTCGGCGAGCTGGGTTGGGCGATGATCCGGGGCAGCCTCTACTCGGCCGCCTTCCTGGTGATCATGGTGGCGATGGACCTGACCACCGCCGCGCGGGCGGTCCTCGCCTTTCCGGCCGCGGTGCTGGTCGGCTTCGCGTTCGGCGCGCTCGGCATGACGGTCTCCACCCTGATGCGCAGTTGGCAGGACTTTGACCTGATGGGGTCGGCCCAGTTCACCCTCTTCCTCTTCTCCGGCACCTTCGTGCCGGCCGAGGCGTACCCGACCGCACTGCGCTGGGTGGTCGAGGTGACCCCGCTCTACCGGTCGGTGCACCTGATCCGGGAGATCTGCGTGGGGGTGTCCGGCTGGTCGTGGCTGCCAGACGTGGCGTACCTGCTGGCGCTGACCGCCGGGATGCTCGCGCTCGCCTCCCGGCGGATGGGGAGGTTGCTCTACAAGTAGGTGGTTAACCGGCCTGCCGTCGGGCATCTCGTGGGACGACGCCGACGACCAGGGAGGGCCGATGGCCAGCGATGAGTCTTCCGCCCGCAGCGGGCGTGACCGCGACGATTCGGGCAACGCGTCAGGCGGGCGGGACCGTGCGGGCCGGGCCGGTCCGGTCGGCCCGGACCAGGGCCCGCAGCGCCCGACGGCATTGCCGGGCACCGGATGGCAGGCGGCGCTCAAGCGCACGGTTCGGGAGTTCCAGACCGACAACCTGACGGACCGGGCGGCCGCGCTCACCTACTACGGCATACTCTCGATCTTCCCGGGCATGCTGGCGCTCATCTCGGTGGTGGGCCTGCTCGGCCCGGGTGCCGTCAAGGGCGTCAAGGAAACCCTCGACCAGACGGCGCCGCAGCCGACCATCCGGCACATCATCGACATCGCGATCGCCCAGGCGAGCAGCTCGGGCGGCCTGGCCAGCATCGCCGCGGTCGTCGGTGTGCTGGGCGCCTTCTGGTCGGCCTCCGGCTACGTCGCCGCCTTCATGCGCGCGTCCAACACGATCTACGACGTGCCGGAGGGTCGGCCCATCTGGAAGACGCTGCCGGTCCGCCTCGGGGTGACCGCCCTGGTCGGCGTGATGCTGCTGGCCGCGTCGGTCATCGTGGTCTTCAGCGGCCGGCTCGCCACGCAGGTCGGCAGCGCGATCGGCCTGGGCTCGACGGCAGTGACGGTGTGGAGCATCGTCAAGTGGCCGGTGCTGCTGATCCTGGTGAGCCTGGTGTTCGCCATCCTCTACTGGGCCTCACCGAACGCTCGCCACGGCGGCTTCCGCTGGGTGAGCCCCGGCGGCGTGCTGGCCGTGGTGATCTGGCTCGTCGTCTCCGCGCTGTTCGCCGTCTACGTCGGCAACTTCGGCTCGTACAACAAGACGTACGGTGCCGTGGCCGGCATGATCATCTTTCTGGTCTGGCTCTGGCTGACCAACATCGCCATCCTGCTCGGCGCGGAGTTCGACGCGGAGTTGGAGCGCGGCCGGGCCATCGCGGCCGGGCACCCCGCCGAGTCGGAGCCGTACGTCGAACTGCGCGACGACCGCAAGCTCAGGAAGAAGGGCAGGCCCGCCGCCGGCGACTGACCCGTCCCGCGCCGCCGTTTCCCGCAGTCCCGGTATCCCCGGTATCCCCGGCGTCCCGCCGTCCCGCCGCCCCGCCGTCTCGCCGTCTGTCGCGTCGGTCGCGCCTGGACGGCGGCCGTGGGGGCGGCGGCGTCGATCCAGCCCGACAGTCTGACCTGGCGCTACCACCCCGTGGCAGCGCGCTGTTCTTGTTCCTGAAGACGATCATGCTTTCCGTGATCCACAGCCGGGCTTTTGTTCGCATGGACAAAAGTTTGGATCGGATGTGCTGAAGCTATGGACACGTGACCCGGAAGCCTCCTACTGTGTCGGACACGACACGTCGCCGTTGCGTCGATGTGAACGACTCCGATGCGGAGGTGTGCCGGTGCGGACTGTGGACCCCCTGCACGTACGGCTCCTGCGACTGCTCCGGGACGAAGGGGCGGTGTCCCGGGCCGAACTCGGCGACCGCCTGCAGATGCCCCGCCCCCGCTTGCTCGCCGAGCTGGAGCGGCTGGTCGGGCTCGGATACGTCGCCGAGGCGGGGCTGGCCGCGTCCCGTGGCGGGCGGCGGTCCACCCTGGTCGAACTGAGCCCGCACCTGCGCTTCGCCGCGGTCGACCTGGGCGCCAGCTCGATCGACGTCGAGGTGGTGAACGGCCGGCTCGAGCCGGTGGCCGCGTACACCGAGACGGCCGACATCCGCTCCGGCCCGAAGGTGATCCTCCAGCGGGTCGCCGAGCTGCTGCACAAGGCCAAGGTGGACGGGGCGTACGAGCGGCTGGACGCGGTGGGCATCGGCGTCCCCGGGCCGGTGAGCTTCCGGGACGGGGTGCCGGTCTCGCCGCCGATCATGCCGGGCTGGGACCGCTTCCCCGTCCGCGAGGTGCTCACCCGCGAGCACGGCTGCCCGGCCGTGGTCGACAACGACGTGAACATCATGGCGATCGGCGAGCGGCACGGCGGGGTCGCCCACTCGGTGGACGACTTCCTGCTGATCAAGATCGGCACCGGCATCGGCTGCGGCATCTACCTCAACGGTGAGGTCTACCGGGGCACCGACGGGTGCGCCGGCGACATCGGCCACATCCAGGTCGACCCGAACGGTCCGATGTGCTCCTGCGGGAACCTCGGCTGCCTGGAGGCCGTATTCAGCGGGGCCGCGCTGGCCCGGGAGGCCACCGCGGCGGCCCGGGCGGGCGTCTCCCCGGCGCTCGCCGACCGGCTGGCCGCGCGGGGCGTGGTGACCGCGCTGGACGTGGCGCAGGGGGCGGTCGAGGGGGACGTCACCTGCATCCAGCTCATCCGCGACGGCGGGCGGCGGGTCGGCAGCGTGCTGGCCGGGCTGGTGAGCTTCACCAACCCCTCGATGATCGTGATCGGTGGTGGGCTCGCCCAGCTCGGCCACATCCTGCTCGCCGAGATCCGCAGCGTGGTCTACCGCCGCTCGCTGCCGCTGGCCACCGGCAACCTGCCGGTCGTCCTCTCCGAACTCGGCCACCGGGCCGGGGTGGCCGGCGCCGCCGTGCTCGCCAGCGACCTCGCCTTCGGGGAAGCGTCATGACCGCCCGCCACGAGGACGGGCCGTTCCGCTGGACAGCAAGGAGGCCGAGGTGACGAACCCACTGGTGGCGGCCCCCGCCGACACCGTCGCGGGCGAGGTGGTCCTGCGCCTCACCGACGTGGTCAAGACCTTCCCCGGGGTACGCGCGCTGGACGGCGTGCAGCTGGAGGTCCGGGCCGGCGAGGTGCACTGCCTGCTCGGCCAGAACGGCGCCGGCAAGTCCACCCTGATCAAGGTGCTCGCCGGGGTGCACCGGCCGGACTCCGGCGAGGTCGAGTGGCGCGGCGAGCCGGCGAGCTTCGCCAACCCGCAGGCCGCGATGCGGGCCGGGATCGCCACCATCTACCAGGAGCTCGACCTGGTCGAGGACCTGTCGGTGGCGGAGAACGCCTTCCTCGGCCATGAGCCGCGCCGGCTCGGCTTCGTCCGCCGCGGCCACATGGCCCGGCGTACCCGGCAGATCCTGGCCCGGCTCGGCCACCCGGAGATCCCGCCCGGCCGGCTGGTCCGCCACCTGCCCGCCGCCGGCAAGCAGATCGTCAGCATGGCCCGGGCGCTCTCCCACGAGGCCCGACTGATCATCATGGACGAGCCGAGCGCCGTGCTCGCCCACGACGAGGTGGGCAACCTGTTCCGGATCATCCGGGAACTCACCGCGCAGGGCATCGCGGTCATCTACATCTCGCACCGGCTGGAGGAGATCCGCGAGATCGGCGACCGGGTCACCGTACTCAAGGACGGCCGGACCACCGCGGCGAACCTGCCGGCCCGCGCCACCCCGACCAACGACCTGGTCGCCCGGATGACCGGGCGGACCATCGAGTACGTCTTCCCGGAGCGCCCGGCCGACGAGACCGCCGGCGCGGAGCTGCTGCGGGTCGACGGGCTGACCCGGCCCGGGGAGTTCGCCGACGTGTCGCTGGCCGTGCGGGCCGGGGAGATCGTCGGCATCGCCGGACTGGTCGGCTCCGGCCGCTCCGAGCTGCTGGAGACCATCTACGGCGCCCGTCGGGCGCAGGCCGGCACGGTCCGGATGGGCGGCCGGACGCTGCGCCCCGGCAGCGTGGGCGCGGCGGTGCGGGCCGGCATGGGCATGGCCCCGGAGGAGCGCAAGAGCCAGGCGCTGCTGCTCGGCGAGCCGATCTACCGCAACGTCACCCTGGCCACCTTCGGCCGGTACGCCCGCCTCGGCTTCACCGACGCGGGGCGGGAACGGGCCGAGGCTGACCGGATCGCCGACTCACTGGAGCTGCGTCCCCGCGACATACGCCGGCCGGTGCGCACCCTCTCCGGCGGCAACCAGCAGAAGGTGGTGGTCGGCCGGTGGCTGCTCGGGGACACCCGGCTGCTGCTGCTCGACGAGCCGACCCGGGGCGTGGACGTGGGCGCCCGAGCCGAGCTCTACCAGGTCATCCGGTCCCTCGCGGCTCGGGGCGTCGGGGTGCTGCTGGTCTCCAGCGAGGTGCCGGAGGTGCTCGGCCTAGCCGACCGGGTGCTGGTGATGCGGGAGGGCCGGGTGGTCCGGGAGGCCCCGGCCGGCGAAATCGACGAAGACACCGTGCTCGACCTCGTCATGGCGGGGTCCCTCATGGAAGGCGCACCGGCATGAGCGAGACGACACCGACCGCGGCGCCGGAACGGGCGGCGGGGCTGCCGGCCCAGTCGCCGCCGGTCGACCGGGCCGAGACCGCGAAGTCCGACGCGCCGGCGCGGCTGTCCTGGTGGCGCGGTGACGGGGGCGAGGGCGCGCGGCGCAACCTCGGCCTGCTGGCCACCCTGCTGGTGCTGGTGGTCATCGGCATCCTCACCCGGCCCGACCTCTACGGCAACGCGAGCTGGGTGTGGGGCAACACCCTCACCATCCTCAAGCTCGCCTCGGTGGTCGGGGTGGTGACCGTCGGGATGACCTTCGTGATCATCGGCGGCGGCATCGACCTGTCGGTCGGCGCGATCGTCGCGCTCGCCGGGGTGTGGTGCACCACGGTCGCCACCCAGAGCTACGGCGCCGGCGGGATGATCTTCAGTGCGCTGACCGTCGGGCTCGCCGTCGGCCTGGTCAACGGGCTGCTCATCTCGTACGGGCGGCTGGTGCCGTTCATCGCCACGCTGGCCATGATGGTCGCCGCCCGCGGCTTGGCGGCCGAGATCTCCGACAAGCAGACCCAGGTCTCGAACGACACCTTCATCAACGGCATCGCCAGCACGAACGTCCTCGGCATCCCGCTGCTGGTCTACATCCTCGCCGCGGTCGTGGTGGCCGGCTGGGTGCTGCTCAACCGCACCACCTTCGGCCGCCGCACGGTGGCGGTCGGCGGCAACCCGGAGGCGGCCCGGCTCGCCGGCATCAACGTCCGCCGGCACACCCTGCTGCTCTACGGGCTCTCCGGGCTCTGCTGCGGCATCGCCGCGATCATGCTCACCTCGCAGGCCACCTCCGCGCAGGCGGCGATGGCCAACCTCTACGAACTCGACGCGATCGCCGCCGCGATCATCGGCGGCACGCTGCTCAGCGGTGGGCGGGGGACCATCGTCGGCTCCCTGCTCGGCGTGATCATCTTCTCCACCATCACCAACCTGTTCGCCATCAACGGCCTCTCCACCGAGGCCCAGAACATGGTCAAGGGCGGCATCATCGTCGCCGCCGTCCTGGTCCAGCAGGTCCAGTTCGGCAGCCTCACCCAGTTCCTCCGCCGCAACCGGGCCACCAGCACCACCTGATCCGACCGCGACACCGGCGGCCACCTCGACAGTGACGGTGGCCGGGCCCAGCACACCCTTTTCACCCCACCACCTCATCCAGGAGGCCGTCATGACAACGCAGGGTCGCGACCTGTCGCGCCGCCGGCTGCTCTTCGGCGGAGCGGCGCTCTCCGCCGGCGTCGTGCTCGCCGGCTGCACCAGCAACGAGCAGAAGCCCACCGCCGCCCAGACCAAGGCCGCGGCGACCGGCGGCAACAGCGAGCCCGGCAAGAAGGTGACCATCGGCTTCTCCGCGCCGGCCGCCGACCACGGCTGGATCGCCGCGATCACCAGCAACGCCAAGGCTCAGGCCGGGGCGTACTCCGACGTGGAGCTGAAGTCCGTGGAGGCCGGCGCCGACGCGGCGGCCCAGCGGGCGGCGCTGTCCACGCTGCTGTCCCAGAAGCCCGACGTGATCGTGCTGCTGCCGCACGACGGCAAGGAGCTCAACGCGTTCGGCCTGGAGGCGATGAAGGCCGGCATCCCGGTGGTCAACCTGGACCGCGCCTTCCCCGACGCGCGGGCCTACCGCCTGCAGATCAAGGGCGACAACTACGGCATGGGGGTGGCCGCCGCCACCTACATCGCCGAGCAGCTCAAGGCCAAGGGGGTCAGCAACCCGGTCATCGGCGAGATCCCCGGCATCGACTCGCTGGAGCTGACCCAGGAACGCTCCAAGGGCTTCGCCGACACCCTGGCGTCGTACGGCCTGAAGGTGGCCAACCGCCGCCCGGCCGAGTTCACCGCCGACTCCGGCCAGCAGGCCGCCACCGGCCTGTTCCAGGCCCTGCCGAAGATCGACGCGCTCTGGAACCACGACGACGACCAGGGCATCGGTGTCCTCGCCGCGGTCAACCAGGCCAACCGCAAGGAGTTCTTCATGGTCGGCGGCGCCGGCTCGAAGAAGGCCATGGAGGACATCCAGGCCGACAACACCGTCCTCAAGGCGACCGTCACCTACAGCCCGTCGATGGCCTCCTCGGCCATCTCACTGGCCCGCCTGATCGGCCAGAACAAGGGCATGTCGGACCTGGTGGAACTCCAGGTCCCGAAGGAGATCGTGCTCGCCTCCGAGACGATCACCAAGGAGAACGCGAGCAACTACCTGAAGCTCGGGTTCTGATACACGGGGGGAGACCCACCTTGTCCACTCACGACAATGTCCTGCGGGTCGGCATGGTCGGCTACGCGTTCATGGGCGCCGCGCACTCACAGGCGTGGCGCACCGTGAACCGCGTGTACGACCTGCCGGCGCGGGTGCGGATGGCGCTGATCTGCGGCCGGGACGAGCTGAAGGTGGCCGACGCCGCCGGCCGGCTCGGCTGGGACGGGCACACCACGGACTGGCGGCGGCTGGTCGAGTCCGATCAGATCGACGTGGTCGACATCTGCACACCGGGGGACAGCCACTGCGAGATCGCCATCGCCGCGTTGGCCGCCGGCAAGCACGTACTGTGCGAGAAGCCGCTGGCCAACACCGTCGAGGAGGCCCGACAGATGGCGGCCGCCGCCGCCCAGGCCCGGTCCGCCGGGATACGGGCGATGTGCGGGTTCAACTACCGCCGGGTGCCCGCGGTCACCATGATGCGGCAGTTCGTCGCGGACGGGCGGCTCGGCGAGATCCGGCACGTCCGGGCGGCGTACCTGCAGGACTGGATCGTGGACCCGCAGTTCCCGCTGGTCTGGCGGCTGCAGAAGGACAAGGCGGGCTCCGGCGCGCTGGGTGACATCGGTGCGCACATCATCGACCTCACCCAGTACGTCACCGGGCAGCGGATCACCGGGGTCAGCGCGGTGACCGAGACCTTCGTCAAGGAACGGCCGCTGCCGGCCGGGTCGAGCGGCCTGGCCGCGCAGGCCGACGGCCACGGCCAGGCGATGGGTCAGGTCACCGTGGACGACGCGGCGGCGTTCGTGGCCCGGCTCGACGGCGGGGCGCTGGCCACGTACGAGGCGAGCCGGTTCGCCACCGGCCGCAAGAACGCCCTCCGGGTGGAGATCAACGGCTCGCTCGGCACCCTGGTCTTCGACCTGGAACGCCTCAACGAGCTGGAGTTCTACGACGCCAGCCGGCCCACGGCCGAGCAGGGCTTCACCCGCATCCTGGTGACCGAGGGGGAGCACCCGTACATGTCGGCCTGGTGGCCGCCCGGCCACATCATCGGCTACGAGCACTCCTTCACCCACGAGGTGCGGGACTTCGTCGAGGCGGTCGCCACCGGCACCGACCCGGCGCCGTCGTTCGCCGACGCGTTGCAGGTCCAGCTGGTGCTGGACGCGGTGACCCGCTCGGCGGAACTGGCCAGCTGGACGGAGGTGGAGCCCGCGCTGGCCGAAGTGGCCGCCTGATCCACGCGGCGCCTCGCGCTGGCCGGGGCGCCGCCCGACCCATGCGACGCCCGTAGGGCGCCGCCCGAGGAGGCTTCCCGGAGCCCGACCGGCGAGGGCCCGCCGCGGTTGCGCCCCGCGGCGGGGACGAGGTCGGATCAGGGGAGCGTGCCACCGGAGCCCTCCGGCCCGGCACGACCAAGCACGGCCCACCGGTGCGGCCGGACCGGGATTCCCCGGCCGCACCGGCGGACCGACCCGACCCTGGGGAGGGAGCACGATGCGTACGGGTGTCTGGCTGGTGGGAGCGCGTGGCTCGGTCGCGACCACCAGCATCGTCGGGGCGCTGGCCCTGCGGGCCGGGCTCACCGACCCGACCGGGTGC